>CAMSHF010000014.1 GCA_947058615.1 uncultured Rickettsiella sp. | reverse complement strand
TTTATTGTTGTTTCCTATAGCCACATTAAGTCTAAGCGATATTTTTTAAATTGGCCAGATCATAAATTATTTATTTTTATAATTTTTAATACAAAAAAATAATTTTTTTATTCATTAAAATAAACTCTACTTTTTAATAGTAACTTACTGGGGTACTATAGAAAAATAAATCTGCCGAGATTTACCTAACAAGCGAGTCGCTATGCTCACGAAAAATTTTGGCCGTCGTGTCCCCAAAATTTGTTCGCATCACGCGACTTATATTAAGCCCCGATTCGTCCGGCGCCCACCACGCACTGGCCCATTCTGGGCTGCGCGCAGTGGCTACCACCATGACGTGACGGCCTGATGCGTTTCCTGCTTCGCCCGTCAACGCACGCCTATCGGGGGCTCCTCGACTGCGCATTGCTTGCGCATGCTCTCCTTGTCTCGTCGATTGTGTCCGGACTAAATGTCGAGAACGTAGTATTTATCTCAGACACTAAACTTGCAAAAGAATATACAGAAAATTGGGAGAGTAGAGAACTTCAATCGATACCTTATCTCCCCTAAATCGTAGAGATAAGCAAAAATTTACTTTTTAATAAAGTCCTCACAAGCTTTTTGTGCATCTTCCATTTCTTGAATTAGTTGCCGATAAAGCGTATTTGTTTGTCCATTAGGCCCTTTTTCTCGGATGTAATCATCTATCTGCTTACAGGCTTGTTCCAATCGTTTGGCTCCGCAATAGCTAGCTCCTCCTTGCCTTTTATGCGCAATCTCGCGTATGGCTTGCCAATTTGCTGATTGATGTAATCGAGGTAATTCGACCAGATCCTTTTTTAATTCAAGCAGCATTAAATGAATACAGTCCTTTATCAATTCTTCATTTTTTAATATGGCTTTCATCGCATCAATATCTAATACTGCTCCAGTAACCGGACGTATTTCAGCATAGGAGGAAATTTGATTTACACTTGTATCCGGCACAAAGGTTTTCAATAACTCTACAGCAGTTTCTTTTTTAAATGGTTTCAAGATAACGGTATTCATACCTGCATCTAAACAACGCTGCCTATTCTCAACGTCAATATGGGCCGTTAACCCTATAATCGGAGTCGTATCGGTTCGCTGCCATTGCTGTAATCGGATACGGTGAGTTAATGCGATGCCATCCATATCAGGCAAACCAATATCCATCAAAATAAGATGGTAATCTTTCTGTTGCATTCGTTGTAAAGCAGTCTTTGTGTCAGATGCAACATCGATTACACAGTTTAATTCAGTCAAAATACTTTCTGCGATTTTAGCGGCTAATTTATCGTCTTCAACCAATAAAATCCTTCTTTGATCAGCCGCCAAAGCTTGGTGACTTAAAGCGTTATTTGGTCTATTTTCTGAAGAATTTTTAAATATCTCATTTTCAATGGGTAGGGAGATATCCTCCTCAACTCCAACACTATCCATAACCAAAGGTTCTTGAAAGGGAATGAGGCAAGTAAAGGTGGTTCCTTGCTTTAGTTGACTATCGATATAGATTTCCCCTCCTAAATCATCAACCAATTGCTTGACAATAGATAAGCCTAAACCTAGTCCTTTGTAGATACATTGATACGTAGGAGTTAAACGAGTAACCCGGGTAAATATCTCGTCTTGTTTATCTTTTGATATACCTATCCCCGTATCACGAACTTTTATCTCTATCACGTCTTGCTGGGTTTCGTGTTTCTTTAGTTTTACTTCGACATCAATACTTCCTTGCTGTGTAAACCTTAGTGCATTGGTCACTAACTCCAATATAATTCGTTGTAGTCGTACCGGATCCCCTATCAAATAGGGAGGGATTTCGTCATCAACCTTTAAATTTAATACCAGATTTTTTTCAGCGGCCAGTGATTTATTGAGATCGATAATCGCTTGAATATTTTTCTTAAAATCAAACTTCTTTTTTAAAAGCGGCATTTCGCCCGTAGCTACTTTAAGTCCTTCTAAAATTCTATTCAGAAAATTTAATAAAGCTCCGCCAGATTGAATAAGATCTTCTGCATATTCAGATACTTTTTCTGGATTGTTAGGCTGTGATTGAATAATCCGTGCACAACCCACAATACCGCTTAGCGGTGTACGAATATCATGTCGCATGTTCTCTAAAAATTCAGTCTTTGCATGACTCGCGGCTTCAGCTGCTTCTTTAGCACTTTTTAAATCTACTTCTGTCTTTTTTAATCTAGAAATATCAATAGATGACCCAATAATACCTATAATCTCACCTGATTTATCTATTAAGGGCATTTTATTGCAAATCATAGTGATGACATTCCCATCACTTAACATGCCGAATTCTTCAAAGCTGTGCAATCTTTTAGATTTAATAACCTCCTGATCATGCTCCTGTAATATCTCAGCAGATTCTTTCCAGGGAAGATCATAGTCAGTTTTTCCAATTATTTCTCGAATAGAAGAAAGTCCGATCATTTCCAACATAGACAAATTACATCCCAAATAAACACCATTAAGATCCTTCCAGTACACACTGCTAGGTGTCAAAGTAAGTAAATAATCAAAATAATCTTTTTTAGAAAAATTATTGTGATGTTCTTTCTTTTTTGGCATGGCTGAACTTCCCTATTACTAAATATTATTTTTGGAAAAAATTCCTCTCTTTAGAGGTAGATTCAAAATCCTGATTAACTGGTGGTATTAAGAAAAAAGCTGTTTTACAAGTATAGGTAGAAAGCATATCTAACCGCTCTTCTTTTGATAAATCATGCTGTGATGTCATTATACTAATAGAGCCGGCTAATACAGAAAGGCAGCAGTATCCAATATATAACCCCCGAGCAACTTAGTATGGACCTCGTAAAGTTCTAAAAGTTGAATTAAGTCAATTGAATACATGAGTTTTCCTTCACTACCATATAGCCTATGCCACGTACGGTACGAATAAAGTGCGTATTGGCTAATTTCTTTCGTATATTGTGGACATGAACTTCTAGGGTATTACTATCGATTTCATCTCCCCAACCATAGAGACATTGAGTCAGTAAGTCGCGAGAGACTACGTAACCCACATTTTCTAACAATTTTTGCAATAAACTAAATTCACGACGAGACAAATTAACCCCTTGCCCTTTTTAAGGGTGACCGTAAATAAACTGGGATTTAATTCGATATCACGATAGGTTAATAGAGGAGAGGCTCGATTATTGGAAGAACGTCGTTGTAATGCGCGTATTCTGGCGGATAGTTCATCTAAGTCAAAGGGCTTAGTTAAATAATTATCAGCGCCATTATCTAAAGCTTTTATTCCATCTTTAACGGATTGAGATGCGGTTAAAATAAGTACAGGCGTTGTGATGCCTGCAGCACGTATCTCTCGTAGAACACTTAATCCGGATACCTTCGACAGATTTAAATCAAGTAAAATAACCTTAAATGTTTCAGTTTTTACATAACTTAATGTGTAGTGGTTCAAACTTAATGTGACAGTTACCCGTTTATTCAGTCGTGC
>CAMSHF010000013.1 GCA_947058615.1 uncultured Rickettsiella sp. | reverse complement strand
TTTATTGTTGTTTCCTATAGCCACATTAAGTCTAAGCGATATTTTTTAAATTGGCTACTAGATGGATAGGTTTAAACGATTTTTTCTTTATTCCTATTCGTTCAGTTATTATAAACTGGATTTAATTATTCCTTTTTTTGACTCCTTTTTTGCTAAAGGAAAAGTAAATGTTACTGTAAAACAGCTCCCTTTTCCTCCCTCACTTAAGACGTTTATTTTTCCACCCAAAAGCCCCACCAATTTTTTAACTAAAAATAAACCGATACCATAGCCTTTATATTGAGCTTCATAAGAAGGATGAGCACGATAAAAACGATCAAAGATTTTATCGTGCTCATCTTTAGCAATCCCAATCCCGGTATCGCTAATACACATTTCAATTGTTGCTTGCTTATCTTTAATAGCTAAAAGCTTGATCTCTAAACTGATTTTTCCTTTTTTTGTAAATTTTATGGAATTTGATAAAAGATTAAGCAAAATCCTTTTTAGCTTAAATTGATCACTAATAATCGAGGGTAGATGAGAATCTAATACCCATTCAAATTTTAAATGCTTAGCAATTAGGACCGGTTGTATTAAATCCTGTAATTCTTTAACTAGAAGTGATAAATCAATTCGATCTTCTCTGATTAAATCGTCTATCTCTTCTGTTGCAATGACTTCCAAGACCGCATTCAATAATTCTAAAAGTTGTCTGCTAGCATCCAAGATCCAACGTCCATACTGCTGATCTTGCTCGCTTGCACCCTGATCCGCTAGAATTCCTGAAATACCAATAACGCCAGATAAAGGTGTCCTTAAATCATGCGCCATATTCATGATAAATTGTTGTTTCGCTAATTCGGCTTGTTTACTCCCTGTGATATCTAAAGAAGTTCCAATAATGCCTATGACTTCTTTTGTATGAGGATGATAAAGGGGAATTTTTCGAGATAGAAATATTGTTTTTACTCCTTCGTAGTTACTGACTACTTCTTCGACACAGTATTCCTTTTGCGTTTTCATGACTTGCTTATCAATTTGTTGTAAATAAGTCGCTTGTTTTTTCCAGAGTAAATCAAAATCTGTTTTACCGATCAAATCTTTACCCGTTTTATAGCCTAAAAAAATAGCTTGTGCATCATTCGAACCTTGATACACGCCTTTGGTATCTTTCCAGTAAATATGTCCTGGGGCTTTCGCTAAGATGTTTAATAAATTCTCGTACGAAGTTATCGTGGCCATAATAGCTTTCCTTTAAACACGTAAGAATTTGCTTGGTTTTTCTCCAGAAGGATAAGAAATTAAAGAAGGACGTCTAAAAAAGAACGCTTTACAATTTAAATCTTGACCAACTTGATAACTAGGCAATTTAACCTCATTTAAAGAAATATTTCGAAATAACTGAATTTTAGTTGATTCTTCTAGTTTAGGCTCAATTTCCTCCTTTTTACTGTTCTTGGTGCGTTTTAATTCAAGCCAATAGAAAGTATGTATTTTCTCTCTGTAATGTTCATTGATATGTCTAATAGAATAAGCGAGCACCTCGGTTACAGCTCCAGGGTAAACGATCGCTAGATTATCTTTATCTTTCGCTAGCACTTGAAAGACCGCGCATTCTTCTATAAGAAATTGACGAGAATTTTTTTGTGCGGTTTCATCACTAGTATCTGAATTGACTCTGGAAGCACGATGACTATATTCTTGTGAAGAAATTAACAAAGCTTTTTTAAAAGTTTCATTTTCCTCACTCAGTTTTTTTATTTCAAGGAGATATTTTTCAAAATCACTATCTTTTTTTAGAGCTTCCCAATGAACAAATTCGTAATTGATATTTAATTTCTTTAAACCGGAAAAAAATTTTTCATATTTCAAAGCCCAAATTTGTCCTTTATAAATAGATTCGTTAAGGGCTCGTTTAGAATCAAGACTTTCATCTATTTCGATGTTAAACCTCTGTAAGGTATCTGCAACAACAACAATTGTTTTATAAGGTTTAACTTTTTTTATGAAATTAACAAAACGTTCTACCCATTTATTTTCAAATTTATCTTTTCCTACGCTAACAAGATAAATAAGATTTTTTTCATGAAAAAAAACTTTGTTTAATTGGTAATTTGGAAATTTTCCGCAGCGAGGAATTCTGAAACTAGGAAGCCGTTTGTTATCCGTTATAGGTGTATTTATCATTTTTATTTTATAAATATACGATTATGAATATATTTAAAGAAGTTCTTTTATTTAAGTTTAGGTTACATTTTATCATTTATTTTTTTATAAACATAATATTTTATTTTAAGTATCATCTTTTATTGATATTTCTTTTTAAAAAAATAATTTTCTAGTCTTTAAGCTATTTGTTAGATTTCCAAATTAATAGGCCAATCACTTGGCCGATTTTGGCACTAAAGAATAGAAAGAACCAAACGCCTACTGTACACCCTGTAGCCATTTCAACTATATTAGTCAATTTTATATCCCAGTTCCAAATAAGAAGGTGGATCATTTCTAATATTAGATTCAGATACACTATGCTTCCAATCATTGCTCCGAGATAAAACCCCCTGGTTTCAAGGAAATCTTTTCTATTTTTCATGACGGACTCTTTTTTCCTTCCGCATGAAAATTAGACCCTTGTTGATATTCGTTAATAAGACGCAACGTTTCGTCCAGGACAATATAGGGTCTATGTGAATCCTTAATTTGTTTTACCCATTCAATTGAGCCATTCTTTTTCCACTTTTTCTGTAATCGTTTTAATTTATAGTAAAACTCTCTTTCATATCTTGGGGCTAATAAGCATTGATAAATCGCTTTTTTTAAACCTTTAAGGCCACAATTCTTAATTAGAGCCGTATCTGCACCCCAAGCTAAATATTCCTCTTCATCATTTTTATTAAAATAAGCACTCCATGCAATGATGGGCGTTCCTAAATTTAATTGATTCTCACGTGTCTTTCGAATTATTTTTTTTCCTAACCGTATTCCTTGTAAATTAATATCTACCATAATAAGATCGTAAATATTACCCTGTATCGCTTGAATTGCAGTAGCACTTTCATCAGATAAATCAACGTAATAGCCCAGTTGATTGAGATAAAGCGCGCCCTCATTAGAGGTTGACTTCATGATCCATTAGAGCTATTATGTACCTAATGAATACTAGAGGTGGACTATGCTAACGCTAGGAGCTAGAGAAGCAAAAAATGAATTTGGTCGCATGCTTGATGCAGCCCAACGTGAAAGTGTACTTATTGAAAAAAAAGGCCGGCCAGTAGCGGTTGTACTATCTATAGAAGAGTATCAATTACTAGAAAATGCTCAAGATAAGCTTTGGGAGATGTTGGCAAAGACCTCAGAAATAGAGGGATTAATAAGCGAAAAAGAGAGTGAAGATTTTTTAAAATCACTACGCAATGCTAAAGATTAAGCTTTCTAAAAACGCTTTAAATTTTTTAAAACAAGTTCCAACTAAACATGGGAGACAGTTAGCTATGACTCTCGAGTCCTTGAGAGAAAATCCATTTCCACAGGACTCAAAAAAGTTAAAGGGTACTTCTGACTATCATCGAGTTGATATAGGAGAGTATAGAATCATCTATAGAGTTGATTCAGGAGGGAAAATGGTAATAATTGCTTTTATTGGAAAGCGCAATGATAACGAGGTGTATAAAAAATTTAAACGCAAAAATAGCTAAAATTAAATAAGCGTTCCTCCAGATATCTCATTATCTAGGTAAGTCTTCTAGCGATAAACGCCAGGCAAGTACCGATTTTTTCCATCGAACTTTTGCCGTTTCAAAGGGACAATCACAACCTATTCTCAAGTAGAGTTAATTATAATTAATTTAATTCAAACAGCGAATAATGTTTGTGAACAAAACAATAGGCCTACACTAACCTTGTTATTAAGGTGGGTAGCTTAGTGCTTAGTCTCAGCTCCCCCGCAAAAGTCCCGCGGGTATTTTAAGACTAGCTCGAAACGATGTAAGTGTTTGATTTTACTGGCGCGCCCGGAGAGATTCGAACTCCCGACCACCAAGTTCGTAGCCTGGTACTCTATCCAGCTGAGCTACGGGCGCATGATTCGAAAGAGCCCGGCATTCTAACAGTTTATCCTGCATCCAGCTAGCCTCCTACTAAAGCAATTTAATAATGGTGTAGGAAATTTGTAACAATTCTGCCTGCTGCTTTCTAAAGATGGTCTCTGTTTAAATGTGCATAGCGCAGAACTATTTCAAAAGAACACCATCCACCCAAAAGATGATCAAAATAATTAGAGCTTCTCAATTAGGAAAACTTAAATCGACGTATTTAACTGGTCATGGCGGAGAGAGAGGGATTCGAACCCTCGATGGTTTTTACGCCATACTCCCTTAGCAGGGGAGCGCCTTCAGCCTCTCGGCCACCTCTCCGGCTGAGGTTGGCGAGTATAGCACTACCTTAAGTTTTATAAAATAGTTAACTTATTCTTCACTGTCTTCTGATTTTTCTTCATCACCATGCCCTTCTTTTTTTTGCTTTTCCTGCTGAATTCGTTGGTAAATTTCTTCTCGATGAACAGAAACTTCCTTAGGTGCGTTAATACCTAATCTTACTTGATGCCCTTTAATACCTAGTACAGTTACTGTAACATCGTCACCAATAATAAGTGTTTCTGCAATACGCCGTGTCAAAATAAGCATCTTTATGATTCTCCTTTAGTTGACTCATTAAATCGACCGTATGGCAACACCTAATCAATTTCTTCTATAGACAAAAAAAGACAGAAAGCCGCATACAGACATTTTGGAAGTTAGTCTACTAATAAAACCTTAAGGAAAACTTAATACTACTAATATAAATAATGTAAAACTCCACTAAAAACGGACTAGAAAAACTTGTTATTCTTTACCTAAATCGAAAATATGATGCAAAATCTGGACTCCTCGCACTATTTGTGCATCACTAATCATCAAAGAAACCCGTAACGCCGAAGATAATGTCAAAATAACAGGGATACCCGCTGATTCAAGCGCTTCAAATAAAGTATGGATGATACCGGGGTGAGAATGCAAACCCGTCCCAACTACAGAAAGTTTTGCCAGATTAGCATCCCCGGCTATAGAGTGTGCATATTTTTCCTTTACTAAAGTCTGAAGTAATTTTTTTGCCTGATGATAATCGACTCGGGCTAGTGTAAAAGTTATATCCATTTGTTCTGGCGAAACTTGTTGTTGGGTTAGCATATCAATTTCAATACGCGCATCATTAAGCAAAGAGAAAAAATGTGACATTGCTTCTTTTTTAACGGTTAATCCATAGAGAGTCAATTTTGCCTCATGCTGGCTAGCGGTTACTCCCGTAATCTTTGCCCCTTCCACATTGGAGCCTTCTTCATCGGGTTGAATTAAAGTCCCTCCTCCTTTTTGAGCACTTGATAAAACACGTAAAGGAATTCGATATTTACTCGCCAATTCAACTGCCCGATGTTGGACTACTTTTGCCCCAGCACGTGCAAATTCTGTCATTTCGATGAAACCGATATGATCTAAACGCTTTGCCTGGGAAACTAGGTGCGGATCGGCTGTGTATATACCATCCACATCCGTATAAATTTGACATTCATCAGCTTTTAAGACAGCCGCTAAAGCCGCTGCAGTGGTGTCAGAACCGCCACGCCCTAATGTTGTCAGATCTCCTGAATCAGATATTCCTTGAAATCCAGCCACAATAGGGACCCGACCTTCGCCTATATCCGTTCGTAAAACTTCTTCTTTGATACTTAAAATACGCGCTTTTTTATGATGGCTATCTGTATAGATTGGAACATGAAAACTATTATATGATCGTGCTGGACAGCCTTGTGCCAGTAAAGCCATTGCTAATAAAGCGGTAGCCGCTTGCTCTCCAGTTGCTAGCAGCAAATCATACTCCCTAGAATCCGGTTCTTCATTCAGTATTTTAGCTAAGGAAATCAAACGATTGGTTTCACCCTCCATGGCTGAAACAACGACGACCAATTGATGCCCTTGAGCACGGGTTTCAATAATCTTACTTGCAACTTGTTGAATTTTATTAATATTTCCAACTGAGCTGCCGCCAAATTTTTGTACAATTAAAGCCATTGTAATATTCTATTCATTAATTATTCAATTCTAAGCATAGTTGCCATTTAAGCGAGTCTCAACCCAATGTTTTACATTTTTTAAAGCATTATCTAAAGCCTCAAGCTTAACTCCTCCTGCTTGAGCAAAATCTGATCGTCCACCCCCATTCCCTCCAATTGCTAAGGCAATATTATTGGCCAGCTCACTGGCTTTAATTCTTTCAGTTAAATCTTTAGTGACTCCTACGACAATTTGAACACGCCGTTGTTCAATGCTTGCGAGTACAATAACTGCAGGTTTTAATTTATTTTTAAGTTGATCAAGTAAATGACGCAAACCCGTTTCATCAATCCCATTAATCTCACTGATTAATAATTTAATTCCTTGAAGTTCAATCGCTTGAGAAATAAGCTCTTCCCCCATCATCGCAACAACGGATTGTTGTAGAAAAACTATCTGCTTTTGCAAGGCTTTTTTTACTTCTAGATCCATACGCGCTTTTTCTAATAAATTATCTTTAGAACTCTTAAAAAGTTTGGTTAGTTGATCCGTTTGCTCCTCTAAATGCGTAATCCAATCTAAAGCATATTGGCCAGTCACCGCGTGTATACGGCGTATTCCCGCAGAAACTCCTATTTCCGACGTAATTTTAAATAAACCAATATCGCCGGTACGAGAAACATGTGTCCCTCCACATAATTCCTTGGAAAAAGAACCCATTGTCAATACACGTACTTTATGAGCATATTTTTCACCAAACATAGCTAATGCACCAGCATTCTTAGCCTCTTTAGGTGACATTTCTTCTGTAACAACGAGTAAATTTTCTCTTATTTTTTGATTAACGCGATCTTCGATCGATTTCAATTGTTCTGCATTTAATGAACTGTTATGTGAAAAATCAAATCGTAAACGTATCGCTTCTACCAAAGAGCCTTTTTGCGTTATATGTTCTCCTAAAACCTCTCGTAATGCCGCATGCAATAGGTGCGTTGCCGAATGATTTAATGTAATCGCACGGCGTTTTTCAGCATCCACCTCTGCTTTTACTTTATCCCCCTTTTTTAAATGACCTTGAATTAGCTTCCCCTTATGTAAAACTAATGCGCCTTCTTTCAATGTTTCAGTCACTAAAAAACGGCTTGTGGAATTGGTTAAATACCCTGTATCACCTATTTGACCTCCACCTTCAGCATAAAAAGGCGTCTTCTCTAATACAATAAAACCTTCTGCATCCAAAGCTAATTCTTCGATAGCTTGTTTAGCATCAAATATCCCTATAATAGGGGTCGAAGCTTGTTTTAATGTCTTATACCCGACAAATTCAGTTACTTTACTTTCATTCACTGGAAAAGTGACTGTGGGTGTAAAATGACTCGCTGATTTAGATAGTTTCCTTTGGTGTTCCATTTCTTTATTGAAACCTTCAATATCCACACTTAGTCCATGTTCTCTAGCAACATCGGCTGTAAGGTCAACAGGAAATCCATAAGTGTCATATAGACGAAAAGCGGTAGATGCTGGAAATTGTTTTTTACCCTGCAATTTAGCTAATTCTTGTTCAAATAGGCTAAGTCCATGGGTTAAGGTTCGAGCAAATTGTTGCTCCTCATTTAACAAAATCTTCTCAATGGATTTTTGTTTTTCTGTTAATTGCGGATAGGCTCGATCCATTTGTATCGCTAAGGGCTGAACCAATCGGTAGAAAAAAGGACGATCTAAGCCTATTTTATGGCCATGCCGTATAGCTCGACGAATAATTCGACGCAGCACATAAGAACGACCTTCATTACCAGGATGGACTCCATCGGCAATTAAAAAGGCACATGCACGAATATGATCCGCTATAACTCGTAAAGAAGTATTGTTAAAATCTGTTAGAGAAGCTTTTTCAGCGGCTGCTTTAATTAGAGGGAGAAAAAGATCCGTATCATAATTATTGGTAACACCCTGCATAATAGCGGCAAGTCGTTCCAGGCCCATACCTGTATCCACTGAGGGCTTTGGTAAATAGGTAAGCTTTCCGTCTAAGGAGCGCTGGAACTGCATGAAGACTAAATTCCAAACCTCAACAAATCGATCGCCTTCTGCACTGGACGTACCCGGGGGGCCTCCAGAAATGCTGGGTCCATGGTCATAAAAGATTTCAGAACAAGGGCCACAAGGGCCTGTATCTCCCATAGACCAAAAATTATCTTGTTTGCCACAACGAGAAAAGCGCTTAGGGTCAACTTTTAACTCATTTAACCAGATAGCCTCAGCTTCATCATCTTCTGTAAATACAGTAATCCAGAGCTTTTCGGGGGGAAGATGTAGCTCTTCAGTCAAAAATTTCCAACTATAATGGATTGCCTCACGCTTAAAATAATCACCAAAACTAAAATTCCCTAACATCTCAAAAAAGGTATGATGCCTCGCCGTATAGCCTACATTTTCAAGATCATTATGCTTACCTCCCGCGCGCATACATCTTTGTACGCTCACTGCTCTAGAATAAGGTCTGCTTTCCAGACCCAAAAAAACATCTTTAAATGGCACCATTCCGGCATTAGTGAATAATAAGCTCGGGTCATTTACTGGAATTAAGGAAGCAGAGGGAACTATAGTATGACCCTGCTTTTTAAAATAGCTAAGAAATAGTTCACGTAGGGCATTGCTATTCATGTCAGAGCGCTCTTCAATGCAAAACCGAAGAGTATCATAGCAAGAGATTTTTATGTCAATAAATTACTTAGGAGTTTACTGACATTTTACAAAGGATATAGTTAGATTTACCTATTCGAAAAAGCCAAAACCCAAAATTTTTTAAAAGTTTAAAAACCCAGAAAAGCTACCCTAATTTTAATTGATTTAACCCTTTGTATTTTCTTATCCATATTCGAATTTAAGGGGTAATTTATGGTATAATTTTTAGTTTTAACTCTATCACTTATCACGTATGTCGATTAAAAATGAGATTTTGAAGGAAGAAAGCCCGCCTATAACAAAATGTGGACTTACTCCCGCTGAAAGCACTCTTGAGCCAGAGCCAGAATTAAGCCTTAAGGAAAATTCTAGCCAACAGGATGGACTAGGTATGCCGTATGACTCTTCCAATATAAAAGTCTTAAAAGGCCTGGATGCCGTTCGCAAACGTCCTGGCATGTATATTGGTGACACAGACGATGGAACAGGCTTACATCATATGGTCTTTGAGGTGGTAGACAATTCTATAGACGAGTCTTTAGCAGGTTATTGCTCTCAAATTGATATCATTCTGCATAGCGATGGTTCTGTGACTGTTAAAGATAATGGGCGTGGTATTCCCGTAGATATCCATAGCGAAGAGGGTCGATCGGCTGCTGAAGTCATTATGACCGTCTTACATGCCGGTGGTAAATTTGATAGTAATTCCTATAAAGTCTCCGGAGGCTTACACGGCGTAGGGGTTTCTGTTGTTAACGCCTTATCAGAAAAGCTGCGCCTAACTATTCGACGGAATAATAAGGTCTATGAGCAAACCTATCTGCTAGGAGAGCCTACAGCGGCTTTACAAGTCACCGGAGAAACTCAGGAAAGAGGGACTGAAATTCGTTTTTATCCCAGCAAGCTCATTTTTCAACATAACAATGAGTTTCATTACGACATTCTCCTAAAACGCTTACGTGAATTATCTTTTTTAAATTCTGGCGTCGCTATTAATCTTATTGATGAAAGAACAAATGAGGAAACACAACTTAAATATGTCGGAGGAATTAAGGCTTTTGTTGAATATCTTAATCAAAACAAAACATTAATTCATAAACAGCCCTTTCACTTTACTGCGGAACGTGACGAAATCACTGTCGAAGTGGCTTTACAATGGAATGATACCTTTCAAGAAAATATTTTATGCTTTACTAATAATATTTCTCAGCGTGATGGAGGGACTCATCTCGCAGGATTTCGAGCTGCTTTAACTAGAACATTAAATACTTATATTGATCGTGAAGCCACTAATAAAAAACTAAAAATCGCTACCACCGGTGATGACACACGGGAAGGCCTAACCGCTGTTTTATCGGTTAAAGTTCCTGATCCTAAATTTTCTTCGCAAACTAAAGATAAATTAGTTTCTTCAGAAGTTAAAGGCATCGTTGAAGCGTTAACTTCTGAAAAACTTGAAGAGTTTTTATTAGAAACACCACAAGATGCTCGTGCCATCATGATGAAAATCATCGATGCCGCAAGAGCGCGCGAAGCAGCGCGTAAAGCCCGTGAAATGACACGGCGCAAAACCGCATTAGATATCGCTGATTTACCTGGAAAATTAGCTGACTGCCAAGAAACCGACCCTGCTCTTTGCGAATTGTTTATCGTTGAAGGAGATTCAGCAGGTGGCTCTGCTAAGCAAGGGCGTAACCGCCGTTATCAAGCTATTTTACCACTTACAGGTAAAATACTAAACGTAGAAAAAGCCCGCTTTGATAAGATGCTATCTTCAGAAGCCGTCGGGACATTAATTACCGCCCTAGGTTGTGGCATAGGGAAAGAAGAATACAACCCCGATAAACTGCGTTATCACCGTATAATCATCATGACTGATGCAGATGTCGATGGCTCACATATACGCACGCTATTATTAACTTTCTTTTACCGTCAAATGCCAGAGTTATTACAACGAGGCACTATCTATATCGCTCAACCTCCTTTATATAAAATTAAAAAAGGGAAACAAGAGCAATACTTAAAAGATGATGCAGCATTACAAGCGTATCTCACACAAACTGCACTGCATGATGCGGCCCTCTATCCTCATAATGAAGGACTTTCTATTCAAGGTATCGGTTTAGAAAAGCTCGTTATGGATTACCGTAAAGCACAAACGATGATTCAGCATTTATCACGACGCTATCCAATGGAGGCTTTACAAATCATGCTTGATCTTCCTCCTCTACCTTGTGACGATCTACCAGATTACTCAAAAATGTTGGAATGGACAAAAAGCTGGCAAACACAATTGCAACAAACCACTAATAATGAAGCTATTCGCTATCGCGTTTCGGTTTATGAGAATACTGAACGACATGTATTTTTACCTGAAATAATGATCAGCGCACATGGCTTAGAAACAAATTATAAAATCTCTTATGAATTTTTTAAAACACTTGAATACCAATGTTTGCTCGATATGGCTACACAACTCTATGGCTTCATAGGACCCGATGCTTATGTGCAACGAGATGCCAAGAAACAATCTGTCAAAAATTTTAAAGAAGTCTATGAATGGCTATTATCTGAAGCACGTCGAGGACAAGCGATACAACGCTATAAAGGTTTAGGTGAAATGAACCCTGATCAGTTATGGGAAACAACCATGGATCCCAATACCCGGCGTTTATTACGTGTTACAGTTGAAGATGCTATTGCGACGGATCAAATCTTTACTACCTTAATGGGTGATCAGGTAGAACCTCGTCGTAACTTTATTCAACAAAATGCCCTAGAAGTTGATAATTTGGATATATAAAAAACTTATGCTAGGAAGTAAACGTAAATCATTAAATAACCTAATTTTAAAAGTCTCAAATCTGAAGTTTAATCATTATGCACTTAGAGTCTTCAGAACGAATGAATCACTTTAAATCTTGGCAAACTTTAAAGAAAAATTCGATCGTTGATATTATCGCCCCAGCCGGCAGTATTGTAGATACATCAACTATAGAAAAATCAAAAAATTTATTAAAAAGTTGGCAATTGATTCCAAGGGTTTCTGATGATTTGTTGGGCTCTGATCTGCTTTGCGCAAATAGTGACGATAAACGCTTTCAGCAACTAAAAGACGCTTTATTTAGTACGGATTCTCAAGCTATCTGGTGTCTACGTGGTGGCTATGGATGTACTCGCTTAATACCTTCTTTATTAAAATTAAGTGTTCCCGAAAAATGTAAATTGTTTATTGGTTTTAGTGATATTACAGCCCTACATCTATTTCTACAACAAAAATGGCATTGGCAGACACTGCATGGTCCTTCACTTAACCAAGTGACTCGTTTTTTAATTGAACAAGAAAATATTAATGAGCTAAAAAAGATTATTTTTGGCCAAATATCAGAATTAATTTATTTGGTGGAGCCTTACGTTAATTACTCTAACACTTTGAATTTCATCAAGGCTTTTTTAACAGGTGGAAGTCTTAGTCTTATACAAGCCAGTTTAGGTACAGATTGGCAAATTGAAACTAAAAATAAAATTTTATTCTTAGAAGATGTCAATGAAGTTGCTTACCGCATTGATAGAATGCTACAGCATCTCCAGCAAGCAGGAATATTAAGTCATGTAAAAGCGATATTACTCGGTGATTTCACTTTTTCAACAAAGCGAGAAGAAGAAGAAAAGATTCAAAAAGTTTTAGAACGATTTGCTAATGAACAAAACTTTCCAGTACTACGCTGTTCCGGTATTGGTCATGGAAAAAAGAATCGTAGTTTACCTTTTGGAACACCCACATTATTAGACTTAAATAACAATCAATTGACAATAAAAATATCAGGTTAATTTTCTATGCTAAATTCCTTTAATAACGCGGGTTTATTCCTTATTCAGTCCTTTTTTGATCTCTATATATTTATTTTATTACTGCGAATTATTTTACAATGGGTTAATACTGATAGTGATAATCCTCTGTTTGTATTAGTGGCGAAATTAACCAACCCACCGCTACGTCCAATCTGCCGTATGATTCCAAGTCTACATGGCATCGATCTCGCAGCTATAATATTATTATTGGGTTTAGAAATGATTAAAATTGCATTTCTTGTCTGGTTACAAATTAATACAACCCCTCATTTACTTGGATTGCTGGTGCTCGGATTTGCTGAGCTCCTAAATCAATTAATTAATATTTTCTTTTATGCGGTTATTGCCTTAACTATTTTAAGTTGGATAAGTCCATTAGCTCACGGACCACTTGTCGAAATCTTAGTGCGTATTAGTGAGCCTTTAATAAGACCCATCCGTGGAATCCTTCCAAATATTTCAGGACTAGATTTTTCCCCACTTATTTTAATTATCGGTTTAAAATTATTAGCTATTCTGTTAGTTCAACCCCTTGCCCAAATCGGTGCAAGCTTGGCTTTAGGTAGTACTCATTAATTAAAACTATGTGGCATTATCCATAATGGCATAAAACCAAGTAATATTTTTCTCAAAACATGGAAACTTTACTTTAAACAATTTTGTTTACGCTTATTTTAAAGGAGCAAGATAATACTAAATTGATTTTTAAGATAAAAAATGCCGTTTATGTTTGCGTCGGTTGATATAAACTTGTCGTAGAGAAATAGCGGCCAGTATAATAAAAATAATTAAAGTCCACCCTGGCATACTTAAACTTAAGAAACGCCAGGTTCCGCTACCGCAATTACTTGTTCCTTGAAAAAATAATTCAATAATCTTATGAAAATAGGTGGAGGTACTATATTGTGCTATTGCGGCTTGACAACTGATTAATTGATCTGAGGGAAAATGCTCTAACCAGAGTTGGCGACTGGCTACGACAGCGCCTGCTACTGCCAATAAAAAAGTGATAGTATGCAAGAAACATCGGGTAATTGCTTCAAAATTAAACAATGTCCCCATTAAAAACAATAAGCCTAGCAATGTAATTATAAATCTTTGAATAATACAGAGTGGACAAGGGATAACTCCCACTTTATATTGCAAATAAACCGCAACCGCTAAAACTAAAACGCAAAGAAAAAATGTCAATAAATCGATCCAGCGCGTCACGGGTAAATGCATATTCAAATCCCTATCGTTAAGCTGAGGCTTACGGTAAACTACTATACATTATCTAGTAAACTAGACAAAGTTTTGCATAATGGACAATTTATTCTTCATTGTAACTTAATTTGTTTGCTATAAAAAATGACTTATGTGTACGGTCAGTAAAAAAACCTATTCATCGTTGCTCTAGTTTTTTGAACCTTGTCAATAATGACTATCGTTAAAATGGACTCAATAATGAGGAATTCTAGTATGCCTCAAAATGTAACGCAAAAATTAATTCACTCCCATAAGATCGCAGGTGAAATGCATCCTGGCACTGAAATTGGCCTGAGAATTGACCAAACACTCTGTCAAGATGCGACAGGAACAATCGTAATGCTCGAATGTGAAGCAATGGGAATAGATAAGACCAAAGCCGAAGTTTCTGTACAGTATATTGATCATAATCTCTTACAAACCGACTACAAAAATGCAGATGATCATTTATTTTTATTGAGCGCTTGTAAAAAATTTGGCCTATATTATAGTGGCCCGGGTAATGGTGTGAGTCATCCTGTCCATATGGAACGTTTTGGAAAACCAGGCAAGACTTTATTGGGTTCAGATAGCCATACTTGTGCCGCTGGATCGATGGGGATGCTAGCCATCGGCGCAGGTGGATTAGAAGTCGCTATGGCCATTGCAGGACACCCTTTCCATGTCATTATGCCCAAAATTTGGGGTGTGAAATTAACTCACTCGTTGCCTGATTGGGTCAGCGCTAAAGATATCATTCTGGAATTATTACGCCGTCATGATGTTAATGGTGGAATAGGAAAAATTATTGAATATTATGGACCGGGACTGCGACACTTATCTGCAATGGATCGACATGTCATCGCAAATATGGGGGCAGAATTGGGCGCCACTACCAGCGTATTTCCCTCGGATGAGATGACACGGGAATTTCTAAAATCGCAACAACGCGAATCTGACTGGCAAGAAATTGTTGCTGATAAAAATGCCAGTTACGATGAACATGATGAAATCGATCTTGCTAAACTTGAACCTTTAATTGCTTTGCCTTCAAGTCCCGGAAAAGTAGTTTCTATCCAAGAAGTTGTCGGACGTCCAATTTATCAAGCAATGATAGGATCATCCGCCAATCCAGGGTTACGGGATTTTGCTATTGCATCTGAAATAGTTGCTGGGAAACAAATAGCGCCAGGCGTCTCATTTGATATAAATCCTACCTCACGCCAAATTTTGGAAAACATGGTCGAATTAGGTATTTTAGAAAAACTAATCCGTGCGGGAGGACGTATTCATCAAGCGGGATGTAATGGATGTATTGGAATGGGTCAAGCACCCGCCACTGGAAAAATAAGTTTACGTACGGTACCAAGAAATTTTCCGGGCCGATCAGGAACCAAAGAAGATCAAGTCTATCTTTGTAGCCCCGAAATTGCTGCCGCTTCGGCTTTAACCGGTATTATCACTGACCCTCGTTCTTTAAAAGGAATAACTTATCCTCATTTTAAAGAGCCCAAAAAAATTATTATAAACTCAACGATGTTGATCCCACCGGCTAAAAATCCTAGCGAAGTAAAATTAGCTAAAGGACCTAATATTCAACCTTTACCTACTTTCCCTCCTTTAGCCGATAAAATTGAAGGTCCTGTTTTAATTAAAGTAGGAGATGATATTTCTACCGATACTATTTTGCCTGCTGGAGCTAAAATACTTCCCTTCCGCAGCAACATCGCTGGAATTAGTCAGTTTGTTTTCGATCAAGTTGATCCATCTTATCCAAAACGCGCTTTAGAATATCAAAAAACAGGCTCCATTATTGTAGGCGGTGAAAATTATGGTCAAGGTTCTAGTCGTGAACACGCCGCCATTGCACCCCGTTATTTAGGGGTACAAGCAGTGCTCGTTAAACAATTTGCACGCATTCACCGCCAGAACTTAGTCAATTTCGGAATTTTACCTTTGATTTTCAGCAACCCTGCAGATTATGACACAATTGATCAAGGTGATGTTTTATTACTCAAAGATGTTCGTAAGTGTATTCATACCTCTGAACAATTGACCGTTTATAATAAAACTAAAGATAAGAGTTATACCGTTACTCATCCCTTAAGCTCACGTGAAATGAAAGTATTATTAGCGGGCGGTCTAATTAATTGGATTAAACAATAGGCCTTAAAAGCATTAATTAAAATAATTTTTAAAAAGCGTTTGAGGCGGCCTTTTTTCATACAAAATGTCATATACTCCTTCACAAAATGGGGCTTTAATCCCATATTTTTTTATTAAAAAGAAAATATTTTTTGCCGTTTCGTAACCTTCAGTAGTTCCAATTAATTTTTTAGTTTCTTCTAAGGTCCGCCCTTTTCCTAAGGCTAGTCCTAAACGGCGATTTCGTGATTGATTATCTGTGCAAGTTAATACAAGATCCCCAAGACCCGAGAGTCCCAAAAAAGTCTCTTGCTTCGCACCCAACGCTAAACCTAATTTAATCATCTCAGACAAACCAGAAGTAATCACCGCGGCTTTGGCATTGGCACCATACCCTAAACCTTCTGTTATACCCACAGCAATGGCCAATATATTTTTCATCGCACCGCCAAGTTCTACGCCTATAATATCTTGAGTAATCTCCACACGAAAATTTTTTGTTTGGAATCTTAACTGTAAATCCTTTGCAAAATGATAATTTTCGGATGCAATACAGACAGCTGTAGGCAATTCCATAGCAACTTCCTTGGCAAAACTAGGTCCTGATAATATCGCTATTTCTTTAGGCCCTAAAACATCATTAACCACTTCATTCAATAACTGATGTTTTTCTGAATCTAAGCCCTTAGTTGCCCATAGTAATCGTTGATTTTCTTTCAAAAATGGCTTGATTTTTTTTAAATTTGATTGAAAAACAATACTAGGGACAGCAATTAAAATATCACTTGTGGTTGCAATAACCGCTTGATAATCATGAGAACAAATAATATTAGAAGGGAAAATAATGCCTGGTAAATAGCGGTCATTCGTTCTTTTAGCATTGATTTCTGCTACTTGTTTTTGCTCATAGGCCCATAAACGCACCTCTTGTTGTTTGCGCGCCAAATGTATAGCTAAGGCACTTCCCCAAGCACCCGCACCGAGGATAGCAATAGAAGAATCAAAATTAAAATTAGATGATTTTATAGACATATGATTTTCATTTATGGTTAAAAATTAAATTTTATCTTAAAGTTCATAATACGATGAATTACGGAAGATAAAAAGTAAATGTCACTTTACTTTTATTGGAGTCCTATAACCACTGCACGATATATATCCACTTTTGCGGCTCTATAGATAAGCTTGACTTATTAGAATAATCCAACCTGACAAAGCCAAATAAGGACCGAAAGCGATACCTTCTCGTAAACTGTTTTTATCGTATAGATAGCACACAACGCCAACCAATGAGCCTGTAACAGTTGCTATAAGCAAAATACAAGGTAAAGCTTTTATACCTAGCCAAGCTCCTAATAAAGCAAAACATTTGAAATCTCCTTCCCCCATGGGTTCGACTTTAGTTAATAATTGATAACACTTAGCTAATAGATAAAGAAAAAGATAAGCTAAACAAGCGCCCAAAATAGCTGCTTCTGAAGAAACAAAAAATTTACAGATACTTGAGATTAAACCACACCATAATAATGGAAAAATTATAATATCAGGTAATAGTTGATGCTTGAAATCAATAAACGCTAAAACCAACAGACCCCAAGTTAAAATTAATGCGGCTAAACCTTGTAAATTCATCCCAAATCGTTCAATAACGATAAGCGAGCTTATTAAAGTTAAAATCTCAATAAGTGGATAACAGAAAGAAATACTAACCTGGCAATAAGCACATTTTCTTTTTAAGAAAAAATAGCTGAATAATGGAATCTTTTGGATTATAGTTAAATGCTGAAGACAATTGGGACAATGTGAGAAAGGTAAAAAAATATTAAAATCTTTTTTAGGGAAAAGAATCAAATTTTTCTGATTTAAAAAAAATTCTGAATCCTTAATCCATTGTCTTTTTAATATTAACGGTAAACGGTAGATTAGTACTGTAAAAAAACTACCTAACAAAATTAAAAAAAGAGTAATACTACTTATTAAAAAATATTCCATTTAAATAACACTTCCTAATTTAAAGATAGGCAAATACATTGCTATAAGCAAACAAGCGACCATTAAACCTAAAATAACAATTAATACCGGTTCTAATAATACTAATAAATTTTCAGTAAAATCATTCATTTTTTCTTCATATAAATCCGCAGCATTATTTAATATTTCACTTAAACAATTAGCAATTTCTCCAATTTTAATAAGCTGTAACAAATCAATCGGAAAAATTTTTTGTTTAGAAAAAGCTTGATAAAAACACTCTCCTTCACGTATATGTTCACAGCTAGTTAAAATGGCTGATTTATAAACAAAATTTCCAGCTATTTCAGAAATAAGCTGTAAAGCCTCAATTAAAGGTAAGCCCGCTGATAAACCTGTAGCTAAAGCACGTGTAATACGAACTATAATAATTTCTGAGATAATTCGATTAAAAAAAGGTATTTTTAAATAATAACTGTCAACTTTATTATTTATAATTGGATATTTTTTTCGTAAAAAAACACAAAAACTACCTGCTGTCAAAAAAAACAATCCGATAGTGATGCTGATTAACCCTATATGTTTAGATAAAGAAATGATCAATTGTGTTATGAAGGGTAATTGCGCTCCCACGTCTGAGAAAAATTGTTCAAACTGAGGAACAACCTCCATTAATAAAGCAATAAAAACGAGTCCTGCCACTATCAGAACCACTATAGGATAAATTAATGTGTAGTGGTTCAAACTTAATGTGACAGTTACCCGTTTATTCAGTCGTGC
>CAMSHF010000012.1 GCA_947058615.1 uncultured Rickettsiella sp. | reverse complement strand
AACGGGGGCTTCACGCTCTACATTTAATGGCGCCTTTATTTTAAATGGTAATAATACGTTAGAAGGCGTTATTCTGAATAATAGTTTAGGTGGTACAATTAACGGTATATCAAGCACGGGCGGCCAAAACATAACCATTAACAATAGTCAAATTGGTAGTACCAGTAACCCCTATAATAAAGGATTAGTCTTGTTGAATGCGCGCCTTGTGCTTAATAATACCACGATTAATGCGTCATTTTTGGGCGTGGACGCACAAACGACCGAGCTAATCATGCAGTCCAGTGTGCTTAATGTGAGTGGTTCGGATAGTCTAGGTTTTGACTTGTCCGACAATTCTACGGCAATGGTTAGCAATAGCACAATCAGTGTGACGGGTAACGCATTGAGTCTATCTGCAATTGGCGTCCAAGTAGATGCGTCATCATCGGCGAATTTGGTAGAAACAAGCCTATTTGTAGTTAATTCACTAGTTAATCCAAACAGTGGTGCTATAGGATTGCTTTCAGTAGGAGGGGAAATAAACATGGAATTAGGGGAACTATCCGTGACGGGAAGGCCTATTAATTCCAATTTAACAGTCGGGCCGAATATAGGATTTTTTGATACCGTTTGTACTTTTAATGGGGTAGAAACAACTTGCTCATAATCCTTGTAAAATGACAGGGTTTGTTATTGAATAATAAATCGAAATAATGTTTTGTTGATAATAATATGCGAAAAAAATGGCAGACCTTACTTAAAGAGGCGATTACTGATCCGGAAGAATTATTAGATCAATTAGCACTGAACCCCAATTTATTACCTGCCGCACAGCGAGTAGCTAAATTATTTCCATTGCGCGTTCCAAGAAATTTTGTGAAAAAGATGGAAAAAGGCAATTGGGCTGATCCCTTATTACAACAAGTCCTTCCTTTAGCCGCTGAGAAAATCAGAGTGGCCGACTTTGATAAGGACCCTTTACAGGAACAAGATGCTAATCCAATACCGGGTTTATTACATAAATACTCGGGCAGAGTCTTATTAACAATAAGCGGCGCTTGCGCTATAAACTGTCGTTATTGTTTTCGCCGTCATTTTCCTTATGCCGAAAATAGAGCGGGGGGTACGTCATGGCAGCGAATTTTAGCCTATATCCAAGCGGATACTTCAATCAATGAAGTCATTTTAAGTGGCGGTGATCCTTTACTTGCAGAGGATCACTATTTAGATCGATGTGTTCACGATCTGGCCAATATAATGCATGTAAAGATTTTACGTATCCATTCACGTTTACCTATTGTGCTACCCGAGCGTATCACGCCGGAGTTTATCCATTGGTTTAGTTCAATACGTTTGCAGCCGGTTTTAGTGACGCACAGTAACCATGCCAATGAATTGGATGATTCAGTCAAACAGGCGATGGAACAATTACGCCATAAAAAAGTACAGATGTTAAATCAATCCGTCTTGTTAAAAGGTGTCAATGATACGGTTGAGGCCTTAATGAATTTGAGCCAACGTTTGTTTGAGTGTGGAATTTTACCTTATTATTTGCATTTATTGGATAAGGTTCAAGGGGCCGCCCATTTTGTGGTGCCTGAAGAGAAAGCAAAACAGTTATTTATTGCGCTACGCGAAAGATTACCGGGTTATTTAGTGCCGAAATGGGTTTATGAACAAGCCGGTAAAAAATCAAAATTGCCTTTGGTTTAGGTATCGTTACGCGTTTAATTTTGCTTAAGCTAGCCAATTCATAATAGAAACCTTATACTCTGAGCAACTTATTTTAAACTTGCTGAGCTCAATTGTTTATAGGTGGAGTATGTCAGAAAACACAAAGAAAAGGCGTCTTGAAACGGATAGTATGGGATCGATTGAAGTACCGGCGAATCATTATTGGGGGTCACAAACACAACGGAGTCTGCACCATTTTAATATCGGCCATGAACAAATGCCTTTGGCCGTTATTCATGCGTTGGCTCTTTTGAAAAAAGCCACGGCAAAAGCTAATTTAGAACTCGGTTTGTTAGACAAAGATAAGGCCGATTTAATCCTGCAAGCGGCCGAAGAAATAAAATCGGGAAGATGGGATCAAGAATTTCCATTACGTGTTTGGCAAACCGGTAGTGGTACGCAAACCAACATGAATGTGAACGAAGTGATTGCCAACCGTGCTATCGAGTTAGCCGGAGGAAAGCGTGGGAGTAAAGATCCGATCCATCCGAATGATCATGTGAATAAATCACAATCCTCTAATGACACGTTTCCGACGGCAATGTATATCGCGGCGGTACTCGCTCTCGTTAAACAGTTAATTCCGGCCGTCCAAACGTTATATGCGGCTTTAATTGAAAAGGTGCATGAATTTAAAGACATTATTAAAATAGGGCGTACCCATTTACAAGATGCCGTGCCCTTAACTTTGGGCCAAGAGTTTTCAGCGTATGTGGATCAATTAGAATCGGCTTTGGCAAATATTGAACTTACTTTACCGGGGCTTTATCAGTTAGCGATTGGTGGTACGGCGGTGGGTACCGGCTTAAATGCGCATCCAAAATTTGCCGAATTAACAGCAAAAATTATTGCAGAAGAAACCCAATTACCTTTTGTTTCAGCCAAAAATAAGTTTTCAGCATTGTCAGCGCACGATGCTTTAGTATTTTCCAGTGGTGCACTTAAAACGTTAGCCTCTGCGTTAATGAAGCTAGCGAATGACATTCGCTGGTTAGGTTCCGGTCCGCGTTCCGGTTTAGGCGAGCTTATTCTGCCTGAAAATGAACCGGGTTCTTCAATTATGCCAGGCAAAGTAAACCCTACACAATGTGAAGCCATGACGATGGTTTGTGTGCAAGTCATTGCCAATGATACCGCGATTACCATGGCAGGTAGCCAAGGTAATTTTGAATTAAACGTATTTAAACCCTTGATGATCTATAATTTTTTACAATCCGTGGATCTATTAAGCACCGCCTGCCTGTCATTTTCTCAATTTTGTGTTAAAGGTTTAAAAGCTAATCAAACTAAGATCAAACAATCTCTTGAAAATTCACTTATGTTAGTGACGGCTTTAAACCCTATTATCGGTTATGATAAAGCCGCTAAAATTGCGCATAAAGCACTCTACGAAGAAACAAGCTTACGCGAAGCGTGTTTGTCTTTAGGTTATTTAAGTGCCGAAGAATTTGATCGAGCGGTTGACCCTAAAAAAATGATAGGCTGAAACGATGTTATCTTTTCATGTAATTAATCCGTTTCGCCTTGAAAAACGGTGACCGGTGTGCCGCGTAAAAATACAGGAGAATTTTCGCCTTCCCACTTTACTGTGAGCAGACCTCCGGGTAGCTTGACATTGACTTTTTTAGTCAGCCGATTTAATAAGCGTCCGGCAATGACTGCGGCACAGGCACCGCTGCCACACGCTTGGGTTTCTCCGACACCGCGTTCATAAATACGCAGATCGATCTGTTTTGGGTCTCGAATTTTCATAAATTCAACGTTACATCCTTGCGGAAAATAAGGATAGGGGTGATGATTAAAATAGGACCCTAAATCTTTTAAGGGTGCTTCATCTAGCGTGTTGGTTTGTATCACGCAATGTGGATTACCCAACGATAGCACACAGCAATCAAAGCGACCGAAAGGGGTTTCGATGGGATAAATGGGTGGTGGAGAGGTTGGCCTATTTATAAAAGGAATTTTTTCAGGATCAAAAATAGGTAAACCCAAATTGGCAGTGACTTTTCCATTTTCCTTACTGTTTAATTCCAAGGCAGTGTGGATTGTCATCAGATGGATTGGATTTTTTTTAGTCAGTTGTTTATCTAATAAAAATTTTGCGACGCATAAAGCGCCATTACCACATTGTGCGACTTCATTTCCATCCGCATTAAAGATTCGATAATAAAAATGCGTAGACTTCGATTGTGATTTTTCTATTAACAATAATTGATCAAAGCCAATACCACGATGTCGATTGGCCCATAACCGTATTAATTTACCATTAGGTTTGAAATTTTGCTGTATTGAATCAATCACAACAAAATCATTTCCTAATAAATGCATCTTAGTAAATTCAATTTTCATTGCATCGGTTTAAATTTTTAATTAAATGGTATTTTTTCGTTTTGCCATAATTGGGCTAAGGTCTCACGAGATCGAATTAAGTAAACTTTATTTTTATCGACCATAATTTCTGCGGGTCTCGGTCTCGAATTATAGTTGGAACTCATAGAAAAACCATAGGCGCCACACTCCATAATCGCTAAATAATCACCCGCTTGGAGGCTTAGCTTGCGATTTTTAGCAAGAAAATCACTGCTTTCACAGATAGGGCCTACAATATCATAATTTTTTTCAGGTTCAATCCGTTGCATTACCGGTAAGATAGTTTGATAAGCATGGTAAAGTGCAGGGCGTATGAGATCATTCATTCCTGCATCGACAATAGCAAAATTTTTATCACCATTCGACTTAAGATATTCAACGTGTGTTACTAATATACCGGCTTGCGCGGTAATAATGCGGCCGGGTTCGACGATTAAAGTGAGTTGAGACTTTCTCTTTTCCAAAGCGGCTAAAATTTGCTGACAGTATTCTTGCGGAGTCAGCGCTTTTTCTGATTGGGAAGCCACCCCTAAACCGCCTCCTAAATTAATCGTTTTTAATAAAATATTTTCTTTTTCTAATTGTTCAGCAAGGTTTAATAGCTGATCAAGGGCAAGTAAAAAAGGATCTAATTCAGTGAGTTGTGAACCTAAGTGACAGCTAATACCCTGAATTTTTAAATGTTTAGACTTTGCTGCATAGCGATAAAGCGGTAAGGCCTCATTATGACTCAGGCCGAATTTGCTTTCTTTTAAACCGGTTGTGATATAGGGGTGGGTTTTTACATCGATATTAGGATTGATACGTATGGCAATATTTGCTGATTTTCGGTTCTTTTTTGCAAGGGTTTCAATTCGAAGTAATTCGGCTTGTGATTCGACATTGAAACAACCGATATCTTTTTCTAAAGCCATCTGGATTTCTTCAGTAGTTTTACCTACACCCGAAAATACCACTTTTTTAGTATCTCCTCCTGCGTGGATGATGCGCGCAAGCTCTCCGCCTGATACGATATCAAAACCTGCTCCCCATTGAGCTAAGCGAGCTAAAATGGCAAGATTAGAATTCGCTTTAACGGCATAGCAAATCTGTGAATTTTTTAATAGTTGTTTAAATAGGTTCCATTGTTTAAATAGAATAGCTTGTGAATAGAGATAACAAGGCGAACCATATTTCGTCAAAATAGTTGTGATTGGAATATTTTCTACATGCAATAGTCGATCGGAATAATGAAAAGACATTAGAAAGACTTAGATAAAGGATGGGGGGGAACATAAACCGGAGGTTTCTGTTCAGGTAAATACAAAGGACCCATTTGTCCACAACCGGTTAGGAAAAGTAAACCTAAATAAAGCATATACCGATGGATTTTTTTTTGCATAAAGCGTAAGGATAGAATGAAATTGATTTTTTTGAGTTGAATTGTGTAATAGATAAAAAAAATAGATTTTTTACTAAAGCCATAAAAGCAGTATACCCAATCTTAAGGAGGCTAGCCAACCAACTTATACACTATTGAAGCAGGTATGCTAAAAAATAAACTGTTCATAAAAAATCCAATTAGGAAAATTTAAAAAAATTAGGGGGCAGTATATACTGAAAATATAAGTGATTTTTTCCAAGGCATTTTTAGCAAAACCCGTCTTAATTTTTGTGAGGTTAACAATGGAAAAACCAAAGTCATTAGATTTTTTAGAATTTAATCCGATTCAGTCTCCTTCAGCCAGTATTATTTGCTTGCATGGCTTGGGAGCCAGTGGTCATGATTCGGCCAATATGGCAAGAGCGGTGGCGTTAAGTACAGGCTTTCGCTTTGTTTTCCCCCATGCGCCGGTTAGACCCATTAGTTTAAATGGCGGAGTCGAAATGCCGGCTTGGTATGATATTCATGGTCTTACTTTTGGCGCACCTGAAGACGAAGTGGGTATTCGTGCAGCAGCACAAAGTTTATTTGAGTTGATACAAAAAGAAGTGGCACGAGGTATACCGGCGAGTCGAATTGTTCTCGCAGGTTTTTCTCAAGGAGGGGCCATGGCTTTGTATACGGCTTTGCGTTTCCCACATACGTTGGCAGGGATTTTAGCCTTGTCAACTTATTTACCGTTACATCATTTTTTAGCAAAAGAAGCCAGTGATGCCAATAAAACAACACCTATTTTTATGGCGCATGGCGACGAAGATAATGTTGTTGTACCGGCATTGGGTGAGTTTTCTTATCATTGTCTGAAAAAATTAGCTTATCCTGTTCAGTTTAATCGTTATCCGATAGGCCATAGTGTTTGTCCGCAAGAGATTATGGATATAACGCAATGGTTACAGCAACGTTTACAAAAATGAGTTACTCTTCGCACTAGAATTTTTGCCTGTGTTGCCGCTCAACTCGCAATCCTCATGTATCTTACATACACTCCGGTTGCTCATTTTCACGGCGCCTTGCCAAAAATCCCATTGCTGCGAGTATACTCTTCGCACTAGAATTTTTGCCTGTGTTGCGGCATTTCAGGGTGCTATAAGCGAAAACTATTTATTATCTGCAGCGCGTGTTAATAATTGATTGCTGTGCATTAAAATCCGTTATACTCTTTCGCTTCTTGTTTAGATACAATAAATACCCTCATGCAGAATATTCGTAATTTTTCTATTATTGCCCATATTGATCACGGAAAGTCGACCTTGGCCGATAGGTTAATACAGGTTTGTGGAGGCTTATCAGAAAGGGAAATGTCCGCACAAGTCCTTGACTCCATGGAGCTCGAACGTGAACGCGGGATTACTATTAAAGCACAAAGCGTGACACTGCATTATACGGCGCGCGATGGTCAGCGTTATCAATTGAATTTCATCGATACGCCGGGACACGTTGATTTTTCCTACGAGGTTTCACGTTCTTTAGCCGCTTGTGAAGGTGCATTATTAGTGGTGGATGCCGCTCAAGGTGTTGAAGCGCAAACTGTAGCCGTTTGTTACACCGCAGTTGAACAAGGCTTAGAGGTTTTGCCCGTATTAAATAAAATTGATCTGTCCCAAGCTGATCCTGAAAACGTCATTCAAGAGATTGAAGAGATTATCGGCATACCCGCAAAGGATGCGGTTAGAGTCAGTGCCAAACAAGGAATAGGTATTTTGGAACTCCTAGAAAGATTGATACAGACTATTCCTCCGCCGCAGGGTGATCCGCAACAGCCGTTGCAAGCGTTGATTGTTGATTCTTGGTTTGATGCTTATTTAGGTGTTGTTTCTTTAGTGCGCATTAAAAATGGCCGCCTTAAAGTGGGTGATAAGATCCAAGTGATGTCCACGGGACGTAGTTATCTTATTGATAAATGTGGGATTTTTACGCCTAAACGACAAGCATTGAATACATTAACTGCCGGTGAAGTGGGTTTTGTCGTTGCGGGAGTGAAGGATATTCATGGGGCACCGGTCGGTGATACGTTAACGCATACGGCAAAGCCTGCGGCTCAACCTTTACCCGGATTTAAACGGGTTCATCCTCAGGTATTTGCAGGCTTATTTCCAGTCAATACCGAAGAATTTACTCATTTTCGCGATGCATTAGAAAAACTCAGTTTAAACGATTCATCCCTGTATTATGAGCCTGAAACCTCGGAGGCCTTAGGGTTTGGCTTTCGTTGTGGGTTTCTTGGCTTGCTTCATATGGAGATAGTCCAAGAGCGTTTGGAGAGAGAATATGATCTCGATTTGATTACCACGGCGCCTACGGTAGTTTATGAGATTGTGACAACACGAGGAGAAACTTTGCATGTCGATAATCCGGCGGATCTGCCGGTTGCCAATTTGATTGCGGTCATGCGTGAACCGATTGTTTTGGCCAATATATTAGTGCCACAAACGTATTTAGGTGCGGTTATCACGCTTTGTAATGAGCGTCGAGGTGTGCAAACTCAATTACTTTATACAGGGAAACAAATCTCAATCGCTTATGAGTTACCCATGAGCGAGGTCGTTTTGGATTTTTTTGACCGTTTAAAATCGTTAAGTCGTGGTTATGCCTCTTTGGATTATCATTTCATTCGCTTTCAGGAAGCCGATTTGGTTAAATTGGATATTCTAATTAATGGTGATAAAGTCGATGCACTCGCTTTAGTGGTGCACCGTAGTCAATCTCAATACCGGGGGCGTCAATTGGTTTCCAGGCTTAAAGAACTCATTCCTCGGCAGATGTTTGAAGTGGCATTGCAAGCGGCCATAGGGGGACATATTATTGCGCGGGAAACCGTTAAGGCCTTACGTAAAAATGTCATTGCAAAGTGTTACGGTGGTGATGTTTCTCGTAAGAAAAAATTATTAGAAAAACAAAAAGCGGGCAAAAAGCGTATGAAGCAAGTAGGGCGCGTGGAGATACCGCAACAAGCTTTTTTAGCGGTCTTGCAGCTAGAGAAGAAATAATCCTTAAATTGAGAAATACTCATGAGTTTTAATTTTGAATTTTTTTTGACGATGGCGGTTGTCATTTCAGGTGCTATTACTTTGTTGGATATTTTGATCTTTGCGCCTATTCGACGACAAAAAAAAACTGCTCATCCTTCGGTACTTATCGAATACGCGCGTTCTTTTTTTCCCGTTCTACTTTTGGTTTTATTATTACGTTCCTTTTTGGCTGAACCTTTCCGAATTCCTTCGGGATCGGAAAAACCTGATCTTTTAATAGGTGACTTTATTCTTGCCAATAAGTTTAGTTATGGCATCCGTTTGCCTGTAATACATAAAAAAATTATTTCCACGGGTGAACCAAAACGGGGGGATATCATCGTGTTTTTATGGCCCAAAGATCCCTCTATTTATTTTATTAAACGGGTCATTGGTTTACCCGGCGATGTGATTACCTCTAAGAATAAAGTGCTGACCATCAATGGTCAGTTGGCATCCCAAACCTTCTTAGGGGAGCAAATGGATGAAGGTGCGGCGGATGAAAAATGGCCCGTATTACTCTACCGTGAAAATTTGTTAGGCGTACAACATGAAATTTATTTACGTTCTGATCAGCCCGCGACTGATTTTTCAATAACGGTACCGCAAGGAAATTATTTTGTGATGGGAGATAATCGAGATAATAGCTTAGATAGCCGCTATTGGGGCTTTGTTCCTGAAAAAGATCTGATAGGTAAGGCGATGTGGGTATTTTTTAGTTGGGATAATAAGCATCATCGAGTTCGTTGGCAACGATTAGGATTACGTATCCACTAAATAAATCGAGAGGTTTTATTTTGAAGGGGTCAGTGTGAGAGCAGAAATAGTCAGCTTATGTGAAAAATTAAATTATCGATTTAAAAATCCTGAACTCTTGGAAGATGCACTGAGTCATCGTAGTTTTCGAGGCAATAAAAATAATGAACGCTTAGAATATTTAGGTGACGCTGTACTTAATTTCGTCATAGCCGCGGCTTTATTTCGTCAGAATATAAAAGCACGGGAAGGCGAGCTAAGTCGTTTGCGTGCGAGTTTAGTACGCGGTGAAACCTTAACTGATCTTGCGCAAGAATTTAATTTAGGAAAATATTTACGTTTGGGCGCTGGAGAATTGAAAACAGGAGGGGCACAACGTAAGTCTATTTTAGCCGATGGTATGGAGGCTGTGGTCGGCGCTATTTATCTTGATGGTGGTTTTCAAGTCTGTGAAGATTGTATACTGCGTTGGTATCAAAATCGCTTGGAAAATGTTGAAACCATTCCTGAGCTTAAAGACCCAAAGACTCGCTTACAAGAATATTTACAAGCAAAAAAATTACCTTTACCTATCTATACTATTTTAGCTTTAGAAGGACCGGCGCATCATCAATCCTTTAAAGTGGAATGTCAATTACATGGCTTGCCTAATAAAGCGGTAGGGATAGGTAGTAGCCGACGTCGCGCTGAGCAAAAAGCCGCAGAAAAAATTTTAGCAGAATTAAAAATTACTTAAAGCAAGCTTATCAGGATAAAAAAATTCAAATGCGAAGCGTAATAATATGAAAAATCCAGAAACCCATTGCGGTACCATCGCCATCGTCGGACGTCCCAATGTCGGTAAATCAACATTACTGAATAAAATTTTAGGTGAAAAATTAACGATTACCTCACCGAAACCGCAGACAACTCGGCACCAAATCTTAGGAATTAAAACCGAAGGACAAACCCAATTTATTTATATTGACACACCGGGTATACACCAAAATACACAACGACGTTTAAATCGTGCACTGGTTCGATCGGCAGTCAATGCCTTAATCGATGTGGATATGATTGGTTTTGTTATCGAAGCGAATCGTTGGACTGCAGAGGAAGAGGCTATTTTAGATCGATTAAAACATCAAAAACACCCGGTAATCTTAATTGTTAATAAAATCGATAAAATAAAAAATACCCATCGTTTATTACCTTTCTTACAATCCTGCCAAGAAAAGATGAATTTTTTAGCGATCGTTCCGGTTTCAGGGCAAAAGGGAAAAAATATCGATGAATTAGAAAAGGTCATCGCCGATGCGCTACCGGCGGCTGAATTTGTTTATCCTCCCGAAGTATCCACGGATCGCAGCCAGCGTTTTCTAGCGGCTGAATTTATTCGTGAAAAATTGATGCGTCATTTACATGAAGAACTCCCTTATTGGTTAACAGTGAGTATTGAGCAATTAGTAGAACAAAAACGAATCATCAAAATCTCTGCTATCATTTGGACCGAACGATCCAGTCAAAAGGCGATTATTATTGGTAAAAAAGGTGAATTGCTTAAAAAAGTGGGGACTGAGGCGAGAATACAGTTGGAAACCTGTTTTGGAAAAAAGGTTTTTTTAGCGCTCTGGGTCAAGGTAAAGGCAGGATGGTCAGAAGAAGAAGGAAGTTTATAATTCTCGTTTAACTAATTTTATTTATTTTTCAAAAAGCAAGCTGAAGATTGCCGTATTAACCGCGTAGGGTTAGTGCCCATGCTGAGCAATCCGTAATAAAGCTTCTTGTAATGATTTCAGCTTGATATGATGCGCTGCATTTTTTAATAATTGTGCACTGGTTGATGATAATGCCGGAGCGGTGGTACGACGGGGTTTAGGAGAATGTGTATGAAAGTGCGGTTGGATATTCCATTGAATGTGTGTTAAATCACGCAGCTCAGGGTATTTAGTGAGTTTTTCAGAAAGTTCAGTCAGTAGATAGCGTAAACGTGTCGCCCAAGCCGCACTGGCACATTCAATAATTAAAAGACCTTCACGAAAATTAGCCACTCGACTGTGTGCAGCAAGGTCCAGAGAGATTTCAGCCTGCCAGATCTGATTTAATTTGGTTATCTGCAGAATCTTATTTTGAATAAAGGCCAATACACTTTCTGGGTCATGTTGTAAAATATGGGTTAATGTTTTTTCTGGAGACGAACTTTTTAGCATGTTAATCGATCTTCATCGGTAAAATAACGAGTTGTACCCCGAGTAGATGTAAACGGCGCTGTAACATGACAGCCGTTTCATTATGTAGTAATCGATTGATCCAATTGTCTTTACTAAAGATGAGCTTACTGGCAAAGAAGATGGAATAAGGAAATTCTTTGATTATCTTTTTAGATAAAAGCGTTAATTTTTCAGCCGGATCAGTGCCGTAAGCCGTGTACCCTTTTGCCGCTAAACCTTGTTCTTGGCAATAAGTGACAAAATAATCTAACATCTGGTTCGTCTCTTTTTGCATTGTAGTTAATTCTTTTTTGGCACTAAAGCTTTCGACGTCGACAATCCCGATATTAACAAACACAAAATTTTTAAAATGGTTCGGGAACATGCGCAGTACCCATAATAGATTGTGTAAACCGATACCTCGATGTTTCCCGACCATAATGACGGCCGTGGCTTCTTTGGGTTGTAAACGTGGAACCACTGTCGGTGTTTTTAGTGGTGTACTTGTCATTAATAAATCCATGTCATGAAGTTTCTTAAAAACTAGGGTATAGTGTTTTTTAACTAATAAACAAATTAAAATAACAAAACTGGTGATCAATACCGTTACCCAACCACCGTACGTAAATTTGGATATCAACGTGATAATCAAAATGCTAAAAGTCACCAGAAAGGCAAAAGCCGAGAAAAGTAAGCGACCTAACCAGTGCGGTGACGCCTGACTCCGACGGGTGATCCAGTAAACGCACAGACCTAAAATAGAGAGTGAGAAGGTTAAAAAGACATTCATACTGTATAGAATGATTAACCAAGAAACTTTACCGCCGCTTATCCAAAGAATAAGTAAAGCGGCAATACCAAAAACAATCACACCGTTTTGTGTCACTAAACGACTCGAGAGATGGCGGAAGCGATTCGGTAACCAACTATCGATGGACATATTCGCTAATACACTAGGGCCTGCCAAAAATCCCGTGTTGGCTCCGACTAATAATAGACCCGCTTCAAGTAATAAGGTCAGTGTTAATAGGGCTTTGGCCAGTGCGGAATCGCCTAAAATTTTATGGAATACCACGGCATTGAGTGTTTGGCCATAGACGGGATGTGCATGCCATAACAAATACAGTAAAAGAATTCCACCGGCTGTGAAACTTAAGGAAAGTGCCATATAAAACATGGTCCATTTACCGGTTTGCACACGGGGTTCCATGAGTCGATTCACATTGTTCGAAACCGCTTCAATCCCGGTATAGGTTCCGCTTCCTAATGAATAGGCGCGTAGTAATAAAGCAATGATAAATAACCAACCGGTTTCTTGTGATATTTTCAGTGTATTAGTTACTGTGTTGGAAAAAACTTCGGGTAAAGAGCTTTTATGTGCAAAGACACCATAAACAATTAAAAAAAAATGAGTGACAACAAAACCTAAGAAAATGGGCATTAAAACCTTAATGGATTCCTTCATACCGCGGAGATTCAGTACAATTAGCAAGATAATGATGCACGCTGCCGTCAATAATTTGTAATGCAAGCAATTAGGGGGTAATAAACTGAATAATGCTTCAGTACCGCTCGCAACGGAAATACTAATCGTGAGAACATAATCAACAATGAGCGCCGCCCCTGAAACCAAACCGGCATGCGGTCCTAATAATTGAGTGGCGACCTTATAACCACCCCCCCCGCTTGGAAACAGCGTAATAACCTGGTTGTAAGCCAATGCAATGACAAATACGGTCAGTATCGTTGCAATAGAAATATACAGACCTAACGAATTATAGTGTGGGCCTAAGGCAACAAAGGCTTCGGCGGGACCATAACAAGAGGATGATAAACCATCGGCACCCAGACCGATCCAGGCTAAAAAAGCCACTAATGCAATGCTACGTTGTGCATTAGGATTAAGTGGATTGCGGGGTTTTCCGAATAAAAAACGAACAAGACGTTGAAAAAAAGTCATTCTTACCAGATGCTGAATAAAAAGCCACTATACCGGGTTAGATGTATTTTTTGAAGTTATGTATTGGGGTGTTCTTAGAGATTAAATTTTTAATTCATCTTAATTAATGATATTTAGATAAAATTTATTAAAGATCAAATACAGGTGTATAATAAATAGGCAGGAGTGATACCTGCTTTGTAAATTTATACAATAATTTCTTATCCAAAAAGGACATTAATATGAATATAACGGAAATTAATGAGTTATTAACAAAAGTATTTCAGCAAACGTGTTATTTAAAAGATGATTCTAAGACCTCATACAAGCTGTTTTTAACGGCATCAACTATTAGTGAATTTGAAGAAGAATCTAGAGCGAGTTACGAAAAATTTTTCTCTCAATATGATGTAGAAATTGGAGCAAGTAAGTTTTTTTATCCCAAAGAAGGAAGTAATGTTTTTGTATTGCCATTAAAAAAATTGGGTTTAACTAAATTAGTTGCTTTACTGAATATTCAATTAGCTGATGTTGCTAGCCAAAAGATTGTATTGCAAATAAAAGATCAACTTTTAGATAAAAGTTCGGATTGCAAGCTGTACTTTCCAAGTCGATTAGATCTGAGTGAGTTTGAAGATTTTAGAATTAAGGGTCAAAAATTTTTATCTCAATATGGTATAGAAAGCAAAGGGTCGCCTACGATTCTTTACTCTGAAGGAAATAAAGTTTTTGTATTACCCGTAAAGGAAGTAAGCTTCAACAAATTAGTTGATTTATGGAAAGTAAAAGAGTCCGTCGGATTTTTTTTTACTAGTACATCACCGCGAGTTGATGAGCAACAGTTCAAAGCCGTAATAAAGAGAGTTTAAGTTTATTAAAATACATTTCAAGAATAGGACTTTTTTATTCGTTTAGTTAAGATAGCTAAAAAAGTTCTTTTTCTTTTGGGGGTAACTCGATGACAGAATCATCAGAGAATCGATATGAAATTCCATGTTTGGCATCCCACTGCTTGGAACCTCTCCATCGCCTAGAAGAACACATACTCGCGGCACAATCGGTAATTGAAAATTGGTTACGTGTGCAATGGCGTAAAACACCGGCTCCTTTTTATTCTTCAGTTGATTTACGTAATGCAGGATTTAAATTAGCACCTGTAGACACCAACTTATTCCCGGCGGGATTTAATAATCTGAGTGAAGCCTTTATTCCGTTGGCGGTACAAGCCGCACAAGAAACCTTAGAACGTCTGGTTCCAGGCTGTTTACGTATTTTGTTAATTCCAGAAAATCATACACGAAATAATTTTTATTTCGAAAATCTTTATATTTTACAAGATATTTTACGTAAAGCCGGTTTTGAGGTCAGAGTCGGATCGCTATTAGAAGATATTGGTGTATCAAAAGAAATCACATTAGAATCTGGTGGCCGAATAAAATTAGAATCGATTCAACGTCAAGGGAATCGAATCAAAGTCAATGCGTTTTTACCGTGTTTTATCCTATTAAATAATGACTTAGCCAATGGTATTCCTGAAATATTACAGGGAATCAGCCAAATGATTTTACCGAATGTCAACTTGGGTTGGCATCATCGTTTAAAATCCTATCATTTCTCTCATTATGAACGGGTGACAAAAGAATTTTCTGAATTGCTTAATTTAGATCCTTGGCTGATTACGCCGTATTTTTCACAGTGTAGTGGCGTCGATTTTATGCAACGTGAAGGTGAAGCTTGCCTGCTGGAAAAAAGCCGACAAATATTACAAGCTACTGCCAAAAAATATGCAGAATATCAGATTAAAGAAAAACCTTATGTTGTGATTAAAGCTGATTCGGGTAGTTATGGGATGGGTGTGTTATCTATCCGAGAAGCGGAAGAAATTCAACAGCTGAACCGAAAAAAGCGCAGTGATATGATGGTTTCCAAGGGGAGTCGAGCCATCGATCAGGTGATCATTCAAGAAGGGGTTTACACCTTTGAAACTTGGAATAATGCGGTTGCAGAGCCGGTGGTGTATATGCTTGGCCAGTATGTTATCGGTGGATTTTATCGTGTTCACACCGGTCGCGGTGTCAGTGATAATCTGAATGCACCCGGTATGCAGTTTGAGCCTTTACCTTTTGTACAAGCGTGTAATATTCCCGATCAAAGTAGGCAGGGGAAATGTGCCAATCGATTTTATGTTTATGGTGTGATAGCACGCCTGGCTTTATTGGCTGCAGCGCGTGAGCAAGCCGAAATTTTGAAAAAAAAGGAGTAAACAATGCGGAAGCCACTGGGCGTGATTATGGATCCCATTGACGAGATTAATCCTAAAAAGGACACGACATTGGCACTTTTGTTAGCGGTACAGCAGCGTCAATGGCCTATTTTGTATATGGAAGCGTATGATCTTTTTTGTGTTAACGATAAGCCCTATGCGCGTATGCGTCAATTAAAAGTAAAGGATGATACAAAAAATTGGTTTACATGGGGTAAGGAAAAGATAGCACCACTTGAAAGTTTATCCGTGATCTTGATGCGTAAGGATCCACCGATCGATATGCATTACATTTACATAACTCAATTGCTTGATAAAGTCGAACAGCAAGGCGTGCTCATTGTGAATCATCCACAAAGTTTGCGTGATTTTAATGAGAAGTTATTTACGTTAGATTTTCCAGAATGTTACCCTCCCACTTTAGTGACATCCACTGTTCATACGGCGCGGGAATTTCTGCAAAAATATCAAGATATCATTGCGAAGCCACTGAATGGAATGGGCGGTCGTTCGGTATTTCGATTACGCGCAGGTGATCCCAATAACAATGTCATCTTCGAAACCTTAACGGCTAATAATCAAGCTTATATGATGGTACAGCGCTATATTCCGGAAGTGCGTGATGGCGATAAACGCATTATTCTAATCAATGGCAAACCGGTCCCTTACGCCTTGGCGCGATTTGCACCGCCCGGTGAAACACGCGCTAATTTGGCGGTAGGAGGAAAAGGTCAGGTGCTTAAGTTAACCGAACGCGAGTGTTGGATTTGCGAACAGGTCGGCCCTCGTTTACGAGAAAAGGGTTTATTATTCGTGGGTTTAGATATCATTGGTGATTATTTGACAGAAATTAATATCACCAGTCCAACCGGTGTTCGAGAGATTGATGCACACTGTGATCTGAATATCGGTGCACAATTTATCGATATAATACTTCCTAAAGTATAGAAAAATTTCTTTAGAAGTGAACTAAGCTATGAATTAATTGGATTAAACTTAAGGATCAATGAAGTGATACAACCGGTCAGCATACAATGTGATGAGTTTAGAGAACGCTTAACACCACGACCTCAAGAGGCACATAAAGGACTCTTTGGTCACGTGCTGATAGTTGGCGGTCATCGAGGACTGACAGGAGCGGCACGTTTAGCCGGAGAAGCCGCGTTGCGCGTGGGTGCCGGTTTAGTCAGCGTGGCGACCCAAGCAGAATCCGTTACGGCCATCGTCAGCGGACGTCCTGAAATTATGGCGCATGCTATTAAAACTAACAGTGATCTATTACCACTCATAAAAAAAGCAACCGTCATCGTGCTAGGGCCGGGTTTAGGTCAAACCCGTTGGTCTCAACAATTATTTACATCCCTACTCAAGGCGCCACAAACCAAAGTATTGGATGCGGATGCGTTAAATTTATTGGCGAAAAAGCCCTATCAGTCGGCCGATTGGATTTTGACACCGCATCCTGGAGAAGCGGCACGTTTATTAGAGAGTTCGGTAAAAACTATCCAGACAAATCGAATTAAAGCAGTTAAGGCACTACAAAAAAGATATGGGGGGGTTGTGGTATTAAAAGGAGCAGGTAGTTTAGTGTGCACTCATGATTCTCTGCGCATTTGTTTAGCCGGTAATCCCGGCATGGCCAGTGGAGGAATGGGTGATGTGTTAAGTGGTGTGATTGGAGGGCTTTTGGCACAACAGTTTACGTTACAGCAAGCCGCAGAATGCGGTGTTTATGTCCATGCGACAGCAGGGGATCAAGCAGCTGTTTTAAAGGGTGAACGTGGTTTATTAGCCAGTGATTTAATGCCGTATTTACATCAGCTCGTGAATAGATAAAGCTTGCTGACTCGGTTTTTCACAATTCTACACCGAATATCAAATCAGAAGACCGACGCGGTTTTGGGATGAAAGGGTAGTACTATGCATTTAGAAAAGAAGCTTTGTGCCGCTATTGAAAAGGGGGACCGGGATTCAGCTATTTCTCTCATCGAAGCGGGTGCGAATGTGGATGGCATCGTGGATGGAAAAGTCGATGTTCCTCCATTGAATTTAGCCTGTGCCAGAGGCGATATTGAGCTAGTAGAGTTACTTATAAAGAAAGGAGCCAGTCTCAATCAAGTGGATACGCATGGGTACAGCCGTACGCCATTGCATCACGCTTGTAAAAAGGGTAAGTCTAAGGTAGCAGAATTTCTTTTAAAAAAAGGTGCGGAGATTAATGCAAGAGAGTCTCATGGAAAAACTCCACTATATTTGGCATGCGAAGCAGGTCATACACAGATAGTGGGTTTATTGATAAAGAATCAGGCGGATCTTAATATCCCAGATAACTACAAAATATTACCATTGCTTTTATCCGTTGCTTATCACAAACCTAGGACAGCCGATCTTCTAAAAAAGAATGGGGCTAAATTTTTTGCGTCTGACGATAAAGAAGAAACGTGGTCTTATTTGGCTCAGCATCGCGTTCGTGAATTAGCCAAGCGAGTGATTGAAGCAGTTTTGTCTCAAAATCCAAAAGAAAAAAAGCCCAACGTTATATTCGAGAATCAGGTGTTATCAAGTTATTGGGATGAAGTTTCATCTTTAAAAAGCGTTATTTTTAAAGGAATAACGCTGTTTGATATTCCGACTATAAGAAATGAAGATAAACTACAGACATTGTCCTGTCACGCGGAAATAAAAAGAATAATCAATCAGCCAGATTTTATAGAAAGACATCCTTGTTATGGAACTAGTATTAAGGAAAATTTAAAAAAAGGATGGGATAGAAGTGCGCTTATAGAGAAACTTATAACCAATGAGATCCTCCACAATCAGGTGTTTTCTTCAGAATCAAAAAAAGTGTCGCTGGATAACGACGTTAAAAGAAAAGTATTCGCCTATTTAAGTCGCTTAGATTTAGCTTCACTTCATGAAGCAGCCTGTAGGGTTAATAAATCTGGAGTGAAAACCGCTTTGGCGCCCACAATGCAGAACGATTCAAAACCCGAAACTACGTTACTTGCAGCCCGTCTTTGAATACACCGATTAAGCGCTTTGCGTGTTTACATCGGAACTGAGACACTCGCTTCAGGAGCTATCATGTGTAGTGGTTCAAACTTAATGTGACAGTTACCCGTTTATTCAGTCGTGCTTA
>CAMSHF010000011.1 GCA_947058615.1 uncultured Rickettsiella sp. | reverse complement strand
CAAAACGGGTAACCTTACTCATTCCTTTGTGTCACATCAAGTCTGAACTATTCCATATCATGTTTAAACAAGCCTATTCGTCATTAGTAGGGATTGCTATCGGAGGTCTGTTTTTAAGCTTGGCTATTCTCGCTTTTTCAATCCATAATCTTCCGACTAATCCCACTTTTTTTATTGTCCTACTTAGTTTATTAGGCATCATCTCACTCTGTTTAATGTATCGTTATCTCTGTATTCCCTTTTTGTTGGCGACGTTTAGTGTGTTATCGGTACTACGGATTTTAGGTTTACATAAATGTTTTATGGCGATGATCTCTCTGATTCTGAGCTTATTGTGTTTAGTGACTTTATTTCTTTATATTGCGTATCATGACATTAAACGGCAACCTATTTTTTTGCAAAATAAACCCCAAGAACTGTTTGAAATGACAGCCTATGAGTGGCATCTCAGTTTTATCCGACTTTATGTGGGATTTGATCTCATTGCCCACTGTACTGAAAAATTATTTGCAGGACAGGTACCCTTTCAAGCGGATGTGAATGCCTTTATGCATTTAAATGTGGTGGATCCGACTTTTTTTGTACGACTTTCAGGTTTATGCGAATTAGCAGGCGTCATTTCTTTAGGTTTGGGTTTCTTGACACGTATTGGGGCGATAGGTACTTCACTCTATCTGATTGTCGCAACCATTATTGGCCATCATTTTTTGAAAGGATTTATTTGGGCCTTACCCGGTGGAGGTTGGGAATATCCCGTGATGTGGAGTATTTTTATCTTGAGTTATGTTGTTTTAGGTGCCGATGAATTTTCTATTGATGGTGTTTTAGATAAAAATTTTAATTTACCGATTGGGTTAAAAAGGTTAATGGGTGTTATGGAGTCCGACGGGAAAATATAACTGTAAAAGAAAAAATGAAAAAACTTTAAACCCTGATGAAAGAAGCAATGGACTGCAGGGAGAAAATTAACCCTTATAAGAAAAGCTCAAGTTGGATTTTTAATAAGCTTTATACTCTGAGTATCCAATAAAATATCCATCGGAAGCGATTGCTACAATGAGAATTTAAGAGACCACCCAGATTAATACTGTACACAGTTTCTGTGGTGAAGCTGTGTAAAAATATGTGAAAAAGCTTTTGAACACGTTTAGAGGACTGATCTTACAGAGTCTGTGTAAAAAATAAACAATAACCTACTTCTTTAAATCTAATCTAAAGAGCCTTTGAAAGGCCTCGTGATAGGCGATGCGTTGACGGGCACAAAGCACACAGAGACGCATCAGATTTTATAGCATACCTAACTGCAATTTGGCGGCTTCCGACATCGTTTCAGTCGACCAAGGAGGATCCCACACCAGTTCGACCTGTGTTTCGCTAACACCCGTCACCTGATTGATCACATTTTCTACGGTGCCGGGAAAGGTTTGTGCAACAGGGCAACCTGGTGTTGTTAAAGTCATATCTATCTTTACCCTACCTTGTGGGTCGATAAAAATATGATAGATAAGGCCTAAATCATAGATATTGACCGGTATTTCAGGGTCGTAAATGCTTTTTAATGCTTCAATAATTGTTTTTTTTAAAATCTCTTGGGCTTTGTCAGAGAGCGGGTAGGGTGATAGTGTCTGTGTCATGGATTAAAGTTCCGTAGAAACCCGTTCGTTTTTTTGTTTTAGAGCAGCGAGTAAGGTATGCCAAGCTAATGTGGCACATTTAACACGCGTTGGATATGCTTTAACCCCTGCAAATACCGCTAATTTTTCGAGGTCGTGTAATTGTTTGGAGGTTGCCGATTCACAGGTTAATAGTTGGTGAAACGTTTCAAATAAGGTTTCAGCCTCTTTATGTGTTTTCCCGGATAAAATTTCTGACATAAGTGAAGCGGATGCCATTGAAATAGCGCAACCGGAACCTTGAAAGCTAATCGCTGTAATTGTACCTCGCTCTATTTTAAGATACACGGTTAAACGATCGCCACAGATTTGATTGTGGCCATGGGCTAGGCGATTGGCTTGCGGCATCAAATGATGATGACGAGGATTGCGTCCATGGTCTAGGATCATTTCTTGATATAATTCACGTAAATTGGATAGCATGTTTATTTAAACAATTGTTTTAGAGACTGTAAACCGGCAATTAAGGCATCAATATCTTCTTTATTATTATAGAAAGCTAACGATGCACGTACGGTTGAATCGACATTATAGTGTTGCATTAAGGGCATGGTGCAATGTTGACCTGCACGTACCGCTACACCCGCTTCGGCATTTAATACATCACTGATATCATGGCCGTGAACGCGTCTACCGTGTGAGTCGCTGACTGTAAAATTTAAAATAGCGGCTTTTTCTTTAGCGGCACCGATCAAATGTAAACCTTTAATGTTGAGCAAGGCCGCTGTTGCATAATGAAGTAATTGTTGTTCATGTGCGTTTATCGCATCAAAATCGAGTTGATTAAGATAATCGATGGCAGCGCCTAAACCGATGGCACCGGCAATATGGGGTGTGCCGGCTTCAAATTTATACGGGGGTTCACGATAGTGACTTTTTTCGAGGTTCACTTCGGTGATCATGCTACCGCCTCCTTGATAGGGTGGCAGACTCGCTAATAATTCTTGCTTACCGTATAAAACACCAATACCGGTTGGTCCAAATAATTTATGACCGGAAAACGCATAAAAGTCGCAATCTAAAGCGTGCACATCAATTTTTTGGTGCGCTACCGCCTGTGCACCATCAATCAATATTTTGGTTTTTGGACTATTTGCATGGGCCCACTGAATCATTTGTTTAATGGGATTAATCGTTCCTAATGTATTTGAAATATGACAAATAGCGACTAATTTTGTTTTTGGATTCAGTAAACGTTGATATTCTTCTAGGATCAACTCACCGGCATCATTAATTGGGATCACTTTAAGTTGGGCACCGGTTTTTTCACATAAAATCTGCCAAGGAACAATATTTGCGTGATGTTCCATATGTGAAATGATAATTTCATCACCTGCTTTGATTTGGCTGGAACCATAGGTTTGTGCCACTAAATTAATGGCTTCGGTTGTACCACGGACAAATACTATTTCCGCAAAGGATTTTGCCTGAATAAACTGTCGAATTTTCTCGCGGCTTTGTTCAAATTCTTCCGTAGCAATTTCGCTCAACGTATGAATACCACGATGCACATTACTGTTTTCATGGCGATAAAAATGGTCTAATCGTTCGATGACCGAATAAGGTTTTTGCGTGCTCGCGGCATTGTCAAGATAAATTAAAGGTCTCCCTTTTATTTTTTGTTGCAAAATAGGAAAATCATGCCTTATTTTTTTTATATCAAACGTTTTCATGTGTGTTATTAATAGGTTGGGATAAAACAACATCTTTAAACAAGGGCATTTGTTCAATAATATCTTGGATAAAGGCTTTAATCAGTAAGTCAGTGGCTTCGGTTAGCGTTAATCCGCGGGCACGTAAATAAAATAAAGCATCTTTATCGAGCTGACCGATACTGGCACCGTGTGTGCATTGAATATCATCCGTAAATATCTCGAGTTGCGGTTTGCTATTGACTTCAGCCTGTGCAGATAATAATAAATTTTTATTCAGTTGTTTCGCTTTCGATAGGCTGGCTTGTTCACGCACGATCAGTTTACCATTAAATGTTGCACGTGCACGATCATTGATGATCCCTTTATAAAATTCTTCGCTGTGCGTATCCGGACTGACGTGCTCGATGACGGTACAATGATCGACTTGTTGTTGGTTTTGGGCATAATAAAGACCTTTAAGTCGGCAGTGAGCTTGCTGAGCTAATAATCTAACGGTGACATCACTACGAATTAAGGCGCCACTTAAGGCTAAAGAATACGCTGAAAATTGACTATTTTTTTGTTGATTGACATAAAGATGACTGACATGTTGTGCTTGTTTTGCTTCGGTTATTAACTTGTAATGTTCAATACGGCTATGCGTTGCTAAATGACATTCGGTCACGCTGTTGAGAAAATAATGCGTGTTATTTTCGGGGGTTTTATCGATGTATTTTTCGATAAGCGTTGCTTGACTGTTTTCTTCAGCGATAATGATATTTCGTAATGTTATCAAACGATGCGGTGTTTCATCGGTATTGATAAATAGGATTTCTATTGGTGAATCTAAATGTGTATTGGCGGCTAAATAAATATAGACACCCTCTTGCATAAACGCGGTGTTAAGCTGTGTAAAGCTATTGCGCTCTGACATTTCATTCGTTTGCCAAAGGGTATGAAATTGTTCGGGTTCTTGATCCAGCAGAGCGCTTAAATTCACTATCTTACACGTATCGGGTAATACCGCGATAGTGGAGAGATGCGCTGAAAAAAAACCATTGACGAACACTAAGCGAAACTGACTCGAAGAGGTTTCGATCGCGTTAAGCATATTACAGTTTGTTGCTTCCGCTAAAGAATAAGGCGTTTGACGTAAGCGGGTTAATGAAGTGTATTTCCAGTCAGCCTGTTTTTTACTAGGAAAACCCAGTGTTGAAAACTTCTCGAATGCTGTTCGTCGTAATTGTTTAAAATAGTCTGGATTGTGGCCTAATAATTTTTTTTCTAAGCGTTGATATTCGCGATCGTAATGAACGAGGGTGTTTACATCATGGATTGTTTTATTGTTTGACATGTTTTACACCAACGGTATTTCTTGTAAAAAAGGGGTATAACCTTCTTTTTCTAAAGTGTGCGCTAAAGAAAAATCGCCGGAATGAATAATTTTCCCACCCGCCAGTATATGGACATAATCAGGTTTAATATAATTGAGTAAACGCTGATAATGTGTAATCAATACTGTGGCGCGTTCGGGTGATCGTAGATGATTGACACCGTGTGCAATGATTTTTAAGGCGTCGATATCTAAACCGGAGTCGGTTTCATCTAAAATCGCTAATTTAGGTTCTAATAGCGCCATTTGTAAGATTTCATTGCGCTTTTTCTCACCACCGGAAAAACCCACATTGACTGATCGATACAGAAAATCTTGATCCATTTCGACCAGTTTGAGTTTTTCTTTAATCAGCTTTAAGAAATCCATGGCATCGAGCTCGGTATCACCACGTGCTTTGCGAATCGCGTTTAACGAAGCTTTGAGTAAGTAAACATTACTGACTCCAGGAATTTCAACAGGATATTGAAACGCGAGAAATAATCCAGCGCGCGCGCGCAGTTCGGGTGTTAAACAGGTGAGATCGTGATCGAGATAGCGGATTTCACCTTGCGATAAGGTGTAATGACCCCGTCCTGCTAAAACATTAGCTAAGGTACTTTTACCCGAACCATTAGGTCCCATAATGGCGTGTATTTCACCGGGTTTTACATACAGATTAATTCCACGTAATATTTTTTTGCTATCAATTTCGGCGTGTAAATTTTTAATCGTTAACATGTTTTTCTTCATTTTAAGTAAATAATGTAGGGCAGTGCTCTTTAGAATGCGCGCTTAACCGACACATCCTTCCAAACTTAAACCCAGTAATTTCTGGGCTTCGACCGCAAATTCCATGGGTAACTCTTTAAATACTGCTTTACAAAAGCCGTTGACGATGAGTGAAAGCGCTTCTTCACGCTCGAGGCCGCGTTGTAAACAATAAAACAATTGATCTTCGCTAATTTTTGAAGCCGAGGCTTCATGTTCTATTTGTGCGCTTTGGTTTTTAACTTCGATACTTGGGAAGGTATGCGCTTTGCAATCTCCACCCATCAAGAGGGAATCGCACTGGGTATAATTACGCGCATTATCAGCCGTTTCAGTGATTTTAACTAAGCCACGATAACTGTTTTGACCATGACCTGCACTGATGCCTTTCGACAAAATGGTACTTTTAGTATTTTTGCCGATATGTATCATCTTAGTTCCGGTATCGGCTTGCTGTTTATGATTGGTTAAAGCCACAGAATAAAACTCACCGACAGAATGATCCCCTTTTAGAATAACACTCGGATATTTCCACGTAATCGCTGAACCGGTTTCTACTTGTGTCCAAGCAATTTTTGAATGCACGCCGCGACAATGGCCACGTTTAGTGACAAAATTGTAGATTCCTCCTTTACCCTCTTTATCGCCAGGATACCAATTTTGCACAGTAGAATATTTAATTTCGGCATGATCTAAAGCGATTAACTCAACCACAGCGGCATGTAATTGATTTTCATCCCGTTGCGGCGCCGTACAGCCTTCTAAATAACTGACGTAACTTTTCGCATCTGCAATAATTAAGGTGCGTTCAAATTGACCCGTATTCGCGGCATTAATTCGAAAATAGGTCGATAATTCCATCGGACAACGTGTATTCGGTGGGATGTAACAAAACGAACCATCGGTAAATACCGCGGCATTTAAGCAGGCATAAAAATTGTCCGTATAGGGCACGACGGTGCCTAAATATTTCTTGACAAGCTCTGGGTATTCTTGAACGGCTTCGGAAAAGGAGCAGAATAAGATTCCCATGGTTTTCAGTTTTTCTTTAAACGTGGTGGCAACAGAAATACTGTCAAAAACCGCATCGACGGCCACATTGGATAAGCGTTCTTGCTCTTTAAGTGAAATGCCCAGCTTATTATAAATTCGTAACAACTCGGGATCGACTTCATCGAGACTTTTTAACTGTTTTTTTACTTTGGGCGCCGAGTAATAACTGATGGCTTGGTAATCGATAGTAGGATAATGCATATAATCCGCCCAATGGGGCTCGGTTAACGTGAGCCAATGTCGATAGGCTTTTAAACGCCAATCTAATAAGAATTCAGGTTCATTTTTTTTAGCCGAAATATGACGGATAACGTCTTCATTTAAACCACAAGGGAGCGTATCTGCCGCAATGTCGCTGACAAAGCCATGTGGATAATCTTGTTGGAGCAATTTGCTTAAAGCCGCTTGGGTCATGCGTTGTTCTCTACCGGCAAATGGGGAAAATAATGGGTTTTTAGCGAGGTTTGTACGTGCTTGGATTGCAGCGGTTGGATGAGATCGGCCAAGCTAATCTGCATGAAGGTCGCTTGAATGGAGGCACTAATTCGACGCCAGTTATCACGGATTGTACATTGTTTTTCTAAGCTACAGGCACGTGTGTTATGACTGCATTCGGTTAATGCGATAGGTCCTTCGAGCGTTTGAATCACTGTTCCGAGTGATATTTCTCTGGCAGGATAGGCCAGTTGATAACCTCCTTTAATGCCCCGATTGGCCTGTAATAGGCCTTCGTGACTTAAGCGTTTCAGTAGCTTGCTGGCCGTGGGTAAAGCGATTCCTGTATATTCGGCGATATTTTTTGCATTAATCAGCAACCCAGGATGCTGAGACAAATAGGCCATGATGACCACGGCATAATCGGTAAGTTTGCTGAGCCTTAACATAAAATAGAATCAATTTTTATTGTGCCATTGAAAGAGGACCATTCTAGTCCTATTCTAAGCTAAAAACAAGCATCCAAACCATTTTAAAGGACACTTAATCTAAAAGATTTATGATTAGAAAATCTAACAATAGTGGAGGAGCTTATGCCTTATACTTCTAAAAAATAAACGCACCTATGCCTATAGGTTGCATTATCCAGGATGAAGGACTACACTCGTTTAGGAAAGTTCCGTTGGATAGCGCTTGAAGTTTGGTCCTATAAGGTTGGAGATAGTCTTGAGGCATGGTGTGCAGGCCTGCTTGAAGTAGGAAGCCTAAAGTGCATCACAAATCACCACCGTAGCATTGTCGCATTCAAGTAGATAAGACACTAACGGGACTTTTTTCTTTTAAATAAAACGTTTGTTTTTTTGATTAGTTCTTGCACACTCTACGACTCAAAAAGCAATAAAAACTTAAATAAAATAGTTGGTCTGCTAATTCATTATCAAGCTCCCCGACCACCGCCCATAAGTTTAATAGCCCAGCGAACGACCGCCATCGACAGCAATCGTTTGGCCAGTAATAAAATCGGCGTGGTTTATTAAAAAAGCAGCCGTTTTAGCAATATCTTGAGGTGTTCCAGCGCGTTTTAAGGCATTACGAGCAATAATTTTCTCGCGTAAAGCTTCATTAAATTCGGTTTCATCGTCAGGCCATAAGACGATACCCGGTGCAATAGCATTCACACGAATGTCGGGCCCTAGTTCCATGGCGAGGCTTTTAGTGAGCATCACTAATCCGGCTTTGGCAATACAGTAAATCGAATAATTTTTTAAAGGACGTTGGGCTTGAATATCAACCAGATTGATAATGCAGCCTTTATGTTGCTTGAGATAGCGCGCTGCACTTTGTGCTAAAAAAAAAGGTGCTTTCAGATTGCTTGCCACTATCTCTTCCCAAGTCTTAGGCGTAACCTTTCCTAAAGGGGTAGGATAAAAGCTCGATGCGTTATTAATTAATACATCCAGTTGCCCCCATTTTTTGATGGGGGTTAGGATTAATTCTTCAAGCTTATCGGTTTTACAGAGATCAGCGCCTACTATTATGGCAGAATCGGGTCGTTGTTGGTTCAAGCGGTGACATAAGTGAGTTGCTTGCTGTGCAGATTCTCGATAGTGTATGCCGACACGCATCCCTAACTGATGACAATACTCAGCGATTGCGGCGCCTACGCGCTTTCCGGCTCCTGTGATTAGCACGACTTTGTTTTTTGCTTTAGAATCTGACATTTGATTTTAACTCAGGATGTTTAAATAATTTTTGACATTATTTATCTGTATTAGCGGACTTGCTATAAATCTATAAGTGAGTATACCTTAAATAGTTAGCGTAACAATGATAAAAACACCGTTAAGATTACCTGTTCCAACGGAGGCCTTACAAGCGCAAAGTGACGCATTGTGTCAACTGATTAGGCAAGAGATACAGGATGAGCCAACCGCTTCAATCAGTTTTGCGCGATTTATGGAGTTGGCATTGTATGAACCGAAGTGGGGATATTATACGGCGGATTTAGATAAGTTTGGTAAAGCCGGTGACTTCACTACAGCGCCGGAGATCTCTCCTTTATTTGCGCAATGTATTGGCCGGCAATGCCAGCAGATCTTTGCCAATTTAGGGCGGGTGGATATCTTGGAAATTGGAGCAGGCACCGGCCAACTCGCGATGGATCTGCTATTATTTCTAGAAAAACAACAGAGCTTGCCTAGGACCTATAGGATAGTCGAAATCAGTCCCAGTCTCAGACAACGCCAGCAGGCACGCTTACAACAACAAATTCCTCATTTATTCCCACTAATACAATGGTCAGAAGATTGGCCAAAAAATCCGATTCAAGGAGTCGTTTTGGCCAATGAAGTAGTGGATGCTTTGCCTGTGCATCAATTCCTTTGGAGCGGGGCTCATATTCAAGAGAGACGAATTCGTTATGAAAAGGATCGGTTCGTTTATTGTTTAAGTCCGGTTGATAGTCATTGGTTAAGTGATTTAGATAAGTTAAAAACTACGTATTTTCCAGAGGTAAAAGGTTATCGATCTGAAGTGTGTTTAAGCCTCTTGGACTGGATGGGCAAGTTGAGTTCTAGTATAGAACAGGGTTTAGTCTTAGTCATTGATTATGGTTTTCCAGCGAAAGAGTATTACCACCCTGATAGAGTCAATGGCACGCTTCGATGTTATTACCAACATCGTGTTCACGCGGATCCCTTATGCTTAGTGGGTCTGCAAGATATTACGGCATCGGTGGATTTCAGCAGTTTGGCGCGAGCCGCTATCCAAACCGGATTAAAAGTAGCGGGCTATACCTCGCAAGCTGCATTTTTATTAAACAATGATTTGTTACCTTTAGTTGAAAAATGTTATGATGGAATGTCTTCAATGGATGTTAATCGACAGGTGCATTTATTAACGTCACCGAGTGAAATGGGAGAGCTTATTAAGGTGATGGGCTTGACCCGAAACGATGAGTTTTCTCAATTAAATGGATTTAAGTTATACGATAAACAGACTCGTCTGTAGAATGAGTTATTAAATTAAAGACTGCTAACAGACAATAAGGATCCCGTTAACTATGATTTTTTCTAGCCGTAAAAAGGGTGATAACACGCTCCATGAAGCATCAGAAAGGGTTTCAAAAGATTTAAGTGATTTAAATGATCGGCTTAACGTCTTTTGTGACAAAACACGGAACCTCCATGAAAACCTCTTTCATGCGAGTGAATGTTTACGTTCCGTTCAGGATAGGATTCAGAAAGTAGTTAGTAGCCCGTATCAAACTTTACGTGGTTAATTTTTCTAGAAGCTTAATTTATGCTTGAGACTGAGCAAGAAATTCAAGTCGCTTTAGAGATAAAGCAAATATTGGATGAAGGTATCGCGAATGGTCCTTGGCAGAGTAATTTATTTTTAACAGGAATTAAGAAAAAACTTGAAGAAATACGCAATGATTTTGTTGTTAAAGTTGGCTTAGATCAACACCACGAGCAAATGACGAATGACTTATTGGTCGCTAAAAGTGCCGACAATGCAGAAGTTTATATTGCACTTTATCAGTCTCAGGGCAGCAATCTAAGTAAATGGCAAGAAGTCGTCGCCTCCTTAGTAAAGTATACGATGGGGAGACCTATTTATTCTAATGAAACAGATGCTCAGGCGGCGATTCGTTTAAATAATAGTAATTTAAATCACGCGTATGCGGTGATTAAAGTACCGAGTGACGCAATTCTTACTGGCGCCAACGACCTACCGCGCGTGGATCGTGAAGGACGTAAACTAGTTAACTTGCGTGAATCTGCTATCCAACTGAAGAATATTGTTCGGTTAGTCCATGCCACTGGACACTATAAATTAGTTAGAAATTTTTTAATCAAACAGATTTAAATTAAAAATATAAAAATATAATTATTATGCCAGCTCCCGCACAACCACAGCAATCCGGAGATAATTCACTCGCTCCATTATGGATCGTTCTTTGTATCTTTCTTTTAGGATGGTTGCTTTGGGCCTTTTTTCATACACAAATTGTCGCTTTTTTATTACAAATTAAATTCTGGGAATCACGATTAATTTCATTTGTTTTACCTTCGATGGCTCCCCTTCCCGTCAGTATTCACGATTTAATCCCTTCACAAGTTCAGTTTCCCCAGTTGTTAGCGATCAGTCGAGAGGTGGGTAATTATTTACGTTACCCAATTATAGTTATTCTTGTGGTATTGGCGATCATTATTTATTTTAGTCACATTAATTTACAGTTTAAAAAATTTTATAACATGAACACACTAGCAATGGCCGAAAGGAAAAATTGGCCGCAGATCTCGCCGGTTATCAAGCTTGATTTAATAAAAGAGGATATTGACAAAGGTCCATGGGCGATGGCGTTGTCGCCGATGCAATTTGCCAAAAAGCATCAACTATTGCATGAAGAAAAGATTATTCCATCGATGACGATGTCGGCAAAGAATCACAATCAAAGAACCATGAGTATAAAACGGGAAGCGGCACATCACATTTTTGTAATGCAATGTGGCGAGTATTGGCAAGGTATCCATTACTTAAAGCCGGCCACGAAGGCCTTGTTTGCTGTCTTTGCAGCAAGGGCCAACCGCGATCGGGATGGCGCATTAAAATTATTATTACAAATTGCAGAATCAACAAATCACGGAAAACTTGATTTTTCCGGTGTTGATGCCCTGTTATGTAAGCATCAACAGAGTAAATTAGTCCAGCGGGTTATGTACAGTCATGCCTATGTTTTAACCGTAATGGCCTCCATGTTGGAATTAGCAAGAAAAGATGGCGTATTAGCAGCAGCCGATTTTTTGTGGCTTAAACCGACCGATAGATTATTGTGGTTCATGTTAAATTCAGTCGGCCGTCAAACGGCCTTTGCCGAAGTGAGTGGTCCTATTGCGCATTGGAATGTCGAGCGGGCGATGGGAAGACGATTAATGGTTCCTATGGTCGAAGAAGCAGTGAATGGTTTGGAGGCTGCGATTAAAGACATACTCTATGTCCCTGATGCAGAGGAAGGATAGTGTTTGCTATAGCACGTGGTTTAGAACAAAAACATGAACAAGATCCGCGTAAGCTATTACGGGATACGCGTACGCTCTCCCAGCGTTTTATCGATTTTTTCAAAAACCCTCAGGCCGTTACTATTTTATTAGTAGGTTTTGCCTCCGGTGCATTTTTTATTCCGGCGATGGCCGATATTATTTTTGTACTTGGAATTTTGTCATTTATTTATGCGTATACACGTAAAACCAGTTTACCTTTTCGGATGCCACAACGTTCGCACCAATTAGATTTTAATGATTTAAAACCTGGCAGCAATAAACCACAAAAAGCACGTGGAATTTGTTTGTTTGGTAATGAAATATCGAGCGGTGAAGAATTATGGTTTAGCAATGATGATATGCGAACGCATTGTTTAATCTTTGGTTCAACGGGAAGTGGTAAAACGGAGGCCTTAATTTCTTTAGCTTTTAATGCCTTAGTACAAGGCAGTGGTTTTATTTATGTCGATGGTAAAGGAGATAACAGTTTATTTGCTAAGGTTTTTTCGATGGCGCGCTCGATGGGGCGTGAAGACGATATATTAGTCGTCAATTTTATGACAGGCGCACGGGATATCGTGGGCCCACAAGAGAAACGCTTGTCTAATACAATGAATCCTTTCGCTAATGGATCATCGAGTATGTTATCGCAGCTGGTTGTCAGCTTAATGGACGCGAGTAGTAATACACCTGATGGCGATATGTGGAAAGGTAGAGCAATCGTTTTTGTTGAAGCCTTAATGAAATTATTGGTTTACATCCGTGATCAAGGTGGGATTTTATTAGATGTTAATGTGGTCCGTAATTATTTTGAATTATCACGTGTAGAAAATATCGTTATCGATAAAATATTCCCGCGCGATGGTCAGGAGCCCTTAAGCCTAATCGATGTTCCTGATGTGGTGTTAGAGCCCATTACCAATTATCTGATTAACTTACCCGGTTATGATAAATCAAAAAAAGGAAAACAGGTCTCACAAGTATTAGAGCAACATGGTTTCATTACCATGCAGCTTACGCGCGTGTTTGGTTCCTTAGCCGATACCTATGGCCATATTTTACGGACGAATTTGGCGGAGGTCGATTTAAAAGACGTGGTTTTAAATCGTCGTATCTTATTAGTGCTCCTACCTGCTTTCGAAAAATCACCGGATGAATTGTCTAATTTAGGTAAGGTAATCATTGCTTCCTTGAAAGCGATGTTGGCCGCCGGTTTAGGTGAAGAGGTGGAAGGGGATTATCGTGATATTATAGAACGTAAGCCCACCAATGCATTAACGCCTTATCTCTGTGTATTAGATGAATACGGCTATTACGCTGTCCCTGGATTTGCCGTGGTTCCCGCACAAGCACGGTCATTAGGTTTTTCTATCGTTTTTGCTGGACAAGATTTACCCGCGTTTCAAAAAGCTTCAAAAGAAGAAGCCGCTTCAATTGGTGCCAATTGTAATATTAAGCTTTGTATGAAATTAGAAGATCCGCTTGAAACCTGGGATTTCTTTTCTAAAAGTGCCGGTGAAGCGTGGGTGACTAAAGTGGATGCTTTTCAAACACGTGCTGAAAGTGTATTGAATAATTACGCGGATACACGCAGTGCCTCTTCGGAGAAAAGAGCCCGTATTGACTTGCTCGATTTAAAAGAACAACGTGAAGGTGAGGCCCATATTCTATTTAAATCTAAGATTATTCGAGCGCGATTATTTTATGCCAATCCTCGGCCGGTGGCGCGCATGCGCCTTAATCAGTTCTTGAAGGTTGGATTACCCACCAATCGTTATTTACTTGACTTGCAGTCTCGCTTACAGAAGTTCCGTCTTGTAACGAGTAAAGAACAGTTTACACTAAAAAAACTGGATGAATCCGCTTTGATTACGGAGCTATCCCAAGTCTTGTCTCAACCGTCTGAACTTAGGCCTGTTGAATTGGGGATGCAGGCGCTCACTGCTTTAGGAGGAAAGCCGGAAGAAATCAATAAGCCCGAAGAGAGCCTCTCAAAGGAAGAGGAGTCATTCCCTGATAATGTGTTGAATGTATTTACGCCATTAAAGGTAACACCTCGATTGGCTAATCTGATGTGCGTAGATAATCCAGAACTTTTTAACAGCGCCTTTCTAAAACGCGCTGTCACACAAAAACAAGTGGCCGTGATCGAAAAAGTATCGGGTAAATTTGAAAAGCATGCGAACAGTATCGCGCTTGAGATTATTCAAGATATGGCGCTTGCTACGCAATATCCTCCCGCTGTTCGTTCTATTTTTTCTGGCGTAGAAGTTGCTAAAGACGTTAATAAATTGCTTGAGGCGATTAAAAAAGAAAAAGCATCGAATAAAAAATCAAAAGCTTAAATCAGGTTAATTTATGAAAAATCAAATCCTTTCTTTATTGATTTCTTTGTTACTGACTGCCTTGACTGCCTGTGCAAGTACATCTAAAAAGCCTCTAAGCCCAGCAGCTCAGCAAGCTATTTTGCTCAACTCGCTTCAGCAAGGGGGTGTGCGTAGACTGGTAGTGGGTGATGAATTACGCTTAATTCTTCCTGACGCACGTTTTTTTGTGCCAGGGACTTTTCGATTAAAGATCAATGCTTATCCTACATTAGATAATGTGGTTACTTTGCTTAATCAACAAAAATATTTTGCCATGGATGTAGTGACCTTCACTCCAATGGCAAAGCTAAAGCAAGAAACCTCGGATTTATCAAAACAACAGGCCTTAGCGATCGAAAACTATTTATTAGATCATGGTTTAAGCACACGAATTATTACCGCGAGCGCCTGGGATAGAAAATCTCAAAGCACTAAGAGAGGAGTAAGCTTTAATGCCGATCCCCCCCAGCCTTCATCCACTGAGATTAGAGCGCGCCGTTTGCACCCAGAAGAGAGCGAATAAGGCTTTATTTGAGTGGGCCACCGTTATAAGTGCAAAAGAAATAATGTCTCAATGTATATTTAAAGCTAGCTTTTTTGCCGGGTATTAGGTTATATTTCCTTGAAGTAAGAGCCAAATTCAGGATATTCGTTTTGCATTAAATGGGCGGCGTACCTTAAACAATAAATAAAGGGGTCAAAGTGGGAAACCGAATTCAATTGCTTAAAGCGCGAAAAGGTTTTTATCGGGATAATTACAATCGTGTTTGTAGTGCGCTCTTATTCTCTTTATTTATTATTTTAATACTGAGCGTATTGGTTATTTATTTTGCTGTTTTTTTACCGATACCTGATTTTTATGCAAGTGCTCAAGACGGAAAATTAACCCGTTTAGTTTCAGCAGATTTTTCTCGTAGTAGGCTGAGTTAATAAAAATAAAATTGAGATGCTCATGAAAGAAGACGCCTTACAAGTTGTTAAATTACGTAACGAATTTTATCGAGATAATTACCGAAAAGTTGTTGCCACTTTAATGTTCAGTTTTTTCGTTATACTAATTTTAGCAGGCGCCTTGTTTTACATCGTTTCACATCCGCCCGAGCCGCGCTATTTTGCAACCAGTAGTGATGGCCGTATCGTACCTTTGGTACCCTTCCAACAACCTAATTTAAGTAATTCAGCCGTTCTAGAGTGGGCTAATACAGCCGCGACAGCCGCTTATAGTTATAACTTTGTTAATTATCGACAAGCCTTGCAACAAGCTGCGGATTATTTTACGCCCGAAGGCAAACAAATGTTTTTTTCTGCCATCAAAAGCTCGAATAATTTACAAGCAGTGATAAGTAAAAAATTAATTGTTTCTGCAGTAGCGACCGGTGTTCCCGTTATATTAGAGCAAGGTTTACTCGCCGATCGTTATACCTGGAAAGTACAAATTCCCATGTTAATTACTTTTCAAAGTGCAAGTCAGTTTTCTCAGCAAGCAGTAACCGTTACCCTACTCATTGTTCGAGTTTCAACTTTAACCTCGCCAAGTGGTATCGGCATTGCACAATTTATTGTATCAGGAGGAGGGGGGATAACCGGTTAGCTATGTTTTTTTTAATTCAACAAAAAATAAAACGACAGGCTGTTTTTAAGTTTCTAGCACTCATTATATTAACGTTTTTTTCAATCGTATCGTTTGCTGCAACAGAGGATTCTCCTAAGTCAGATACACCTCCTGGATCGAGCAGCCTAGTCGGGACGGATTCGAGTACTAAAGGATCGGTGTCCCTCGACTCATTGAACAAAGCCGCCTTCGGATCGATGGCGCAAACGATGTTGCCCATGTCGCCGGATCAAATAAAACACTTAAGGAAACTTTTCAACCAAACCCAAGCCGCCGCGGCGATGCCGCCGGGTGTGCCCCCACGTCCCACAATTTCTTCGCAATATGTCAAATTAGAGCCCGGAACAACGCCAACCGTAATCCGTTTAGCACAAGGTTATGTGACAACTCTCGCTTTTTTGGATTCCACGGGTCAACCGTGGCCTGTGGATAATTATGATATTGGTAATCCACAGGCCTTTAATATTCAATGGGATAAAAAAAGTAACCTATTGATGGTACAAGCGACTTCTTTATATAACGTCGGAAATTTAGCTGTGCAGTTGAGTGGCCTAGAGACACCGGTGATGGTGACACTTATTTCTGGGCAAAAGGCCGTTGATTATCGAGTTGATTTGCGTATTCCGGGTAATGGGCCCAATGCCAAAGCCCTTTTGGGAAGAACGCTACCGCAAAGTGCGAATCCTGCCTTATTAAATATTTTAGAGGGTATTGCTCCTATAGGGAATACCGCGTTAAAGGTTTCAGGGGGGATTGCTCAAGCGTGGCTAATGGGGAATCACCTTTATGTACGAACCCGTTTGACCTTAATTTCCCCCGCTTGGATTGCCACGATGTCGAGTCCAGATGGTATGAAGGCATATGAAATGCCTAAAACTCCGTTAATTTTGGGTTTTGAAGATGGACAATCTATCCAATTAAAAGTCGAAGGGTTTTAAGTTATTTTATGAAACCTCAATTACAAAATATCGCTAATTTATTTAAAAATATTCGTACGCGCATTATTATTATATTAACGGCTTGTATACTGGTATTTGGTTTTTTATATGGATATATGCATTTTACAAAAAAATCATCCGTCGAAAATGTTTCAGTACAACTCAAAGAATCCCCTAATATTGAGTCAGTCCCAGGGGGATTAAAAAGATCTCCTTCGGCCGACTATCAACGTCTACAAGCACAACAAAATCTTGAGCAAGTCGCGGCCGCTGAAAAAACCGGTGGGAGTACCATTCCCACTTTGCTGGACTCTAATCAATTTAATCAAAATCAATGGATGCAGAAGGCGTGTTCGCCTTGTACGGTCAATCCTTGTTCCTCTTGTGGTGCCTGTGTAAATTCTGTGGCCTGTATTGGTGTACAGGTCTCAGGCGTTTTATCTTTACAACCCAGCCAGTTGAAATCAGGGACTTTAATCTATGATAGGCAAGGAAACGTAATAGGCCATCTGGGTGCTGATGGTAAGGTTCGTGACAGTAATGGGCAAATAATAGGACAGGTCGGTCCAGATGGCTTGGTCCGTTCCGAAGATGGAATGGTAACCGGTAGTGCGGCAGTCCCTGCGATGGGTGACCCCGTTTACGATGCCGCAGGGCGTCTAATAGGTACCGTAGGTCGTGATGGGAAAGTGAGAGACGCCAAAGGTCATGTGATTGGAACCGTCGGTTCAGATGGGATCGTTCGTAATTTAAAAGGAGCGGTGATTGGAAAGGTGCTTGCCCCGAAAGCCAGTATCATTATTCCTGCCTATGACAAAAAAGGTCGTTGGATTGGTATCGTGAGTGCTGATGGCAAACTAAGAGATGCGAATGGCCATATTATCGGTGAAGTGGATGCGGACGGTACTGTCCATAATCCCCAAGGTGAGGTTATTGGGAAGACCGGTGTCAATATGGCCGGTGCGCCTGTTTATGATTCCGAGGGTCATTTGCTGGGGACTATTGGTACCGATGGTAAATTAAGAGATGCTATAGGGAATGTGATAGGTGAGGTCAATGCCGATGGGGTTGTGCGTAATCCCACGGGTAGCATCATCGGGCATGCTTATATAAAAGGGACGCATGAAAAAAGGCAGGCGATTCCGGGTACGCCAGTTTATAGTTCTCAAGGTCAATTATTAGGCACGCTCGATAGCGATGGCGAAGTGCGTGACGCACAAGGGAAAGTCATTGGTAAACTTGATAGTGAGGGCTTGGTACGCGGCTTGCACGATGAAATTATTGGAAAACTGGGTGCAACCGCGCCAGGTACACCCGTCTATGATAATCAGGGCCATTTAGTGGGAACTGTGGGTAGCGACGGAATAGTCAGAGATACGCAAGGAAAAGAATTAGGAAAATTAGCCCCTAATGGAATGGTACGTGATAAGAGGGGGAATACACTGGGCAGTGTTACACCGCCGCAGAGAGACAATAAGGCATTACTTAATGATAATGAAAATATATCGAATGCATCGGTCAATTTACTTCCAGTGACAACAAATAATCCTAATCCAGCGTTACAAGCTGTTTTAGATAGGCAAGCACAGCAGATTTCCGCACAAAAGGCTGATCAATTACAGCAACAAATGCAGGCGTCAATGAGTACGCAAGCGAACCAACTTTTTGCCGCTTGGGTTTCGCCTAATCAACAATATGTTGTCGGTATCCCTTATGTAAATCGTGCCGTTTCGGATTTGGGAGGCGGTGGATTAGGAATTCCTTCAACGAAGGGAGCTCCAGCGGTAAAAGCAGGAACTATTATGTATGCTGTACTCTTAACTTCTGTCAATAGCGATGAGCCAGGTCCCGTACTTGCCGAGATTGTACAAGGCAAATTTAAAGGAGGTCGTTTACTGGGTACTTTAAGCAATCAAGGTCAAAAGGTATTACTTTCTTTTAATACCTTAACTTTACCTAAGCTTTCCGAAAGTATTCCCATTAATACCGTGGCAATTGACGAAAGTACCGCGCGCACGGCTTTGTCCAGTGACACCAATAACCATTATTGGTTGCGTTATGGGACCTTATTTGCTTCGGCTTTTCTCCAAGGTTATGGTCAATCCTTTTTAAATTATGGTAACGCTTTTGCGGGCGCTGTGGTTATTAACCCTACCAATCAACCCATTGATCTGTCACCGCGTCAAAGAATTTTTGTTGGTTTAGGTCAAGTAGGTGAGCAATACGCTTCTGCACTAAGGGGTGTATATAATACGTCACCAACCGTTAAGGTTTTTTCAGGAACACCGATGGGTATATTATTTCTTTCCGATTTAGCGGCAATACCAACAAGTTAAATTTTAAAGTACCTTTTATTACGAGTATATAACGAGGCAATAATGGATAAGAAAAAAAATAATCAAATTTCTGATGAAGAATTTAAGCTTCAGGAATCAGAATCTGAGTCGACATCACACTTTTCTGATGCGTGCAGTAATTCTGATGCGGCCTCTACCATTTTGGAAAAAACACAACGCCATCACATTTTTTTAATTGTTTTTATCCTCTTTGCGAGCTTAGGTATTTATAAATTAGTCAGTAATTTAATCCATAGAGCGCATACATCTAAGCCGGTCTCGACTACGAAGTTACAAAAACTTGCTGTACCAGCCATTCCTCCTGCCGTGCAAGCCAATAATGTATTTAATAATCGTCTAACTCACTTAGCGCAGGATCAACAAGAAATACAAACTCATTTAAAATCGCTTGATTCGGAACTGAGTGATATTAAATCAATCTTAGCGGAGCTGAATTCGAGAATTTCCGATGTTAATGAACAAACACAATTGCTGCATACACAGCAAGAAGCTTTTTTTCAAAAACAACAAAAAGCCACTATGCAACGTGCCGAAAGAAAAAAATTAGCGCCTAAGCCTGTTTATTATGTGCGTGCCATTATTCCAGGCCGAGTTTGGTTAAGTTTGCAGGATGGTTCAACGTTGACTTTAGGTATCGGTGATAAATTAACAGGTTATGGTGAGATTACCGCGATTGATCCCGATCGAGGAACGATTGCTTTAAGCTCAGGCGCTATCATAGGTTACAATCCAGATGATCGGTAATTAACAATGACATTAGTTGTTTGTGACATCCGTCTAATAAAAAAGTACTGGAAAAATATTCTTTTCTTACTGTCTTGCTTATTTTTGAGTGGATGTAGTGGTGTGCATTATGCGCATGTTGAAAACATGTTGATGACACTTTCGAATCAATTCCCTAATATTTATCGATTGATTACTGCGTTATCTTACTTAATGGGTATAGCCTTTATTTTTCGAGGTATTTACCAATTAAAGGTTTATGGCGATTTGCGAACCATGATGTCTGTACAAACTAATTTTAAAGCCACGATGATGGTCTTTTTTGCAGGTACTGCATTACTTTATGCGCCTACGGCCTTTCAAAGCATGATGTTATCGACGTTTGCAACCACCAACGTGATCGATCCGATGAGCTATGTGCCAGCAAGTAATCTATCGACATTTTTAGCTTCGCAGGCTGTTTTGCGCTTTATTCAATTAATAGGTACTATCTCATTTATAAAAGGCTGGGTAAGTCTTACACATGTATCCAATCCTAACGGCCGGAGTACCATGGGTAAGGCGGTTACTCATATTGTTGCCGGTCTTTTAGCGATTAATATCGAAGGGACCAAAGAGATGTTAGAAGCCAGCTTGGGTATAAGGTAGAGCACGTCTCATCTTTCGTATAGATCAGCTGAGTTTTTAATGGTGCAATCGAGACAGATTGCGCGGTAATACAGACAGAGTTATAAGAGAAATAAGAAAATAAATTATAATGAGGTTTAGAGAGTTTAACATGAAGAATATATTTCTTAAAAAAAATTGGATTCGATCCAGTCTATTGGGACTCGGTCAGCTTTTTTTATGGGGATGTGCCTATTTTACGACAAATTTAGCCTTTGCGGATTCAGGCGATGATTTGGGTAAAGTAGCGAGTAACATTACAGGTTCCTTTAGTCAACTGGCTAAATTGATTACTGCAGGTGCTTATATGGCCGGTATCGGTTTTTGTATGGCTTCAATGCTAAAGTTTAAAGCACATAAAGATAATCCTACACAAATCCCTATCGGAACACCTATTGCGTTACTTTTTATTGGTGCGGCATTGATCTTCTTGCCAAATATATTTCGTATTGCAGGTTACACTATTTTTGGTGGAACAAGCGGTGCCGGTGGTGTCAGTGGTACAACAGGGCTTTCTGGGGGCGGTTTCTAAAAAGGCCATCAGGAAGACTTATAAAAATGAGTGTGTTTGAAGCTCTAAACACGCTCACCCTTGATTTTTATACTCATGTAAAATTTTTTTGAAGAAAAAATTCAAGCGTGAATCGTTGTAAATGCCCTGTGAGTGTTTAGAGTGGGTGATATTAAGGATTAAAAATGGCATGAAAAATAAAAAATCAGTTTTGTTTAAAAAACATAAGGTTCAGCGTTTAATATTATCATTAACCCTAATGTTGACTGGTTTAGCTTATACGGCAATAAGCAAAGCGGAGGTTCTGACCTTAGGACAGATGGCCTTAACCATTACTCAATCCTTTGAGGGATTAGCAAAACTGATTACAGCGGGTGCCTATATGGCGGGTCTCGGCTTTGTAATGGCCTCGATGCTAAAATTTAAAGCACATAAAGATAATCCGACACAAATTCCGATAGGAACACCTATTGCCTTACTATTTGTTGGGTCGGCTTTAATTTTTTTACCTCATATCTTTGTTATTGCAGGTTATACAGTTTTTGGTGGAACCAGTGGTGCGGCTGGAATTTCAGGTACAACAGGCCTATCAGGTCTTTGAGTCATGTATCCCGTTAAGTTAAATGTAAATCCCCAAGGTTGGCGACTCTTTATGCAGCGTAAGCAGGATCGACGCTTTGAGGAATTTAGTCAAAAAATTTGGCAACGCGACCAATTTATTTGTCAGTTTTGTGGTTTGCAATCCAAAAAACATCAAGAAATAATTAATTTAGATCAAAATTACCATCATAATAAGGCTTCTAATTTAGTAACAGCCTGCAGTCTATGTACGCAATGCTTCTTTTTAGAGTCTGTCGAAACTTATGGAGGAGGTACTTTAATTTATTTGCCGGAAATTTCACAAAATCATCTGAATGGCTTTTGTCATGTGTTGTTTGTTGCGATGAATAATGAAACCCAATATAAGGAGATTGCACAAAACGCTTACCGAAATTTAAAGCTACGTGCGCAAATTATAGAAGATGAATGGGGTGACCAAATCCAAGATCCCTCAATTTTTGGTCGATTGGTTATTGAATCGGATAATAAAGCTTTATTAGATAAGAAAATTTTTAGTACGATTCGCTTGTTGCCTTCACGGGCAGGATTTAGGTACCAAAATGCAGACTGGTCACGTTTGATAATAATAAATTAAGTGATATGGCTAAATTTCTTGATTCCTTTTTAGATGGAATAGATTCCTTTCTCGCTTGGTTGAGTACTTCAATTAAGCAGACAGTGGAATCCTATTGCGATTTGGAAACAGCCGATAGTTCAACCGTATTGGTAGCACATGATGGCTCATTGATTTCTGTTATCCAGATTCTAGGTGTTACGCAACTCATCGGTACGACAGAATTTCAACGACTGCACGATGGATTAACACAAACCTTGCAAACGGCACTCTCACGTTCAGGTCATGCATTACAAGTTTTGTTTCAATATGATAGGCAGGCAGTATCTGAATTATTAAAAGAAGTTTTAGCGCCTGGTAAGCAAACGAGTCAACGTTTAAATCTTGATTTAAATGATTTATTTGCTGAACGAATTAATTTTCTGTCTAAGCATTGTGCTTCTGAGAGTGTTTATTTTGTTTGTTGGACACGGCCCGCAAGTTTAACGACAGAACAACATCAACGTTCAACCAAAGAAAAATTAAAATTTATTCGCGAAAAGAAGATTCCTCTTTCGGCATTAAAGCAAAATGTCATTGCCGCCATTCCTGATTTGCGTGATACACACGATGCCTTTATTCGATCAATACAACATGATTTAGTCAATTTAAATATTAGGGCGGATTTATTAGAAGTCCATGATGCTCTATTTGCCATACGTTTTGGCGCTGACCCAGATTTTACAGCTAAAACGTGGCGTGCCACGTTACCAGGAGATAAGATACCACTAAAGGAATATGAACGCTCACCTAATAACCTTTCAGATATTTTATGGCCCTCATTGGCTCGCCAAGTATTACCTCGTGATGCTGAAAATCTTGATTTAAGAACGGTGCGATTCGGTGATAAAATCTACTCCTGTGTCTTTATTGATTTGTTACCAAAAGAAATAAAAACTTTTAATGCCTTACTGCAACGTACATTATCGGCGAGAATTCCCTGGCGTATTTCCTTTTTAGTAGAAAGTGATGGCTTGCGCAGTATTAAATTACGATCGGTGTTAGCCTCGGTACTGAGCTTCTCATCGGCACAAAATCGTTTATTGAGTGATGCGAATAATTTATTACAATATGTGGCTATAAATACCGATGATGCCGTCGTACGACTTCGTGTTGCGGCCTGTACTTGGGCTCCCGAAGGGGAAATTGGTTTATTACGTATTCGTGCTGCAGAATTGGCAAAAGCCATTGAAGGTTGGGGATCTTGTGATGTCTCTGAGGTTTCAGGCGATCCTTTTGGTGGGCTTGCTTCAACGTTTTTGGGGATCTCTGCGGAAAGTGTGGCAACTCCGACGGTACTGCCTTTTTCGCAGGTCGTTTACATGTTGCCGATTACACGACCTGCATCCCCATGGAAAACCGGTGCTCAATTATTTCGTAGTCCTGATGGTAAGCTTTGGCCTTTTCAACCGGGTTCGAGTGAGCAAACAACCTGGATCGATTTGATTTATGCACGACCCGGTTCAGGGAAATCCGTATTGTCGAATACATTAAATTTAGCGCTTTGTCTGGCAGGCGGCTTACAACGTTTACCCCGTATTGCCATTATTGACATAGGCCCTTCGAGCAGTGGTTTAATTTCTTTATTGCGCGAAGCGTTACCCATTACCCATCGGCATTGGGTGGCCTATCACCGCTTGCGTATGACCGCTGATTATTCGATTAATCCATTTGATACGCAACTCGGTTGTCGCTATCCCACACCGCAAGAGCGGAGTTTTTTAGTAAATTTTTTAACTTTATTAACCACACCTTTAGGTGCTGTTAAGCCTTACGATGCGATGTCGGATATGGCGGGTTTGGTTATTGATGAACTTTATAAAAACTTATCTGACGAAGGTATGCCTTATCCTTATACCGTAGGCATCGAGCCTTTAATCGATGGAATTCTAGAAGAAATGGGTTTCATTTCCGATCCGCGCACAACGTGGTGGGAAGTGACCGATGCCTTATTTATTTCGGGGTTTTCACATGAAGCGATGTTAGCACAGCGCTATGCGATGCCTTTATTAGCCGATGCCGCCGCGATTTGTCGAACGCCTATTATTGAGGATTTGTACGGAAAAATAACTGCTCCCACCGGTGAAAGTTTAATTAATGCTTTTTCACGTATGGTTTCAAGTGCGATACGCGAATATCCGATACTCTCACGGGTGACCCGTTTTGATTTAGGAGAAGCGCGGATAGTCTCTTTAGATCTTGATGAGGTTGCCAAAAGCGGCGGCGATGCCGCCGATAGACAAACCGCTGTCATGTATATGCTTGCACGTTATGTATTGGCGCGACATTATTATTTAAGTGAAGAGCACTTAAATAATCTTCCAAGTCAATATCGTGATTATCACAAGCAGCGTATTGCTGAATTATGCGAAGATCCAAAGCGTATCGTCTTTGATGAGTTTCATCGCACCTCAAAAGCCAAAGCCGTGCGTGATCAAGTGATCGTCGATATGCGCGAAGGTCGTAAGTGGAATATTCAGATTGCATTGCTTTCTCAATCTTTGGACGATTTTGACGAGGTTATGGTCGAATTTGCTACCTCGATTTATATTATGGATGCGGGTCCCGCTCAATCTGTCGAAAAATCGGCAGAAACCTTTGGTTTATCCCCTACGGCTAAAATTGCTTTGCGTACACGTGTACACGGTCCTCGTGAAGAAGGAGCGACCTTCTTGGCACAGTTTGCAACCAAACAAGGGATGAATACGCAATTGTTAACATTAACCTTAGGTCCAATTGAATTATGGGCATTTAGTACCACCGTAGAAGATGTCAGTTTACGTAATCGGCTTTACCACCATTTAGGTCCAGTTGAAGCACGACGTATACTCGCGCGTCTATTCCCAAATGGCAGTATTAAAAAATTGGTAGAAAGGCGTTTAGCTACTCTAAAAGAAGAACAAGGTGTGATTGCAGAAGAGACTACCTTAGGAATTATTGAACAAGTTGCGGAAGAAATCCTTGCTAATTATCATAAAGATCCCGAATTAGCTTCGGTTTCTATGACTTAATTGCAAAAATGACTTATAAATCCAGCGTAAATTTTCTACTTGAAACCTAAAACTAAACTTAACTCAAAAAAATATTAAGAAAAAGGAAAAGTGTCAAATGGAGGAAAATTTGGATGGTAGCTTTATTCTTTTACAAGAAAATGAAGTGGCTGAATTAAAGCGTGAGGCATTGAATACCATTCGTTTTGGAAATAATAGTTTAGATATACAATTTAAACGTGATATTGAATTAATTAGTTTAGCGATTGTAGACTATGGCCATTCTGAACAAGATAAAATAAAAGCCGAGGTGTTATTAAAAAGCTTATGGCTATTATTTTTTGGTCAAGTTTGCTATCGACATTCCTCGGATCAGCGTTTTTATCCCTTCAATACCTTAGATGACTATTTTAAAAGTAACTCGACATTAACGCATTTTCCTATAGCGTCTATTTTATTACATGGTAGTCGGGTGTTAATTGAATTTCCAAGTGAAATAGCACATCAAATAATAGATTGGCTGATTATTGATAAGAATAACTGGCGTTACATTGCAACACACGGTATTAGCACATTAACTGAGTCGGAAGTGGTAACAAATAATTTTAAGAATAAGACATATCTTCCAATTTATAAATGTTTAAAAGAAGAAAAAATGAATGGGGCACAAGCCGTTTTAAATTTAGCCTCAGATTCCATTAACAGTTTAATAATTGCTTCGAAGTCTGCCATGCGAATGCATATGCAAGATAAACTATCTGAAGATTATGAACATTATGGTATCAATTTAGCCTTGGGCGGTGTAAAAAACCAACATTTTGCTTCAAAAAAAATAATTCAAAATAATGGTGAGCACGGACATTTATATATTAATTTTTTTAATGGAGGGATAGCACGTAAAAGTCATTCAGGGATATTGCTTGGTATCGAGCAATCGGCACCTGGAAAACCCGATCAATACGGCGGTGAACACGACCCACTCGTAAGTAATAAGTCTTATAGCGCTTCAGGAGGAGATTTTTTTTGTAAAAAACCCAGTTTATCTGAAATTTACCAAAAAGAATACCAAGGTTTAGACCCGCTACCTTTTGCCAATTATTATGATAGTCTTTGGAATTTTATAACCGAAGATACCTTTGCTTTAATTCAAGCCAGCTTGAAAAAATGTCAGGGCTTATTGAACTTATTAAGTAGAGAAAAAAGTTTACCTTTTATTAAACAACTTCTGAGTTTGCCAGGCGGATCAAAGCAACAAGATTTTGACGAATTGTTTGCGCATTATTCCCAAGAAATTCCGCAAGTTAAGATATCAATGAGTTTGCAAACCAGTGTCATTGAAGATTTACAAACGCGTCACGAACAATTACTGGCTTTGTATTCTGCAAAACAACAGGCTGAAGCCAAGATATCGGAGAAATTACTCAACTTAGACGAACAGGTGCAAAGTTTAGAATATGAAAAAACACATCGTCAACAAGAGGCAGTTCAATGGCAACAACGACTTCTTGAACTCCAAACACAAAAAAATACATTGTTATTTAATCTTGCGAAATCTTTCATGCAAGCTGTGATTCAGCAAATGGGTTGGCGATTGAATTATTCTCGAAAGCAATCGATTATGTTGAGTTTACAACAATTGGATGCAAATTTAATAGAATTAAGTGATGAAAATATAAGGAATTTTTTAAAAAATTTTATTAGTATTAGCTTAATAAATCGCAATAGATTAAAAAGGAGTCTGACGCGTTCAACAAGAGCGTGTATACAATATTTAAATCGTTCAGAGTATGAACCATTAAAAAAACTTTTATTTAGTGAAGCGAACCAAATTAATAATAACGATTTGCTGACATTAATTTTCGGCCATGAAGTCGAGAAGCGATCCAATTATATTTCAGAAAGCTATAAAAAAAATCTTTATTGTTTTTATCAGTTCGAAGCGAGTAAAAGAAATCAACTTGATAAGAACACGTTGATTATGGCGACGCAGCAACTTATTTATAACGCTTAACTTCATTTAATAAATTAGGAAAAAAATTAGCTGCACTCACTTTAATAAAATTTTAATTTGACGTAATATAATTATTTTTAAATTTAATTTAAAGGATCTAAATTATGTTAAAGAAGGACTTTAAAAATGAGGTAGGGCTTTTGTTGCGTAAACGGGCCGCAAAGGGGGACGCTATCGCCGTTAAAAAAATTTTAAATGAAAATAAAAACAATTCAAGCTTTGACATTAATGAGCAAAGTTCGAATGGGAATACGGCTTTGCACTGGGCTTGTTTAAGAGCAGTAGAAATAGATAGTGGCTACTCTGAAAAATATAGTAAAACCATTCAATGCTTAATCCAAGGGGGCGCTGATCATCTTATTGAAAATAAGTCGGGAAAGCGGCCGTATCACTTTTTACAAGAAATGCAAATAAAGGTTACTCGAACTGAAAATTTTTTAATAAAAAATTCAAAAAGAGAAAGTTATTGCTATTTTACATTAATAAACGAGCTATTAAGAATAGAGTGCGCAAAAGTTACGTTACCCGAGGAACTCGAAGGTGAATTAGCTGTAGTGGTTCAAACTTAATGTGACAGTTACCCGTTTATTCAGTCGTGCTTACTG
>CAMSHF010000010.1 GCA_947058615.1 uncultured Rickettsiella sp. | reverse complement strand
AAGTAGGACATTGCCAGGCTACTGAATAAAAACCCGCTATTTAAGCGGGTTTTTTCTTTCTAATTTGATTCTTTAATAGTTAGTTTTACTTGAAAATTCAAACACACTATAAACTGGAAGATTTTACTTATGAACTTCCTGAAAAATTAATCGCCCATTATCCGGCAAAGGAAAGAACGGATAGCCGGTTGTTTTGTTTAAACAAAACAACCGGCGTTATCCAACATAAAAAATTTAATGATATTTTAAATTTTATAAACCCCGGTGATCTTTTAGTTTTAAATAATACACAAGTTATTCCTGCGCGTTTGTTTGCTAAAAAAATGACGGGCGGGAAAGCAGAGATTTTGATTGAGCGGATTTTAGATAAAAAAAATGCTCTCGCGCAAATAAGAACCAGTAAATCACTTAAATTAGGAACTTTGCTTATATTAGAAAATGGAGTGTGCTTAGAAGTCGTTGGCCGATTTGAAAGTTTATTTAAATTAGCTTTTTTAACTCAATCTGACCTATCCATTCAAGCCCTGTTAAACCAGGTGGGTCATATCCCCTTACCACCTTATATCCAAAGAGCAGAAGAATATTTTGATAGCGAGCGTTATCAAACTGTTTTTGCTTCGATGCCAGGTGCTGTTGCGGCGCCAACCGCCGGTTTACATTTTGATAAAAATTTGCTAACGCAATTAAAAGCGAACGAGGTTAATATTGCTTTTATTACGCTACATGTGGGTGCAGGAACTTTCCAGCCTATTCGCAGTGTGTGCCTTGAGGATCATCGTATGCATAATGAATATGTTTCGGTGTCAGAGACTGTTTGTGAGCAAATAGTTAAAACTAAAAAAAATAATAAGCGTGTTATTGCCGTAGGAACAACTGTTGTTAGAAGTTTAGAAACAGCAGCTTTAAAGGGCGAAATTAAACCATTTATCGGCGATACGCGCCTTTTTATTTATCCAGGTTTTAAATTTCGGTGTATCGATGCATTAATTAGTAACTTTCATTTACCTCAATCGACTTTGTTGATGTTAGTCTGTGCATTTGCAGGGTATGATTCCGTTATGCAAGCTTATAAAGAGGCGATTATGCAAAATTATCGATTTTTTAGCTATGGCGATGCCATGTGGATTAGTTAAACTTAATACTCTTTTATCGTTTATCGCGTCAAAATTTGCGAATATTCAGCGAACGAGGTAAATTGCTTGGCTTAATATCATCGATCTCATAGGAGAAAAGAAAATATGAGTTTTTTTATTACTGATGTGTTTGCCCAATCACCCACAACGTCTATCACTCCTCAATCGAATGGGTTTTCTCAAATTTTAATTTTATTAGGTTTTGTAGTGATCTTTTATTTATTATTATGGCGTCCCCAAGCAAAACGTGCCAAAGAGCATCGTCAATTAATGGCTAACTTAGCGATGGGTGATGAAGTGACCACAACCGGTGGAATAATTGGGAAAGTTACGCGTCTTAATAACGATTTAATTAGTTTAAAAATTGCAGAAAACGTCGAAATTAATTTACAAAAAGCGGCTGTTTCTAGTGTTTTACCCAAAGGGACAATAAAGTCTTAAGTCTTTATGCTCAATAAATATCCTCTGTGGAAAAATCTATTATTGCTGGCGTTGTTGATTTTAGGCTTTTTATATGCTGCACCTAATCTTTTTCCCGAGCAGCCCGCTGTGCAAATTTCTCCTTCGACGGCTATCATGCATGCGAATATGAAAGTGCTACAAGCAAGAGTCAACGCATTGATAAAAACAGTGCCTATTTCTCCTCTGAGTGAAGAATTAAACCAACAAACCCTTTTATTAAGGTTTACTAATACCGATACTCAACTTAAAGCGAAAGATATTTTATCGACTGCATTAGGTGATGATTATACTGTCGCCGTTAATCTTATTTCATCAGCACCGCGCTGGATGCAAGCGATTGGTGCAGCGCCTATGAAGCTAGGGTTGGATCTACGCGGCGGTGTACATTTTGCTTTAGAAGTAGATATTAACAATCTTGTTGCTCAACGTATGCAAGGCTTAGCAAAAAATATTAATGAAAATCTGCAACAAGCACGTATTCGTTATGCCGGAGTAACACCCAAAGAAAATCAATTAGTACTCTTGTTTGGAGAGGTTAGTAGCTTAAAACAAGCAAAAAGTTTGCTGCGGCAACAATTTCCAAGTTTTGATTTTACGGAAGCTATAAATAATCCTAAACAGCTGGTAGTGGGTTGGTCAAAACAAGGCTTGAATAATTTACGGCAACTGGCTATCGATCAAACAGTTAATACATTACGTAACCGAATTAATGAACTGGGCGTTGCTGAACCCATCGTGCAACAACAAGGTAACAACCGAATTTTAGTTGATTTACCCGGTGTTCAGGATATTGCGCGAGCACAACAGATTTTAGGTGGAACGGCGACGATAGAGTTTCGTTTAGTGGATACGCTTCATGATCCGCAGCTTGCCAAAGTGAACCCTGTGATACCTGCGGGTTCGCAACGCTATTACTATGAAAATCAGCCGGTATTATTGAGTAAACAAGTGATTTTAACCGGTAATTCCATTACCGATGCTTCAACAAGCTTTGATGAGTCAGGGCGCTCCGCTGTGAGTATTAGCTTAGGTGGAGGTGGAGAAAGTTACTTTCATCAAGTGACGGGTGAAAATGTGGGGAAGCCATTGGCGATTGTCTATGTGGAAACTAAAAGTAGTGTAAAAGTTGTGGATGGAAAAGTGATCCACATCCCGCGAAAAGTAGAGAGAGTTATTAGTATCGCTCGGATTCAGACGGCGTTACCACCCAATTTTCAGGTAACTGGTTTAACAAATCCACAGGAAGCATTAAATTTGGCGTTATTATTACGAGCGGGTGCTTTGCCAGCACCGATTTATGTGGTTGAACAACGTACCATAGGCCCCCAGTTAGGTGCTGAGAATATTCATAAAGGGATTATCTCTATTGTGGTAGGATTTATTTTAGCCGTCGTGTTTATGGCCTTATATTATGGAATATTTGGTCTCATTGCCGATATTGCTTTAGCACTTAATCTCGTATTATTAGTCGCCTTACTTTCTTTATTGGGTATGACCTTAACGCTGCCAGGCATGGCGGGAATTGTGTTAACTGTCGGTATGGCGGTTGATGCGAATGTTTTAATATTTGAACGCATTCGTGAAGAATTACGCAATGGCGTTTCGCCACAATCGAGTATTCATGCGGGCTATGATCGTGCATTAATAACGATTATTGATGCCAACATCACTACCTTGATTGTTGCACTAATATTATTTGGCGTAGGGACGGGCTCAATCAAAGGCTTTGCAGTGACCTTAACCATAGGATTACTTACCTCAATGTTAACTGGAATTATGATAACTCGAGCCTTGATCAATGCATGCTATGGAGGACGTACTCTAAAACGTTTGCCCATGGGTATTTAATCTCTTTGAAGAGTAGAAGTTGTGGAATTCTTTAAGAAACAAACGCATATTAATTTTTTAGGCTTACGTCGCTGGGCGGTGGGTTTATCTTTACTATTAGTAATTATTTCAGCGGGGGCGTTGATTACTAAAGGTTTACATTGGGGCTTAGATTTCACAGGGGGTAGTCAATTACAAGTTTCTTTTAATCATAGCGCAGATATTCCTTCATTGAGAAAACAATTGGAGACAGCTGGATTTAAAGATACCTTGGTCCAAAGTTATGGGACTTCAAAGGATGTATTGATTACTTTACCTCCCCGTCAACGAACGACACAACAGGATTTGAGTGCGCAAATTATAAAAGCCTTACCTGGCGCCCAGCTCAAGCAAATCGAATATATCGGTCCTCAGGTGGGTCGAGAGTTGGCCACACAAGGTGCACTGGCCGTTTTTATTGCATTATTGGGCATTATGATTTACATCGCATTACGTTTTGAATATCGTTTTGCTGTGGGTGCAGCCATTGCATTGATTCATGATCCTATCGTTATCTTAGGTATTTTTTCTTTATTTGGGATAGAATTTAATTTGACGGCACTGGCTGCTATTTTAGCAGTAATCGGGTATTCATTAAATGACACAATCGTTATTTTTGACAGAATTCGTGAGAATTTTCGTAAACTCCGTAAGGGGAGTGCTGTCGAAGTAGTTAATTTGTCGATTAACCAAACCTTATCGCGTACGATTATGACATCCGCTACCACTTTACTTGTTGTACTTTCGCTTTGCGTATTTGGCGGAACAATGATCCATAGTTTTGCTTTAGCCTTAGTCATAGGAATTATTGTGGGAACCTATTCTTCGATTTATGTGGCAGGAACTATCGCAGTTGCTTTAGGTTTAGATCGTCGAAATTTTTTACCTTCAGCAAAAGCTGTCGATGATAGACCTTAATTCCACGTGTTTTTTTTAACCTCTGCTAAACAATTATTATCCCAAAAATAATTAACGCTAAATTGAACGGATAGCTTGTAATACTAAAGGACAGAGTTTGGAGTTAGCGACAAGGATATGTCCCGTTTCAAAGTAGTTTTCTTCGCCTTTTATATCACAGGCTATACCACCGGCCTCTCTAACCAACAAAATGCCCGCAGCCATATCCCAAGGAGCAAGTTCAAGCTCTAAAGCGGCATCTAAACGTCCTGCAGCCACGTAAGCTAAATCAAGTGCTGCGGATCCGGTTCGGCGGATACCACTCGCCTGAGACATCATGGTGCGTAAAGCCTCTTTATTAATAGAGGCACTGAGTGTATTGAATCCTCGACTTGGAATAGAAATTCCTATCAAGGATTCAGAAATCGTTGAGCGCGTGCTGACACGCAAGCGACGCGTGAAACGCTGCGTGTTATCTAAATAAGCACCCTGACCCCGTGTTGCTGTAAACGTTTCTTGACGTAAAGGGTCATAGATCAAGGCGTGTTCGATATAATCTTTTTCATCGTTTTTAATCGCGATAGATATTGCAAAATGTGGAAAATCATGGACATAATTACAGGTTCCATCGAGCGGATCAATAATCCAAGTATATTTATGACCGTGTATCGGTGCGCTTTCTTCAGCGATGATTCCATGATGGGGATAAGCTTCATGGACAGTGGCAATAATAATTTTTTCAGCTTTTAGATCGACCTCAGTGACAAGACCTCGATTGTCTTGTTTGTGTTGCAAACGAAGTCGGTCTAGACGGTTTAGACCGTCTAGAATAGTTTTGCCTGCCAGGCGAGCAGCACGATCGGCGATGTTTAAAAAAGGGTGCATGGATATTGATTGATGGTAGAGTAAAAACTAATACTATTTTTTTAAAAGTGTAAGATGATACCATAGCTTATGCATCTAAAATATCTTTAGATGCAACTCACCTTTAAATTGTATTGAAATATAAAGTATAAAAGACTCACATTGAAGGGTTTATAGGGTAAATCATGGCTTTTTCACAGATCCGAATCGTGCTGGTGAATACCACCGATCCTGGCAACATTGGTGCTACCGCTCGTGCGATGAAAACGATGGGTTTAAAGCAACTTTATCTTGTTGAGCCAAAGTCTTTTCCGCATATGAATGCATCAATACGTGCGAGTCATGCGATTGATGTCTTGGCGGAAACAGTCGTTGTTGATCATTTAGCCGATGCGCTGCAAGATTGTCATTTAGTTTTTGGAACCAGTACGCGTATTCGGGCGCTTCATTGGCTTTCTTTAACTGCCCGAGCAGCAGCGGAAAAAATGGCTATTAACTCAAAGCAAAGAGTAGCCATAGTATTTGGAAGAGAACGATGTGGTTTGACCAATCAAGAGTTACAAAGCTGTCATTTCCAAATTAATATTCCCGCTAATCCTGAATATAGTTCTTTAAACTTAGCTGCCGCAGTACAAATTGTCTGTTATGAGTTACGCATGGCTTTTTTACAGAAAAAAAATGAGCAAGAAGAAAAATCTATCTTGCTGGCGGATGTCAAACAGCAAGAACATTTTTATCAACATTTTCAACATATACTTAATAAAATTGAATTTTTAAAACCACTTCGCAGTGGACAAATTATGGGTAAATTACGTCGTTTGTTTAGTCGATCGGGGTTAGAGGTAAGTGAAGTGAGAATCTTACGAGGAATATTAAGCACGATTGAAAAAAAATTAGCTTCTAAGCTATAAATCTGTCTATTTTGATGAATAATCCATTTAATTGCCAGCTTATCAAAGCAAGTAAAAAGGGCTCTGCCCGTATCACTCAGCTTAATACAGCACATGGGCGTGTATTAACACCGGCTTTTATGCCCGTTGGAACACGCGCTTTTGTTAATCATGTAACCCCTAATGACCTTATTGCAGCAGGTTCACAAATTATTTTAGGTGGCAATACCTATCATATGCTACTTAATCCAGGTATGGATGTTATTTTGGCGAATAAAGGAATGCATCGGTTGATGGCTTGGAAAGGACCCATGTTAACTGACAGTGGAGGATTTCAAGTCTTTAGTTTGTCAAAAAATTCTAACATTTGTCAAATTGATGCCGATGGAGCACGTTTTAAACATCCAGTTACAGGTCAAATCATTCATTTGACGCCCAAAAGTTCTATTGAAGCACAACGAGTTATTGGTGCCGATATTATTATGGCTTTTGATGAATGCACGCCTGAAAAGGGAGGAAGAGAGGCCGCGTTAGCCGCGCTAGATCGTACGCATCGTTGGTTACTTGCTTCAAAAGAAGCTTATTTGGCTTCCGATTCAATTTATGGTCATCAACAAGCTTTATTTGGTATTATTCAAGGTGGAAGCTTTCGTGATCTTCGCGAGATGAGTACACAGTTTATTTTATCTGCACAGCTCGATGGTATTGCTATCGGTGGAGAAGTCATTGGTTTTGATATTCAAAAAACCACCGAGGTTATTGATTGGGTCCGGCCTTTATTACCAGAAAATAAAGTGCGTTATACCATGGGAGTGGGTCTTAATCCGCAAGATCTCATTGATGTGGCCGCTAAAGGAATTGATTTATTCGACTGTGTTGCTCCCACACGCAATGCACGCCATGGCGCACTTTATCATGGAAATGTTATCAAAAAAGGTAGCTGGTTAGCATTTAGCAGTGAAAAAAACCAAGCAAGAATTTTGATTAAAAAATCCATTTATGCAAAAGACGAAAGTCCCATTTTAGCAGGATGTTTATGTTATACTTGTCAACACTTTACTCGGGCCTATTTACACTTTTTATTTAAGCAAGGGTCGTCACTTTACAACCAGTTGGCATGCATACATAACATCCATATCATGCATCATGTCTGTGAACAAATTCGGCGTTTAATTTTAGATGAATAATTGAGTTTATTTTTATTTACCGCCAGCGACAATCTTTTATTGTCGTCTACGAAATAACATCGATACAAATGCAATGATGGCTAATATGATGAATATAAAAAAGATGATTTTTGCAACGCCCGCCGCTACAGCAAAAACACCGGTAAATCCAATAATGGCAGCTATGATAGCAATCGCTAAAAAGATAAATGCCCACGCTAACATACTATTTCTCCTTTGTATAATTGGCTTAAGCTTTAAGGTTAGTTGATGAATCCAATAGTCGCAAGTAGTGATACGCATTCTTAAAAAAATTTCTTAAATTTGGTCGTTTTGACAACAGGAGTATAAAACATGTCTATAATGGATAAGCTAATAGCCATTAGGCAGAATAAAAATGTCATTATTATTCCAGCACGTTATCAATCGACTCGTTTCCCCGGTAAACCCTTAGCGTTGATTAAAGGGCACAGTTTAATCTACCGAGTTTGGTCTATTGCTAAGACCATTAAGGGTGTTGATGAAGTTTACATTGCAACGGATCATGTGGATATACAAAATCATGCGCTAGGGTTTGGCGCAAAAGTTTTAATGACCGAAAACTGTCATAATGGCACTGAGCGCTGTTTTGCGGCACTCTCTTTGTTACCAGATAAACCGAAGATTGTTTTAAATTTGCAGGGAGATGCCGTGTTAACTCCGCCTTGGGTTATTCAAGCATTAATTAATGCTATGATTGCAGATGATCAATTAGAGATAACCACACCGGCTGCGCTAATTAGCCGAAAATCCTATTCCCTAATGAAAAAGGCAAAATTAAAAGGTGAAGTGGGTGGTACGATGGTGGTGTGTGATAAAGATTTAAATGCGATGTATTTTTCTAAAAGTATGATTCCCTATTTAAGAAATACACAGATGGAATCTCCTCCTCTTTATCGGCATATTGGTCTGTATGCCTATCGTTATTCAGCGCTCGAAAAATATATAGCAACACCGCCTACACCCTTAGAAAAGTTAGAAGGTCTAGAATCGTTGCGAATATTAGAAAATGGCAAACCCATTCGGGTGATCTTAGTCGATTATAAAGGACATACCCATGCTTCAGTGGACAGTCCAGAAGATATTATAAGGGTTGAAAAATTAATTGAAGCAGAAGGCGAATTGGTCGAATTGCAGTAGAAAATGATATGAGAGTTATTTTATCTCGACATGGTAATACGTTTTCAGTAACTGATCCTGTCGTTTGGGTAGGTGCTACACAAGATTTACCGCTAGTTGATTCAGGTATATTACAAGCGCATTGTCTGGCAAAATCCTTACAACAAGCCGATATAAAGCCTAAGGCAGTTTATTGTGGTCCTTTAAAAAGAACCCGTGATTATGCCGTCATTGTGTTAGAACAATTACACTCATCTAAAAAACCGATTGTCGACACGCGTTTAACTGAGATTAATTATGGAAATTGGGCAGGCTTGACTACTACGCAAATTCAAGAAATAGATCAAGATGAAGCGTTGTCTGCTTGGGAAAATTTAAGTGTTTGGCCAAAATATGCCGGATGGGAAGGCTCGCCTACACATCTGACTAAAGAAATCAGAGAGTTTAGCAAAGATCTCACTAGCAAGTATGATTCAACCGACACTATTTTAGTTATTAGCAGTAATGGTCGCTTACGATACTTCTTGAAACTTATTCCTGATTTATTTGAGCAGCATGTTCAGGATAAAGCGTTCAAAGTTGCAACGGGCAATATTTGTTTGCTTACTTATGAAAACCGAAAATGGCAAATGCAATTTTGGAACAAAAAACCTGAATACTTATTGCAAACAATTTAAATTTAACTCAACTTATAAGAATCTAGGAAAGGTTTTTGTTCAAGTTTATAAAAATAAGTTATTCTACAAAAAAATTAAAATACGTATTTTTATAAGGTTCATTTTTTAAAGTAAAATGCCACCATTCAGTTTTTATGGGCATAAAGCCAAATTTGATCATCACTGATCGTAATAACATTCGGTCTTTAAACTGTGTTGCAGTGATGTCACGATTATCCGGGTGTGATAAGGGATCAAGATAATCGAAAGGTGTGCCCATATCAAGTATTTGATTATTTTTCAGATCGACGAGCGTGAGATCAACGGTGCTTCCGCGCGTATGACCTGAACGACGCGCAATATAATTAAATTTAAATAGATTTCTTTTCTCCATATTTGGATAAAATCGACTTTTGGTTGTTTGATCCTCAGGATTCTGACTCCACAGGATAAAATCATTGACGGCCATTTGCGGGCGATAGCAATCATAGACCAATAAACCTAAGTTTTGGGTATTTAATTCGGTCTGGACCTTTAATAAAGCAAGAGCAGCCGCACGGGTTAAGATACAAACCGGTTTTTTATAACCGGTAATCGGCCGACCCACAAAATTATTATTACCCAAATAGCGTATATCTTGCTTAATATTAGGAATAATCTTAGTGACATAAACAAAATTATCGGGCTTTTCTTCCGCAAAAACATTTATAACCATAAAAATGAATAAGTAAAGAAATATATAATAATTTATATGAACTAATTTAAACATAACTAGCTTAAAATAATAAATTAATAAAAAAATCTATTTTATGTTAATTATTGTTAAGTAAAATCTGATCTAAAAAAATACTTATTTCTCTTATGGGTATCCGTTGGATATTTACTCCTTAATGAAAGTATAGATGAAATTAGGAAGAATCTATTTGAGCATAGTTTGTGCTTTTTAAAGTGCTATTCCCCAAGATTTTTTACTAAAAATGCTGGTCGGGATGAGAGGATTTGAACCTCCGGCCCCTAACTCCCGAAGTTAGTGCTCTACCAAGCTGAGCTACACCCCGTATTTGATAAATTTAGATCAAAAAGCCGCGGGAATTCTATCAGCTTTAGTTTCATTCAGCCAGCTTCAAGTCCGCTTAATATTTTGCCCATGTGCCAAATTTTTACCTGTTATTAAATGATCAGCTGCTTTTTTTGAGATGACTGCTATGGAGTTCACTGTATTTGAAAAAATTAGAATATTAGAAACTCGCCTATTTCACTCATCCTATAATAACAAGGATTATTTTTTGAGTAATCTTTTAATCGTTTTTATATTTTTTTCTGTAAAAGGCTTATGGAAAACATGATCAATACCTATTTTCTTATATTTTTCGATAGCTTCTTTTTTTACATGTGCGGTTAAAGCAAAGATTGGAAGGTAAGTTTTTTTATTTTTTTGTTCCCATTGACGATACCGTCTTGCAACTTCTGTGCCATCTAAATCAACTAAACCAATGTCCAATAATACCCAAGAAAATTGCTGATTTTTTAAAGTGTGCAATGCTTTTTTTCCATCCGTAATTGCAATCACATCATAGCCTAAATTAACAAGAATATTTCGAATTGCATAAAGCGCTAAAGCATTATCTTCAACTACAAGTACAGTTTCTTTTACTTTTTTAGTATCCTTTATATCAGAAGTAGGATCAATTGATTTAACTATTCCTTTTTGAGATCTTTTTTTAGCTATAGGAAAACTGAATTCTAAAGTAAAACAGCTACCTTTTCCTTTTTCACTAAAGACTTTTATCTTTCCGCCTAAGCCTTCAACGGATTTTTTAACTAAAAACAAACCAATACCATAACCAGTATATTGGGTTTTATAGGATGGATGAGCACGATAAAAACGGTCAAATATTTTATCAAGACTATCTTTAGCAATACCAATCCCTGTATCAGTGACTCGAGTTTCTATTTTGGCATATTCGTGGCTTAGAGATAATAAATTTATCTCTAAAGTAATAACCCCATGTTTAGTAAACTTAATTGCATTGGATAAAAGATTAAGAAAAATCGTTTTTAATTTAATCTTATCGCTAATAATAGTAGGAAGATAAGGATCAAGTTTTAGCTGAAATGTTAATTTTTTGTTTTGGAGAGTAGGTTGCATTAAAGCTTGTAATTCTTTAGCAAATTTTATGAGATCAATCTTTTTTTTCTTAATTCGGTCTAATGGTTGTTCAGCGGCAATAACTTCTATCACTGAATTAAGCAGTTCTAATAGTTGTTCTCCGGCATGATGTACCCATGCACCTAGTTTTTTATCTTTTTCATTTGATCCTTCTTTGGCTTGTATATTAGAGATACCTATGATACCAGATAAAGGCGTACGGAGATCATGACTCATATTCATGATAAATTCAGTTTTAGCGTTATTCGCAGCTTCTACTTTTTTTAAGGCCATATCGAGATCTAATTGAGTTTCTTTAAGTTTAGTAATATCAGTCGAAATCCCGACAACGCCAATAATTTCACCGACCTTATTCCTTAATGGCGTTTTGTTGGATAAGTAGTAAAAAGTTTTTCCTTGCGCTTTAATGGGAGGCTCTTCTTTAGCGATACTGGGTATACCTGTTTTCATTACCTCTAATTCAGTAGTACGATACGGTTCAAATTCTTTAGTAGGTAATTTAGCTGCTTTGGCCATTTGTTCATACGTTAATCCTTCTAGATCTAATCCTGATTTTAAATTGAGCTTATGGGCTAACTCATCGTTACCCCCGCGTAATATACAATTTCGATCTAGCCAATAAACATTATTTGGCATAGAGTGTAGAATATTATTAAAGTAATTGACTATATTGTCTACATAATCTTTGATTGAAGCTTCTTCTGAAAATAAGTTTCCTGTAAGTTTGAAGGTCAATTTTCTTAAATATTCAATTGTTTTTTTTTCTTCCATAATAATTCTCCCAATTTTTCAGAATCTGAACTCTAAACGCCAAAAAATATTTTTAATTAAATCTAATATTTTTTAATAAAAATTTATGTTACTAGTTTATATCCAAAAATATTGATAGATCGGAAACAGTATGAATGGTTTCAAATTTGTTTAAATCAAATTTTGACTCATCAAGCTTAAAATTTTTTAAAAGTTTAGATAATAAATTAGTATTGATGTAGAAAAAATTATTGATATTTAAACTAGGAATATTAAAAAATAATTGTAAGCGCGCTAATAATTTTTTTTCAACATCCGATTCTATTTCTAACTGATTATTTAGTTTTGAACTAATTAAAAAATTGCTTAATTTTAAGCGGTCCACTTTTCCATGTGGGGAGACAGGAAAAGTGCCAAGTGGAAAATAAACAGCAGGAATTGAATACGAAGGAAGTTGATTTTTTAAAAAATCAATGTATTCATTAATTTTAAACTTTTTATTATATCTAATATGGGCAACTAAAAATTGTTCGGTTGCGTCTAAAGAAGAATGAGGTAAAACAATGGCTTTTTCGATGTTTTGATAGCTATTTAAAGTGTTTTCTATTTCTATTAGATTGATTCTAAGCCCCATGATTTTGCTTTGAGCATCCATCCTACCCAAAAAAACAATATTCCCATCGGTTAAATAATATCCAGCATCCCCCGTCTTATAAAAAACTTCACTTATTTTGTTATCTAATGAGAGAGAAATAAATTTTTGTTGGGTTAGTTCAGGTTGGTTTAAATAGCCTAGAGAAACGCCACTGCCTCCAATATAAATCTCCCCTTGGACGCCTGTTGGACATTCTTCAAGTTTTTCATTGAGGATTTTTACTTTGGTATTAGGGAAGGGTTTTCCTAATGGTACTGAAGTAAGATCATTGAGTGGTGGCATAGCTGTATTAAGTTCAAAATAAGTACTATCTATTGTGGCTTCGGTAGTTCCATAAGAGTTAATTAAGCGAGAACCTGAATTTAAGTAAGATTTAAATTCTTTATATTCTCTTAGAGACCAAGCATCTGACCCACAAATAAGTAGGCGCATAAAGTGTAAGTCTAATTTTTTTGTTTTAAGATACTGAATTAATTTTCTTAATATAACCGGTGTAAATTCAGCTATAGTTATCGCTTCTTTTTTTAATAAATGATATAGTTTTTCTGGGTTAAATATTACTTCAGTAGGGCAGATCACCAACTGTGAGCCGGAGCCAATCGCTCTTATTATATCACCTGAACAGACATCAAAGCCAAAATTGGCTATTTGTAAGTGACGATCCCGGTACGTTAAATCGTAAACTTGCTCCCAAGCGTCATAAACACTTGCAATATTGCCATGCGTTATAGAAACGCCTTTTGGACTACCCGTTGACCCGGATGTATAGGCGATGTAGGCAATAGCCTCCGTATCGTTAAAGTCGGATAAATCATCTGTTGGAAAAGTATCTTTTTTAGTATTTTGGTCATCGAGCAAAATGGGAATATAAGCGCTGTTTAAAAAAAAATTTTGATAAATTTCTTTATCGGTAATTATGAAATTTACTTTTGAATCTTGAATGATAAAATTTATTCTTTTTATTGGATAATTTGGATCAATAGGGAGGTAAGCGGCTCCTAATTTCCAAAGTGCAATAATGCTAACGATTCTTTCTAAATAATTTGTAGAAATAAGAGCGACGATGGTTCCACTCTTTACGGCTTTACTTTTTAAATAATGAGCGAGTTGGTTCGAACGTTGGTTTAACTCTTTATAAGAATAAATCTGATTTTTATAATTCAACGCAGGACGTTCTGGATGGGATAAATAGTGATTTTTAAACAATGTATTTAGCATAATTTATTATTATTTTAATTTAAGTGTAAAGAAACTTAACCTATCTCTAAGGAAGTTAATGCATATACTTGATTAATTTCTTTTTCTAAATGTTCAATTTGTTCAGACTCACCTTTATACATTCTTGTGGTTTCAAAAGTTTTGTATAAACCAATCTGCGTAGCTAATTCTATGGCGAAGTGATTTTTTTCAGGGATATCTATTTGCATTGGTTTACCTGTGAAAGCAGAAAAAATGGCCTTACTTAAAGACTTTGCCGCATACTTATCTTTAGCGAAAAAAGGGGCCAACTTATAGCCGTTAAAGCATTTACTGACTACAGCATAACCACAGATTTGGTTATTTTTAATTGCTGCGAATAGTTGGGATTCAGGCATTTTGATCCAGTTTAGTAATAAATCGTTTCGAGGGCATGAAAATACACCGGTGTCATATTTGGTGAGTTGTTTAATATCTAAAGTTTCATGACCTATGATTTGGATCTTTTCTTCAGATTCAGAAAAAGAGTTTTTAAACCCTTGATCTTTTAATATGCCAGCATATCTAAAAATATTGTGGTAAGGATAAAAACCGAATTTTCTTTGGTAGTTGCCAACTTGTTGTTTTACAGCATTAAGTCCTAATAAAACTTCATCCTCAAATTCGGCTAAGACTGTGTTAACAAAAAATTTTCCTATTCCAAATTTTCTGTAAGTTTGAAGAAGAATATAATTGCCTAAAAAAATTACGCGTCCTTTTTTAGAAGTCATGTCGTAAGGCACCGCTGATAAAGATGCGATTAACTGATTATCAGTGGAGAAAAGTCCTTTGAATCCTTTAGAGTAAGCCATAAAAACTGAGGAATACTCATAGATACCTGGATTCCATCCTTCTCTTCTTGCTCGCTGAGTTAGTTCGTTAAATTCTGAATCGTTTAAATCACGTATAAGAAAATTTTTTCCCGTAGAAGAATATCTAACAGGTTGCCTAATGATTTTAAATAACTTATTTAAAATTGGAGACCGCATAGTGAATAACAACTTAATAAATAGAATATAGTAGAACGCAGAATTATACACATAAAAAAATATTAATCTAAAAAATTTTTATAATGATTTCATAAATCAAAAATTAATTTATAAGAAATAGTTAAGAAAAATTCGTGACTAGTTAGTTCAATTGAAGTAGGATACTTAGGGAGAAATAGGTCAAATTTTTATTTAAATTAACTTTATACAAAGAACAGTTAGTATTAAATTAATAACTACGCTCAACCGAAAATTTTGCTAATTGTGCGAGTGCTTGCCGATAGTCTGAATCAGGAATAATTTCTAAATGAATTAAAGCTTGCTGAATGTGATGTTGAGCAAGTTGTTGCGTATAGGCGATTGCTTGTGTCGCTTGTAGGATTTCAACTACAGCCGTTAAATGAGTTTGGTTATACTGAGTTAATGCCGTTTTTATCAGTTGAGCCTGCTCAGGGTTGGCATGTTGTAAAGCATAGATTAAAGGCAATGTGGGTTTACCTTCTGCGAGATCATCACCTAAGCTTTTACCCAGTTCTAAACTGGTTCCGGAATAATCAAGTGTATCATCAATTAATTGAAAAGCGATACCGAGATGTAATCCATATTGCGCTAAAGCTAAAATTTCGGTATCAGGTCGACCCGCTAACGTCGCGGGTTGCTCAGCGGCTATGGAAAAGAGTGTCCCCGTTTTACCTTCAATAATCTTTAAGCAGTGTTCTTCATCAATCTTGGTATTATGACAACTGAGTAATTGTAAAATTTCTGCTTGGGAGAGTGTGTTTGTGGCATCCGCAAGTGAGGTAAGTACCCGCGAATTTTGAATCTGGCTGATCACTTGGAAGGCGCGTGAGTAAAGGAAATCACCTACGAGAACGCTGACTGAATTACCCCATAAGCTATTCGCTGTTTTCTTGCCACGTCGCAGTTCAGATCCGTCAATAACATCATCATGTAATAAAGTTGCGGTATGGATAAGTTCTAAACTTGCGGCTAATTGCACATGCCCTTTCCCTGTGTAATTAATAGCCTTCGCACTTAGCAGGGCAATTAAAGGGCGTAATCGTTTACCTCCGCTTTCGATAAGATGTTTGGCAAGTTCTGGAATCAAGGCTATCTCAGAGTAAAGGCATTGGTCGATTAAGGCATCAACTTGGTCAAAGTCGTTTTTAACTAAAGCTGTTATGGGGGCTAAATCCATAGGTTGGTTAGAAAAAATGTTTAAATTTAAAGCTGAATGCTAGGCGGCAGGTGAGGAGCTGTCAAGCAGCTGCAGGATTTATTCTCTGAACTAAGGTTTTCGCGTAAGCTGAGATTGCATCTTGTTGGGTCCGGCCGTATAATGAGCCACTTTTTAAAGCAATCCTTAAATATACTCGCCTCACCGCAGTTACGGGAGGCTCTAACCGAGAGTTAAGTCTATGCGTCATTATGAAATTGTGCTTTTAATCCATCCTGATCAAAGTGATCAGGTTTCGGCTATGGTTCAGCGTTATACTAGCATCGTTAAAAATAGCGGTGGGCAGGTTCATCGTTTTGAAGACTGGGGTCGAAGACAGATTTGTTTCCCTATTCATAAGCTTCATAAAGCACATTATATCTTAATGAATATTGAATGCGGGAAAGAGGCAATGGCTGAGCTCAATGACAATTTTCGTTTTAATGATGCGGTGTTACGTCAGCAGGTTATTAAAGTGGAACGGGCTATTACTGAAATGTCTCCAATAGCAAAAATAAAAGAAGCACAAGGTCAGGAGCATAATAGACGAGAGTACTCCAGAGAGGCTGAAATTGAAGGAAGGTCGCATGAGAGGATTAATTAATTTTAGGTTTTAATTTTAAGATTAAAGAGATTTTATGAATAATTATCAAAATAGGCGTCGTAAGCATTGCCGAATTTCTACTGAAGGCACAGCAGTCGATTATAAAGATATCCTTCTTTTAAAAAATTATTTGACGGAAACTGCAAAAATAGTTCCTAGCCGTACAACAGGTACGACGGCATCTGTTCAGCGCTTAATAACAAAAGCGATTAAGCGTGCCCGTTTCTTAGGTTTACTCCCTTACTGTGATAAACATCAAAACATGAGTTAATGTTTGGTAAGCTTGCTAAAAGAATGATGGAATAGCGATTTTGTTATTTACGGGCGGAGACGTTTGGCAGTACCCATAGGGGGGCGAGAAGTAGGTTTTTGGTTTTATAGAAAGTGCATGAGGTTGGGAATTGAACAGCAATAACGGCGACAAAAATTCGAGTGTGCAAGGTATCCTGAATCGTTTTGCAAGCTATGTGATGCGTGGCCGTCGGCAAGCAATTATAGCAGGTTTATTGTTTACTATTGTTCCTTTATTTGGTTGGGTAAGTAATGTGGTCGTTTCTTTAGTAAGCCTACGTAAGGGTGCTAAAGAAGGGGCTATCGTATTACTCTGGGTAGTTTTGCCTGCCGTCGTTGTTGCGAGCTTAGGTAATCGTTTAGCTATTTTGTATGGCATTATTGGCGGCAGCTTATTTACTTATGTGCTCGCATTAGTATTACGTCGAACTCAGAGCTGGAAATCGGTATTAACAGCCGGACTATGGCTAGGTTTATCGGCGATACTGTTAGTTCATTTATGGATACCTCATATTGATGGAGTATGGATAAAACAGTTTGATCGTTACGCAGTATTGCTTAAGAATCAATTTAATATCGTCATTAATACGACTCACTTAGAATCATTTACTAAGTTTGCTACGGGTTTTCAAGTTGCATTTATATCCTTATCGGTACTGATTAACTTAATACTTGCACGAGGATTGCAGTCAATGCTATATAATCCAGGCCAGCTTCGCCCGGAATTAAAAGCAGTTCGGCTCAGCTTATGGGACGTATTGATTTTTTTAGTCATAGGTTTATTGAGCTTTTTAGGTGTCGCTATGGCACAAGATGCTTTGCCTGTGATAGGGCTAATTTTCTTATTGGCAGGTTTAAGTGTTTTTCATGCTGTGATGGGTTTAAAAAATGTGACCAATAAATGGATTTTTTTATTTTATGTATTAGGGGTTGTTTTTTTTCCTTATGTAGCGATCGCGCTAATATTATTGGCGTTCATTGATAGTGTGGTAAATCTACGCTATTGCGTTGCAAGGTAATGCTTAATTTGAATTTTGCACGAAGATTAAGTTGGCAAAAAAGTGAGAATTGAGTTGAATAAATGGTTTCATCTCTGGGTATATGTGGATAACAGTAAATTTTGAGGTTTATTTTTCATGGCGCAAGTAATTTTATTAGAAAAAATACATTCTTTAGGTGATTTAGGGCAACAAGTTACAGTACGCAATGGTTATGCGAGAAATTACTTGATTCCTCACGCAAAGGCAGTGCCTGCCAATAAGGAAACGATTGCTGAATTTAAAAAGAAGCGTGCGGAGTTAGAAAAAATCGCACAAGAAAAATTACAGACGGCGCAAACACGAGCAGCGGCTATCAATGAGCTTGTATTGACGATACCCGTTAAGTCAGCAGAGGAAGGCCGTTTATATGGTTCCATTGGTGTATCTGAATTAGTTCGTGCCGCCGATGCGGCAGGTATTGCTCTTGAAAAAAGCGAAATTCGATTACCTCATGGTCCTTTACGTCAATTAGGGGAACATGAAATCTCTGTGCAATTACATAGTGATGTTATTGCGATACTGAAAGTCAATATTGTTGCAGAAAAATAAGTTTTTTTGGCTCAAAAATTATTGGCAGATAGTCTTTTGGAAAGATACGGTGAAAATAGAGAATAGTGCAGGTTAATATGACAAAGGAGGTTGTATTTTCAGAATGACAGCTCTATTATTTATGTCAACACAGCGACTCTTATAATGACTACTTTTTAGTAAAAGATTTAATATAAATCTCGTATCAAGATTTCGTGTTGGCTTATAGTTTAGGCAATTCTTGCTATGCAAAAAACCGATCATCTTAAGTTACCACCGCATTCACTTGAGGCCGAGCAATCGGTTTTAGGCGGATTAATGTTGGATAATCAAGCATGGGATAGAGTGGCTGATCGCTTAAAAGAAAAAGATTTTTATCTTTTGTCACACCGTATTTTATTTCGTACTATTGTTAGTTTTGCTAATCAAGCTAAACCTTTTGATGTCGTTACACTCACGGATGCTTTAAAAAACACCAATGAATTGATTGAAATAGGTGGCGATCTTTATTTATTTGAACTGGTACGTAATACACCCAGTGCGGCCAATATCGTTGCTTATGCAGACATCGTAAGAGAACGCTCTGTTTTACGTCAGTTAATTGGTATTGCATCGGAAATTACTGAAAATGCCTTCATGCCAGAAGGTCGTTCGATTACTGAATTGGTCGATGAGGCGGAGCGAAAAGTATTTCAGATTTCTGATCAAGGTGCACGGGGTAGCGGTCCACTTAGAATTAGTGATTTTTTAGCAAAAGCCGTCGATAGAATTGACATCTTGTTCCACTCGGATCAAGTGATTACTGGACTTTCAACGGCCTATAAAGATTTAGATGAAATGACATCGGGTTTACAACCGGCTGATCTGGTGATTGTAGCCGGTCGACCTTCTATGGGAAAAACCACATTTGCTATGAATATCGCAGAACATGCCGCCATTCAAGGAGATAAGCCGGTATTAATTTTTAGTATGGAAATGCCAGGCCAGGCATTAGCGATGCGTATGATGTCTTCATTAGGACGAATTGATCAACATAAAATTCGTACTGGGAAGCTGGGCGATGAAGACTGGCCTCGTGTGACTTCAGCGGTGAGTATGTTATCTGAAGCAAAAATGTTTATTGATGACACTCCCGCATTAAGTCCAGGAGAAGTACGTGCGCGTGCGCGCCGAGTCTCAAAAGAGCAAGGTGCATTAGGATTAATAGTTATTGATTATATTCAGTTGATGCAAGTACCCGGCTCTAAAGAGAATCGTACGACAGAGATATCCGAAATTTCACGTGGATTAAAAGCGTTGGCTAAAGAATTGGACGTGCCTATTATTGCCTTATCACAGTTAAATCGCAGCTTAGAGCAGCGTGCGGATAAAAGACCTGTGATGTCGGATCTACGGGATTCAGGTGCTATTGAACAAGACGCCGATTTGATTATTTTTATCTATCGGGATGAAGTTTATAATGAAGGTAGTCCAGATAAGGGTAGTGCAGAAATTATTGTGGCAAAGCAACGTAATGGACCTACTGGTAAAGTACGATTAACTTTCTTAGGAAAATATACACGTTTTGAAAATTTTACTCCGCAACGTTATCATGCTGAGAATTATGCATGAGCCGACCGTTTACTGTAGAACTTGATTTAACAGCACTACGTCATAATGTTAAACGCGTACATGAAATTGCTCCACAATCTAAAATATTGGCGATGGTCAAGGCGAATGCTTATGGGCATGGTTTGCTTCCTATCGCAAAAGCATTAACGGATGTTGAAGGTTTCGGTGTCTCTTGTTCTGAAGAGGCGTTGTATTTACGTCAGGCAGGATTAAAGCAACAGATCGTTCTAATGGAAGGTTTATTTTCTAAAGATGAAATTCATTTATTGACGGATTATGAACTTGCTACGGTGATACATAACCAAAATCAACTCAGTTTATTAACGGAACATCCATTATCAAAGCCAATTAATGTATGGTTGAAAATAAATACGGGCATGAACCGCTTGGGCTTTTCACCTGAAGATTTTACAGCCGTGTTACAAAAAATATATCGCTGTCCTTGGCTCAAGATAGCTTGTGTTATGACCCATTTTTCGAGTGCCGATAAAACAAGGGATACAACGACAGAATGCCAAATAAAATTATTTAAACAAACCATTAAAGCAGGACAATTTCCTATCAGTTTAGCTAATTCTGCTGCCATTTTAGCTTTTCCTAACACGCATGCGGACTGGGTTCGTCCGGGGTTAATCTTGTATGGGGTTTCCCCTTTTTCAGATTCATCCGGTGCACAATATGCATTAAAACCAGTGATGACTTTAAAATCTAAAATTATTTCGACTCATCAATTAGAATCTGGCGATAAAGTGGGTTATGGAGGAACTTGGTTGGCTCCTAAACCATTACGTGTCGGTATTGTGGCCATAGGCTATGGAGATGGCTATCCGCATCAAGCTCAAAACGGTACGCCTGTTTTGGTCAATGGCAAGCTCAGTGAGCTGGTAGGTCAAGTTTCTATGGACATGTTGGCCGTTGATTTATCAAATCAATTGGAGGCAAAGAGAGGTGATCCTGTTGTGCTTTGGGGAACGGGGTTATCTGTTGAACAAATAGCAGAGAGTACTTCATCTTTTCGTTATGAATTACTTTGTGGCATTAATCGAGGACAATTATTGCGTACGCGCATAGAGGAAATAGAGGAAATAAATGATGCAAAATAAGATCATTGAATGTTTATTGATTGGAATGTTTGTTTTAAATTTTTCCGGCTGCGCAAGCCATCAAGTTCAACCAGCACAAACCTCGGTAGCGCCACAACAAGATAATAATCAGGATATTTTTATTGATCCTTCGATTGCTCATTTTATGGGAAATGCCGATCATAATAAATTACGGGATTTAGTAGCGACGGCGCAATCTAAACAATTTACCCATTGGACGAGTGACTCTACTGGCGCACGATTTGCATTTACCAGTAAAGAAATTTTCGTTAATTCAGAAGGACAGGGTTGCAGAGATTATGAAATGAAATTAATTCGGGGTTTTTTTGAGCATTCCACTTTTAATTATACCGCTTGTCGAAATAGCCAAGGGGCATGGCAAGTTATCAGTCATTAACTCTATTCTTCGCGCTTGAATTTTTGTCTGTGTTACCACTGGGTTTGCAATTCACAGGTACTTTGAATACACTTTGGTGGCTTATTCTCATGGTACATGTTTTTTTAAATTGACCAGCATTTAGATCATCAATTTCAAAGGTTTCATTAAAAATAGATAAAATGTTAGAAATATTCTAGGTAGGGCATAGATAAATTTGTTTTTCAGTTATTACGGCATTTAAAGGGACATCCCAACTTTTCTCAGTAAAAGAGGTTAGTTTTTGCCATTCATAGGCAAGACCCAGTAAGAAAGGTCGAAGTGACCTAGGTGAATGTAATAAGAAGGAAAAACTTCGATCATAAAAACCAGCGCCCATTCCTAAGCGTTGGCCTTTTTCAGTAAAACCTACAACAGGAACCAATACTAAATCGATAGCTTGAGGTGCAATACAGGCCTCTCTAGATAACAAAGGTTCGGGAATATTAAACCGATTTTTTCTTAACGACGTATCGGCTTGATAAGCACAAAATAGAAGTTGTTGCCCTTGTAAAACAGGTAAATAACAATTTTTTTTAAGTTGCCAAGCCTTATGAATGAGTGCGGAGGGATCAATTTCACGTTGCATTGCATAATAGCCGGCAATTGTTTGGCTTTGTAAAAATACGGGATGCTGATTCAGCTGTTCGGTCATCATCGAAGAAGCTTTTTTTTGATCGCTTAAGGTAATTTTAGCGCGTTGTTGTTGTAATTTTTTGCGAGATAGTTGGCGATTATCCATAATTCTTTAAATTACTATTAAGAATATCTGACTCAGCGATGTTTCCTGATCCGAGGATGCAGGTGGGATTAAGTTTATCCACTTTAGGCTTCTTGCTAGAGGGTCATTATTGGCATGATGCTAAATATAACGCACATCCTGCAAGCATGCACACCGTCAATAAATCATTTATCCCTAACTTTATGAAAGTATCGATCGAAAAACGATGGACTGAGTCAGATACTTCGCTAGTATACTCTATTTTAAATCTATTTTAAGATCGAGTGGTATAAAAAAATTTCACTAGTATTTTTTACTACAAAGATTATTAATCGGAATAGAAGACCTCATTGGCAGCTAGCGCTATAAAGTGACCTCATACACGTTTAAGATTCCATGACCTATTTGACTTTCTTTATATTAGGTTTTATCTCACTGTATTAACCCCGTTTAGAATGGTAAAATAACTATGACTACTTATCTTTATCGAGTACGCCCATGCAAACTCAAGCCAAATCCCCCGCTTTTGACGATTTTTACCATTTATTGACTCAGGCAGAAGTGGCGACTTCTCCATCGGAAATTCATGGTATGCTGTGTGGTTTTATATGTGTCGGTTCTAAGCTCAACGGAGGTTTTTTAATCGATATTTTGTTAAAGCGTTTAGGGACTCGGCCGGCGCTTATGCTGGGATCACAAGGTGCTATTGTGAGCTTGTACGATGCGGCTTGTCGTCAGTTAAGTGGTTTACAAACCTTTCAGTTGTTATTACCTGATGAGCGGCACGAGTTAGAGCAGCGTGCTGAAGCCTTAAGTCTATGGTGTGAGGGGTTTTTATATGGGATAGGTTTAGGCGGTAGCTCGATTGAAGAAGAAACACCCGATGTCATACATGAATCTTTGTATTGTATTGCCGAGATTGCCAGGCTTGAAATTAATCATTTAGAAGTGACTGATCTTGATGAATTGGCTTATGATGAGGCCATTGAGTTTATTACACATGCTATCCCCTTGATCTACGAAAAATTAACTCATTATACAATAGAAGGGAGTTCTCGCTTTAATTATCTTCATTAAGAAGGGTTATCGACTGATCATGATTTATGTTTAAGCTTTCGGAATTGAAGCATCGGCGTCAGCAATTGTTATCACACGTACAAGACGACCAACTGATTGTCTTAATGGCAGCGCCAGAATATTTACGTAATGGCGATGTTTATTATCCTTATCATCAAAATAGCGATTTTTATTATTTAACGGCATTTCCCGAACCTGAGGCGATAGGAATCCTGATGACTGGTGCTGAAGGTGATAGATTTATATTATTCAATCGCCCAGAGGATCCGGCCGCGGCGATTTGGAATGGTGAATATATTGGTCAAGTACGCGCTTGTCGAGAATACGGTGCAGACGAGTCTTTTCCCGTGAATCAGCTTGAAACTAAGCTACCTGATTATTTAACAAATAAACATATTTTTTATTATCTCAGTGATGAAAAACTAAATAATCCTACTTTAGAACGTATTAATAAGCTATTAGCGCGTTTCAAAAAAAAACCGCTTGAATACGCTAGAAAACTGGTTAATAACGTACATGAAATGCGATTGATAAAAAATCCAACCGAGATAGAAAGTTTACGTCGGGCGGCTTCTATTTCAGGGGCGGCTCATCAGCGTGCGATGCGTGCTTGTCAGCCAGGATTATATGAGTACCAATTAGAAGCTGAATTGCTCTATGAGTTTTATCGCCAGGGAAGTCAAGCCTTAGCTTATCCTAACATTGTTGCAAGCGGGGCAAATAGTTGTATTTTACATTATACAAAAAATCGCGCACAGTTAAAATCGGGTGATTTAGTCTTAATTGATGCCGGTTGTGAGTATCAACATTATGCATCCGATATCACACGAACTTTTCCTGTTAGTGGTCGTTTTAACTCAGAACAGAAGGCTATTTATCAAATTGTATTAAATGCTCAGTTTGCCATCATCGCATTGATAAAACCGGGTCTGGCCTGGAATCAGTTACAGAAAGCCTGTGTTGAGATTGTGACACAAGGTTTAATGGATTTGGGATTATTAAAAGGCAAGTTGAGCGATCTGATTCAGCAAAAAAGTTACCAAAGATTTTATATGCACAACTGTAGTCATTGGTTAGGTTTAGATGTGCATGATGTAGGATGCTATAAGATAGAAAAAAAGTGGCGTCACTTAGAACCTGAAATGGTTTTTACCGTAGAGCCTGGTATTTACATTCGTCCTGCATCGGATGTTGATCAAAAATGGTGGAATATAGGTATTCGTATTGAAGATAATGTACGAGTGACGCGAGATGCCTGTGAAGTGTTAACTCTGCAAACACCTAAGAGTATTGAGGATATTGAAAATTTAATGCAATCCTCTTTATGAAAACAGATACAGATTACGATATTCTCATTGTGGGTGCGGGGATAGTAGGAAGTAGCCTTGCTATCGCTTTATCGCAGTTACCGCTCCGTATTGCACTGATAGAACAAGTGCCTTTTAATTTAGATACAGATCATGTGCATGAAGGAAGTAAGCCTATTGCCTTGAATTTTGCGAGTCTACGTATTTTCCAGACATTAAAACTATGGCCTCGTTTAGAAATTTACGCAAATCCCATTCAGCATGTCCATGTTTCTAAATCTGCCTGTTTTGCTCAATTACGAATTAATGCAAAAGATTTGGGTGTTCCACAATTGGGAGCGGTTATTCCGGTAGTGCGTTTAGGACATGAATTAATAAAGACGTTGCTTCAAATAGCTGCTTGCCAAACGACACCAGCAACGTTCGACTTTTATAATCCGGCGATCTGTCAAACGATTAGCAAGCAAAAAGGTGTTTGGCGAGTAACATTAAGTCGTCAAGAAGAAAAAAAAATCCTTTATCCACGTTTAATTATTGCGGCGGATGGTACACATTCAACGGTTCGTCGCTTATTCAATATTGATTTTAAAATGGGTTCGATTTCTGAAGCGGCGTTGACATCCTTCATTGATATAGAACGGCACCACCAACATATTGCCTATCAGCGATTAACACAGCAAGGTATTATCGCCTGTTTACCGCTGCGGGATAATAAAATAGGTTTAGTCTGGACGGCAAAACCCGCTATCATTGAAAATTTGCTGCAGTTTACTGAATCCGAGTTCTTGGATAATCTGCAACGACATTTTTCTTATCGTTTTGGAAAATTATTACATTTTACAAAGCCACAGGTTTATACTTTAAAAAGTGGCATTTCTGAATCTCAGGCACAAGCGGGTTTGATACTACTCGGAAATGCGGCACACACTTTACTTCCCGTCGCCGCTCAAGGTTTAAACTTAGGTTTGCACGATATGGCAGAATGTGTGGATTTGATTGCAACGGCTTTACAACAAGACAAAGATTTAAATGATGAGAATCTGGCTCAATCCTATCTTAAATCACGCCTTGCAGTACAACGGCAAGTCATGGGTTTTACTGAGCAACTGACACGATTACAAAGCCGATTTGGCCCGTTGACTTTCATTTACAATAGTGGTCTATTAGCAATGGATTTACTCTCACCCTGCAAAAAAAATGTATCGCGTCGTTTAATGGGAATGCATAGTCGACTTCCCGGTTTGATTCGCGGTGTAACTTTTCAACAAGAAGAATATTAGTATGCTAAAATTTCGATCTATTTTTGATAAAAATGCAAAGCTTATTTTCATTGAAACGAATGCGAGGGGTTCCGTTTTATTAAATACGGCTAAATTAAATAAAGGGACTGCATTTACTGAATCAGAACGTCAACAATTCAGATTACGTGGCAAATTACCTTATAGTGTTGAAAGTCTGGAGCAACAAGCGCTACGCGTTTATCAGCAGTTTTCGAAAAAGGAAGATAATTTAGCGAAACACCTTTATCTACGTGACTTACATAATACCAATGAGAGATTATTTTATAAATTAGTGAGTCAGCATTTAACTGAAATGTTACCTGTTTTGTATACACCGACGGTTGGAAAAGCCGTTGAGCAATTCAGTCATGATTTTCAGCGTGCACGGGGCTTATACATTGCTTATCCCGATAAAGAGTCTATCGATGAAATCCTTGAAAACCGTTTGAATCCCGAAGTGGATATTATCGTCATGACGGATGGCGAAGGCGTTTTAGGTATTGGTGATCAAGGTATCGGTGGAATGGAGATCTGTATTGCCAAATTGATGGTTTATGTTCTGTGTGCCGGTATTAATCCCAATCGCCTATTGCCGATTCAAATCGATGTTGGCACGAACAATGAACATTTATTGAATGATCCGATGTATTTAGGTTGGCGTCATCCGCGTTTAGCCGGTGAAAAATATGATGAGATGATAGAACGAATCGTCTCAGGAATTCGCAGGAAATTACCTCGAGCTTATTTGCATTGGGAAGATTTTGGTCGTGAAAATGCACGGCGTAATCTTGAACGCTATCAAAAGCAAATGTGTACTTTTAATGACGATATGCAAGGAACCGGCGCAGTCACTTTGGTTGCTCTCTTATCTGCACTTCATCGGACTAAAACTCCTTTAACTGAGCAGCGTATTGTTATTGTGGGTGCTGGAACAGCGGGCACAGGCATTGCGGATCAGCTTTGTGCCGGTATGATCCGAGAAGGTTTGTCGAGGGAGGAGGCTTTATCGCGATTTTATTTGGTCGGTAGGCATGGTTTGATACATGATACCATGGCTAATCTAACAGTCTTTCAAAAGCCTTACGCACAACGTTCGATGGATGCAATGACTACGTTACAATTACATGATGTTGTACAGCAATTTAAACCGACCGTCTTAATCGGCAGTTCGGGCCAAGGTGGGATTTTTACTGAAGCGATTATCAAAACCATGGCGGCGCACGTTGAATATCCTATTATCTTTCCACTATCCAATCCTACAGAAAAATCAGAGGCGACACCGGATGATTTATTGAACTGGACAGAAGGGCGTGCATTGATTGCGACCGGTAGTCCTTTTGGTCCGGTTGATTTTAAAGGTAAAAAAATACCGATTGCGCAATGCAACAATGCGCTTATTTATCCCGGTATCGGTTTGGGTGTTCTTATCGCGCAAGCGACTCGTTTGAGTGAAGCAATGCTTTGGGAAGCTTGTAACGCTTTAAGCCATTTTGCGAATCAAAGCTCAGAAAAGAAAGATACGGCGTTATTACCGAACTTTGAAGAGGTACAGGCGATGAGTCGTTGTATTGCTTTAGCTGTGGCAACGCAAGCACGCCGGGAAGGATTAGCAAAAGTGAATGCGTCTGTTGATTTGGCGGATGAAATCGATCGACAATCCTGGTATCCGGAATATGTGAATTACCACTATTCATCCTCCTTATGAATTTAGAAAAAGATATGGGCACGGACTATGATGTCGTTATCGTTGGCACAGGTATGGTTGGCTTAACATTGGCCTGTTGCTTAAAAGATCAAGATTTAAGAATTGCGCTAATCAATAAAGACTTGTTAAATAAAAAAAAGCTAACTCAAGCTTCTCGGCAACGTGTTATTGCCGTTACCTTAGGTTCGCAACGGTTACTGGAACAATTAAACGTTTGGCAGCGACTCGATAAGAAACACTATGCACCATTCCGCCGTATGCAAGTGTGGGAGTCTGGGCAGTCCTCTCAGCTTTTTTTTGATAGTGCGGATATGGGTTTAGCCACTTTAGGTTATATCGTCAAAAATTATGACTTAGGACACGCATTATGTGCGCAAGCAAAAACTGATTCTGAGTTGACTTGGTTAATTCCAGATACCTTAATGGCATTGCAACAAGAAGAAAATCACGTCGTAATCACTTTAGCGTCCGGAAAAGAAATCCGTACACGTTTGCTCGTTGGTGCCGATGGCGCTCAATCTAAAGTGAGACAATTGGCTGATTTCTATATTAAATCGACGGATTATCAGCAACGCGCGTTGATTGCAACCGTGCAAACTGAATGGGCGCATGACCAGACCGCAAGACAGATTTTTTTAGCAGAAGGTCCACTGGCTTTTTTACCTTTAACAGATGCGCATTATTGTTCTATTGTTTGGTCAAGCACTCCGGAGGAAATTGAGCGCTTAGCGGCGTTGGACGACGTATTTTTTTGTGAAGAATTAACGCATGCTTTCGAACACTGTTTAGGCGAAGTGATATCAACCAGTGCGCGTTTCAGTTATCCCTTAAAAACTCAAGAGACAGAGCAATACATTAAATCAAATATTGCTTTAATCGGAGATGCGGCGCATATTATTCATCCGTTAGCGGGACAAGGTGCTAATTTAGGGATAGCCGATGCCAAACGTTTAGCAAAAGTGATCCTCGAAGCGAAACAGCGACATCGAAACATTGGCGCATGGTATACCTTACGGCGTTATGAAAGAGAACGCCGATTTCATAATCGTGTCATGTTGGGGAGTGTGGATGGAATTAAACATCTATTTGCTGCGACCCATCCTATGTTACAGAAAACACGTCAATGGGGATTGAATGTTATCAACAAGACTAATTGTTTGAAAAATTTTATCAGTCGTTATGCGATTGGGGATTTTAAGGTGTAAGATCCGAGTGTGCGGGAACGTTTTCGGAAAGATTCTTGTCTATTGTATTGGGTGTCGGATGGCGAAGCATATTAAAAACCTCGTTGAGGTTTGTTAAGTTTTTTTGTAATTTCAGAAGTTCATTTTTTCTATCAATAGCAGCAAAAAAAAAGGTTCTTTTAAAGGTTCCTTTAGAAGTAGAAAATCTATTGTTAATTAACTTTTCAATGTCAGTAAATTCTTTGATAACTCTTTCTACTGGGATACTTAATGGAGAATTTTCCGCAGTAGAGGCATAATATTCGCTGAGTACTTTACGGCCTAATTGTACGAAACGGTGGATACATGAGTGTTGTAAGTCTTCTCGCAATTTTTTTAAAGGAGCATGCGCGTTAGGATAGGTCAGTTTAGAATCGATTATTAGGGCAATTCTATCCTTTAATAAATGAGAAATACGTAAAGCAATTGATAATTTTTTATCTATTTGAGCGGTTGACATAAATTGTTTCTGATGAGACGACTAAATATCTAAAAAGTATAGACCTGAGTTATTAAGAAAATCTTAAAAAAGGAGTAAAAATGGCTAAAAACCGGGCATTTATCATTCTGGATCGGGATGGTGTGATTAATTATGAATCCAAGAACTATATAAAGACACCCGAAGAATGGTTACCCATTCCCGGGAGTTTAGAAGCCATTGCCTTACTGACTCAGGCCGGTTACACCATCGCTGTGGCGACTAATCAATCCGGTGTGGGTCGAGGTTATTATACTGAAGCAGATTTAGCACTGATACATCGAAAAATGTTGAATAGCGTAAAAGCCCTAGGAGGCAAAGTGGATCAGGTGTTTTATTGTCCTCATCTACCTGACGACCATTGTACTTGCCGTAAACCGGGTATTGGTTTATTTGAACAAATAGCTGACTATTACCAACTCGATTTAAGGGGTATTATCTCTATTGGTGATTCGCTACGTGATATCAAATCGGCGCTAAAAGTGGGTTGCGAGCCTATCTTAGTGTTAACAGGTAATGGGGAGCAGACCTTATTAAATAATCGTGAATTAGTCGATGAGATTCCTGTTTTTCCCGATTTATTAAGTGCCATACGAAAATTATTACAGAAAGAGCCGCATGTCTAAACCCAAACGTGTCTACAGTTGTCAATCCTGCGGAGGCCAGTTTTTACAATGGTCGGGCCAATGTAGTGAATGCCAAGCATGGAATAGTTTAGTAGAAGAAACTGCACGGTGCATTTCCTATGCGCTGCCACGATCGAATGGCTATACAGCGGCTGAGGCCCAAATAACCGATTTAAAAAGTGTTCAGTTAAGTGAAATACATCGATTTTCTTCAAGAATTGAAGAGCTGGATAGAGTTCTTGGTGGGGGAATCGTTCCAGGTTCAGTGATACTGATGGGCGGTGATCCAGGTATCGGTAAATCGACCTTACTCCTACAAAGTCTCTGTCAGTTGAGCGAAACGCTTAATGTTCTTTACATTACGGGAGAAGAGTCCTTGCAACAAGTGGCGATACGTGCTCAGCGCCTAGGTTTGCCACAAAAAAGAATTCGTCTCCTGACTGAAACGCGCGTGGAAAGTATTTTAAAGCACGCTTTACAAGAAAAACCTCAGGTTCTAGTGATTGACTCGATACAAACGATGCATACTGATTTACTTCAGTCGGCTCCTGGTGCCGTCGGCCAAGTAAGAGAGAGTGCTATGCAATTAACCCGTTTAGCTAAGCAAACGGGTATCGCCTTATTTTTAGTGGGACATGTGACTAAGGAGGGATCGCTTGCAGGGCCTCGTGTTTTAGAGCATATGGTCGATACGGTTTTGTATTTCGAAGGTGAGTCTGAGAGCCGACATCGTTTGATACGATCCGTTAAAAACCGTTTTGGTGCAGTGAATGAACTAGGTGTATTTATCATGACGGAGAAAGGATTACGTGAAGTCAGTAATCCTTCCGCGATGTTATTATCTCGATCTGGCTTGACTGTTTCAGGGAGTCTGGTTACGGCGACATGGCAGGGAAGTCGGCCTTTATTAGTGGAAGTACAAGCCTTAGTGGATCAGAGTCACTTGGGGAATCCCCGACGAGTGACGGTGGGTTTAGAAAGTAATCGTTTAGCGATGTTGTTAGCGGTATTACATCGCCATGCGGGTATTATGACAACCGATCAAGATGTTTTTATTAATGTAGTAGGGGGTGTACGTTTGTTGGAAACGGCTGCGGATTTGCCGGTCTTATTAGCGGTGTTATCCAGTTTGCGAAATAAACCTTTTCCGGAAGATTGTTTGGTATTTGGTGAAGTGGGTTTATCGGGAGAAATTCGCCCCGTCGCTAATGGTCAGGAACGTTTACGCGATGCGGCAAAACATGGTTTTAAATCAGCGCTTATTCCCAAAGCCAATGTAAGTAAACAAATCATTAATGGATTGTCGGTATTTCCCGTTGCACAATTAACGGAAGCCTTGGCTGTCATTCAACAAATTAGTTTGCAAGAGACAGTGGCTTAGGTACCTGACAATTATGAGATGCTTCTTCCATTAATAAAAAGATAGTTTTGGTGGCTATGGGTGGGCTCGAACCACCGACACCAGCATTATGAATGCTGTGCTCTAACCAACTGAGCTACATAGCCAAAGAGTGGCTTATTGTGCTAAAGCCATGGGGAATCTGTCAAGCGATTCACTCAATTTTTATTGCATAAGTATAAGCCGTTTTACATTTTTAGCCATAGGCAAATAAACGAAGCAGTCCAATAAATACGCAAAATAAAAAGAACCAGGCAAGCATTAATGGGTTAGCGAAGAAATAGATGAACAAAAGGGGATAATATGGGCAGTTAATGCAAGCCAATTCCCCAAAATGAAGGTATTTTTACAAAAAACCAGGATATCCAGTTGCAATAGATTCTTTCTTGTTCTCAGTCAACGATGTTTGTTTTTTTCTTGTTGTTATTTTTTTATATGCAAGAGAGGTTTGTTTACTGGACTCTATGATTTAGGCGAGATCGCATTGTTTTAATTTTTTGCGTAAAGTGCCTCGGCTGATACCGAGCAATTTAGCCGCTTTAGTTTGGTTCCCACGGGTTTGGCGTAATACCACTTCCAACAAAGGGGATTCAACCTCAGCTAAAACAAGGCCATACAGATTAGAGGGTGAGTTCCCATCTAATTGTGAAAAGTAGTTTTCTAAAGCCTGTTCAACATAAGTTTTTAGCGGCTGTTGTGGTGTTCCAGCGCTAGCAACCTGGATAGGTAGAACAGGAAGTTGATCAAGTGCATTTTGCATATACATTATCCTTTGAGTCTTGACTAGGTCAGAGGAGTTTCCATGATATAGTAGCTAAGAGGTTGCGACAAGCGTCTTTTGTCGGATTTTTTGAATTTCTTAATCGCTTAATAAAATTAAGACCCAATTTTTCTTAAAAATTTAAAGCAGGACTTGTTTTTTTTGCTAAAATTAGCTAACACGCGTAGGTCATTTTAGCAAGGATGAGTCAGAAGCATGGCTTTTCGAGTAACGTCAATAGAACATGCTTGTAAATATATGCGCAATGGCGACAAAAAATCTTAGTTTATGAACTATTCTTGTGTTTAAAGGACGATATACTGATAGGCACTAGAAAAATTGATTGGAAAGGTCTTATCTACGTAATTTAAGGCGAGTTATTCATAGCTCTCTTTACTTATAGGAAAACTATTTTGTTTAGTTTAAAAAAGTTTATAAAAGTTTTAGTGTTTGGTTTGAGCTTGGGTGGGTTAACCTTATCGGCTCAGGCTATCCAACAGGCTTTACCGGCGGATCAGGTTTTTAAAGTTTCAGTGCGAAATTTTAATAATAAGATATTGGCGGTAGATTGGGATATTAAGCCAGGTTATTATCTCTATAAGAGTAAAATTCATTTCGAAACTAAGCCGCTTAGTATCCATTCAGTGATTTTACCTAAAGGACTTGTTAAGCATAATCAATTTATGGGCTCATATGAAGTCTATCAAGGTCATGTTACGGCCTTGTTAAGGTTTGCAAATCCCCTACCCAAACAAACTCTCGCTATGGTGATTCACTATCAAGGTTGCGCCATTGCGGGTTTTTGCTATCCACCTGTAATTAAATATATCACACTGAATCCTTTCGAAAATCGACATAACCCACTTAAGCAAGACACGGTAGGTGTTGAAAACAATTCTCAAGCAAAAAAGCAAATACCAGGGACGCTTAAAAGCGTCAGTGAGCAAGGTAAAATTTTAAATTTATTAGCAGGACATAACATTTTTTGGACATTGATTAGTTTTTTCGGTTTTGGCTTATTGTTATCACTGACTCCTTGTGTCTTACCCTTGATTCCAGTTCTATCCGCTATAATTTTAGGCCAAAAACAATTAAATACAGCAAAAGCCTTTAGTTTATCTTTAACCTATGTACTGGCTATGGCATTGACTTATGCCCTTGCAGGTGTTTTTGCAGGTTTAGCAGGTAGTTATTTACAAGCGTTTCTACAAAGCCCTTGGGTTATTATTATTGTTTGTGCCTTATTTGTGTTTTTAGCTTTTTCCTTATTTGGTTTCTATGAATTACGCCTCCCTACCAGCTGGCATGAAAAATTGATTAATATGACCAACCGTCAACAAGGAGGCAACTATATTGGCGTAGCACTGATGGGTTGTTTATCCACGCTAGTTATTTCTCCGTGTGTCACAGCCCCTTTAGTCGGTGTGTTGACCTATATTGGCAATACGGGTAACGCCTTACTGGGTGGGCTTGCTTTATTTGTTCTGGGCTTAGGATCCGGTGCGCCTTTATTAATTATTGGAACATCGGCCGGTAAATGGATACCTCAATCAGGGCCTTGGATGAATGGTATTAAAATGATATTAGGTATATTAATGCTGGTGATGGCAGTATGGTTGCTGGCACGAATTATTCCTAATAATTCACGGCCTTTTCATTTTCTGCATCCTAATCAAGTAGTGAGCTCAGAGATAAATAATTTTAAAACAATTAAGGGCATTTCTGAATTAAAAGAGGCTTTAAAGCAAGCAAAAAAACAGAATAAACCTGTATTCCTCGATTTTTACGCCAATTGGTGTTTATCTTGCAAAGAAATGGAACAGCTTGTATTTACTGCACCACAAGTTAAGTGCTTAATGAGCTCTTTTATTTTGTTAAGAGCCGATGTCACAGCCAATGATGCAAAGGATCAAGCTTTAGAACATAAATACCACGTCATTGCTCCACCGACTTTTCTATTCTTTACACCCAGTGGACAAGAGCTGACAGATTCTAGAATAGTCGGTAAAGAAGAGGCTCAAATTTTTGTGCATCATTTGAAGCAGATTTTAGCGATTAAATATCCTCGCGACCCTATTAATTAAAATTATTTTGATTGGTTTAATGATTATTTAATTTTAATTATTTTTTATTTTAAAAAAATAATTAAAGCCTAATTTTATTATAAAAACAGACAAAACGAAGAAATAAAAACTTGATTTTTTTAACAAATTTTGATAATTTTTATTCGATGTTATTTAATTATTTATAAAATAAATCAAACAAAATTTTTAAGAAAAATCAGGAGTAAATAAAGATGGAATTTAATTTAATAGAAAGCCGCAATTATAAAAAGTATAAAGACGGAAATACTTTTTTACATATTGCGGCCAGCCGAGGAAATTTGAATGACCTTAAAGAATTGTTTCAGACACTTCCCCAATCAGAACTAAATACGATCATTGAAGCCAAAAATAAATTTGGCAGTACGCCCTTGCATTATGCAACTTGGGCCGGTCAACTCGATATTGTAAAGTATTTAGTCGATCAAGGTGCGGACTTAAAAACAAAAGATATCTATGATCAAACCTTATTGCATGCTGCTGCGTGGAATGGTCATTTACGTTTAGTGGAATTTTATTTTGAACAAGGACTTTCTTCTTCTTTAGAAGATAGGGATAATCGTGGAAACACCCCGTTACTTTCTGCCGCTCAATATCCTCATCCGGAAACGGTGAAATGGCTGATTTCCCAGGGTGCAGATGTACAAGTTGAGAACGTTAATGGCGATACGGTTTTATTTTTAGCCGCTGAGAGCGCTAATCTTGATATCATAGACTTTCTTGTTCGTGGTAAGCAAATAGATTTATCCGTGCGTAAGGGGGATGATACACTGTTACATTTAGCTATTTTAAAAAATAGCGAAGATGAAGAGGGTCCAGATATCAGGCCTTTTGTTAAAGGATTGCTTCAGTATCCGGGCGTGAATATAGACGCTCAAGATAGCAATGGCGATACACCGTTACATATTGCAAGCATGTATGCCAATACTCAGCTTGTTCAAAGTTTAATTGCGCAGGGTGCAAATATAAACACTGAAAATAATGCAGGACAAACCCCTCTCGATCTGGCTAAAGTAGAAAAAGAATCTGAAGATCATTCCCAGGAAGTCCGGCAGAAATATTTAACTCTAATTCGTCTCTTAGAAAAAGAGATGAATAAAGATCACCAAGAGAGCGTCGAAGAATTAGGTAACTTTTCCATAAGAGATGAAGACTTATCTCGTGCTAATTTACTTGGACCGACACAGGAGAATAAAATAGAAAAAAGGCAGCAACGCTCAAAAAAAACGCGCTATGACTCTAGTCCCTTAGACTCCCAAGCACAAGCTATAGCATCTCCAAGTACTTTTGACATGCGGGGATTGAACGAGTCGCTGACTTCATTGAATTCAACAAGCAGATTTTTTACAACTAATCCGCAAGCTACACAGGCTGAAGTGAGCCCATTCAACCTGAGTTCAATTTCTGAAAGAGAGTTCACGGGTAATGATCCTGAGACGAGTCATTTGGCTATGGCAGCATCATTATTTGGCAGTGCATTAAGCAGTCGGCATGGACTAAACTCTAGCAGCAATACTTCTGGAAATGAGGAGAGTGAAAGGTTTCAGCAGATTCTTGATGCGATTGAAACATTTCCCAATAATATGACAACTAAATATTTTTAACGAGGAAAAATTACGTTAATAAACTGAAACAGTGATAAGAAAATTTTGTTAGGCGTTAATCAGAAGTGTATATCAACTAAAACTATTTTCTCTTATCACTGTCTTATTACACATTTACTTATAGAACATGATTGTAGGTATGTGTACAGAAAATAAAAACTGCAGTTTATATATCCTTACATCTAAAGGACGAAATGTACTAGAAAAATTACTAGTGCTTCGGTCAATTAGATTTACATCCATTTTTATCCAGCAGAGTAACTATTCTGCCTTATTCTACTGCACGATTTTAGAATAGTCGGTAAAGAAGAGGCTCAAATTTTTGTGCATCATTTGAAGCAGATTTTAGCGATTAAATATCCTCACGACCCTATTAATTAAAATTATTTTGATTGGTTTAATGATTATTTAATTATTTATAAAATAAATCAAACAAAATTTTTAAGAAAAATCAGGAGTAAATAAAGATGGAATTTAATAGAACAAAAAAATATGAGGCTAGTTTACAAAAAAAAGATGAAAAAGGTAACACGTCGTTACATGTTGCTGCAGCTGATGGAAATTTAGAAAAGATTAGGGTTTTAATTAATTTAATTATTAAGCGTTATCCCTATTTATTAGAAACTAAAAATAAATTTGGCAGTACGCCCTTGCATTATGTGGAATAGTTCAGACTTGATGTGACACAAAGGAATAGTAAGGTTACCCGTTTTGAGAAGTCGAGAGAAACTTTAATCAAAACACAAAGAG
>CAMSHF010000009.1 GCA_947058615.1 uncultured Rickettsiella sp. | reverse complement strand
TGTTGTTGATCGCCATCTAAGGAAACCATTAAATCGGCTTGTCCGACCGTATACACACCCGTAAATGCATCCGCTGAAAAACGGGCAGGAAGATGACCGGCTAACGCAATTGGTAGACGAATTAACAGTATTAATAAAACGAGATGCCTAAGCTGTAGCACTCCTTTTTCATCTCCATCTTAGCTTATAATGAGTTAATAAACTTTTTTTACTTTAAATCGACTAAATGCGCTAATTTTTGTATAGCCTCTGCTTTTAATTCACGGTATTGCCCTCGCCTAAGATCATCCGGCAAAGTGACACTACCAAAACGCACACGTATTAAACGACTTACTTTGACCCCTTGTGATTCCCATAAGCGCCTAACTTCACGATGGCGACCTTCTTTTAACACCACATGATACCAATTATTCGCACCGGTTCCACCCCGTTCTTCAATCTGTGTAAAAGCTGCTCTGCCATCTTCTAATTTCACCCCTTGCTTTAACCTTTGTAGGGTCGTATCATCCACTTTTCCTAATAGGCGTACGGCATATTCTCTTTCAATTTCATAAGAAGGATGCGATAAACGGTGCGCAAGTTCACCATCATTAGTAAAAATTAATAGGCCTAAGGTATTAATATCTAAACGACCGATCAGGATCCAACGTTGTGCGTATAATGAAGGTAAATGTTCAAATACCGTAGGCCGATTTTCAGGGTCTGAACGCGCACAGATCTCACCCTCCGGCTTATGATAGATTAATACGCGACGCTTAAAATCGGTAGTTGGCTTTAAAGCCAAGGGTTTATCATCAATCCAGATTTTTGCGGTTCGATCAATTCGATCACCCCGCTTAGCTAATTGTTGATTAATGCGAACTCGACCTTCGTGGATCCAACGTTCTATTTCACGACGCGATCCGATCCCTAAATGGGCTAATACTTTTTGGATTTTTTCATTCATATAAGTCTTAAGTCTACTGTGGGTTTTTTATTCCCTTAAGTCCTTTTTGATAACGACGGATCTTTTCTAGATAATGTTGTGCATACCACTGCATGTCCATTATTTGCCGCTCAGATAAGGGTTTTATTTTACCAGGAGAACCGATGACTAAAGAACCATCGGGTATCTGTTGATTTTCTAACACCATCGCATTCGCCGCAATCAAACAATGTTTGCCAATCACCGCGTTATTCAATAGCTTGGCACCGATAGCCACTACCGAGTAATCCCCCACGTGACAAGCGTGCACCATGGCATGATGGGCTATCGTCACATGGCGACCGATGTGCATTGGCTTATCCGGATCCGTATGCAGTACAGCACCATCTTGAATATTCGTATTCTCATCAATCTCGATCGTCGTATTATCCGCACGAATTACGGCTTGCGGTAAGATAATCACATGATTATGGATAATCACCGAACCAATCACATCGGCACTTTCGGCAATAAAGATGTCTTCGCCTAATAGCCGAGGGATTCTGTCTTCAAAAGAATAAAGCATAGGGAAAATTTTTTTTAGCTTTCTAGGCTATCTACAGGGCTATTTGAAACCTGATCCATAGAAAATGCTGATTCTGTGGACTCCATCCTGCTCGGTTCTGGAAAAGGAGGTAAATCGGTGAGTTCCTTTAAACCAAAATGGTCGAGAAATAAGGTCGATGTGGCATAGAGATTCGGCCGTCCAGGCACTTCGCGCTGACCAACCACCTGTATCCATTCTTGCTCCAATAAGGCCTTAATAATATTTGGATTTACGGCCACACCCCGTATCGCTTCAATGTCGCCGCGTGTTACCGGTTGTTTGTAAGCAATGATACTTAAAGTTTCTAAGAAAGCGCGCGAATAACGAGGTGGCTTTTCTGGCCAGAGCTGTTTCATCCAAATAGTAACTGTACTGGCTGTTTGAAAGCTATAACCACTCGCCAACTGTTTTAGTTGGATGCCACGATCGTTATAATCTTCCGTCAATTCCGCTAGAATTTTTTTTAACGTGGACGCGCTAGGTCGCTCCTTTTCATCAAACAAATCCTGTAGGCGCTTGACATTGACCGGCTCACCTGCCGCAAAAATAGCGGCTTCACATATCGATTTAAGCATTTGCATTTCCATAAGCAAACTATAGCAGTTTAACCTCGCTATTGCCTAGCCATCACTTGATCCTGCGTTTCAAGTGATGTTTAATAAAAAAATCACCCGGGGTGCCTTTAAAGCCTGACAGCGTGTTGAATACACTTAACCCCTTTAACCTGATCAGGTTAAAACCTGCATAGGAAGAAGTGCATGAAAATAACAAATGGCTTAGATGTCTTAACAAATCCATTGACCAACATCACCGAACCCTTCACACTCGAGTCGCTATGGCACGACGTTAATTTAATCCGTCAAACTAACCCACTCATCCACAATATTACTAATTTAGTTGTGATGCCAATAACGGCCAATCTCTTACTCGCCTTGGGTGCGGCCCCTATTATGGCGCACGCACCTTCCGAATTGGACGAAATCATTCAACTTGCACACGCCTTAGTCATTAATATTGGGACACTCGATGAAATTCAACTGGCTGCGATCCAACAGGCTCAACAAGCCGCATTAAAACGGCGTATTCCTATTGTCTTCGATCCCGTCGGTGCCGGTGCCAGCACCTACCGTACTGCTTCCTCATTAAATATCATTCATCGAGGTGTCGATCTTATCCGTGGTAATGCTTCAGAGATCATGGCTTTACTCGATACATCCATCACCACCAAAGGCGTCGACTCCCTACAAAGCAGTGAAAATGCACTGGCCTCCGCAAAAATATTAACGCAGCGATATCAATGCGTGGTCGCTGTTAGCGGTCCAACGGATTTTATTATCAATCCGATAAATACCTTCGCGCTCCCATATGGAACACATTTACTCACTAAAGTTGTCGGCATGGGATGCTCGTTAACGGCTATGATGGCTTGTTTTTTAGCCGTCAATCCGAATCCTACACAGGCAGCGATTCACGCGATGGCTTGGATGGGTCTCGTTAGCGAATACGCTGAAAAAAAATCCAATGGTCCTGGAAGTTTTTATTCCTATTTGTTGGATAGCTTTTATAACGTGCAAAAAAAAGAGATACGTTACTTATTAGAGCGTCGTGTTACCGTATGATGACAGATTATGCTTATTTACGAAATCGTTCGACCAAGATGCATGCTTCGTTAGCCCAGGTTGTCACTATGGCCGGAACGGATCCCTCCGGTGGTGCCGGTATTCAAGCGGACATCAAAACCATTTCTGCTACAGGTAGTTTTGCAGCAAGCATTATCACCGTTTTAGTCGCACAAAATACTCAGTTAGTTACAGCGATACAAGAAATTCCGCTCCCTTTTATACAACAACAAATTGATGCGGTTTTTAATGATTTATCCGTAGACGCTGTTAAACTCGGTATGCTTTATCATGAAGATATTATCCATTGCGTCAGCCGTAATCTAAAAAAATACTCGCCCCGCACTATTGTGCTTGATCCGGTCATGGTTTCCCAAACTGGCCATACCCTACTGAAACCACAAGCTATACGCGCTTTAGTCGACGAATTATTTCCCTTAGCGACACTGATTACACCCAATATCCCTGAAGCGGAATCAATCTTAAAATGTAAAATTACGGATGAATCCAGTATGCACGAAGCCACCTACGAGCTCGCAACACGTTATCACGTTTCAGTTCTACTTAAGGGCGGTCATTTAAATACAATCCATGCGTCTGATATTTTTTATGATCTTTCACAAAAAAAATTCACCGTTTTAAAAACCTTACGAATCAATACGCAAAATACACACGGTACCGGTTGCACGCTATCGGCGGCCATCGCCTCTTATTTAGCACAAGGCGAAAGTTTAGCTCATGCCATTGAGCTTGCTAAACGTTATTTAACGCAATGCATTTTAGCCGCGAAAAATTTAAAACTCGGCCAAGGCCAGGGACCTGTGGATCACTTTTATTTTCTAGATTCTTCACGCTTAAATTTAATAAAAGATAAAGAAAAATAAAGTCATATGTTTAATAAACTTTAAAGCACTTGCACTGAGCGGTAACATGGCTATCGCAAGATGAGCAGAGCAAAAATTATTCATGCAATAGCTAAAAATGCAACGTTTTTACGTGCAAGTCCAGAATAAATAAATGCAGATTTTACGTTGACTTATCTACACCTGTAAAAAATAATTTTAAAAATTTTAATTTATATTTATTTATATCTCAATGCCTATTGAGTATATAAAATTGAACTGATATTCTTATTTATTACTCCTAAAACTCGTGAAATAATTAATGAAATTTAGTTAAATAATTAATTATTTATTCATATAGAGGGATATTATATGTTAACTGAATATTCAATCAATCCGGCCTTTAATAAAGATCTTATTTTTGCTTACCGACCTTCTCCAGAAATTGACCTTTCTAAGTTACCTAATTTACCTGAAAACTGGCAAGTCGTTTTGCAAACGATTATTTGCGAAGCCGATCCCAAGCTACCAAAAGATATTCTTTCTCGACACCTAGAAAAAACTTCTATCTTCTCTGAAAAAAATCAACTCATAAAAAAATTACAACTTATTCTCCATCGTTTATTAGGAAATTTAGACACTGTATTAGGTAAACTCTCTATAGATGAACGTCAAGGATTACTTACCAAATTAGCTGAAGAAATTATTTATTGTACTGAAGGTCTTTATAACCGTGTCAGTATGATCGTCGATCTATTTTATCCGCCACGCAATTTAGAAGAATTAATTTATACAGTCATTAAATCAAGAGTAGAAGAAGTTGCCCATACACTCACCGATGAAGTTCATGCATGGAATCGTGTTAGCATCATTGCCGCCAGTGACGGCCTAGGTATAAAAGCGAATTTTCCTGAAGATCGTTATACCGGGGCTTTAATCGATACTACAATTAGAAATTTCTTAAAGCATTCTTTTCATGAAATAAAATTTACCCCCTTTCATTTACCGACTTTATTAATCAATGAATTTATCCGTTTTATTCCGGAATTAGAAGCTGAAAAAAATAAAGAAAACGGTCTAACTCAATTATTTCAAGAAAAAATTATTACATTAATTCAACGTTTTTTGCCTGAGTATATCAATACATTGGATAGCCATCATAGAAATTACTGGCTTAATTATTTTGAAGTTTTTCATGATAAAAAAGATTATCAAAAAATAAAATTGGTAACCCTAAACTGGGAGAAATTATACCAATCTTTTTTCGCTGCATTATCTCAATATCATTATTTTGAAAACCCCAAAAAAAATACGTTAATAGACTGCGCTTATTATAATTTATTTTTGACAAAAAAACCAAACGATTCGACTAGCCAACTTATTTCATTTTTTTTTAAAGAAGAAAAACATTCGGATTTATTAGAACAACTCGTTGATTTAAAAGTGAGATTTCCAAAATATTATCAAAAAATAAGCAAAATTAATGTTTTTAATAAAAAAGGTTTAGTCTTGATTAACTATTTAACCCGTCAGTTAAAAATTCACCAGCAACATTTACCAAAAATCATATTAGGTTTGCATTTGTGTATCAATCTCCATTTAAAGAACAGAAGTTATCTGATTGATAAAATAGCGAAAGCGCTTCTATTAAAAAGCCAATCTGGCTCTAATTTACTAATGTTCGCTTCACAAAATAATCTGGAACTTACTAAAGATATTCTCTCTTTCATAAAAGAAAATAAAAAATTTATCGATAATGAATTAATTAAAAAGTTTTTTTTGATGAAAAATAAAGAAAATTTAAATGCGCTAATGCTAGCCACTATGTACTACCCTGAACTCTTAACGCCCATGTTAAAATTTATCGGAGAAAATATTTCACTTTTTGGAGATAATTTACAAGATATTTTTTTAGAAAAAAATCATCCTAATATATTAATGTTAGCGGCAAATAAAACTGAAGCAGTCGATGCGATCATGAGTTTCTTTAACCGATATATTTATTCATTAACTAAAAAAATTTTTTTTAAATTATTTACACAAAAACAAACGGACAGTGAAACGACGCTATCGTTAACCATACGCCAGAATCCAACCTCTCTAAATAATATTTTAGTATTGATTGTCAATTATCTAAACACTGATGGAATTACTTTAAATGAAAACGATGCCCACACATTATTAATGATTGCTGCCAAAAGCGACACCGAGGCAACTTCATCTATACTTCAATTTATATCTAAAAATATCCGAAAGTTTGATCCAAAAGTTTTAAAAAAAATATTTTTAGAAAAGGATCAAAACGGTTTTACTATTTTAATGTTAGCCGCTCAGTATCAACCTTGTGCTTTAAAGATTATTCTCGATTTCATCAATAGTAATCATACGCTTTTTCATAAAAAAGATTTACCTGATTTATTCTTAGAAAAAAACCCGGAAAATTATAATTGCTTAATGTTAGCGACAGCATCACAACCTTTATCGGTACCCATAATTTTAAATTTTATTTATAATCAATTTAATTTTTTTCAAGATGATCTATTAGAGATATTATTTGCTAAAAATAAAAAAGGTTTTAATAGCCTAATGCTAGCGAGTCATCATATTGATACATTCATATTGATTATAAACTTTATTAATAAACTTTTAGAAAATAAGCGGATATCAATTACTTTAGAAGAAATTTTTTTACAGAAACATACGTCTGGCTTTACACTTTTAATGTATACCACGCGAGATTCTCCAAAATCTTTAAATTTTTTATTAAAATTTATTGAAGAACACTCAAATCAGTTTTCAACTCAAATTTTATATCAATTAATTACAGAAAAAAATGAATTGGAATATAACGCATTAATGCTAGCCGCACGTAATCAACCCGCAGCCCTTTTGACTCTACTAAACTTTATACAAATAGAATCTCAACACTTTTCAGAACAAGTTATTCAGGATCTTTTTTTACACCAAACGAGTGAAGGAATGAATATCTTAATGATTGCCGTTCAATATCAACCTGAATCCGTCAAACTTATCCTTAATTTCATTCAAAAAAAATCTAATTTTTTTACGCCAACTATTTTAAATAGAATGCTTATCGCGCATGATCAATACGGCGTTAATGCCTTAATGCTCGCGGCTACTTATCAAACTTCTGTTGTTGAATTGCTATTGTCATTTTTAACTAAAAATATTCAAGATATCTCAATAGATACGCTGCAGGAACTTGTTTTTAAAAATATTCACGACAAAAAAGCCGCGAATGCGGTATTTTTTGGTGGGGGTTATAATTTTAGAAAAACGGTCTTATCAGAAACGAATCAACTTGAAGATCGAGCCGCAGTGAATACACTACTGAAATTTATTGACCGACATATTGAGCTTTTAGGAATAAATACTTTTATTAAACTCATTACCGAACAAGACCAAGAGAAGAATTATATCTTTAACCCGGCCTGCGCTCAATATCCGGACATCATGAAAAACGTTTTAAACTTTATTGCCACACTACCAGACTACGAAGCATTAAGGCCTATTCAATCATTGGTCACTGATTTTATATTTGATCAATTAGTTCGATGGACCGTAAAAAAAGAAGATGAAAGCCTTTTTTATAAAATAATCTTTAATTGTTCTTCATTGCTATTAAATAAGTTTAGCCCGGATTATTTTGATAATTATCCAACCAATTTGTATACTATCGCCAGAATCTTACTTTGCAGTTTATCGAGTGAGCTAGAATGCAAAAAAATAAAAATACAAAATCAATATTTCTTTTTTAGATGGATTTCTTCCATTGATCAAGAGATCCAAGTGGCGGAAGAATTAGAGAAAATCATATCCAAAAAAGCATCTCACAAGTTAATTGATTTAATAGAACTTGGAAGCAAACATTCTAAGCTTCTAAAATCTCCATCAATATTAAGTCACTTATACAATGCTTTTTTAACCGTAGAAGAATTTAAAGCAGAAGAAGCAGAGAAAATCATTTTTACAGACGACGCACAGAATCTTATAGCCATCAATCCGATTCAGATATCTATGATGTGCCAACAATAAAACAAACTGTCGTATCTACATTGCTTATTCTAATCCAAGTGAGAAAAATCTTGCATTACTTCTTACTTGTCATTTATTGATTAATGGGCATTCGAGCGAGGCAATTTACTCGTGAAACCTAAATAAAGTGCAATGATAGCCAGCAATAGATAGAAAAAACTATCCGTAATGTTGATATGGACAATACCTAAGTTTCCATTTTTTGCAAAAGCCACAATAGCAATAGTGGCAAAGAGTATACCAAAAGTCTTAAAGTATAAACGCGCATAAAAATTTGAACCACTGGCTGATAAGGCAAACAAACCGATCAAAATATAAAAAATGCTCGGTAAAATACCAACCGTAAAAAAATTGACCAGCCTATGGTTAGGCGTAATAGGGGGGATAAAGCCGAGTATACCGAGTAGAATAAAGACAATAGCAAAAATTAAGGCCATAGCTCTTAAGAACACGCCGAACTCCCTTTACCATCGTGGCTTTTGCTAGCAAAGTCATGAGTATAGTTTACTTTCAAAAATAAGCAAATGGCCCTTTCGATAGAAGTTACGAGACGGTAAAAGCGGTTATTTATTAGGCATTAGGATGACAATTTTAAGTTTACCCACAGATTCTGTGAATAACTTTGTGGACAGCGCGGGGGGAAACGAGTGAAAACCTTGATATATAAGTCATTGCTACAATTTGTACAAGCTTTAAGCAAAAGAAAAAAATATCTTTTTTCAAACAGTTACTAACTGTCAATCAGAAATTTATTTTTAATGCTGTTATGATTGCTTAAAACAAATTAAATGAGGTCAACTTGTGCAAAAGTCCTGACCATTCTTGATTAAAGTTAAAGTTGTCAATAGGTAGACTATGGAAATTTATAACAAACTTTTCAAAATGCTAAAATCGGATGATGTGTTACTGACGGGCAATAAGCGTTTAATTCCTTTTTTAACTCAAGCGTTTGCTCATTATCAGCAAATACGAAAAAAACAAGTTTGGCGTACACCGCAATTTTTTACTTTTACACATTGGTTAGAAATACTTTGGGAAAAACAACTCATTGAACACACAGGCTTTACTTTACAGCGGCTTAGTAAACAACAAGAATCTATTCTATGGCAAAGGATTATTCAGCAATCGGCTTGTTTTTTTTTAGATACCGCACATACTGCAAAAAACGCTCAACAAGCCTGGCAATTAGTACAACAAGCACAAATCAATTATTTGTCATGCCATTTTAAACAAACTAATGAAACTGAAACTTGGCAAACCTGGGCAATTGAATACGTTGACTTTTGTCAAAATCATGCATTAGTTGATTTATCCAGTACCATTAATTATCTTATCTACTTATTTAACCAACAAATTTTACATCCTCCACGCCGGCTTTTTTTGACAGGATTTAATGAAATAAACCCCCAATATAAAAAATTACTTAAAGTCTTGGAAGAACAACACTGTGATATTGTTTATTATGCACCGACTTATCCCGCATCTAGACAACAACGGCTCTGCTTAGTCAATAAAGACGCCGAATACCAGACGATGGCTATCTGGGCTTATCAAAACTGGCAACAACAAAAAAAACATATCGCTTGCATCGTTCCCAATCTACTTGAGCAACGCAATCATTTATTGACTACTTTTAACGAAGTATTTAATGAATTCGCTCCTAACGAAAAATGCACTCCGCCTTTTAATATTGCGGCAGGGAATCCATTGGTTGAATTTGGCTTAATTCAAACCGCCATGCAGGGTCTTTCCTTAGAAGCGATCAATTCATTTGCACGCATCAATTCTTTATTACGTTCCCCTTACCTAGGAGGTTCGCAACAAGAGCAATCACAACGTGCCTTACTGGATGTTGCGCTACGCTGCGAGGCAGAAAATAAATTAAGCTTAATGCAACTTGTTCAGATCAGTCAGCGACATGCTTGTCCTCTTTTAAGTGCTTTAATCACACAATTAATTCCTTTAATTAAAAAATACGCCGCCGATTTTCGAGCTAAACCGAGTTTTTGGTCAGCTCATTTTGCTGAAAAGTTGCATGCTCTAGGCTGGCCTGGAGAACGTTTACTAAACAGTGATGAGTTTCAATTGCTGGAACGTTGGTCTGAGTTACTGACTGAATTTTCCGGCTTAGATCCCCTACTGGGTGAGATCTCACAAGCAAGCGCACTACAGCAACTGAATGAATGGATTGCAGATACTTTATTCCAAACCAAAACATGCCATGAGACACCAATTCAAATATTAGGTTTACTGGATAGTGCGGGTTTATATTTTAACGCACTCTGGGTCATGGGACTCGATGACAGAACCTGGCCTGGAGCTCCAAAACCTAACCCATTCATTCCTTATGCTTTACAGCACCAACATCAATTACCTTATGCCTCGAGTGAACGCGAGTACTATTTCGCTGATTTGTTGACAAAAAAGTTAATCGCCAGTTCAGAAAACAGTATTTTTAGTTATTCTGCACAACACATCGATCAGATCTTACGTCCGAGTGTTTTGATACATTCCCTACCTGAAATCGAATTAAACCAACTGAAGCTTCCACGCTACACCTCTTTAGCAGAAAAAATAATGGCGACACAACAATGGGAATACGCTACCGAAGAACCTATAACGATAGCAGAAAATGCTTGTTTTTCAGGAAGCACTCAACTTTTGCAGTCTCAAGCCGCCTGCCCCTTTCAGGCCTTTGGCCGCTGGCGCCTAAAAGCCTATTTTTATCCTTTTCCAAAAAACGGACTTGATGCCAGCGAACGTGGCCTACTTTTACATCAAATTTTGGAACAATTTTGGAATATCGTTAAGGATCAAGCCACCTTGCTAATCCAAACAACTTCTGCTTTAAATCAGCTGATTAATCGTGCGATTGATCAGGTCTTTCAACGATTCGCTAAAAAACGACCGCTGATATTTAAGACGCATTTTATGCGTATCGAACGACAGCGTTTACAAGCCTTATTAAAAAATATTCTAAACCTAGAAAAACAGCGACCCATTTTTTATGAAACCAAACATGAAACACAACGGCAATTAACAGTAGGCAAAGTCTCCTTTACCTTACGCATTGACCGAATTGATACACTGAATGCAATGGAAGCCATGATTATTGATTACAAAACCGGCCTACCGAATAAAATAAATTGGTTAGATGAACGTTGCGATTTCCCACAGCTACCATTGTATTGTTTAAGCGACCCCGACACAGTGCGCAGTTTTGCACTGATGTACTGCCATAGTCATAAAATTACATTACAAGGAATCAGTGCGACACCCACTCCTATGAAACAATTGACACCTTTAACACAGTTAAAAACTTCACACGACTTAAAGAATTGGTCGGATCTACTTAACTACTGGCAGACCTCTTTGGAAAAACTTGCATTGGAGTTTCAGCAAGGCGTAGCGATTGTTAAACCCAAATACGGTACCAACACCTGTCGACTGTGTGATCTACAACTTTTTTGCCGTATCAACCATCAACCACTCACTTCTCATTTATTATGAAACCTTCATTCGACTTAGCCGATGCCGAGCAACGCCAGCAAGCACTTGATCCAGAGCAATCGTTTATTGTCCAAGCACCTGCTGGTTCTGGAAAAACAGAATTATTAGTACGTCGTTATCTGGTGTTATTAACCCGCGTCACCGTTCCTGAGGCCATTATTGCTATTACGTTCACACGCAAAGCAGCAAACGAAATGCGTTTAAGAATCATGCAGGCATTAGCGATCGCACAAAAAACCACGGCTGCCACTGACAAAGAAACTGAACGCCATCAACTGGCTAAGAAAGTGTTGGCGCACGATCAGGCGTTAACCTGGAACCTACTCAGCCATCCCAATCGATTGCGTATCCTTACTATCGATAGTTTCTGTCAATCTTTAACACGACAAATGCCTTTACTTTCGGGTTTAGGAGAAAAATTAACACCGGTCGACCATCCTGACTACTTATATCGCTTAGCGGTACAAGAATTACTGAGTCAACTCGAAGATAAGTCCATTTGGCAGGCGCCATTAAGCCATTTATTGAGCCACCTCGATAATGATTTTCAACGCGTCGAAAATTTATTTATCCCGATGCTTGCACGACGTGAACAATGGTTAGATTATTTACTGCATCATCACGATCATTTACGTGAACATTTGGAACAAACTTTATTTCAGATCAATCAAACCCATGTCGAAAAACTCAATACATTGATTCCTAAGAATTTAACTGACGAACTGCTACAGCTCGTTAATTTTTCTTTACAGCAACGTCAAATAACGGCTTTAACGCATTCTAATAATCGAAATTTTTGGCGAGCCGTCGGTCAATTATTGTTAACCGAAAAGTACACTTGGCGAAAACAATGGCGAAAAAATGAAGGATTTCCTGCCGCCAATGAGTTAAAAAATAGGTCCGTACAAATCGACGTAAAAAATCACAAAAAAAAATTATTGAATTTAGTTTCACAATTAAGTCAGCAAGGTTCAGTCAAAGAAACACTCATTGCCTTAAAACAATCTCCGCCTTTGCATTATACCGATGCAGAATGGCAGATTCTCCAGTCATTATTTGAATTACTTCCGGCACTCGTCGCTCATTTAAAAGTTATTTTTCAGCAACAAAAAAAAGTGGATTACACTGAGATTCTACTTGCCGCAAGCGCTGCCTTGGGTTCAGCAGAAAATCCTACGGATTTAGCACTGGCTTTAGATTATCAAATCCAACACCTACTTATTGATGAGTTTCAGGATACTTCTCGCACGCAATGGCAGTTAATTGAAAAATTAACGGCCGGTTGGCAAAATCAGGAGAGCCGCACCTTATTTTTAGTTGGCGATCCGATGCAATCGATCTATCGGTTTCGCAAAGCCGAAGTCAGCTTATTTTCACACGTGCAGCATTCCGGCTTAGGTTCAATGCAATTACAACCGATCCAATTATCGGTCAATTTTCGTTCTACGCCGGATATTGTCCATTGGGTCAATCAACAGTTTAGTCAGTTAATAATCACACAGGACGCTATTGCACAAGAAACCGTAACTTATGCACCAGCACGTGCTCACTTGCAAGCAACACACAACGGTAATGCGGTCCATACCTACTGGCAGCAAGCCGATGCGCTCGACTTAGGCGAAGCCAACGAAGCCGAACAGATCGTCAAAATAGTTCAAACCATTCAACAACAAGACTCGCATGCTTCGATTGCCATTTTAGTACGTGCACGCCGTCATTTACACGCTATTTTACCCGCTCTGTGCCGTGCAAGCATTCCTTATCAAGCCATTGAGATCGATAGTCTTGCCGAAAAATCAGCGGTACAGGATCTACTCAGCTTAACCCGTGCGTTGCACCATTTAGGCGATAGGATCGCTTGGTTGGCTTTATTACGATCACCTTACTGTGGTTTATCGTTAAATGATCTTTACCTCATTACACAATTTGATGATCACAAACAAACGACCCTTTGGCAACAACTCCAACAATTTGAAGAAATTTCACTTCCATTTTCCACCAAACAGCGTTTACGAAGTATTGTTCCTATTTTGCAAGAGAGTTTGCAACAGCAAGGACGACTTCCCTTACCCCTCTGGGTTAAACAAACCTGGTTAAAATTGGGTGGGCCTGCGACATTGTCAAATTGGCAAGCGATGGAGGATATCCAGGCCTATTTAAACTTTTTAGAAAATAAAATCCAACAGACAGGAGAAGCGCTTGATTTGTTTAAACTGGGTGATGAGTTAAATCACATCTACACACAAATCCTATCTGCGCCATCCACAGCTACCGTCGAAGTTATGACCATTCATAAAGCAAAAGGTTTAGAATTTGATCATGTTATTTTACCGGGTTTACATCGTCGCGGCCGACCTGAAACCTCACCTTTACTGCTGTATAGCGAAATATTCACGCTACCAAAAAAAGCATTCTTACTCGCACCCATCAAAGCCAGTCATGAAGAGCACAGCCCTATTTATCATTATTTATTGAATGAAGAAAAGAAAAAAAATACCGCTGAATTAATCCGCTTACTTTATGTCGCATGTACGCGGGCTAAGCAATCGTTATATTTGCTAGGGACCTTTATACGCGATGAAAACGCACCACTTAAAGAACCCGCGCCACAATCCTTATTAAGCCATTTATATCCTGTGTTGCATATCCCTGCAGAAAACGTTTTAGCGTTTACACCCAAGAAAAACCCGCGGGCAGTCGATACCGCGCAATTATTAAAACGTTTAATTATCTCTACCCAAACACCACCTAGGCCATACCCAAAAATACCTGTCATAAATACGCAAAATCCTGTCTACCAATGGCAATTGCATCCAGAACCTCTAGTGGGCACCGTCATTCATCGCCTACTCTATCAGATTAGCCAAGACAGTCTGGATCATTGGGATAGTCAAAAAATAATGAATGCTCAAACGATGTTTGCCTGTTTACTGGCACAAAAGGGCGTGTTAGCGTCACAAATGCCACACGCCTTAGCGAAACTAAACACTTGCTTAGAAAAAACCTTAGCCGATCCGCGTGGTCGTTGGATTTTAAGCCGACATCATGCAGCCCAATCCGAGTATGCAATAACGGCGTTCTTGAATGGTAAACTGCAAAATAGTGTCATCGATCGAACGTTTATTGACTCAAATACAAAGACCCGATGGGTTATTGATTATAAAACAACGGATTATCAAGGCGAACACCCCGAAGAATTTTTACAATTAGCTCAGCAACAACACCAACAACAGCTGAATAACTACGCACATGCTTTGTCGCTCGATGCAGACTATTGTGGCAGTCAATCGATACGCTGTGGTTTATATTTCCCACTCATCTCACTCTGGTGTGAATGGGAATTCGCTGAATCTCTAACTAAAACATTATGCATGAGTTCTTCTTAACTTAAACTTTATAAAAAGATTTTTAACAGTAAACTAATCTGTGCATGTAAGGCCTCAGCGGCACTATGCCAGTGATCATGAAAAAAATAACCCATGCCTATAAATAAGCTTATCCAAAATAACGCTCCAGAATAAGCAAACAATGCAAAATGTCGAAAAGGTAATCTTAATGCACCTGCAACATAACCGGTGAGATGTCGAACACCCGGAATAAAATAACCGATCATGAGCGCCCATTTGCCCACACGTTCAAACCAACTGTGGGCGGCTTGATAGCGTTTTTCGGTTAATCCGATATATTTACCCCAACTTTGACTTAAATAATGACCTGTTGCCCAACCTAAACCATAACTGCCCGTGATTCCACAACAACTTCCCGCATAAGCCGCTATTAAACTGGGAATAATCGCAAGTTTTCCTTTGGCCATTAAAAATCCTAATAATAATAACAAGGATTCTTCGGGTACCGGTAATGCAAAGATTCCTAAACCAAACCAAACCAAAATCGCTACGCTGCCATAGTGATTTAACCAAGGTAAAAAATGATTCAGTAAAGAGGGTAAAGACATAAAATAACTTTTGTTTAAATTTAAGCAATACGAGGTGCCGGAAGCCGCACACTCCCGTTTAATTAATCACTTTCTTTTAACTAGGCATAAGTATTAAGTCGGATGCGTATTAGTCTGATTTTTCTCATCTTGATTTGCTATTAATTCTAATTCTTCATCATCAAAAAGTTTTATTTGTAATTGATTATCCGCCATTTGATCAGTAACCTCCATAAAACCCTCATTACTGCCAATAATATCATCATCATCGTCGTCGTCGTCATCGTCACTCACTTGAACGCGTCTCGCATGATTGGCAGGATAAGGTAAAATAATCACTTGCGTACCGATATCTGCAAATTCTCTATTGAGCCAATACGCGTCGTCAACAAATAATCGCACACAACCATGACTTGCATTATACCCCGGCACACCATGAGACCCATGCATTGCAAAACCACCTTTAAAGAACATACAGTAAGGCATCGGTGCGCCACCATAGGGTCTAGGAAATTTCGTTGAGGCACAACCTGCACCCCGTTTTTCATAGACTCTGAAACTCCCTGAAGGCGTATGACAAGGTCTACCTAAATCCGGACACCAATTCTGGCCACTTGAACCCGGTCCCCAGCGAATAATATTTCCAGATGGACCATAAGCGGCCCAGGCATTTAGAGCCGGCGAATAAATAATCATTTTTCTACCTGAAGGTGCTCGATAAGGTGAAAAAGGTGTATACTCCATCCAGTTGGTTGCATCAAGGTTTCGGGGTGCTGCAATCCTCATTCCAGGCCAAAGACCCGTATTCATACGATTAATGCGTTGAACTAATTCGCGTCGTTGAGGATTAGGGAATAAGGTATACCAAGTTTCCCCCCTCGCTACAACCAAACAATAGAGACGAGGATCATTGCATAAACTTTCTAATAACCAACCACGTGCGGCAAAACTATCACCGTGCATAACTAAAAACACAACCAGTAATGCAATTAACAGACCAAATCTTATGAGTATACGCATAATTGCTCCTTACCGCTGAGTGAGGGCGGTTCTTGCGCTTTTTAAGAAAGCGTTACTCTTAATAAAATGATAGTCTATTTTTAAAGGCTAAGAAGAAATATGGTATTTAAAATAACTGAAAAAAATAGAAAGTGGTGGATCTTGCTCGCCATGTCAAGTGCTCTGGCACTGGTATTTATTGACCAAACAGCCTTGGCAGTTGCTCTTCCTGCCATACAACGCGAACTTAACCTTACTAACAGTCTCACACAGTGGGTTATTAACGCCTATTTATTAGCCTTAAGCGCCATCATTCTATTGGGTGGAAAAATGGGCGATAGGCTTGGCCATAAACGCACTTATTTATTAGGCGTCATCATTTTTATTGTTTCCTCGGCATTGTGTGCCGTTGCTGAATCCGGTACTTGGTTGATTACGATGCGTACTCTACAAGGCATCGGCGGTGCGTTTATGATACCCTCGACGAGTGCTTTAGTCACTAATGCGTTTCCGGATCACGAACGTGGGAAAGCACTCGGGATTTATGTGGCTCTGGCGGCTATCTTTCTTGCCTTAGGGCCCTTATTAGGTGGGTTTTTAACGCAAATCTTTGGTTGGCGTTCAGTATTTTTGATTAACCTTCCTGTGGCTTTAATCAGTATTTTATTAGCCACAACTTCTGTTCCGGCATGGCAACGTACCGAAAGATTAAACATCGATTGGTTGGGATTTTCTATTTCAACCCTTTTTATTAGTGGTTTTATATTAAGCTTTATGGAAGGACCCAATTGGGGCTGGACTTCTTTACGCATTATCAACTTATTACTTTTTAGCCTAGTGAGTCTTGGCGCTTTTATTTTATGGGAAAATAAAACCAGTCACCCGCTAGTTGAATTAAAGCTCTTTAAAAATTCAATGTTTTCTTTATTATTTAGCATCTTATTGATTACTCAAGCCGTAAATATTATATTTGTATTCTGGGCGATTTTTTTACAAAATATATTACATTACACCGCATTAAAAGCTGGCCTCCTGCTTTTACCCTCTGTGTTACCGATTATTTTTATGTCTCCTATCGGTGGCCATTTGCGCGACAAATACGGAGCAACGCTACCCATGTCCTGTGGCGCATTACTTACTACTTTGAGTCTCATTTGGATAGGTATTTTTAGTCTTAAACAAAGCTATGCAATTTTATTTCCGGGTTTACTCGGTTTTGGTATCGGCATACCGTTGGTGCTATCCGGCACAATGGCCACCGTAATGAATATCGTCAAAGTTGAACAGCGCGGTATGACGAGCGCCCTATTTAATTGTGCTCGACAATTTGGCTCCGCCATCGGTTTAGCGGTATTAGCTGGACTACTCGGTAGTTTAAACAAATGGCAACTAAGTTCTTTTTTGAAACACAGTACCGCGCCCTTTTCTTCTCTTCAGGAATCTCAAATTGACGGCTTACTAGTACAATCAGAACGGGCTATGCAAGCCATCCGTCACTTTTCTGCGCAAAACCTCCAACTCTTAAAAATAGCGGCCGCTAAAGCCTATACCACTTCATTTAGTATCACGATGTTTGTCGCCGCCTTGTTGGCTTTAATCACTCTCCTGTTGATCTACAAAATTCCACGAAAAAATAAATAAGTTCCTTTCTATTCTATAAGAGGAAGAGGTATCATTCGTATTGCATAAAAAATTCAACAAAAAACCTTTAACAAGATCGATAATTAATAAATTATTCGTTACACTTCTAGACTAATTACTTTCATTAGTTAGACAAAAGGACTTTTATGCCTATTAATTATAATACTTTAATTAGACAATTAAACTCTCACCTAGCTAAATATCCTGACGTTACACTAAATACAGACATTTTTGAACATGCCTTCCTTCAATTTTTAGGTTATCCAAACGTTCCGGAGAAATGTCAATTTACTGATAATAGAAATAATGGTTTATTTTTTAAATTCGGAACGCCTTACAACATCGAAAAGAGTGATTTTATTCGTGGATTACAAGCCTATACTACTAACAAACTTTTGAATATTCACATTGCAGAGACTGATCCCAATTCAAATCAGGACTTTTGCGCCCGTTTAAGTGTCTCTTATATTTGGGTTGGAGCTCATCTGTCAGAAATATTCGAAAAAATTGATCAGCTATTGGAAGTTAAATTTAAAAATGATTTTTATCGTTGTTGGAATGATCATGTAATAAGATTTAAAGTTGCTTTAACCATTAAACGTATTGAAAATTTAGTTCACGAAAAATCATTATCCCTTTATCTAACAATCAACAATGTGTGGAGCGCTATTATCCAAAAAAACACTCAAGAAGATAACCCGGTAAAATTTTTAGAAAAGCAGGTATCGGTTGATATTGATCATTTTCCCAACATAACCTTGATTTATGAAGAAAATGGAGAAAAAAAAGAGACCGTTTTAACTCGTCATCAAATAGTTGCAACACTAGAAGAAAATAGTTTCGATAAATTCTTAACCGCGGATAGTTTAGAAGAATTTATTGCTCCGGTTGGAATACATCAATTTATTAAAGAGGTATATAATCGCTCCTTTTATGTTAATGAAAAATATCAGTATGAAATCGATCTGGGTTATCAACGTAAAGAAAGAAGTATTTTAAAAAAGTATGATATAAAAGAATTAGGTTCGCATCCGCCCATTGGATGTGCTCCTGAACAAAGCCAATTTTATGTATATGATAAAAAAAATTATTCACAATTGTTAATTGCATTAAAAGAAATAAATGGCTTTCCCTGTTTTAATGAAAGATGGCATCAATTAACCTACTATATTCAGCTTGAAATGTGGGAAAAGCTGGATAAAAATTTAAATTTTTTGCTTAATTTGAAAATAGCAACAGGCGTAGAAATAGACTATACAAAATTGTTGATAGATTTGTACACACACGTTAGGGATTCTTTAAAAGGAGAGGCACAGGAAAGTGCTTTTGAAATTATAGAAAAAACTTGTCAGAACCTAGAGATACACTTACAAAGTGAGACACCCAAAGAAATATATACTATTTTATTTGAATTAACGCTCCTGTATATGAATCAGCTCACATTGATTGATGAAAATAAACGTCAAGAGTGGATAGTAAAATTATTTATTCTTGCTACAAAAGCAGGTTTAGCAGAAAGTAATCTTTATCTAGGAGAAATAGCGGGTTTGAAACTTGGAAATACTTTCTCTGCGAACATTAATAATGAACCGCTTGCTGTAATTATAGAAATAGCTGCAAAATACAGAAAAATTATTGAAGAAAATGTTTGCCTTAAAAATAAACTCGCTAAGCTTGAGGCTGACAGCTCTTTAAAGGAAAATAGAGAGAGTTCAAAAACAGAGACCACATCGCCAAAAACTAATGCTCCTATTCATAAACCACAAGCATTTTTCAGATAATTTTACGCTTTTCAGAGGCGCCAGTGATCTTCCCTTTCAAAAGCTTATAGTACAAAGACAAAGTAATTGCTGTTCCTTTAGAGAGATCTAAATTTGTACCAAATTTTTAACTTAGTATGTTAGAAATTTATTTCTGACGCCATTCGGTCCCTTTGGACGTATCTTCTAAGATCACACCTAAACTCAGCAGCTCATCGCGTATTCTATCAGCTTCTTGCCAATTTTTAGACGCACGTGCCTCATTACGTGCTGCAATAAAACGCTGAATCTTTTCCGAATCCCTGTTTTCTTGTGATAAGCCAAGCTTTAAAAATTGTTCGGGATCCTGCTGCAAAATGCCTAAGGTACTTGCCAAATACTGTAGATATTCTGCATAAAACTGTGCTTGTTTTTCATCGTTATCACGCAAGCGATTAATCTCACGCGCCAGCTCAAATAGGACGGCCAATACCTCGGGTGTATTAAAATCATCATCCATCGCAGCTTGAAATTTAGTTAAATAATCGCCTGTATACCGTTCAGGGATAAATGTTTGCGGCCCAGCATTGACCAACCCCCGTAAACTGGTATACAAACGATGTAACGAGGCTTGTGCGGTTTGCAAGTTTTCCTGACTGTATTGGATGGGGCTACGATAATGGCTGGCTAGCAAGAAATAGCGAATCACTTCCGCAGGATATTGTTTTAACACATCACGTACAGTAAAAAAATTACCTAAGGATTTTGACATCTTTTGACGATTCGTTTGTACAAATCCCACATGGATCCAGGTATTAACAAATTTCGTAGCGGTGGCTCCTTCAGACTGAGCAATTTCATTCTGATGATGTGGAAAAACGAGATCTAACCCCCCCCCGTGAATATCAAAATGTTCACCTAATGCCTCCATCGACATTGCTGAACATTCAATATGCCAACCGGGACGCCCTGCTCCCCAGGGGGATTCCCAACTCGGCTCGCCCGGTTTTGCTTTTTTCCATAATACAAAGTCTAAAGGATCTTTTTTGCTGATATCTACCGCAACACGTGAACCACTGCGTAATTTTTCAAGATTCTGATGCGCTAACTCACCATAGGTTTTAAACTTTTCGACGGAATAACAAATATCTCCATTTTCAGCGACATAGGCATAATTTTTATCGAGCAAAACTTGAATTAAATCGAGCATCTTTGAGATCGCATCGGTTGCTCGTGGCTCCTGTGTCGGCGGTAAAATATTGAGTTGCGCAAAATCTTCGTGCATAGCTTTGATCATGCGTTGGGTCAGATCGGATAGTCTTTCATTATTTTCTTGAGCACGTTGAATAATTTTATCGTCAATATCCGTAATATTACGCACATAAGTCACCTGATAACCACAAAGAGTGAGGTAGCGTAAGATGACATCAAAGGCAATTAATACGCGTGCGTGACCAATATGACAAAAATCATAAACCGTCATTCCACAAACATACATACCGACTTTTTTCTCATACAACGGTGTGAATACTTCTTTTTTTTGCGTGAGCGTATTATAAATTTTTAGCATGGATTATTCTCTCGCGAATCTTGTCATAACTTAATAGATTAAATAATTTGGCGAGCTCCGGACCGTCGTGACGACCCGTCAGCGCTAAGCGTAAAGGGGCAAACAAGGCTTTACCTTTAAATTTTAATCTTTCTTGTAACTGTGTTATCAGCACTTTAAAATCCAAAGGGTTTTGTTCCAATAACGTTAAAAGTGTCTGCCAATAAATCGGGTCCACTTTTTGTAAAAAACTTTTTACTTCTGTGTTAAAACTTAAAACGGGAGTCTTGGCAAATAAAAGCGTCGCCCATGCGACGGCCTCTTCTGGAAAACAAATACTTGAACGCATCAATTCAATAAACGCTGACTTAGCGGCAGCAGGTACATAATCTTGTATTTTAGCGTTCAACCAGTCAGCAAGTTTATCTTGTGAAAGATGTAACAAGGCCTGTTTTTGCCAATAGAGCAATTGAATTTCATCAAAACGGGCGGGGGATTTACCAAGACGGCTGAGTGAAAATTGATTAGCTAAGGCCTGGGTATCGAGAAAATTAGGATAGGTATACGTATGACCTAAACGGGCTAAATAATTTTGTAAGGCTTCAGGTAAGTACCCGGCTTCGCGTAAACTTTTTATACTAAAGCTACCGTGTCGTTTGGATAAAGGGGCTCCATCCTCACCCACAATCAACGCCATATGCCCATAGGCCGGAATCGGTAAACCGAGCGCTTGCAATAAGAGGATTTGTCTCGGTGTGTTAGTTAAATGATCTTCACCACGCAGAACATGAGTCACTTTCATTAAGGCATCATCAATCGCATTACAAAAGAAAAAGGCCGCCGAACCATCACTCCGCTGAATCACAAAATCACCGATATCGTCGCTGGAAAAAACTTGCTCACCTTTGACAAAGTCGTCAAAGCGTATTTCTTGTTTAGGCAGGACATGAAACCGCAAACTGGCTAACCGACCTTCCGCTTTTTTATCGGCCACTTGCTCAGGGGTTAAATTCCGACATTGGCCATTATATCGTGGGGGTTTACCCTGTGCTAACTGCCGCTTACGCATCATCAGTAATTCGGCTTCGCTACAAAAACAAGGATAGGCACGACGCATGCTGAATAATTGTTCATAATAAAGTGTATAAATCGCTTGTCGTTGGGATTGATAATAAGGACCTAAGCCCTTTTCTTGACCCGGACCTTCCTGCCAAGCTAAGCCGAGCCACATTAAATCCTCTTCTAATGCTTTAGCCAACGTTAATAATGAACGTGTGGCATCACTATCCTCTATTCGCAATAAAAAACAACCCGCTTGCGAATAAGCAAGTAAAAAATTAAATAAAGCGGTTCGAGCATTACCTAAATGGATATGGCCCGTAGGGCTAGGAGCAAAACGTGTTTTCATAATGGATGACTTGTTTAAGATTTTGATAGCTTAGTTCAAAGTTGATAACTTAATTTAAAAATACTTATTTTAAAAGTACTTGTTTAAAAATAAGTACTATGAACTCATTTATAACTTACGCTATGATACTCCTCTATGTCGACCCTCTTTATCTCGGATTTGCATTTAAGCCCCAACCAACCGGCTATAACACAGTTATTTCTAAATTTTTTACAACATCAAGCACGACGGGCAGAAGCTTTATTTATATTAGGCGATCTTTTTGAAACCTGGATCGGTGATGATAATTTTAACCCGTACAATCAGACTATCATCACTGCGCTCGCCGAATTAAGTATGCGTGGCATCACGCTCTATTTCATGCCCGGCAATCGCGACTTTCTCATCGGTAAACTGTTTATTCAACAAACCGGTTGTCACTATTTGACGGATCCCACAATCATGGATCTGTACGGTAAATCCACACTGCTCACACATGGTGACAGCGGGTGCACCTTAGACAAAAGTTATCTGCGCTATCGACGTTGGTCACGTTACCCTTTCTGGCAATATTTATTTTTACGTTTACCTTTACGTTGGCGACAACATATTGCGGATTATTTACGTCATCAAGCACCTCCTAATACGGGCTTTTATGATCCTAAATATGATGTTATTCTACCCGATTTATTAGCCTACTCGCCGAATACACAACAAATTATTCATGGTCATACGCATCTACCGAGTATTCAGCTTATTAAAAAAACAGACAACAACTGGATTAAATGTTTTGTGCTAAGTGACTGGAGTTCTACACAAGGTAATGTTTTAGTGGCACGTCCCGATCAATGCTTTGAACTCATTAACTTTAATTATACCAAATAAACTAAAAAGATAATGGTTAAATGTCAATTATTTCAATTATTCTTTTCCCTCCTATTTGAAAATCACACAGTAAAAAGTATTTTACTCTTTGGATAAAGTCTGCAGGAAGCACCTTCTTATTTTAGTGAGGTTTCTATGCCAAATTCTATCGTTTCCAATGGTTTTTTTCCTAGCAAAGATTACCTACGTCAAATATTAAACCCAATAAAAAACTCAGAGACACCCAATTATTTTAGTACAATCGGATATTTAGAGTCACTTGAATCTAAGGGGGACTATCCACAGCAGGTTTTAAGTGTAATAACGTGGTTTCATGATTATTATGATCTTTGCGATGAAAACAATGGTGAAAAGGAATTTATACGTCAACATCTCGATCAAATTATCGAATCTTTTTTTCCTAAAAAAGTACTGGATACATTATGGTTGCTCCACTATTACGGACTTCACAAATCACAAGAACAGCTCAATGCGGAATTTCTAAGTTTAAAAAACCTTATTGATCTCGAACTCGGCATAAGTGTAGAACCTTACCTGGACGACCTCCTAAAAAATGAACATTGTAAAAGCCTGACTAATATCCTTGCTGTACTCAACATCAATCAATTACTTACAAAAGAAAACCTAACCAACCTATTAAATAAACTTAAAATTAATATTAATTATGAATTACTTGAAAAATGCCTTGTTAAACTCAATAATAAGCTTTTTAAAGGCAATCATTCTAAATTTCAAAACCTATTCGAAGAATCTTTTTTTAGGTTAGATAAAACCACAAACCTAGAAAAAATTATACGCACTTTTTCAACTTCTTCACAGAAAGATATCTCCGCAATAAAACCTTCTTGCTTACTCGATCAACTCGGTCTTCTAACCGCCGATAACATAAACGATATTAAAAAAGAGCCTCATGAAGAGATAACCTCTTCCTTAATTACTCTATTAGAGAATAAAAACGGCCTTCAAAAACTATCAATACCTTCAATCCCTTCTGCACCTAAAATCTCAATAACTCCCGATCCTATTTTGCTTCATTCGCACATCCCTCATTCGGTCGCGAAACACCCGAATTGTAATCCTCCACATAAACCAACTAAACGCTCTGCACATTGGAAACTAAGCAGCCGTTTAATCAACTGGATCAATCAATTAATAAAAAAATGGCGGGAACATATTGAAAACTCTAAGCACCAAAAATGTGTATATCAAGAATACCAGCGGTCTATAAAAAAACTATCGGAACAAACCGATATTCACAAATTTTCCCATATTCTATGTGATATTGGACTCCTTTATGGAAAAAAAACACCTCTTCCCAAAAAAAATTTAACGATTGATCAACTTATCCGGAAATTTAGCGAACCCAATCCACGGCAAACTCAAGTTTTAGAATGGCTGAATAGTTACTACCGCAATGGAAAACCGGATGAAAAAGAGTTCATCCAACAACAGCTCGATAACATCCTAAAGGATACCGAACCCAAGAAAGCCTTACACGCCATATCAATGTTATATTACTGTAATTTACATGCTGAAAAACAAATCAAAGCTATTTTAGCCAGTGATAAAGCCCATGATTTCATCGCATTATTTCTGGAAAAATTACATTCACCCAACGGAAAGCACGTTGAATCACTAAAAAAAGAAGTCGAAGCGAGCTTACAGCAATTAAACGCTCCGCCGACAATAGCTATCACAAGTAAAGTTGCAATAAAAAAACTTGAAGCGACTCGAATATTTCAACCAGAATCTGAACAAACTAAACACGGAACTTTTTTTACTCTAAAAACATCAGAGGAAATTAGGCGTAGCTACCTTAGTCGCATAGGCCTCGAACAGGGTTAAGCCAGTCTACTTAAGTTACTGAAATTAAAGAATTTTCCCTTTCCGATGCGTGCTGATATTAAACGAGAATCGACACAGCCCTATCGAAAAGAAACCTAACCTAAAGGTGTTCAGTCTGCATTTCCATAGAATGAGGATGCATCGATTCGGGGAAAAAACCACTTAGCCAATCTTCTAAAGGTTGAAAATGTGGAACCAACACCGACTCTTGCCAAACGGATTCTTTGTCAAAAGGTGTTAAACTCACCAACATCATCAATAACACAACAACTAACATACCACGCGCAATACCGAAAATAATACCTAACACGCGATCAGTCCCACTTAATCCGGTATTAGCGACGAGCTGACCTATCAAATAATTAATCAACATCCCTAGTACGAGAGTCACCAAAAATAAGCCGACAAAGCTCACAACCAATCTCACGGAATCGGAATGAATAAAATTGACCAGCAAATCCGCAATATAACGATAAAAAATGAAGCTGACAGCAATCGCAGCCACCCAAATCACTAAAGAAATCACTTCGCGGACAAAACCACGCATGACACTAATTAATACGGACAATGCAATAATGGCAATGATGATGTAATCAACCCAATTAAATGTAGACATTAGAATACCTTCGTGTAATTAAAGAATTTTAAATTAAGCCACAGACAATTTATTGAGGTATTATAAACGAGTTTTTTAATCGTGTAATAGGAAGGGGATTTAAAAAATCATTCTATCGATCTTAGCACAAAAAAGAACCGACCAACTTAATTTCATCCAAGGTGTAGACACTCTGTAATTGATAGCCTGCTTGTAGTAATTTTTCTTTGCCACCTTGTTGTCTATCGACAAGTACGACTATATCTTTAATTTGTAGGCCTTGCTTTTTTAATAATTCGGCTATTTGCAACACACTGCCACCGGTCGTCACCACATCTTCAATAATTAAGCAGTCTTCACCTGTTTTAAAAACGCCTTCGATCTGTTTTTTTGTACCATAAGCTTTGGTTTCTTTACGACACATCAACATGGGTAAATTTTGCTTGAGTGAAATCGCTGTGGCCATTGGCAGTGCCGTATAAGGCACACCACATAATAAACTTGGTGTAATATGCTTTATTTTATCCCATAATGCTTGAGCCACAGCACGTAACAGTGGTGGATAAGAAATAATTGAACGGCAATCGATGTAGATCGGCGAAACTTCGCCACTGCGCAGTGTAAATTCACCTCTTTTAATAACACCGATATGAATCAAGGCTTCAAGTAATCGTTGTTTTTGCATCGTTAATTGACAAGATCATTATTATTTGTTTTTTCGGCAGCGAGATGAAGCAGTATATCGGTTTGTTCTAGACTTTCACCCACCAAATCTTCTTCAATACGTTCTAAACCGACTAGAGTTTCACCTTCATTCAATCGTATCAAACGTACCCCTTGTGAATGGCGACCGGCCACGCGAATTTCGGCCACACGTGTACGCACTAAAGTCGCTTTATTGGTAATCAGCATGACTTCATCAGAAGGCAATACTTGTACTGCCGCAACGACATTTCCATTACGCGCCGTCGTTTTAATCGCAACGACTCCACTGCCACCTCGGCTTGTCAAACGATGTTCAGCCACCGGTGTTCGCTTACCATAACCCTGACGGGTTGCCGTTAAGATAAGTCCTTTGGGTTTAGCAATGATTAAGGAAATAACCTGTTGTCCCGCTTGTAATTTAACCCCTCTTACACCACAAGCGGTACGACCCATACAGCGTACTTTACTTTCATTAAAACGTATGGCTTTACCGGCATCAGTAAACAATAAGACATCTTGCTGACCATCTGTTAATGCAACGCCTACTAAACGATCCCCTTCGCGTAAATCAATCGCAATAATTCCGTCATTACGTGGCCTTGAAAAATCAATCAAACTGGTTTTTTTCGTTGTGCCGTTAGCGGTTGCCATAAAAATAAAATGATCCGCGCTATAATTTTGTATAGGTAATACCGCTGTAATTCGTTCATTTTCACTTAAAGCGAGTAAATTGACGATAGGACGACCTTTAGCAATACGGCTACCTTCAGGTAATTTATACACTTTTAGCCAATAAACTTTACCGGTACTTGAGAAACACAATAAGGTATCGTGTGTATTGGCAATTAATAAATGTTCAATAAAATCTTCTTCTTTGACATCACCGGACGATTTTCCTCTTCCTCCACGACGTTGTGCTTGATAAACACCGAGGCTTTGACGTTTGACATAACCTTCATGCGATAAAGTCACTACCACATCTTCAGGAGGAATCAAGTCTTCTTCATTAATCTCAGCATCAACACCGATAATTTCGGTGCGTCGTGGATCAGCAAATTCTTCTTTAACGGCGATGAGTTCGTCATGAATCACCTGACGTAAACGTTCGGGTTGATTTAAAATAGCTAATAAATCAATAATAATGCTTAACTGATCCCGATATTCTTTTAAAATCTTTTCTTGTTCTAGACCGGTTAAACGATGTAAACGAAGATCTAATATGGCTTGTGCTTGTTCGGGAGATAAGTGATAACAGGCCTCACCCTTTTTTACACCATAGTCCTGTGTTGCATCGATGGCTGGCATTTCCAACAAATCTGCTTTAGCTAACATATCAGCGACCATACCTAATGGCCAGAATTGTGCTAACAGTTGCGATTTTGCATCGTGGGGATCCTTAGCCGCTTTAATTAGTGCAATGATTGGATCAATATTGACTAAGGCAATCCCTAAACCTTCTAAAATATGCGCACGTTCTCGGGCTTTACGCAATTCAAAAAGCGTACGCCGCGTGACCACTTCGCGTCGATGGGCCAAAAATTCGTTGATTAATTGTTTGAGATTGAGTAGGACAGGTCTACCATCCACTAAGGCGACCATATTAATACCAAACGTCACTTGTAATTGGGTTTGGGCGAATAAATTATTGAGTAACACATCGATGTTTTCGCTACGCCGTACTTCGATAACCATACGCATACCGTCTTTATCCGATTCGTCACGTAATGCGGTAATACCTTCGATACGTTTTTCCTTAACTAACTCGGCAATCTTCTCAATGAGTTTTGCTTTGTTCACTTGATAAGGAAGTTCAGTCACAATGATACGCTGCTTACTGGACTTCTCATCTTGCTCAAGTTGGGTTCTTGCTCTAACGAAAGCACGTCCACGACCGGTATGATAGGCTTCGACAATCCCCTTCTTACCATAAATCAAACCGGCTGTTGGAAAATCAGGCCCTTTAATAAAGTGCATTAAACGCTCTATAGTGAGCTCAGGATCGGCCAGTAAGGCAACTGACGCATCGATGACTTCGACGAGATTATGAGGTGGAATATTGGTCGCCATACCCACAGCAATCCCCGAAGAACCATTAATTAACAAATTAGGAACGCGCGTCGGCAAGACATTAGGAATCTGTTCGGTTTCGTCATAGTTAGGTGAAAAATCGACCGTCTCTTTGCCTAAATCCGCAAGTAAGGCATGTGCCAATTTCGACATACGAATTTCGGTATAACGCATCGAAGCGGCCGAATCACCATCGACTGAACCAAAGTTACCTTGGCCATCAATCAACACAGAACGCATAGAAAAAGTTTGAGCCATCCGGACAATAGTATCGTAAATAGCACCATCTCCATGGGGATGGTATTTACCAATCACGTCACCTACGACACGAGCCGATTTTTTATGAGGCTTGTTCCAGTCATTACCAAGCTCGCTCATCGCATATAAAACCCGCCTATGCACAGGTTTTAAGCCATCGCGACTATCCGGTAGTGCTCGCCCTACGATAACACTCATCGCATAGGCGAGGTAGGATTGCTTTAACTCTTTTTCAACAGTGACCGAAAGAATCTCATTAGCGGGTAATTCTGCCATATAAAACTTCAAAATCTATGATGATACGAAGACTCTCGATGCAACACTTACAATAGTGCAATCGATTCTTTTCAGATTACGAAAACAAAGCAATCGGCCTATTTTTAGAGGACTGCCAGTTGACTCAACCATAAAACTTATAAGGCAAAGAGTATACCATAAATAGACTTAGACGGGCAGTCTATTTCCGTTAAATAACGCGATAATCTTGGATACCCCGTAAAAATGGGATTGTTATCCTCGCTATTATCTAGGAGAATCGTTCTCTGGCCGTCCTAGACTTTTTTCAGACAACAGTCTAGGACGCACGAGAAGAATTGACTGGGTTGCCCCCCGCCCCCATTTAATTTACCGAAAGCTAAGCTCAGTTATTTTGTCCCATCGGCGGTAGAATTTGCTGAATTATCCTTCTGAGCAGGCTCTGTAGGCGTAGGCGTGGTTGTACTTGTTCCATTGTCAGTTGAAGGGGTGGTGTCACTGGGAGGTATTTGGCTCGGCTCCACCGCTTGTGGGCTCACCGGTATTTGCTCATCCGAGCTGGATGAATTCGCTGGGTTAGCCATTTGATCTTGGGCAGGCATTGTAGTATCTGTTTGATCTCCTTGCTTATCAGAAGGCTGATGATTACAGCCGACCAACGCCGCCGTCAACAGCATTGAAACCAAAAACTTCTTATACATAAGCAAAATTCCCCATTAAAAAGTAGTGCAAAAGGAAAATTGTCAGCTTTTGACTGACAAGTTTTGTAGCCCATAGTAGAAGCTAAACTAAGCATAGCAAAACTTTTCAGCTAAAACAAAATCTAGTAGATTTAAAGGTTAAAATAGGTTAAGTCCTATACAAGTGACCATTTTTAATTGCCAAGCCACTAAATACTGTTATAATAAGTCATGATTTAATTTTCGTGTCAGTTAATGGCAGCGGGTTGATCCCTTCTGTCCTTTTTGATACCAGCAAAACGAAATGATAAGAAATCAACGTTTTGTTTTGAGTTAACTGAAGTCATAAGCTTTAGTTTTTAGAAATTTAGTTTTCGGGTGAATATTGAGTCACCGAAATAAAAGTATTAGTTCGGCTTTTTAAGTTTGCAATTTTATTTGAATAGATATTCTTCAAGTGTGAGTTTTATGAACAGTAATGAATATTGCACATAAAAAATACGGTGTAAAGAATATGCGAGCCAATAATCCGTGTTAATAATCAGGTAGTTAAAACCGATGTCGCTTAGTCTCAAAGACAAAGTTATTTATGAAAAAATTCTGTTGATTATTCTATAAACAGAGTAAGCAATCATTGTTTCAAGCAATGGCAATCGTTTTTAATTTTTAGCACCGATTATCAACCAATATGCAAGCTTAGTTGAGCCTTAAAATAGGATTCAACAATGCATAAAGAAAAGAATCAAATATTAATCAATGCGAATCCCGGTGAAATCCGCGTTGCTTTGATCGAAGACAATAAACTATCTGACCTCGATATAGAATATACGGGTCAAGAACAAAAAAAATCAAATATCTATAAAGGTAAAATTAGCCGTATAGAGCCCAGCCTAGAGGCAGCCTTTATCGACTATGGTGCAGAACGTCACGGTTTTCTACCCTTCAAAGAAATTGCTCCTATTTACTTTAAAACTAAGAATCACGAGCCCCCTACCATCAAACACTCACTGAAAGTCGGTCAGGAAATGATGGTACAAATTGAAAAAGAAGAACGTGGGAATAAAGGTGCTGCTTTAACAACGTTTATTACTTTGCCAGGCAGTTACTTAGTGCTCATGCCCAATAACCCAGGTGCAGGTGGTATTTCACGACGCATTGAAGGCGAGGAGCGACGTGAAATGCAGGCTATACTCGAGAAAGTCCCTCTTTCAGAGGATATGGGCCTTATCCTACGCACTGCCGCTGTGGGCAGAGAGACGCATGAATTACAAATGGATTTGAATTTACTGATTCAGCAATGGGAAGCCATTCAAAAAGCCTTTAACGAGCGCCCTGCTCCATTCCTTATCTTTCAAGAAGGTGATCTTATCACGCGTTCAATCCGTGATTATTTAAGGCGTGACATTGACGAAATTATTATTGATGACAAAGCGATATACGAAAAAATTAAAAACTACATAGAACAGGTTCGACCTGATTTTGTTTCTCGAGTGACCTTTTATCAAAATTCAATACCCTTATTTTTATATTTTGATATTGAAGAAACCGTTGAGTCCGCCTTTAAGCGCAAAATAGAACTGCCGTCAGGTGCTACCATTGTGATCGATCGCACTGAAGCCTTAGTGTCGATTGATATCAACTCAGGTCGTTCTACCAAAAATGAAGACATTGAAGAAACCGCCGTTGCAACCAATCTAGAAGCCGCTAAAGAAATTGCCCATCAATTACGCGTACGGGATTTGGGTGGTTTAATTGTTATTGACTTTATCGATATGAACTCTGAAGATAACCAACGTAAAGTTGAAAATTGTTTACGTTTAGCGACGAAAAAGGATCGTGCGCGCATACAAATCGGTCGAATTTCTGCTTTTGGATTATTAGAAATGTCGCGACAACGTTTGCGTCATTCCTTAGGAAAAGCCAACGAAACCTTATGCACACGCTGTAATGGCGAAGGCACCATCCGAACCATTGAGTCATTGACCTTATCCTTATTACGCGCTGTAGAAAAAGAGGCTTTAAAGAAATCAATACAGCAAATTCGTGTTGAAATACCCGTTGATATAGCCACTTACCTTATTAATGAAAAACGTCAGGCAATACAAAAAATTGAGTGTACTTATAAAATAAACCTATTATTAATACCGAATCCCTATTGGCAGCCCCCACAATACAAAATTACCAGCTTAGGAAAAAACAGTTTACAACCCGAAAATATCAGTTATCAAATGGTAGATAAATCAAACGTAACCTCTCTACCTTATAGCCCGCTCAGTGTAAAACCAACAGAAACTCCAGCTGTTAAACCGCTGGCTTTTTTAATTAACCAAAACAAACCAAAAACACGTTTAAGTTTATTGAGTCGATTACTCAGCTTGTTAAAGGACCACACTAAAGCCAAATCAAAACAAAGTGAGTCGCTAAAAAAAGAAGTGACGCCTTTTCCTGAACACGCTCATCCTAACGAAACGCAACACAGACAGACTCCGGAACGACGTCATTCAAAAGTAAACCGTAATCATCGAATGCGCCGCAATCACCGTCGCGATGACAGACGACGAGATAAAGACGAAGAAGGTAGTGGTAATGGCAATAACGGGAGTGGGTACCACGCTAATGCTTATAAGCCATCACAAAATCGTTTTCATAAACATCATCAACAACGCTATGAACAGCAATCGCAACCTGTACCTGGACAGGCAAGTAATAAACCGTCCCCTTCAAACCTATCGGCTAAAAAAAGAAGAGAGCATTCAAAAAAAATAGCGACAAAATCCGAAAACAACATAACTGATCATGTATCCAGAGAAGAAAATTTAATAGCTCAATCAACGACTCTGAAAGAAAATCAAGTGGTGACATTCCAAGAATTGGATAAAAATCCAGCTATTGAAAAAACACTTACACAGACGACTAGCAACAACACTCATCCCAGGACAACACAACGACGCAATATGCGACGCTATGGCGGCGAACCTAAGTTACGTCATCGCACCTATAATCATTATGGAGAGAATGAAAAAGCTGAAAAAGTCTAGCTCGATGAATTGCCTTGCCAACTTCCATATAAAGGATTCGGCAAAATAAAATAACCTTGACCAAACTTATTGTATTGTTGCGCATCATTAGGTAAAGCATACATAATGGCTTGTTTTAATCTCGGAAAATCTTGGATATTATCACCGAAATAAGCAATCACGGGATGTGCGGGCAATTTATTTGACCATACCATTTCATCTGGATCATAGCAGCCGTGTATCACCGCATTAAAACGAGGATTTTTATCCTTAGGATGTTTCGCGTTTTTATTATTAGCAAGAATAACTTGATCAAACGTAACCTGTTGTTGCTTTAAATTATCGATGGTAGCTTGCAGCGCGGTTATTCCGGAAGGATCTACATAGGAACCATCACGATTAGAAAGCATTGTCACATAACCGCCTAATTCATGAATTCGCTGTGTAAAGGCAACCACACCGGGTAATGCCACAGACTTTTTCGATATTGTAACAAAATGCGAAAAATTAACAGGATTGGCCAGCAAACTGTTACATTGATAACAATACCAGGAGTTATCAAGCGTTGTTTCATCGATATCTAAAACTACACCCCACGTTTTGGGTTGGGGGTGATGTTGCCTCACCCATTCTTTAACATAATCCGTAGCGACGTTGTAAACTTGGCGATAACTGGCTTTTTTTTCTGCTGAATCACGATACCATTTCATGGCCTGCAAAATATTAGGATTTTTTTTAGTATTGGGTGCACAAACTACCGGGCATTGGTTATTAGCAAACGCTATCGAGCTTATTAATAATAGCAATGTAGTAGTCATGGTTATTCGGGATCGTTTCATTTTTTTACTCAATTAGTTAATGCATTACACCCTTTTTTCCTTGTGATTCTATTGACTTATTTTGACTTTTTATTTTTATCTTATCTTAAAGTGAAATAAAAAAATAGCTTAAATTTATTCTACGTTTTAAATTATTCTTGATATTTTATAAAATAGGAAAATATATAAAATTACATGAAATAGGTTGATTAGCCTAAGACTTACTTAGCAAAAAGAAATTATTTAATAGCTTTATAGTAATTGGCATTAAGACAGCACTACCGAGTGATTTATTATAGATTGCCAGCGCCACTTTATCAGATAAATTACTCACAAAAGTATAATGCTGTACACGATTGTCAATAAAACCTATAAACCAAGCATCACGTAATTCTCTAGAACTCGCTTCTTTTTTATTATCCTTATGTCTACCACTACCCGTCTTACCATAATAATCTAATCCATTATCTAATTTTCCTAAATATAAGTTTTTCTTAATATTGTTTACAGCTTCATGACTAACGGGTAGTTCATAGCTTAGCATAGCATTTAAGAAATTAAGCTGTTCCACAGCAGATATTTTTAGACTACTACTCAGCCAAGCCTCAGTGAGGCCATTGTGTTTGCCCGGGTCACCGCTAAAATCTTGGTTACCATAATCGAAGCCAGCTAAATAATGTTTGATACGAGCATAACCCAACTGTGGCGTAATCCGTTGTGAAACCCAAACCGTTGAATATTTTATCCAGCTATAGGGAGTTTGATCCTGATCCCAAGTAGGCAATTCTCTTTTTCTACCATCCCATTTAAAGACTGTATTGGGGCTAATAATGATAGACTGATTAAATGCCATAAGTGATAATGCGACTTTTTAAAAGTAGAATCAGGTGGAATTCGTTGCTGGCAGCGATTATTCGGATTATATTCACTAACGATTTTATGGTCGTCCAAGTTATAGAGGATGAAGCAGGCTTCGTGATTTTTAAATAGCTGTGAGTATTCTTGTGTACTAGCAACCGCACTTAGAGTAGTCATAGTTAAAATCAGTAGTAAATTTTTTTTCATTCAATATCTTTTTTTAATTTTATCAATTTTCCTCTTCTAACCGCTAGCTCGCAAAAAAATCCCGCATGGAAATTTTAGAAATGGTGTAAAAGTAGCCTAAATAGTTTGATTTAACTGGTGGAGCTAAGCGGGATCGAACCGCTAACCTCTTACATGCCATGCAAGCGCTCTCCCAGCTGAGCTATAGCCCCGTGCTTCGCATTTTACCATAGCAAGCCACACTGTCAACCTCTGGAGATTACAAGTGTCCTATGCTTTACATTCCATTTAATTAAACCCCGCCGCCTGCACATTATTATCAACGTTACTTAAGGCGTTACTCTCAGTAACTACCTGCTCTTGGCTGTTTCTATGCCAAAAACTTGAAGCGGAAAGAAAGTTTTTTCCCCGCCGATAAGTTTCTTCTCCTAAAGTAAAAGATAGGCTTTGGATCAACTGTAAAAATAAGGCTGACAATGCCTGACGCTCTGTTGCAAGAAATAAACTAGGGTTCCATAACAACATCCAAGTTAGCATCGGTAAAAAAAAGCGCAGTACTTTATTCTGGATCCTTTTTGCAAACTCTTGAGCAAGGGGTCGTCCCACCAACGTACTTAGAAAATTTATAGTGAAATACATAAAGAGTTGAACCATTTTATTCTGTATTTCGAGGGTTTCATCAAACAATAAGGCATTCAAGCTCGCACTGATCATTGCAAATAAGAAAGGTTTAACGCCATAATTAATATAGCAGACGAGAGAAGGATGGTGATTGCCATAAGCCAAACCGACATCATCTAAGTAAGATGAAGTAAACCCAGCAAATAATGCGCCTAAAGATAGAGGTAAACCCCTTTTTACTGTTTGGCTAAATCCTAGATTTTCTACTTTAGTTTTTTTATTAGAATAAGGAACTAAATCGGTTTTGTTTATTGGATCTAAGTAGGTTGGTAAAACTTCTTGTTGAGCGAACGCAGTAGAGTTTAAAAGAGATGACTCAATAGTTTGAGTTTGATTCAAAAAACTTTGAATATCCTCTAAGTAAATCAAAAAAGGTGAGTCTGTATCTGAAAAATGATTAAGATAGTTTGTGCATAATCTTCTTTGTTGATGTAACCAGATAACAAAGGCCTGCCGATTAGAAGGGTTGCCAAGATAGGTGTCAACACTTGCGTCGTAACAACTGCCGGCACCATTTTGTAAAAGATCGATTAAAAATTTAGGCTTTTCGTTTACTAAATACGCGATCCATTCGAATGCACTAAAATAAGAAGGAAATTCTCGTGGATTAAAAAAATCAAAAATAATGGTTTCGTTTACGTAATGATCTAAGTCACGAAGATATTTTTTAGAACAAATTCCCTCTGAATATAATTCAACAATGCCTTTCCTTAGTGTTAAATCGAGGTCTAGATTATTGAAAAATAGCCAGGACAAATGACGAATATATTCATGAATATGCACTGAAAGTCGAGTGGTGTACGTATACGTTGATCCCAATAAATAATTGGGTTGACTAAAATTTTTAGATGGAAAATACGCGGCGATGGCATGTGGATCCGGCAATAAATCCTCGCCTTCGAAAAGAAAAGTATCTATCAAAAAATTCTTTTTAGAATCTGCTAAATGCAAAAAATATTGACTTACCGTATAATTGGACTTTAACCCAGATATTTTTTCCATCCAAAAAATAAAGGATTCGGAAGCTCTCATCGCCCTACATAAACGATCGAATTCAATGGTAAGGCAATTGTTACTTTGAATATCAATTAACAAATAAGGTAATTGATCGGTTGCGAAACCATAGCTATCTTTAAATCGAATATACTTTGAATGACATTGTCTATGATAACTATGACTCTCACAAACTTCAGTTAAATTCGCGAGATGATTATAACCTTGTGTTAAAAAAAATTTATAAACACTATATTTTAACAGCTTCTTATCAACAAACAGTTTAAATTTTCTATAGATCAATCGACGTTTTTTTTAGATTAATTGATCAAATCCTCGCCTAAAAAAATTCAGTCCTAAGGAAATTTTTAGAGTATAGGTTAAAGCACCTAAACTATCTAACAACTGCATCGCGGCAAGCTCATTGCTTTCAACACCGACCTTTTTTAGGTATTTAGCTAAATTAGAAATAACTCGTATCAAAATAACCGGATCTTTGATAAATTTTTCACATTGAAAGCTTGAAAGCTTGAAAGTAAGGTATGACGAAATTGTGTCAGCAATTCTGCTGAGTGAAAAGTTATTTTTGAAATAGCTAAAAAATTTTTTGCATCAATATTTATTTGAGGTTTTTTAAATAAGTAACGATACTCAGGTTCTAACATGAACTTTAGTAAATTTAGATAATAAATCGGCATTTTAGCTTCTGCTTCATTAAATTGTTTTTTTAAAATTATTTTTCCAAATAAATCAGAGAGAATATTATTTATTTTTTCTAAAACTTGACTAGCTTTCGGTTTGAACGCAATCAATCTTTTTAAAAATTTAAAAAATTGTTGTGTATCAACGGGGCTAGTAAAATAATCAACGGCTTTAAGTTGTTCAGATAAAGTATCTAAAAGCAAACTCACACCTTCGGCTCCCAGCGAAAAAGCTTGCCCCCATTTTTCTTCCCGAATTAATAAGAATTTCATTGCCTTAGAAAGCGGCCAAGAAGCAAAACCAGGTTGAGGTTGTTGGGTGTTTATTGTCATAATAAAAATTCCATTTTTTAAAAAAATGGAATTTAAACTTAATTCTTATTAAGTTGCAATTAAAATTAATTACTCATTTCTTAGACTAAAAAAATAAACTCAACAGGAAACAATACATTAGGAACCACTTAAAATAGAATTTAAACGCACTAAGACCTCTTTTTTACCTAAAACGCGTAACGTGGCATTAAGCGGCGGGGATACACTTCCACCCGTCACAACATAACGTAAAGGTTGAGCGACTTTGCCTAGTTTTAGAGAAAGTTCATTACCCGTTTCAGTTAATACCTGATGTATCGATTCATCTGTCCATAGCGTAAGCGACTGAAATTTTTCTTGTAGAATTTTTAATGGCACTAACCTATCCGCTGAAATAGACTTTTTATCTACTAGGGGAGCGAGATAAAAATAACAACTTTTTTCTGCCATTTCCTTTAAGGTTTTAACCCGTTCACGTTGCAACGTCACTACATCCACCAAGTCTGGACCTTTAGTGATAGGAATATTCAAACGGTGAAATTCTTTTGCTAATCGTTGAGCGATTAAGTGGATATCATCCTTTTTTAAATAATGTTGATTTAACCAAATTAGTTTGTCAGGATTAATCGCGGCGGGTGATTTATTTAAATGAGTTAGGTCGAAATATTGAATCATTTCTTTCCTGGAAAAAATCTCTTGATCGCCATGTGACCAACCTAATTTAACAAGATAATTTAATACCGCATCCGCTAAATAACCTTCGTCTCGATATTGTAAAATATTGGCAGCACCGGTTCTTTTAGAAAGTTTTTTACCATTACTCCCTAAGATCATGGGCAAATGGGCATAGATCGGCAAATTCGCACCCAATGCTAAGAAAATATTGATTTGTCTCGGTGTATTATTCAAATGATCATCGCCACGAATAACATGGGTAATCTGCATATCCCAGTCATCGACAACCACGGTAAAGTTATAAGTCGGTAAACCATCGCTGCGTGCAATAATTAAGTCATCTAATTCACTATTTCGAAAAATAATTTGACCGTGCACTTTGTCATTAACGATCACCTCACCGCTTAAAGGATTACGAAAACGGAGCACATAATTTTGATCCGATCGTATCGATGTGTTATCTCGACAATGTCCGTCATAACGGGGTTTCTGGTGTTCAGCTAATTGTTTTTCACGTAATTCTACTAAACGTTCTTTAGAACAATAACAGCGATAGGCCTTCCCTTCATTGAGCAACTGCATTAAAACCTCTTGATAACGTGCTAAACGTTGACTTTGAAAAATAGGGCCCTCATCATAATCCAGACCTAACCATTCCAAACCTTGTAAAATGACATCGGTTGCCGCCGCTGTGGATCGTTCAGTATCTGTGTCTTCGATACGTAAAATAAATTGACCTTGCTGTTTTTTTGCATATAACCAGGAATACAATGCGGTTCGGACACCGCCGATATGCAAATAGCCGGTAGGACTGGGTGCAAAACGTGTACGAACTTTCATAAACTACAACCTTTTATTTTTTAATTCACCGATAAAACTTCAAGTACAAAGAATAAGCATTAAATAAATTGAAACGGTTTAATATTACCTTTTCCGCAACGGATAATTTGCGGCATATTAGTTGACAAATCAATGACGGTAGTAAGCTCTAAGCCACAAAATCCTCCGTCAACAACCAAGTCAACGCGTTTACCTAAAATATCGGCTATTGCCTCAGGTTCTAATAAAGGGAGATCCGAATCAGGTAAAATCAATGTCGTACTCACTAAGGGCTCATCGAGCATCTCTAAGAGTGCGTGCACAATTTTATTATCTGGAATTCGTATACCGATGGTTTTACGTTTCGCATTAACTAAATAACGTGGCACATGTGAAGTCACTGGCAGCAAAAATGTGTAAGGGCCTGGCGTATTCGCTTTGATTAGGCGAAAAATAGAGTTTTCTAGCTGAGAAAATAGCGCCATTTCTGAAATATCACGGCATAGTAAGGTCAAATAATGGGGGTCTTTTAATTGACGGATTTGCCTGATACGTTGTATTCCTTTTTTATTGGTTAGCTGACAACCCAATGCATAAGCTGAATCCGTAGGATAAGCAATCACGCCTTCTTTCATCAATAGATTGGCGGCTAAGCGTATTAAATGCAGCTGGGGGTTTTCTGGGTGGATCTTAATAAACTGGCTCACACTACTCACCTTTTTTAAACGAGTCGGAACGGTCATCGACGACTCTTCGCACTTGAATTTTTATCTGCGTTACCACTCTATTTAAAATCCTCATGTATTTCGCATACACTCCGGTTGCACAAATGATATCTTGACAAAAACCCGACAATTGTGAGTATACTTAGCACTGAGTCGAATCTCTATTACTTTCATTCAATGCGTTTACTATTCGATTTTTTACCCATCGTTGTCTTCTTTATCGCTTACAAGCTTTTTGGAATCTATGTAGCCACGGCAACGGCTATCCTCATCAGTTTATTGCAAGTAATCAGTTACTGGATTAAACACCACACCGTACTTAGTATACAACTTATTAGCTTAGTCCTCATCCTCTTATTTGGGGGAGGAACATTACTACTGCATAATGAATTATTCATTAAATGGAAGCCAACTGCACTCTACTGGTTATTGGCTTGCGTCGCTTTAGTAACCCACTATTTTGGTAAAAAACCCTTAATCCAGCATTTATTAGAAACGAATATTGCCCTACCTGCTCATCTTTGGTCCTCATTAAACCGAAATTGGATTATCTTTTTTACGCTAATGGGTGGCCTCAATTTATGGGTCGCTTATACCTTTAACACGAATACTTGGGTCAACTTTAAGTTATTTGGTTTATTGGGTATCACGCTTATCTTCATCATCATACAAGCTATCTATTTATCGCGCTATATGCGATCGGATGAAAAAATTAAACCTTAATCTTATGCACGACATTTTAAGTATCCTACAAAAAAAATTACACCTCGCCCTTGCACCCACTTTTTTAGAAGTTATTGATGAAGGTGATCAACATCGAGGTCATGCAGGTGCGGGTCATTTTGCGGTACGTATCTCTTCCCCTTTATTTAAAAATAAACCTTTGGTTCAATGTCATCGTTTAGTTTATACGGCGTTAGGAAAAGATTTTATCGGTAAAGCAATCCACGCGTTACGTATAGAAATCGTTTAAACAGATTAACCCATAGCTACCCGAATATTAATACCAACCGATTTAATAAATACCTAAACTATTTATAGATCCTATCAAATCCAGTTACATAGATAAGCTTTTAAAATTATCACTTAATAGTGTTTGGTCTTGATTTGTTTTATCTAAATTTAAAATAACACTAAATTGGTCAGGATAAGTTATGACCGTCCTATTTTGATATTGAGAAGGAAAAAAACATAGTTTATTTGGAATAGTTCAGACTTGATGTGACACAAAGGAATGAGTAAGGTTACCCG
>CAMSHF010000008.1 GCA_947058615.1 uncultured Rickettsiella sp. | reverse complement strand
AACACGAATTCTGGATTACTCATCGAGCTGATTCAATTTTTTGTCCCGTACAGAGCTAAATTTATTTAACATTTAAAATAAAAAAGTTTTTTGAATATTTTTAATTGAAATTAATGTATTTATCCTTTGTTCAGCTACCTGACAGTAGACGAGCTGGTTATCAATCAGCAAACAGCGTCGATGTAAAGAAAGTGCAGCTAAACCTGTAGTGCCGCTGCCAGCAAAGGGATCAACAATCAGATCATTGGGTTTTGATAGTAATTGAATAAAAAATTGAGGTAAGGCAATCGGAAAAACAGCTGGATGGCCTTGATTGCGATTTTCAGGACTAAGATGCAAAACGTTTGTTGGTAGTACTTTTTTTTTGTTACGCCAATTGGCTAAGTTACGCTGAAAACCACTACCTGTACTAGAGCGGACGAAGTGAGACTTTAGATTCTCGAAACTCAGCAATCGTTGTTGGGTAGATAAGGCTATCGGAACTTTAACCGCTTCCTGATTAATATAAGGGGTTTTCACTTTAGATAGATGAAATACGTATTCCCAGGCATCCCGTAAGCGAGTTGGCCAATACCCCGGCATGCTGGTTTTTTTATGCCAAATGTAATCGTCAATGCAATACCAACCTAAGCCGACGAGTTTTTCTATAGTTTCCCATACATAATGCTGACGGACGCCATCAACAATTTTATCTTTCATATTCAGTACTAAACTTCCTGTTGGTTTTAGAGCTTGCCAAAACGTATTGTGAAAAGATATGAACCAATCGGCATAATCATTAGGAAGAATGCTGTTGTAATGTTGTTTTCGTGCATCTGCATACGGCGGAGATGTAACAATCAGATCAACTTGATTAGAAAAAGCGCGCAATTCTTTCTCGCAATCACCATGCAGAATTTGATAATTTTTTTGAAATAAAGGCTCATTAACTAGGTTGTTTTGCATAAAGATCCTTCAATTATTTTCTTCGGATGTATCCGTATCAATTTGTAGTTGCGAAAACTGCTGAGTAGCTTGTGAAAGTGTTAATGGGAGAATAGATAATTGTTTAGTGCCGTTGGTATATACTGTCAATGCGCGTTTAACATCACCTATTAAAATAGGATCGGGTGGAGTACTTGAAAAATCTTGCATTTGATTATCATGTTCTAAGCTGCCTTTAAGTGATCGTGGGTAGCTAGAAAGTGGTTTGCCTTGGTAATCGCGATAACGTTTCTCAAATTCGTGACGTAAAAATGGTAACTCTTTTTCTGGCTGTTGGCATAAATAAACCCAACCGCCCATATCTCGAATGACACAGTGAATGATTGGATTGTCAAAAACGACGCTGTCATAACGACCTATCGTGCGAATAGCCGTTACTACTTGACCCCAAGCATTGAGTGCATGATGATGACTATCACCTTGAATCAAAACAATTAAATCGGCAGGAGTTGGCATACCCCATTTCTGGCGATCGGGATTTTGTAAAGTATTTAATATCGCTTGTTTTACTTGGGCAAACGGATAAGCTTTAAGACATTGCCAATAGGTTTCTAGTAATAAACTTGAAACTTTGCGGTTAAAAGATTCCGCCAATAATGTCAGCCATTCTAGAAAGGGTTTTTTATCATCTACTAACATAAAATCTCCTATTTTGTTTTTCAATTTTTTGAGTGATTCAACCATTGTTCTCCAACGACGAGGTTGTGGGCGAGGGTAGGGCTCAGTCCTCGTGTTGCTAAACGAGTTACGTCATGATCGGGATGGGCCTGCTGTCGTTGTAGAGAGTCACGTTGCTCTTTAGCAAGCCATGCGTTGATGTGACGCAAGATCTGGGCTCGTGTTTTGCGTGCACTTGGATTAGCTGCATTCCAAGCTTGTATTTGGCGCAACTCTTGCAAAACATCAATATTTGGATAGGTTTTTTTCCACGTGTTGATATCCATTTTTCCTGTAATAAACACATCGTTATTTTGAAGTGGAATACCGATGGTTTCTTCGTCGTGAATGCTCTTTTTATTAATTAATAAGGGAATTCTTGAATTGCTGCTGGGTAAGCCGTCGTTTATCGACGGCTTACCAACAACATCCTGTTCCTGATCCTTCTCCTGATTCTGATCCTGTTCCTGATCCTGTTCCTGGTTTTGAAAGGGTTGTGATAGAGTTGCTAAATGGTTTTGAAACCCTTCATCTAAATATTTCGTTTGATCTAATAAAATTTTTATTAAGGGTTTGAAAACGGTTGATTGATATGGAACTCGTTTAAAAAGCTTAACTATGCTTTTTCCTTGATTTGGATTTTCAATGGGGTTCCAATCTAGGAAGTTAAGGATTAAAATCCAGTTTGATTCTGGATCTCTGATTAAAAAGCTAATTTGATCGAGTTCTGAAAATGCGTTGTAAACTGTTTCTTCATTCCATTTTAAATCCTCTGCTACATACCCTATAGGTAATCGAAAACAACCCAACATATTAGTATGTGGTCCAGTGAGTAAATAAACAGCCAATAATTTGGCGTGAGTGGATAAATTTTGTAATGCTATATCAGACCAAAATTGTGTTTGTACAGAACCGTATTCTCTCATTTTTATTTCCTTTTTTTAGATTGATAAATAAAAGAAGAAATTTCTTTTTTATCATGTGTTAATATTTTTTGCTGCTTTCTGTGAGTGAAGCGAGTTAGAAGTGCTGCTGCGGAAGTTTTTAGCTTTCCTTCATCAACGGCTTTTACCAGTTCAGAACTGCCGAGTAATTGAATTTTCTCAGCGTAGCGATAACTGTCTTTGCAACCAAAGCCAAGTAAAGCAGCTATCAATTCATCTGTTCTTCCTTTTATTTCGTCGAAATTTCGACGAATCGGTTTGTGAAAACGAGGACCTTGGCGGTTTCCTAAATATTTTTTCGTCGCAATTCCAATAGCAGCTCGCTCGCAGATTAAAAAGGTTTGCACTAATACAGCCAACTCATATTTTTTTGTTAGCAGATCAGATAAAGAAAAGTGCCAAGCAGGAACCATTTTTTTGTTCTGTTGCTGATAAACCAAATAAGTGCTTGGGTTGGCTATGAGTTGTTGATTTTCATCGATGATAACTGGTCTAAACTGGTTTAAAGGACGTTGCTCTCGGTCGGTAAAACTAGGAACTGAAAAATTACATTTCACATGAATTATCGGAACATTAATGAGTTTAATAGGATGATGCATAAAGGGTAGAGATAACGACTTTAGTTCCATCCGATCCAATGGTGAAATCAAATCTAAAGGATCTATTTTATATTTCAGTTTTTCCCATAGGTATTTTTCAATTTTTTTCGCAAACTTAAATTTTGCCCAGGTATGGCCATTTCGCATAGAACATAAATTTTGATGTGATGTGCCCAAAATTTTGGCCGCCTTTTCTACCGTTCCACATTCTCGAATAAATATCTCAAAAGGGCTGTTTTCCATACTTATCCACTCCATTTATTTTTTTATGAATATGAATGAACAAAATAAGTCTATACAAGATTCTTGAAATATTCTTTGCAAATAATTCTAGTAATCTGATTAGTGGATAGTTCAAAAATAAGGATAAGAATATGCAGCCTAGATTAATACGTTTACGTGACGCACCGAATTATTTAGGAATGGACAAAAATAGATTTAACAAAGAAGTGAAACCATCGCTATCAATTATTCCGATAGGCAAAAGAGGAATTGCTTTTGATCGACTTGATTTAGATGCGTGGGTTGAGCATTATAAAGAATGTAATGGCCGCCCCGCTAACAAGAGGAGTAAAAGATTATGGGGCGAAAAAGAACGTCGGGCCTGCTCAACCGTAAGGGGATCTGGCACATCGACAAAAAAATACTCGGACAACGAATTTGCGAAAGTACTGGATCAGATTCTCTCGAAGAAGCTGAAATCTACCTCGCAAAACGTATCGAGGAAATAAGACAAGCGAAAATTTATGGTGTTAGACCTGAAAGGACTTTTAGGCAAGCTGCTGTTAAGTATTTAGAAGAGAATCAACATAAGGCCAGTATTTGGGTGGATGCTATTCAACTAAAAATTTTAGATAAATATATTGGTCATTTACCTCTTGAAGCAATTCATATGGATAGTCTTAAGCATTATATTCATCATCGAACAAGAAATAAAAAAAATAATCCCAAAGAACTTAAAAAAAGAACTATCAATTATGGACTTCAAGTGGTAAGACGCATTTTAAATTTAGCTGAACAAGAATGGAAAGACGAATACGGATTAAGTTGGTTAATTAAGGCGCCTAAAATTAAATTAGAAGCTCAAAATGATGCCAGAAAACCTTATCCTTTATCATATGAGGAACAACTAAGACTATTTAGGGAACTTCCTATTCATTTACAGAGAATGGCTTTATTTGCAGTTAACACAGGTTGTCGTGATCAGGAGATTTGTAACCTAAAGTGGGAATGGGAAACAAAAGTACCAGAAGGTTCAGTATTTTTTATTCCTGAATGGCAAGTTAAAAATGGAGAAGAGCGGCTTGTTGTGCTTAATAAGATAGCTCATTGTGTAATCGAGGAAGTTAGGGGGATTCATCCAGAATATGTGTTTACTTTTCGAGATAAACCTGTAACAAGGATGTTAAATTCAGCATGGAAGAAAGCACGTGTGCGAGCGGGTTTAAATCATGTGAGAGTACATGATTTAAAACATACTTTTGGAAGGCGTTTACGTGCAGCTGAAGTTAGTTTTGAAGATCGTCAGGATTTACTTGGTCATAAGAGCGGACGTATTACGACGCACTATTCTCAATCAGAATATAACAATTTAATTCGTGCAGCTAACAAAGTATGTGATATTGAAAATCGTTTGGTAATTTTAAACAGGAAGGAAAAACCGCTAGCTCCCGCAAAAGTCCCGCAAGGGAATTTTAAGGAAGTAAAGACGGATTTAAAAATTGTATAAATATTTGATTTTTAGGAGGAATTTTGGTGGGCCGTGATGGGATCGAACCATCGACCAATAGATTAAGAGTCTACTGCTCTACCCGCTGAGCTAACGGCCCATCACTAGGAAAGTGCCAAATTGTAGCTAATTTAAGTAAGGTTGGCAATGTAACTAAGCTTACTAAGAGATCAGTTAGCGGTTGAACTTAAAAAGTGGGGTGAACGATGGGGATCGAACCCACGACAACCGGAATCACAATCCGGGGCTCTACCAACTGAGCTACGTCCACCATAAATCATAATGTGTATTTAAAGGAATTGGTGCGCCTGGCAGGACTCGAACCTACTACCCTCGGCTTAGAAGGCCGATGCTCTATCCAGATGAGCTACAGGCGCTTTCCTGAAAAGTTATGGGCTAATACACAAAAATTTAAATAACCAGGCTAATTTCCTAAAATCTTAAGTTAATTTTCTGGACTTGTTAATCTAAAAATTATACAAATATGTTTGTTTACTAATTCTTCCGCCCCCCCTGATTGAAAAACGTTACTTTTAATATACAGTTTGAGTAAAGTACAAAAATTTGGTCGGGGTAGAGGGATTCGAACCCCCGACATCCTGCTCCCAAAGCAGGCGCGCTACCAGACTGCGCTATACCCCGATAGTTTCTAAGTTTCTTTTTTGTATATAAAGTTGATATATTAGTCACTTTAAAGAGAATGTTTGTGCCAACTACGCGTAAGGATAATACCTGCGCAATCGATTAATATCAACTGGTCAGTTACCAGCTAGGTTCTTGCCTCTATCGATTCTAAGCTATTATCTGTTTTTTCTTTTTCTAGAAAAAAGCTTTATTAGACGTGATTGATTTTTTAGCGTTTGGGCTAAAAATTAAAAGCAACCATTTTTCATTATGTTATACTATTAAGTGTTTTAGATTCAGCTCGCCTCATTATAGAAGGTTTATGCCGGTATTTACTCAACTTTCTTTACTAAAAAATCCACGTTTTATGCCCCTATTGTTAGTTCAATTTCTGGGTGCATTTAATGATAACATCTTTAAGAATGCTTTAATTATTTTAATTACTTATCAGTTCATTACGCAGTCTCTATTGTTACAACAACTTTCAGTCACTTTGGCCGCTGGATTGTTTATTGCCCCTTTTTTTCTTTTTTCAGCATTTGCTGGACAATTAGCAGATAAATTAAGTAAACGCTATTTAACCATTATAATTAAAGGCTTTGAATGTCTTTTTATGTTACTGGCGAGCCTAGGATTTTATCTTCATTCAGTAAGCTTATTGATGTTGGTTTTATTTTTTATGGGCACGCATTCAAGCTTTTTTGGTCCTATTAAATACGCTATTTTACCCGATTTATTGAAAAAAAATGAATTAATTGCGGGCAATGCCTTAGTAGAAGCAAGCACTTTTATTGCTATTTTGATAGGAACAATATTAGGTGGATTGCTAATAGCGAATAATATCCATTTAAGATGGATTTCAACCATAATCATATCGATTGCAGGGCTTGGTTTATTCGCTAGTTTTTACATTCCAACAACGAATAGAGGAAATCCTAATTTAAAATTAAATCTACATTTTATCCAAGCTTCAGTAAGAATAATTCAGCAAGTAAGAACGGAAAAAAAAGTTTTTTTAGGCATACTTGCAATTTCTTGGTTTTGGTTAATTGGTGCAACCTTTTTAACTCAATTTCCGAGTTTTACTAAGAATACTTTGCATGCGGATGTAAATGTAGTGACACTTTTTTTAATTATTTTTACAGTAGGTGTTGCTTGTGGTTCATTAGTTTGTAATCGATTATTAAGAAATCGAATAAGTATGAAATGGATACCCATTAGCCTTTGGTTGATGAGTATTTTTATGATAGATCTCTATTTCGCCTCTCAGCATTCAGTTGCTCATCAAAAGCTTATTCATTTCGAAAGTTTTTTTAAATCGATAATCCATTGGCGAATTTGTTTAGACTTATTAGGCTTATCTGTAAGTGGTGGTATTTATGCAGTTCCTTTATATGCATTAATTCAGACTGATACGGCTGCTGAACATCGGGCACAGACAATAGCTGCTAATAATATTATCAATTCCTTATTTATAGTCGTAGCCAGTATCATTATCGTTTTTTTGTTTAAAATTGATTTAAATGTAAGTCAGATTTTTTTATTACTAGGAATAGTTAACGTAGGATTTGCTATTTATTCAACTCGATTAATACCACAAGGATTAATAAAACCACTTTTACGAAGACTATTAAGATTTCTTTATGATGTTAAGTTAAGTGGGTTTGAGAATTATAAAAAAGCAGGTGAAAATGTGGTTATTATTGCTAACCATACTTCTTTTCTAGATGTTGTTCTACTTTATGCATTTTTACCTGATGAGCTTTTATTTGCTATTAATAGTTTTACATCACGTATTTGGTGGATAAAGCCTTTTTTATATTTTTCTAAAGTTTTTGAACTCGATCCTTTAAATCCTTTCGCAATAAAAATTCTGATTAAGGAAGTAAAAAAAGGTCAAAAATGTGTAATTTTTCCTGAAGGAAGAATTACTACTACGGGTGCCTTAATGAAGCTTTATGAAGGGCCGGGATTAATTGCAGTGCATGCAAAAGTTAATTTACTACCCATACGTTTACAAGGAGCGCAATATACACCTTTTTCACGTTTAAGGGGAAAAGTTCAAATTCGTTGGTTTCCTAAGATTACTATCTCAATTTTACCGCCTAAAAAATTTATTATTGATTCCGCTATGAGTAACCGAAAAAGAAGGCAGCTTATTAGTCGTCAGCTTTATGACATAATGGTTGAAATGTTATTTAGAAGCACAGACTATAACAAGACTTTATTTCAATCTTTGCTAGAGGCGAAATCAATTCATAAGGGCCCTACAAAAATCTTAGAAGATATTTCACGAGTCGCTATTAACTATAATCAATTAATAACTCGTTGCTTTATTTTAGGGTCTGCTATTTGTCGTTATACTCAATATCAGGAGGCGGTAGGGCTTTTGTTGCCTAATATGGTGGGCACCATTGTTAGCTTTTTTGCATTGCAAGCTTATGGTAGGATTCCTGCTTTACTTAATTATACAGCAGGTTTTTCTCAAATAGAATCAGCTTGTAATATTGCTCAGATCCACTGCATATTTACCTCTAGAAAATTTATTGAAATAACTAATTTATTTGAACTTATTAACCGATTAAATGAAAAATCTATTCAGATTATTTATTTAGAAGATATAAAAAAGGGAATAAGCTGGACAGATAAATTAAAAGCAAGTTTATTAAACCGATTTTCTCAATATTATTATTATAAAAAATTAAAAAAAGGAACTAATCCACAAGATCCCGCCGTTATTTTATTTACTTCAGGGTCCGAAGGCACGCCTAAGGGCGTGGTTCTTAGTCATAAAAATATAGAGGCTAACCTTGCTCAAATGACTACGCAAGTTGATTTTAATCAGCGAGATATTTTCTTTAGTTCATTACCTTTATTTCATGCCTTTGGGTTAACGGCGGGTATTATTTTACCCATTTATCACGGAATAAAAACCTTTATCTATCCATCACCTTTACATTACCGAAAAGTTCCTAATATGATTTATGAGTGTAATGCTACGATTATGTTTGGTGCAGATACCTTTTTAGCTGGTTATGGTCGTTATGCTCACCCTTATGATTTTTATAGTATTCGTTATGTTTTTTCGGGGGCAGAAAAACTTAAAGAAAAAACATGCAAACTCTGGATGGAAAAATTTGGAATTCGAATTTTTGAAGGTTATGGCGTAACAGAAGCTTCCCCAGTGATTAGTGTTAACACACCTATGCAAAATAAATTAGGCACAGTAGGTAATTTTTTACCAGGTATTCGTTATAAAATAAAATCTGTTCCAGAAATTAAACAAGGAGGACGTTTGTTAATATCAGGACCTAATGTTATGTTAGGTTATTTAAGTGAAGACCAAATAGGTGAAGTTATTCCGCCTCATCATGGTTGGTATGATACGGGAGATATTGTAGAGGTTGATGGGGAAGGATATTTAACTATAATGGATAGAGCTAAACGTTTTGCGAAGATTAGTGGGGAAATGATTTCTTTAACTGTAATAGAAAATCTAATCTATGACTTATGGCCTAATAGGCATCATGCTATCTTAAGTATTCCAGATGCTAAAAAGGGAGAGCAACTTGTTTTAATAACAGATTATAAGCTTGTGACTCGACCTATAATTATCAAAGCATTTAGAGAAAAAGGATTGTCTGAATTAAATTTACCGAGAAGATTATACTTTATTGATAATATGCCTTTGTTAGGTAGTGGTAAGGTAAATTATATCGCTGTTAGAGTTTGGCTGGATGAACAGCTTTAATAAATTGAAAAAGTATTTTTATATTTTTTCTAATTTTTTTAAACTTGCAAGTTTTTCTGCAATTTTAAGTTCTAGGCCGCGAGAAACTGGAAAATAATAGCGTCTATCTTTTAATCCTTCAGGAAAATAATTTTCTCCAGCAGCATAAGCATTGGGTTCATCGTGAGCGTAGCGATAATTTTTACCATAACCTAATTGTTTCATCAGTTGTGTAGGAGCATTGCGCAGATGAAGTGGTACTTCTAAAGTCCCATATTCTTTTGCATCTTCCATTGCTTTTTTAAAAGCAGTGTAAACTGCATTACTTTTAGTAGTACATGACAAATAGACTATAGCTTGTGCTAAGGCAAGCTCACCTTCAGGACTGCCTAAGCGCTCTTGAACATTCCAAGCATCTAAGGCTATTTGGAACCCACGCGGATCTGCATTTCCAATGTCTTCACTTGCCATTCTTAGGATACGTCTTGCAATATACAAAGGATCACATCCCCCATCAAGGAGTCGTGCTAACCAATAGAGGGCTGCATGGGGATCGGTTCCTCGAACTGATTTATGTAACGCAGAAATTTGATCATAGAAAAGCTCACTTTTTTTATCAAAACGACGTAGGTTAGTTTGAGTAACTGTTTTTAATGTATTTTCGTTAATAATGTTATTTTCTGCTAAATCAGCTGCAATTTCTAGAAGATTTAAAACCTGACGTGCATCGCCATCAGCAATATGTGCTAATTGTCTTTTTACAGAAGTTTCCATGATTAAATTTTTATTACCTAGTCCATTTTCTTTATTGGTTAATGCGCGATCAATGACCAAGATAATTTCTTCTATTGTTAATTTTTTTAATACATAAACTCGTGTTCGCGATAATAAAGCGTTATTAATTTCAAAAGATGGGTTTTCTGTCGTTGCTCCAATTAATATGAATAAACCTGATTCAACAAAAGGTAAAAGTGAATCTTGTTGGGATTTATTGAAGCGATGAATTTCATCGACAAAACATATTGTTTTTTGTGGTAAAAGAGGATTGAGTTGTGCTTTTACACGATCTCCAAGCTGTCGTATTTCTTTAACACCAGCCTGTAAGGCAGATAAGGATTCTAATTTGGCTTGAGTGTGATTTGCTATCAACGAAGCTAAAGTTGTTTTACCTGTTCCAGGAGGACCCCACAAGATCATCGAATGGAGTTGGCTATTCAATAGAGCTAAGCGTAATGTTTTTTGAGGTCCTAGTAAATGAGCTTGGCCAAAAAACTCATCCAAATGTTGGGGACGTAAACGAGCCGCCAATGGTGCGAGTGGGTATATCTTATTTATCATACTCGATTTATACGATGACAATATTTTTGAGTCAATAGTTTAAGTAGAGTTATACTTTTAATAATAATTAAATCTTATCGATTCTCTTTTCGATAGATTTAATAATAACTTCAGCAACATTTTTTTGTGTAGCTTTTTCTATTCCCTCTAATCCAGGAGAGGAATTTACCTCCATGACCAATGGACCTCTATTTGAACGTAATAAGTCAATTCCTGCAATATTGAGCCCAATGACTTTAGCCGCTCGAACAGCCGCTGAACGTTCTTCTGAGGTTAGTTTGGCAAGCCGAACAGTTCCTCCGCGGTGTATATTTGAACGGAATTCCCCTAGTTTTGCCTGTCGCTCCATGGCGGCAATTACTTTACCATTGACTACAAAGCAACGAATATCTGCTGCTTTAGCTTCTTTTATATATTCTTGAACCATAATATGCGCTTGTAAATCTAAAAAAGCTTCAATAACGCTAATAGCCGCTTGTTGAGTTTCAGCTAGTACGACACCTATCCCTTGAGTTCCTTCTAAAATTTTTATAACTAAAGGTGGACCACCTACCATGCTGATGAGATCTTGAATATCATCAGGGGAGTAAGCAAATCCTGTAATAGGTAAGCCGACTCCTTTTCGAGATAAGATTTGTAAGGAACGAAGTTTATCTTGTGCTCGGGTAATAGAAATGGAATTGTTTGCAACAAATACACCCATCATTTCAAATTGCCTAACCAATGCAGCACCATAAAAAGTAATTGAAGCTCCAATTCTTGGGATAATGGCATCAAATTTATCAAGAATTTTTCCTTTATAGTGTATATATGGATTTTGGGTGGTGATGTTCATATAGCACCGCAGAGTATCTATAATTTTAACTTGGTGGCCTCTTTTCTTAGCCTCTTCTTCAAGACGGCGTGTGGAATATAGTTTTGGACGACGGGATAAAATTGCAATTTTCATGGAATTATAGTTTTTTTGCTATATAAATAAGAATGAGTTGGATCAACGATAAAACGTTGTTTTAATGCCGTTCGACCTAATAACATCCTAAAGCGCATGTTATCGCGGCTTGTTAGAGTAATTTCGATAGGCCAACACTGTGTGCCAAGCACAATAGAACTTTGGATGACACATCGGTTCTCTTTATGTCCACCCGAATCGGTAATTTCACGTATATCAATTAAATCAGCGATACATTTTATAGCTTTCCCAGGGAAACGGCGTGGTTGAGGATGTATAATAAAACATACTTGCTTTTGATTGGGGCTTTTTTCAAGAATCTCTACAGAACAAGCATGTAAAGCAGAGGTTCTTGCGCCGGTGTCCACTTTAGTTTTCAAACGAGGTATGCCTAACTCAGGTAAAGATACCCACTCTCTCCACCCAATGATGATTGAGGAAGACATTTTATTTAACAATAGATAGTTTAGGTTTTGTACCGGGTCTAACCCTAGGAGGGGGATTCCCACCCTCGTCATGGTTTTCTTCTTCTGTGAATACCATGCCTTGACCATTTTCTCGTGCATAAATGGCCAAAACAGCTTGAATAGGTGCGTAAATAAGCATCGATTGCCCATTAAAACTTGCCTCAAATTGTATTGCTTGAGTATCTATTTTTAAATTTAATACGGCATCAGAGGATATATTTAAAGTAATTTTTCCATCTTTAATACATTGTTTTGGTACTTCGACATGAGGTAATTCAGTATCTAAAAGAACGTAGGGAGTTAAGTGATTATCAGTAATCCAATCATAAAATGCCCGTAATAAATAGGAACGATTTGAGGTTATCATTTTAAATTTTTACTCCAAATTCGGCCTCATTTAAAGTCGCTTTAAATGAGGGGCGTTTAAATAAGTGCTCTTCATATTCTTTGATAGCACTTGGCATTGGTGCCAATTTAATATCTAAACGGTGCAAACGCCATAATAATGGTGCCATACAACAATCAACTAGAGTAAATTCATCACTCAAAAAAAATGACTTACCAGCAAATAAAGGTGCTAGGCTAGACAAACTACCTTCTAATTTCTTTTGAGCAGCTAATGAATCTGCAGGTTTAGCTCCTTTAGTATTGCTTAATGCATTCTCAATTTGTTGTAATAAGGGGTACCAATCGCGCTCAATTCGGTAGATCATCTGGCGGCTTTTAGCGCGAGCGACTGGGTAAACAGGTAGTAAAGGAGGGTGTGGGAAGCGCTCGTCTAAATATTCGGTAATAATATTTGTTTCATAAAGAACCAGATCACGATCAATAATCGTAGGTACAGTGCCATAAGGATTGTGTTGTAACAAACCTTCAGGTAATTCTGTAGGTGATACTTCTATAATCTCAGCACTAATTCCCTTTTCGGCCAAAACAATACGTACTCTATGGCTGTAAGGGTCATTGATATTTGCATATAAACTCATAGTTGAACGTTTACCGGCAGGTTGTGCCATATAAAAGGTTCTCCATATTAATGATTTAAAGCACTTTTCATTTTTTACGAAAATGATTTAATTTCTATATTTTTCCAAATTTGCCTTTTTAAAATATAAACAAAAAAGTTAAATAACAACAAGAATCCGCATACTTTTTTACCCAATGATTGTCGGTTATATTTTGTAGGTTCAGCGATATAAACTAAAAAATTAACTAAATCAGTGGCTACTTCTTCAAAAACAGGGACTTTTGATCTGTTTTTATTAAGATGTGTATCTATAACGTTACTCGTAATTTGAGGTAACTGTTTATTAGTATTATCTAATTTATAATAGGTATGCCTATCCTTGCGTAGCATCGCTAATGGATCGGGCATTGCAGTATTTTTAATAAGATTATTGTTAACTCCAAAAGGCCTTGTATCATCTAAATAAAAGCTAAGTAAGTAATTATACACCCAAACAGCACCTCTTGCCCGAGTACTCAAAGAAAGATCTGGAGGGAGCTTGCCAAACCAGAGTACACTTTCTTTTTCAAGTAAATTTGATTTTATTGTATCGCTAGTTTTAGCCTGAGTAAAAACAAGATTATTTTTCAATCTTTGCTGGATGGTTGAGCTGGATTTATCGTCAACTTTTAAAACAGACTCGAGCTGATTATAACGCATATATTGTAGTGAATGACACCCCGAGCAATAATTCATAAAATATTTTGCCCCACGTTGTATAGAGGCTAGATTAGGTAGGGAGGATGAGAAATTTAAGAGATTTTTTTCGGAAGAATTTGCCAGTGTGAATGAGAATACACTAATTACTAGAAAAAGGATATTAAATGTAATTTTCCACATAGGGATTAAGGTAGAGGTTTGTTTTTTTCAAATTTTGTATAAAAAGGCATAAGAAAAAAAAAAAGAAAGTAGATTAATAGTAAAATTTGGACGAAAAAAGTCTTAATTGGTGTAAATAAGGTTGTACACACGTAACTAAGCACACCAAAATTGAGTATAAAAAAGGCTAAAGAAAAACGAGAATAATACCCTCGATATCGCATGGATCGAACTGGGCTACGATCAAGCCAGGGCAATATAAATAGTACAAAAAGAAAAGCCCCTAGAGTTAAAATACCTAAGGATTTATTAGGGATAGCACATAAGATCCCATAATAAGGGGCTAAATACCACAATGGTTGAATATGTTTAGGCGTTAATAAAGGATCTGCGGGTACAAAATTGTTGGCTTCGAGAAAGTATCCATTCATAGTTGGAGCAAAAAAAACAATGAAGGAGAAAATAAACAAAAAAACGAGTAAAGCCTGTAGTTCTTTAATTGTGTAATAAGGATGAAAAGGGACAGTAGCAATAGCTTTGGAGTCTAAGTTGGATATGGAAACTCCCTGAGGGTTATTACAACCAACCTTATGTAAAGCAATAAGATGTAGCCGAATTAGAAATATCAATACTAAAGGTATAGCAATAACATGGAGTGCAAAAAAACGATGAAGAGTTTCTTCTGCTACGATGTTATTACCTCGAAGCCATAAGGTAAGTGTGGGGCCAATTTTTGGAATTGAATCAAAAAGTGAAGTGCCAATTTGACTTGCCCAATAGGATGTTTGTCCCCAGGGAAGTAGATAGCCGAGGAATGCTTCTATCAAAAAAATAATGTAAAGACATACACCTAACAACCAAATGAGTTCTCTAGGTTTTTTATAGGATCCATACAAAAAACTACGAAAGATATGTGCATAAATTAGGATAAAAAAAACAGATGCACCGGTAGAATGTAGATAGCGTATAAGCCAGCCGTAATACACTTCTCTCATTATCATTTCAATTGAAGCAAATGCTCTACTCGTTGTGGGCGTGTAAAACATGGTTAACCATATACCCGTCAAAATTTGTAAAAAAAAAAGAAACAAGCTTAAAGAGCCAAAGAAATACCAAAAATTAAGGTTTCTTGGGAGATAATATTGAGTAAAATACTGTCGTATGTATTCATTAATTGGAAAACGCTTCGATAACCAATTTTTAAATAAATTGATTATAATTGGAGTTTTGTATTTGCAGTTCAATTTACAATCCTTTAATTGGTAACTTAGCTTTAACACCTTCAAAGTCTATTGGTAAGCATAATAGTTATGGATATTATACTAAGCTTGGATCTTCGCCTATCAGAACAGTATGTTCATTTAAGAATCGGTAGGGAGGCACCTTGAGATTAGTGGGAGCAGGGACGCCTATCATAACCCGTCCAGCAAGATCAAATTTAGACCCGTGACAGGGACAATAGAATCCGCCGGGCCATTTGCGATTTAGTTCTCCTAAAAGGGGCTTAAATTGAGGAGAACACCCTAAATGGGTGCATAAACCAATTAGTATTAAATATTCTGGATTGAGAGAGCGGTATTCGTTCTGCGCGTACTTGGGTTGTTGCGGAATGAAGGAATTTGGATCACGTAGTAAGGAGTGGATGTTAGGAAGATTATCTAACATAGTTTGGGTTCGTCGAATAATCCAGATTGGCTTATTTTGCCAAGCTACTACCATTGACTCCCCTGGAGCAAGATGACTTAGATCAACTTCAACAGGATGGGTCGTTTTCGCAAGCGTCTCGGAGGTTGGCATTAATGATACAGAAAAAGGTATAGTCCCAGCAACTATACCTAGTCCAGCCATGGTAGCAATTATAAAACATAGTAGATGTCGACGATCTTCTTCCATTTTTTTCGTCGTTTAAAATAAAAAAATTGAGTTGATATATTTAGATTTTATCGCTTAGAATATTGAGTTCCTTTACGTGCTTTATGCCGGCCTACTTTTTTACGTTCAACCTTTCGTGCGTCTCGAGTTACTAAACCGGCACTGCGCAATAAGCGTCGAAATGAGGCGTCATTATTAGCTGTTTCGTCAGCATTTATAGTAGTTGATTCGTCGTAATTTATGAGGGCTCTACTAATGCCGTGCCGAACAGCACCTGCTTGACCGCTACTCCCCCCGCCCGAAACTGTTACTAGAATATCAAATCGATCTATCTGGTCGACAACCTCAAGTGGCTGGTTAACAACCATTTGAGCAGTTTTACGGCCAAAATAGTTTTCTAAAGTGCGACCATTTACTGAAATAATACCTGTCCCTTTTCTAAGATGGACCCTTGCAGTCGCTGTTTTACGACGACCTGTGCCATAAATTTGTTCTATTGCCATAATTATATAACCTATTCAATGCGAGTTGGTTGAGGATTTTGAGCGCTGTGAGGGTGTGAAGGGCCCGCATAGACTTTAAGTTTATTTATCATAGCATAACCTAAAGGATTTTTAGGCAGCATGCCTTTAACTGCTTTTTCAATAATTCGAGTAGGAAATCTTTTTTGTAATTTTTCAAACGAAATTGATTTTAACCCGCCAGGGTAACCTGTATAGTGCTCATAGAGCTTATGTTTTGATTTCGAGCCGGTTACAGTTATTTTTTCAGCATTAATGATAACTATATAATCCCCAGTGTCAACGTGTGGTGTAAACTCTGGTTTATGTTTTCCACGCAGAATATGGGCGATTTTAGTAGCTAGTTTTCCTAAGGTTTTACCTGAGGCATCAATTAAATACCATTTTTGTTCAATAAGACCAGGTTTGGCCATCAACGTTTTCATGACTGGTAAGCTCCGAAGCTTTCAAAATGCAAATAATACTCTTTAAATTAAAGAAAGCTAGTAATTCTAACAAAAACAAATCAAATAATACAAGTAGGGTATTGAGTTATTGATTGTTTTGAATATGTCATTTTTTAAGTTAAAATATCCTTGAATGTAAAATATAAGTTGCTTTTGCTAAAGCGAAACTACCTGGATTATCTGGATCTACCCGAAACGAGTATATAAAAGATACTTAGCGCGGGCTGGACGAGGGGGGAGGAGTTCACCTAAATTAATGAGCACTATAAGTCTACAACGGAGCAATTTGTCAAAAGCTGATTTTTTGCATATGTTTCAAACAATTAGAATAGGTAGGTTTTTCCATGCGCCAATTTCCTCATACGCGCTTACGTCGTTTAAGAGAGAGTCATTTTAGTCGGCGCTTAATACGAGAAACGAGACTTAGCTGTGATGATTTAATTTATCCATTATTTCTTCTTCCTGGTGAGAATCAAAGGCAAAAGATAGCCGCTATGCCAGGAGTTGAGCGATTTACTTTAGATTATTTATTGGATGAAATGGCTGTTTTACAACAATTAGGGATTCCAGCTATTGCTTTATTTCCAGTTATACCTATAGAAGATAAGACTTGGGATGCCTGTGAAGCTTATAATCCTGAAGGACTAGTCCCTTATGCAATAAGAAAATTAAAGGGAAATTTTCCTGATATGGGAATCATTACCGATATTGCGCTTGACCCTTACACGCCACATGGCCATGATGGGCTTTTATCTAAAGAAGGTATGATTTTAAATGATGAGTCGATAGAGATCTTGGTTAAACAGGCGCTTTGCTATGCCGAAGCAGGAGTGGATGCAATTGCTCCTTCTGATATGATGGACGGTAGAATTGGTTGGATTCGTAAGGCTCTAGAGGAAATGGGTTATCGAAATACCCAAATTATCGCCTACTCGGCCAAATATGCCTCTTGTTTTTACGGACCTTTTCGCAACGCAATAGGGACCACTGGACAATTGAAAGATGCGAACAAAAAAACCTACCAAATGGATCCTGCGAATAGCAATGAGGCTTTACAAGAGGTAGCATTGGATCTTTCCGAAGGGGCGGATATCGTTATGGTGAAGCCAGGTATGCCCTATTTAGATATCCTTTACCGTATTAAAAAGCAATTTGGAATACCTACTTTTGTTTATCAAGTAAGCGGTGAATATACGATGCTAAAAGCAGCGATTATGCAGGGATATCTAAGTGAACGTGAAAGTATTTTAGAAGGGCTTTTGGGTATGAAACGAGCAGGAGCTGATGGTATATTGACCTATTTTGCCAAGCAGGCAGCGAGTTGGCTGGCAAATTCACTAGATTGATTTTTTCATGATAAGATGCCTGTATAATTAACGACCTTTGCGAAAGTGGCGAAATTGGTAGACGCGCTGGATTTAGGTTCCAGTGGGTTAAAACCCTTGAGAGTTCGAGTCTCTCCTTTCGCACCAGCATGGTCCTCTTTATAGATATGGACTTACAACGATAAGAGCTTTAAAATTTATGAATGAAATGCAAGTTTCGGTAGAGAGAGTCGATAATTTTACTCGACGTTTAAATGTCACAGTGCCTATCAGTCAATTAGATGAGAGAAAGAAGCAGCATCTTCTCGAGCTGGCTAAAAAGGCTCGTTTGGATGGGTTTCGACCCGGAAAGGTGCCCCTAAGCCATATTGAGAAACTTTACGGGAATAGTATATGGCAAGAGGTTATAGAAAAGTCTTTACAAATTAGTTTATTGAATGCTTTAAAGCAAAAGACTTTAAATCCAGTCCGTCACCCCCATATTGATAGCATAAAAGCTGAGCCGGGTACAGATCTTACTTATACAGCAAGCTTTGAAATTTTCCCTCATGTAGAAGCGCCTACTTTGAAAGGGATGAAGCTAGAGAGGCTTGAAGTTAACATAACCGAGGGAGATATTGCTATTGTGTTGGAACAGATGCGTAAGCAGTATGTTGAATGGATTGAAATATCTGAAAAAGCAGATTATGGAGACAAGGTTAGCTTTGACATTATTTATGAGGAAGAAGAAAACACACAAAGAGATTTACACTGGATTCTTGAGAAAGATAAAACTCCCGAAGAGTTTTCTGTTCTATTACACAGCATAGCAGGGGACACCTTTCCAATTTTGTTACCAGAAAAGCAAGAAACACAAGAAACGAAACAAGTTAATTCAGTGACAATAAAAGTAAAAAAAGTTGCTAGAGCGAAACTACCTGAGTTAGATGATGCTTTTGCGAAGCGGCTTGATATTAAAGAAGGTACACTTAAAGCATTGAAGGCTCAAGTTAGAGATCATATGCAAATTGAGTTAGATAGGGTTTTACGTGAAAAAATAAAAGCTCAAGTGATCGATAAACTGGTTGTTACGTACGCGATTAATGAGTTACCAAAAGGGGCGCTTAATCAAGAGTTTCAGCGTTTAGAGCAAGCCTTTCAAAAGCAGCATAAACAAGAAGATAAGGCAAAGCCTCTATCAGAAAGCAAAAAGGTAGATTTAATGAAATTGGCACATCGTCGAGTAACGATAGGGTTGTTATTTAACGCGCTTGTCGAGAAGCATCATTTACATGTTGACGAATCGAGAGTGAAACAACATATTGATAATTTAGCGAGAGCTTTTCAATTTGACCAAATGGCGCGAGATAAATTCTATAAAGATAATAACCTGATGATGAGCATTCGTTCTTCAGTTTTAGAAGAGCAAGCGATTGATAAATTGTTAGAAGAAGTAGAGTACACGGAGAAAGTAGCTGAGTATTCAGATTGTATGAATCTTATTGGGAAAAATTATTTAGATAATATTGAGGAAGTAACAGTTTAATTAGTTAATGGTATTAACTTTTTAAGTAATAAAAATGTTATACCTTAGTATAAATCAAAAAATTTATTTTTATTTTTAGAGAGTAATTATGTATTTACGCAATTCATCAAAGGAAATAACGAATTCACTATTAGTCCCTATGGTCGTTGAACAAACTGGCCGAGGAGAAAGGGCTTATGATATTTATTCTCGCTTATTAAAGGATCGCATTATCTTTGTTGTTGGCCCGATTGAAGATCATATGGCTAACTTAATTATTGCGCAAATGCTTTTTTTAGAATCTGAAAATCCAGATAAAGATATTTCGCTTTATATTAATTCACCAGGAGGTGTGGTGACCTCAGGCTTAGCTATTTACGATACCATGCAATTTATCAAACCTGATGTAAGTACGATGTGTATCGGTCAGGCGGCCAGTGCAGCTGCATTGTTACTATGTGGTGGTACGAAAGGAAAACGTTACTGTTTACCTCATGCACGGATGATGATCCATCAGCCTTTAGGTGGCTATCAGGGACAAGCAACGGATATTGAGATTCATACCCGGGAAATGCTGTTAATTAGAGAAAGAATTAACAGCATAATGGCTAAGCATACAGGAAAAGAAACTGAGCAAATTTTGCGGGATACTGATCGTGATAATTTTATGGGAGCTCAACAAGCCATTGATTATGGTTTAATTGATGCCGTTTTAACAATGCGTACGAAAACTGCAAAAACAAAAGAATCTTTAGCTGATTTATCGGTTGATTAAGTAGCTAGTTATTAGGAAGGTTTAAAACCTTTGTATAAATATCATATATGAATAATAGTTTGATGGGGTAATAAATATGAGTAGTTCTATAAACGATAAAACCTCGGGGCCTCTTCACTGTTCATTTTGCGGTAAAAGTCAGGATGAAGTGCCAAAGTTAATTGCCGGGCCTTCTATTTTTATTTGCAATGAATGTGTACAACTATGTAGTGATATTTTGCAAGAAGAGTTTCAACAAGAAGTTCCACGTCAGGAAGGAAGTATATTAATCCCTAAACCAGCAGAGATACACGCCGTATTTGATGAATTTGTTATCGGCCAAGAATTTGCTAAGAAAATACTATCTGTGGCCGCTTATAACCATTATAAGCGCTTGGAGCTAATTAAAAAGGCTCGCCTTCATCCATTGAATGCTAAAGATGATACAGAACTTAGTAAGAGTAATGTATTACTTATTGGTCCCACCGGAAGTGGTAAAACTTTACTGGCAAAAACTTTAGCACGAGTTTTTAACTTGCCTTTTGCTATTGCCGATGCAACAACTTTAACTGAAGCAGGTTATGTAGGTGATGATGTTGAGAATATTTTACAAAAATTATTGCAGGCAGCTAATGGAAACATTGAAAAGGCACAGCTAGGAATTATTTATATTGATGAAATTGATAAAATTAGTCGCCGCGCTGAGAATCCATCTATTACTCGAGATGTTTCGGGCGAAGGCGTTCAGCAAGGATTACTTAAATTGCTTGAAGGTACGGTTGCTTCAGTACCTTTGCAAGGTGGGCGTAAACATCCTAATCAAGAAACAGTACAAATAGACACAACGAATATTTTATTTATCTGTGGCGGTACTTTTTCTGGTTTAGAAAAAATTATTCGTGAGCGTACTGAAAAAACAGGGATTGGATTTTCTGCTAATGTGCACAGTAAAGGTGATAAAAAATGTTTAACAACTTTGTTAAATCAGCTTGAACCAGAAGATTTAATTAAGTATGGAATAATTCCTGAGCTAATAGGTCGCCTACCGGTTATTGCAACGTTAGAAGAGCTTGATGAAAAAATGTTGATTCAAATCTTGAAGGAACCTAAGAATGCGTTAGTTAAACAGTACATTAAATTGTTTAAAATGGACAATGTTGATTTAGAGTTTCGTGAAGACGCATTACAAATGGTAGCGAGAAAGGCTTTGGGGCGTAAAACTGGTGCTAGGGGTTTACGTGCAATTTTGGAGAGGGTTTTATTAGATACAATGTATGAATTGCCTTCTATGCAGGGTGTTAACAAAATCGTTATTGAAGCAAGTACTGTCGAAAAGGGAGTAAAACCCCTGTTGATTTATAAGCAGGAAAAAGAAATTGAATTGGATAATAAAGAAATAGCAGCAGGTAGCGAGTAAATCTTTAAAGGTTGAATTTATGGCAAAGCAACTAATAGGCGACGAGTCAACAGCTTCTTCTAATCCTTCAGAGATACTTCCGCTACTTCCCTTACGGGATGTCGTAGTTTATCCACATATGGTGATTCCCTTATTCGTAGGTCGAAAACAATCGATTAAAGCATTGGAAGCTGGAATGGCTGAATCCAGTACTGAGAAAAAAGTTTTACTTATAGCACAAAAGAACCCTGCCGAAGACAGTCCTACTATTGAAGGTTTTTATCAAGTGGGAACTATTGCGACTATTTTACAATTGTTAGAACTAAAAGATGGAACTGTTAAAGTCTTAGTTGAAGGTTCTCAACGAGGTAAAGTTAAAGAGTTTTTCCAAGAAAAAGATTATATTACGGCAAAAATTGAGGTTGTAGGTATTCCTCCTGTTGAGCCAGATCAAGAAACTGAGGTTTTGACTCGAACAATTTTAAGCCAATTTGAGCAATATGTTAAATTAAATAAAAAAATTCCTTTAGAGATTTTAAGTACCTTATCGAGTATTGATAATCCAGGCCGATTAGCGGATATGATTGCGGCACATTTGACACTTAGAATTCAAGAAAAACAAGAAATTCTTGAGACTTTTCCCTTAAAAAAGCGCTTAGAAAGATTATTAGCTTTTCTTGAGGGTGAGATTGATTTACTGCAAATACAGAAGAGAATTCGTGGACGCGTTAAAAAGCAGATGGAAAGAAGTCAACGCGAATATTATTTAAATGAACAGGTGAAAGCGATTCAAAAAGAATTGGGCGAATCTCAAGGTGTTACGAATGAGCTTGACGATCTTGCAAAGCGTATTGAAAAGGCAAAAATGCCGAAAGAAGTGCAAGAAAAATCAATTTCAGAATTAAATAAATTGAAATCTATGTCACCTATGGCTGCAGAAGCAACCGTAAGTCGAAATTATTTAGATTGGGTTTTGTCACTTCCTTGGAATAAACGAAGTAAAGTTCGTTATGATTTAGATAAAGCACAAAAAGTATTACAAAAAGCACATTATGGCTTAGAAAAAGTCAAAGAGCGAATTATTGAATTTTTAGCAGTCCATCAACGCGTTAAGAAATTGAAAGGGCCAATTTTATGCTTAGTAGGTCCTCCTGGTGTTGGAAAAACATCGTTAGGACAATCGATTGCTGAGGCCATAGGCCGTGAATTTGTACGTATGTCTTTAGGCGGTGTGCGTGATGAAGCAGAAATCAGGGGCCATCGGCGTACCTATATTGGATCCATGCCGGGTCGAATTATGCAAAAAATGGCAAAAGTTGGAGTTAAAAATCCTCTCTTTATGCTTGATGAAATCGATAAAATGGCGATGGACTTTAGAGGGGATCCAGCTGCCGCATTGCTTGAAGTGCTGGATCCCGAGCAAAATCATGCGTTTGATGATCATTATTTAGAAGTAAGTTATGACTTGTCAGAAGTTCTGTTTATTGCAACGGCAAATACACTTAATATTCCTCCTGCTTTATTGGATCGTATGGAAGTTATTCGCATACCCGGTTACACGGAGGACGAAAAGATTAATATTGCTAAGCAACATTTATTACCTAAGCAACTGAGTCAGAACGGTTTAAAAATTAATGCAAAATATAAAGAATTGGTTTTAGCAGACACTGCTTTGCAAGATATTATTCGTTATTATACGCGTGAGGCGGGAGTTCGTAGTCTAGAACGTGAAATTGCTAAAATTTGTCGAAAAGTGGTGACAGAAATAGCGCGTAAACCTGATTTAAAATCAATTATTGTGACGAGTCGCAACTTAGAAAAATATCTTGGTGTAAGGCGTTATCGTTATGGCTTAGTTGAGAAACATGACCAAATTGGTCAAGTTAGTGGTTTAGCATGGACAGAAGTAGGCGGTGATTTGTTAACTATCGAAGCGGCTGTTGTTCCTGGAAAGGGAAAAACAAGTTATACAGGTCATTTGGGCGAAGTGATGCAGGAATCTATTCAGGCCGCATTAACAGTCGTCAGAAGCCGTGCGGAAGTATTAGGGATTCCCATTCATTTTTATGAAAAGAAAGATATACATGTCCATGTCCCTGAAGGAGCAACTCCTAAGGATGGACCTAGTGCTGGAATTGGTATGTGTACTGCTTTAGTGTCTGCAATTACTAAAGTGCCCGTGCGAGCAGATGTCGCGATGACGGGAGAGATAACATTGCGTGGCGAAGTGTTACCAATTGGGGGGTTAAAAGAAAAATTATTAGCAGCACATCGCGGGGGTATACGAGAGGTTATTATTCCTGAAGAAAACAAACGAGATCTCAAGGAAATTCCGAAAAATATTAAAGAAGGATTAGTTATTCATCCTGTTCGTTGGATAGATGAAGTGCTTGGTATCGCTTTACAGCATTCAGATAAAATCTCAGTTAAATCTAATGCTAGAAAAAAGCATGAAAAAACAGTGACTTTGTCTGCTAAATTAGTTAGTAAAAAAAATCAAGCCAATAATTCTAGAACAGATTCTCGTTAGACTATTCTTATTCCCTTGACAGAGGATTCAAGCTATTGATATAAACAGTTCCACTTAACCTAGCAAGATACTTAAAATTTAATTGAAAAGGTAATGGGCCTTAATTTCTACATTGTGAGGGTATATGAATAAGTCAGATTTAGTTGATGTTATTATGGAAGTAGCAAAAGTTCCAAAAAATGTTGCCGGTAAGACTTTAGAAAAAATTTTGGAATCTATTACACAATCTTTACGTGAGGGAAGAGATGTTAGCTTAGTGGGATTTGCTACATTTTGTGTTCGTCATCGTAAAGCGCGCACTGGACGTAATCCTAAGACTGGAGAATCTTTGCATATTAAAGCAAGTAATGTTGTCGCTTTTAAAGCAGGAAAAGCATTAAAGGATGCTGTGCAAAAAGGGTAGCAATATTTAGAAAAAAAGTTTAGAATGACGTCCCTTTCGACAGGGTGCTTAGCTCAGTAGGTAGAGCATCGCCCTTACAAGGCGAGGGTCGTAGGTTCGATCCCTACAGCACCCACCATATGGTCCATATAGTATATATAGCGGGAGTGGTAGTTCAGTTGGTTAGAATACCGGCCTGTCACGCCGGGGGTCGCGGGTTCGAGTCCCGTCCACTCCGCCATTTCTTAAGAAATTTTTAAATAAGGTTATTAAAAAGAATAACAAACCTTATAGAGTAAGGTAGAAATTTTATTTGCTAAACTTTTATTAGATTTCCCTTATATGTTGCAATCGATTCGCGATAAAACTCAAGGCTGGATAACCAGTACTGTAATTGGGTTATTAATTATCGTTTTTATTTTATGGGGTGTTCATGGCTACTTGGAGTTTTTTAATGCAGGGAAAAATAATAAGGTAATCGCTAAGATTAAAGGCCAAACCTTATTACAAAGCGATTTTGATAAAGCGTATCGACGTGCTTTTCTGCAAGCTCAGGGTCGTTACGGAGAAAGTTTTTCCAATAATAAAAAAAGAATTGAACAATTAAAACAACAAACTTTACGTGAGTGGGAAAATACACAAATTTTATTTCAAGCCGCTTTAAAATCCAAATACCGAATTGGTCAGGCTTTGATAGATTCTGTTTTATTACAAATTCCAGCCTTTCAATCTGAAGGTCATTTTTCTATTCAAAAATTTTACGATGTATTATATGCCATTAATTATTCCAAGCTTGAATTTCTATCTGATATAAAAAAGTCACTGCTTATTAATCAAGTTCAGCAAGGAATAATACTAAGTGCGTTTGCTTTACCTCAGGAGATAAATAATTTTGTAAAATATACCCGTCAAAAAAGAGATTTTGCCTACCTAATTATTCCTTATTCAAAATTTTTGCATCAGCAATTTAAGTTACCAAATTCCAAACTTTTAGCTTATTATCAGAAAAATAAAAACAATTTTAGTCAGTCAGAGCGGGCTAGTATAGAATATATTCAGCTTTCCCTTAAGGATGAGAAGTCATTCTTGGAAAATAGGGAACAATTAGCTAATTTAACTTATATTCACTCTGACTCTTTAGAGTTTGCAGCAAAAAAAATGGGTTTAGTGATACGTGAAACAACTTTTTTTGATAAATCTGGAGGAAATGAGCAACTGAATAAAAACTCAAAAATAATTGCTGCTACTTTCAGCCAGGATGTTTTACAAGGAAATAATAGCCCAGTTATTAACATTGATCCAAATACAGCTGTGGTTCTACGAATCAAAAAATACCAACCTGGGGGTATACCGGCTTTTGGTAGGGTACGCGAAAAAATTAAAGAAATCTTGAATAAGGAACACGCGATATCTGAAGCTAAAAAATTAGGGGAGAACTTACTAAAAAACTTAGAAAAAAATACTTCTACTTTTGATAATTTAGATCATAAAAATTTAAAATGGCAATTTATTCGGCAGATAGATCGACATAGCAATAAAGTAAATAGAAAAATACTCAATATGGCATTTATGTTATTTCCTCCAAGTAAAAATATTTCTACTCCGTTAACGATGAAAGGTTTTAGTTTGGAAAATGGAGATTATATTTTGGTTAAATTAATCAGAGTCTATAATGGAAAAAATGAATTCCAGCTCAATAATTTAGAAAAAAAAGCTTACCGTGAAAAAATAGCTAGAAATTTTGGTCAATTGGATTATATTCTTTATAATCGTAACCTACTGGAAAAAGCTCGTTTAGTTCAATAAAGACAGGGTTAAAGAACTTGAGGGTCATAGAGATCGGGTCGAATTGAAAGGTAATAATCCAGTAAATTTAGATCTTCTTTATCAGTTACTTTAATATTATCTTTACGACCTTCGATCATTTTAGGTCGTTCCCCAAATAATTCAATCGCATTCGCTTCATCCGTTGGCAACTGATTTTTTTTAATTGCAGACCCCATGGCATTAACCAACCAATGATAACGAAACATTTGAGGTGTTAATGCTGCCCATAACTTTTCTCTGTCCAATGTTTCAAATCGCTGAGTATCCAGTTGCTTAATAGTATTCTTTATCGGATGCCCTAAAAGCCCTCCTACAGGATGATCCTTTAAATGCATAATAAGTTTATCTATATCACTTTGATGCAAAAGTGGACGAGCGGCGTCATGAACTAATATCCAGTCATTTTTTTTTGCAATGGTTTTTAGAGCCATTAAACCATTAAATACGGAATGACATCGTTCTTCTCCTCCTAATACTGTGAGCAAGTGAGATGAGTTAAATTGCAGATCTGACCAATAAGTGTCTTTTTCATTAATAACTACAACACATTTTTTAAATTGAGGATAGGTCAGTAAAGTGGTTAGTGTGTATTCAAGGATTTTTTTCCCCTTAATGGATATATATTGTTTAGGCAGGTCAGTTTTCATACGATTACCTAAGCCTGCTGCTGGAACTATTACGAAGTAATTTGAAACTTTCATTTTAGTAGATCTAACCTGTCTAAAGTTTTCGTATTTTCTAAATGAGCTGTATACTGCCCACATGAATCGTTTGTTAAATGAAGTTGTTTCTCTCGCTAAATTCGCTGGGAACCAGATCCTTAAGATATATCAAGGTGATTTTTCTGTTGAATATAAAATGGATGAATCCCCAATAACTACTGCTGATTTAGCCTCCCATAATTGTATTTGTCAAGGATTACGCCGTTTAAAACCCGCTTTACCTATTATTTCTGAGGAGTCTATACCTATTTCTTTTCAGGAACGCCAAAACTGGGAAAAATATTGGCTAATTGATCCTTTGGATGGGACAAAGGAGTTTTTAGAGAGAAACGGCGAATTTACTATTAATATTGCATTAATAGAGCAATTTAAGCCAATTTTGGGAGTTATATTTGTTCCGTCCATGAATATTTGTTATTTTGCAAGAGAAGGCATTGGTGCTTATAAGCAAATAGGTCAAAACCGACCTAAAAAAATGCATAGCAAAGTTTGGAAAGAAGAACAGATCATTACTGCAGTGATAAGTCGTCGACATGGATTGGAAAAGCTTAAAAAATTTTTTAAGCAATTCTCCAAACTAAACTTATTGTATTGTGGAAGTGCGTTAAAATTTTGTTGGGTGGCGGAAGGTTTAGCCGATATCTATCCACGTTTTTCACCTACATTTGAATGGGATACAGCAGCAGGTCAATGCATACTTAATGAAGCAGGAGGTCAGGTTATTGATAGTACAGGCCAGGAGTTGCAATATAATCGATTATATTCGCTACAGACACCCGATTTTTTGGCTGTGTCTGATAGACACCATCCTTGGTTAGATTATTTTAAGTAATTTTAAAAAATTAATTACATATTCTTTTTATTAGGAATCAATATATGAACAAAAAGCCCATTAAAGTAGCCGTAACTGGGGCAGCGGGTCAAATAGGTTATGCTTTATTATTTCGTATTGCTTCAGGTCAAATGTTTGGTTTTGATCAACCTGTTATACTTCATTTGTTAGAGTTAGAAAAAAGCCTGCCTGTTTTACAGGGCACCGCTATGGAGCTTGATGATTGTGCTTTTCCTTTATTGAAAAATATCGTTTATACGAGTCAATTAAGCGAATCGATGAAGGATATCAATTGGGCTATTTTAGTGGGTTCGATGCCGCGTAAAGAAGGAATGGAACGCGCTGACTTGTTAAAAATAAACGGCAGTATATTTGCCCCGCAAGGGAAGGCAATTAATGATTATGCCGCTGCAGATGTAAAAGTTTTTGTAGTAGGGAATCCCTGTAATACTAATTGCTTGATTGCTATGCACCATGCTACAGATATCCCCAAAGATCGTTTTTTTGCAATGACTTTATTGGATGAAAATCGTGCTCGCGCACAATTAGCAAAAAAAGCAGCAGTTTCAGTTGAAGAAGTGACTCAAATGGCAATTTGGGGAAATCATTCCTCGACACAATATCCTGATTTTTATAATGCTAAAATTGCAAATAAACCAGCCGTTGAAGTAATCTCAGATAAACATTGGCTAGAAAATGACTTTATTCCGATAGTGCAGAAAAGAGGTGCTGCTGTCATTAAAGCAAGAGGGGCCTCATCGGCTGCATCTGCTGCCAATGCCATAGTGGGTAGTATTTATTACTTAACACATAACACTAAAAAAGATGATTTTTTTTCTGTTGCTTCATGCTCGGTGGGTCAATATGGAGTTGATGAAGGGTTAATATTTTCTTTTCCAAGTCGGGTTGATAATGGTCAGTTTAATACAGTAAATGCTATTCAGCATAATTCTTTTGGAAAAGAAAAAATTAGATTAACTCTAAAGGAATTATGTGCAGAAAGAGACGAAGTGAAAGAGATGGGATTAATTGATTAATTTTTACTGTATTGAAAAATAAAAAATTGCACGGTGGATTTATTTTAATCTTTAATGGTTCCTTCCGTACAATTTATTAATTATTTTTGTTTTTTAATGGACCGAAAATTATTATTTTAATTAGCGGCCTTTTATTTTTATATCCGATTTAATTATTTAAATAGTTAAAAACTAGTTTAAAAAATAATACCGAATTATTTTTTAATTGTCTAAGTATAAATTTTTTTTTACTTGAATTAAAAAATTTTAAAATAGAAATATCTTCTTCTACTAAAAATAAAAAGTTTTTTATGAGATTTTTAGTAGAAATTTAAAACTAATAATTTTTTTCAAAATTTTTTTGATTTTGGGCAATAAGTGCTTAGATGGGGCTTGATACTAGTGGTAAGAGTTATTCATTTAATCGATTAGGGATAAGAATGTCTCGATTTCCATTGCTTTCCATAGCACTAACTAAGCCCGCTTTTTCCATATCTTCCATTAAGCGAGCTGCGCGGTTGTAACCAATTTTAAGTCGTCGTTGAATACTTGAAATAGAGGCACGTCGAGTTTCTATCACAATTTGGACAGCTTGATCATACAAGACATCTTTTTCACCAGAGCTATTATCTAAAAAATCTAAATCTCCGCCTTCATTAAGATTAGCTTGCGTAAGATCAAGTTTATATTCTGGTGCAGCCGATTTTTTTAATGAATTGACAACATGATGAACTTCTTGATCGGCTACAAAAGCACCATGAACTCGAATAGGAACCCCTGTTCCAGGAGCTAAATACAACATATCACCATGTCCTAATAGCTGTTCAGCGCCTTGTTGATCAAGAATCGTACGCGAATCTATTTTTGACGAAACCTGAAATGAGATACGTGTGGGGATATTTGCTTTGATTAAACCGGTGATAACATCCACTGAAGGCCTTTGAGTTGCTAGAATCAAATGTATACCCGCAGCCCTCGCTTTTTGTGCGATTCGTGCAATTAACTCCTCCACTTTTTTGCCCACTACCATCATCATATCCGCAAATTCATCGATTAAGACAATAATATAGGGAAGGTGTTCTAAAGTTTCTGTTTTGCCATCTTGCTGATGATTCAAAAAAGGATCATTAAGGGGTTGTTTTTTATTTTTGTCGTCTTGTATTTTTTGGTTGTATCCTGATAAATTTCGTACGCCTAAATGAGCCATCAATTTATAGCGACGTTCCATTTCTGCGACACACCAACGTAAAGCATTTGCTGCTTCTTTCATATCGGTAACAACTGGAGCTAAAAGGTGCGGAATGCCTTCATAAATAGCGAGCTCTAACATTTTTGGATCTATCATGATGAGTCGAACTTGCTGAGGTGTTGCTTTATAAAGGATGCTCAATAGCATAGCATTAAGCCCTACTGACTTCCCAGAACCTGTTGTTCCAGCAACCAAAAGGTGTGGCATTTTACCTAGATCAACGATCACGGGATGGCCTGCTATATCTTTGCCTAGTGCAAGAGAAAGTGATGATCGCGCGTGTTGATAAGCCGTAGAGCTTAATACTTCGCTGAGTCGAACAATTTCACGGTGTTTGTTAGGGACTTCGAGTCCTATAACTGATTTACCAGGAATAACTTCCACAATACGTACGCTAATCACAGATAATGAGCGGGCTAAATCTTTGGCGAGCCCTGTGATGCGACTGACTTTAATCCCCGCTGCAGGTTGCATTTCAAAACGAGTGACTACGGGCCCTGGATGTACGGCTACAACTTGGACTTGAATTCCAAAATCTTTTAGACGTAGCTCAACATCTCGTGATAGCTGTTCTAACTCATCACGTGTATAGCCTTCTTTATTCAATTTTTCAGCGGGATCTAATAATGTTAGTGAAGGTAAAGAAGGTTCAGACATGTGTTGTTTATTTGAAGCTGAAATCGTAGAGGATGAATAAGCTTTAATAGTAGGAGGAATAGGAGATGGATGAGGATGGGAAATTTCCGAGTTAGATAGAGCGGCATTAATTATAGGGTTAAATTGAGAAGAAGGTTTATTATGAGTTATGTCAACTTTATGCGAGGTGTTTACATGGGGTTTAATTTTTTCAGCCGCTCTTTTTTTTATGACATACAGGGTGATTTTTTTAAATTTCTCCACAATTTTTCCTGGTATTATCACAATATAGCTTCCTATTTTATCGATAATACTTAACCAAGAAAAACCTGTTGCAAGTGTAGTACTGGCTAATAAAAGAGCCAATAAAAATAATGTACTACCCACCACATTAAACTGAGCAATAAAATTTTTTGTAACAAGCATTCCTAACTGTCCCCCTGGGGTGTAGCCAGGTGTAGTATGCGTGCTATGTAAAGCGGCAAGCCCACAAGCGGCAACAAAAATAGTAATGAAACCTAATAGACGTAGAGCAAAAAAAGGGTAGCTAAAAGATAAGCTGGAAAAACGCTCTTTAAAACACTGCCATCCTCCATAGAGCAATAATGCTGGGAACAAGTAGGCTAAAGAACCAAAATTATTAAAAAAGAAATGAGCGAGTTGGTCTCCCCAATGGCCTGCTATGTTCAAAGAGGGTTTGATATGGGGCGGAGGGTGGTGAGTCCATAAAGCTAAAAATAAAAAAAGAGCAAGGGCGCCACTCACAATCAGTAGACCTTCAAGTAGGCGCTGCTTAAGACTTAATTGTAAAAAATCTTCGGTTCGGTTTTTTTTCAAGGTGGCTCCTTATTTAGGCGGTAGCATATAAGCAAACAGTCTTTTTTTAATACTGATGAGATAGGTACTATTTATAGTGTTCTTTGTTATACTTTGTTAGAAATTTTAATTATAACAATTTTTTTATTATCTGGGGTTTTTACCTTATAAAGTGGTTTTTATGAATAAGGTGCGTAAACATCGACTTCTCATTTTAGGTTCAGGGCCTGCAGGGTATACAGCAGCCCTTTATGCAGCAAGAGCAAATCTTGATCCAGTCATTATTACAGGTATGCAAAAAGGTGGTCAATTAATGACAACAACAGATGTTGATAATTGGCCCGGTGACATAGAAGGTTTGCAAGGTCCTGTTTTGATGGAGCGCATGCATAAACATGTTGAGCGATTTAGAGGAAAAATTATCTTTGATCACATAAAGAGAGCTGATTTATCCAAAAATCCTTTTATTTTAGAAGGTAATGACGAAATACTTTACTATTGCAATGCTTTGATCATTGCTACGGGGGCAGCAGCGAAATATTTAGGTTTACCTTCAGAAAAAGAATTTATGGGGAAAGGAGTTTCGGCATGTGCTACTTGCGATGGTTTTTTTTATAAAGGCCAAAGAGTAGCTGTTGTTGGAGGTGGTAATACGGCTGTAGAGGAAGCACTTTATATGGCTAACATTGCCGAGCATGTTTACCTTATCTATAGGGGAAATAAGTTTTTTCGGCCAGAAAAGATTTTGTTGGATAAATTAATGGTAAAAGTAGAGGCTAAAAAGGTATCTCTCATATTAGATACTGTAGTGGATTGTATTTTAGGGGATGAGAAAGGAGTCAATGGACTAAAAATTACAAATACTAAAACAAACACAACTAACCAATTAGACATACATGGTGTTTTCATAGCTATAGGCCATACTCCTAACACTGAAATATTTAAAAATCAATTAGATATGGAGAATGATTATATTTTAGTTCGTGGAGGTAGAAAGGGTTTTGCGACAGTAACAAGCGTGAAAGGAGTGTTTGCTTGTGGTGATGTGATTGATTCTGTTTACCGTCAAGCCATTACCTCCGCTGGGACCGGTTGTATGGCCGCACTGGATGCTGAAAAGTATTTAAGTGAAAGTTCTTCTAATTAGAATTACAAATTAATGAGGCATCGGAAATGATCAGATTATTAGGACTTTTTCTATTATTGGTGACTTCACCTATTTTAGCTATTAATTCGGACGGTGATTTAAATAATGATCCTTATGAAAATTACAATCGGCATGCTTTTAAACTTAATGAAACTTTAGACAAAGTTTTTTTTAAACCCGTAGCTACTGTCTATAAAGCAATTTTACCTTGGCCTATTACTAAAGGCATCGGTAATTTTTTTAGCAATTTAGAGCAAATACCCACAGTGGTTAATGATTTATTACAGGGCGAATTTTATAATGCCACATCAGATGCATGGCGTTTTTTAATAAATAGTACGATAGGGATTGCGGGATTTATCGATGTCGCAAGTAGAATTGGTTTACCTGCGAATCATCAGGATTTTGGTTTAACTTTGGCTAAATGGGGTTATGTCTCTTCAGCTTATTTGGTAGTTCCTATTTTAGGGCCTCGTACGGTGCGTGATGCAATTTCTTGGCCTATTAATTATGGTGTTTTTTCGATTTACCCCTATATTAATGATGTACCTTGGCGTAATGGATTAGTTTGGGGAAGTTTCATTAATGCTCGGGCACAACTATTAGATTTTGATCAGGCTATCAAACAAGCCTCTTTTGACCCTTATGTGTTTCAACGCAATGCCTATTTGCAACACAGGAATTATGTTATTCGTGAGAATAATAACTTAATATCTGATGAAGATGACGGAGATTCAGATGATGATTGATCGAATATAGTTTTTTAAAAATTTTAGTTTTAATGGTTTTTGGTTTAAAAATAAACTTTTGTGTATTATAAATTTTAAATTGGAGACTTATGATGAAAGAAATGCTTAACGTAGGGCTGTCTGAGGCTAAAAGAAAAAAAGTAGCGGATGGCTTGATTAAATTATTAGCCAATAATTCAGTATTGTATTTAAAAACACATAATTTTCATTGGAATGTCGTTGGGCCTATGTTTCAACCTTTACATAGTGTATTTGAAGCACAATATATCGATTTATGGAATGCAGGCGATACAATCGCAGAGCGTGTGCGAGCATTGGGATTTCATGTGCCTGCAAGCTATGCCGATTTTGCAAAATTAAGCAAAATTAACGAAGTTGTTGGGACACGCCAAGTAAAAGCTAAAAATATGATCAATCAGTTAGAGCATGATAATGAAGTTATGGTTCGCTTAGCGAGAGAATTGTTGGCAGAGACAGAAGAAGCCGATGATCAAGTCTCTGTGGATTTGCTTTCTGAACGGATGGAAGTTCATGAGAAAAATGCCTGGATGTTACGTAGCTTTTTAGAATAAATCATTTTAACTATTTTGCCATCCTATTATATATACCCTAGAGGTTGTCCTGTGTTACTATGATGACGTTTAGTTTATCTCTGCCATAGCCAGATTAGGAAACGGTAAACAGTTGATATCTTGGTAGTGGCCATTTTTAGCCTTTTGGAGGTTTTGCGTGAATAAAAGATTGTATGTAGGTGGTTTAAGCTATAGCGTCGATGACGATGGACTAAGAGAGCTTTTTACCCCTTTTGGGACAGTGAATTTTGTAAAAGTTATCCGAGACTTCCATAGCGGGCGTAGCAAGGGCTTTGGTTTCGTAGAAATGTCTACACCTGAAGAAGCAAAAGAAGCTATAGAGGCTTTACATGGTAGTATTCATGAAAGACGTACTATTACAGTTTCTGAAGCTAATCCACCGGATTCTAGTGCGGGGGGATCTGGCGGTGGTGGGCGTCGTAACGGTGGTTCAGGTGGACGGCGTACTAGCAGCGGTGGACGTGGCGGTATGGCTGGTTCAGGTGGAGGCAACGGTGGCGGTGGCTACCATCGAGGTCGAGAGCAACGTGAAGAGCAGTATTAAGAAGAGGCTTGATTGCTCTAAATACCCCTAATGAAAGTAGTCAATAGAAAGTAGGTAGTTTAATTTCCGTCCAAATAAGTGCGGGCACAACACCATACATCTATTTTTTTTACACCCACATCGTATAAAGCGCGACTTATCTCGGTGAGAGTATGGCCAGTGGTTATTACATCATCGAGTAGCGCTATATGTCGGTAAGCAAGCTGCTTATGTGCAACAAACGCATTCTTTACATTACTAGAACGCTGGCTTGCAGGTAGGTTACTTTGTGCGACCGTGTTTACTACTCTTCTACACCTTTTGTATTCTATAGGTATATTTAATTTTTTAGAAATTGGCCGGGCTATTTCTATAGCTTGATTAAAACCGCGTTCATAGAGTCTTTTTTTATGTAAAGGTACAGGAATAAGCATATCTGGTAGTTTCTCATTTTGGTATTGAGCGTTGATTTTTTCAGCTAATAAAGTGCCTAAAATAGGTGCGTAAACTAATTTTTTTTGGAACTTAAGGCCAATAATAAGTTTTTTTATTATTTCTGTGTAGGAAAAAGGCACGTATAGTTTATGGAAAGGGAGTGGTTTTTTAAGGCAAGCACCGCAAATGGATTGGTTTGATATTAAAAAAGCAGCACAATAAGTACAAGTATTTTTTAACCAGGGTAAGCGCTTTTCACATTCAATGCATAAGTCAAGTTCTCTATTGGCCTTATCGTTACAAATAATGCAGTAATAAGGAAAAAAAATGTGAGTGATACCTTGACCTATTCGCCTTAGGAGTATACTGGCATTCATTTAAGATCCTTGTTAAGTTAAAAAATGATAAAAAGATTTTATTTATAATAAACGTTTTTACCATCATGATAGAATCTTAAATTTCCCATTTAAGTCTAGGCAATGACAAAGGTGAAGTATGTGTGGAATTGTAGCGGGAATAGCACAGCGTAATATAGTCCCAATTCTTATTGAGGGTTTGAAGCGTTTAGAATATCGTGGCTATGATTCAGCTGGGATAGCTATTTTAGATTTAGAACAACATTTGCAACGTCGACGTACGGTAGGTAAAGTTGAAGCGCTAGAGAAAGCAATAATACCTGAAAGATTATCAGGCACAATGGGTATTGCACACACACGTTGGGCGACTCATGGAAAACCCAGTGAATCTAATGCGCATCCTCATGTATCAGACAATATCGCCTTAGTTCACAATGGCATTATTGAAAATTACTTGTCCTTAAGGAAAAAACTGATAAAAGCAGGCTATTCTTTTGAGTCTGAAACGGATACTGAAGTCATTGCGCATTTATTGAATCAAGAGCTGAAAAAAAATAATAATTTTTTGGACGCTGTTAAGAAAACAATTACCTATTTAGAAGGTGCTTTTGCCATAGTCTTTCTCAATCAAGAAGATCCATACTCTTTAATAGCCGCTCGTAAAGGCAGTCCTTTAATGGTAGGACTCGGATGTAATGAAAATTTTATTGCTTCGGATCATTTAGCCGTGCTTCCTGTGACTCAGAAGTTTATTTATTTACAAGAAGGTGATATTGCCGAAGTTACTGTTAAAACAGTCAACGTCTATAACAAAGATAAGAAAGTTCATCGGCCTGATCACTTTATAAACTTGCCTGAAGAAGTAATAAGTAAAGGAAAATATCGTCATTTTATGGAAAAGGAAATCTTTGAGCAACCTAATGCAGTCAATGCCGCTCTTGAAGGACGTCTTATCAATCAATCAGATGTTTGGGACGAAATTTTCGGGGCTAATTCTATACAACGTTTTGCTAGAATTAAGCAGATACAAATTGTTGCATGTGGTACCAGTTATCATGCAGGATTGATTGCAGCACAATGGTTAGAGCGGTGGGTCGGTATTTCTTGCCAGGTCGATGTGGCAAGTGAATTTCGTTACCGTCCTCATATTATTCATTCAAATACATTATTTATCACTTTATCTCAATCAGGAGAAACAGCCGATACACTAGAAGCACTAAGACAAGCCAAAACTGAGGATTATGCGGCTACACTCACAATTTGTAATGTACCGGGTAGTACTATGGTACGCGAGTCTGATTTCGTCTTACTAACGAGAGCGGGTCCAGAAATTGGTGTGGCATCAACTAAAGCATTTACAACTCAACTAACAGTGTTGTTACTATTAACCTCTTTTTTAGGGTTATCACATGGTTGGGATGAGAGACAAAATGCCGCTTGTTTGTCTGAATTAAGAAGTTTACCTAAATTTTTAGAACAATCGTTAAAATTAGATTTCGCTATAAAAAAATTAGCTCAATTATTTGTCGAGAAAGAACATGCTTTATTTATTGCTCGAGGAATTCATTTTCCGGTCGCATTAGAAGGGGCACTTAAACTTAAGGAAATTTCTTATATACAAGCTGAAGCTTATCCTGCGGGCGAGTTAAAGCATGGGCCACTTGCTTTGGTTGATAGTAATATGCCCGTTGTTGTTTTAGTCCCTTCCAATTCTTTAATAGAAAAACTTAAATCCAATATCCAAGAGGTCTATGCACGTAATGGCCAACTTATTTTGTTTCTGCAAGAGGAACTAGGTACAAATGAGACAGATATTAAAAGTATTTTGCTCCCTAAAACAGGTAACATGATTAGTCCGCTAGTTTTTGCAGTTCCATTGCAACTTTTAGCTTACCATGTGGCGATTTTAAAAGGCACTGATGTTGATCAGCCACGAAATTTAGCAAAATCAGTCACTGTTGAATAAAGTAAGGTCAAGGAAACAAATTATCTGACTGAAGCTCTAACAGTGTCGGCTAGTTTATTTGCAATAGATTGAACCCTTGATAGATCTTTGCCTTCTACCATAACACGTACAACTGATTCTGTTCCTGAAGGACGTAGCAATATACGCCCATGATCCTTTAATTGAAGTTCAGCTTCTTTCATAGCTCTTTTTATATTAGGTGAGCTCAGCGTAGCTGTCGGATTTTCTGCTGGAATATTGATTAATATTTGAGGAAATTTTTTCATCGATTTCTTAGCAATATGCAATGATAGACCTAATGATTGAATAGCCTCTAATACTTGTAAAGCAATAATGATTCCATCCCCTGTTTTAGTTAGTCGACGTGAAATAATGTGTCCTGAGGACTCTCCACCTAATTGCCAATTTCTTTTTTGTAATGCTTCATTAACATATCTATCTCCGACTGAGGTGCGGATAAAATCAAGACCTAATGCTTTTATTGCTAATTCTAAACCAAGATTACTCATTGTGGTGCCTACGATGCCCCCCTCCTTAATATAACCTTTTTTAACGCCGTGTTGGGCTAATAAAAACAGTAATTCATCTCCATCTACGATCTCGCCTAAATTATCAACCATTAATACGCGATCACCATCACCATCGAATGCAATGCCTAAGTCTGCTTTTTTTGATAAAACAGTATGTTGCAAGTATTTTAAATGGGTCGATCCGCAATCTTTATTAATATTTAAGCCATCAGGGTGCGTGCCTAGTAAAATTAAGTCTGCACCTAGTTCAGAAAATAAAGAAGGTGCAATATGATAAGTAGCGCCATTTGCACAATCGAGTACAATTTTTAGACCATTTAGCTGAAAAGATTTGGAAATTGTAGATTTACAAAAATTAACATAGCGAGCTTTGGCATCTTCTACTCGAATCGCTTTCCCTAGTTTAGCAGAATCAACAGTATGAATAGATTGAGTAAGATGAGTCTCAATTTGTATTTCAATACTATCTTCTAACTTGGTTCCATCATGAGAAAAAAACTTAATTCCATTGTCATAATAAGGATTATGTGACGCGCTAATTACAATTCCCGCTTGTGCACCTAAGTTTGAAGTTAGAAAAGCAATAGCGGGAGTTGGAATGGGGCCTAACAGGTGAATATCCACCCCAGCAGCAGATAAACCAGCCTCTAAAGCTGATTCAAGCATATAACCTGAAATACGCGTATCTTTACCAATTAGGACCTTATTTCGGCCATTAGCTAAAATCTTTCCAACAGCCCACCCTAATTTTAAAACGAACTCGGGCGTAATAGGTTTTTCACCTACTTTTCCGCGAATACCATCTGTCCCAAAATATTTGCGGAGTTTTGCCATGATGAATCCAAGAATTTAGTTTGATCATTACAGGCTATCTGCTGCAGGATCAGTTCCCGTTACTGTGGAGTCTTTTTGTGAAGGCGTTTTTTTTTCAGAAGAAGAGAGTGTGCCTTTTTTGCTTCCATTATTCCAATCTTTTGGCTCTCTAGGGGGTTTGCCCTCCATAATGTCATCAATTTGACTAGAATCTATAGTCTCATATTTTATTAGCGCTTCTGCCATCAAATGTAATTTTTCCATATTCTCTTGCAGTAAAGTTTCTGCAAGCTTGTAATTACGATCAATAATACTACGGCTTTCTTCATCAATAAGTTGAGCAGTATCCTCAGAAAATTTGTTATTTTTTGCTATTTGATGTCCTAAAAATACTTCATCATTTTCTTGATTATAAGTTAAAGGCCCCAAACGCTTAGATAAGCCCCATTTTGTTATCATATTTCGAGCAATTTCCGTAGCTCGTTGGATATCATTTGAAGCACCTGTAGTGACTTGCTCTGGGCCAAAAATTAAATTTTCGGCAATACGCCCACCAAATAAACTCGCAATTTGGCTCTCTAAACGTTGTTTAGTATAGCTATACCGATCTTCTTCCGGTAAGAACATAGTAACACCCAACGCTTTGCCGCGTGGAATGATGGTTACCTTATAAACAGGGTCATGATCAGGAACTAAACGTCCTACAATGGCATGCCCGGCTTCATGGTAAGCGGTTAGTTTCTTCTCTTTTTCATTCATGACCATTGAATGCCTTTCACTACCCATCATGACCTTATCTTTAGCCTTTTCTAGATCAAGCATATCGACACTGGACTTATTTTCGCGAGCCGCAAATAAAGCGGCTTCATTAATTAGATTTGCTAAATCTGCACCTGAAAAACCAGGCGTTCCTCTCGCTATAATAATGGGTTTAACATCTTTTCCATAAGGAATTTTTCTAAGGTGAACTTTTAGAATTTGTTCTCTACCACGAATATCAGGTAGGCCAACAATAACTTGCCGATCAAATCGGCCAGGGCGTAATAAGGCAGGATCTAAAACATCGGGTCGATTGGTAGCCGCCATAACGATAACACCTTCATTACCTTCAAAACCATCCATTTCGACTAATAACTGATTTAAAGTTTGCTCTCGTTCGTCGTGTCCGCCGCCTAAACCAGCACCGCGATGACGACCAACGGCATCTATCTCATCAATAAAAATGATACAGGGAGCTTGTTTTTTAGCTTGTTCAAACATATCTCTTACACGAGATGCACCTACACCTACAAACATTTCAACAAAGTCAGAACCTGAAATCGTGAAAAAAGGAACTTTAGCTTCTCCTGCAACAGCGCGAGCTAAAAGTGTCTTACCCGTTCCAGGAGGGCCCATTAATAAGACGCCACGTGGGATTTTTCCACCTAATTTTTGAAATTTAGCCGGGTCTTTTAAAAATTCGACTAATTCACTGACTTCTTCTTTTGCCTCTTCAGCACCCGCTACATCAGCAAAAGTAACCTTAACTTGATCTTCACCTAATAACCGAGCACGACTGCGACCGAATGAGAGAGCTCCCTTTCCTCCCGTACCACCCATTTGTCGCATGAAAAATATCCATACGCCAATAAGAAGTAACATAGGGAACCAATTAATAAAAATACGCATCAAGAAGCTTTCTTGTTGAGGGGGCTCTCCTTTTACATTGACATTCTTTTTTAAGAGCTCAGGAAGTAGATATTGATCAGGAATAGGCATGTAGCTAGTGAAAGATTTTTCGCTATTTAATTGGCCTTTTATAACCTGATTGCTTTGTATCGTTACAGACTGCACGTTGCCTTGCTGGACATCTTTCAAGAATTCAGAATAGGTCAAACGCTCTCCACCGTTATTACGAGGTTCGAGATTATTAAATACTGAGATAAGTATGACAGCAATAATTAGCCATAAAAAAAGATTTTTCAGCATGTCGTTCAAGCTAGGCTACCTCGCATTATTCTCATAAAGAGGGCATTATATACTAAATTTTGTGGGTTTCGATTATTTTAAGTTCTTTTTACGCTCAAGCTTCCAAAAAACTATTAATAAATATACTCGCAGCAATTGGGTTTTTGTCAAGGCGTTACCGTGAAACACAATCAAGATGTAAGTCTACCTGAGGATTGTGAGTTGGACAGCCACTTGTTTAGGTGCAAAGTGTATAAATCCATATTTATTTCCCTTTATGATGATAACCCATAGCAACTAAATAAATCTCTGCAGAGCTTCCTCTAGAAGAAGAGGGTTTTCGAATAGTCACCTTTGTAAATAAACTTCTTAAGTTTTTTAAAAATGCCTCAAATCCTTCACCTTGAAAAGTTTTTACTAAAAAACAACCTTTTGGCTTTAATACTTTCTGAGCAAAGTCTAAGGCTAATTCCGCTAAATAAATTGATTTAGGTTGATCAATACTCCGCATTCCACTAAAGTTGGGGGCCATATCTGAAATTACAAGATCTATAGGCGTTGATTGTATACGTTGCAAGAATTGTTGCATAGTTGACTCTTCTCTAAAATCTCCTTGAAGAAACTCCACGTGCACCAATGCCTCCATCGGCAAAATATCTAAGGCATAGACTTTCCCTGCTTCACCTACTATCCGAGAAGCCACTTGAGACCAACCCCCCGGTGCCGCTCCAAGATCAACGATAGTCATACCCGATTTAATGAGCTTGGTTTTCTCTTGAATCTCCAAGAGTTTATAGGCCGAACGTGAGCGTAAACCTTCCTTTTGAGCACGTTTTACATAAGGGTCATTAAAATGCTGTTTTAACCAGCGGCGGCTACTTTTACTCCTGGACATTAGGTTGTTGTTGGCAGTGGGTTTCTTTTATCAGAAATTTCCCAATTAATAAGGCTATTAGGTAGCAAAAAGGCAGTAGAATAAAGGCTTTTCGGTAGTTTTCAACACTATAAAAAGGAACCCCGTTATGATAAATTCCGTTCCAGTTAACATGTAAAAATATACCAATAATCGGCTGAAATAAAGCCCCACCCGCAACGGTTGCCATGTTATTAATCCCCATAGCTGTTCCTACTACGCTCGAGTGATTGTTATCTTTAACTACTCCAAATGCGAGTGATTGCGCTGAAGCGGCAAGACCAAACAAAAACAAGCAAACGTAAAGCCAAAATAATGGAAGATGGGGGGCATAAATAGCGGGTATTAATCCAATTATACCTAAGCTTGCAGCAAATTTTAAAGGCGTACCACGTAAATTTACTTTATCTGACCACCATCCTAATAACGGGCATCCTATGCCTATAGCCAGCCAAATCATAGTGCAGGCCGTAGACGCAGCTTTCGTGCTGATACCATAGGCGAGAACCAAGAAAGGAACTCCCCATAATGCTGCAAAAGCTGTGATGGGCGCCCATACCATAAAGGAATAAAGTGCAACAAACCATGTTTGACTATTTACAGCAACTTGGTGAAAGCTTTTTAATAGGCTTTTTTTTGAAGCAGGTTGAAATTTACGTCCTTTTGAAACAACTTCTGGGCTGTCTCGCACGATTAACCAGATCAATAAACCTAAAATGACACCTATAACGCCTAATATAATGATAGTTTGTCGCCACCCCCAGTGATTGACGGCAATAGTCAAAGGGGTTTCACCTACTATAGCACCTATACTACTCATTAACTGGACTAAGCCTGCCAAGAAAGCAAAATATTGAGCAGGAAACCAGCGGGAGATTAGAACTAAAGTTCCTATAAATGCAAAGGCTGAACCCATTCCCATCATAAATCGGCCCGTGGAAGCCGTTGCTATATGGCTGCTTGAGCCAAACAATAGCGTGCCCAAAGCACAAGAAAGAATGGCTATTGTTAATAAACGTCGAGGACCAAATCGATCGAATAAAAATCCCGCAGGGAGCTGCATGGGGGTATAGGAATAATAATAAAAAGCGGCCATGGTTCCTAATGTAATCGAATTAAGTCCTAAGTCATTAATAAGCTGAGAGGTCATTACTGCAGGAGAAACTTGCAATATGAATTCATACATATAGAAACAGGAAGCAAGAATGCAGATGATGGCTGCACGTGTAGTGGGCTTTTGATTGGTTAAATAGGATGGTAAGTCATTATTTTTATTTTTAGTCATAAAATTTGATTTTAACGTAGTAAAAACGCAGATAAAAAACAACTTAGATTGTTCTAGCGGCTTCATTAGAGTATTGCGGTTTGCAATAAGTTTCGCGTAGCAAAAAGTGACTTACAAAAAAAGCAATCATATAACACAGGGGCAATACAAAAAGTGCTTTCTGATAATCTACAGTGCTATAAATAGGAGTGCCGTGGCGCATAAGATCCCCCCCATTTAGATAAAGCAAAACGCCTATTAGAGGTTGAAATAAAGCCCCCCCCGCCACAACAGCCATATTATTAAACCCAATAGCCGTGCCCACGACACAGGCTGTATTATTATCCTTGACCACTCCGAAGGCTAAGGATTGTCCCGAAGCCGCTAGGCCGAAAACAAATAAAGCTAAATAGAGGCCTGATAAAGGTAAGAAAGGGCAATATATAATTATTGTAAGGCTGACTATTCCTAACATTGCGCAAAGGCTAAGTGGTTTGGATCGTGAATTAAATTTATCAGAAAGCCAGCCTGCTAAAGGACTGCCTATGCCAATACCTAGCCATATCATTGCACTCGCTTCAGAAGCGATTTTTGTAGTAAGATTATAACTCGCTACAAGAAAAGGTATGCCCCATAAAGCAGCAAATGCAGTAATCGGTGCCCAAATAGAAAAAGAATACAAAGCAGTTAACCAAGTTTGCCTGTTACTACAGACTTGTTGTAGCCTTTTTAATTCACTTTTTTTAGGTGGCGATTGGAATTTTCGCCCTTTCGAAACAGCTTCAGGGCTATCTCGCACAATTACCCATACCAATAACGCAAGTAAACAGCCCACCGTAGCTAATGCGATAGTCGTCGATCGCCACCCCCAATGATTGATAGCCGTTACCAGGGGGACTTGCCCCACTATAGCTCCCACGGAGCTCATTAATTGGACGAGGCCGGTGAGCAAAGCAAAATATTGAAGAGGGAACCAACGAGAAACGAGAAGTAAAGCACCTATAAATGAAAAAGAAGATCCTATACCCATTAAGAGCCTACCCAATGAAGCCATGACAGCGTTAGGCGTAGTGCCAAAAAAAAATGCTCCGATAGCACATATTAATATCGCTAAAGTTATTAAACGACGAGGGCCAAAACGATCAAAAAGTAAACCCGCAGGTAATTGCATAGGCGTATACGAATAAAAATAAAAAGCTGTCATGGTGCCTAAACTTGCTGCATTAAGGCCTAGATCACGCATCAGTTCATTTGTCATAACAGCAGGAGATACTTGCAAGGTATACTCATACATGTAAAACATAGCAGCAAGCATGCAGATAACAGAAGCGAGAAATAAATGTTTTTTATTAACTAAAGAATGCGACACATCTTGCGGTATGGTTGCTTCATTATTGTACATTATTTACCTCTTTGGTCATCTTACTCATGAGATCTTATTGTCGATACCTTTTTTTAAAAGATCAAGGAGGTTAATGCATGCAAACTATAACTTAAGAGGTAAAACCGGATTTTCCTGAAAATCGGTTTAAACAAACCACTCTTTTTGGACTTATCTCAATTATTTAAACCTTAAGTTAATTTTACTCTTAATTGATCCTAAGTTTACGCTTTATTTAACCTTCATTTTGAGTAAGCTATGTTGCAGCCTCTGTAGAAAACAATAAGGGATTGAGATCTTGATTGCAAGTGCAGAAATATTTATCGCTTTTCAGATTGATGTTAATGATTGATTCAAAAAAATACTTTGTTATAATCGAGCCCCGTTGCCGGGATGGCGGAATTGGTAGACGCGCCGGATTCAAAATCCGGTGATGGTGACATCGTGTGGGTTCGAGTCCCACTCTCGGTACCAAAAAATTACCTGTTTTGAAGTAGAGCGATTGCAGTCGCTGCTATTCCTTCTTTGCGACCAATAAAACCTAATTTTTCTGTCGTAGTTGCTTTTACATTGACCTGATCTGGCTTAATTTGCATTTCTCTTGCTAAATTGATTCGCATTTTTTCAAAGTAATCCTTAAGTTTAGGTGCTTCAGCAATGATAGTAATATCGACATTAGTAATGGACCAATTTTTTTCATCCATCATTTCAACGGTTTTTTTCAAAAAAATTCGGCTTTCTTTATTTTCCCAACGTTTATCTGTATCAGGGAAATAGTGTCCTATATCGCCCAAACCACAGGCGCCTAATAAAGCATCAACTAAAGCATGAATGACGACATCACCATCTGAATGGGCTTTAAGTCCTGATTGATGAGGGATTCTGACTCCTCCTAATGTGATATGGTCTCCTGTTTCAAAAGCGTGTACATCATAACCATAACCTACACGAAAATTAATGCTCATACGTTTCCTCTTTTTCGAAAATACAATTTCTTATACTTACGCAGCAATGCTTAGTATCATATCATTTTTTACAAAAAAATAGCTATTTCGCTGGTAGAATAGGCGCTACCTTAGGGACAGAGCTTATTTCGTACAAATGCGTACCGCAGAGTGAAAGCAAGTGTTATGATGAGCGATCAGATTTTAGTTGAGAAGGGATTAATGATAGATACAACAAATTATTTTACAAATTATTTCTTAGTGGCTATGCCCATTCTAACTGATGTCTATTTTAATCGAGCAGTGGTGTATATTTGTGAGCATACTGAAAAAGGGGCTGTGGGGATAGTTATCAATCAACCCTTACAATCTTTGCGAGTTAATCTGCCAGAAATATTACAACAGGTTATCGATGACAAGGCTGTACCCCTATCGGGGGCAGATTTTCCGATATTATGCGGAGGACCTGTTCATCCGGAACGTGGTTTTGTAATACATGCTCCCATAGGAAAATGGCAATCAAGTCTTAAAATGAGCAGTGAGATATCGGTAACTACCTCCAAAGATATTTTATTAGCAATTGCTAAACAACAAGGACCTGATAAGTTTATTTTCTCATTAGGGTATGCAAGTTGGATAGCAGGTCAAATGGAGCAAGAAATAGTTAATAATTTTTGGTTAACTTTGCCTGCAAGTCCTAAGCTATTGTTTGATACCCCTTTTGAAGAACGATGGTTAAAGGCTATGCATTATTTAGGTGTTGATGTGACTAAGCTTGCTTATATGGGTGGTCATGCCTGAGGTTAAGACGGTTATAGGATTTGATTTTGGTTCAAAGTATATTGGTGTGGCAGTAGGACAAACCTCACCTGCCTTAGCGCAGCCTTTGACAAGTTTAATTGTTAAAAAAGGCAATCTCCCTTGGGAAGAAATTGCACAATTATTGGAGATTTGGTCTCCTGATGTGTTGGTTGTGGGTATTCCATTAAATATGGATGGAACAGAGCAGTCCATTACGTATTTAGCACGAGATTTTTTAACGGAATTAAAAAATCGTTTTCAATTGCCCGTTTTTTCTATTGATGAAAGACTGACCACCGTTGAAGCACGCTCACGACTTTTTGCTATGGGTGGGTATAAAGCTTTGAAAAAAAAATCTATTGATAGTATTGCGGCTCAATTAATTGTTGAAATGTGGTTAGAGAACCGATGAGTAAAGTACTTTTTAAATCAACTTCCGCTGTTGCTTTTATGACATTTATTTCGCGAATTTTAGGTTTTGTTCGCGATATGGTTGCCGCTAGAGTTTTTGGGGCTACAGCAGCCGTTGATGCTTTTTACATTGCGTTTAAAATTCCTAATTTTATGCGCGGATTATTTGCTGAAGGATCTTTTTCTACAGCGTTTATTCCCACGCTATCAGAATATAAACAAACCCGTTCACCAGAAGAAGTACAGCAATTTGTTGCTTATATTGCAGGGACATTAGGATTAATTTTGTTGGCTATTTGTATACTAGGGGTTCTGGGAAGTCAAGGTTTAGTGAGTTTATTTGCACCCGGTTTAGATCCTTACCGTTTTCAATTAACCATAGAAATGCTAAGAATAACATTCCCTTATTTGATGTTGATCTCTTTAACGGCTTTAGTAGGAGCAACTTTAAACTGCTATGGACAGTTTTGGGTTCCTGCTTTTACCCCTGCATTATTAAATATTTCTTTAATTATTACTGCATTTGGTGTAGCACATTTTTTTAAAATACCTGTCGAAGCTCAAGCGTGGGGTGTTCTATTAGCAGGATTTCTACAGTTAGGCTTTCAATTACCTTTTCTACATCGATTAAAATTATTACAAAAACCCAAATTTAAATGGCATGATCCGGGTGTTCAAAAGGTATTAAAACTGATGTTACCCGCTTTATTCGGTTCTTCTATAGGACAAATCAGTTTATTACTCAATACTATTTTTGCCTCTTTTTTAGTGACAGGTAGTGTGACTTGGCTTTACTACTCCGATAGACTGGCTTACTTTCCGTTAGGTGTGTTTGGTGTGGCTTTAATGACAGTGATTTTGCCGCATCTTTCTCGACAGCATGCAGCGAAATCACCCGAATCTTTTGCCAGTACTTTAAACTGGGGTTTACGTTGTAATTTACTAATCGGCATTCCTGCTTCTCTAACCATGCTGATTTTATCTGGACCGCTTATTGTAACGCTTTTTTATAATACAAAATTTACTATCCATGATGTTTTTATGACTCAACAGAGTGTGGTAGCTTATTCCATCGGTTTGCAGGCATTTATGTTCATAAAAATATTAACAGCTGCTTTTTATGCTCAGCAAAATATAAAAACACCCGTACGAATTGGGGTTATTGCGCTAATTGCGAATATGATTTTGAATGCGCTATTCATTTTTCCTTTAAAACATGCCGGGTTAGCTTTGTCAAGCTCGTTATCGGCTTGGTTGAATGTAGGTCTATTGTTTTGGGGGTTGCAAACCCGTAACGTTTTTCAATGGCAATCCGGTTGGCTAAAGTTTATATTACAATTAGTATTTGCTAATAGCATATTGAGTTTATTTTTATATTGGACAGCATCCACTACTTTAGTTTGGATAACTTGGAGTTGGCAGCAACGCTTTTTACATATTTTTATTCTAGGCATCTCTGCCATTATTATTTACATTGCTACGTTATGGGTAAGTGGTTTGCGCTACCATGATTTAAAAGCTCAGTCATGACAGAACTTATTTGTAATACCCATAATATAAGGGTTAAACATAAAGGCTGTGTTGCGACTATCGGTAACTTTGATGGCTTACATCAAGGGCATCAAAGAGTTATTCAATCATTAATCAAACTAGGTCAACAACTTAACCTGCCTACTTGTGTGATTCTTTTTGAGCCTCATCCACAAGAATTTTTTAATCAATCTAAAGCGCCTGCTCGACTAATGCGGCTCCGTGAAAAAATTAAATGTTTACAATTCTTAGGTATCGATCGAGTCCTTTGTTTACGCTTTAACAAACATTTAGCCGCATGCAGTGCAAAGGAGTTTGTTAAAAAAATTTTAGTCGATAAGCTGGGTATAAAAGGCTTAATTATCGGAGATGATTTTCGTTTTGGTAAGGGACGACAAGGAGATTTTACTTTGTTAAAGAAGTTAGGCAAGGAATATAAATTCAACGTTTTTTCTTCACCCACAGTATTATTTGACAATGAGCGTATCGGCAGCTCACGCGTAAGAAATGCGGTATGGCAAGCAGATTTTAAATTAGCAAAATTATTACTGGGCCGTGCTTTTAGACTCAGTGGCCGAGTCATTTATGGCGATCAGCGCGGTCATTTACTTGGTTTTCCAACAGCGAATATCGGACTACATCGACAAACTCCTCCTTTACAAGGAGTATTTATTGTTAATGTCTATGGCTTATCAAAAAAGCTTTTAGCAGGTGTCGCAAATTCTGGTAAACGTCCTACGCTAGGCGGCTCAAAAAATTTACTCGAGGTGCATTTGTTTGATTTTGATCAAAATATTTATGGTCGGTATATTGAAGTAGAATTTTTAAAAAAAATACGCAATGAAAAAAAATTCGATAATTTAGAAGCGCTTAAGCAACAAATTACTAAAGATATAGCCATTGCAAAAGATTATTTTAAGAAAAATTAGCTGATTAATTTTTATCCTTTGATAGATCTTTAATAATTAGTTATATTACCTATAAAGTAGATAATACATATACTAAAAACAAGAATAAAATTTATTATGACACCTATATCCCAACATAAATATGCTGATTTGCATAAAGTAGCCTCTTTTAGCAACGTGGAAAAGAAGAGCGAAATAGCTGGAGAAAATATCCTTGGAGATAGTTTAAGTGATCCAGGCGGTAAAAATGGAATGTATGATAAAAAAATACTCGGTTTTATCCCATTAAGTCTCTTTTTATATAAATCACCCCATAAACAATTTACCAATGGTTTTATTTGGAGTTATGCATTTAACAACATAATCAAATTTCCTATAGAGAATACTCACTTGATACCCATTCATGGTTTCTTCAAGTCTGAGAATAGGGCACAAGGAGGGGCTACGGCTTATAATTATGGAGGCTTTTTAAATTTCTTTCGTTTTATTAAAGGTTTTTTTCTAAGTCTTGTGTTAACTAATATAGAAACTGAGGCAAAAAAATTAAAAAGAGATAAGAATACTCAGCTTAATCCAGATGACTTATGTATTATTTTTGCTGGAGCAAATGATCTAGTCACCCTAGGATATTGTAATAGAAAAGGTGCCGAAAGAGCTGTGCAAGGAATTGCTAAAACAATTGAAATTTTGACGACTCCTCAAGAAAAAGAAGATTCAAATTATGCTAAAAATGTACTAGTTTTTACGCTGCCTGATTTTAGTAAAACCCCTCGATTTTCTAAAAAAACTGAAAAGGAAAGAGAGCAAGCAGAAGAAGCTTGTAATACATTTAATGAACAATTAAGAAATTTAGTTAAAAATTATCAAGAAAAAGAAGGAAAATCACGACGTGATGTAAAAATATTTGATACAGCAGCCGTTTTTAAAGAAATAGATGAAAATCCTGAGGCGTATGGATTTACGAGTGGCTGTGCTGTTTATTATTTAGATAAAAATCAGGACAAAGAATGTATTTCTACAACTGTAACTTCAGGAAATGCCATCGTCATTAAAGAAGTCAATCAAAATAATCAGGATGGATTAGAATTATTTTGCTACTATGTGAAAAATGGAAAGTTGGTTGAGCATGGAGAAGGTTCAATGAGGCTTCCTAGTATTACTACATTTAACTTAGATAGAGTAGAGGACAAAAAAGCGCTTACTAAAAAACTAGATGGGCATCCATTAAAAGATGGAATAAGTCAATTAGTTGGATCTGAAGATAAACATGATGCTTGGACGACTTGTATGGTGCAATCTGCTGTAAAAGCTTATGAAGAAAAATTGAATGAAAAAATTCAGCTTGCTGATATTTATGCATCGGTATTATTTGCGATAAAAGAACATTTTCCTAATCAACAAGACTTATTCTGGGATGATTTACATCCTTCAGTCATGGTTCACTTTTTGTTAGCAACAATGTTTGAACCTTTTTTTCAGAATAATTACGAAATTAAGCCGCCTAGAGTCTGGACAGATGATATGGCTATTCATCAAAAGATTACTCCTGAAATTAAACTCCCTCCTAAATCGGCAGAAGAACTTGTTGAACTACCATCATCTATATCATTACGAGGAAGAGGGTAGAATTTAGATTTTCTTTTTTTACATCAGTTACCTCCTTTAGACAAATATTTTGACGAAATGGATTCAGCTGATTAGACTACGCGGATTATGTCACGAAAAGAATTTCATTTAATCCTTGAGAAGAGTGAGCAGATTGCTCCGGATGTGAAGCACTTCACTTTTCGCTATGAAGAAGGTGGCAGCTTTGAATTTATTCCGGGCCAATTTATCACCTTGCATATTCCTACTGCTGAAAAGATACTGCGTCGGAGCTATAGTATCGCCAATAAAACCCATAAGGCGGCTAATAAGATTGAGTTTGCAGCCTCTTACGTTCCTGCAGGAATTGCCAGTCAACTTTTATTTACATTAAAGCCGGGTGACAGGTTAACTGCGACAGGTCCCTTTGGGCGGCTTATTTTGCGCGATGAGATGCCTGAGCGATATATTTTAGTGGCGACTGGCACCGGAGTTACACCCTACCGGACGATGTTAGCAGAATTGGAATACCGATTTAAATTACGCCCTTGTTTTAAAGTTATCTTATTATTTGGCGTACGTAGGCAGGAAGATCTATTATATCGTGATGAATTTATTGCATTTGCAAAGAGAAATGTCTGGTTTGAATTTCATGCTTATTACAGTCGGGTTAAATTGAAAGAAGCTTTGGATTATGAGCATACCGGTTATGTTTTGAGTGCCTTTAATGAAATTAAACCGAATGCAAAACAGGATATTGTCTATTTATGCGGTAATCCTAATATGGTAGATGAAGTCTTCACACTCTTAGTTAAAAGTTACGCTTTTCCTACGGATATTATTCGGCGTGAAAAATATATTTCCTCTAATTAACAATTTAAGCAGTTAAGTCATAACTGCTTAATATTAAGCCTGATAGTTATTCAGAATCAATTTGTTCTAATACCGAGATCATTTCCATGGCGGCATCGACTGCCTCACGCCCTTTATGACATCGTTTTCCATCTGCGCGTGCTAAAGCTTGTTCTATGTTGTCAGTGGTTAATACCCCAAAAATAACGGGTATAGATTCTTGCAAAGCAACTTTTTGGCAAGCGTAACTGACTTGTTGGCAAACATAATCAAAGTGACTGGTTTCGCCACGGATAACTGCACCCAAACAAATAATAGCTAGACAGTTTTCATCTGAAATAGCTATTTGCTGTGCAGCAAGGCCGATTTCAACCGCTCCGGGGACTCTGATAAGAGTAATGCATTGTTCAGGAAAATTTAATTCCTTTAATCGTTGTAAAGCGCCATTTAATAATTCTTCAGTGACACGTGAATTAAAACGGCTGGCTATGATTGCAATATTAAACTTATCAGTAGGTTGGTTAAAGTGTAAGGGTTTAGCGATAATCTCTTTTATTTTTTGCATAGAAGCTCCTTTTTATAAGTCGAGAAGGTGTCCGAGTTTGATTTGCTTCGTTTTTAGATAAGCATGGTTGGTTGAGTTAGGTATTGCAATTAATGGAATACGTTCAACGACTTCAATTCCGTATTGTTCTAAGTCAATAACCTTTTGAAGATTATTAGTGAGTAATTTTATTTTCAGTATCTTCAAATTTTGTAGAATTTGTGCGCCTATCCAATAATTACGATCATCACTACCAAAACCTAACTTTTGATTGGCTTCGACGGTGTCAAGACCTTGGTCTTGTAGCGCATAAGCTTTAAGTTTATTTAGCAAACCAATGCCTCGACCCTCTTGACGTAAGTAAAGCAATACACCGCCTTGTTGACTGATTTGCGTTAAGGATTCATGGAATTGCCATCCGCAATCACAGCGAGCTGAACCAAACAGATCGCCTGTAAAACATTCTGAATGGATACGGACTAAAGTGGGTAAAGATGAAGTTTGTTTTTCCTTAATCACGGCTAAATGATGCTGCTGATCCATACTGCTTTCAAAGAGTTTGATAATTAAATCGCCATACTCTTCTGTGGGTAAACGAATACAGGCAATTTCTTTGACTAAAGATTCGGTTTGTAAGCGGTATTGAATCAAATCACGTATCGATAATAAACTGAGTTGATGCTGTTTTGCAAATTTCTCTAAGTCAGCAAAGCGTGCCATACTTCCATCCGAATTCATGATTTCACAAATAACGGCTGCCGATTTTAATCCTGCTAAACGGGTTAAATCAGTACTTCCTTCAGTTTGTCCCATACGTTCTAGCACGCCACCTTTTCGCGCACGCAATGGAAAAATATGGCCTGGCATAACGATGTCTTCCGGACCACTCTGCGAATCAATAGCCACTTGAATGGTATGAGCTCGGTCTGCAGCAGAAATTCCAGTAGTAACCCCCTTTGCAGCTTCAATAGACGCCGTAAAGGCCGTATTAAAAGGGTTAGTTGAGTTTTCTACCATCATCGGGATTTGTAAACGTCTAATATCTTCTTCAACTAAAGCTAAACAGATTAAACCTCGCCCATGTTGGGCCATAAAGTTTATTGCCCCAGGTGTTACTTTCTCTGCAGCAAGGACTAGATCGCCTTCATTTTCACGGTTTTCATGATCAAATAAAATGATCATTTTTCCTTGACGCAAATCTTCTAGAGCATGGTTGATACTTGAAAGTGCAGATGTTTTCATCATTTAATTTATTATTTCGATTTATGAGCTATTATACGCTTATTTTTCACTCCATTTAAACTCAAAACAAGTATCGATGCCTAAAGGGGTCGTAACAATTGGTAGTCCTTTTTTTAGAGGTTTTGGAGAAGTGAAGGCAGTTTGGGCATTTTCTCCTAGCCATAGGGGCGCCACATAAATAAAAGCCTTCTGTAATAAGCCGTTTTGAGCAAAAGTTTGAAAAAGTTGTCCTCCGGCCTCTATCCATAAATCAATCTTACCGTCCGAACCAATTTGCTCTAACACAGCGAGTAGATTAAGGCCTGTTTTATCGGTTTTAATAGGAATGAAACGGGCGCTAGGCCATTGTTTTTTTAATTGATATTCCTTGGCTAAGTCCGCACTATGGAAAATAGTGATATGTTCTGCGGAATTAAAAATTTTTGATGAAGTTAATAGGTTGAGATGAGTATCTAAAATATAGATCGGTTTTTTAACAATCTCATTATCTAAACGACTATTTAACAAGGGATCATCCGAACCGATTGTTTTTGCCGTAGTTAAAATAGCGTCCGTTTTTTTACGCTGTTGATGCGTAAACTTTTGTGCTTCATCACCCGTCAATCGAATCGGGTTTCCATTTTTATCCGCAATTTTTCCATCTAAACTCATTGCTAATTTTGCGGTAGTAAAGGGTTTTTTATGTTTCCACCAGTGCGCATAGCTTGTGTAAAACTTACTGATAGCCGGCAAAGGGTGTTGAATACATTCAATGCCTGCGTGTCGCAATATTTTATCTGTGGAGTTAGTAACAGCCGGATTAGGATCTTGAAAACTATAGACGACTTTAATGATACCGCTTTTGATAATTAAATCCGTGCAAGGGGGTGTTTTTTTTGTGGTATGACAACAAGGTTGCAGAGTTACATACAATGTAGCACCTTTAACTTGACTCGCGCCAATTTGATTAATTGCATCGACTTCAGCGTGGGGAGAACCCCATTTTTGGTGGTAACCTTTAGCAATTATTTTGTTATTTTTTACTAAAATAGCACCCACACAAGGGTTGGGCGCACAAAAGCCCTGACGAATTTCGGCTAATGCTAAGGCTGATTCGAGATAATGATCGACAATGTCCTTCATGCTTCTAAAGCCTGGACCAGTCTTTTATGAATATTATCAAAAGCACTGTTACTCATAATAACAATATGATCGGAAGGTCGGGCTTCTATAGCTACTTTTTGGATAATATCGGCCACGGAATCACAAATAAAAGTAGGAATTGATGTCGTTTGCAATATACTTTCAATTCCCCAATCTTGTTTTGGACGCATTAACCATACCTTGTCCGCTTTTTGTAACGAGGGCCCTAAGGTTTTTTGATGTATGCCAGAACGCATTGTGTGCGTACCGGATTCTAAAATAACTAAGATACGTTCATTGCCAATTCTTTTACGTAGACCATCAAGGGTTGAAGCAATGGCAGTAGGATGATGCGCAAAATCATCATAAAGGGTTATCCGATTGATTTTTTTATAAATTTCTAAACGGCGTTTGATGCCTTGAAATTGATTCAATGCAGTGATTGCTTTTTTTGGATTAACACCAACGTGGTGCGCAGCGGCTATAGCAATAATGGCGTTGGCTACATTGTGCTCTCCGCTGAGTGACCAATTTATTTCACCTTGGTTTTTATTCTTATAGTAAATAGTAAATTGACTACCATCCGCTTTTAATAGCTTAGTATGCCAAATAGTACCGTCTTTTTTTGAGCTTCCGGTGTATTCAATTGGTGTCCAACATCCAAGCGATATAACGTCTTGTAAGTTTTTGTCAGTTTTGGGACAGATAATTAATCCCTGGCTAGGTACTGTTCTCAGTAAATGAGAGAATTGAGTTTTAACTGAATCCAAGTTTGGAAAAATATCGACATGATCAAATTCAAGATTATTTAGAATCAAAGTTTGGGGGCGATAGTGAATAAATTTTGAACGTTTATCAAAGAAAGCGGTATCATATTCATCGGCTTCAATTACAAAAAAATCTTCTTTTTTTCCTAAACGAGCGGAACTGTCAAAGTTTTTAGAGATACCACCAATTAAAAATCCAGGACTTAAGTCGGCATATTCCAATATCCAGCTTAGTAGACTAGTGACTGTGGTTTTCCCATGTGTTCCTGAAACGGCTAGAACGTGATATTTATTTAATATATTTTCTGCTAACCATTGGGGTCCGGAGATATAAGGGATATTTTGATTTAGTACATATTCAACGCAAGGATTCCCACGTTTCATCGCATTCCCCATAATGACTAAGTCAGGATGAGGTAATAGACTTTTTTCATGATAGCCTTCAAATATTGAAATTTTATGTTCGGCCAAATAGTTACTCATCGGAGGATAGATGTTTGTATCAGATCCAACAACATCGATTTTTTTTTGCTTGGCTATTAAGGCAATACCCGCCATGAATGTCCCGCAAATACCTAAAATATGAAGTCGCATGCTAGTCTAGAAAAAGTATAAAAGATTCAAGTATATTATTTGTCTTTAAGTTACCTGGAGAATAAGCAGGATGTCAAAGAAAAATGTGTTTTATGCGCAATCGGGTGGTGTAACGGCAGTTATTAATGCAACAGCCTGTGGTGTGATAGAAACCGCTAGGCAATATAAAAATCAAATTGGTAAGGTTTATGCAGGTTGTAATGGCATTATAGGTGCTTTAACCGAAGATTTAATTGATACTAGTAAAGAAAGTGACAAAGCAATAGCGGCATTACGTTATACCCCAGGGGGAGCTTTTGGCTCTTGTCGCTATAAATTAAAAAGCTTAGAGGATAACCGTGCGGAATATGAACGTTTATTAAATGTTTTTAAAGCACATGATATCGGTTATTTTTTTTATAATGGGGGCGGAGACTCACAAGACACAGCGCATAAAGTTTATTTGCTAAGCCAAAAATTAGGTTATCCATTAAGCTGTATTGGTATTCCTAAAACAGTCGATAATGATCTCCCTATAACCGATAACTGTCCTGGTTTTGGTTCTGTCGCAAAATATATCGCCATTTCTACATTGGAAGCAGGTTTAGATGTCGCTTCGATGCATGCGACCTCGACTAAGGTTTTCATTATGGAGGTTATGGGTCGTCATACAGGCTGGATAGCCGCTGCAAGTGGATTGGCTGTGAAAAAAACAGGGGATGCGCCTCATATTATCTTATTTCCAGAAATAACGTTTAATGCGCCCTTATTTTTGCAGCAAGTGGATAGGACAGTAAAAAAATATGGTTATTGTGTGATTGTTTTGGCAGAAGGCATTAAGGATACTACGCAGCAATTTTTAGCAGAGGTTGATACAACGGATGCGTTTGGCCATAAGCAGTTAGGGGGTGCCGCTCCGGTTATTGCCCAATTAATTAAAGCCAAATTAGGATATAAATATCATTGGGCATTACCTGATTATTTACAACGTTCTGCACGACATGTTGCAGCTGAAGTCGATGTCAAACAGGCCTATGCTTTAGGTAAAGCGGCTGTTGAATTAGCTATTAAAGGAAAAAATGCAGTTATGCCTACGATTGTTAGAGCATCAACTAAGCGTTATCAATGGAGTATTGGTGAAGTTAAATTAGCTGCGGTAGCCAATCAGGAAAAAAAGTTGCCTCGTTCCTATATCACTAAGGATGGATTCCATATTACTCAACGTTGTCGTGATTATTTATTACCTTTAATTCAGGGTGAGGATTATCCACCGTATCAAAAAGGTTTACCATTTTATATATCGCTAAAAAAAGTTAAAGTTAAGAAAAAACTAAGAAATTTCGCGATTGATTAAAATAAGTATACAAGTACTTATCTAAAAAGGTAATATACATTACCATGCTTATTACTTTTTTTGACATTTATAGGACTTTAAACAAAGTATAAGTTTACTCTATGGGTCATAACAATAACTAAATAAAGCTATGGCATGAATATAAAAGATATTAGACGGAATAATTTACGGAAACTGGCTCGATTAGTAGGTGGGATTACTGATTTATCTGAGCACTTGGATCGTTCGCAAAGTCAAATTAGTCATTTAATTGGAAATAGCCCTATTAAAAATATAGGCGATAGATTGGCCAGCCATATCGAGAAAGTTTTTAATAAACCTCATGGATGGTTAGATCGCGAGCATGCAACTGAGGAATCTAAAGGAACTTATCACTATGAAAGTAGTCAACCTTATTACCAAGTACCTCTATTAACACCTCAAGAGGCAAAAGAACGTTTTCTGCAATTTATAAAAATTTCACCAAAGACTTATTCTAAGTATTTAAGTACCAATATTCCTCTTAGCTCGGATGCTTTTGCACTTCGCGTAGAGAATGATTGCATGGAAACTGCTCAAGGGCCGAGTTTCCCTAAAAATTGTATTATTGTATTAGATACTGATCGTGTGGCACACAATGCGGCTTTTATCTTAGCTAAAATAAAGCAAGATCCAGGGTATACGTTGCTTTTTAGACAATTAGTGATCGATGGAAATCGGCGCTATCTGAAAGCGCTTAATCAGCACTATCCTTTAACAGAAATGCAGCCCGATGATACAACATGCGGTGTAGTGCGCTTTATGTTAATGGAATTTTAGTAATCTGTTTAATTGAGTTGGAAGTTTCGGAAATTTTTTTTACTAGTTTAAATATTTTTAATTAACTAGAGATAGTTTTTTAATATATTTTTTCATAATAAAGGATTTCTTATTGCCTTTTAGAGCAACAGCAGTTGCAAAATCAGAATAAAGCGATAAATTAGAAATAGAATAAAAGGTATTTATTTCATTTTTTACGTATTCTGAAGGATCTAAATTAGAACTTAAACGAAGTTCATATCGAGAATAAGGGTGAGTTTTTAATAAGCTTCCTTTTGCTTTTATTATCGCTTCATTTCTTACCCAAGCTTTAAAAAATTCTTTTAATTTTTTTTTAGGTTCCAGTAATTGTAATCGATCATAGTCAGAGGCTGAAAAGAAACGATAGGCAATTTTATCGAGATAATTTCTATGATGGATATACTCAATATCAATACCGACAGGTGTTTCGAGAGTAAAAGCATAAATTAAGATATTTTTTGAATGAGATACATTAAACTCTAGACATTGATCAGAGTTTATTAATGAGGGCTTTCCAGAAGTGGAATAACTTAATTTTAAATCCTGTGGGGATTGTTCAGAATAATAAGCTAATATATCGCGTAGCACAGCTCTTGAAATAATAAACTTTTGTTGATAATGAAGGGTTAACTTTTCAGCGCGAATTTTTTCTTCCGGAGCAAGCCAACTTTGATAAAGTTGGTATTTTTCCGCATGATCTTCGAATCGAGTATGCCAAATATGAACAACATGAGAACTTAGCACGCTCATAGTTAAAAGTCCTAAAAATTAATATTGATGTTCTACAGACCTCTTTTTAATATATCCTAGAACATTGAAAAAGCGAAGTTTAGTTATTCAGTGGAAAAAGGGCTCATTACGAGCAGGCTAAAATACTATCCAAATAAGATTTATTATATTTAGTTGTTTATAGAAGTAATCACTCCTAATATTCTCGTTAAATTTTAAAAAAACCTTGCTGATTCTCTACTCTTAACACTGTAAAACTTAAAAAATAAGTTAGCGCCATCGTATCAATAGGCATTTAATTTATTATTAAGCACTTATGTTAAGAAAGTAGATAAGTTTTTGAAATAGAAACTATTATTGTTTTTAACATTTCTATTGCTACCCCGGAACTTTCTCAGCAAGGTATTCAGTGCTTACATCTATATAAGCATTAAAAAAATAATGTGTCAATACATTTTAATAAAATTTGCGTTATACTTAAAGAAAGAAAATACAATAATGGATTAAAAAAATGGAAAAAATTACTGTTAATAGCTTTGCAAGGCATTTAGTACGAGATTATGGACTAAAACAAGAAATTTTTGATGAAATGATTACTTATGCTAAAGAACAGAATATTTCCTTTATAACCCATCTAATTCAAGCACAGAAAATAGATTCGAACTATTTAGCTCGCCTCTTAGCACAAGAATTTTTTTTAGAGTATGTTGATTTAGATAGTATCGATATATGGCAAATTCCAAGTAATATTATTGATAAGGAGCTAATGAAAAAATATCAAATATTACCTTTACGCCAAGATAAGCAGCAACTAATTTTAGCCTTAGTGGATCCTACACAGCAGTTTTTATTTGATGAACTTCGGTTCTGCACACAATTAATGTTGGACTTTAAACTCGCAGATGAAAAAAAATTAATAAACGCCCTTAAAAAAATACAGTCTATTTCTCCAAAAAAAGAGGATAGTAAAGTAAAAAACCAAAATTTATTTAAGAAATTAAAAGACATTAACAATGTCGATGTGAAGTTAACTAATTTAAGTAATGATGATTTAACAATGGTTAACTATGTCAATCAAATTTTGATGGATGCTTTTGCTTATAATGCCTCTGATATTCACATAGAGCCTTACCAAAATCAGTTAGAGATACGTTTTCGAATTGATGGATTATTGTATTTGATGCTGACCTTACCTAAAAATTTAATTCCACGAATTATCACCCGTTTAAAGATCATGTCACAGTTAGATATTGCTGAACGGAGAATTCCACAAGATGGTCGGTTTCAAATCAAAGATAACAATGATCGAACTGTCGATTGTCGATTGAGTACGTGTCCAACGATCCATGGTGAAAAATTAGTTATTAGAATTTTGGATAGTAACAAAATGTTGCTTGAAATAGATAAATTGGGAATGGACCTTTCACAAAAAAAAGAATTTATTAAAGCTTTAAAAAGTCCTCATGGCATGATCTTAGTCACTGGACCTACTGGCAGTGGAAAAACAATCACGCTTTATACCGCATTAAATTTTTTAAAAAAAACGACAGTTAATATTTCAACTGTAGAGAATCCTATAGAAATTATTTTACCTGGGATTAATCAGGTTAATGTAAATTCTACCGTAGGTTTAAACTTTTCTTGTGTGCTAAGAGCTTTTTTAAGACAAGATCCTGATATTATTATGGTGGGGGAGATGCGAGATCAAGAAACCGCGGAAATAGGGATAAAAGCCGCCCAAACAGGTCATCTTGTTTTATCAACCTTACACACCAATAGCGCTGCGGATAGTTTGATTCGTTTAGAAAGTATGAATATTCCTAGTTACAATATCGCAGCTTCAGTTCAGCTAATTATTGCACAGCGTTTGGTAAGACGTTTATGCGTACATTGCAAAATTGAGGAGAAACTACCGAAAGATTTTTTACTTCAATTAGATCGATCTAACACTAAAAAATTTTATACAGCAACCGGATGCTCCCAATGTATAAATGGATATAAAGGGCGGACAGGTATTTTTGAAGTGCTAATACTCACTGAAGGTATAAAAAAAATGATTTTAAAAAAAAATAATGCGATAGAAATAAGTCATTTTGCTCAAAAACAAGGAATGAAAACTTTATATGCCTCAGCATTAGAAAAGCTTAAACAAGGTGAGATTAGTTTATTAGAAATGAAACGTATAATAAAAGATTAAAAAATGTTAAGCATAATAAAATTTTATACATGGAAAGGAAGCACTTACATGCATAAAACATGTAAAGGTAAAGAATTTTCCAGAAATAAAGAGCAATTATGTTTAGAATTACAGCGTCAAGGTATTTTTATAGAATATATTCACACACGATGGGCAGTTCGCTTTGTTAAATCGGTAAAAACGCAAGAGATTTTTCTTTTTACTCGTCAAATTTCGCGATTATTGCAAGCAGGAATTCCATTGTTGCAGATATTAGAATTATTAGAAGCAAGCATACCAAATATTCGCTTGAAAGAATATACAAGAGAATTAATTACAGACCTAGAAAATGGCTTTTCCTTAAGTGAAGCTTTACAAAGAAGAAAAGCCTATTTTAATAAGTTTTATTCTAGTTTAATCCAATTAGGAGAGAGGACAGCAAATTTAGGGTTAATGTTTGATCGTATTGCAGTATATCAAGAAAAAAGTTTGAAGCTAAAAACAAAAATTATTAATGCATTAATTGGAATAGTTCAGACTTGATGTGACACAAAGGAATGAGTAAGGTTACCCGTTTT
>CAMSHF010000007.1 GCA_947058615.1 uncultured Rickettsiella sp. | reverse complement strand
CGGGTAACCTTACTCATTCCTTTGTGTCACATCAAGTCTGAACTATTCCAAATAATGGCGATGTGCGTCATGTTCAGTCGCGCAAAAGTCGCGCATGGATTTTTTAAATATTAAGATACCGGAATATTGAAATTAGCATTCAGGTTATAAAGTTAAGAAATTATTTAAATTGTCAATATCCTGTTTTTTGCATTCCTGTATTTTGAGTTCGAATTAAAGAACTTTCATCTAAGTTTATATATCTTCATAATAATCATATGTATGTAATGTTTACTGGTGTTTTATCTTTTTGAATACCTAAATTTTTGGGGGTTAATATGATGGTAAAAAAAGATAAACTGTTTGGGATACAACGCTCAACGAGAGAAGATTATTATGAATTACATGCTGAATTATCACTTATAAAAAAATACCTAGCAATGTCGTTAACCGTTCATTTTAGAGGCATTAATTATGAATGACTATCAACCGAGTAGATTGGAATATGATATGTCTAAACTACATTTTTTATAATTTAAGTCACGTTCATGTTCTGCTTTCGTAACTATTGCCAATAAGTCTCTTTAAGGATACAATAACAATGCAAATAGCTTTAAAAAAACAAATAGAAGTTTATGTTGAAAGCAATGGTCAAAGCCCGTTTATTAATTGGCTAGAAGCCCTCGATCCACCCGTTAAGTTTCGTGTAAAAGAACGATTAGATCGAGTGGCTTTAGGTAATTTGGGTGATTATAAACAAATTAATAAAGATATTTTCGAGCTAAGATTAACATTCGGAGCTGGGTATAGAATATATTTTTACGAAGAAGATAGTAAAATTATCCTTCTTCTATCCGGTGGAAATAAATCGACGCAAAAAAAAGATATAAAAAAAGCGATGAGTTACTTAAATGATTACTTAACTGAGTAGCGTATGAAAAAAAAGATTGATTACCAAGAATATTTAATTGAGTCTCTTAAAAAGCCTGAAGAAGCCGCCGGTTATTTAAATGCCGCTTTAAGCGAAGGTGACATCAAAGTTTTTTTGTTAGCCTTATCCAATGTTGTTAAGGCGCAAGGTGGTGTTAACAAATTAGCAAATAAAGCGCATAAAAGCCGAACCAGCTTATATAAAACACTTTCTCCTAAAGGCAATCCTTACTTTAAAAATACCAGTGAAATTCTTTCCGCTATGGGAATGCATATTGTCATTGAACCTAAAAACATTTCCCATAATCATTTTTCAAAATAGAGAGATTAAAAAGCAGACGTTTAAACCATAATTAATTGAAAAATAGACATTATTAATAGTTGTGGATCATTATAAATCGAAAAATTTTTTACATAAACATAATAAGGATAATAACCATGAATCAGGAATATGACTGGTTACGGATAGCGGAACAGATTAAAGCGATTTCTCAGAATGGTTTAACCTATTGCAATAATCCTTATGATAAGGAACGCTACCACCAACTTCAAAATATTGCAGCAGACATCATAAGCAATCATTCAAATTTCTCACAAGAAAAAATTCTTGAGATTTTTTCAAATGACCAAGGGTACCTAACTCCTAAACTGGATGTTAGAGCTGCAATTTTTAACAAAGATAAAATCTTATTAGTTAGAGAAATATCAGATGGATTATGGACACTGCCTGGGGGGATGGGCTGATGTTAATGAATCTCCTGCTGAGGCTATTATAAGAGAAACGCTTGAGGAAACCGGTTATATAGTTAAGGTTTCAAAATTAGCGGCCTTATGGGATAAGCATAAACAGGGTCATCCACCCCAAATTCCTCATGCATACAAAGCTATGTTTATTTGCAACATCGTCGGAGGAATGGCTAAAACAAACCATGAAACAAGTGGCATTGATTGGTATAGGATAGATTCCCTTCCCGAGCTTTCCTTACATCGGGTAATGACTAGCCAAATTTTAAGGTTGTATGAGCATTCTTTAAATCCTGATATTCACACAGATTTTGACTAATTATAGGAATTGATAAAGCTATCAATTAATTTCGTTGCAATACTTACGGATGTCTGCGGTCTACCGGGTAGATTATCATACTTGTACCACCCCGCTTCTTCAATCTCATCAGAATTGATAGTAATATCCCCACTACAATAATCTGCCGTGAATGCTATCATTAACGAATCTGGAAAAGGCCATTGTTGTGACCCAAAATAGTTTAAGTTTTTGATTTTTATTCCGATCTCTTCTTTTACCTCCCGATGTACAGCTTCTTCAATACTTTCCCCTGCATCAACAAATCCTGCAATCAAACCGTAAACGCCGGGTAAAAAATGAGGGCTTCTTGCCATAAGTAAATGATCTAATTTTTTAATTAACACAATGATAGATGGAGATATACGTGGGAAGAAACTCGAGTGACAAACCATGCATGAACGTTCAAATCCTTGGGATTTATGTACAGTACCGCTGCCACAACGGCTACAGAATTGGTGATTTTTATCCCAACGAATGACGGAGCAGGCTTTAACTGCTATGCGATAGACACTATCATTTAATAATGATAATGCATGACGTAACGATAAGACATTAAAGGCCTCTGGAATAACTATTCCTTGATCAATTTCAGCGCAGAAATAATCCAAGTTATCCAGTGCTCCTAATTCGAAACGTCTCAAAAAATGAGGCGCTAATGTTTTAATTTCTTCATCAAAAGGTAATCCATTATTTTTCTTTAATAAAAGTAATTCGTCGTTTTGGATAATAAACCCAATAGAATTTTTCATTATTAAATTTACCTCTAAAAGCCAAGAATTATAATTTCTAACCTTTAATTAACTATTTTATATTTATTCAATGAACGAAATCACTGCACTTTCAAACTCCTCAAGATCATATTTAAGAAAAAAATGGGCGTATGCATAAGCAAAGGGCTCACCACTGTAGGGCACTAAAACACTCATTTTAGCAAATAATAACGCCAAAATAAGTGCCCCAAATCCGGTTACTGCCCAAGACCATAAACTGATACTGCCTAATGCAGCCAGGCTAGAAGGTAATAAAAATACACCCGAGCCAATCATATTGCCGCAAACTAGAGCTATTAGCATAAATAAACCAAGCTTTTTTGGTTTGGATTTCATTGTATTACCCTGTTGGTTTTAAATTTAGCATTGATTAGAATAGTACTAAACACTCAATTAAATAATAAGCGGAATATTATTGATCCTAACGAAAAAATTAAACTCGTTGAACTAACAAAATATAATCCCGAATGGGCAAATATATTTACAGTTGCTGCAAATGAAATTAGATTAATTCTAAAAGAAAACTGCATCCAAATTCATCATATAGGTAGCACAGCCATACCAAATATTTATGCTAAGCCAATCGTTGATGTTCTTCCGGTTGTCAAAGACATTAGTTTAGTAGATTCATTAAATCATGAATTCGAGAAGCTAGGTTATGTTTGTATGGGAGAATACGGAATATCTGGACGTCGTTTTTATTGGAAATCTAAAACTAAAAGAACACTTAATATTCATTTATTTGAGGTAGGCGCGCCTGAACTCAAACGCAATTTATTATTCAAAGACTTCATCCTTAAGCATGATGATTATGCCCAAGCATATTCACTGGTAAAACAGTCATTAGCAGAAGTATTTCCTCGAGATATTGAAAATTATGTTAATGGAAAAAGCTCCTTCGTCCAAATGATCAATTATAAAACTGGATCGGCAAAATCTGTACAATTAAACGCGAAAGACAATCTAACTATAGAGCCTTATAATCCTGTCTGGCCTAAATTAGCGAAAGCTGAGATTAAAGCCATTAAAGGAATGGCAGGCCAATTATCCTATATATCAATAAAGCATGCAGGAAGTACAACCATGCCTGGGCTTTCAAGTAAACCAATTATTGATATTTTGATTACTGTTCAATCTATGGCCGAAGCTAAACATTGGATTAAACCGCTCGAAACATTAGCATACGTCTTTTCAGAAGAAAATTCAGATAAATCACATTGGATATTTTCAAAAGGAATGCCTCCTTTTGGAGAAAAAAGGACCCATCATGTTCATATTGTCAAAAACATATAAACTTTATTTTTATACTTATTCAGCGCTTAAATTTTTTGATTCGAGTAATTAAATCTCAATAGTTGCATAATTATTATGTGCTTAAGGATCATCTAAGAGGACCTCTATGAGGCTTTTCAATTAGCCTTACTTACATAGAGTTATATTTATGATAAAACTTACCGTACTATTTGAATTCCCTTTTTGGATAGGAATATTTGAGAAAGAACAGGATGGGCATTACTCCGTAGCAAGAACGGTATTTGGTTCTGAACCACGTGATTTTGAGGTGTTCGAATTTATTATAAAAAAAATGGATCAACTTAAATTTTCAAACCCTCAAGAAGATGAAATTGTTACAAGAAAAGTCAATCCAAAGCGTATTCAACGTGAAGTGAAACAGGAACTTTCTAAGAAAAATATTGTATCAAAAGCACAGGATGCACTACGTTTGGAAATAGAAAAAAACAAAAAAGAAAGACGATCCTTTAAGACTAAGTTAAAAGAAGCAATTAAGCAGGAACGTTTTGAACTTAAGCAGCAAAAGAAAAAAGAGAAAAAACGTGGACATTAATTTTTGAAAATCAAACCAATTTGCGTAATATACATTTATTGGATTTTACCACATATAAAGAGTTATAATTCTTGCAATTGGAATACAATGCTTTTTATGGACTACAAAAAATATAACAAATTAATCGCAGTGATAACGACTATTTCTTATTATCCGGAATACCAAAGCTCTTACTGGTTAGACAATCAGTAAGAGCCAAAAATTTCAAATAACTCATTCATTGAGAACTAAGAAGGTTGTTTTTAATGTTTATATCAAAAAATTCCATTGCAATTACTGGATTGGGCTGCAGATTTCCTGGCGCTAATAATATTAATGAATATTGGCATTTATTACGCTCAGGAATAAATGCTATTAGTTATTTTTCTAAAGAAGAATTAAAACTGGTAGGAATAGATCCATTAATTTTAGATGATTTGAAGTATGTAAGGGCACGAGGAATATTAAATAATCTCGAAAATTTTGATCAAGAAAAGTTAAGATTTTCCGACGAAGAACTTATTAATGTAGATCTTCAAGCACGAATTTTTTTGCATTTAGTGTGTCAAGCTTTAGAAGATGCAGGAATTGATCCAAAATCTTGTCCTATAAAAACAGCTGTATTTACTGGAGCAAATGAAAGCAGATCTGCAGAAAATTTAACTAATGTTTCCTCGAAAAGAATACATACAATGCAACCAATGATGAAAGTAGCTTATGCAAGATCATTTTCATATTGTCAAAAACATATAAACTTTATTTTTATACTTATTCAGCGCTTAAATTTTTTGATTCGAGTAATTAAATCTCAATAGTTGCATAATTATTATGTGCTTAAGGATCATCTAAGAGGACCTCTATGAGGCTTTTCAATTAGCCTTACTTACATAGAGTTATATTTATGATAAAACTTACCGTACTATTTGAATTCCCTTTTTGGATAGGAATATTTGAGAAAGAACAGGATGGGCATTACTCCGTAGCAAGAACGGTATTTGGTTCTGAACCACGTGATTTTGAGGTGTTCGAATTTATTATAAAAAAAATGGATCAACTTAAATTTTCAAACCCTCAAGAAGATGAAATTGTTACAAGAAAAGTCAATCCAAAGCGTATTCAACGTGAAGTGAAACAGGAACTTTCTAAGAAAAATATTGTATCAAAAGCACAGGATGCACTACGTTTGGAAATAGAAAAAAACAAAAAAGAAAGACGATCCTTTAAGACTAAGTTAAAAGAAGCAATTAAGCAGGAACGTTTTGAACTTAAGCAGCAAAAGAAAAAAGAGAAAAAACGTGGACATTAATTTTTGAAAATCAAACCAATTTGCGTAATATACATTTATTGGATTTTACCACATATAAAGAGTTATAATTCTTGCAATTGGAATACAATGCTTTTTATGGACTACAAAAAATATAACAAATTAATCGCAGTGATAACGACTATTTCTTATTATCCGGAATACCAAAGCTCTTACTGGTTAGACAATCAGTAAGAGCCAAAAATTTCAAATAACTCATTCATTGAGAACTAAGAAGGTTGTTTTTAATGTTTATATCAAAAAATTCCATTGCAATTACTGGATTGGGCTGCAGATTTCCTGGCGCTAATAATATTAATGAATATTGGCATTTATTACGCTCAGGAATAAATGCTATTAGTTATTTTTCTAAAGAAGAATTAAAACTGGTAGGAATAGATCCATTAATTTTAGATGATTTGAAGTATGTAAGGGCACGAGGAATATTAAATAATCTCGAAAATTTTGATCAAGAAAAGTTAAGATTTTCCGACGAAGAACTTATTAATGTAGATCTTCAAGCACGAATTTTTTTGCATTTAGTGTGTCAAGCTTTAGAAGATGCAGGAATTGATCCAAAATCTTGTCCTATAAAAACAGCTGTATTTACTGGAGCAAATGAAAGCAGATCTGCAGAAAATTTAACTAATGTTTCCTCGAAAAGAATACATACAATGCAACCAATGATGAAAGTAGCTTATGCAAGATCATTATCGGCGATAGTTGCTTATCAATTTAACTTACAGGGTAGAGCTATTAGTCTTCATACCGGTTGTTCAACTTCATTAGTAGCTATTATACAGGCATGTGAAGAATTACTGCTGCGACATGCTGATCTTGCAATTGCCGGAGGAGTCTCAATAACTTATCCAGAACAGTCAGGCTATTTATATGAAGAAGGAGGAGTACTCTCTCCAAATGGAACATGTCGTCCTTTTGATGTAGAAGCAAATGGCACCGTTTTATCAAATGGTGCTGGCGTTGTTGTTTTAAAACGCTTAGAAGATGCAATTGCAGCAGGAGATAAAATTTATTCTACTATTATTGGCAAAGCAATAAACAATGATGGAAGTATGAAAACGGGATTTCTTGCACCCAGTATTAAGGGGCAACACGCTTGTATTGCACATGCATGGAGTGATGCAAACATTGGATTGGAACAAATTGACTATATTGAAGCTCATGGATCAGCAACTATAGTAGGAGATCCTATTGAAATTTTTGCCTTAAAGAAAATCCATAGTGGGCAAGGTTGTGGTAGAAAATGGTGTGGTATAGGCTCGGTAAAATCAAATATTGGTCATACTACTATCGCTTCAGGAATGGCAGCAATTATAAAAGCTGCGCTTATGATCCATCATAAAGTTATTGTGCCAACAATAAATTTTAATAGTTTAAATACTAATATTGACCTTGATAATACTCCGTTTTATATTGCTTCCCAATTTGAGCGACTGTCCACAAATAAAGAGAATTTTCATATAGGCGTATCAAATTTTGGTTTAGGCGGAACAAATGCTCATATAGTTTTGAGAAATTTCAGATAATAAATTGAGCTTGAAATTTCTCTGTGTTAACTTCTTAATATGTTTTTTTACTTTAATTAAATGAGGAGAATAAATGTGGAGCTTTTAGAAATAAAAAAAAGGATTAGAGATTACCTTAGTAATTTTTTCCACTTGAATTTAAAGGATGACTCAACAAATATTTTTGAGTCAGGAGGCGTAAATTCTCTTTTCTTCATCCAACTTCTTGTTTTTATTGAAAAAAACTTTAACTTGCAACTGCAAGAAGGTGAATTTGATGTTCGCAGCTTAACAAGTGTTAATGCAATTAGTGAGTTTCTTTTAAATAAGCTATCATAAAAAATCTGAGGATAACATGAAAAAAATTTCCGTGATAGGTTCTGGTGTCATGGGTTCAGGTGTTGCTCATTTATTTGCGCAGCATAATTATCATGTCACTTTAATAGATAATTCAGACTCACAACTTGCCCAAGCTAAAAACAGTATTACTGATAAAATTCGCTATAACAAACTTGCCAAATTTAGTAACCATGTGGATAGTGCTTCTGAAATAGCATCTCGGATTAATTTTTCTACTAACTTAAAGGAGGCAGCAAATGCTAATTTTATTATCGAAAATATAACTGAAAATTGGCCAAAAAAACGCGATTTATACCTAGAATTAAACGATATCTGTAGTCTAGATAGTATATTGGCTGTAAATACTTCAGCAGTTCCAATTACTAAAATTGCTTCTTCAGTTAGAAATCCTGAGCGAGTCATAGGTCTACATTTCATGAATCCTGTGGTGTTGATGCCAATGGTTGAAATGATTAAAGGATATCATACGAGCGATGAAGTCATTAAAAAAACAAAAAATATACTAAACGACGTTAAAAAAAAATATATTGTAGTTAATGATTTTCCGGGATTTGTAACAAATCGTGCCATGATGATTTTTGTTAACGAAGCCATTTTTATGGTACAAGAAAAAGTTGCTGCTATGGAAGATATTGATACTCTATTTAGACAATGCTTTGGTCATAAAATGGGCCCACTTCAAACAGCTGATTTAATTGGCTTAGATACTATTTTATATTCATTGGAAGTATTATATGAAGAGTTTAATGATAGTAAATATCGTCCTTGCTGGTTATTGAAAAAAATGGTTTCAGCTGGATTACATGGTGAAAAAAGCAAGCAAGGCTTTTATTCTTACGTTTAAAATTTAAAAAATTTTTCATGCCTATTTATAATTCCCAGCAACTAGAACTCAGATTTCAACTTGAAAAGTTTCTTTCTGATCATATTAAACCAAATGCCGCAACCATTGATGAACAACAATTTATTCCGCGATCTTTTTTTGATTTATTAGCAAAACATCATTATTTAGGTGTTGCCATCCCTCAGAAATGGGGTGGTTCAAGTTATAACTATGTTAATCTTGGATTGATGCATGAAATTTTTGGGAAAGGCTTATCTTCCCTACAAAATATCCTTACTGTTGTAGGAATGGTCTGTAAACCTTTAGTCAGATTAGGATCAGACAATCAGCGTAAACTATGGCTTCCTAAAATTTCCACCGGAGAGATTCTAGTATCTCTAGCTTTAACTGAACCAAATGCTGGTTCAGACTTAAACGAAATTGAAACATATGCTGAAGAAAAAGGAAATTTCTATATTTTAAATGGCGTTAAAAAGTACATTACTTTAGGTCAAATTGCCGATTTATTTTTGGTTTTAAGTAAAACCGATAATGGATTTACTACCTTCCTAATCGAAAAATCAACACCTGGTATTGAAATAAAGCCTATCAAAAATATTTTAAGTTTAAGATCTAATATGCTTGCTGAAATTAAATTTAATGGATGTAAAATTCCGAAAGAACAAATTCTTGGTGGTGTAGGTAATGGATTATCACATGTTGTGGCATTGGCTTTAGATGAAGGAAGATATACAACTGCATGTGGCTGTGTGGGGCTTGCGCAGTCATGTCTAGAAGAAAGCCGCACATACGCCAGTCAACGAAAGCAATCAAATACTACTCTGGACAATCATCAATTAATATTAAAATTACTAACAGAAATGATTGTTGAAGTCAAAGCTGCTAGAGAAGTCTGCTTCAACACGGGCCAATTACGTGACAAAAAAGATATTTCTTATATCTCAGAAACTTTAATAGCTAAATATTTAGCGGCGAAAAGTGCCGTCCGCGTTTCTTATCGAGCATTACAAATATTTGGAGCAGCAGGTTTCACTAAAGAATATTCGATTGAACGTCTTTATCGAGACGCTAAAGCTATGGAAGTTATTGAAGGTACACCCCAGGTATATGAAATCAACATACCTAAGAATTATTCTGATATTTAAACTATGAATATAAAGCCTTATACATACAATCAAACTATTACGCAACTCTTTGAGAAAACCGTATTAACGCACCCGGATAATATAGCCGTCTATCTTGATACCGATAAAGTTACTTATAAAAAATTTAATGAAGATGTTAATCAATATGCTCATTATTTACGTGAAAAAGGTGTGGCTAGAAATCTAGTCGTCGCTGTCGAAATACCTCGTTCTTATAAAATGCTTTGTATAATCTTTGCAATAATGAAGGCTGGTGGTGTTTATTTACCTATAAATCCAAACTACCCAGAGAAAAGAAAAAAACAAATTATTGAAGATGCAGAAGTTAAATTTCTGATAGTTGATTCAAATCCGTATCTTCAGGTAAGTGATTTATGCTATACCCTAAAATCAATAGATGTAGAAGTACAATTTTATAGTAAAGCTAATTTAATAGCTATTAATAAGCCAGATGATACAGCCTATGTGATATATACTTCAGGTTCTACAGGGGCTCCTAAAGGTGTAATGATAGCTCATCACTCGTTGATCAATAGAATTGAATGGATGCAGGATCTTTTTCCTATTAGTACAAGTGATGTTTTATTTCAAAAAACAGATTGTGGTTTCGATGTTTCCATTTGGGAGCTTTTCTGGTGGTCAATTACTGGAGCAGGACTAACTCTTCTTCCTGCTGGAAAAGAGGAAGACGTTATTTTAATTTTTAAGATCATTTTCGAGAAAAAAGTAACAGTTATTCATTTTGTTCCGACAGTTTTAAGGATATTTTTAGAATATATTGAAATAGGGAATAAAATTTCAAAATTAAATTATCTAAAATTTGTTTTTTCCAGTGGTGAAGTACTAGATATAAATACAGTAAATAATTTTAATAAATTATTTGATTTATCAGTGTATCCTCAATTGGTAAACTTGTACGGTCCAACAGAAGCAACTATTGACGTGACTTATTTCGTCTGCGACAAAAAAACAAATTATCGAGAAATTCCAATTGGGAAACCAGTTTATAATGTTGAATTAATGGTGCTTGATGATCTCCTTATGCCTCAGCAGTCTGACCAAGTGGGTGAATTGTATATATCAGGCGCTTGCCTTGCAAAGGGATATTTAAATAATCCAGAACAAACAAAACGTTGTTTTTTACAGCTATCTAATAATCCAACTAAGATAATTTATAAAACTGGTGATTTAGTAAAATGGAATAATGACAATCAGCTTTGCTATATTGGTAGAAAAGATCAGCAGGTGAAAATAAATGGAATAAGGATTGAGCTGGGAGAGATCGAATACCACTTAAATGCATATAAAAACATAGCTCATGCAACAGTTTTATATTTGACTCCAAATAATTCTATAAAAAAGTTAGTTGCATTTATTAAATTAAGAGGTAAATCCATTCCTATCGAAATTTCTGATTTAAAGTTGTTTATGCATACTCAACTTCCTGAATATATGATTCCGCAACACTATATCATTATTGATGAATATCCCCTAAAAGATAATGGCAAGCTAGATAAAGATAAGCTTAAAGAAGTATATAAAGAAGGCATTGCGGTAACTTAAATCCCATTAAGCGTGTCAAACATTAATACGAACAGCAAGGGAGAGCCTATATTTCAACTATCTGCTTGAGCTAATTTCATTAAAACAGGAATTTCGATTATCTAATTTAGAAGCCAAAATATCTTTAATGGAGGGTGTTACAAAACTGGTAACTGTTTCATGACTTGTTTAACTAATGTATATTTTTTTAAATGTTACTGACAACCTTACTGATAAAATTTATTCGTCAATGACAGAAGCAAAATTTATAGAAAGTAATTATACCAATTCTTTTCGAGCCTATCTGTCTATTTTAAAAATTGCCGAAATCTTAATCTTATAGGTTTTTTTGCAACAGCCAACGCACCAATATATCCTGCTGCCGGCATAAACGGTATCAAGCTCCATTTATTTGCACGCTGAGTGCTATTTCTTATATGTAATATTTTCCCTTTTTCTTGGTCTAAAGTTACGGAAAAATCTCGGAATGGAAAGGAAAGCCCTTTCCCTATTGCTTTGACAAAAGCCTCTTTTCTTGTCCATAGCCTAAAAAAACCTGCCTGACGTTCGTTAGGGGGAAGTGCTAACAAAGCCTCAAATTCATTGGATGAAAAGAAACGCTTTGTAATTGTCTCATAATCCACCTGCGCTTGAATGCACTCAATATCTACCCCAATCGGTTGTCCTTGCGTAACCGCACACACAATCATATCGCCAGCATGAGACAAATTGAATTGCAGCAGGTGATTCTGGCCCGCTTTGGATAAGTAGGGTTTACCATATTCTCCATAATAAAATTTGATATCTTTAGGTGGAATACTAAGGTATTGGCCAAGTATCCAACGCAGTACCCCCCTTGCAACAGTAAAATATTTTTTGTCTTTATCCTTGATGAATCTGGTCCCCTGTTTTTTTTCTTCGCGTGTTAGATGGTTAGAAAATTGCTCTAGCTTTCGATGTGAAACCTGCAAAGAAGCACGCCATACATCAACTGTATTAAGTGCTAAAATAGGAGGTTGAGTCAATGTTCGCCAATAAATACTCACAAATATTCAACCTACATGGAAACCAAAAAGGAAGTATCAAGCAGTTCACAAAATTAGCGACCTACTAAATTTTGAAAATTTACTATATTATTTTACAATATTTCAATTAATTTTGTAAAAACGAGTATAGAAGGAAGTTGAGGCAGTATGCAAAATAAAAAATTAAACCAACAAAAGTTATTAGTCTCTACAATGTATCGTTTTTTAGAGACACTTCAGGTTAAGCAATTCACTAAAAAAGATTTAGAAAAATTCTATACCGAAAATGTAAAAATGATTATAAATGATCAACTAGTGGCAAAAGACATTAACGAATTTTTTGAACATTTCAAATTAATGGCAGCAAAACCTTGTAAATATTCACTAGTTTTCAATGACGATCCTATGATCACTGAAGAAAAACGCTTAGCAATTCAATACAAAATCGAAATGTATGGGGAACAAAAAGTAATTATGTATTCTATGGTTTTTTTCACGTTTAGTGATGATAAGATATGTCTGTGGAATCAATTGGTATCAACAGTATCTGCTACAGAAATGCAACTGACTCACCAATAAAGGGTTTCAAAGGCAGAGTATTCTTAATTATCTAAGTTGTTTTTTCAAACTTAAACATAATATAACAGCAGCTACAAAAAAAACAATTTCAACTTTTAAAAAAATATGAAATGCATTCAAGAAAGCATGTTGTGCCATCAGCTTGACGTTGGGCATTTGATCAAATTCACTGGCACTTTGCACGCCTTTGGCGATAGCCGCCGCTTTAGCTTTTAACTGTTGTGTAAGTCCAACTGATAGTAGGTATTTTTCACTCATGCCATTGATCACCCCCCCACACAAAGCTACTCCGAAAATGGCACCATTCATCGCTATTGTGTAAAAAAAACCTATTGCTGTTCCCTTTTTTTTCGTAGAAACAGAAGAAAGTGCACCATTAATAGAGGCTGGTGTATGAATACCAATAGCAACACCAAACAGAACTAGGCTAATAGGCAATATAAACCAAGATATATTTGTGTCAAAAGTGAGCATCAATAGCAGTACTAAGATCATGCTCACTAACGATAACAAAAGCGGGTATTTAAAACCAATTCGATCCAATATCTTTCCTGTCAATGGCGCTAACAGCGCCACCATCAACGTCATGAACAGCAATATTTTGCTGATAGACAAAGGTATGAAACCGATGATATTTTGTAAATAAAGCGGTATTATAAACAAAAGTGATGCCATTGCTGTCATAAATATTAAACGAATTAGGTTTATTTTAATATAAGTAGTATTTTTTAATAACGAAAGATCAATTAAGGGATTTGAAAATTTTAAAGAAGTATAGACAAAAAGTGCTATTGAGACTAAAACCGCTATCAGTAAAATAGCAACAGATTTGGTATTATTTAACAATAGTGGTATTTGATTTAAAAAATATAAGGTTAAACATATACTTGATATAAAAGATAAAACATTAAATATATTTATATTCTTGAGCGATATCTTACTGCTATCAGCCTTTATAACCAAAGAACCTACCAATAATGAAATTAATCCAAAGGGCAAATTTATTAAAAATATCCAATGCCATGAAAAATATTGCAATATAATACCACCAACAATTGGCCCTGAAGCTTGCGATAAACCACTAATTGTTACCGCAAGACCAGTAATATAGCCCTTTTTTTCTTCTGGAAAAGACTCTAATATAATGACTATAGCTAAGCCGAGCGTAGCTGCAAAGCCTAAACCTTGTATAAATCGAGCAGCAATTAACAAAAATAGCTTACTTGTAATACCTGCTAATAAAGATCCTAAGGTAAAGAGAATTACGCCAAATAAAAAAATATGCTTTTTACCAAAATCATCAGCAAGTTTACCAAACAAAGTAAGACAGGCTGCTGTTGCTAACAAGTATGAAACAATTATCCATTGTATTTGGTTTAAGTTGGCATGCAATGAATCAGCGATAGATGGCAAGGATAAATTAACAACAGTTAAATCAATGTTGTTTAACATAATCATCAAACCACAACATGTGAAAACCCACCAACGCTGTGTGTTTTTTATATTTCCCATCTAAATATAGCTCTTAAAATTCTACTCAATAATAATTTAAAAAATTAATAAAAAAACTATTTATTAGTAAAGGCTTTGACAGCATTATTTAAAAAAGTTTCCACTGTAGTTTTTCCTTCGTGATTATAAAAAGCAGCATATGTGCTAGCTTCAGGACAAGTTATTTCTAAATCTTTAGCCGCATGATAAAAAACAGGAATTGATGTTCGTTCGCTATGCTCAAAATCTTTCGTTGGATTAACCACACGATGCTTTGTCGGTTTTATGGCTCCGTTAGTAAAAGCATATAATACTTCGCCAATATTAATAATTGATGTTCCTTTAACCGCTGGTGCTTTGACAAAGCGATCATCATCCCAAACTTCAAGTCCTATATAGCCATTTTCCGCAGGCATTTGGCTTAATAAGCTGATAATCGTCGTATCAACATGTGAACCTATACGATATTCAGCTTGTGGCGGGATAGCGGGGTAACACTGATGACGCAATAATGTTTCACCTGTGAATAACTTCTTCCATTCACTATTTTCTTTTAATAAAAGTACAGCAACTATTATTTCAACCAAAGATTTAACAACATTAAACCGTTTATCATAGTGCGCTTGCCAAATTTGTTGAAATTTTTTATGGGGGTAAATGTTTTCGGTTGCTCCCCATGTATAATTCATAGTCACTTCAGGTGGCTTTTGATCGGTAGGTAAATCATGACTGCGATCAACTCTGAAACTTGAGTAGCCACGCCAAATAGGTGTTATGTGCGGATGTACAAATTTCAGCTTTTCAGTCAGGGGTTTATTAAAAAATTCTCGAGTTACATTGAGAAATTTTTCAGTTTCTTCGTCTGTAATACCTAGATTTTTAAGATAAAAAATTTTACCTTCGTATAACAAATTTTTTAAAATTTTCCAATCCTTACCAGCTATAAGCCGCTGATAATCTAATACTGGAATTGAAGTTGGAATATCTTGTTCATTATACCAGTTAAGTTTATTGTAGCTTAATGGGGGGAAATGAAATGGATTTTTAACCTTTAAAGGATATTGACTGCTGGTAATCACTGACATAAGAAGCAATCCAAAAAAACAGGATATTTTATATTCTATGATTATAGGTTTATAATGTCTATACTTCTTTCAGTTAACTCGTATACGAACGCCATTGTAAAGATATTTTCATAAAAATATCGGGACGCAGAAGTATCATTTATCTATATTTATAACATGAATTACATAGTATCGCTCATATGAAGGATATTTTTTTGTTTAATGTTAAAAATATCACGCAATTTTTTTAAATCTGTTTTGCCAGTTGATAATTTAGGTAGATCCTTTAGAATTATAAGTTCTTTAGGATGCATATATTTTGGTAATAAATTATTCATCTCTTCTTTTAAACTATTAATAGTTTTAACTTCGTCACATTCTTTAAGTTTTAAGCTTAAAGCAGCAATAATTAATGATCTTTCCATAAAAATTTCAACCTCTTTTATACCTTGATTAGATAAAAGAGTATATTTAACTTCATTTAGATCAACTCTATAGCCATTAACTTTAACTTGGGTATCATTTCTTCCATGAAAAACAAGATTTTTATCTTTATCGTAAGAAACTATATCGCCTGTCTTTAAATAACGTTTACCTTCATACTTTATAAAGATTTTATTATTTGCTTCCGGGTTATTTAGGTATTCCAACATAATTTGATCACCGTGTAGTAATAATTCACCGCGTTCATCTTTAGAATTACCTATATCCAGAATTTTAGCTTCGGTACTTGCTAAAGGTTTGCCGATAGGATACAGCAGATGCTCGTTCACATTCTTTATATTAATAATGAAGGCAGTGCAGAGACAAGTTGTTTCAGTAAGTCCATAACCATTAATGATAGTTGCGGCGGGTGAGTGTTTAAGTAAGGTGCATAATGTTTTTTTATGCAATAGTTCTGCACCAGTCATGATTGTCGTTAATGAAGATATATTATAGCGGGTTAGTAATTCAGAATTGCTAAATAATAAGTTAATTGTTGATGATACGCCACACATATGAGTAATGTGTTGTTGGTGGATTAGATTTAAAATAAAGTTTGGCAAGATTGTTTCAGGTGCAATAAATACCGTAGCACCTACAGTAAGTGGGAATAATGTATCAATGATAGATACGTCAAAAATAAAGGGGGCTGTATTTAGACATAAAGAGTTAGAATTCATATTCATAATGGGCTTTACATCCTGAAAGAAAGTTGCAAGCCCAATATGCGACATTAAAACTCCCTTTGGGTAACCTGTTGATCCAGAAGTATATAAGCAGCATGCAGGATCATATGACTTAATTTGCAAGGGGTTAAATTCAGAATAAGTATTATTTTCTATATCATCAATAAGTTTCGGTAGGTCTTTTTCTATTATAAAACATTGAAAATCTTTTATAATCTTAAATTTATCATAGTGATATTGTAAGAAGGCCATACGGCATTTAGAGTTTTCTATTAGATACTCTAGTCGATTGGTTGGTATATTGGGAGCAACTGGTATGTAATAACACCCGGCTTTAAGGACTCCTAAGATATACACGATAGATACTAATGATTTTTCTACTTCTAAAATGATGGGAGAATTAAGCTCTGCATTTTTTTTTATGATTGTAATTGCAATTTGATTGCTTAATTCATGTAACTGTTTATAGGTCAATTTTTCCGAAAAAAATTGTAATGCGATTTTATCTGGGTGTTGCTTAACTGATTGATAAAAAAGAGAAAGAAAATCGTTAGTAATTATTTTACTCATTCTATTATTCCTTATTAATTTTACTTTCTATGTTAGACAATAGCTTCGACCAAGATTTGAGGGAGTTAAAATCCATTGCTTGAGTTCCAAAATCTATACCAAATATAATTTCTAATTTATCTATAAATTGAACTAATTCAAAAGAATTTATATTTATTTCTTCAATAAAATTTGAATCGTGGGTAAAGTTAAGAAAACTTAAATCCATGTTTTTGATTTCAGCTATAATTTTTTTGACTGATTGTTCTATATGCATTTTGAGATTTAATTTTTTACAGATACTAGGACCGCCTAATATTTTACAGGAGTTATTTTAAATGATACATCAAGCTTAGTAAAAAAATATTATCTATATGTGGATGCATAGCTGTGTTTATATTTATAAGCAAATATTGATTGAAAACTTAAAAAATTATGATACCATTTAATTATTATGCTAATAACTTTAATAAAGGTACTATGGACTCCCTTCTTATCCGCAATAAAATTGATGAGTTAGCTTCAGGAATTGGCCAGGATGACTTTTCGTATAATGAGTTGGTAAAGCTTAACGAAGAAAACTTTTTTTTGGCAATACAAGTATCGTTATCTCAATGTTACAAATATGAATTTAATTCTGAGTTAGCAGAAAAAGCTAATCTATTTGGGAATAAAAAATTTTACAAATTTCGCGCAAAAGTTGAGCAAAATTTCCAAGTTTTCATAAAAGAAAAACTTTTAACCGAAATAAAGGCATGGGATATTACCAAACCAGCTTGGGAGTATGTTGATTATCTAGAACAGTTGATATCTAACCACCCTTCTTATAATCATAAATTTTTCACAGAATTTCTCAATAAATTGGCAACAGAAGAGGATTTACGCTTTTATCTTGCGCAAGAGTCTGTGCCTCGTTTTGACGATTTGCTTGCATTGATCCAAATAGGAGTTCCTATACAAATGAAAATGGAGCTTGCTAAAAATTATTGGGATGAAATGGGCAATGGTAATTTCAATAATGTACATGCTACTATGTTTTCGAAATTAAACCACTATTTTAATATTACTCCTGAATATACATTAGAAAAAGTGCTGCCATTTTCCCTAGTTTCAGATAATTTATCAGCAATGCTAGCGATTTATAGGGAACATTACGCGTCTGCGATTGGTTTCTTAGCGGTAACTGAATATTGCGTCCCGAGAAGGTTTAAATTTTTTATAGAAGGTTGCCGACGTTTAGGTATAAAAGAAGACGTTCTATCTTATCATATTTTACATACAACTATTGATGGCGAACATGCTAACAGTTGGTTTCGAGAAATAGTAGTACCAATGATAGAAAAAAATCCATATATTGCAAATAAGATAACAGAGGGAGCGATTTTAAAGCTAAATTCGTCCCAGTATTTTTTTGATGGAATTATTGAAAAGCTTTCGTATACACATAATAAATCTTCTTTAGCTGTGGAAGTAGTGTAGTTTTTTTTAAGGCTGTATTTTGCATTGAAACGCTATAACGCAGCTATGACTAGTTTGGTATTAATACATACAAAATCACTTTTGATAAACGCAAGTGGGTAAAATGGCCAATAGACTCTAACTAAGTCTCCAATAATATAAGTACCATTGTCAATCAGGAGTATCACATTATTAATCTACTTAACGAATCGACAACTAGTGATTTTTCAGATGTATTTTCTTGCAAGATAAATAATTTAGATCACTTAACAAGATCTGAACAATTGCATTATTCATGTAGAAATTATGGCTATTTCTTTATCGAAGATTTTGATACCCAAGCGCTTAATTTTGAAAATGTTTTTTTTGAAGCAATTAGATTTTTTACTCTCCCTAAAAGTAAAAAATTAATAAACCTAGCTTTACCTTCAAATCAATATTTAGGTTACCGTGGTATTGGTACAGAAAAAAGTGTAATGACAGGTTGTCCTGAATTATGTGAGCAATATAAATTTGGCTATTTTTACGATAAAGAAATTAAATCTTCTACATTGCTTTTAAATTATTTATTCTCTTATGAATCTATTTTCAAAATGTATACGCAGTTATATTTTAGTGTTATGGAGAAAATTGCAGAAAAAGTGTTGACAATTATTGAAAATAATTTTGATCTAGGACGAAATTATTTCCAATCGTACTGTAATCAACCAATGCATCAATTAGGCTTGAATTATTATCCAGCAGAAAATCTTGATAAAAAAACCTGCCAAAATTATGCCATGTCTGCGCATAAAGATTTATGCTTACTAGCAATTATTGCTCAAAATAAAGAAGGTTTGATGGTACAAAGTTTGCAAGGTGAATGGAAGATAATTCCATATATGCCTAATACTCTGTTAGTTCTATTAGGTGATTATCTTGAGCGGTGGACAAATAATTATTATATGGCACCTGTACATCGGGTTTTAGAATCCACGGAGGATGCTCGAATTTCACTTATATATAAACACCGACCTAATTATGAAACAGTTATTCCACTAATACCAGGTATTAATCCAGAAAAATCTGCTAAGGATGCTAGAATTGAATTTCATACTGGTAAAGCTTATGAAAATAAAATTAATAGTATCATGAGCAATGAAAAATAGCAGGAAATAGTTTTGAATTCACGCCCTACAATTCTTATTGTGAAAGAATCGCGACAGGGGGAAAAGCGAGTATCATTGGTACCTGCAGATGCTTATAAATTAATACAAGATAATTTTATTGTTCTTGTAGAAGATATGGCAGGCGAAGAGGCCGGTTATAGTAATAGATCTTACGAATTAGTTGGTGCTCAAATTCGTAAAGTCCAACCAAAAGATTCTATTGAATATTATCATTCAATCTTCAAAGATGTTGATATTATTATTCGAGTTAAGCGTCCTAGCAGAGTTCGAGAGAAACTGGAAAATTTGGCAGTTACGCCAGGTATCAAAATGGTGGGATCATTAGATATACTTGAGAGAAATTCAAACCATCTCAAGGAATACCATGATAGGGGTATTAATTACTACTCTTTCGATCAATTTTATTTTCTTCCAAATACACCTATGGATGCTTTAAAAAAGATGAGTTTCTTTGCTGGTAGATTATCAATTGAAGATGCCGTCAAAAAAATTAATCGCGTTGTAGAAAAAGTGGTAGTCATAAGTTATGGTAAAGTAGGACAGGCGGCTTACGCTGAATGTGTCAAAAGAAAGTTGGACTGTACAGTTATTACCAGTCAACAACAGAAAGCAGATTTAATTACATTTAAGGGAGGCAATGCAGTTTATTTAAGCCGTGAAACGCCACTGAACGCTCGACAAGAAAATATAAGAAAAATTATAAAAGACGCTGATATTGTTATTACTGCCGCTTCTTCAAATGGAGTGATTGCTCCTATTTTAATACCAAATGAAAGTCTTTCGGAGATGAAGCCTAAATCAATAATTATCGATTTAGCGGTACCTGAGGGAGGAAATGTTGAGGGAAGTCGGCCTGATGCTACTTTAATCTTAGGTAATAATGTGTATGTTAAAAATATTAGTGGTTATCCAAAAAAAAATCCTGTTGAATCAAGTTTTGAGTGGAGTAAAGCGAGTTACTATTTCATAAATCTGTTAGTAAAAACACCTGAATTATTAAAGCGACGCTAATAAAGAAAAGAATATCAATGAATCATCGATAGAATGGAAGTCCTCTATATTTCAAAATTCAGATAGTTTTTTAACTTGGCGCATATCTTTATTAAAGTTATTCGGATCTAGCCAATTCTCAAGTTTCACCTTAATATCAAACCATTCTTTATCGATTATTGAATACCATGCCGTATCACGATTACGGGACTTAATAATCCAGTGTTGTCTAAATAGTCCTTCAAAGGTAAAACCTAGTCTTATTGCAGAACGTTTTGAACGCTCATTAGCATTATCACATTTCCATTCCAAACGTCGGTAGCCCATTTCTTCAAAAATAAATTTCATTATAAGATATAATGCCTCGGTGCTAGCTGCTGTTTGTTGTAATGCTAATGAAAAATGAACGTGGCCAAGTTCAATTTTTCCATGGTTAGGTTCAATTTTTAGCAAACTTAGCATCCCTACTGGATTTAAAATTTCATCAATACAGACAGTATAAAAAAGTGGATCAGATGTTAGGCAATTCATATCGACCCAATTAAAAAATGATGATTCTGAATAAAACGGGCCGTAGGGTAAATATGTCCAATCTAATCCGTCTTTATCATGAGAAAAAGCCTTATATAAGGCGAGTGCATGTAAGTTTTTATCAAAAGGCTGCAATACACTATACAGTCCTCTTAATTGCTTTCTTTCGGGAGCATGGTAAGATCTAAAAGTCAATATTTCTGGTTCGATCTGCTTCATATTTATTTACCAATTTTTCAGATTATAATAGCTTTAAGGAATGCCTAGTTGATTGGGAAGTTGCCATGTTGAAATATTTTACTAATATCTCTGAGAAACAATATATAAGTATAATCTTAAGTTTTACTAAAGTACTACTAAAATGCAACCAACATTACAGAAGCGGCTGTTAAGTATTATGAGAAGATTAAAAATTAAATTTCCAAATAGAAAAAATAGGATGATATAATTACTCATCCAGCTTAACTTATAGATAAGTAGCTCTCTTATCAAAAAAGCTCTGAATCTCAAATTATTAAATTTTTTATTGTAGATTTAGATAATAATTGGTCAAGTTTTTTGATTGAAAAAAATTTGTGTTGCAGCGCTATATGCGGGAGGGTTTTTTAAATGCTTTATTCTTTCGAAGAAAAGGTACCAAAACTGTTAGGTAATAATTATTTTATTGCCGAAAGCGCTGCTGTTATTGGGACAGTGATTATTCATAACAATGTTATTATTCTTCCTAGTGCTGTTATCCGTGCCGATAATGCGATTATTGAGATTGGAGAGAATACAAATATTCAGGATGGAGCCGTTTTGCATACTGATCCGGATTGTCCAATGAAGATAGGTAAAGGTGTCACGATTGGACACAATGCTGTATTTCACGGAAAAAGCATTGGCGACAATTCTGTTATTGCGATAGGTGCTGTCGTGCTATCCAATGCAGTTATCGGCAGAAATTGTATAATAGGGGCCAATGCGTTGGTCTTTGAAAAGCAAGAAATTCCTGATGGATCTCTTGTAATTGGTACAGGTAGAATTAAGTCAAAATTGACTGAAAGCCAAATAGGAGATTTAAAGAAATATTCACAGCATTATCTTGAAAAAATCGCTCGATACAAAAAGGGTATTAAATTATTTACAAATAAATAAGTTTTAAATTATAGATAATTAAAAATGAATTTTGTTAATAAAATTTTAAATAAATTTTTTAAAAATAATAACTACTATGTTCTTAAAGATTTGAATTCGAAGTACATTGGATGCAGTGAATCAGTATATGCATGTAATTGTTTTAAAATATTCATCCATTAAAGCTGCTAATGTTTCAACGTGTGTTTTTAAAACATAGCTTCATGGTTTTCTGGCACTAAATGACAGTTTATTTCTCTGGATTAGAAAATTTATCCCAATGATTCATTGGCGCATCGACCTCTTTAAAAATAGGTAAAATTTCCTTTGATTTTAAAAGAGCCATAGGCGTTACTATTTTTTTAATTTGGTATTTCCAAAGTAAATCCAGGTGTTGCTATTGAATGCCGAATAACTTCTCAGGCTGAGGTAATTTTTGGTTGTTAAATTTTTCCCCTTAATTTTTGATGTTGTCTTTCCATTGACCTTCTAAAATAAGTGGATCATGCGGAAAGATATAGGCTATTTAGATAGCAACTAGTAATAACAAATGAGGCACTATCGATTAAAGAGGAAGAAGTATAGAGCCACGTTCCTTATGGGTTAATTCTTATCTTTAAAAATATGAAGTAAATTACTAATAAAGTGCTTGTAATTTGTGAAATGATTTTCTATATTACAGCGATTAGATAATTTTTTAGCCAACTATTTAGACTGGCTTCCTTTCACTTGTAATGATTTTATGAATAATTTAGTAGATAAGACCTGGCATTTAGCAAAAAATGAAGAAGAAACTAAATTAACGGATTTTGAATTTCAGCTTTGGCGCGTTTTTTATGGATTTACCCGTTGGCAGGAAGGCTGTGAAAGGGTTGCTAATCAAACTGATCTAACCGGAAGTGAGTTATCTCTTCTACACATTATTCGAATGAAAGATAGGCCTAAAACTATCAGTGAATTAACCCGTTTATTGAATCGAAGTGGTAGTGCTTTTAATATAAATTACAGCATTCAAAAACTAATTAAGCATGGCTTAATCCGAAAACTATTGGATGAAAAAAATAACAAGAAGGCCTTTTCTTATGAGATTACTGAAGAAGGTATTAAAAATACAGATGCTTATACTGCACTCAGGCAAAATATTTTAATTGAGCTCTTTAAGAAGAAAAAAGAATTGAATCTAGAACAGTTTACGAGTGTGTTATCCGAACTCATTGCTCTTTACGAAGAAGCTGACCGAGCAGTATTAGCTTACTATGGAAAATGAAAAGCTTCAGATGAATAAATATTTTCTTTCGCCGCAGAAAGAAACTTATGAAATAGCAGCTCGATTGCAAATAGCTCGAATCGCACGTGGTTATCGCTCTCGATTAGCTTTTGTAAGGCAATTTAACTTTAAATTAAGTACCTATAATTCACATGAAATTGGGCGACATAAAATTGGTGCTAGTTACATTAGTCAATATTGTATTGCGCTTAACATCTCTATAACTTGGCTACTTCTAGGCAGAGGAAACCCTATTGATTATTCTCCTCGTAAAGACTTAGAAAGAAAAATAGAAAAACATTTTGAATGCTTAACCTATTTATCTAAAACTGGTAAATTGCTATTTTCTTAAAGATTTCTGTTGTGTTATTAACGCAATTTGATTACAGGCAGTATTAAGAATATCCCACCCTTGACAAAGTATTTTTTGTAATCGCTGATATTTTTCAGTACTGAGTTCTTTTAAAAGATTAACGCCCATTTTTTCATGTTCTTCATCTACATCAAAATGAATCTTAAAATATTCAGTTTCTTGATATTTTTCCATGACTTGATGAGCCTGGGTGAAAAAAAGCTGAGCACTAGCCTCTAAAACAAGGTGCACTAAAACGGTTTTTTCTTCTTCATCTAAAGTAAGCATTTTCCAAGCAAACCAGCAGCTGGTTGACTCCAATATAGGATCCCAAATGGAGGGTCTATGATTTCGATCTTGTTTCAAAGAAATATTATGACCATATTCTTCAGTTAAATGTAACTGAGCCACCGTCAAAAATTTAAAATTATCGCAAAAAACATAACGCAACATCACTACTTTTTGAAAATAATCAGAAAAAACTTGAATACAATCTAGCAAACGCTTTCTTGTATTTTTTTCTTGCATATCATCGCTTTTTATTAGTTTCATAAGTCTATTATTGGTATATTCACTAACAAAAATTTTATTGTTTTCTAATAATTTATCCAAAGTCCACGAAGTATTGTTAATTAGCATAGTTTTTTCATTTTTTATATTCTATTTCGGCCAATATTTTTTCTGGGGTATTAAATCCATCAGCTAGCCAATTCGCAACATTAGGTTGAAGGCTAGCTGCTTTAAGTAAAGATGCAAATGACTTTGTTGGATGTAACATTAAATTAGTCCATTTTGTAGCCCATTGAGCAGATTGTTTCCAATAATCTTCGAAAGTTTCTTGCATCCATTTTTCATTAAATAATTGATTTTTATGTTCTTTAATTTTATTCAGATAGAAAGTAGCTGAGTGATTGGCATTATTAGCCCCTTGGCCGCCAATGGGATCGTTTAATAAAATAGAATCCCCTAGACCTAACAAGGGTTTACCAGGTGATAAACAAAATGTTGGTTTCCTGACTATTGGGATATAGCTTCCCTGAAGAGTGGCTTTCTCATCCGTTAATTTAACTTTATGGCATAATTCTGCTTCCCAGGGAACAAATTTGTTCAATAATTCACATGCTTTTGCTAAACGCTGATCAGGTTTTAAAATATCTTTCCAACAATCAAAAGGGCCCCCGGGAAATCCTTCAAATAACATCATTTCACAAGGACCTGTTAGTGTTAAACCTGGAGTGATGAAGTACTCACCTATGGTAGGAATGACATTCGCTCTAACTCCTTGACTATTCGTTATTCGCTCTACGTTTTTAACATATAAGCAACAAAGTACTCGCTGAACTTTATTAAAGCTTGATCGGGTTTTGTCTATTGGGAATAATTGGCTAATTTCACCTTTTCCACCCGAAACTATGGTTAAATCTTGGTGTTGTATAATATGATTTAAATCTCGAGTTCCAACCGTTTGAACGATAAGTTGACCTCCTAATCGGGTAAATTCTTCCATCCAACGGGAAAATTTAAGTCTCTGATCAATAGCTTGATAGCATTGGGATGTTTTCCCTCGCCAATTGATAGCTATTTCGGGTTTAGTTGGTTTAGATAGGGTATAGGTTACCGTTTTATTCTCAGGACATATTTTATCCCAAAAATTAAGACCTAAGTTGCGTTCATTTTGTAGAGCCGAATGAAACATGCTAGGGCTTGATAAAATAAACCCATTTAATACCTCTTGAGCAGTTTGACGAGTATAAATTGATACCTTGTACCCAAGCTTTAAAAGCCCTATTCCTAGTTGTAGTCCCGCTTGTCCAGCACCAATAATTGAAATACTACGCATTAAATTTTTTCTAAATATTAGGTTTTTTTATTGGCGGTAGTGTAACAAAATTTTAAGTATTCTAATAATCTATTAATAAAGTATAGATAATTTCTTACATAAAATTAAGAAAATCACCTTATTTTGCCTTAAAAGTTTAATGTAATATGTTTATAAATTGCTTATAATTTATAAGCAAAGTATTAAATAATTTCAAAGTTAACAAAAATAAGGAGATATAATAAAAATGCTTACATCATCTATTACTTTAAATGAGCTAAAACAGGAACTGCATAAACCGCTGAAAACCATGCTTGGCTTAGCCGTACTATTGGATAAGGAAGTGCTTGTTTCTAATCAAAAGATTTATTTACAAGATTTGAAGGAATGTGCTCAAGCCATATTAAACTTTATTAGTCGATGGTCAGGCTTAGTGCAAGAAATCAATTTTACGAAGAGCCGTCATGATGAAGTAAATACTACACCGCTTAATACGTGCCCTTTTAAAATCTTACTAGTAGAAGATACTCCAATTATACAAGTCGTACATAAAAGAATGCTTGAGAATTTAGGGTATCACGTTGAATTAGTAGATTGCGCAGAAAAAGCATTATATAAGATTAGTGAAACTACGTATGATGTTATATTGATGGATATCAATTTACCTGGTATGAGCGGTATCGATGCTGCTATCCAAATTCGACGACTTGAATATCAAAATTTACCAATCATTGCATTAACAGCTTTTAGTGATAAGAAAAATTATCAAGACTGCATAGATGCAGGTATTAATGCTTTTGTTACAAAACCTATTTCTCAAGAAAAATTAAAAAATTTAATGGATTATTATATCAATAAAAAAATGACTATTTCTTCTTGAGGTAAAGTAAGAGTTTTCATTTATGCTAAATACTCAATTTAGCTTGAATAGGGATGAGATCCATATACGAAAGGCAATTTCACTCGATGCACTTAGTATTGCTAAGCTCCATCATACTTCATGGAAATCAACAATAAATGGCTATATAGATAATACTATTTTTGAAAAAATAAACCGTTCGTTTTTTATACATAAATGGAAATCCTGGTTAAGTAAAAAAAATAAAATTAGTTATGTTGCAATACAAGGAAATTTCCTGTTAGGTTTTATTACTTTGGATGTAACTGTTAATAAATGTCCAGAAATACAGTTTATTTACGTAGCTTATAAATATAAATTTAGTAATTTACAAAAACTACTCTTTGAATTTGTATCTAAAAGAGTCATTGAATTAGGATTTTCAAAAATTCATTTTTGCATTGCTAAGGAAAATAAAAATGATTTAATTCTTTATAAATTAATGAAGGGTTATCTTGGTCAAACAGAAAGAGTCAAACAGATATATGGATTTGAATTTAATGAAATTTGTTATGAGTTTGATCTTAATGCCACCGTAAGAGAACAAACAATTCAACTGAAAATGATTTCGGTATAAGAGGTTGTGTTTAAAAGACTATCTATAGTTATCTAAAAATTTATTAATTGCCATAATAAGCAAGAACTGCTCGGTCAGCTTCTTCATAAAGAGCAATAAGTTCGGATAATGTATCTGTAAATTGTTCTAAATTTAATCCTTTTTTCTTCTTAAGAAGTGCAATTAAAATATTTCTCCTGAGTGCAGTATAGGCGTCTGTATTTTTAATACCTTCTTCAGTAATCTCATAAGAAAAGGCCTTCTTATTATTTTCATCCACTAGTTTACGGATTAAGCCATTTTTAATTAGTTTCTGAATGCTGTAATTTATATTAAAAGCACTACCACCTCGATTTAATAAACGGGTTAATTCACTGATAGTTTTAGGCCTATCTTTCATTCGGATAATATGTAGAAGAGATAACTCACTTCCAGAGAGATCAGTTTGATTAGCAACCCTTTCACAGCCTTCCTGCCAGCGGGTAAATCCATAAAACACGCGCCAAAGCTGAAATTCAAAATCCGTTAATTTAGTTTCTTCTTCATTTTTTGCTAAATGCCAGGTCTTATCGACTAAATTATTCATAAAATCATTACAGATGAAAGGAAGCCAATATAAATAGTTGGCTAAAAAATTATCTAATCGCCGTAATATAGAAAATCATTTCACAAATTACAAGCACTTTATTCTAATCTTATTCTGTTCATATAAAAAATGAATACTGTAAAATAGGAAGCAAATGCTTATATTTCCTTTATAGAAAATTAAACAAAAAAAAGATACATTGATATGTCAAGTAAATAAAGTATAAGGAAGTTCTAAAAAATACAATGGAATAACTCCTAAGGCTTTATAACATGAAACCATCTAATCCTAAAAGCAAAATGCCTTGGCTCTTCCCGATTGCCTTAATTTTATATGAATTGCCATTATACTTTGCTACCAATATGATTTTACCGGCACTACCGCAAATTAGTCAGACCTTTGCTATCAAAGCTAATATAGCAAAATTAACGGTAGCTATCTGGTTTTTAGGTGCTTCATGTTTACAGGTTATTTTAGGACCATTAGCAGATCACTTAGGCCGTAGAAAGATTTTGATAATGGGTGGTGCTTTTTTCATTCTAGCCACCTTGTTATGTGCAATCACGAACTCTATTGAAATTTTTTTATTAGCTCGATTTATTCAGGGATGTGTTGTAAGTAGCATTTTAGTAGCGGGCTATGCCACGATTCATGAGTTAATGAATAACGAGCAAGTGCTTAAAACTTTAGCTTGGATGGGCAGCATAACCGTCTTATCCCCGGCAATAGGTCCTTTATTAGGAAGTTTTTTATTAACCTGGTTGCATTGGAGAGGGTTATTTTTTCTTTTAGCTGCTATTGCCTGCATTTCTGTTATTTTATTATTTATAAGCATGCCTGAAACGGTCATTAAAATGACTGGAAAGCGTATTTCCTGGAGTAAGATAATAAAAGATTATAAATCGGTATTGAGTAACAAAAGGTTCTTAGCTTATACGTTGCCTTTTTGTGTTTTGTTTGCCGCTATGATGCTATGGGATACACTTAGTCCATTTTATCTCATTCACTGGCTAGGCTTAAGTATAATCCTGTTTGGATGCTTACAAGCTATAAGCTATGCTGGTTTTATTATCGGCACCAATCTTATTCGTTGCTTCATTTCTAAGTTAGATCAAGTTATTCGAGAAGGTTTAAAGATGAGTACTGTTTTTGCCATCTTGACTGCATTGTGTTTTGTATTAATTCCTAAACAATTCAAAATAGTTATTTTCTTTTTATCATTATTTATGTTGAGCACAGGCCTGATTTTTTATACTTTGCATCGTAAAGCGATAGAATCATCTAATGCTTCTACAGGTATTAAAGTAGCTGTATTTTCTAGTGCCATGAATTTATTCGGATTTTTGGGAAGTCTACTAGCCAATACCATACATTTATCGAATTAAAGCCTATGATTATCTTGAAAACAAAGCGTTTAATACTTAGAACTTGGAAAGAACAAGATCTTGATTCCATGTCAGCGATTAATCAAGATCCTTTAGTTTGTGAATTTCTGCCTAAAATTGGAGATCGAGTTGCAACAAAAAACTTAATTCAACTTTTTAATAATCACTATGAAAAGTATGGTTTTACTGCATATGCTATGGAATTAAGATCAAATGGTAAATTTATAGGTTTTGTTGGGTTGTTGATTCCTTCAATTGAGGCGCATTTTACGCCTACTATTGAAATTGCTTGGCGATTAGATTCTAAATATTGGGGAAAGGGTTATGCTACCGAGGCTGCAAAATCCGTAGTCGATTTTGCTTTCACTACACTGAAGTTAGAAGAAGTTGTTTCATTTACCGTAGAAAATAATATAAGATCGCGTCGTGTAATGGAAAAAATCGGTATGCGTCATAATCCACAAGACGATTTTGATCACCCAAAGCTACCAAAAAATAGCCCTCTTAGTCGACATGTTTTATATAGATTGAACCGGAGGAGCAAGTGAATTACAAGAGAAAAGAGAATATCATTAATCCAAATATTAAATTTCCCATGGTTAATATAGCTCGGCTATGCTTTTTAAAAAATATTGTAAAGAGCCCGAACATTATCGTAGGCGACTATACCTACTATGATGATCCTGAAAACGTTGAGAATTTTAACAAAAATGTGTTGTATCACTTCGACTTCATTGGCGATAAGCTGATTATCGGCAAGTTCTGTCAAATAGCCACTAATGTACGCTTCATTATGAATGGAGCTAATCATGCCACCGATGGTTTTTCGAGTTTCCCGTTTCGTGTGTTTGGTAGTGAATGGCAAGATGTGCCGCTTACACCCGATTATAAAGGAGACACGATCATCGGCAATGACGTTTGGATTGGCTATGATGCGATGATCATGCCTGGAGTAAAAGTGGGTGATGGCGCCATTATTGCATCGCAAGCCGTTGTAACCAAAGATGTCGAAGCCTATGCAATTGTTGGTGGTAATCCTGCTCAATTGATTCGTAAACGATTTGATGATGAAACGATTCATAAATTAATTAATCTAGCTTGGTGGAATTGGTCGTTTGAAAAAATTACTGCTAATGCTAAAGCAATTGTTGAAGGTGATAAGAAATTGTTTGATGAGACTGAAATTGTCTAAAAATTAGGTCATACTTATTGGCTGAAATTGCGGCCTATACTGCGTTCTATAACTTGATTAGAGTAGACTCTAAAATGCCTTTTGGCTTGATTTAACAGGGATCCCCGCCCATTTCACGCTGTGAAAGCTAGCCATGACCTCACTTTTCCATCGTCTCTTCGAGTCTTGTAAAACTGAGGTCATGGCTATTGGGCGGGTGAGCGAAGATAAATTAGAAAATAAAAAGTGAAAAATAATAATAATAAAACTGAAGGAAGGACAGAAGTTACCCACAATCGTTGGATTTTTTGAGGAATCCCCTCATGTGGATAACTTCTGTTTTTGATTAAATTTTTTATTCTAAATAACTTGCTTCTTTTCGTAAAATGGGGTCCACTTTTTAATTATAAGAATAATTAGGAAGATTCTTTTTGAAATTAACATCGCGTGATGTAGCCATTTTACAATTTATTAATGAATTTGGTTTTTGCGAAATACCCCAGATCAACGAACGTTTTGCTTTACGAAAACCGCGTAACTACCAAATAGTTAATAAATTAATACAGCATAATCTATTACAACATGAGCGGATTTTTTATCGTCGTCATGGTCTATTTCGTTTAACTCAAGCTGGCTCTCGTTTTACTTCATTACCTCCGCTACACCGAGTACCGTTGGCCAACTACCATCATGATCTTGCCTTATTAAATCTATATCTAAAGTTAATATTTTTTGTTGTTTTCTATGAGTGAAGCGAGTTAGGAGTGCTGCTGCGGAAGTTCTTAGCTTTCCTTCATCAACGGCTTTTACCAGTTCAGAACTGCCGAGTAATTGAATTTTCTCAGCGTAGCGATAACTGTCTTTGCAACCAAAGCCAAGTAAAGCAGCTATCAATTCATCTGTTCTTCCTTTTATTTCGTCGAAATTTCGACGAATCGGTTTGTGAAAACGAGGACCTTGGCGGTTTCCTAAATATTTTTTCGTCGCAATTCCAATAGCAGCGCGTTCACAGATTAAAAAAGTTTGCACGAGTACAGCCGACTCATATTTTTTTGCTAGTAGATCGGATAAAGAAAAGTGCCAAGCAGGAACTGTTTTTTTATTCTGTTGCTGATAAACAAAATAAGTGCTTGGATTGGCTATGAGTTGTTGATTTTCATCGATAATAATAGGTCTGAATTGATTTAAAGGACCTTGTGCTGGATAGGCTAAACTAGAAACTGAAAAATCACATTTCACATGAGTTATCGAAACATTCATTAATTTAATAGGGTGATGCGTAAAAGGCAGCGATAACGACTTCAATTCATTTCGCTCTATCGGCGAGATTAAATCTAAAGGATCTACCTTATATTTCGCTTGTTCCCACAAATATTTTACAACTCTTCGTGCAAATTTAGGATTTATCCAAGTACGACCATTTCGCATAGAACTGACATTTTGATGTGAGGTTTTCAAAATACTGGCCGCCTTTTCTACTGTTCCACAACATTGAATAAATATCTCAAAAGCGTTTATCTCCATACTTATCCACTCCATTTATTTTTTTTATGAATATGAACCAAACAAGTCTATATAAGATTCTTGCAACCTGTGTTGCGAATAATTTTAGTAATCTGGTTAACAGGTAATTTAAAAATAAGGATAAGAATATGCAGCCAAGACTCATTCGTTTACGGGACGCACCGAATTATTTAGGTATGGATCGACATCGATTTAATGAAGAAGTGAGGCCTTATTTAACAGTAATTCCAATTGGGGAAATAGGAATTGCATTTGATCGACTTGATTTAGATGCGTGGGTGGATGATTATAAGCAATGTAAGGGTTGTCCTCCATTTAAAAGGGGACAACCATGGGAAGAAAAAAAATGCCAGGACTCGTTAAACGCGGGAACATTTGGCACATTAACAAAAAAGTCAACGGCCGTCGCATTTCAGAAAGCACTGGATCAGGCTTGCTCGAAGAAGCCGAACGTTACTTAATTCGACGTCTTGAACAGATTCGTCAAGCCAGTGTCTATGGAATAAGACCAAAGCGGACTTTTCAGGAAGCAGCGACTAAATATTTGATGGAACATCAACATAAAGCAAGTCTTCATGTTGATGCAGGTAACATTAGGATACTTGATAAGTTCATAGGAGGTTTACCTTTAGACGGAATTCATATGGGGACTTTGCAGTCTTATATAGGTGTTCGTCGAAAAGAAGGTGTAAAGACGAAAACGATTAACCATGGGTTACAGATTGTTCGTCGAATTTTAAATTTAGCGGCTAGTGAATGGTTAGATGAGTATGGTTTAACTTGGATAGCTGTTGCTCCTAAAATCCGGTTATTTTCCGAGTTAGATAGACAGCAACCTTACCCGTTAGATCGACAGGAGCAAGCACGTTTATTTAATGAGTTGCCTGTACACTTGAGGCGAATGGCATTGTTTGCTGTTAATACAGGATGTCGCGATCAAGAAGTATGCAAGTTGCAGTGGCAATGGGAAGTTCGCTTAAATGGGAGTTCAGTATTCATCATTCCTGGAAAGTTTGTGAAAAATCGTCAAGATCGCTTAGTTGTTTTAAATGATATTGCGCATTCTGTAATTAATCAGGTTCGTAGTATCCATCCTAAATATGTTTTTACTTATTTAGGGAAACCCACTACGCGTATGCTTAATTCGGCATGGTTAAAGGCAAGTGCTCGTGCAGGATTACCAAAGGTGCGAGTGCATGATCTTAAACATACTTTTGGGCGGCGGTTACGTGCAGCAGGTGTAAGCTTCGAAGATCGCCAAGATTTATTAGGACATAAAAGTAGTCGTATGACTACTCATTACTCACAAGCGGAATTAAGTAATTTAATTCATGCTGCAAATAAAGTTTGTGGAGTAGGGCAAGGTATACCGTTACTCACGGTGCTTAAAAGAGCCATGTAAAATCAGGTGTCGCGCAAAAGTCGCGCAGACAAATTTTTTGGAAAGTTTGAAAGTGATGTAAGTGTTTGATTTATCTGGTGGCCGAAGGTGGAATCGAACCACCGACACAAAGATTTTCAGTCTTCTGCTCTACCGACTGAGCTATTCGGCCTAAGGGCCAAGGATTGTAATCAATTTCATTGAATTTAGCAATTATTAGGAATCTATTTCTTAATAATGTGAGGTTGGAATTTAACAGTTATGTTGACTAAATTATGCATAGAATCTATTAGCATTCGGCTTAACGTTTAATTATCTTTCTCTCGTATTGTTACTAAGATGAATGATCGTTCCTGGTTTGCAAGCGATGATTTTTTAAGTGTTAACTGAAGTTTTTGTAGTAAGGAGGTGAATGATACGTTGGGTTATGAAAAAAAAGATGCAGCTTACAAGAATAGCGGCAATTTCCGAAAAAACTATTAAAACAAAAAATGGTGGGATGAGTATTTTGATGAGTATTTTTAAAAATAAAAATTATTTTTTCTTCAACGCGGACTATTCCAGGTACTCTGACTAGAAGAGGTTGTCTTTCCTTCTGGTTCTACTGAATAAGATTCTGACGAGTCGTAGAAGAAGGAATGAGAATTACTCCTGTGAACTTGGGGGACGCTTTGTAACGACGAATCTGCTATTTTAGCTTTTTTTTTCATCTGATTAATCGTCGCTTCAGCTTCAGTCCACGCTGAGTGCGATGTAAGGTAGTGAGTAAATGACCCTAGGCCAGTGGATATTTTTTCATCGGATAATAAATATTCACGAAAAGCTGTATTTTTCTTTATCTCAATTTGCTTGGCTTCGTTAACTTTCTTTTTCAGGGCGCTATCGAACTGTTTAGGTGTTGCACCAGTAGCGCCAACCGCATTACGAGCTTCATCTACAACCATACCAGAAAAACTAGCAGAAAGATCCGTCGTTTGAGGATAATCTTTACTGTTACTTTCATCAGAAAATCGAACCTTTTTTCTAGTCGATCGCATAAAAAACTCCATTTTAAAATTGGTATTTCTGTAATTTGACGTAGAAAAATAAATTCCCTGTTGGTGCTAAGAACCTACCGTCGATTAATATTGGCACAAAATAAGTTTATTTTGCAACTTTTTTGGTTTGCTCGATGTGTCCATCCTAACTAGGGTGACAATTTGAATTATGAGATTTTTAGTTCGCTAGATTTATGCCGAAAATAAAGTGCTACGGCGAAGCGGTGTTGTCGATGAAATTGGGAATGCTTTCCGGTCGAGCATGAAGGCACCGTTTATTTTTGTTAAAGTGGGTTAAATAGGTCTTATTGTAAGCTTTCAGAATTGACACATTTTGGCTTTTCCCCGCGAAATTTTTACTTTATTCTCGCTTTAAATCTGCTATTAGTTGCTGTATGATTCCCGCCTTATAATGATAGAATATTAATCAGATGGGGTTATAAGGGCGAAAGGAATACTATGGCGCGAGTTCCTACAGCAGCACATTGGCGAGATTCAGCACGTATACCACGGTTCTTTTTGATCGATGCACGTGCCGCTTTTCCGTTACTTTTATTTTTGATACATATTCGCGTTTGGAGCTTCCTATTAGCTATCGTCGCGATGGCGTTTTTTGGCCTATTAGAACGTTATGGCTTTTCTGTCACGGTTTTTTTACGTTGGTTTCGTACCGTATTGGCCGGCCCTCGCAAGATAGCGATACCCTGGTGGAAGGAATAAATCTGTGGAATTAAAGAAAGCATTACATTCCATCGCTAAGGCATTACGCGCAAATTTTACATTAAAAGGTAGAGCCATTACTTATGATGAGGTTTTTTCTGAAGTGGGATTACTCCCTGCGATCGCTCGCCGTGCTGACCAACTTTGTTCACTTTGTTTAGGTTATGGAATTGGTGTGAGTTTTAACGAAATTGAGCAATCTTTGCTTGGGGTTAAAGCAAATTTTGATGAAGTGACACCGAATGTTTTACGTTATCTTTGTATTACTGATGTCTTATGTGAGTTGATCCAAAATGGAGGTTCAAGGGTGCAAACCCCGCTTGATGAGCTCATGTACGATTAGCCGCATAATCATAATAAAAAAAGTAGTGTGCAGTAGTTCCGCCGAAAATAGCGATTCATGCATTAATAAATAAAAAAAATAATTGTTAAATTTTACAGGGGTTCGAATGTCGTTTCCTTTAAATTCTGTTAAAAAAAATCCGTTACGTTTGGCGATAGCTAAAGCTTATTACGCCGATGAGACGATTTGCGTAAAGCATTTATTAGAGCAGGCCGCGCTACCTCGCAATGTGACCGAAAAAATAGCACGACGTGCGGCTGAACTCATAGAGAAAATTCGTGCGCAGCGTTTGTCCAAAGGCGGTTTAGATGCCTTCTTATATGAATATGATCTATCGAGTGAGGAGGGTATCACTCTGATGTGCTTAGCCGAAGCATTATTACGTATACCCGATAAAGATACCGTGGATGCTTTATTAAAGGATAAAATTATTAATGCCGATTGGGCTTCGCATCTGGGCCAAAGTAGTTCTTTTTTTGTCAATGCCAGTACGTGGGGCTTAGTGTTAACTGGCAAGTTATTGAAGTCAGAGCAAACGACGGGTCTAAGTAGTGTACTCCGTCGTTTTGTGGGCCGGACGAGTGCCCCTATTATTCGCAAGGCCGTCAAACAAGCCATGCAGATGTTAGGGCGTCAATTTGTGATGGGTCAGGGAATTGATGAAGCGTTGAAGCGGGCCAAAGCTTTTGAAGAGAAAGGCTATCGTTTTTCTTACGATATGTTAGGTGAGGCCGCACGTACTGCAAAAGATGCGGAGCGTTACTTTCAAGCCTATCAAAACGCAATTAAGGAGATTGGTAAAGTCGCATTAGGTAAAGCGTTGAATGATGCACCGGGTATTTCAGTAAAATTATCGGCGTTACATCCACGTTATGAGTTTGCAAAAAAAGAGACAGTGGTTCCTTTTTTAATTAAGCAGTTAAAAAAATTAGCATTAGCGGCAAAAGACAATCACATCACACTGACAGTCGATGCGGAGGAAGCGGAGCGTTTAGATATTTCTTTGGATATTATCGGCGCGGTATTTTGTGATCCGGATTTAGCGCATTGGGAAGGCTTTGGTTTGGCCGTTCAGTCGTATCAAAAACGCGCATCTTCTGTGATCGATTGGTTGATTGATTTAGCCAAAAAACAAAAAAAACGTTGGATGGTTCGATTAATCAAAGGCGCTTATTGGGATAATGAAATTAAAAATGCACAATTAAAGGGATTACAATCCTATCCAGTCTTCACGCGTAAAGTAGCGACCGATGTTTGTTTTGTTGCCTGTGCAAAAAAACTATTAGCCCATACGAGTGAAATCTATCCGCAGTTTGCGACACACAATGCCTATACCTTAGCAACAGTACTTGAGTTGGCAGGAGAGAATCGCGACTTTGAACTGCAATGTTTACATGGTATGGGTTATACTTTGTATGATCATATTGTAGGCCTTCCGCATCTTAATATTCCTTGTCGTGTTTATGCGCCTGTCGGGGGACATGAAGATTTGCTGGCTTACTTAGTGAGACGTTTATTAGAAAATGGTGCAAATACTTCTTTTGTTAATCGTATCATTGATCCGACCATTCCTATTGAAGAAATGTTAGAGGATCCCATACAAAAATGCTCTCAGTTAGATGAAATTCCGCATCCTAAAATTCCTTTACCAAAAGATATCTATGAACCCGGACGAAAAAATTCTCGAGGTATCGATTTTTCTGATAGCCAAACTTGGGAACCACTGGCCAGTGAAATTGAAGTGGCGGCTAAAAAATCTTATGTTGCGGGCCCCTTAATTAAGGGCGTTTTAGTAGAAGGTGAAAAAACACGTGCTGTCTGCAATCCCGCTAATCCTCAGGAAATTGTTGGACAGGTCAGTTTGGCAAGGAGTGAACAGTTGGAACAGGCGATAAGCCATGCGCATCAAATAAACTTTACTTGGGCCAATACATCAATCGAGAGTCGAGCGGCTTGCTTAGAACGTGCGGCGGATCTGTTTGAACGGCGTTTAAGTGAGTTTATGGCACTCGCTGTTAAAGAAGGTGGGAAGACATTGAATGACGCACTGGCTGAAGTGCGCGAAGCCGTTGATTTTTGTCGTTATTATGCCATGCGTGCTCGTTTAGATTTAAATCCTCAATTATTGCCTGGACCCACCGGTGAGGAAAATTGGTTAAGTATGCAAGGCCGAGGCGTTATCGCTTGTATTAGTCCATGGAATTTTCCTTTAGCAATTTTTATTGGTCAAGTGACGGCGGCTTTAGTGACAGGTAACACAGTGATTGCTAAGCCTGCCAGTCAAACTCCTTTAATAGCAATGGCGGCTGTGCAACTTTTGCATGAAGCAGGAATTCCAGGAGAGGTATTGCAACTTTTACCGGCCAGTGGTGCCGACATGGGGCCTAAAATAACCTTTGATCCACGTATTAAAGGCATTGTATTTACCGGATCCACCGAAACAGCCCGTGAAATTAATCAGGGTTTGGCAAGTCGCGAAGGGGGTATTTTACCTTTTATTGCTGAGACAGGTGGGCAGAATGCGATGATAGTGGATACCTCGGCGCTCAAGGAGCAAGTTGTCGTTGACGTATTAAATTCAGCTTTTGGTAGTGCCGGACAGCGCTGTTCGGCATTACGTGTGTTGTTTGTTCAAGAGGAGATGGCTGGCTCGCTGATTGAAATGCTTGTAGGTGCAATGGTTGAACTCAAAATAGGCGATCCGAATGAATTATCTACGGATGTAGGTCCCGTCATCGATAGTGCTGCCAAGAAAACCTTACAAGAACATTTTGATCGCATGTCTCAAGAAGCAAAATTAATTTATCAATGTAAGCTTCCTTCTGGATTAGATCCAATGCATTTTTTTGCACCCAGTTTATTTGAGTTAAGCCATTTGGATCTTTTAAAGCGAGAAGTTTTTGGCCCTATCTTACATGTTATCCGTTATGCGGCTAAGGATCGTGAACAAGTGATCCATGCGATTAACCGCACGGGATATGGTTTGACCTTAGGGATACAAAGCCGGATACAGCATACCGTGGAGACGATTTCACGTCAGGTTCATGTCGGTAATCAGTATGTTAATCGTTCTATGATTGGTGCGGTTGTGGGGGTACAACCTTTTGGTGGTGAAGGTCTTTCAGGAACGGGGCCTAAAGCAGGGGGACCCTATTATTTACCTCGTTTATGCTTGGAGCGCTCATTATCCATCAATACAACGGCAGCCGGAGGTAACGCTTCTTTGCTTTGCCTGGAGGAGTAATGGATCATAGTTTTGTTTTTTCTATTTTTGTTATTTTTACCGGTGCGGCCGTATTAGCGACGATTGCACTCCACACACGCCAATCCCTCTTAGTGGCTTATATTTTATTAGGCTTAATTTTAGGTCCGAGTGGTTTGAAATTAGTGCCTAATTTAGGTTTAGCACGCGGTATTGGTGATATCGGTATTATCTTTTTGTTATTTTTAGTCGGTTTGGATTTAACCCCTCAAGAGTTTTATCGAAGCTTGCGTAAAACCGCATTGGTTACCTTAGTCTTTAGTGCGTTGTTTACTGCATTGGGTTTTGCCGTGGGTTATTTATTTAGTTTCACTCTCTTAGAAAGTTTGTTAATAGGCGCCAGCTTAATCTTTTCCAGTACGATTATCGGTCTCAAATTATTGCCTACACTCGCATTACATCATAAACCGATTGGTGAAACGATGATCAGTGTTTTGTTACTACAAGACTTATTAGCCATCGGTATGTTGTTATTTGTTCATGGTGCACATTTGACCGGTTCAAAATGGGCGGATCTCATTTTAACTTTAGTTACATTTCCTTCCTTACTCGCTTTTGCTTTTGTTGTACAACGTTATGTTATTAGTAAATTATTTGTTCGTTTTGATCGGGTACAAGAATATCTTTTTTTGGTTGCACTCGGTTGGTGTTTAGGATTAGCGGAATTATCACGCGCATTGGGTTTATCTGCAGAAATAGGTGCTTTTTTAGCGGGGGTGTCGATCGCTGAAGGACCGATTGCTGTTTTTATTGCGGATAATTTAAAACCATTGCGCGATTTTTGTTTAATTATGTTTTTCTTTGCTATTGGGGCAAGTTTTGACTTACATTATTTACCGATGGTATTTATACCGGCCTTATTACTAGCCGGATTGGTGTTACTCATTAAACCTTGGTTATTTCAGGTATTATTGCAAATGTCGGGCGAAAAAAAATATATTGCTCGCGAAGTGGGTGTACGTTTAGGTCAAGCCAGTGAGTTCTCTTTATTGATTGCTTATTTAGCCGCGGAAACAACACCCGCTTTAATTGGCGATAAAGCCAATTATTTGATTCAAGCGGTCACTATTTTGACATTTGTGGGTTCATCTTATTGGGTGGTATTACGCTATCCTACACCTTTGGCCTTGAATGAAAAGATGCGAGTAGACTAAACTATGTCTTTTCAATACGAATAATAATCTCTCAATAATGGGCAGGATGCCCGGAGGAAGATCATGACATTTATTTCATTGCTATTATGCTTAGGACTCGAGCGCTTTTTACATCGAGGTAACCTTCTTGCTCGCTTTAATTGGTTTGAGCAATATGTCAGTAAAATTAATGACATCACTAAAAATTATAACTGGGCACAACATTATTTTATTCCTTTATTGCTCGTCATATTACCTATCGTTATTCCAATCACGGTGATTTATTTTTTAAGTGCTGCCTTTATCCAAGGTCTATTAGCCTTTTTAGTGGGTGCGGCGGTACTTTTTTATTGTTTAGGGCCTATTAACATTTTCGATACTAAAGAAATTCATCAGCCGATATTTTGGCAAGCTAATGAATCCTTGTTTGCAGTGATTTTCTGGATGGCGTTATTAGGTCCTATTGCAGCATTAGTGTATCGTTTAGTTGAACGTTCTGCACATATCGATCCCAGTTATCCCGCTTTAGGAAAATATGCTCAACAAGTTCGATCATTATTGGATTGGTTACCGGTACGTTTATTTTCAATTTTATTTGCTTTAGCAGGAAATTTTGTCCAAACTAGCCAATTTTGTCTGGATTATTTATTGAGGGATACCTCATTTAATCGAGAATTAATTGAAAAAAGTGGTCGTATTGCATTGGGTTTAGACGAGACGGCAGAGTTTACAAATGAAAATTATGATTCCGCATTAAAACTGATCGATCGCGATTTAATTCTCTTTTTAATTATTGTATTCGCGGTTACGCTGGGTGTGCTGTTATAAACAAAAACTCAAGTGCAAGCGCATAAAGAATAAAAGAATATTTTTCTAAAGGTAAGCCTCATATGACGCAGCAAACTCCTTACTTAGATAAGGACCCACTTGAAACCAAAGAGTGGATCGATGCCCTATTATCTGTTTTAAAGTATGAAGGTGCAGATAGGGCACAATTTCTTATCCAACAGCTGGTCAATAAAGCGCGTCAACGTGGTTTAGATTTATCGGTAGGTCTCAATACTGCTTATGTGAACACCATTCCTGTGGAATTAGAACCCTCTTTCCCGGGAGATGAAAAGCTTGAGAAACGTATTGCCGCATTAATCCGATGGAATGCGGTGATGATGGTGTTACAAGCGGGTAAAATTTCTTCCGAATTAGGGGGTCATATTGCCACTTATGCCTCGGCAGCAACCTTATATGAAGTGGGCTTTAATCATTTTTTTCATGGACCTAATACGCAACACGGTGGTGACTTATTATATATCCAAGGGCACTCTTCACCAGGTATATATGCGCGCGCTTTTTTAGAAGGGCGTTTAACAAAAGAACAATTAAGTCATTTTCGTCAAGAAATTGGGGGAAAGGGGATCTCTTCTTATCCACATCCTTGGCTTATGCCAGAATTTTGGCAATTTCCAACCGTCTCCATGGGTTTAGGGCCCATGCAAGCCATTTACCAGGCGCGCTTTTTAAAATATTTACAAAATCGTGGACTTTTAGAAAATCAAGAGCGTAGAAAGGTATGGATGTTTTGTGGCGATGGAGAAATGGATGAACCGGAATCACTCGGGGCATTGTGTATTGCTGCGCGTGAAAAATTAGATAATCTCATTTTTGTGATTAACTGCAACCTGCAACGACTGGATGGACCTGTGCGAGGAAATGGCAAGATAGTGCAAGAGCTAGAAAGTGTATTTCGCGGTGCCGGTTGGAATGTGATCAAAGTGTTATGGGGGAGTGCTTGGGATCCGTTATTCAAAAAAGATAAGCACGGCTTATTACCTCAATTAATGATGGAAACCATCGATGGTGAATATCAAAATTTCCGCGCTAAAAATGGTGCTTATATCCGTGAGCGCTTTTTTGCAAAATATCCCGAATTAAAAGAAATGGTTGCCGATATGAGTGATGAGCAACTCTGGCTTTTAAGACGCGGCGGCCACGATATTAAAAAAGTCTATGCCGCTTATAAAGCCGCTGTAGAACATCAGGGTCAGCCTACCGTTATCTTAGCCAAAACCATTAAAGGATATGGTATGGGTACGGCAGGTGAAGGTCAGAATATTACACACCAACAAAAAAAGATGACTGAAGAAGAATTACGCGTATTTCGGGATCGTTTCCAACTTTCGATAAGTGATACGGATATTGAAAATTTGAGTTTTTACGTCCCTAATGAAAAAAGTCCGGAAATCAATTATTTAAAAGAACAACGAAAAAAACTGGGGGGTTATTTACCCGCACGTCGGATACGTGCAGACGAAAGTTTAAGTGCACCGCCCTTAAGTCAGTTTAAAAATATTTTACTTGGATCAAAGCAACGGGAAATCTCTACGACGATGATATTTGTGGAAATTCTTCGTCATTTGTTAAAAGATAAAATCTTAGGTCCCCGTATTGTTCCGATAGTCCCTGATGAATCACGTACTTTTGGTATGGAAGGTTTATTCCGTCAGATTGGAATTTATTCTCCAGTGGGTCAACGCTATGACCCGGTCGATGCGGGTCAATTAATGTATTACCGTGAAGATAAACAAGGTCAATTATTAGAAGAAGGAATTAATGAAGGGGGCGCATTTTGCTCGTGGATAGCGGCGGCTACCTCTTATAGTACGAATAATTTAATTATGATTCCTTTTTACATTTACTACTCAATGTTTGGTTATCAACGCGTAGGAGATTTTGTATGGGGTGCGGGGGATATGCAAGCACGCGGCTTTATTTTAGGTGCAACAGCGGGCAGAACAACACTCGCAGGTGAAGGATTGCAACACCAAGATGGGCATAATCTCTTATTTTTTTCAGTGGTACCCAATTGCGTGACTTATGACCTTTGTTTCGGTTATGAATTAGCTGTCGTGATACAAGAGGGTTTGCGACGTATGATTCAGAATCAGGAAAATGCGTTTTATTATTTGACCTTAATGAGTGAAAATTACTTGCATCCTCCATTTAATGAAGCGCATCAGGAAGGTATTATCAAAGGGATGTATTTATTTTCTGAAACTAAACCGAGTCAACGTCATGTGCAGTTATTAGGCTCAGGTACAATTTTAAATGAAGTGATAGCCGCTGGAGAGTTATTAAAAAAAGACTTTGGTGTGACAGCGGATATTTGGAGTGTAACCAGTTTTTCAGAATTACGTAAACAAGCCTTAAGTGTGACACGTCATAATTTATTACACCCTAATGAACCTGAACAACAAAGTTATGTCGGTGAATGTCTCGACGATCGATTAGGGCCCGTTGTTGCGGCTACTGATTATGTTCGTTTAAATGCCGATCAAATTCGTGGATTTTTTAAAGCACCTTATGTCGTGCTGGGTACCGACGGTTATGGACGGAGTGACACACGCGAAAATTTACGACAATTTTTTGAAGTGAATCGTTATTATATTGTCATTGCCAGTTTATATGCTTTATTGGCTGAGGGTTTAGTCAGTACCACTGAGATTAAACAGGCACTTAAGAAATATGCCATTGATCCTGAAAAACCCAATCCTTTTACTATTTAAATTTCAAGTGGGATTTTTGGAAAGAGTCACGATTAGCGTTGAGTATAACCTAAGATTTACGAATTGAACGGCAACCTAGATAAAAACTCAAATGCAAAGCGTATCGAGGAGAAATAATTTGTCCAGTTTAAAAGAAATACATGTTCCGGATTTAGGTAATGTTGCTGCCGCAGCCATTATCGAAATACCTGTTAAAATAGGCCAAGATATTGCGGTTGAAGAGGCGTTAATTACATTAGAAAGTGATAAAGCTTCGATGGATATTCCATCCCCTATCGCTGGAAAGTTAAAAGAATTAAAGGTTAAAGTGGGTGATAACGTTTCTAAAGGTGATTTGATTGCTATATTGGAAACAGAAGAAGCGAGCACGTCGGTTGAAAAATTAACTGAAACGGCAGTTGCACCGAATGCAGAGAAAGAGAATGTAGAGAAAGAAAGAAAATTGAGCGCCGATATTACCCAAAAATCCAAACCGGAACTCACTAATAAAGACGAAGTGTCAGAAGATGGGGATGAAGATCAGGGAGATATTCATGCCGGACCGGGTGTTCGACGCTTAGCGCGAGAGTTTGGTATTGATCTCAATCGAATTAAAGGAACAGGTCAAAAAGGCCGACTTATCAAGGAAGATTTACAAAAGTTTGTTAAATCACAGCTTAATCAAAGTTTTAATAGTCCACTGGGCTTACCTAAAGCACCTGAAATCGACTTTAATCAATTTGGAAAAACAGAAACTCAGTCCTTATCACGGATTAAAAAATTAACGGCACAGTATTTACATCGTAATTGGTTGTTGATTCCGCATGTGACTCAATTTAACGAGGCCGATATTACTGAATTGGAGGTTTTCCGCAAAGCCCAAGCGGGTTTTGCTACCAAGCAAAATGTTAAATTAACGCCCTTAGTGTTTATTATGAAGGCCGTAGTGACTAGCTTAAAAGCCTTTCCAACTTTTAACGCGTCTTTATCGGCCAATGGCGAGGAATTAATTCTAAAAAAATATTATCATGTTGGAATTGCCGTCGATACACCCGAAGGCTTAGTGGTCCCTGTAATACGCGATGTGGATAAAAAAAGTCTTTTAGAATTAGCGCAAGAATTAGGCGCTGTGAGTCAAAAAGCACGTGCAAAGCAATTGGCGGGTGCCGATTTGCAAGGCAGTTCATTTACTATTTCTAGTTTAGGTGGCATTGGTGGTACGGCATTTACACCGATCGTTAATCTACCGGATGTCGCTATTTTAGGTGTTTCTAAAGCGCAGCTCAAACCCATTTATCAAGATGGCGAGTTTGTGCCGCGTTTAATGTTGCCTTTGTCATTATCCTATGACCATCGTGTGATTGATGGCGCGGAAGGGGCTCGTTTTATTATGCACTTAACGGCCTGCTTATCAGACATACGTCGTTGGTTATTGTGATATTCTCAAACAAAAACACTTATATTGTTTATTTATAAATTACTTCTGAGGAAAATATGGCTGAACTAGAAATTAAAAAAACCGAAGTACTCGTATTGGGCAGTGGACCTGGAGGTTATAGTGCTGCGTTTCGCGCGGCGGATTTAGGTAAAAAAGTTATATTAGTTGAAAGAGAATCGACTTTAGGTGGAGTTTGTTTAAATATTGGCTGTATTCCCTCCAAAGCCTTGTTACATGCGGCAAAGGTTATTGAAGAGGCCAGTGCCATGGCCGAGTTTGGTGTGAGTTTTGGCAAAGCCCAAATTGATGTCAAGCAATTGCGGAATTGGAAAGACAGCATCGTAAAAAAATTAACGGGCGGGTTATCGTTATTAGCTAAACAACGTAAAGTTGAATGTATTTTTGGGGAAGGACAATTTACTGGAAAAAATGAATTAACCGTTGGAAAACAAAAAATTGTATTCGAACACGCCATTATTGCGGTGGGTTCGCAGCCGATACGTTTACCTTTTTTGCCTAATGATCCGCGGATTATGGATTCAACGGGTGCACTTGAATTAAAAGAAATCAAAGGGAGCCTCTTAGTGTTAGGAGGGGGCATCATCGGTATGGAAATGGCTACCGTTTATTATGCTCTGGGCAGTGATATTACGGTGGTAGAAGCGGGCGATATGATCGTTAATGGTGCGGATAAGGATATTGTCATGCCTTTATATAAACGTTTACAAAAACAGTATCAGTTTTTATTAAAAACAAAAGTAACCAAGGTTGAAGCGAAAAAAGAGGGTTTATGGGTGACTTTTGAAGGTCAAGAAAACTCTAAACCAAAACGATTTGATCGAATTTTATCGGCTGTAGGTCGTCAGCCTAATGGAAAACTTATCGGTGCTGAAGCGATAGGAATCAATGTGACTGATCAAGGTTTTATCCCTGTCGATAATCAATTAAGAACGAATATTCCACATATCTTTGCTATTGGCGATGTCGTGGGTAATCCGATGTTAGCGCATAAAGCATCGGCGGAAGGGCGTGTTGCCGCAGAGGTTATTGCTGGAAAAAAACACTTTTTTGAACCGCGTTGTATTCCTTCGGTTGCTTATACCGATCCAGAAATTGCTTGGGTTGGTTTAACTGAAATAATTGCTAAAGAGAAAAATATCGCTTATGAAAAAGCGGTTTTTCCTTGGTTAGCGAGCGGTCGTTCGTTAGGGCAAGGGCGTGATGAGGGTTTAACTAAATTATTATTTGATCCCAAAACGCAACGCATTTTGGGTGCAGGCATAGTGGGCCCTAATGCCGGCGAACTCATTGCTGAAATGGCATTGGCCATCGAAATGGGTTGTGAGGCAGAAGATATTGCATTGACTATACATCCGCATCCCACACTCTCTGAGACAGTGATGTTAGCCAGTGAAATCTTTGAGGGAACGATTACTGATTTGTATCTCCCTAAGAAGAAAAAAACGGAGTAATTAAATGAATTAAAAAAATATAAAAAATTTGGAGATAATGGTTTGAGCTTCTGAAGTCTAAAATTTTTAGGGAAGAAAATGCGAGATAAAAAAGTTAATACCGACCCAGAATTATATAATCAATTAAAAGAAGAAAACTTACGATTTAAATTCTTTTTTTTTAAACGTTCTTTTTCTGTAGATACCGTATCCTCTTTAGAAGAGGATGCCTTTTTAGATTTTAAACAACAAGTTGTTGAAAAGAAGGCTTCCAAACTGAATTCCACTCGGTTTTATATTTCATCATCTGAAATTAGCGTTTGTAGCGCTTATGAAGCCAATGATGATATAACTTATAGGCGTAACACGCTTTAAAATGCAGTCTGTCGTTGATTTTAATAAAATATCTGTAACGCTATTGGCGGCGGATTGTTTTATGAGATCTTACAATAACCGCATTTAGGTTAGTTTTATCAGTTAGTTTAAACTTTGCTGCACTGTATCTCGCTTTGGGGAGTCGCCCAACGTTGAATAATTGGCGGTATCAAATAGGGATATTTACTATGGAGTGCAGTGCTAAGGTTTAAGACATGCGGGACTAAATCATGATCCCGTTTTAGATCGGCGATGCGTAACTGTTGCCAACCGGTTTGCCGTAAACCCCAGATTTCACCGGGGCCGCGCAATTCTAAATCGCGTTTTGCAATCATGAAACCGTCGTTACTGCTTCGCAGTATACCTAAACGTTCTTTGGCGAGGGGTGATAAGGATTGATAAAGTAAAATACAAAAACTTTTTGTTTCACTTCGACCGACACGTCCGCGCAATTGATGCAATTGTGCTAAACCCAGTCGTTCTGAATTTTCTATGACAATTAAGTTAGCACCACTGACATCAACACCGACTTCGATAACCGAAGTAGCGACCAATAAATCAATCTCGCCTTTTTTAAAGTCACGCATTACTTTTTCTTTTTCAGTGGATGACATTCTTCCGTGTATTAAGCCTAAACGCAGATCGGTTAAGTTTGCTTTTAAGGTTTTGAATGTTGTTTCGGCGGCTTGATAATGTTGCAAATCCGATTCTTCGATGAGTGGACACACCCAATAAACTTGCTTTTTTTGCGTACAGGTTGCGCGTACTTTTTCGATCACTTGTGCACGTCGATGATCGGAAAGCACGATCGTTTGTACTGGCAAACGGCCGGGCGGTAATTCATCAAGAAAAGAAATATCTAAATCAGTGAAACTGGTCATGGCTAAAGTACGAGGAATGGGTGTGGCGGTCATAAACAATTGATGTGCTTGTAGATTTTCTTGTTGACCTTTTTTCCATAGCGCTAAACGTTGTTGTACACCAAAGCGATGTTGTTCATCGACAATAATGAAACCTAAATTGATAAAATGCACACCTTCTTGAAAAAGTGCATGAGTGCCAATGGCAACCTGAGCTTTACCTGTTTTTATTTCGGTGAGAATTTGTTTTTTTGCTTTACCTTGCAAGCCAGAGTTTAAGCAGACGACATGAAAACCTAAAGGTGTTAGCCAGCGATAAAAATGCTGGTAATGTTGTTCACTTAATAATTCAGTAGGTGCCATAAAAGCGACTTGATAGTGATTCGCAATGGCTAGTAATGTTGCAAAGGCGGCGACTACCGTTTTACCTGAACCGACATCGCCTTGTAATAAGCGTTGCATAGGAATAACCGATTGCATATCTTGATTTATTTCTTTAATAACCCGTTTTTGTGCACGAGTTAACTGAAACGGTAAAGCGGTTAGTAATCGTTTCGTGAGTGCAGGATCTATTTTTAATGGGGGAGCGGTCTCTTCGGCACGTTTTTTTTTCATTTGTTGTACACTCAGTGAATGAGCCAGTAATTCTTCCAAGGCTAAACGTTGTTGCATAATATGTTTTCCAGTGGCTAATTCTTGTAAAGGGGCATCGGCGGGAGGACGATGAATATAATATAGGGCTTCTAACAGTGAAGGAAATTTTATCCGTTTTAATAAAGACTCGGGTAAATATTCTGGAAAATAATGTTGCTGTTTTTTAATTAATTGTGTTTCAGTCTGCCTGAATAATAAATGCAAGACTTGGCTGATGAGTTTATGCCATAGACGTTGTGGCATGCCCTGTGTGCTCGGATAAACGCTGGTTAAATATTGAGGTAGAATTAACGGGTTATGATGACGTAAAAACGCGTAATCTGGATGAAGCATTTCAAGTTCGAAAAATCGGTTTTTTTTAGCACGTACTTCGCCAAAGCAAAGTAAACGCAAGCCTTTTTTGAACGGTTGAATTTGTTTAGGTTTCATATTAAAAAAACGTAGCTGGATACAGCCTGTTTCATCGCTTAATTGAAAAGAGTAGCTTTTTTTCTTTTTAATAGCATGAGTATCCTGCTGAATAATGCCGCTAATGAGCGCATGAGTACCCTGACGTAGTTCTTTAATGGGCGTGAGCTGGGTTCTATTTTCATAACGTAACGGTAAGTGAAAAAGAAGATCTTGTAGATTATGTATCCCACATTTAGCAAGGTACCGGGTTATTTTCGGTCCAACGCCTGACAATTGTGTGCAACTTATTTCAGCCAATGTTCGTTGCTTGGTACGCTTCGAAGTTTTTAAATCGGGTTTAGACATATCCGTTAAGCTTAGCAAATTTAAAAAAATACTCATAGCGATTGATTTTTTGACAGAGATTTATGCGTATCTATTTCAAATGAAACAATACCCTACTAGCAAAGTCTGTTAAGATATGCTCCAATAAGCGGCCTATTCTTTTTTAAAAAAGAGGCCATTTTTTTATGGATGCAGAAAAAATTAATCAGCTGATTAAACTCCTAAATGAGCATGGTTTGACTGAAATTGAGTTTTCAGAAGGGAATGAGACGATACGTATTAAGCGCGATTTATTATCTGCACCGCCTAAGACACGGGTACAGCCTAATTCCTCAGATGGAATGACCTCTTCAGTTCAGACAACCGCTCCTTCAAGTGCTGAAATTACCGGTCATAAAGTACGCTCTCCGATGGTAGGGACTGTTTATTTAGCACCCAGTCCAGATGCGGCCCCTTTTGTGACTTTAGGCCAGACAGTGAAGCTTGGTGAAGTACTCTGCATTGTCGAAGCAATGAAAATGATGAATCAGATTGAAGCGGATAAAGCGGGTGTGATTAAAGCGCGATTAGTAGAAAATGGGACCCCTGTTGAATACAATCAGGCTTTATTTATTATTGAATAGAAACTTGTTAATGGATGTTTCGTTGTTGGAGTAGATTAGAGAAATGAGTAGGTAAAAATAATGCTAAATAAAATCGTTATTGCAAATCGCGGTGAAATTGCTTTACGTATTTTACGTGCTTGTAAAGAATTAGGGATACAAACGGTTGCCTTACATTCGACAGCCGATGTGAATTTAAAGCATGTGAAATTAGCTGATGAAACGGTTTGTATCGGTCCTCCGCCGGCGGTGAACAGTTATTTAAATATCCCTGCCATTATTAGTGCAGCTGAGATTACGGACGCGATGGGTATCCATCCGGGTTATGGTTTCCTTTCTGAAAATGCAGATTTTGCCGAACGTGTACAACAAAGCGGTTTTGTTTTTATCGGACCTGAACCGCTGACTATCCAGATGATGGGTGATAAGGTATCGGCGATTGCGGCGATGCGTAAAGCTAAAATTCCCTGCGTGCCCGGCTCTGAAGGTGAGTTAGATAATGACGATAAAAAAAATTTAAAAATCGCGCAAAAAATTGGTTATCCAGTATTGATCAAAGCGGCAGGAGGGGGTGGCGGACGAGGGATACGTGTGGTTCATAGCGAAGCAGCACTTTTAAATGCCATATCACTCACGCGAAAGGAAGCAGAAGCTAATTTTAAAAATGCGAGTATCTATCTTGAAAAGTTTTTAACCAATCCAAGACATATTGAAATTCAAGTCTTAGGTGATGGTCAAGGTCATGCGATTCATTTGGGTGAACGTGATTGTTCGATGCAAAGGCGCCATCAAAAAGTGATTGAAGAAGCGCCTGCGGTCGGGATTACTGAAAAACAACGCCAACATATGGGTGAGTTGTGCGTTAAGGCTTGTTGTGATATGAATTATCGGGGCGTAGGTACCTTTGAATTTCTTTACGAAAAGGGTCATTTTTATTTCATCGAAATGAATACACGTATTCAAGTCGAGCATCCGATTACTGAAATGATTACGGGTGTTGATTTAGTGGTTGAGCAATTGCGTATTGCCTCAGGAGAAAAGTTAAATTACAAACAAAAACAAATCGCAATACGTGGTCACGCGATAGAATGTCGAATTAATGCCGAAGATCCAAGAACATTTATACCCTCACCTGGAACCATTACTCTCTATCATCCTCCAGGTGGTCCTGGGATTCGTGTTGATACGCCCATTTATACGGGATATGCTGTACCCCCTTATTATGACTCCTTAATTGGTAAACTGATTGCCTATGGTGAAACGCGTGAAATTGCTATAGCCCGATTGCGTAATGCTTTGGATGAAATTGTTATCGAAGGGATACAGACGAATATTGCCATGCATCAAGCCTTGGTGCGCGATGCTAATTTTATTAAAGGAGGAACTAATATCCATTATCTTGAGCAACGTTTAGCATTGTAATTCTATGCGTTACTTACAACTACATTTAAATACGCGGCGTGAACATACTGAAAGCGTGAGTGATTTTCTAGAAAACGCCAATGCGTTATCAGTGACTTGGCAGCCGTGGGAGGAACAGACTCTCTATTCAAGTTCACAGAGCATCTATGAGCCTCCTTTAGATAGTACGCCACTTTGGCAATACGTTAAAATTAGTGCTGTTTTTAATGAACAAGCTTCATTACTGGCATTGCTCGGTTCTTTGAAACAATCATTTGATGAAAAAATTATTTTAGCCATTCATAGTGAAATATTAGCCGACCAAGCGTGGGAACGAATGTGGTTGCAAGATTTTAAACCGATGTGTTTTGGAAAAAAGCTTTGGGTCTGTCCGAGTGCTTATGAACTACCCGTAGAAGCGGTTGTAAATATTCGTTTAGATCCGGGTTTAGCGTTTGGTACCGGTACACATCCGAGCACGGCCTTATGCTTAGAATGGTTAGACAGTCATCATCCATTGAACGAAAAAACTGTGATTGATTACGGTTGTGGTTCCGGTATCTTAGCAATAGCCGCGCTAAAGTGTGGCGCAAAACAGGTCACGGCTATCGATCACGATCCACAAGCATTAACCGCAACCCGAGTAAATGCCGAACAAAATGACATACCTATAGAAAAATTAAAGATTGTTTTGCCGATGGATTTTCAAAGGAAAGAACCCGTCGATATTTTGCTTGCTAATATTTTGGCTCAACCCTTAATGGATTTAGCCACTTATTTTAGATCCTTAATTAAATCGGATGCCTATTGTGTATTAGCAGGGATTTTAATTAAACAAATTAATGCCGTGCAGCAAGCATATTCTGCCGCAGGATTTAAAATAATCGATATTCATTATCGAAAGGAATGGGCGAGTCTGGTGGGGAGAGCCGTGTCACTATTATGAAATTACTCGCTTGTGGAATCAATCATGAAACAGCCGACTTAACGGTTTTGGAGAAACTTAGCTTTACTAAGGATTATTTAGCGAGCTCTTTACGTGCTTTGTTGCAGGATACACGTACGGAAGAGGCAGTGATTTTATCGACCTGCCATCGTACAGAATTTTATTGTATTAATGGGGATGCAAAATCGACCATAAATTGGCTCTATCACTATAAGAAACTTCCCGAAGAGAGCTTAAAATCCCATTGGTACGTCTATCAGCAAGAACAAGCTTTAAGACATTTATTGCGTTTAGCCAGCGGTTTAGATTCTAAAATCTTAGGTGAGCCGCAAATCTTTGGTCAAATAAAGAAGGCTTATACGCTGGCACACTCTTTAGGAGGCGTTGGTTCACATTTTAATCGTTTATTTCAGTATATCTTTTCTGTGAGTAAACAGGTACGTGGTGCGACAGATATTACTGTGCATCCAGTCTCTCTTGCTTTTGCCGCCGTGACGTGCGCTAAGCAGATTTTTGCCCATTTGCCGGATACAAAGGTTTTATTGGTGGGAGCGGGTGAGACCATTTCTTTAGTCGCCAAGCATTTATTTTCACAAGGTGTGCGTCATTTCTGGATTGCTAATCGTACGCCACAATCCGCAGAAAAACTGGGGAAAACGATAGCTGGCCAAACGATTTGTTTAAATGCTATTCCCTATTTTTTACATCAAGCGGATATCTTAATGGCTGCCACCGCAAGTGATTTTCCTTTAATTAAGAAATCAATGTTAGAACAGGCTTTAAAGAAACGTAAACGTCGTCCTTTATTTATGGTTGATCTCGGTATGCCTAGGGATATTGAATCGAGTGCCAACGAGTTGGAAGACGTCTATCTTTACACACTCGATGATTTGCATCGTCTCATCGAGAAAAATCAACTATGCCGAAAGGCCGCTGCCCTAAAAGCAGAAAGTATGATCGAAGAAAAGGTTCAACACTATCTAGAAAAAATGAAGATAAAAGCGGCTGCACCCATCCTCTGCGCCTACCGTCAACAGGCGGAACAATTTCGTGATGCAGAAGTCAAAAAAGCCTTAGCTTTATTAAGAAAAGGTCATACACAAGAAGAGGTTATCCAGCAGCTAGCTTATCGTTTAACGAATAAACTCACACATACACCGAGTGTCGCATTAAATGAAGCCATTAAACTGAATAAAAAAGAAGAATGGACGACGTTATGGAATGTTTTTGATGAATAGAATTCTCTTTTTTTTCAGATTTAAAAAATAGGGTTGTTGAGCTTGGTTTGGATACATTTCGAATTCTGGGTAGAGGGTTATTTATTTCTTGTTGGGTTTCTGCTTCAATTCCCCCTTTAATTTTTTTGGTGATTATTTCCTGAAGATTTTGTTCTATAGCAGAATATTCTTTATCATGTTTGGGATCATCTTGGTTTTTGCGGATAAAAACCGGAGCGATAAAATAACAAACTAGGCAGGTTATTATAGTTAAACATAGCGTACTGATGATCGTCATTGTGACACTTAATAAAGGTAGAATAAAAAAATAGAAGCTGTTCACTGTAATAAGCAAACCAATCCCGATCAAGCCGCGTTTATCACATAACTTAACGGGCTATTTTTTGGATGCGAGATACGCTTTTTGGTGGTTTTGGCATTCGAGTTTGATTAATTCATTTTCAATTTCTTCCTTGGATAGCGTTTTTTGATATATTTCAATGGCGTCGTTCACATTAAATTTGATCGTCAGCAGATGGTCCCAAGTCAAAAAATTTGGATTGATTCCAAACTTTCCGATTAATAAATGACTGAGATATTTTTTACTATCAACACACAGTTCTTTGGTATAGATACCTTGATTCGTAATTATTGGCATAAGAAAAATTCAGACTTAAGCGTTATTGATCTCAGTTTTAAAATAAAACATTAAATACAAAAAAAATATTTTAAGCTAAGCCAACGTATTAATCTGGCGAGACTCGCGAATATAAACAATAAGCTCGCAAACCAAAACAAACTAACTGTATAGGTAAAACTAAATAAAAAGCTGCCTAAGCTACAGAAGAAACTGATTGAAGTGGCATACACATTCATACGTGCTTGGATGGGCTGTTCTGGACAGGTTTCGATGCAGAGTCGCTGTAATGGGCTGGAAAGTGCAGTACCAAAACAAAAAATTATTAAGCAAAGAATAAGCCCGATGAGTTTATTAGAGAAAATAAAACTCAAAGCGAGAGCCAGCAGGCTTGCGATAAAGGAAATGTTTAGACCTTGATTAATTAAACGATTGATTTCCACACGATGAATAATTCGTTTGACCAGCTGTGCGCCGAGTATCTGACTGCCAAATATCAGAATTTGGATTAAACCAAAGTATAAAATATTCAGTTTAAATTGAATAGCAATTAAAAATGGTCCACCGATAATCCAAACAACCTTAGCTAAATTATTAAAATTGATAATCACTAAATTAAATATGAAGGCTTTATTCTTTAGTATCTGAGAATAGTGACTGATCACATTCGACCATCTGAAGGTTAATCGATTCATGCTAGAAAGTGTTTCTGGCATGATAAAACATAAGCCCAACCAAATAATACTGGCACTTAACGCTAAAAAAACAAAAATACTGCGCCAGTTCAACCATTGTAAAAAGATTCCACCGACTAAGGGGCCAATAGCCGGTGCTAACATCACGACACTGCTCATCAAAGTTAAAATTTGTATCGATTTTTTTCGATGATAACTTTCATAAATGCTTGCATAAGCGGCAGTTCCTAATGTAGATACGACGGCGCCTTGAATAAACCGTGCAATGAGTAAGCTACTTAGGGTCGAGGAGAAGACACAAACCCATGTAGCCGTCGTAAAGAATGCGCCACCAATCAGCAGGACAGTTCTTCTGCCAAACCGATCCGAGATGGGACCCCATAATAAATGAAATGCGCTGGCACCGAGAAACCATGCCGTTACGGTTTGTTGCGCTAATCCGATAGGGAGCCCAAGATCAGAGATGAGGCTTGGCAAAGCCGGCAAATACATATCGTTGGCTAGATAATTAATTATTTCATAACAAACTAATAATAGCGGGAAAAATCGAGTCATTAAATTTTAGTTTTTAAATAAGCTCATTAAATTTTCATCCAAGTATAACAAATTATATTAAGTTATTTAGAATTTTTTATACTTATTAGAGCTTATAATTTATTTTTAGAATAAAATTCACTATTTTTAAACTAAAATAAATAATAAGATGGGTTATGCCAAAAACATTGAAAGAAAGCATTAGAAAAAAGAAGGTGGATTTTGAGTCAGCTTTATTAATATAAAGTAATTAAATTTAATTTTTATTTAATATAGGCTTAATATAGTCTATTTATACTCTTGCGTTTACTCACTTAAAAACTTTTTAATAATTTTTAATTCAGGATAAGTATGGCCATGTTACCGATACGAAAATTTAAAAAAAGAAATAATGATTATTGTTCGTTAAGAAAGAAGGTAAGTAAAAAGATTTATAAGATTTATAAGATTTATAATAGAGCTGAAGAGCCAAAACAGAATGAGCATTTAAATATAATGATATTATTTCCTAATCAGCATGGACTTGAAGCGTGAATGCAAATACAAGCTATGGATGTAAAGGTTTAGGATTCCAGTGATTCAGGTTAAGTTTCTTAAACAAAAACAGTTAATTTTATCGAGTATTTCTTGTGTAGCCAGGTTGGCGGCCAGTGCACCACCGTAAGGGTTATCATAGACTGCGGTTTTTACCGCAACAAAATTTTCAGTCGCGATGACATGTCGGGATCGACCATCGATGAGCTGTGCACGCATCGCGATACGAAAACGACTAGGAAATGTAGTAAATTCTTGTTGAAAGCTGAGTAATTGTGTATTAAGTATCCAATCATAGTAAGTACTAGAAGGGGTATTAATAATGGCTTGGAAATAACCGGTGTGTTGTAAAGCGTTGACTAATAGAAACTGTAACATTTGTGTGGGAGTATCGGCCCAGCGGTTTTGCGCAAAATATTGGATTTGATAACAAGTAGGGATATAAATCATACGTGGACTGTTGTAAAGCGCATTCGCACGCGGAGGATTGACCAATATCGTGCTACATCCTTGTGGTGTGCAGCAGTCCCAGTCCGTATCGGGCATTGCTAATGTAAAATAATGCATGGGCGGTAGTTTAATCGGCTCTAATAGGGAACAGGCAGATAACAAGCAGAAACTGAGCAAACAGATCACAATTTTGCGTAAGCGATCGTGCTTAATAAAACCCTTGTACGCTAAAAAGTTAAGCACTTTATTATTCTCCTGGCCCTAAGGGAAGTGGTTTTTGGCCGCGTATTAATATGCTTGGGTTTTGTCTTAGATTGTCAGAAACTTCAAGTAAGTTATTGGTCATAAGACTTAAATTATTTAATACTTGATTGGTAGAAGGAAGTGTTTGTTGAGTTAAGGTATTCATTAAAGAAGGAAATGCACGTGTCGAACGTGCAGTATTAATTAGAATAGTATCCAGACGTTTGCTTTGTGCAGCTAAATGTTGGCTTGTTGTCGATAAATTATTTAAAATTTTCCTAAGTAATATAGGATTTTCACCCCCTAATACGTTATTAATATCCTGTGTAATTTGATTCATATTCCTATTTAAATCGTGTAATGCCGTATCTAAACGGAAAAACCAAGAAGGTTTGCTTTTAATAATAGGATATTTCTCACCTGGAAGCACTGGAATAGGGTTTAAGTTAATATCGCTTCCTTGTAATGCCAGGTAAGTAATTCCAGTGAAACCTTGACTATTTAACATGGCAGTGGTGCCTACTGTGATAGGTGTATGCACTTCAACTTGGATGACTAAGCGAACTTGTTCAGGATTCTGTTTATTTAAAAAAATTTTCTTAACGATACCGACATTGACTCCGTTATATTTTACGGAAGATTTAACACCTAAACCGGCGACAGACTCCTGCATGATGACGAGATAATTTTTATAACGTTTGGTGGATAATCCCGTCGATAACCATACAATGAAAACAATAAGGGTGGCAGTTAAAATAAGAACAAAAGCACCGACTAAGGTATAATTGACTTTAGATTCCATGGTTTCCCTCATAAAGATGTTGTGCGGTGCGTCCCCGCGGCCCTTGAAAGTAAGCGGCTATAGCGGCTTGTTTGGATTGTATGAGTTTTGCCATAGGGGCAAATTCTAATATGCGCCCCTCATTTAAAAAAGCCACTTTATCGGCAATTTGCCATAAGGTATCGAGATCATGCGTTACCATAAGGATGGTTAATCCTAAAATATTGCGTAGATTTAAAACGAGCGCATCAAATTCTTCCGAACCTTTTGGGTCCAAACCGGCTGTGGGTTCATCTAGTAATAGTAATTCGGGATCCATCACCAAAGCACGCGCAAGAGCCGTGCGTTTAAGCATACCGCCACTGAGTTCAGCAGGATATTTTGTAGCGGATTCTATGGGTAAACCGACGGCTAAGAGTTTTATTAAAGCGAGATCTTTGATCGTTGTTTTGTCTAATTGAGTATGTTCTTGTAATGGGAAGGATATATTTTCAATCACGTTAAGCGATGTAAACAGTGCCGATTGTTGAAATAATACACCCCAACGACATTGTAGTTTGAGTAACTCGCTTGAAGAAATTTTGTTTAAATTTTTACCAAATACTTTAATATCTCCAGAGGTGGGTGTAACTAAGGCTAAAATTTCGCGTAGCAACATTGATTTTCCAGAACCGCTTCCTCCTACAATGGCAATAATTTCGCCCTGTTGTACACGTAAATTAATACCACGATGAATCCATTGGCCAGCGAGGCTTAATTTAACATTTTCAACATGGATGACCGGATCGTGGTATGGCATAAATTGAGTATAGCGTGATTTATACTCATGCCCAGTAAAAGTCGATATTATAAGGTAATTTTTTAGCCTCCCTCGCATGTGTCTGTCGACGGGTTGAGCGTGATTGTACTTTTTAGTTATGACTTAGGTTTGAAATTGAAAATTATTTTAAATATTTAACGTACTAAATAAAATTGAAAACAAGGCATCGGCTACGATGATAAAAAAGATACATTGAACGACACTCCTTGTGGTTTGTTTGCCCACACTATCCGCACTGCCACTGACGCGTAGACCTTGAAAGCAGGCGGTGCTGGCGATAATGAGTGCAAATACAGGTGCTTTACAGATGCCTATTACCAGTGAAGATAATGATACCGCCTTTGGAAAACGTTGTAAGAAATCCATGTAACCGATATTTAGCATACTTTGTGCCATTACCATGCCGCCGATCAAACCAAAAATATCAGCCCAAATCGTCAAAAGTGGTAAAGCTAACAGTAAGCCCCAAATACGCGGTAAAACTAATAATTGGGCGGGTAAAACACCCAGGGTGTTTAAAGCATCAATTTCTTCTTTGATCTTCATCATGCCCAGTTGCGCAGTAAAGGCAGAGCCACTGCGACCGGCTACCATAATCGCTGTTAACAACGGCGCAAATTCACGTAATATCGCGAGACCGAGTACATCAATAATAAAAAGTGTCGCACCGAAATTTTTCAATTGAAAAGCCATTTGATAGGTTAGGACGATACCAATCATAAAAGATAATAAGGCAATAATGCCTAAGGCATCTAAACCGGTATTTTCAATGACACTCAGGATCGCGCGACCACGCAGTTGCTTAGGATGCCAAACAGTCTGCCAAGCGGTAATGAAGGTTTTACCAATAAAATATAAAAATGATTTAAGTTCCTGCCAGGCTTCAATGGTTTTTTTACCCAATAAAGCTAAACCCATATAACTTTTTGGATAAGCTATCGGTTTTAATTGATGAGCGGCTTGCTCAATCATCTCAAAGAGCACAAGCTGTTTTTTATTCAAACCAATAAGTTTCACCGTTCTATTTTTAGCTAATTGTTTTTTCCATTGATAAAGCTGCCAAGCGCCGCTACTGTCCATATGCGTAATGGCTTCAGCATTTAAAGTGATGGGTGAAGTGGTGTTTTGGTTTAGTTTTGTAAAGGAGAGATCTAACGTTTTTTTATGCATGCTGTTGAGTGTCCATGGACCGACACAATCAATCTGATTTTCATGCAGTGATGAAGTGACTATAGCCGCCACCGGTAATTTTGACATGATGCATACCAGATAAATAACTTAAACTTTATCAAAAAATATTGGGCGAAATATACTTACCGCCATGGGATTTTTGACAAGCTATCACTTGAGATGAGCCACATTCATTTATTGACATGAGGATTACAAATAGCATAGTAGCCTAGTCAAAAATTCGAGTGCAGCCTATCAGGTACGAAAAAATATCCCTTCACAAAGAAGGGATACCTAAAATTGCCCATTGCCCTGTTCCTTTTTTATTAAAAAGGTTGTGAAGTATGCCAATAAATAGTTGGGCCTCGGTTTGGAATTAATTTATTGGTAGCGAGATGATGATATTCGCTGCAAACATAACAATATTGACAACAAGGTGCAATTTTTACACAAGCACGTGGTGTGACGTTAAGTCTGGACAATAACTGACGTATGGTTGCGCAGTCATAATATGCTCCAGGAACAAAACCCGCCTTTTTTATTAAGTGAGCATTAAATGCACAAGCACTTTGGCCTGGGTAGCCTGGGTAGGCATTAGCCACATGGATGCTACTTAATAAACCCATGCAAATAGCTGAAGCCATTAGTAATAATTTTTTCATACTATCCTCTTAGGTTATATAGTGTAAAACCTTATAGCGCCCGCTATAACGGTCTACTCATTTTCAGAATAGCTTATGAATCATTAAGATTCAATTTCACAAAACCTATCTAACGTCTTATTCAGTACTCGACTTAACTGTTAGGTTTCGGTATAAAGTGGTCGTATGAAGACCTCTTTATTCAATAGATTGACCCTAATTGTTGAACGTTACGAAGAATTAACCGCATTATTGGGCGATAAAGACGTAATTAATGATCACAATTATTTTCGTGACTTATCTAAGGAGTATGTGCAGTTAGGCCCTGTCGTACAATGTTTTCAGCAATATCGGACTAACTTAACCATCTTAAACCAAGCAGAACAGTGTCTACATGATGAGGATTTAGCCGTTCGAGCGTTGGCTGCAGAAGAAATTAAAATCGCTAAACGGAAACAAACCGAATTAGAAAAAGCATTAGAGCGTTTATTATTGCCACAAGATCCTAACGATCAGTGTAATGTTTTTTTAGAAATACGGGCTGCGGCCGGAGGAGATGAAGCGGCTATTTTTGCGGGTGATCTTTTTCGCATGTATTCGCGTTATGCAGAAAACCAATCTTGGAAAGTAGAAATTATGCAGTTGAATGCAAGTGAAAAAGGAGGTTATAAAGAAATCATTGCGCGAATTTCAGGAACTGCTGTTTATGCGCACTTGAAATTTGAATCGGGTGCACATCGCGTCCAACGGGTCCCTGAAACAGAAGCACAAGGAAGAGTACATACCTCGACCTGCACGGTGGCCATCTTACCCGAAATTGAACTCATGGATGATGTCACAATTAATCCAGCCGATTTAAAAATTGATACCTTTCGTGCTTCTGGTGCGGGAGGGCAACATGTACAAAAGACGGATTCCGCTATCCGCATTACGCATTTACCTAGCGGTTTAGTGGTTGAATGTCAAGATGAGCGTTCACAACATAAGAATCGTGCACGTGCCATGTCTTTGTTACATTCAAAATTACTGGCCGCAGAAAAAACCAAGCAACAACGCGAAGAAGCCGAGACGCGTCGGAATCTGGTGGGTAGCGGCGATCGTTCAGAACGTATCCGTACTTATAATTTTCCGCAAGGACGTTTAACGGATCACCGGATTAATCTTACACTGTATCAATTATCTGATATTATGGAAGGCCACTTAGAGCCAGTGATCCAATCTTTAACCCGCGAATATCAGGCGGATGAGTTAGCCGCCTTGGGTGAATAGCCCTAGCAGAAAAAATTTAAGCTCCAAAGGGTTCACAACTATTGGATTTTTGGCGACAGAAGGATTGCGCGTTGAGTGGCAACGCTGAAAAAATTCAAGTGGAAAGCGTATATCTATAACGGAGGAAATGTTAATGTTTCGATCACTGGCTATGGCGTTGTTTATTTTATTATTGCTTATTATGGGCGGCCATATTGCACTGGCTTTATTTACGGGCGCTGCGGTGATTAGTTTTAGCGTCTGGGGATTTTTAGTCGCTTCAGTCTTCTTTTTTTCATTAGGTATTTTACTTCTGTTTATTTTAACTTGGACGGGGGCATTGATCATTGGTGCGATTGCCGCTATTTGGACGATTATTGCGGTTCTATTATTTCCGATTTTACTACCGATTTTATTACCTTTATTAATTATCCTGTTTTTTGTCTCTTATATTCGACGTAAGCAAAATCCCTAATAATTCTAAGTATTCTTCCCTATGTTATTAGTTTCTTTGTGGCGTTGGGCGATTCAAGAGTTAAAACAAACCAGTCCCAGCGCTTATTTAGATAGCGAATTGTTATTTGCTCATGGGTTAGGACTAACGCGTGCTCAATTGCACAGCCAAGATCCAGATAGATTACTGACGACTTCCCAGCAAAAAAACATACAACGATTGATTAACCGTCGACAATTAGGAGAACCTATCGCCTATTTATTAGGGCGACAGGAATTTTGGTCATTGTCGTTTGTAGTGACACCCGAAGTGCTCATCCCTCGACCGGAAACAGAGTTATTAGTACAACAAGTGCTAGATAATTTTTGTAATCAACAACGCAATATAGCGGATTTGGGAACCGGTTCGGCGGCCATTTCTGTTGCATTAGCTTTGTCTAGACCGGCATGGCAATTCGTTGCAACGGATTGTTCCCCCGGTGCTTTACGGGTTGCTGAACATAACATCCACCATTATCACCTACAAACAATCGAATTACGTCAAGGCGATTGGTGTGGGGCGTTAAGTGTTAGGGAAAAATTTGATATTATTCTGAGTAACCCACCTTATCTCGCTATCGATGATTCACACTGGCAAACTGAACGTGCTTTGGCTTACGAACCGAAAAATGCTTTAATTTCAGGTAAAAAAGGTTTAAACGATTTAGAAATTATTATTCGACAAGCGCGTGAATATCTGCGCGATGAGGGGGTTTTATTTTTAGAACATGGTTACCAGCAGGCGGATTATGTTAAGGAGTTTTTTTTAAAATATGGCTATCGGGAGATAAAAAATCACAAAGATTTGGCAGGTCATCGACGAGTGAGTAGTGGAAAATGGAATTAATTGAAAATATGATCTATAAACCATTAATAAAAAGAAGCGACATGGCCGGTTCTTTGAAATGTTTGCCATGTCAAATTATTTTTGGTATAGATGTGTTTGGTTTATGTGTGTGTGCCAATTCCGGCAAATGTTAAATTCTCAAGAGGAGAACTTTTTATGCCAGTAAAAAGAAAATCAGCAGCTCCAAAGCGTCGTAAAAAACGCTCAACCGCTGCAAAGCCTGCACGTAAAAGAAAAACAGTACGAAGAAAGAAAAAAATAGGTATGGCTGCGCCAAAGCGTCGTCGTAGAAAAACGGCTAAAAAGACGACCGCAACGCGTAGACGTCGTAGAAAAGCTCCAGCACGCAAGAAGTCAATGACTCGTCGTAAACCTGCGCGCAGAAAAGCTAAAAAAAAAGTAGCTAGTCGGGTAAAAAAAAAGCCTAGTAAAAGCAAAACCTCGAAGAAAACGTCGACGTCCTCCCGCGTTACCCGAAGTAGAAAGCCTGTAGCTAAAAAAACATTAACAAAAGTAGCGAAGGCAACCCGAGTTCCTTCTAAAAAAAAACAACAGCAAGCAAAGTCTGATTCCCAGGCGCGCCCTGCGGTAGAACAACAATCATCAATAGAAACTAAAATGGCAGAACATAAAAAATCTAAAAATGAGTCTAAAAAACAACGTTCTTTACCAGAAAAAAGGCCCGAATTGACTATTACGCATTCAGAAGTCGATTTAAATATAGCGCCTTATAAGGAACGTCCTGGGGAAGACTATATGAGCTCGAGTCAGCAAGCGTATTTTCGCCGTTTATTATTGCAGCGAAAACGCGTGTTGCTAGAAGATATGGGTCGAACTGTGCATCATCTGCAAGATGAGGGTGTCTCTTTGTCCGATATGAGCGATCGTGCCACTCAGGAAGAGGAATTTAATCTTGAGCTTCGCGCACGTGACCGTGAACGCAAACTTATAAAGAAAATTGAGGATGCCTTGCAGCAACTCGATGAAGGTCATTATGGCTTCTGTAATGCTTGTGGCGTTGAAATTGGTATTCGCCGTTTAGAAGCACGTCCTACCGCCAATCTTTGTATTGATTGTAAAACCTTGGATGAAATTCGAGAAAAACAAACTGGCGGCTGATAATTATTTGATCAAACAATGCGAATTTTTCAATAACAGCGAAAGATCCTTGCATGGCTGGAGCTCATTCGTATGCGCAGCCATTCAAGGAAAGAACGATGGAACAAAGTGGAACTTTCGCTACGGCTTGCATATTATTTGATTTTATTTCACACTGGCTGTGATTTATTTTCGTCTATTCGATCAAATAACGCCTTTAACTTAATTTCGAAAGCGAATGCAAAACTCATTAACACAATTATATAAATCCTCTTTAGTTTTATTAACCGATTTTTACCAATTGACTATGGCCTACGGTTATTGGAAGGCTGGAATTCACGAGCGCGAGGCAATTTTTTATCATAGTTTCCGTAAAGCGCCTTTTAATAGCCGGTATGCGATTTGTGCCGGTTTGGGTACACTTATTGATTACCTTGTTAATTTTCAATTTACTGAAGAAGATATTCACTATTTAGCGGGATTGACCGATACACAGGCTAAGCCATTATTTAGTACGGAGTTTTTAGTTTATTTACGGCAAATAAAATTTTCTTGTGATATCCATGCGGTTGAAGAAGGGACGGTAGTTTTTGCACAGGAACCTTTAATCCGCGTTAGAGGACCTTTATTACAGTGTCAGTTATTGGAAAGTATTTTATTGAATGTCATCAATTTTCAAAGTCTCATTGCAACAAGTGCGGCGCGTTTACTACAGGCGACGAGAGGTGAGCCGGTTTTGGAATTTGGCTTACGTCGAGCACAAGGTTTTGATGGTGCTTTAATGGCGAGCCGAGCGGCTTATATAGGCGGTTGTTCTGCGACATCCAATGTTTTAGCGGGGAAATTGTTAGGTATTCCAGTACGTGGGACACATGCACATAGTTGGGTGCTCTGTTTTGCGAATGAGCTCGAAGCGTTTCGTACTTACGCAGAAATCTTTCCTGAGGGCTGTATTTTTTTAGTAGATACTTACAACACGCTTGAAGGCGTAAAAAGTGCGATTAAGGTTGCGAATGAATTAAAGCCTAACGGCTTTAAATTAGCGGGTATTCGTTTAGATTCAGGCGATTTAGCTTATTTAAGTCAGCGTGCACGTCAACTGTTAGATGCAGCGGGGTATACCGATGCCGCGATAGTCGGGAGTAATGATCTGGATCCTTTAGTGATTGCGAGTTTAAAAGAACAAGGTGCACGCATCAATGTATGGGGAGTGGGCACGCATTTAATTACGGCCTATGAACAGCCTGCGCTTGAAGGCATTTATAAACTCAGTGCGATTAAATCGGCAGCGGGTATTTGGCAAAATAAGGTAAAGTTATCTGAGCAAGCCATCAAGATTTCCACGCCAGGTATTTTATCCGTGAGACGTTATTATTCCGATAAAGTCAATGGTTCGGCGATGGCCGATGCCATTTATGATGAAAGATTGGATCTTTCCAAAAAAACTATTCGGATTATCGATCCAGCCGATCCCACTAAAAGGCGTACTATTCCCCAAAAAACACCACATCGCGATTTATTGTTGCCTATTTTTAATCGAGGCCAATTAGTTTATAAAAGACCTACGTTGAAATCGAGCCGAGAAAAAACCTGTCAGGAGTTGCAGCAATTTCATGAGAGTATTCGACGCTTGCTCAATCCGCATGCCTATCCAGTAGGTTTAGAGGAAAATCTCTATGATCTAAAATTACAACTTATTTTAAAAGCTAAAGAATCTACGGGCGGATAAAATAAGCTTTACATTAGGAGGAAAAACTACAGCAGTAATTAATAAAGCCGAGAAGCCCGCCAGTATAAATGCCGATCCATTTTTCATAGTGAATAAATCCAACCGGTAGCAATCATAAAAAGAGTAAAAATTGTAGAAGCAATAGCTATAGGTTAGCGCTATAGCAGCGGAGAGTTTTAGATTATTCAATTTACTTATATTTTCTCCCTTTCCTGCTTAAAGAAAAAAGATTAAAATACCATAGGAGATGATGCCACCTATTTAGCTTCATTAATATAATAATTTTCTTCGTTCATGGAATCAAATTTTTATGAAAAAAGCCTTGATTTTAGTAGATTTACAAAATGATTTTATGCCTGGAGGGCGCTTAGCAGTGGATCATGCTGACGAGGTGATTCCAGTGGCTAACCGGGTGCAACAACATTTTCAATATGTTATTGCAACACAAGATTGGCATCCCGAAGATCATTTTAGTTTTGCAAAAAATCATAAAGGATGTTTCCCAGGTGAATTTATTCAACAAGCGGGCTTATCACAAATGTTATGGCCAGTACATTGCGTACAAAACACCCAAGGCGCTGAATTTGTGAGAAATCTTAAGCTGGATCATGTTATCAAAGTCTTTCGTAAAGGCAGTGATCCTAATATTGATAGTTATAGTGGTTTTTATGATAACGATCACAAAAAACAGACCGGCTTGGCTGAGTTTCTCAAAGAATTGCAGATTACTGAAGTTTATATTATGGGCGTCGCAACGGATTATTGTGTTAAATATACGGTGTTGGATGCTTGTAAATTAGGTTTTAAAACGTATTTGATTGAAGATGGGTGCCGGGCAGTGAATGTTAATCCAGAAGATGGGTGTTTAGCAATATCTGAAATGAAAACAGTGGGCGTTAAAATAATTCAAAGTGACGAAGTTGAATAAATTTTTGAAAAAAATGTAAAAATAAAAAAGTAATTAATTTAAGCACGTTGGATAGGAAAGCTAATCACTTCAGATATCTCATTTGCTTTTGCTATAAGCATCAGCAAACGATCTAAACCCAAAGCGACACCGGAGCAATCCGGTAAACCGTGCGTTAAAGCAGCGAGGAGAAAGTTATCGATAGGAACTTGAGAATAACCATAACGGGTGCGTGCAAGCTTATCCTCTTGAAAGCGTTGTTGTTGTTCTCTCGCATCATTTAATTCATGAAAGCCATTGGCAAGTTCAATCCGTTGAAAATAAACCTCAAACCGCTCCGCTACAGCCGGATTTCCGGAGCGGATTTTTGCTAAAGCCGCTAATGTTGTCGGATAATCGTATATAAAGATTAAATGCGGAGGTAATTGTGGCTCAATGACATGAGCCATTAGAAAATTTAAGTAATCGGCCTGATGAGTTAATGCAAAATTTTCAGTTGTAAAACCTAAACGAAGCATAATTCTTTTTAATGTTTCAATAGAAAGTTGATGGGGGTCAATATCCAGATAACGTTGGAAAACCTCCGCATAACTTAAACGCTGTGCTGCTTCACAATTCAGCCATTTTTTTAATAATACTTCCACTTCGTCCATTAATTGATGATGATTATAACCTGGGCGATACCATTCTAATAGACTAAATTCGGGATTGTGGTAACGTCCCGATTCCCCATGATTACGAAACGCTTTAAAAATCTGATAGATAGGTCCTGATCCGGCTGCCAATAACCGTTTCATCGCAAATTCAGGAGAGGTTTGTAGATAAAGTGTTTGTGCTTGGAGCTTATTATCTAAACAATACTGGGTTTGAAAGCTGTGTAAATGAGGATCCGTTACTGTTGTTTGACAGAGTAATGGGGTTTCTACTTCTAATACATCGCGTTCGGCAAAAAATTGGCGAATGTTAGCTAACAATTTTGCACGTAAATGTAACATTGGTAATGTTGTAGTCGGTTCCCATACGTTTAGATTCTTATCATCATTCGTCATGTTGTTCAGCCATTTCAGTACTTAGAATGAGTCGTTTATAAACCCTTTCACTGATGAGACCGGCATCGAATTTTTTTTTGGCATCCACAGACATCGGTTGACCATGTTCTTTTAACAGATGTCGTGTTGTTGCACTGATGTTATTCAATTTGGAATCCAATAAAAAATCCCTTAATTTTTCATCAAAAACCAAAAATTCACGCAAAGCAATGCGTTTTTCATCCGTACTTGGTACCAACTGCTGCCAAATAATAACACGTATTGTTTCGATAATATCAATCATTCGCGCTTTAGCTTCTTCAGCAGGAAAAGAGTTAACAAGTCGCCTCAGTGTTTCTGCTACCCCGTTACTATGTAACGTGGTATAAACAGGGTGCCCGGTTAATGCGGCTTCGATGGCGGCACTGATGGTTTCAGAATCACGTGCTTCACCCACTAAAATAAGCCGAGGTTTACGTCGCAACGCATTGCGTACACCCGCTGCGAAGCTGGGGAGATGTCTCGGTATTTCAGATTGGCTGATAATGGTACTGGGCATCGTTATCTTGTCATACACAAATTCTATTGGCGCTTCATAAGTCAAAATTTTTCGATTAGAATCCGCCTGTTCAGCAAGATCGCGGATAATGGAGGCTAATAAAGTCGTTTTCCCAGAACCGGTTGCACCTGTGACATAGACAATGCCTTGCGCGGGCGCTAAAGCGGAAACTAATTGGCTTTCTAAATTGAGATCCGACATTTTAGGTGGTGTATTTGGAATGCTGCGGAAACTGATTTGTATGGCATCATGGCCTTCAACCAAACAACCTGTGGCATTCACTCGAAACCGATAGCGCTCATTGCGATTAGGCCGAAACTCGTAGTGTGTATCGATATCAACACCACTTAATATCTGTGCGCTCCCATTAGGTCCATAGATAACATTGAGTATTTCGGCTACTTCGGTGTTGGATAATTTCCGTTGAGTAATGCGTAATAGTTGGCCGTAACTTTCGGCAAGGACAGGCTCGCCTGTTTGTAGCGTAATGTCTGAAGCCCCAATTTTTTGGCAGTGGATGAGCAGTTGGCTTAGGCCAGTTGATGTGAAGCGTACCGGTTCATCGGGAAGTCGATGGGTTGTCATCATGCGTCACGATGGATTTCCATCGACCTGGATTAGTTTGTAATTTGGGTAACGAAGTAATACGCAATATTTGATCATTGATATGCAAATCAGAACTATCACCGGTAACACCTAAATCGGTATGTGCGACAAAAGGCTTGCTGACCATCCCTTTTAACAATAAATTTCGATAGAGCGTCATTCCTATGTAATCACGGGTTAAACGGGATAAATTATCATTAAATATCGCATTGGCTTGATTAACACCATCCTGCCAGCCCAAAGTGGCATATTTTTTCCAAATAGCAATTTCTTCAGGTGTTTTAGGCAGAAAGGCAGGCAAGGGTAATTCAGGATGATGATAATCCATCCAGAGATAATTACGCCATTGGGGTGGCGTGGTAGTAAAACGTGCTTGGGTAATAATTTGATAGGTTCGATCATCGATACGCAAGGTTTGGGCGTCGGAAAGATGCAAGGAATTATTTCCTTGAACGAGGACCGGAGGAATGACATTGTGGTCTAATAAAATAAGGTTAAAATTAAAAATGCGATCTAATTGGGATGAGTTTTTAGTTAATGTTTGATTAATACGTTCAGAGCGCCAAGCTAATCCCGCTTGCGCACCCACACTCATTGCAATATTTTGTAAGGCTTCGGTATGTAAAGCCGTCATTTGTTTTTTAGCCGCGATGGCTTTAGCATGTAAATTTTGGACTTGCGCTAAGCTATCTAAACTTCCTACGGCTTGATAGTTAGGCTGAACGGTGCGGCAAGCACTCAGCAGCATACTGAGACTTAAACCCAGTAATAATTGAAAATACCAAATTTTTCTTAAGCCAAAGACAAGGCGTTGAGAGTTATAAATTAAATTTTTGAGATATTTAAGCGAGTTAATACTTGGCATAACGTAGTTCAATAGTTTTAATGCCGGGATAGACAACGATATTTGCTTTTTGCCCTGCCTGAAGATTGGCATCGCGGAGGATGTAACTTAAAGGGGTATTTTGTGAGGAAATTGTGACAAGAACAGGAACGGCGGGATGTTTTCCGATAATTTCGAGATGAAATTGAACCAGCTTCGCAATACGGTACAATAACGGTTCTATGGGCCCTGACCAATCGATCGAGGCGACCGTTTTTTCTAAACCTGAAGCACTCGGATAAGGGAGTGGTTTAGTTATGGGGGGAAAAGAAGCCTTCTCCAGTGCTTTTAGTTCGTTTAATGAGCGACTTACTGAACTTGCGGCTTCAGCCAATTTAACTGAAGCGTCATCTGAGCTCGTATGGAGCGTAGGGGCTAGGGAGTTTGGTAAGCTTTGTGAGGCGCATCCCGATAATAAACTTACAAAAAGCGCGACTGTTATTTTTTTCATGTTTATCTTATTGTTAGATAAAAAACCGATAACGATAGAACAATTCTGTACAGAAACCTTTTAATCTATAGTTGCATTGAAACAAGAAGGTAATATAATGTCAAGCGTGTTTAGGGGCTTGATTTTATTAATCCATATTGTACTTGACCTGCTGTTTTCCAATGCTGAGTTTCCCAATTTTCAGGCAGTATTAGGTTTTTAAGATTCGCTTCGGCTTCAATATAAATCTGGCTTTTGGGGGCCAATAGTCCTTCTTGGGCCAACCAAGCACAGGCAGGGCCGATCAAATTTTGGTAAAAAGGCGGATCAAGAAAGACAATATTAAATAAAGATTGTGTTTTAAAGGCCGGCGAAGTGGCAAAAGGGAATTGACCTTGATAAACCTTCGCGCGATCTTCTGCCTTGAACTGTTTGATCTGTGTTTTTAAATAGGACACTAAGTGCTTAGATTGTTCTACAAAAATAACAGATTGAGCATAGCGAGAGAGCGCTTCGAAACCCAAGGCACCACTACCGGCAAAGAGATCTAAACAATGCGCACCGGCCAGTTCAGGTATTAGCCAATTAAATAGCGTTTCTCGAATACGATTCGGCGTGGGGCGTAAACCGAGTATGGCGGGAAAATGCAGTTTTCTTCCGCGCCATTGACCACCGATAATCCTGACTTCGCCTTTTTGCATAAAAAGTAACACGATTGCTTATTTTCAAACTATATTAATCATAAAAAAATTTTATCGAGATCATTTACGATTGCGTTAAATGAGATAAGTCATTTATTATAAGCCCTCCCTGAGGATACGGCATAGTATGTTTAAATTTTTAAAACGTAAAGAATTGCTCGATGAGATTCCTAATGAGCGTAGCACAGTTAATAATAAAACCGGTTTTTTTAATCGGATTAAGCAATCTTTACAAAAAACCCGTCATCAACTGACTGAAAATCTTGCTAATGTCATATTAGGAAAAAAAGCGGTTGACACGGAGCTCATTGAGGAGATTGAAGATTTACTTTTAACCGCCGACGTGGGCCCTACAGTGGCTGAAGAAATCATCCAATGCCTCAACTCAAAATTAGCACGCAACCAATTAGCCGATGGAGAGGCGGTATGGGAGGTATTAAAACAACAATTAAGGGAATTATTACAGCCATGTGAACACACTTTGGTGATTAATCCGAAACATAAACCGACGGTTATTTTAGTGGTGGGTGTGAATGGTGTCGGTAAAACGACGAGTATTGCTAAGTTGGCTCATTACTTCCAAAAACAAGGTAAACAAGTGCTGTTGGCAGCGGGCGACACATTTCGCGCAGCCGCTACTGAGCAGTTAACAATTTGGGCTGAACGTAATCACATTCCCATTGTGGCTCAACATCAAGGTGCCGATAGTGCTTCAGTTATTTATGATGCATTTCAAGCGGCTAAAGCGAGAAAATTTGATGTACTGATTGCCGATACCGCCGGTCGATTGCCTACGCAACATAATTTAATGCGAGAATTGCAAAAAGTTAAAAAGGTGATCCATAAATTGGACGCAACAGCACCGCATGAAATAATGTTGGTATTGGATGCCGGTACGGGTCAAAATGCATTATTGCAGGCGGAGTCGTTTAACAAAGCACTCGCTTTAAGCAGTATTATCTTAACTAAACTGGATGGTACCGCAAAAGGGGGTGTGATTTTTTCTATTGCAAAAAAATTGGCTTTACCAATTCGTTTTGTGGGCTTGGGTGAGGGGATTGATGATTTGCAAGCTTTTTCGGCACAAGAATTTGTTCGAGCGCTTTTTGCTATTGAAAAATAAAAAACGTTAAAATTTTGCTAAACAAGCATAATTTATTTATATTTATTCGCACGGGTTTAAGCCGAAAGTGTTTAATCAATCGATGTACTAATTAATAACTTAAAGAGTGGAAACAATGTCAGCAGACGTAAGAGCTTTTAGAAAATATATGTGTTTACTGTGTGGATATATCTACGATGAGGAAAAAGGTTGGCCAGAAGACGGTATTTTACCTGGAACCCGTTGGGACGATGTGCCTTTAACCTGGCGCTGCCCTGAATGCGGGGCGATGAAAGAAGATTTTGAAATGGTTGAGTTAGAAATTAAAAGCTAAAAGGACGTACCTCCGTGATGAGGACAATAGCGATCAGCAATAATGTTGGGAGCTCATTCAGCCAACGATAAAATAAGCTGGAGTGTTGATTGTTATCATATTTGAAATCTCGTAAACATTTTCCACAATAAAGATGAAATAAAATTAATAAAGTGACCAAGCCTAATTTTAGATGCATCCAGGTTGCCATCGCATAGTAATTGGCAAAAGAATTAAACAGAATGACTCCAAAAAGGAGCGTGAATAGAGCGGCAGGCGCCATAATGTAATAGTAAAGACGGTATTCCATGAGTTTAAAGCGCTCAATACTGATTGTGTCCTTCGCATCGGCATGATAAACAAATAAGCGAGGTAAATAAAATAAACCCGCAAACCAAGCGACCATAGAGATAATATGTAATGCTTTAATCCAGGACATCAGTCGTTCCAAGTTATTTTAGTGGTTTGTTTTTTTATTGTAAAATTATGAATTATGACCGAATTATTCCAAGAATCAAAGATTATTTACTGAGGTTGCAAACAGAGATTTGTTTTAACCTGGAAGCGCTGGGAGGACGAGAAAAATTTTTAATCGATGATTGGTTGCGTGCCGAAGGCGGGGGCGGGGGGGGTAAAACCTGTGTAATAACAAAAGGCTTACTCATAGAACGCGGTGCTGTTAACTTCTCTCATGTTTTTGGCGAATCCCTTCCTTCCTGTGCAAGTCAACGGCATCCTTCGGCGGCGTTGAGACCCTTTCAAGCAACGGGTATTTCTTTAGTGATTCATCCACTTAATCCTTATATCCCTACGGTGCATATGAACTTACGCTTTATTGGGTTAGAAGGGACGGATCACTGGTGGTTCGGCGGCGGTTTTGATTTAACACCGTATTATCCTTTTTTAGAGGATTGTCGACATTGGCATTTAACTGCCAAGCAAAGTTGCGACCCTTTTGGAAGGGAACTTTATCCGCAATATAAAAAAAATTGTGATGACTATTTTTATTTAAAACATCGTCAAGAGGCGCGTGGTATTGGCGGGATCTTTTTTGATGATCTGAATGAATGGGGGTTTGAGCAATGTTTTGAATTTATTCAAAGTGTTGGCAACCATTTTCTAAGTGCCTATCTTCCTATTGTGCGACGGCGTAGCGATTGTGTTTATGGTGAACGTGAACGTCAGTTTCAAGCCTATCGACGTAGCCGTTACGTGGAATTTAATTTGATTTATGATCGTGGGACATTATTTGGTTTACAAAGTGGTGGGCGTGTGGAATCAATATTATGTTCCATGCCGCCGCATGCGCATTGGCAATATAATTGGCAAGCCGAGCCAGGATCTAAAGAAGCCGAACTCACTGAAGATTTTTTAATCGCTAGAGATTGGTTAGATTTATCATCGTGAACTACGCTCTCATGCTAAGGGATCAAGTTTTTTCTTCTTAGCGGAGGCATGGCGTGCACGCATTTCGACATCGATATACTGATCAGTGATTGCACTCGAACTGTGGCCGGCATCATCACGGACATGTTCGCGTGGTCGATGCTTAACATCTTCAGATATTCCGGTGTGTCGTAACCAGTGTACGGTTGCGGTTTGTAATTCAATGGCTTCTTCTTTAAGTCCGTCTTTAACCATGCGTGCAAAAGCGGCATCAAAACAGGTTTGAACGATACAACGAATTTGTCGAGTACTTTGAATCGCGCCTCGTCCATTGACTTTACTAATTAAAGGTGTTGTTTCACCGCGGCTGGGTAAGCTTATGAGGCCTAGATTTTCTCGATAATGTTTTAATGCAAGTAACATATTATCGCTGACGCTAATTAAACGTTCTTTATTCCCTTTGCCGACGGTTAAAAACCACCAGTTACCGTCCGAATCTTTTTGAAAATGACCCATCTGTGGTTCCCAACGCGGACTTGCAACAAGCTCAGAGATACGTAAATACATGCCATAGAGCGCTTTCATAATAAATAAGGTTCTATTATGCAAAGCGGGTTTCTGTTCATAGAGAATTTCTGCCGTTTCAATGACATACGACCATTGTAATTCACTTAAACGACGTATTTGATGATTGCTTTTTTGTTGTCGGATAAATTTACTTTTTTGTCGAATTTGTGCCACGGGATTGAAATGAATATAGTCTTCTTGAATCAGATAGTTATAAAAACTTCCGCACACCGCAAAGATAGCTTGTAAGGCCTTTTGCGATAAAGAATATTTTTTTATATCAGGCATAATGCCTTGTTGATTGGCCATTTTATTGATTGTTGCAACAAAAGGTCGCCAATCGGGATGAGGCTTTCGTTGGCCTTGATGCGTAAAGTATCGAGCAACTGTTTTAACACCTATCCAGTGTTTGGGTGGTTGCTGGCAGAACTCGATAAAAGCTTCGAGATCAGTTTGGCGTAATTCCTTGATCGATTTTTCTAAAACAAACCAACTCCATTGTAATAATCGCTCTATCTCGCGTCGATAGGCATTAAAGGTAGCCTCGCTGCCACGATAACTATAGAGAAATTTTAAAGCTTGTGCATAGTCTTGCGCCGCATAAGAGTTATTTTGCGTAGCGTTTGGGATAGGCAAGAAATTTTTTTTCGGATCAATAAATTTTAAACTATCAAATAATGGAATGGGAGAAAGGAATGCCATAATTAAGTATTTTAGTAAAATTTTTGCCAGTTTAACAAGATTTAAAAAAATAATAAAAAATAATATTGGACAAGAAAAAAAAATTGAGTATAATCCCGGCCTTCTAGAAGGGGGTAAGTAAACTGAATGCCCAGGATGGTTTCTAGTGTAAAGAAACATATCACTCTAACTGAGTTTTGGCGGGCCTCGTCGTCCGTCTTAAAGCGCTTTAAACGTACCACAAAATACCTCACTCGTTTTTCTTATTTTTTACATTTAGTCTTTATATTTTACATCGCATTAGGCCGGGTCTAAGCATAGTGGATTATTTTTATACAACTAAAAATAAAAATTTAATAGCACCTACACGCTTCTATTAGCCGTGTATTTAGCGTCTTGGAACATTGGTGAGCAGTTAAACCTCTCTCATTCCATTCTAGGCACTATTACGATTGAATAAATTAAGAAATAATAACCGAGCGTTAAGGATAGTAAAAGGAATTATCATTATAATGAGCCGCCGCATGCCAGCTGGCATGCTTTATTGAGAAACACTCATAGAGTATAGACTATGTCGGAGCTTATGCTTATCGATAGGTTTCTTCCAGAACCCATTATTCTACTCAAAGCGTTGTCGGCCTTGAAAAAATTGCAATGGGATTCCTTCTTCGGAATCATTGGGTTTTACCCGGTGAGTCAAGTAAAAAATAAAGACGAACACCAAGAAGTGGGCAATAATCGTGCATTGACCCTTTACTATGAATCCTTGCCTCCCGCCGATCAGGAGATGCTATTTCAAATTCCTGAGTCTAACGGTTCTTTTATTGAATTTATAGCTTCAATTTCTCTTTGGCGGCTGATTATACTCGTGCTCAAACGTATTGGCAGTCTTATTAAAAGTTGGCTTAAAGACCATAAAGTAGTGGATTGGCTTAGAATTATTTTGCATGGCGCTTATTTAAGTGCATTTGAAACCCTCTATTTCTTTATCTATATCTTGCATTTATTTAGAGCGTTTTTAACGCTTATCAAATATTTTACTGATCAAGATAATAAAAATTTAGTTGAAGTGTATAAATTTTTATTGGCTTGTTTTAAAGTCTTTATTTCTCTTGTGATGCTGGCTTTCATGATGATAATGATGGTGAACGGCATTTATCCGTTTGGCCTGATCGCTTATCAGTATATCAAAACTATTTTTTATATTTACACGTATTCGAAGACTTCGGTAAGTTTACTTACGTTAGTTTTTAGTTTTTATAAACTTAAAACCTATGACGATAACTTAGAGCACGCTTGGGAGAAAGAAAACTATAAAAGTAATACCAAGAAACATTTGGAAATATTATTGGTTTCAGTGCCCTTAATGATTTTATTAACACTGGTGAGTTCAGGTATCGTGGCAGGTCCTTTGTTTTATGTCACGCTTGGGATTGCAAGTGTTTTCTTCGTTATTGATGTGCTCAAAGCGATTTATTATTATAAATACCCCACTGATATACCCTATCCTAAAAATTTACCTCAAAAAAATCCTTTTATTAAGCTATCATCTAAGGATTATTACTGGAGGAAATGTCGTGACGCGCGATTATCTGAAAATTATGATAACGATAACCGTTTTCTATTAGGTGAAATTTTAATAAAAATTCAATGTTTGAACACTAATGCTCATTTTTTTTTCGAAAAATCAAAAATAGAAGAAAAAATAAAATTTTTAACCGAGCAGTTTATTTCGCTTTTACTTGATAGGATCGGTTTATCTAATTATCAGGCTGTTACTGAGCGATTGACTCAGCTTATTAAGTATTTAAAAAAGAGCAAGGAGGAGGCGGCGACTGATGAAGATAAACGTTTACTCTTACTCTCTGAAGACGTTATGGATAACGTAATAAACGGGGTAGAGAAATTACGAAATAACTTTAACAATCAAAAAGAAGATATGAACTGTGAAAAAGTATTGAGATTAGTTTACACACAGCCCAAAATAGGTTATTTATTGCCAGCTACTACTAGACAATCATTTTTTAGGCGCACAGGTGATTGTGAAGATATTGAGAGGGCGTGCAATAAGTTATTATTAGCACGCTAACAAGCCGAATGAGATTGATGAGCAAGCACGCTTATTTGTTGGATAAAATAGCGATGTAAATAATTTTCTTGGCTGAGTTCAGGATGAAAGCTTGCTGCAATAATATTATTTTCTTGTACCGCAACGATTTGGTTTTGATAGGTAGCAAGTATTTTAATCGAAGCTTTCTCTAAGGGCGTTAGTTTCGGTGCCCGAATAAAAATCATTTCCATACCAAGATCTCTAACGGTACAATGTCCTTCTACAACACGGCTAGCCAGTTGTCGGCCGTAAGCATTTCGAGTGGCGCAGATATTAAGACGACCTAAGCTATCCTGTGTCGGTGATTCTACGGATTTGGCTAACAGTATTGCTCCTGCGCAAGTGCCCAAAATAGGTTTTTCATAATCGATGAGACTGTTCCAGAGCTGCTGCTGTTTGAGCAATGTAATCATCACTGAGCTTTCGCCACCGGGAATAATCAATGCGTCAGTTGCCTTTAATGTGGTTCGGTCGCGCACTAATGAACAAGATGTTCCAAGCTTATTTAAACACTGAATATGTGCTTGATAACCGCCTTGTAAGCCTAATACCCCAATGTTCATGAGGATTACGCCAAACTATCGATTAACGATGCATGCATTTGATTAAAGCCGCTCATCCCTTCGGTTAAATCAGTGGAAACTTTAAGCACGATCTCAGGATTATCAAAGTGTGTGGTGGCTTGTACGATGGCACAAGCGCGTTTTTCAGGATCAGCCGACTTAAAGATTCCTGAGCCGACAAAGACGCTTTCTGCACCCAGTTGACGTAATAGAGCGGCATCCGCCGGCGTCGCGACCCCCCCCGCCGAGAAATGGGGTACCGGTAATTTAGCTTCTTGTGCGACATAAAGTACTAATTCTAAAGGGGCATTTAAACTTTTTGCTTTTGCAAAAAGTGCTTCTTTTTTTAAAACAGAGAGTTCTTTAATTTCACGCATAATCGCACGCATATGGCGTACCGCTTCAAGTATATTTCCAGAACCGGCTTCACCTTTGGTACGTATCATAGCGGCACCTTCGGCAATGCGTCTTAAAGCTTCGCCAAGATTGCGACAACCGCAGACAAAAGGGACTTCAAAAGCTTGTTTATCAATATGACATTCATCATCGGCGATCGTTAAGACTTCACTTTCATCGATAAAATCGACATCCAGCGCTTGTAAGAGTTGGGCTTCGACAAAATGACCAATACGTACCTTGGCCATCACGGGTATTGAGACCGCTTGCATAATATCGTGAATAATTTTGGGTGAGGCCATACGTGCAATACCACCCACTTTACGGATGTCAGCTGGAACACGCTCAAGGGCCATGACCGCACACGCGCCGGCGGTTTCAGCGATACGTGCTTGTTCAACATTCGTGACATCCATAATGACGCCACCTTTTAGCATTTCAGCTAAGCCGATTTTGATGCGTTGGGAATCATCGAGAAAATTCATAGCCTAATCACCGATTAAAATTTTATTTTGCTGAGACTTAAATAACGGGTCCTATTGTACAACAAATCAAAGAAAAACGTCATTTTTAGTAGGTAAATAAGGGAGGTATCTAGCCTGTGTTGCCAGCATTTCTCCCACGGTTGTTATAAACTTTTTGCTTATTGAAGCGCGGTTTTTGTTTTTTATACGCCGAATCATATGTTTTTATGGGGTGTCGATCCTTTGTGAGCTTAACGGGGGCTTTAGCTTTGGCTTGATAATCAAAGTGAGGTACGGTGCATTCTTCTAAACGTCGTTTGAGCAGATATTCAATAGAACGAATTTGACGTCTATCTTTTTGGGTAATCAAACTAAACGCAGCACCGAGTTTGGAGGCACGTCCCGTACGCCCAATCCGGTGTGTGTAATCGATAGCCGTATTAGGCATATCAAAATTAATGACATGTGAGACATGAGCGATATCAATACCTCGTGCAGCAATGTCGGTTGCGACTAAAAACTTTAATTCGCCAAGTCGAAATTTTCCAATGGCCACTTTTCGTTTACTTTGGGATAAATTACCTTGAAAGGAGGTTGCCTTGTAACCGAGAAACATTAGATGTTCGGCTAAACATTTGGCGCGATGTTTGGTACGGGTAAAAATAATGGCCGATTGTATCGGGTTGTCGCTTAAAAGAGTTTCCAGTAAATCCGTTTTGAGTTCCTCTGAAACTGGAAAGAGTGTTTGTTTGACCGTACTAGCTGGAGCGGAATCACCGATCTTAATCGAAACAGGATGATTCAGTATTTTATCGGCGAATACGCGAATATCGGGCGACATAGTCGCTGAAAATAGCAAATTTTGTCGTTGCTTGGGTAAGTATTTTAAAATGTGATTAATATTGTCCCGAAATCCGAGATCAAACATATGATCGGCTTCATCTAATATCAAGGTTTCGATATAGGGTAAACTCAATTTTTCGTGCGGGTTTTTGGGTTTCTTTTCTAAGAGTTCAAGTAAGCGGCCTGGGCAAGCGACAATGATGTCAATACCGCCGCGTAGATTTTGATATTGTTCTCTGTAATTGCGGATATGGCTATTGCCACCATAGATTGTGGCGCAACGTAAGCCCGTTTTACGCCCTAAGTTAGCGATAGAAGAAGCGATTTGATCCGCTAATTCACGTGTAGGCGCTAGGATTAGTGCACGTAATTGCCCTTGTATGCCGGGCAGGAGGCGTTGTAATAACGGTAAAGCAAAGGCGGCAGTTTTACCTGTTCCTGTTTGAGCTAAACCCACGACATCGTGGCCCTGTAAGATAGTAGGGATTACTTTGGCTTGGATAGGGGTGGCGGTTTGGTACCCTTCTTTTTGGATATTAGATAAAATTTGGGTGTTTAAATTAAATTCTGTAAAGTTCACTTTAAGAGTTCCTGGCTAATTATTGAGCCAAGTAACATCTTTAGCTCGAAAAGGTGCCTATTCTATCAGGCTTGATCGGTGATTGATAGAACAATTGTACGAAAAATAGACTTCATTATAAATCTTTCGTGTAACCGTTTTTAAATTTGAGTAGATTTTATTTTAATTTTTTTTGTAAACTTAAGGTTTACTTTACTGAAAAATAAAGGAGATAAAATAATGCTTAACGATCAAATGATTTCGGCAATCAAAAACGGGGGATATTGCAAGAGTTGGAACACTTATAGAACAAGGAGTTGATGTTAATGAAAATCTGGATTTAAGCAGCGACGATAAGTATGATTTCCCCTTAGGCATGCCCTATGATCGGGGTTTGCTTACACCTGTTTTGCGTACTCCCCTTATTTTAGCAATTGAAGAAGATAAGGACGAAGTGGTTAAACTCCTTATAGAAAAAGGAGCTGATGTTAATGCACCCTTAGAGTTGTATCATCCGCTTCGAAAGATGGAACTGTCCTCCACCACAAAGATTTCTCTCTCCCCCCTTGTTTTGGCAGTCAAGAATAAGAATAAGCAGAATACTGAAATAGCAAAGCAACTTATTAAACACATTGTATCGAAAGACTTAACAACAGAAAAGGATCCGTCTGTTCAAAGTAATCCAGAGTTATCAGACTTTTGGGATAGTTTTAAAAACCAACTCAAGCTTGAGTTTATAAATTCAACGAACGAACTCGGCTGCCTAAGTAGTGCAGAGGGCCCAAAAGAGATAGTTTTAAATTACGATGTTCAGGGGAAGATTTATCAAAATCTTTCCGTTAAAGATCTTCGAAATGTTTACCAAGCGTTTAATCCTACATCTACTCAAGGCGCGACGGCGATGAACGAATTTTTTTCTCGACCTACTAAAGGATCCTCCGACGATTCCGACCCAGAAGAGAGTGAGGATCTAATAAGGCGTAGATTTAATGATTTATCGTTTTAAAAATAAACCTTAATTAACATGATGGAATTGGAACAAATAAATTAATTTTAGCTCTTGACCCATGTTACCTCTGCGATTACTATACGCCCTGCACATTAAAGGTACGAAAGGGTAGGTTTAGGTTTATGTGGTCCTCTTGCCGAGACATGTCGCTCGAATGGGGAGAGTATCTACCTGTCGGTTTTAATCATGTTAAGAGGGTAGGGTACTTTCATGAGGTTTGGAGCTACATTAAGCTAACGGTGTAGCTTATACGGCTTTAATTCCCCGATAGCTCAGCTGGTAGAGCAAATGACTGTTAATCATTGGGTCACAGGTTCGAGTCCTGTTCGGGGAGCCAGTATCATTAATAAAATAAAGATTTTGTAGAAAACACAGCATTTGAGTTTTTGTTCTAAGCGTTTGCGATTAAACGGCAACGTGGCAAGGTTCAAGCCGTCAGAGAGTCATTTGGAGAATATAAATGTACGCAGTTATTTCCACTGGTGGAAAACAATATAAAGTCGCTGAAGGCGAAATAGTTAGGCTAGAGAAGCTATCGGCCGAAGTTGGCGAAACGGTTGAGTTTCCGGTGCTACTCTTGGCTAATAAAATGGATATCAAAGTGGGAACACCTTATATTACCGAGGCTAAGGTTAAGGCGTCTATCGTAGAGCACGGTCGTGGTGATAAGGTAACGATTATTAAGTTTCGTCGCCGTAAGCATCATCGAAAGCAAATGGGTCATCGACAATATTACACCGCAGTTAAAATTACCGAGATTTTATAGAGGTTCATTATGGCACATAAAAAAGCTGGGGGGAGTACCCGAAATGGTCGCGATTCACACTCAAAACGCTTAGGAGTGAAACACTTTGGTGGTGAGTTGGTTAAAGCAGGGAATATTATCATCCGTCAGCGAGGAACCCATTATCATCCAGGTAATAATGTGGGTATCGGCAAAGATCACACCTTATATGCCTTAGTGCAGGGTGTGGTTAAGTTTGCCCGTAAAGGGGCTAAATTACGATGTTATGTCAATGTGGTTCCTAAAGCGGAAGAATTGGCGGAGCAAGCGGGGCAACCTAGCTAATCATAGGGACAAAAAATTGTTTTTTAATGGTTACCCCGCTTAGCGGGGTTTTTTATGAAATTTTTAGATGAAGTTGAGATACAGGTTGAAGCGGGAAAGGGTGGAGCGGGTTGCGTCAGTTTTCGGCGCGAAAAATTTATTCCACTCGGTGGCCCAGATGGTGGCGATGGCGGTGATGGCGGCAGCGTTTATTTAAAAGCCAGTGCCAATCTCAATACGTTGATTGACTTCCATTTCAATCGGCTCTACAAGGCTTCCCGTGGCGAAAATGGAAAAGGGAGTGACTGTGCAGGGAAAAAAGGCGCTGATCTCATGTTAGAAGTTCCTATTGGCACAGAAATCTTTGATGCGGATACACACGAGTTGATTGGTGACTTAACAATAAAAGATCAAACACAATGTGTTGCACGTGGAGGTTGGCATGGTTTAGGTAATGCGCGATTTAAAAGTAGCACCAATCGCAGTCCGCGCCAATTTACACCCGGTCATCCGGGTGAAGCGCGTCGCTTAAAACTTTCTTTGAAATTATTGGCGGATGTGGGGTTGGTTGGCTTACCTAATGCAGGTAAATCAAGCTTGATACGTGCAGTATCAGCGGCGACGCCTAAAGTGGCGGATTATCCCTTTACAACCTTACAACCCCATTTGGGAGTGGTGCGTTTAGAAGCGGGACGTAGTTTTGTCATGGCGGATGTTCCGGGATTGATTACAGGAGCTTCGGAAGGTTTAGGTTTAGGAATTAATTTCCTTAAGCATTTGGATCGTACGCGCTTATTACTCCATGTATTAGATATTCAACCCATCGATAACAGTGATCCGCTTGAAAACATGATTTTGATTGAAAATGAGCTTATAAAATACAGTCCTGAGTTGGCTGCAAAACCCAGATGGCTCATCTTAAATAAAATCGATTTGCTTTCTGAGGAGGAAATACAAGAACGCATGCAATCTATAAAAACCCAAGTGCCTGCGCAGGTACCGATATTTGAAATTTCCGCATTACGACGTGTCGGGACACACGCATTATGTTATGCTCTAGGAGATTTTTTGGATGAAAAAATACATTTTTGATTTTTCGCTTACTAAAACTGTATATTTAGCTTGTATTGTCTTTATTCAACGAGACTTGTTTCAGCGGGTTTAATCGGTTTGTTGATACAATATTTTAATGTTTTTCCCATTTTAAAATGGATACGGTATTTTTCGGGAGCTAAAAAATGTTCTCCCGTTTTTGGGTTAAAAGCAGAGCGTGCGGCATTATAATGGGGTGAAAAACTTCCGAAGCCGCGTATTTCGATGCGCCGACCCTGATATAATGTTTGTTCTAGCAGATGAATTAAATGTTCCACACTTTTTTTAACAGTGGCCGCCTGGAGTTGTGGGAACTTTGATATAAGCTGGTTAATAAGTTCTGGTTTTAACATGGAACACCTATGATAAGTTTGATTAAGCCAAAAAAATGATGCCAATACAACTACGTCATCTCCCTAATTTGATAACTTGTATTCGTTTTATCCTAATAGGTCCTATTTTATGGTCCTTATTGGCAAAGTGCTATCCCCTGGCTTTTTATTTATTTGTGATAGCGGGTTTGAGTGATGGTTTAGATGGTTTATTAGCCCGTTTTTTTGCTTGGACGACACCTTTAGGTGCTTTACTGGATCCTTTAGCGGATAAGCTTTTACTCATGAGCTGTTTTATTGTACTCGCCTATCTTAAGCAAATTCCTTTATGGTTAACCCTGATGGTTATAGGTCGCGATATTTGGATTATGGGGGGTGCTTTACTCTATCGTTATTGGGTGGGTCCTTTAGATTATAAACCTGTTTGGATTAGTAAATTAAATACTTTTTTTCAATTGGTTTTAGTAAGCTTATTGATTATTAAATTAGCGTTTTTTAAACGGCACATTGAGTTAATTCCACCTATTATCGAAGCGGTTTTTGTTACCACTTTACTTAGTTTTATCCAATATACTTGGATGTGGTTTTGGCAAGCTTCTTATTATTTAAAATTGGAAAATAAAAAAACTAAATGCTGAAAATTAAAAAGCTTTAGTCTGAATGAAATAAACCTTCTATTTTTTTAAAAGATCGCCGACCGTGTTTAACAATGAAATTGAGCGGTGAAATTCGATTTGGAAAAAGCTGATGTTGACACAATTGGTTTTGCCTATACAACCTCCTGATGCGCACTGTTTTGAAAATTTTTATGCGGGTCAAAATACAATTTTATTAAATTGTTTACGACAATTTTCTTTAAGATGTGGCGAGCCTTATATTTATCTTTGGGGTAATCCCGGTGCAGGCTGTACCCACTTACTGCAAGCGTGTTGTCATGCGGCGCAACAACAAGGGTTTTCAGTGGCTTACTTGCCTTTAAATATTTTAAAAAAAAATAGTAGCAGCGAGATCTTGCTGGGTTTAGAGACCGTTGATATGGTTTGTATCGATGATTTAGAAAGTATTATCAGTGATAGTATTTGGCAAGAATCGTTATTTCATTTCTATAATCGTTTACAAGAGCAGTCTCGTTTTTTGTTGATTGCAGCAAAGCATCGTCCCCATCAATTAAATTTTTCTTTAGCGGATTTAATTTCACGCCTATCGAGTGGCGTTTTATTTCAGGTACGTGAATTAAATGATGCAGAAAGACTCATTGCATTGCAACAGCGTGCTCACTTAAGGGGCTTAGCGCTCTCTGAAGAAGTGGGCCAATTTTTATTGCTACGTCTTCCGCGAGATTCACGAGCGCTTTTTTCTGCATTGACCCAGCTTGATAAAGCCAGTTTACGTTTAAAACGTAAATTAACAATTCCTTTAATTAAAACGATTTTGAATTTGTAAAGCGCATCCTTTTTTGTGCTCTAGAGCGTATAGGCATACAGACAATACAACGACACTATAACAACAACTAAACCGCTAACTTCAATGCCATCTGTGCTAAACGTTTTCCTGAGGCTTGGCAGAGTCGTTTTTCTTCATCGCTTAGTGGATTTTTACTATCTTTTCCGGCCATGTGTGTAGGCCCATAAGGAGTTCCTCCAGTTTGTGTCGTACTTAAGTCAGACTCGGTATAGGGAATACCCACGATAATCATACCGAGATGTATTAAAGGCAACATCATGCTGAGCAATGTGGATTCTTGCCCACCATGTAGACTCGAGGTGGAGGAAAAAACCGTAGCCGGCTTATTGACTAACTCACCTGAAAACCATAGGCCACTTAAGCTGTCGATAAAATGTTTTAAAGGGGCGGCCATATTTCCAAAACGCGTTGGACTGCCTAAGGCAATGCCGATAGCACCTCGCACATCATCTAAGGTGACATAAGGAGGACCGGCGGGAGGGATTTTTTCTTCCACGGCTTCACACACCGTAGAAATATTGGGGACAGTACGAATTCTTGCCTCGATTCCTGCAACGGATTCAATACCTCTTGCGACTTGTTGGGCCATTTTGGCTATGGCGCCATAGCGGCTGTAAAAAAGGACTAATAGGTAGGGCATGGACTGAGACTCCTATGGATGGGCCCCCGATGGATGGGTTTAGTGTTGATGCAATGAGGAATTCTATGGTATAAAACATCGCGCTGAAAAGCGATTATTTCACACACCTGTGTTATCTAAATTATTTGAGGGTGGCTATGTACAATAGTCTTTAAATAATAGACTTTACACTATTTGTTGTATCAGCAAAATCAGTGGGAGGCGATACGAGGTGGAGGTTTAACCCATTGGAGATGATAAAAAATGTCAACAGCAACATTGAGGCAGTTATTTGAAGCCGGTGTCCATTTTGGCCATCGTACGTGTTTTCGCGAACCTAAAATGGCGCCTTATATCTATGGTGTGCGTAATGGAATTAGCATCATTGATCTAGAAAAAACGCGTGAATATATTACTGAAGCACTCAACTATATTGCCAAAATTGCGGCTCGGCCGGGTAGTAAGATCCTATTTGTTGGAACAAAACGTGCTGCGCAGGAATTAGTTAAAGAGGAGGCATTACGCTGTGGTATGCCATATGTTAATCATCGCTGGTTAGGTGGTTTGTTAACCAATTATCGAACTATCCGTCAATCAATTAAACGCCTCAAAGAATTAGAAGCGAAAAGTCAAGACGGTAGTTTTAATCAATTAACTAAAAAAGAAGCGCTGAACTTACAACGGCAATTGGATAAATTGGAACGTGGCTTAGGTGGTATTAAAGATATGAGTGGCTTACCGGATGCCTTATTTGTGATAGATAGGGGCTATGAGCATATCGCCATTTGTGAAGCACAAAAGCTAAAAATACCCGTCATTAGCATTGTGGATACAAATCACTCACCCGAAGGGATTGATTATATTATTCCAGGTAATGATGATGCGGCACGTGCGATTACACTTTATACACAGATGGTCGCGGATACTGTTTTAGAAGCGCGCGCGGCTTCTAAAAAATCAACTGACTTAACACGTGTTGAAGTCGAAAAAGTCGAGACTCAAGAAACTATTGCAGAATCGACGCAATCGATAGAAGAAAAAAAGGAATAAATACATGACAATAACAATAACGGCTGCAATGGTTCAAGCATTACGTGCTCGAACAGGGGCAGGTATGATGGATTGTAAAAGGGCTTTAGAAGCGGCCAAAGGAAATCCAGATGTCGCTGCCGAAGCGATGCGTAAATCAGGCCAAATTCAAGCAGAGAAAAAATCAGGTCGTATCACAGCGGAAGGCTTAATTGTGATTAAGTCACAATCCGGAAGGGGCCCTGCTATCCTCTTGGAGGTCAACTGTGAGACGGATTTTGTCGCGCGCGATGAGAATTTCAAGCAATTTGCTGAGAAAGCGGCACAATGCGCATTAGATCATCAAATTACCGATATCGAATCCTTATTAAACGCTAAGTTTGTTGAGAGCGGTGAAAGCCTAGAAAAAGCGCGTGAAACCTTAGTTGCCAAATTAGGAGAGAATATCCAATTAAGACGTTTGCATAGGGTGTCTGTACAGGCAGATATCATTCTTGGAACCTATGTTCATACAGGACGTATCGGTACGATTGTACGGTTAAAAGGTGGCGATGAATCGCTCGCAAGAGATTTGGCGTTACATATTACCGCTAATAATCCTACGGTTATTTCTACGGATGAGATTGCTGAACAAATTGTAGCTAAAGAGCGTGAGATTCTTATGACCCAGTCACAGGGCAGTGGTAAACCACAAGTTGTTATCGATAAGATAGTTGAAGGACGACTGAATAAATTCCGTGACGAAATGAGTTTGTTAGGTCAAGCGTTTGTAAAGGATCCAACTATTCGTGTGGGACAACTTTTAGAAAATACAGGTGCAAAAGTGATTGGTTTTGTGCGGTTTGTGGTAGGCGAAGGAATAGAAAAACCTACTGAAGATTTTGCCGAAGCAGTTATGGCACAAGTTAAAAGTTCTTCTTGAATTCCTTTAATAAGCCTGGTTGCTTAAACAATTAGGCTTATCATAAAAAAATGATTTAATTTTAAGTTTACTTATTAACAAAAAATAAAAGGAGTTTTTGTGCCTAATAATCTTAACCCTCAAGAATAAATAAACAAGCCATTAAGTTTCAAGTGGCTATAACAGGAAACTTATTTATTAACTTATGTAAAGTAGCCAATTTTTGCTTATTAGGTAACCTGTATTTGGGCTAGAAACAGTGCGCTGCATAGGTTATTATCCCATCTCTTTAATAGAAAGTTATTTTATGATGGCACGCTCAAAGTATCGACGTATTTTGCTTAAGCTGAGTGGCGAAGCTCTCCATGGTGAAGCTTCGCACATGTTGGATCCTGTGGAGCTTAACCGTATTGTTACGGATATTATCGCTGTAGCGGATCTAGGAGTACAAATAGGCATCGTCATAGGAGGAGGTAATATTTTCCGTGGTGAAGTTTTAGCACGTACAGGTATTAATAGAATAACTGGTGATCAGATGGGTATGTTAGGTACCGTCATTAATGCGCTAGCCTTGCGTGATTCCTTCGCGGCACACAAAAAGGCAGCTAAAATTATGTCGGCTATTCCTATCAGTGGTTTTATGCCGATGTTTGAACGTTACAAAGCGATAGACCATCTAGAGAAAGGTTATATTGTTATCTTTGCAGGAGGTACTGGAAATCCCCTAGTGAGTACCGATTCTGCAGCGAGTTTACGTGGCATAGAGATTGGGGCCGATTTATTGCTTAAGGCGACGCATGTTGATGGGGTATACAGTGCGGATCCCAAAAAAGATCCGAAAGCGGTGTTATATTCCCATATCAGTTATGAAAAAGCATTAGAACAAGAATTAGGTATTATGGATTTAGCGGCATTTACACAGTGTCGTGATCATGATTTGCCAATATTTATCTTTAGTATTAAAAGAAAAAATGCACTATTAGATGTTTTACAAGGTAAAAGTAAAGGTACTTTAGTGAGTAAGAGGAATTAAGTATGATAGGACAGATAAAACTAACAACTGAACAGGGGATGAAAAAGGCACTGGAAGCGTTAAAAACAAATCTCGCTAAGTTGCGGACGGGTAGGGCTCACCCAAGTTTATTAGAACAGTTGCGGATTCCTCAGTATGGCGGTAAAGAAGTCCCTTTGAATCATGTGGCGAGTATTACCGTAGCGGACGCACGAACTTTATTGATTACACCTTGGGATAAAGCGTCTATTCCCGTCATTGAAAAAGCCATTATTCAATCTAATTTAGGTTTAAATCCTTTAACAGCAGGTCAGGTTATTCGCGTTCCTTTGGCTGTGTTAACCGAAGAACGTCGTCGAGATATGAGTAAATTAGTTAAACAAGAAGCCGAGGATGCACGTGTATCCATTCGAAATTATCGTCAAGATGCCAATCATCAACTTAAAGAGTTAGTAAAGAAAAAACAGATTACTGAAGATGAAGAACGCCGTTCTAAAGAGATGATTCAGAAAATAACGGATCAAAATATTGCTGAAATAGAAAAGCTAGCAAAAACCAAAGAAGAAGAGTTAATGCAAATTTAATCTCACCATGCTATGTCAATTCCAGAGTCTGCTCTTGCCTTAAAACGTCCTCGTCATATCGCGATCATTATGGACGGAAATGGTCGGTGGGCAAAACGTCGTCATTTACCTCGGATGTTAGGTCATCAAGAAGGCGTGAAAGCGGTTCGTAAAGTAATTAAATATTGTAGCGAAATAGGAATTGAAGTACTGACTCTATTTGCCTTTAGCCGCGAAAATTGGCAGCGTCCTGAACAAGAGGTCAATTATTTAATGACACTTTTTCTGAATACGCTTAAAAACGAAATGGATAAATTAATTAAGAATAATGTCCAGTTGAGAATAGTAGGAAATTTGGACGGTTTTAATCCATTGTTGCGCGAATGGATAATAAAATCTCAGGCTTTAACGGCTGAAAATACCGGCCTTAAGTTGATCGTTGCAGTCAATTATAGTGGTCAATGGGATATTGTTCAGGCCGCACAAAAAATTATGGAAGAATTTAAGTTGGGCGAGTTGGAAGAAAAAAAATTAACTCGCGAAACATTTGCCAATTATTTAAGCTTAGCGGGTTTTCCTGGTGCCGATTTGTTAATCCGCACGAGTGGCGAATATCGAATTAGTAATTTTATTCTTTGGCAATTAGCTTATACTGAATTGTATTTTACCGATACTTTATGGCCTGATTTCGATGAGCAAGCGTTGAATAAAGCCTTACAATTTTATGCGCAACGAGAACGGCGATTTGGTTTCATTAGCGAACAACTCGCAGAAATAAATGCTTAAACTTAGAATTTTAACCGCACTGATATTGATTCCTTTGGTTATTGCTGGGATTTTTTATACATCGCAATTTTATTTTAAACTGATTACAGCAAGTATTCTATTATTGGCTGCTTGGGAATGGTCAGGTTTGAGTGCTTATCGGGACTTCCCTAAGCGAATTTTATATGTCGGCGTGCAAGCCGTCATCTTATTTCTCATTTCGCCTTATTTAATCTACAACGGATGGTTAAAGTTAGGTTTAATATTCTGGTCAATGTTAAGCGTTTATTTAATTTGGGCGCGTAATAAATCTAAATTGCCGAATGTTAATCCGATAGTCAGCACTGTCTTAGGTTGGATCATACTGACGTTGTGTTGGGTGGCATTACAAAAACTGCAATTGATACCGGTTTATTTGATGTTTATGTTGCTGATTATTTGGATAGCGGATACGGCCGCTTATGTCAGTGGTCGTCTTTGGGGACGGCATCTTTTAGCGCCGATCTTAAGCCCTAAAAAAACTTGGGAAGGTTTTATTTTCGGATTGATATTAACTTTTTTTTCAGTAATGCTTTTGGTCTATTTTTTCCATGGGATTAAATTGTCGTCATGGCAAATAGGCTTATTAATATTATTAACGAGTTTAGCGGCAGTGGCAGGAGATTTATTTGAAAGTCAATTAAAGCGACTTCAAGGATTAAAAGATAGTGGTCAATTATTGCCAGGTCACGGAGGAGTTTTGGATCGGATAGATAGTTTATTAGCTGCTGCACCGGTGTTTACAGCGTCTTTATTACTGCTAGGTTTAATAACATGAAATTTTTAACTATTTTAGGTGCGACTGGCTCGATAGGTATTAATACCTTAGAAATTATTCGAGAACATCCAACACGGTTTAAAGTAATCGCCTTAACCGCACATGACAATATTGACTTGCTATTTAAACAGTGTCTTGAATTTAAGCCCACTTATGCGGTAGTGAGTAATAAAATTTTAAGTGGGAGTTTACAACGACGTTTGCGTGCAGAATCTTTAAAGACCGAAGTATTATTTGGCAGAGACGCTTTAGAGCGTGTTTCGAGCCTTCCTGAAGTGGATATGGTCATGGCGGCTATTGTCGGTGCTGCGGGCTTATTACCTACCTTAGCGGCCATTAAAGCTAAAAAACAAGTACTACTTGCGAATAAGGAAGCCTTAATTATGGCAGGTCCTTTATTCATAAAAGAAGCGCAGCAAGCCAACATTCGCTTGTTGCCTGTTGATAGTGAGCATAATGCCATTTTTCAGTGTATGCATGGGCAAGTGACGCTTGGTAGCCACTGTAAAAACCTTAAAAAAATTATTTTAACGGCATCAGGTGGGGCTTTACGAGATAAATCACTCAAGGAATTATCTCATGCGACACCACAGCAGGCCTGTCAACATCCCAATTGGTGTATGGGGCCTAAAATCAGTGTGGATTCAGCGACATTAATGAATAAAGGTTTTGAAGTGATAGAAGCTTATTTTTTGTTTGGTCTCATGTTGGATCAAATTGAGGTAGTGTTGCATCCACAGAGTATTGTGCATTCATTCGTTGAATATCGCGATGGATCCGTGTTAGCGCAATTAGCCAATCCTGATATGCGTATACCTATTTCTTATGTTTTAGCCTTTCCAGAGCGTATCCATAATTCTGTAGACTCATTAGATCTATTAAAAATAGGGCGTTTGGATTTTTTGGCGCTTGATCACGAACGTTATCCTTGCTTAAATTTAGCTTATCAAGCATTGCGTATTGGAGGGACAGCGACAACGATATTGAATGCGGCTAATGAAATTGCTGTACAAGCCTTTTTAGATGGAAAAATCAGCTTTACTGATATTACTAGGCTCAATCAGGATGTATTGGAAAAAATTCATTCGCGTCCTATGACAGATATTCATATTATCTTTGAGGATGACAATTTAGCACGGGAGATTGCTAAAGAGATGATTTTAAAGCATTATAGCGCATTCAGAAATAAGAATGTTGTGACACAAGAAGATTAGTCATTTGCTCCTTGCTCATAAAAAATTAAACGATAAGGTGTTTCTTTGAAATTATTTTTACAGTTAGAGTTTTTGTTTTAAGTGATGTACTTTTACGGGTTACGTGAAACATGTTCTTTTTCAGAAGCGCACGGCGTCGACGACGTTTCGAGGGAAGGGATTTATCCAAGGATAAATGATCACCGCGAATAATAGGGACCAAAGCCATACTGCAAAAGAGCGTTTTTCACGTTAAGTCCAGTTTTAGATAAGAAGCATACTATGTCTTATAAGGCTAAAAAATAACGTCTATGTTGCGACTTTTATTAAGAGTTTTTTTGTTAGGATTGTTCTCGATTACTCCTTTCCTCATTTTACCCGCCTTTGCTTTTCCTATTAGTCGAATTGAAGTTGAGGGTTTGCAAGGCATCAGTCGCGATACCGTTCTTAGCTATTTACCTGTAAGAGTAGGCCAAAGCTTTCTACCCTATCAGTCGACCTCTATTATTAATGCACTTTTTTCGACGGGATTCTTTAGCAATGTTACCTTAGAGGAACAAGCTAATGTCTTGATTATAAAAGTCGTTGAAAGGCCGACTATCAGTCACATTGATGTTACGGGCAATAAAGAAATCCCTAAGGATAAATTAAAGAAAATTCTAAAAAAGATTGGTTTGGTGCGCGGACGTTTGCTGGATAAAGCGACTTTAGATCGTTTTGTTTCGCAATTACGAACTCAATACGACAATATGGGTAAATATTCTGCAGAGGTTACTCCCGTCATTACATTGCTATCTAATAACAGGGTATCGATCCATATTCAAATTTCTGAGGGCCTCACTGTCGAGGTAGCGGATATTTCGATAGTGGGTAACCAGGTGTTTAGTGAAAGGACATTGCGTGCCGCTTTGCCGTTGGGTGTACACCATTTTTGGTCATTTTTGACGAATAGTGATCAATATAACCCTGATCGACTATCAGCCACACTCGATGCACTTCAATCTTATTACATGGATCGAGGTTATCTTAAATTTAAAGTCGATTCGACGCAGGCGACGTTAACTCCAGATCGGAAAAAGGTTTATCTTATTATCCGCGTCAGCGAAGGACCTGTTTATAAGCTAAGTGGTTATCAATTTCTAGGAAATACACTTATTTCGCAAACCAAATTGCAAAAACTATTAGTTCCTTTGCAAGGTGGTCAGATATTTTCACGCAAAAATGTGATAGCCGCGGAACAAGGTATCAAAAAAGCATTAGGTGATTTTGGCTATATGTTTGCGACGGTCAATACCGCTCCTCAAATCGATCAAGAAAATAAAACGGTTTTTTTAACATTTTATGTGGATCCGGGCAATCGAGTGTATGTACGGCATATTAATATAAGAGGTAATTTAAAAACTCAGGATGAGGTATTTCGACGTCTGCTACGTCAACAAGAAGCCAGTTTAATTTCAGAGTCCGATATAAAAACATCAATTAGACAGCTTAATCTCAGCGGCTTTCTTCAGGGAGAGCCGCAATTAACGCCCGTTCCTATTGCAGGGTATACTGATCAAGTGGATCTTGATATCGATTTAAATGAAGCGCATGCGGCACAAGCGTTGTTTAGTTTAGGGTATGGTACCAATGGACCGGTCATCGGTGCTTCGTTGAATCAAAATAATGTGTTTGGAACCGGTAATCAATTAGCGTTAAATTTCAACAATAATCGCGCCGCAACGGTTTATAGTGTGAGTTATAACAATCCTTTTTACACCTTGAATGGAGTGCAACGTGGCTATGATCTTTTTTATCAACGATCGACGCCGAGTGATCTGAATACCACAACCTATAATACCAACACTTACGGTGCAGACCTTCATTATATTATTCCTTTTGACGAACGTGGAGATACTTTACAGCTTCAAGGTGGATTACAGAAGCTACAACTTAATTTCCCTCCTCAGGATCAACAGTCTTTGGAAATACAACAGTTTGTTGCGCAGCATGGCGTACAATTTAACCAATTTTTATTGACAGTAGGTTGGGGAAGAAACAGCTTGGATCGAATCGTATTTCCTACAAGTGGGATTAATCAACTCGCAAATGTTCAGCTTGCTTTGCCGGTGGGCGGTCAACCCTTATACTATTATAAGGGAAATTACTCAGCACATGCTTATTTACCTTTCAAACATCATTTGATTCTCGAAAGTCGTCTAAGCTTAGGTTATGGGAATGGCTTTGCTTCAACCACCGGATTACCTTTCTTTGCCAATTATTATGCAGGTGGTATTGGTACGGATGGTCAGGTGAGAGGTTATGAAATTAGTTCTCTAGGTCCCAGAGATACTAACGGTTTACCTTTGGGTGGTAATGTGATGACGGTAGGGAGTTTAGCCTTAATTGTACCGAATCCCATATCGGATAAGTTAAGAACCAGTTTTTTTGTTGATGCAGGTAATACCTATTCAACTTTAGGTATTACCCGTAGAACTCCACCTCCTCCTGTTGTCAGAGGGGGGACAGACTCGGGGCCACTGCGTTATTCCGCCGGAATAGATGTAGATTGGCGAGTTCCGGTTTTTAATGTAACATTAAGCTTTAGTTTAGCGAAGGCCATAAACCCTCAACCCGGTGATCAAACCCAAGTTTTCCAGTTTAACATTGGAACGGGTTTTTAATTTTAGCTTATTTTAAGGAGCTGACAATGAACAAAATTTGTTTAATTTCTATTGTTACATTAATGACGGGTCTACTGACGCTGCCAGCTTATGCGGATGTCAAATTAGCGGTCGTTGATATGCAAGCCATATTAAAAAACGCTCCACAAATTGCCAAAATTAACGAAGCATTAACGCGTCAATTCAAACCTCGGCAAGATAGTATTGTTAAAGCACAAAGTGAATTACAGAAAGAAGCAAGCAATTTAGAAAAAAATGCATCTGTTATGAAACCTGACGAACGAAACAGCTTAGAAAGCAAGTTGATGACTGATCAGAATAAAGTTAAATCCATGATAGCTTCCTTTCAAAGTGATTTATCTAAACAGCAAAGTCAATCGCTGCATGGCTTTAGTCAGCAGTTAAATAATGTGGTTAGTCAATTAGCGGCGCAATCTGGGTTTGATTTAGTGATTCAAAAAGGCAGTACGTTATACGCTAAAAATGATTTTGACATTACGCAGCAAGTTTTAGACGCCTTAAAAAAAGTTTAATACGCTTTATTTTTGATTTTTTTGCTTGCGTTGTCGCGAACGAGCAGTTTGTATGTCGTTGTATATTTAGGTTTGCTTTTTATCGCGACACCTTGCCTTGTATACTAGATCTTCGTGCCCTCCTACGAAAAATTTTTAACTACAACTGAAATAAAAACCGGAGTTAGACATGTCGCATCAATATTCACTCAAAGAAATTGCTCATTTAATTGGTGCGGTTCTGAAAGGTGATTCCGCTTGTTTAATCAGTGGCATAATGACACTGCAAAATGCACGGCAGGGACAAATTTCTTTTTTAGATAATAAACGCTATTTAAAATATCTGGCGACTACTCAAGCATCTGCTGTCATTCTTCGCACCGAATGTTTAAAACATGCTCCGAGTAATGCCTTGGTCGTGGCTAATCCTTATCTTGCTTTTGCCAAAGTCGCTAAATTATTTGAACGTAGATCGAAAGTTATTCCTGAAATTCATGCCACGGCTATCCTTGATCCAAGCTGTCATATTCATCCTAGCGTGAGTATTGCACCTTATGTCGTCATTGGCGCCAATACACGGATCGATGAGGGCGTTGTCCTCGGTGCTCATTGTGTTATTGGTGACAATGTCGTGATTGGGGCTCACACTCGCTTAGCTTCGCAGGTGAGTTTGTGTGCTGATACACAAGTGGGTCAACGCGTGATTATTCATAATGGCGCTGTGATTGGGAGCGATGGTTTTGGTTTGGCGAAAGAAAATAATAAATGGGTTAAGATCCCTCAATTAGGAAAGGTGAAAATAGGGGATGATGTTGAAATTGGAGCGAACGTCAGCATCGATCGAGGGGCACTCGATGATACGATTATTGCCAATGGCGTAAAATTAGATAATCAGATCCAAGTGGGCCATAATGTTCAAATTGGTGAAAATACGGCGATCGCAGGATGTACAGGCATTGCTGGAAGTGCGCGTATTGGTAAAAACTGTATGATAGGAGGTGGAGTTTGTATCAATGGTCATATCGAAATTGTAGATAATGTTTATATTACCGGAATGTCGAGTGTAGTGAATTCTATCCGTAGTCCAGGGATTTATTCTTCTACACATTTGGCTCAGCCTGACCGAGCATGGAAAAAAAATATTGTTCGATTTCGCCAGTTGGATCAGTGGATTAAAAGATTTCAAAAAATAGAAGCATTAGTCAATAATAAATCTCTCGATAGAGATTAAAAGAAAAAAAAGAAGCATTTATTCAGATTAAGATTTTTTTGTGTCACAAATTCAATTGAGAGAGTGCAAGCAAGGACTGAACTACAAAAAAGTCCTAAATTATCAAATAATAGAAAAAATAGTAAACTTGGGTAAGAATTATGAACGACGTTATGGATATTCAAAAGATACTCACTTATTTACCGCATCGTTATCCTTTTTTAATGATTGATAAGGTTATTTCAATAGTACCTGATAAATCGATCGTGGCTTTAAAAAATGTCACTATGAATGAACCTTATTTTTTAGGCCATTTTCCGGATAACCCAATTATGCCAGGTGTACTCATTCTTGAAACCATGGCACAAACGACTGGGATCCTGGCTTTACATGCCAATAAAGAAAATAATGAAAAATTTTTATACCTATTTGCGGGTATTGAAAAGGCTCGATTTAAAAAACGGGTGGTACCCGGAGATCAATTAATAATTGAAGCAGAGGTTCTCAACAGAAAAAAACAATTTTGGAAATCGTATGTTACCGCTAAAGTTGAGGGAGAATTAGTGTGTGAGGCAACGCTCTTAGGCGCAGGGAGCGAAAACTAATGGCGGGTATTGATACAAAAGCGATTATTGATCCACAGGCTAAATTAAGTTCAGATGTCCAAATTGGACCTTGGAGTACAATCGGGTCTGATGTTGAGATAGGTCCTGGGACTATTATTGGATCCCACGTGGTATTGAAAGGTCCCACGCGAATTGGCGCATATAATAAAATTCATTCTTTTTCTTCAATTGGTGATGATCCACAGGACAAAAAATATCAAGGAGAAAAAACTTACTTAGAAATAGGTGATTATAACGTTATTCGTGAATATTGCACAATCAATCGCGGTACGGTACAAGATAAGGGCATTACAACAATTGGTCATTATAATCTTTTGATGGTGGGTACTCATATTGCACATGATTGCGTCATTGGTGATAATGTTATTTTAGTGAATAACGTGGCTTTAGCAGGACATGTGAAAATTGGAAATAATGCCATCTTAGGTGCTTACAGTGCCGTTCACCAATTTTGTCATATTGGTGCACTTAGTTTTATTGCGGCCTCGAGTATGGTACGTCAAAATGTTCTACCTTATATTTTAGTTGAGGGCGGACATGAGGCACGCGCTTGTGGACTCAATAAAGAAGGACTCAGGAGAAATGGTTTTACGGACGAAGTGATCAGTATACTACGAAATGCTTACAAAATCATTTTCCGTAAAAATTTAACCGTTGAACAAGCTTTAGAAGAATTAAAGCCTTTAGAACTCACTTCTCCTCAAGTCAAATTGATGGTAAACGCACTTAAGAATTCTGAACGTGGTATCATTCGTTAAACTTCCTTTACGCATTGGTATGGTGGTGGGTGAGACCTCAGGTGATCTGCTGGCGGCCGATTTTTGTAAGGAATTAAGCAGAAGACAAATTCCATTTAACGTTTCAGGGGTTGCAGGCCCAGAACTTCAGCAACAAGGCGCCTATTCTTTGTTTCCCATGGAACAATTATCTGTTATGGGTTTAGGTGAAGTCTTGAAACAGTTACCCCAACTGTTGCGTTGCCGTCGAGAAATTACTGAATATTTTCTTTCAAATCCGCCGGATGTTTTTATTGGCATTGATTCACCTGAATTTAATCTTGACTTAGAAAATAGTTTAAAAAAGCAGCGTATACGTACTATCCATTATGTGAGTCCTAGCGTATGGGCATGGCGTCGGTGGCGGTTGAAAAAAATTGCGAAAGCGGTTGACTTAATGCTGTGTCTTTTTCCATTTGAACAAAATTTTTATAAAGAGCGCCAAATCCCTGTGCAGTATGTTGGCCATCCTTTCGCCGATGAAATTCCGGATACGGTGGATAGTTTAGCGGCACGTAAACGCTTAGAATTGCCAGAGTCCGGACCCCTTGTTGCTTTATTACCGGGGAGTCGACACAATGAAGTTAATTATTTGGGTGAACTATTTCTTCATACCGCCATGCGTTGTTATCAACAAAATCCGCAACTGGTTTTTGTTGCCGCACTGGTTAATCACGAAAGAGAGCAACAATTCATTCAGCAGGTAAAAAAAATTGCACCTAATCTACCTTTGCGGATTGTTCGCGGTAAATCACGTCAGGTTATGGCAGCCGCCAATGTGGTTTTGCTCGCTTCTGGCACAGCCACTTTAGAAGCGATGTTATTAAAAAAACCAATGGTTGTGGCTTATCGAATGAGCCCACTTTCTTATTGGATGGCAAAACTTTTAATTAAAGTCGATTATATTGCTTTACCTAATTTATTAGCTAAAAAATTATTGGTTCCAGAGTTTATTCAAAAAAAAGCGAATGTTGAAAACTTATCACAAGCGCTTTTTTATTATTTGAACCATCCAGGTTTTGTGAGTAAACTAGAAAAAGAATTTTTAACACTCCATCAACAACTTCGTTGCCATGCAAGTAAACAAGCCGTGGATGCGGTATTAAAAATTTTAAATAGGCGCGTCTAACTAAATCTTTTTTGGATGTGATTTAATTGTTTTATTCCATAGGCTGCAGTTAACATGGAAAAGCGGTGTATAGACTTACAGCAATTGGATTTTTTTCAAGACGTTATGAAAGTGAAAAATGAGCAACCGAGTGTATTTAATACATACACAAGGATTGTAAATTGAGCGACAACGCAGAAAAAAACTCAAGTGCGAAGCACATAGCCGGTGTTGACGAAGCAGGACGTGGTCCTTTAGCAGGCCCTGTATTTGCCGCTGCGGTTATTTTGGATAGAAAGATTGTAGGCTTAGCCGATTCTAAACAATTAACTGCAAAAAAACGCGAAGATCTCGCTAAAAAAATTCAAGAAAAAGCAAGAGCATGGGCGATAGGTCGTGCGGAAGTGGAAGAGATTGATCGATTAAATATTTTTCAAGCGAGTTTATTGGCAATGCAACGTGCGGTGTCTGCATTAATGTTGCGACCTCGCTTAGTGCTAATCGATGGTAAGCATTGTCCTAAACTGGATTTCCCGAGCAAACCTATTATTAAAGGGGATGAGAAGATTGCCGTTATTAGTGCGGCTTCTATTTTAGCTAAAGTACATCGTGATGCTTGTATGGTTTTGTTAGATAAAGCGTATCCCGGTTATGGCCTCGCACAGCACAAAGGCTATACCACTCAAGAACATCTGCAGGCGCTAAAAAAATTAGGCCCTAGCCCGATTCACCGTCGTTCATTTGCGCCCATTAGGCAATACGAATTATTTATTTAAAGCCATATAATATGGAGGTATTTCTTCTGTGGATGAACATTCCTCGCGCTCTTTTTTTTGACAATAGAAAGCGTTAGAGTGAGAATCTAAAGGTGTTGTTAAACGTGCGTTATTAAAACGAGAATTTACTGTAACTATAGTATTTTCAATACTAAAAGTTTCCGGACCTGGACTGATATTCTGAACAGAAATATTTTTATGATTATCTGAAGAATTTTTATCGATGATATCATTTTTAAATGGATTTCTAAATAAACAGTTGCGTAAACATTGTATCCATTTTTTAAGCCATGTCAGTATGAACTGAATAAAATTTTTCTGAGAAGTATCCGTGAGATTTTCATTTGTTGTGATTAATATCGTGTCGAGATGCGGAAGGCTATCTTTATTGCTTAATTGTTCTTGCCATGAATTTTCAGCATCCCAAAACTCGTCAATTTCATCCCCGTCTTTTTCTTCCTCTTCATCAATACAGGACTGAAAATCATCGTCATCATCTGAACTTAAAAGTAGAGTCGCGTTTCCAGGGAGTACTTTTTTCTTCATATTTTCATGATAAGTGTTAAGCTTTTCTTGTAGAGCAGGAATATCGTTGTCAAGTAAAGCTTTTTTTAGTTCCTCACAGTCAGTCCCCTTTACTTTTAAAAAAAATACAGCCGATAAAGGATATTTAGCAGTAGCAACACGAGGAAAATAATCCTTTATTAAAGTTTCAGCTATTTTGACTAAAACAGGATCTTCTTCTGTAGTCCATTCTAAAAATTGACTTAAGTTATGCAAAAAAAAATTGAACTTTAATTTAGTAAGTAAAGTAAATTGTTGTAAAGTGGCGATATGAAAAACAAGTGCCCATGAAGATTTCGAAAAATAGTAGGTAAGTTTACTGAAGTCAATAAACTCACTGAGCTGCATTTTAATCTGTGCGAGCATAGGTAATTGTGTATTTTCAGAAGTAAGCTTTAGGATAAGTTCATCAACAATTCTTTTATGCTTTGGATTAATAAGCCCTTGGATGACTTTGGGTGTCAATTGGCTTATTAAAAATTCTTCTTTATCCAGTTCAGTTTTAATAGCTTTTAATAAAGCGGGTTCCATTGCCTCTTCTAGTGAACCATATTTGGATCGATAAAAACCGAATGGTTTTTCAAGGCTAAAATTGTTTTCAAGTATCTGGTAAGTTTCTTCAATAGAACAGGTGGATATCTCATTGTTTGGCATATTAAAAATCCATTTCATGTTTTGTATTGATAAAGTAAATTATACGCCGTAATACTTGTTTTCACTAAGTAATTAAAAAATAAAAAATAGTAATTAAGGCAGGAAATAGAGTTAATTAGGATTAATTTTTTATTAAATTTATGGTATAATTTGCTTTGCAAAAGCAATTCTAGGAAAGATAATTAATTTAAATTAGAGCACTATTCTTTTAAGAATTTTTTTAGTGCTTGACAGCAAGGATGTATGATGTAGAATTCGCGGGCTCTTGAGTTTTTGGCTTG
>CAMSHF010000006.1 GCA_947058615.1 uncultured Rickettsiella sp. | reverse complement strand
TGTTGTTGATCGCCATCTAAGGAAACCATTAAATCGGCTTGTCCGACCGTATACATACCCGTAAATGCATCCGCTGAAAAACGGGGTGCTAAAGGTTCGCGTGCAAAAATACTCAACGTAAAAGAAAAAAATAAAAAATAAATGGTTAGTTTAAATAACTTAGAGTAAATGATTTTCTTAAGCACCGTATTTCCTTATACTTAACATGCTGACATTAATACTGCTTCTTTGCTAAACAAAACTTCAATTTAAAATTTCTTATTGATTTAATCCTGAATCCCATGCGAAGGTAACACTACCTTAGGAAGCGGTTGATTAAGACTTGCTAAATCATCCGGCGGAATATTCAGTAAATGTAACGCATTATTCATCACCTGCGAAAAAATAGGTCCTGCCGTATAGCCCCCATAATACCACCGACCTTTTGGATCATGCAAAACCACAGCAACCACGAGACGTGGATGGCTTGCGGGCGCAATACCAATAAAAATACTATTATAACGATGTTTTTCATAACCATGTAGGCCAACTATACGCGCTGTACCGGTTTTTCCTGTCACTCGATAACCTGGAACACGCGCTAAAGGAGCGGTTCCACCTTTAGTCAAGACCGACTCTAACATAGCCAAAATTTCTCGACCAATAGGCTTATTCAACACTTGCTGCCCTATTGGCGGTTCCTCATTAACTTTAAGAAAAGTAACTGGAATTTTCACACCGCCATGTGCTAACACCGCATAAGCCTGTGCGAGCTGTAAAGCCGTCACCGAAAGGCCATAGCCAAACGAGAGTGTTGCCAATACAAAAGGGTTCCACACTTTAAAATTTGGCAAACTCCCTGTTCGCTCACCGGGAAAAGCACTTTGTGTTATTTGACCAAAACCTACGGCGTTTAACGTATTCCATAAATTTTCTGCGGGCAGCGAAAGAACCAGCTTTGACATGCCCATATTGCTCGAAATCTGTAAAATCTTGCTCAAATCCATAATACCATTATTATGTTCATCCCTAATTCGTTTACCGGCAACAATCATCCAGCCCGGAGATGTATCGATCTGCGTATTAGGCTTAAATTGACCACTGGCTAACACACTGGCCATACTAAAACTTTTGATGGTGGACCCCGGTTCAAATAAATCGGTCAACGCACGATTTCGTGTATGCCCATCGTGCACCGTAAGCCTGTCATTGGGATTATAAGAGGGCCAATTTACCATGGCTAAAATCTCGCCGGTTTTAACATCCAGTACAACCACCGATCCAGAGTCGGCTTGATAGCGCTCAATGCCTGCTTTTAGCTCTCTAAAAGCTACATATTGGATGCGCTTATCAATACTTAATCTTAAATCATGTCCAGGCTTTGGTGGCCGAATCATTCTTATATTCGATACAATATGCCCTAAGCGGTCTTTAATTACCTTCTTTAAACCGGATTGACCTTCCAGCCAACTATTGTAAGCAAGCTCTAAACCTTCTTGCCCTTGATCGTCTACATTCGTTAAACCCACGACATGTGCCATCACAGGCCCTTCTGGATAATAACGATGATATTCCGTTTGCAAAAAAACGCCCGGTATTTTTAAGTCTTTAATTTGTTTTGCTAAGCTTGGATTTAAACCCCGTTTTAAGTAAACAAATTCTTTCAACCGACCACGCCGTTCTATTTCAAGAATGGTTTTCGGATTAATTCGTAAAAAATGGCTTAATAAAGAAAGTTGCTGTCGATTAGGCTTAAAATACGCAGGATCTATCCAAATAGCTTCTACCGGTGTACTGATTGCCAAAGGTTCGCCATTACGGTCCAAAATCATACCGCGATGTGTAGGAATATTTACGGTTCGCACTGTTCTTGCGTTTCCTTGATGACGCAAAAACTGACGATTTATCACCGTTAAATTGATGAGTCTACTAATAAGCCCTAAAACAATGGTGAATAATAGAAACACCACGATTATTAAACGCCATTGATAAGTCGAGACAAGTGAGGTACGTTTATTTTTTTTAACCTGACGTACCTGCATGAAAACTAAAACCTCTTTTTAAACCAAGTGAAGAACTTGACTCCGAGGAGGACAACAATTAAAGACCCAAATCATTTTGAAAAGAAATGGTAAACTCGGTTTATAGAATAAAATTAAAAACCCAATGCGATTTAGAAAAAAATTGAACCGCATGGCTAAACTGACTTGGTTAATAACACCGTGTTTTTCATTTCGGGAACTCGCATTCCTAATTCCTGTTGTGCTAAAGCTTGTATTCGAACGGGTGCCACCCAGGTATTTTCTTCGAGTAAAAGTTGGCTCCATTCGGTTTTTAAACTATCATAATCTTGTTGGCTGACTTGCAATTGACTGTATAAATTACGTTGTACTGTTTTTATATAAATCACTGAAAGTGCCGAAGATAATACCGCTAATGTAAGTAAAACAAGCCCTAACATTTTTAACGAAATAAACCAACTTTGACTTTGCTCCCACGTGAAGGAGTTTTGTGTTAAAGCACGTGCTGCCATATTCATGATATTTTCTCCGCAATTCGTAACACAGCGCTGCGCGATCGTGGATTGACGTTAATCGCATACGCATTTGGTTTAATTCCGCGACCTAAATTTTTTAATTTAGGCCGCCATCCCGCTGGCATGAAGGGTAGCTTTTTTAACTCCACCGTTTCATGCGTGTATTGACGAATAAAACGTTTTACGATTCGATCTTCCAATGAATGAAAGCTAATAACTAATAAACGTCCACCCAACTTTAATACTTCTAAGCTTTGTTCTAAGCAGACCTTCAAATCTTCCAACTCATTATTAATTCGAATACGTATCGCTTGAAAGGTTTGTGTCGCGGGGTGTTTATGCCTCTCCCAACGAGGATGAGCGAACTTCACCACAGTCGCTAAATGAACCGTCGTCACAATAGGTTTTAACTTTCGTTCTTCTACTATTGCTCGAGCAATACGTTTTGCATAACGTTCTTCGCCATAATCCTTGAGTACTTGTGCAATTTCCTTTTCTGTTGCACTAACAAGCCATTCAGCTGCGCTGATTCCCACTGAGGGATCCATACGCATATCGAGCGGTCCATCTCGTAAAAAACTAAATCCTCTCTCCGGTTGATCCAATTGGGGTGAAGAAACTCCTAAATCTAATAAAAGTCCTGACACTTTAGCGATAACATTTTCAATTTTAGCGATTGCTTTAATTTGTTTAAATGAACCCTGATAAATCTTAAATCGCCTATCATGACCCCATTGCTGCCGCGCATAAGCCACGGCAGCAGGGTCCTTATCAATCGCAATGAGTCTTCCTTTATCCCCTAAGCTTTGCAAAATCTGTCTTGCATGCCCACCCCGCCCGAAGGTTGCATCAATATAAATCCCATCCCTATCAATCGCTAAATATTTAATCACCTCGGCCAGTAAAACCGGTTGATGCGGTTCTTTTTTTTGCATCAATGTTGCCTACAACGCTAAATTCTGTAAATCATCCGGCATATCCTCTGGCTTCACCGTATCTGCTATCCATTGAGTCCGATAATCATTCCATTCACGGGCACTCCACAATTCAATTTTTCGACCCTGACCAACGACCATAATTTCTTTTTCTAAATGCGCATAATTTCTTAACAACACCGGTAACAGAATCCGACCATTGGTATCTAAATCTAAATCCGTTGCATGCCCTATTAATAAGCGTTGTATGCGTCGTACTGCCGGATTAAAGCTCGGTAAAGCCTGTAATTTTTCTTCGATAATGTCCCACTCTTGTATGGGATAAAGCAGCAGACAAGGAGATTCGGTATCTGTCGTCAGCACGAATTGAGGTTCTTTATCAGTAGGCAATAACTGCCGATAGCGCACCGGTAACTTAATCCGGCCCTTCGCATCGAGCACTACCAAATTTATACCCCGAAACATAATTTATCCCACTTTTGTCCACTTTTGTCCACTTTTGTCCACTTAATTACACTATAGGAATTAGAATTGCTTCTTGTCAAGCACTGGATAAATTCATAAAAGTTTTGCTATGGGTTGCTACCCGAAAGCTCAGAGGAAAGGCTTAAAAAAGGCTTGTATTTATTATTAAAAAGGTAATAAACGGATAGAAAATAGATAAGAGAGTTAGCCGATAAGCCGGGTTCTGTCGTGGACAGTCATTCATCTAGGATGTACGTCACCGTACATCTCAAGCGACCTACCCGAACCTCGCATGGGCCATGCTTAAAAGATTCCTATTTGGTCTTGCTCCAAGTGGGGTTTACCCTGCCATCAATTGTTACCAATGACGCGGTGCGCTTTTACCACACCTTTTCACCCTTACCTCGCTCTATACTCCTCGCACTTGAATTTTTGACTACGTTTCCGCTTAATTCGCAATCCTCAAGTCTGTTACACACACTCCGGTTGCTCATTTTTACGGCGCCTTGTCAAAAAATCCGATTGCTATGAGCTCCGCTTCGCCAAAGCAAAACGGATAGTCTTCGGCGGTCTATTTTCTGTGGCACTTTCCGTAGGCTTAGACCTCCCAGGTATTACCTGGCACTTTGCCCGATGGAGCCCGGACTTTCCTCTGTAATAAACCCATTCTATCTTTTAACTGATTTAAATAGGGACATTACAGCGACTGTCTAGCTAACTCTACTCCGGCTTAGCGTACTATTTTTTCGGTGTATATTGCAATACAATTAAAAAGTTTTACGCCCCTCTTTTAAGCTTTCGGAAAGAAATCACATGAAAAAACTGTACATTGGATTAATGTCTGGGACCAGTATGGACGCAATCGATGCAGTACTGGTGGACTTTTCTATTGACACACCCAATTTACTAGCCACTTATAAATCACATTTACCTGATGTTTTGCGTGAAGAGCTCACTCAGCTTTATAGCACAGACTTAATCAGTCTTGTAAAATTGGCTGAGCTTGACCAAAAAATCGCATTAATTTCAGTGGAAGCGGTTAAACATTTATTAAAAAAAAGCCATCGTTCTGCTAAGGAAATTTTAGGAATAGGAAGTCATGGTCAAACTGTTTTTCATTATCCTCATCTTTGCAATTATCCATTTACGCTACAGATAGGTGATCCGAATATTATTGCCGAAAAAACGGGCATTACAACCATTGCGGATTTTCGCCGACGCGATATGGCGGCCGGAGGTCAAGGAGCCCCATTAACTCCGGCTTTTCACAACACACTTTTTCGTACTCAAAAAGAAGATACCATCGTACTTAATCTCGGTGGGATTGCCAATATCACCTATTTGCCGGCTGATTTAAAGGCATCCATTTTAGGCTTTGATACGGGTCCTGCAAATTGTCTACTCGATCAGTGGATACAGCATCATCTCAAGCAATGGTTTGATAAAGAGGGGGCTTGGGCCGCAAACGCTCAGCTAGACGAAGATTTATTAACACAATTTTTAGCGGATCCTTATTTCCAATTGAAACCCCCCAAAAGTACGGGGCCTGAATATTTCAATTTTAAATGGATATCCAGACATTTAACTTCATTCAATCGATGTTTAACACCCGCTGCAATACAAGCCACACTTTGTGAACTGATTGCTGTCAGTGTGGCCAGGGCCATTAAAAATTTTAATGCAAGCCACGCGGTGATTTTACTGTGCGGGGGAGGCCGTAAAAATATTTATTTAAGAAAACGCTTAGAAAAACATTGTCATCCGCAATCTGTACTACTAACCGAGGATCGAGGAATATCCAGTGACTGGCTAGAAGCCATGGCCTTTGCATGGATGGCAAAACAAACTTTAGAAAAAAAGACCAGTAACCTTCCTGAAGTCACTGGCGCTAAAAACGCAACTATTCTGGGAGGAGTTTATCAAGTACCTCGTTAAAACTACGGGCTTAGGAATAAGAGACTCAACAGTTTGCAAACTTTTATCGAGATTTAAAAAAGACTAAAAACTAAAGTTAGTTAAATAATGCGTTTAAGCCGAAAAAGAAGAACCACAACCACACGTCGTTTTAGCATTGGGGTTACGAATGATAAACTGCTCGCCGGTTAAATCGGACTTATAATCAATCTCTGCGCCTATTAAATAGGTTAAACTCATGGGATCCACAAGTAATTGAACCTGAGCAGGCTCAGAAGCCTCTACTGATTTTTGAACTATCGCCTTGGTGATAATCGTATCATCTTCATTGATAGTTTCATCAAAACTAAATCCATATTGGAACCCCGAACAACCCCCTCCGGTAATAAATACACGTAGTTTTAGTTGAAGGTTTCCCTCATCCCTAATGAGCTCTCCTATCTTATTGGCGGCATTTTCAGTGATAGCGAGAGAAGACATCGCTATGGGGCCTTCCGAGGAAGGCAAGGTAGGCTGTGATACTGTGTGTGACATAAAGCTTACTAAAATTGGAACTGAGTGAAAATTATACATTGATCCGCATACTAAGACTATACGTAAATTAGTGCTTGTACCGCTTAAATCTTGTTTTAAATGAAATCAGCCCGATTGCTGGAGTTGTCTATGTAGTTGCCTAAAATCCTTAGGACTTAAGCTATCCGGCAATAAAACTAAAGAAATTTTAGTTTTATTCTTATTTAAAGCGACAAAATTCAATAACACAAAATAGCGCGTGCAAATACTATCCGTAGTCAATTGTTGTTTACTGACTTCACCGAGATTATTTCTCAATTGCCAACAGGTCGGACTTTGTTGCCAAAATTCAATGATAGAATAAGGATTATTCAATAAAACATGTTGACAGAAAAGTGTCACAAAACTCATCAAACAAGCGAAGCTTAACAATAATTTAGTCCACCAGGGCCAAGCCAAAAAGCATAAACAAGCAATCGCACCGCCATGTACCACTAAGATAAAAATAGCTAAATAATAAGAGGATTTTAAACGATAAAAATTAGCGGCCATTATTCATTACCCGTTCTACCAATGCTTGCATTCTTGTGCTTGCAATCGGCTGACGTTTAATTAAATAAGAGTAAATCACTTGATCAGAGTAAGTTAATAACTGTTCAAATTGATCCTGATCTTCTGGAGACAAATTGAGATAACTTTTATCTAAAAAAGCCTGCAGAATAAGATCTAATTCCAACATCCCGCGCCGACATTGCCATCGTAAACGTTTTAGTTTTTCTTGTAAATTCTTCATAGTTAAGCAGTAATCGGTCTGCCAAAGATTAATGCACTAGAATATCACGAATTTGCCGCTGGCTACTATCGCCCATAACGGCATAACCCGCCGCATGAGGAAGCTTATCTTGATAGATTGGTGAAAAATGAAGAAGATAATCCGGATTAAAAAAAATACTTTTAACCCCTAAACTAGACAATGTCACATAATTAGCGCGTATTCCTAAAGGGGTTTTTTTCAAAAAAAGTAATTCTAATTCGGGATAAAGAGGGTCCGAATCTTGTATCGTATTCTTATTGGTTTTTTTAACTAAAGCAAAGATGTCACGGGTTTCAAGGATATCCTCGCGATGATCTTCGGACGATTTTATGGGATGAAGCACTAAAAATCCTGAATTTTCAGGCAAAAAAGTCGCATAATCTTGATTACTTTTGATACTGAGATCCAATACTAAGGCCCGAGTTATCGCTCGGGATCCCATGAAAAAGACCTCTTCACTTGGAAAAAATCGAGTCAGTAAGATGTAAACTAGGCTGGCTATAGCCACCAGCAAAACCCCTAACGATAACTTTAGCCAACTCATTCTGGTCATTTTATTTCCCTATTCTTGCTATCAGATGTAAAATGTTGTTAAAAAATCTTTCAATTATGAAGGGTATTAGCGGGCCTATAACGCTCATCATGTTTTGCCAGTACTTGATTAGCTTGCATAATACCCGCTGAATCTAAACTCCCTTCAATTACCACCGACTGCCCTTCACGGAATAAATCAGGTAGGACGCCACGATATTCAACTAAAATAGGATGTGTTGAATCACTCACCACAAAGGAAACAAGCAATTGTTGTTCATTTTGCTTCACTGACCCTTTTTTAACCTGGCCCCCTAAACGAAACAATTGACCCGGAGGTAAGTGCTGTTTAGCTAATTGGCTAGGTGTATAAAACAAATTGATATTTTGTTTTAACGCATAAAGAGACAAGCTGATACTGACACTGGCTACAAGTAGCATAAACAAAACAAAATTTAAACGTTTTTTTTGAAGCGCGTTCATTGTCATTTTTGCCCAAAGATAGTCACTCTTTCAGCCTAGATGTGCTCACTAATTTTCACTAACCCATTCATTGACTTGCAAGGCAGCAAAAACTTCATTCAATTGTTGCGTAACGCGCAAAAAAGTGGTTCGTTTAGAAAGCTCCTTTAAACGCTGTGCGCCCACATAAGTACACGTCGATCGCAGTCCACCTAAAATATCAAGTATCGTGTTTTCAACTTTACCTCGATAAGGAACATTGACTGAACGACCTTCACTGGCACGATAAGCATTTACTTTACCATGATGTTTTTGCATGGCCTCACTCGAACTCATTCCATAAAACCGCATAAACAACTGACCCTTTTCCTCTATTTTTTCACCGGCACATTCTTCGTGCCCTGCAAGCATCCCCCCTAGCATAACAAAGTCTGCACCCGCGGCAAATGCTTTAGCAACGTCTCCGGGCGAAACGCAACCCCCATCCGCACACAAATGCCCTCCTAAACCATGTACGGCGTCGGCACACTCTATGATAGCGGATAATTGGGGATAACCTACGCCTGTTTTTAAACGAGTCGTGCAAACAGAACCTGGACCAATGCCTACTTTAACAATATCTGCACCCGCTAAAACCAACTCTTCAGCCATTTCAGCAGTCACAACATTACCCGCAATTAAGGTTTTTTTAGCGTATTTTTTTCGTAATGCGCGAACACAGTCCACAAAACGCTGGGTATAGCCATTCGCAACATCAATGCAAATAAAAGGACTCGGCGCTACTTTAATAATTTTCGCCAACATATCGGCATCTTCTGACTTAATCCCTGTTGTCGGAAAACAATAGGCATTCAATTTAGTTTTTCCCTCAGAAAATTTTTTCCAATCTTGTAAACTAGCAAACTTATCAATGGCCGTCAGTAATTTATATTTTGCTAAACTTTTCGCCATCGCAAACGTGCCGGTGTGATCCATATTCGAAGCAATAATAGGTATCCCTTTCCATGAAAATCGTGAATGTTTAAACAGATACTCACGGGTTAAATCCACATCGGCTCGTGTTTGTAATGTGCTGCGTTTTGGGCGGATTAAAACATCCTTAAAGTCTAATCTTATTTCTTGCTCAATGCGCATATTAACCCCATGATGATATTAAAATACAATACAGCGCTTATGTTATCATAAGACGCTTGTCCATCCATGCCAATCCATCGCGTAAATATGCTGAAAAAAAGCTTTATGAAAAAACCTTTTGTCTTAATTGATGGCACCTCTTATCTTTATCGTGCCTTTCATGCGCTTCCACCGTTAAGCAACTCAAGAGGGGAGCCTACTGGAGCAGTTTACGGTGTGATCACTATGCTCCGTAAATTAATTAAAGAAATAAATCCAGACTATGCTGTTGTTGTTTTTGACGCTAAAGGCAAAACCTTCCGTGAAGAACTCTACACAGACTACAAAGCACATCGCCCTACGATGCCAAATGATTTACAACAACAAATTGAACCCCTGTATACCATCATACGCCGTTTAGGTTTACCGCTCATCATCCATCCCGGCGTTGAAGCCGATGATGTGATAGGGACGTTAGCGGCTAAAGCCATTCAACAACAATGGCCAGTTTTAATTTCCACTGGCGATAAAGATTTTGCCCAATTGGTCTCTGAACAGGTTACCTTAGTCAACACCATGACGAATACACAACTTGATCGTCAAGGGGTTATTGATAAATTTGGCGTCACTCCCGAGCAAATAACAGACTATTTAAGTTTAATTGGCGACCCGGTTGATAACGTACCTGGAATTCCCAATGTGGGACCCAAAACAGCCGCAAAGTGGCTTAAGCACTATGGAAACCTTGAGTCAATAATAAAAAATGCTGATGAAATTAAGGGAAAAGTAGGGGAAAATCTTAAAATCCACCTCGATAAGCTCACCTTATCACGTCAATTAGTCACCATAAAAAAAGATGTTGACCTTGAATTTGATTTAGAGAAATTCCGTCTTAGGACGCCGGACACGGCCGCATTAATGGAATGCTATAAAAAGTTAGAATTTAAAGGGTGGTTACGCGAGTTAGAACAAAATCAACAGGCCGATACACCCGTTAAGCCAGTGAAGCCTACCCAAGCAACGTATACCTTAATTCTCGACAAAACATCTTTTCAAACATTTCTAAAGCAACTTACTGAAGCAAAAATCTGGGCTTTCGATACCGAAACCACGAGTTTAGATGTGATGCATGCGGAGCTGGTCGGTCTCTCTTTTGCTTTTAAATGTAAAAAACCTTTTTATATTCCACTCGCCCATAATTACCTTGGAGCACCCCAACAATTACCGAGAGATTGGGTTTTACAGCAATTAAAACCCTTATTTGAAGATCCTAATCAATTAAAAATAGGTCATCATTTAAAATACGACATGAGTGTACTCGCCAATTATGGAATTCAATTGCAAGGACTTTACTTTGATACCCTGATCGCTTCCTATTTACTTGATAGTGCGAGTAATTCACATAGTCTTGATAGTGCTGCAATCAAGCATCTGGATCATAAAACCATCCTTTTTGAAGAAATCGCAGGCAAAGGATCAAAACAAAAAACCTTCAATCAAATTGACATCCAAAAAGCGGGTCCTTACGCCTCTGAAGATGCCGAAATTGCTTTTCGTTTACAAGAGGTTCTTAAACCTCAATTGGAGGCATTACCTGGTTTATTTAAGGTTTTCTCAGATATCGAAATGCCATTAGTCCCCGTACTCTCTCGTATTGAACGCCATGGCGTATTGGTCGATGCACAATTACTCAAGAAACAAAGTCTTTCCATTGCAAAACGCTTATTAAAATTAGAAGAAAAAGCCTATCAAATGGCCGGTAAAGCTTTTAATCTCGGATCGCCTAAACAATTACAAACCGTATTATTTGTAGAACAAAGCTTACCTATTTTGGAAAAAACACCCAAAGGTCAAGCGTCCACCTCTGAAAACGTTTTGCAGGCATTGGCCAGACGATATCCTCTGGCTAAAGTGATTTTAAAACATCGTAGCTTAAGTAAATTAAAATCAACCTATACCGACAAACTGCCTGAGCGAATTAATCCAGAAACCGGTCGTATCCATACTTCCTATCACCAGGCGGCGGTAGTCACAGGTCGACTTTCTTCATCCGATCCTAACCTACAAAATATTCCAGCAAGAACGGAAGAAGGGCGAAAAATCCGCGCCGCTTTTATTGCGCCGCCCGGTTATAAAATCCTTGCCGCGGATTACTCTCAGATCGAATTACGCATTGTGGCTCACTTTTCTCAAGATAAAGGCTTACTCGATGCGTTTGCTCAAGGACTCGATATTCACCAAGCAACTGCCGCAGAAGTTTTAAACATTCCCTTGTATGAAGTTACACCTGAACAACGCCGTAGTGCTAAAGCGGTCAATTTTGGTCTTATTTATGGTATGTCGTCTTTTGGTTTATCCAGACAATTAGGCATCTCACGTGAGGAAGCTAAAAACTATATCGAACGATATTTTGATCGTTATCCCGGCGTAAAAGAATATATGGAGCGCACTCGCCAACAAGCGCATGAACACGCTTATGTCACTACTCTGTTCAAACGACGTTTAAATTTAGCCTTCATTAACTCCAATGATCCTTTACGACGTCGCGCCAGTGAACGCGCTGCTATTAATGCGCCCTTACAAGGGACTGCGGCGGATATCATAAAAAAAGCGATGATCGCTATCGATCAGGCCTTATCTCAACAGCGCCTTAATGCACGTATGATTATGCAAGTCCATGATGAACTGGTATTCGAAGTAGCAAATGCCGATCTTAAGCAAGCACAACCTGTCATTGAAAATTTAATGGTCAATACCACGCGCCTATCCGTTCCACTCATCGTCGATAGTGAGGTCGGTTTAAATTGGAACACAACATGACAAAAATTTACCAAAAATTATCTTTTAGATAAAAAACTTATGCCTGCTTAAACGCCTAGGGTTAATTTTTTATCCCTGTTTTAATAGCGATAGCCTATTTTGTTAGGCTGAATCGGTATGAACTATTTTTCTTATATCTCCTCGGACCTTGAGGAAATCAAGCAAACTCTTAACGTTAAGGACTATGCCCTATGACTTTACCATGCTAAACTTATTTCGCTTGGTTATAAGCTAAATAAATTTAAGGCCAAGGCTTTTTGAGATTATATTTATATTTAAAATTTGCATGGAGAAGCTAATTATGTCTAAAGGGCAACTACAAGATCCTTTTCTAAACGCATTGCGTAAAGATAAAGTTCCTGTTTCAATCTACCTTGTTAATGGGATTAAACTTCAGGGTTTAGTAGAATCATTTGATCAATTCGTTGTGTTATTAAAAAACTCAGTTAGCCAGATGGTCTACAAACATGCTATTTCAACAGTCGTTCCAGCAAAGAATGTTAAATTAGCCAGTATTGATGAATGTAATGATCAGCAAAGTAGTAATTTATCCGTTGAGGAACTCGAAGTCAGTAATGCTTGAACGTCCCCAAAGCGGTGAGCTAGCACTTTTAGTCCCTATTTATTTTAAAAAATATAAAAACGAAAAAATAATAAAAGAATTTCAGGAGCTAGCTCTAGCAGCGGGTACCTCGCCGGTGAAACTCATCACTTAATTCTGTTCAACTACGATCTCAGTCCGGCCCAAGAACGCAACTTAGAAGAAAAATGACATTGTCGTGTTTTGGGACGAACTGGATTAATTCTTGATATCTTTGCTCAACATGTACGTACCTTTGAAGGGAAATTACAGGTTAAGTTAGCTCAACTCGTAACCCCACTATGCCGCAGAGAGCGGAATGGTATAAATCAACTGTGTATTTTCATACTTAAAATTAGAATCTTTCTATTCAAGAAGCCTTTCTCAAATAATAGAGTTGCGATAATACCCGAAGCTATCTAAAATGCACCTACTAATGTAGACATGACATACAGAGATAGTTTAAATTAGTCAATGAGTTAAATTCTTTAAGCGTCGAAAAGTCTAACCTACCTAGGTTGTACTTAGAAATTTTTAATACCTCGGCTTTAAAAAAGCGGTAAACTACATTAGGAATGAGATTTAGAAGTCTAATCTTAAAAAGCTAACAATTGGAGCACATTATGCCCTGGAACGAACCGGGTGATCCCAGTAAAAACAAAGATCCGTGGACGGGACGACCCAAACAGACTCCTTCTGATCTGGAAGCACTTTTACGTGGTCTCTATAAGAAAGTTATTGCTTTATTTAAATTAAGGGCTGCGAATAAAAAATTAGGGTTTAGCTACGCTTTTTTACCCACAGAACTTAATGCAAAAGCACTGGGTTTACTTTCGATTGTCTGTCTATTCGTATGGTTAGCGTTGGGGATTTTCAAGGTTGACACTGATGAATCGGCTGTTGTAACACACTTTGGAGTTTATAACGCAACACTGAATGCGGGCTATCACTGGATACTAAGACCATTCCAACAATACACACTCATCCATTCTGGAAAAGTGAATACACTTCCCACTACTGTTAAAGTGTTAACGCAAGATGAGAACAAAATTGACGTTGATGTCATTGTGGATTACGCCATCGTTAATCCACGCAATTATCTTTTTAGTAACGCTCAGCCTTTACTCAGCCTGCAAGAGTCACTGCACAATGCAGTCAATCGCATGCTCAGTCAATTTACTTTAAACCAACTCCTAACCACTTCGCATTTTTCATTGACCCGTAATTTACAAAAACAACTCAATACATTAATGATAAGAGAACAAACAGGCGTAGCCATTAAAAATATTGAGTTAGGATCTATCCAAATTCCAGAACAACTGCAAGCCGCTTTTACTGATGTCATCAATGCTAAAAAAGATAAAGAACAGCTTGAAAAGCTTGCCAATGTTTATGCACTTCAAGTGGAACCACAGGCTAAAATAAGCGCACAAAAACTGATAACCGATGCCAAAACGTATCAACAAGAAACCGTATTAAAAGCTAAAACAGAAATTATTCACTTTTTAGCGCTATTACCGGCTTATGAAACCTCTCCTTCATTAACACGGAAACGGCTTTATTTATCTGCCTTACAAACCATGATGACGCACAGTAATAAATTAGTTGTCGCAAATAATGCCACATCTCATTTTTCCTTATCCTTATTAGATCAGCCCAATACGGCACACGCTGTCAGTAAAACTAATTTCGCTCCTACTTCTTCAGCGACTAACGAAAAGCAAGAAAATACTAAAACTAATAGTAATAGACTTAACAATAAAATAAAGCGTACGCTACCCAGTAGTTATGAAATCTCCGGAGGATATGGATGATCATTTTAAGAAAAAAAATTCATTTATTTCTCGGTTTTGTAATCGGTTTAGTTTTTATTGTTTATCAAAGCATGACCATCGTACGCGAAGGTCATAGAGGTCTGTTATTGACTAAAGAAAAATTAAGTCACAGTGCGCAAACCTTAGACTCCGTACTTAAACCCGGTTTACATTTTACAATACCCTTTTTTATGCATCCGATATTGCTCGATGATCGCTTACAAACACTGGTATTTAGTGAAACCAGCGATGAAAATAATTCTCCAGAAAAACCGATTACGATCGATTATTATGCCCATTGGCGCATCAGTGATCCCATACGTTATTATCAAAAAACCAAAAATAATATTCAACAAGTTAAATCATTAATTAGCCAACAAATAGCCACTTTATTTCATAATAAAAATACACCGATTCCGTTTAATCAGCTCATACTTCATGGTTCAAACTTGCAATTAAATTCCGCTTTATCGACCGTCAATAAACAACTCAAAACAGCGGGTATTCAACTTACTCATATTGGCTTTAAACAGTTACGTCTCTCTGCAGAAACGAATTCACGTCTACTCAATAGTATGAGTACTGAACAAGAAAATAAAGCCATTGCACTGCGCTCCGAAGGTCAAGCCAATGCGGACTTAATTCATGCTAATGCCGATAATTCAGTTCGCTTAATTTTAGCTAAAGCAAAGGAACAAGCGGCACAAATTCGTGCACAAGGCGATGCAGAAGCTGCAAAAATTTACAATCAAGCGTTCAGTAAAAACTCAGAGTTTGCGGCTTTTTATCTCAGTCTACAGGCTTATCAACAAGGGTTTAATCAATCCACTATGAATAATAGTTTGTTATTAAATACAGAAAATAATCCATTAAAAATAAAAAGCTTAGCCCCCAGTAAAAGCAAACTTGAATCAACAAACTAAGTTCATTATTCACTGGACTTCAATAAAGCTGATGCAACCTGCTCTCTTTTGCCAAATTTATGCGTCAAAGTATTCAATCTTGAGTGAATTTTAACATGTCAAAAACGATTATCATCATTGGTTGCCAATGGGGCGACGAAGGAAAAGGGAAAATTGTTGACTTGCTCACACAATATGTTAAAGCGGTAGTACGCTTTCAGGGTGGACATAATGCGGGACATACTTTAGTTATCCAATCAAAAAAAACCATCTTACGTTTAATTCCTTCCGGCATTTTACACGCGGGCGTCGAATGCTTCATTGGAAATGGTGTCGTGATTTCACCCGAAGCGCTACTCAAAGAAATTGAAGAACTCGAACAGCAAGGCATCCCTGTCCTTCAGCGCTTAAAGCTTAGCGCAACTTGTCCTATCATCTTACCTACTCATATTGCACTTGACGAAGCACGTGAGAAAGATGGAAAAACTGCCATCGGTACAACAAAACGGGGAATAGGGCCTGCCTATGAGGATAAAGTCGCACGACGTGGCTTACGACTTTATGATTTTTTTAATCCACTATCATTTGCTGAAAAATTAAAAACACTTTTTCATTATCACAATTTTATACTTCAACATTATTATCACGTCGAAACCATCGACTATGAGAAAGCATGCACCCATTTATTAAGCTTAGGCAAACCATTAGTTCCTTTAATTACGGATATCCCTGCACGCTTAGCAGAATACCATCAACAAAAACAACCTTTACTCTTTGAAGGAGCACAAGGTACATTTTTAGATATTGATCAAGGCACTTACCCCTTTGTCACTTCATCCAATACGATTGCCGGTGCCGCTGCGACAGGGAGTGGTTTAGGAATCCGTAGTTTTGATTATGTATTAGGTGTCAGCAAAGCCTACAGCACACGCGTGGGTAATGGCGTTTTTCCTACAGAGTTGCTCGATAAAGACGGTGATAATCTCAGAGAGCGCGGTAATGAATACGGTAGTGTCACCAAACGCCCACGTCGTTGTGGATGGTTAGATACGGTTTTATTACGCCGTGCCATCCAATTAAATAGCGTCTCTGGTTTATGTTTAACTAAACTGGATGTGTTGGATACTTTACCAAACATTAAAATAGGTACGGCTTATCGATTAGGATCACACGTATTAACCGATTTACCCCTCAATCCAGAAGATCTTTCACAATGCACACCACTTTATGAAGAACTTCCTGGCTGGGAAACACCGACAACACCGATTAAAGAGTTGTCTAAACTACCAGAAAACGCACAAGCTTATGTACGTCGTATTGAAGAATTGGTGGGCGTACCGATCGTAATTATTTCTACGGGCGCGGATAGGGATGAAACCATCATTTTAGAAAAGATTTTTTAACGGCAGATTGAAAACTCTTTAAATTTAACCTTTACTTTTATCGTTTCAGATTTTGGATGTATTCCTATCAATTTATTTTCACGTAATTCTTGCTGAAAATATTTTTTCATTTAGATAAAATGCTAAAAAAGCCGTTAAAGCCATTGTTGCCCCGCCTGAAATATAAAAATTGTTACTATAGGCATTAATTACTTTAATCAATGCAATATTTAAAAAGTATAAAATCATACTTATTAATATAAATTTATAAAATAATCGAATATTCTTATTTTTAAATACTATCCTTCCGGTTGTCATAAAATTAAATATTAGACCCAAAAAAGTTGCGATTAAAAAAGCCAAGTAATATGAGAAATTTAAAAAAATAAAAAAAGCAAAAACAGAATAACCAAACACTGTATTCATCGCACCAACAAAGAGAAAAACAACAAATTGCCTTTGCGTCGCTTTATTTAACTTCATAATAAAGTTCTTTGACCTGTGTTACCATTTTTTCTAAAGTAAATTTTTTTTTCGCATAAGAATAAGCCGCACTGCCTAGAGAATGCCGTAATAAAGGCGCTTTATAAAGCTTCAGGATTGCTTTTCCTAACGCTGTTGGACAGCGAGGTGATACCACAAAACCCGTTATTCCATCTTTATTCACATTACTCCCTGCGCGAGTGACATCACAAGAAATAACAGGTTTTGCACAAATCATGGCTTCCAATTGCGCGATGCCAAAAGCTTCACTTTGATCGATGGATGGCAAACAAAATAAATCACAAGCATGATAATAAGCAGGCAAATCTTCTTTATTAATTTTTCCTAAAAAATGAACTTGAGATTCAAGTTCTAAAAATTTGACTTGTTGCTGCAATTTTTGTGTTAAAGAACCCTCTCCTCCCAATAATAAGACTATATTTTGGGGCAATTGTTTCATTGCTTCAATTAAATAACAAAACCCCTTGTAATAAACGTGTCGTCCCAATGCAAAAACTATAAAACGATGAGCATATTGCTTTTTAATTTGATCAATTTTTTCTCGATATTTGTCAATCAAAAAATAATCAAAATCGACTCCATAAGGAATAATACGAATAACATTGCGATCTCTAGCTGTTTTAATTTGTACAGAATTTTCAGCTAAATAAGGCGTCGACACAATTAATGCACTCGTTTTTTTTAATAAACGATTAATGCAAGGTTGATAGAATCTTAATAATTTCTTTTGATGCACCACATCGCTATGCCAACTTATAATTCGTTTTACTGACCTGGGTAAAATTTCTGAAGCTAAATGAGCCATAGGGTTAGGCAAATGCAGGTGAACAATAGAAAACTGATAACGTTGGTGCAGTTTTTTTATACGATAAAGCATATTAGGACAGAAAGGGGTTCGAGCAAACATTCCTGCTAAAGCCGCATGATATTCAGTATATCCTGCTCGTTCGACTACCTTGTTTCTAAACTGATTGTTAGCCACTAAGTTGAACAGTTTAAAATGCAGACTCAGCCCGACAAGTAATGTGTTAACGGCGGTCTCAATACCGCCTACTTGTTCATTCGAAAACTTACCTAGATGTAAAATGTTTTCCATAAATCATTTTTTACCTAAATATTCCTATAAAATAATTAAGAATTTCCCACAATCACAATCACTCTATTCGCATCGAGCGAAAAATCTGTTTACATCTAACATAAAAAAATTCATTTGTCATGTTATGCTGGGCTAAGATCTCCTCCTTTATTCACCCTAGTGTAAATAAACTGGGCTATTGATATCCTAAAAAAGCTATGTTTCAATGGAAAATTAAAGAAAAAAGGCTAAATTAAAACTAATTATTTTAGTTACGTTCGCCTTTTGGCAATCAAAAAGCCTTTCATTGATAAAGAGCTTTTAAAAAATCCGGTAAAATTAAAATCTTATAAATACTCTTAAACCTTCAAGGATGAAAAAATGGATGAGAAGATGCTAGTTCCAATCATATTATCCGGTGGCAATGGATCGCGCTTGTGGCCTGTCTCACGGGAAGCACACCCTAAGCCTTTTATCCGGCTAAATGATGACGCGCATTCATTAATACAGAAAACCTATCGCCGCGCTATCAATATACCGAATGTAAAAAAAATTATTACTGTCACTAACGTTGAGTATTATTACCATACTAAAAAAGAACTTAATGATTTAGGCGGTCTTTCTAAATCAATAGAATTTAATTTCTTATTGGAACCATTTTCGCGCAATACGGCCGCAGCCATTATTTTAAGTGCATTGTTTATACAAGCCATAATGAACCCCGAAGCAATAGTATTAATATTACCTGCCGATCACATCATTATAAATCAGGATAAATTTAATTCAAATGTAGAAAAAGCTAAACAATTAGCCCAAAAAAAATTATTAACGATGTTTGGAATTATTCCTCACAAAGCAGAAACAGCCTATGGATATATTCAATATTCTAAATCTAATAAAATAGCCTCAGGATATAAAATTAAGAAGTTTCATGAAAAACCCCTATACAAGGATGCCCAATCTTTTATTGAACAAGGTAATTATCTTTGGAATTCAGGAATTTTTTGCTTTAGTGTCAGCACTTTCTTAGATTCGGTGAAAAAATATACTCCCGATTTTTATTTCAAAGCTTTAGAATGTTGGAAGTTAAGCACTAAAAAAAATATTGCCATTCAGGATAAATTGAATTTAGATCCAAAAAGTTTTGCTCAATTGGAAGCGATTTCTATTGATTATGCTTTAATGGAAAAAGCGCAGAATCTCGCCGTCATTCCAGCGGACTTTGGCTGGTCTGATGTCGGCTCCTGGGATGTTTTAAATACATTACTAAGACCAGACGAAAATAATAATCGCATTAAAAATAATGTTTTTTTAAAAGAAACGTGTAATACCAATATTTATAGTCAAAACTCCTCTAACCGTGTGATTGGAGTATTAGGCATAAGGAATTTAACCGTTGTAGATACACCGGATGCTTTATTAATTTGTGAAAATACTCATCTTCAAAAGGTGAAGCAATTAGTTGAAGAACTCAAGTTACAAAGACACGAAGCTTATCGTTATCATCAAACAGTCTATCGCCCATGGGGTAATTATACGGTTTTAGATCATGGATCGCATTACAAATTGAAACGACTCATCGTCTATCCAGGCGCGAGTTTATCATTACAAAGACATCAATATCGCAGTGAATATTGGACTGTGGTTGAAGGTCTAGCCACTGTAAAAAACGATGAAAAAGAATTTACACTAAAAGAACTTGAATCAACGTTTATCGCTTTAGGAAATAAGCATTGTTTAAGCAACTACGGTGATAAAAATTTAATGCTAATCGAACTACAAATAGGCGATTATTTAGGTGAAGATGATATTATCCGATTTAAAGATAATTATGATCGCGTTCCTCATTCAATGAACGAAGAAAAAGACATTTGTTTATAAGATTTTTTTAAAAAAATCTATAGTCAAGATATAAAAAAAGGCACATTAAAAAGATTCATTACGTTTTTTATCAGATTAATATTTTTCGATAAATTGCAAGGGTATTCTCTATGCAGGATTCCCAAGAGAATTTTGCGGCCTGAAGAGGCCCTAGATTTTTTAATCTATCCCGTAAACTTAAATCATTAATTAATTGGTTTAACTTATCCGCTATCAAATCGACATCGAAGGGATTAACTAACATGGCTGCATCGCCTACAACCTCTGGCATGGCGGACTGATCGCTTGCAAGTGTAGGAATACCGCTGGCCATTGCTTCTAGCAAAGGCAAACCAAAACCTTCGTATACGGATAAATAAACAAATCCATAAGCACCTGAATAAAGATAAGGTATATCTATTTTTGGGAGGTAGCCCAAACAATAAAGTTGCTGTTTTTTGCTCAATGAACGGATTATTTTTTCTATAGGCCGGGTTTTCCATCCTTTTATCCCTATTAAAACGAGCGGATACCTATTACGTTGCGATTCAGATAATTGTTTAAAAGCTTGAATTAAATTTTCTAAATTTTTTCGAGGTTCTAAAGTTCCAACATAGAGTAAATAATTTTTATTATATAAACTATAAGCGAATAAAACTTTTCTTATTTCATTCCTATTTCTTGGCTTAAATATTTTAGAAACGCCATGATAAATACGTGTTATTTTATCGGATGATAGTGAAAAAAAACGAATTAATTCATTTCGAGTATAGTCCGATCCCGTAATAATATGATGCGCCTTATTTATGCTGAGAGGTAAATGTTTTCTTAAATATTTTACTCTTTCTTTGGGATGATAGTCGGGATAATGAATATGTGACAAATCATGTATCGTACAAATTTTAGGACCTGAGTAAGGGCTTAATATATAACAAGGCTCATGATAAATAAATTGGTCCTGTGTTAAAAATCGAGTTTTTTTAATAAATTTTATATCTTGATAATTTCTAAACAAAGAGTAAGTGCCGGGAAAAAATTTGATAATATTTTTTAAATTTGTTTTAAATCGGATGTTTTTTTTAATTATCTCATCAGGTTTTGTTAAATTAGGAATGCAAAGAAGTTGATTAATACTTTTATGTTTTTGCAAACCTTGTAATAAATTTTGAGTATACCAACCCACTCCGGTTAGAGCATATTGCAAAGCTTGCGTATTTAGAATAACATTCATTTCTTCTAGCTTTCTATTCCTATGACCAACCGTAAGTATAGTGAGTTTGAGCGTTTAATAATAGTGGAATTATTTTCAGAGTTTTTCACGATTCTCTGGTTAGCCGAAGGATTGAAAATGACCAAAAAAGCATTGATAACCGGAATAACTGGCCAAGACGGCACCTATCTTGCTCAATTTTTGCTAAAAAAAAATTATACGGTTTATGGTTTAGTTGCACGAAGAACGAGCGATAGTTTATGGCGTCTGCGTGAAATAAATATTGAGTCCAAAGTTCATTTTATTAATGGGGATATGATAGATCCCGCCTCTTTAATACGTGCGATGGAAATATCAGAAGCGGATGAGGTTTATAATCTTGCCGCACAAAGTTTCGTCGGAACTTCGTGGGAACAACCCACCTTAACCGCTCAAGTCACTGCATTAGGTGTAACCAATCTTTTAGAAGCGATACGCTTAACTCACCCTAAAGCCAAATTTTATCAAGCTTCAAGTAGCGAAATATTTGGTCTTATTCAAGCAGCACAGCAAAATGAAAAAACCCCTTTTTATCCGCGAAGTCCTTATGCGGTAGCCAAAGTTTATGGGCATTGGATAACCATTAATTACCGGGAGAGCTTTGGCCTGCATGCTTCAAACGGAATTTTATTCAACCATGAATCTCCGTTAAGAGGCATAGAATTTGTTAGTCGTAAAATTAGCTATGCCGTCGCCAAGATCTACCTGGGCCTCACTCGAGAACTACACCTAGGCAACATTGATGCGAAACGAGATTGGGGGTTCGCCGGCGATTATGTTGAAGCCATGTGGTTAATGCTTCAACAAAGCATCCCCGATGACTATGTCATTGCCACAGGCTATAGCACAACCGTCAGAGATTTGTGTCAACTGGCTTTTAAGCATGTCAACTTAGATTATCAAGATTATCTGATTATTGATCCTAAATTATTCAGACCTGCCGAAGTCGATATCTTGTTGGGCGATCCCACAAAAGCCAACACAAAACTTAATTGGAAAGCAAAAACACAACTCACTTCTTTAATCGGCATGATGGTCGATAGCGATATTGCTCGTCTGCGGGTCAAAGAAAATTTACTTCACAAGGAAAGTTGCTAAATGATGTCTTATGTACATAATTTTGAAGATAGCCTAGATCGTCTAAAAAGTTTATTTTTTTATTTAAAAGTAAATACAAAATGAAAAAGATAAATGCTTTAACAAAAAAACGGATCTTTTGGTTAGGCATGCACAAATTACTGGTCGCCACTGAGCTCAAAAGACTCCGAATGCTAGGATATGAAGTCTTTAACCCCCCTTATTTGAGCTCAATCATTGACCAATCCGCAACACTGGATTGGTCACCGCCGACGGATTCAACACTTCCTGCCGAAGCTATTGCAATTCTATCTAAAACTAATTTTTTCTATCACGCGATTCCGCCAAAAGCAGCGGAAATTTTAAATCAATATTTTGAAATCGTTATAGTGACGATTGATCCCTCTTGGTTGAAAAATCTTTTAAGCGTTTATCATGGAAAAGTGATCTATAGAGTTTATGGACAACCTTATCGTTTATCTAATCAGATGGTTAACAATCATTTGCTTGATCTGATCTCCGAGCGCGAAAACTTCTGGTTTTGTCCACACCATGAAAAAACCTTAAATATAGAGGATGTTTGGCTAAAACATTTGAATACTAAGATTATCCCTTATTGTTTATCTGATGAGGTTATGGCGTTAAAAGATCATTGGACATTCCAAGCTGTTCGTACCGCGCATGAAAGTAGGTTGGGGTTAATATGCCCGCGTATTTTAGATCATACCGAATACGGGCGGAGTTATCGTATCATAAAACAATATTTTTCAGATAATCAATTTAAGATATTTGGCGTACAAATCCGACCGGTTCCCGACGCTCAAGTTGTTGGGACATTAAAACGAGAAGACTTTTTAAAATTTTTTATTAAGCTTAGAGGATTTATTTACCATTATAGCGAACCCACTGTCTGTTATTTACCCCCTATTGAATTCATGACATTAGGCGGGCCGGTTATTTTTCTAAAAGGTTGTTTGTTATCTCGTTATTTTAAGGGCTTATCTACACCCGGAGAAGCTCAGGATTTACCTGCGCTGGCTACACTGGCCCAACGATTAAAAAGGGGGGATCGTGTACTAAGCGATGAAATTATCCACAGCCAAGAAAAAGTAAGGGCACTCTACGATCCTCACTTTGTATGGCCTGTCTTTGATAAAGCCATGACCGAAATCTTAAATACGGATGAGGTCATTCCACCTGTAAAACTACTGTATAATCATACCTCAACAAAGCGCATGGAGGAACACTCCACTGAAAAATCTGTCGTGATTGCTTTTCACTCGTTGGGTCCGAACATTGAACGAAGAACGGAGGGGGACTATTATTCAGCTGAAGGGATAATACGGGTTACGGGTTTGATGGCAAAAGCGCTTGCTGAACCCAATCAGCTTATCGTCACGAGTCGCCGCCGTGATTTTGGAAGGATCCATGGCTTTTTTGCCTCGTATATGAATGATCCCTCTCAATTAAAAATACTCCTCGTAGACAAAAGCAATGAAAATCGATTTCTGAACAAAGTAAAAAATAAAATAAAATCAATTTGTTTTAACACCCGTTTATTAAGAAAAAAAATTAAAAAAATAACTGGGTTTTTAAAAAATCCAAAAAACAAAAACCTTTTTTTATCCCTTTGTTTTCCTATCCAATGGCTTCGCCTAAAGAGTAAAACTTCCCCCGCATACGTAAAGCTCATCAACCAAGATAAATCTATATCACACCTCATTACTCCTCATTATTTTCTTTTTCCTGAAACCTATGCCGTAAAAAAACCGACACTTTTATATCTGCCAGATTACTTACCCCACTTTTATAAAAATTCACTGGATATGGGAGATCATTGGACCTGGCGTTATATTGCAAAAAAAATGACGCAGCAAGCCAAAGTGATTCTTACTAACTCTAATTTTACACAAAATTATCTGCCTAATACTGTGTTAAAAGTAAAAAAAGAGAAAATTATCTATTTTCCATTACCCCATCTTAATCAACCACAAACCATCGATGATTTTTCTAAAATAAAAAACACATTTAAAAATCTCCCTGAATTATTTATTTTTTATCCCACACGGGATAGGGCTTCTAAGCGATTAAATGATTTTTTAACCATTGTTAATATTGTAAATAATCGACTAAAAAAAAATAATGAAACAAGACGTGTTTATGGCGTCCTGACGACAGAACTTCTATCCAAAAAGCAAGACGATCCTTATTTGATTTACTTACCTACGTTATCGGATCTCGAACTAACCACGGTTTATAAATTAAGCCGCGCATTGGTTTTTACATCGGAAAATGAAGGTAATTTTCCACCACAAATTAACGAAGCACTGTACCTTAACACACCGGTTATAGCGACTAATATTCCGCAGATTACGAACGAACTGGGTCAAATCGCTCATTCTTTGCAATTGATTAATATTGGTGATTGTGAAAGATTTGCCGATGCCATCTTATACACAATCGATAACAGAGAAAAAGTTTTAGACACTCAGCTAAAAGTGCGTGACTATGCTATGAAACATTTTAGTTATACTCAATTTTCTACTCATTTTTTATCCATCTTTTCATAAAAAAACTTTATAAATTTAACCATGGAGGTTACCACTTTGATACGCTATCAAAAAATTGAACATTGTAGAGTTTCAGGGGATAAAAATTTAATTAGCGTATTGCATTTAGGGGAACAAGCACTTACAGGTGTTTTTCCTGCAAGCAAAACGGATATAGTTACCACTGCGCCTTTAGAATTAGTATGGTGCCCAACCAGTGGCCTTTTGCAATTAAACCATTCTTGTGACTTTAATGAGATGTATGGTGATAATTACGGTTATCGTTCTGGGCTTAATCATTCGATGATCGCACATCTAAGACAAAAAACACTCTATTTAGAGCAATTAACCCAATTAAAAGCGGGAGATGCTGTCTTGGATATCGGGAGTAATGACGGCACGCTTCTTAAAGCTTACTCAAACCCTAATATACAGCGCATAGGGATTGATCCCACAGGGAAAAAATTTGCTTCTTATTACACGAAGGAAATTAAATTAATTCCTGACTATTTCAGTGCAGCTAACTATCATTCGGCTACAAACCAACCTGCAAAAATTGTAACCTCTATTGCCATGTTTTACGATTTAGAAAGTCCAATTCATTTTGCTCGTGAAGTTGAATCGATTTTAGCAGACGATGGAATTTGGCACTTTGAACAAAGTTATATGCCATCGATGATTCAACTCAATGCTTATGACACGATTTGTCATGAGCATTTAGAATATTATTCGTTAAGTGTCATCAAAAAAATATTAGATGCGGCGGAACTCAAACCCGTTAAAATAAGCTTAAATAATATTAACGGTGGAAGTTTTGCTATTACGGCCACCAAAATTCACAACCATTCGATTAAACCTGATCTTACTTTAATCAATTGGTTTTTAGAAGAAGAAGAGCGTATGGGATTCTCTACAATTAAACCTTATCATGATTTTCAACATCGTGTGTTTGAGCATCGAGATAAGCTTAAAAAACTTATACACTTACTCATAGCTGATGGAAAACGAATATTAGGTTATGGCGCATCGACAAAAGGGAATGTGCTGCTGCAACTCTGTGGTTTAACGACAGCCGAAATCCCTGCTATTGCTGAGGTTAATGAGGACAAATTTGGGCGTTTAACACCCGGTACGCACATTCCAATCATCTCCGATAAAGAAGCACGCGCCATGAAACCGGATTATTTTTTAGTATTACCCTGGCACTTTAAGGAAGGGATTCTACGGAAAGAACAGGAATATTTAACTCACGGAGGAAAATTTATCTTTCCTTTCCCTGTTATTGAAATTATCTAACAAACGACCTTACAACTAAAAGGACCTTTTATAAATGAAACGAAAAATTTTTATTGATTCAAACCAATATCTTATAGAAGGCGATGCACATTACTTAGGAAGGATAGATGAAAATTTTGAGCCCGAAACAATTACTCGATTTAAAATTTTTTGCGAAGACAATTTTCAAGTATTGGATTTAGGTGCTAATCTCGGTCTCACCGCAATAGCTTTATCGAATATTTGTAAACAGGGTAAAGTTGTAGCCATTGAACCTATTCCGTTAACCTTTTCTTTGCTTAAAAAAAATCTGCTGTCCTCAGGTGTGAATAATGTTAAGGCATATAATTTCGCTGTAGGCAATAAAGAAGGGAGTGTTCATATGGAGGGAATACATTCTTTCTTGGCCGGTTCTTTCATAACCAACGCTTATCAAAGTGGAACACAAGATTTTTCTGTAGAAGTTCCTGTCAAAACATTAGATAGCCTCTTTGATTCACTCCATATGGATCGAGTCGATTTTATCAAGCTTGATGTGGAGGGATATGAATTATTTGTGCTGGAAGGAGCCAAAAAACTACTTAATCAGTACAAGCCTACTGTCTATCTTGAAATGAATCATTGGTGTCTTAATGTCATACAACGCATTACCTTACCTGAATTTCGAGAGCGCTTGCTAACGTTTTTCCCTTGTATTTTTGCCATTGAGGGCACTTCCTATTTAGATTTTACGCTTGCAAGCAATTTTCACCACATTGCCCATGAACACCTTATCAGATTCCGGTACGTAAATCTTATTGCGGGATTTGATAGAGACAAATTACTAGAAAATCTTTCAAAATTACAACTACCCGAATTAGCCTAATACAAGCAGATAATATTTTAGTGATATGATAGAGGGATCATAAATGCAAGTCATAAACACATCATCAAATCATTAGTGTCTCGCCTGTTAGCCTTTAAGCTTCAAACTTTTAAAATAAATACGTATTTCTTTTTTATCACAAATCACTATTTTATTAGGCGTTCCACAGCTACGATAGATAATCTCTTTATTTAAAGAAAGCGGGACATTAACCACATCCAACACGACAAAATTAATAGGCTTTTTAAATTGAGTTACATTAACTGCCCACCGAAATGGATATAAATCTATAACAGGTAAAACCTCTACATTTTTTTTGCTGAGAATAGTAATAAGATTGGCGTCCCAATACTGAGCTATTCCAGTATGCCCATAGCCCTGTAAGGCTTTATCAATACAACGTACATAAGGAGGATAATAATCCTTATTAAGCTTGAATCCCGGTTTATTAATTAATAAAAATAAATTTACAATGATATATAAAAATAATAAAGCGGCCGTATAAGAAAATATTTTAGAAGCCACTAATTTAGTACTTAAAAAACTAATTATAAAAAAAAATAAAACAGGAAAAAAAAATAAAGGTGCCAAATATCTATCAACCACATACACTGGAGTGACTAAATAAAACTGAGAAATAACCGAAAAAAATACACTAAAAAAAATAAATACACTGAAAAAAATTCTTTTATCTAATCTATTTTTTATATTTTTTTTAAAAATTAAATTAGTAATCAATATAAGAATTAAGCTCAGATAAAATATAGAAAAAATAATCCGAGTCAGATAATGACTACTACTTTTAATGACATGAATTAAGGCGATTAATTGCAATTTAAGTGTACTAACAGAAATTTTCGTTAATAAGGGGTGTGACAGATAATCTACTAAGACATCTTTCGGCGATAGGTGTTTTGTTAGTAGCACTCCTATTATGGCGGGAAAAATGACTATACTCGAAAACAGTAAATAAGCATGCCATTTAATATTTTTTTTAAAGTAAAAAAAGCTCAATGTGAAAAAAGTAGGAATAACAAATTGCACAACAAATAATAAATCAGATAAGCTACATGCGAAAACGAGGAAGACTAAAAAACAACATAAACTATAGCTTAATAACGAGAACTTCTCTTTACTAAGCAAGTTTAGTTGTATTCCTATAAAAAAAAGACCTACGGTAAACCCTCCCATATGAGAGAATAAAAACAAGCCTAAGTTATAGGGAGAAAGATTTTTTAAAGCCAATAAAAAAAAACTGCTGACAGCTATTAACGAAAAAATGATAGCTTTCTCTAAAGAAAAAAGTTGGTAATAAATAAATTTAACGAAAAAATAGATTGAAATTATCATTCCCCATGTAATAATTAAAAAATAAAAATAAATATTTTTAATTAGATACAAAATAGGAAAAGCAACAAACATGTCAGGAAAAAAATAAGGCGCGGGAGAAAGTATCCAATCTTTATAATGCCCATGATTAAAGAATAAATCCTTAAAAAAAAGAATGGGCATCAAGATATCTGAATTAAAAAACAAACTGATAAATTCTTGATTTTGGCTTAAATAAACCAGGCTAGCAAATAATAATAAAACCGCTAACCCAAAGAACTCTATAAAGCGTATTAATTTATTTTTACTGGATGTCTTTAATTCCATATAATGGATAAGCTGGCCTTGATTCGTCCCTCATTATCGGACAGTTTATTTTATAGTAATTTACGATATTCTTTAAATCCTTCCTCTATAGGACCAAAATATTGAAGTTTCCCCTTTTTTAAAAGGACCACTTTATTGCAAAGTCTTTGGATGGTCTCATTAGAATGGGATGCTAACACCATGATGCTAGATTGCTCAATAAATTCATTTAAACGCCCTTCTGCCTTCTTTTTAAAGTTAGCATCTCCTGCTTCTATCATTTCGTCCATTAATAAAATATCGGGCTTAATACAGGTAGCCACCGCAAAAGCTAACCGCAATTGCATCCCTGTAGAATAAGTCCGTATAGGAACTGACAAATATTCTCCCAACTCAGTAAATGCCGCTATTTCTTCCATCTTTTCTTGAATTTCTTTACGATTAAGCCCGAGCAAAAGTCCCCGCACTAAAATATTTTCATAACCGGTTGACTCAGGGTTAATACCCAACATCACATTCAAAAGAGGAGACACCTTTCCCTGTATATGTATACTTCCTTGGTTGGGTTCGTATATTCTAGCAAGCACACGTAATAAAGTACTCTTTCCTGCTCCATTATGACCAATTAAACCCACTCGATCACCATGTTCTATAGTAAAGCTGATATCATCTAAGGCTTTAACAATAACTGTATGTGCCGTTTCTTTACGTAAAACCCCCCCGGTTAAACGCAAAAACCTTTTTCTTATTGAACGCGCATTAAGATGATAGATAGGAAAGTCAATGGATAATGAATTAAGCTGTATGAACGCCATTAAAAAATACTCATTATAGCCAATAGGCAATTCTAGCGCGGTAGCAACTAAATATTATAAATGCAGAAAAAAGACCTAAGAAAGTTAGACTTAAAGTTGTAATCAGTGCGTACGCCGAAGGTAATAGACCTAATAAAGGACTTCTAAATAATTCCATAAACTGCGCAAAGGGATTATAGTCAATAACAAAGTGATACGGTTCGGGTAAGCTACTCGGTGACCACATAATAGGAGTTAAGAAGAAAACGACCTGAATTAAGCTGGTGACCAATAGAGGTATATCACGGAACCGAGTACCTAAAAGGGCGAGAACCATGCTATAAGAAACCGCATTAATCCAAAGAATCAATAAACTAACAAAGATAAATAATGTGTTCCAATTAATTTTAAGATAAAAAAAGAATACCAGAGGAACCAATACTAAAATATTATGAAAAAAAATAATAAAGTTTCGCGTAACCGTTTGAAATATAAAAAACGAATAAGGTTGTTTCATTTGCTTTATGAAATGATCAGCCGTCACAAAAGTCATCGTTCCATCATTAACGATCAAGGAAATTAAATTCCAACCTAAAAGACCTGTTGCGAGGAAAGGATAATAAACCGCTAAATCCATTTTAAAGAGGTGGCCATACAATACACCCATCGTATAAATAGTGATTGCCATACTTAGCGTAATCCAGAATGGGCCCAATGTAGAACGGCGATAGCGAAGTTTTATCTCATGCCAAGCCAGCAATATCCAAATACGCCTGGACTTAAAACCTTCAATGATATCGTCCCAAGCAAGTTGATATTTATTATACGATGTCGATTTAATCATCATTCTGCTATTATGCTTTAAAATCCTTAAGCTTTTAAGCCATGAATATACTCAGCTCAGCATATCTCGTCAAGATATAGGTAATCCTAAAGCACGAAAAAATCTCTTATTAGCGGTTATTTTAGGATATAAAAAAATTTTTAGGTAAAATGGAAATTCCAAATGGATAGTTATCAAGGATAATATACAATGAATCTACCTTTTCAGTTCCCTCCACTTACGCAAAATGGCCCTTATCCAATATGGACCGGGAATGATTTTCAGATTGGGAATGAACGGACTAAGATATTGCATTATAGCACTAACAATGCGGGTTGGAATGACGATCTTACTGCGTATCACGAAAATTCCGTAGGAAATAAGCATTTTATTGATGAGGCTTCCAGACAACATACACGGAGTCAGCTAAAAAAAAACTTACTTACAATAAGCAAGCCTATTATTTTAGAAATAGGTTGCTCATCGGGCTATATGCTACAGGAAATACAGCAATTCCTTCCTCATGCAACGCTTATTGGTTCAGATGTAGTCTATAGACCCCTGTTAGAATTATCCAAAAAACTTACTATTCCATTACTACGCTTTGATATCTTGCAATGTCCCTTACCTGATAACTGTATAGATGCCGTTATCCTATTAAATGTTTTAGAACACATAGCGGATGATGCCGCTACGCTAAAACAAATTAATCGGATTTTAAAACCCAATGGAATTCTCATTTTGGAAGTCCCTGCAGGCCCACATCTATACGATGCACATGATAAAATCTGCATGCATTTTCGTCGATATAAACTTCTTAAACTTAGTCAATTAATTACTGACCAAGGATTTAAAATCTCTCATCGCTCTCATTTAGGTACTTTTATTTATCCCGCTTTTTTCCTAGCCAAATTATGGAATAAGCGACTACTGTCAAAATCAGACGCTGAGCAACGCCAAGTCATAGAAAAGAAAATTCGTCAAACCAGCAAAAATAAATTGCTATCGAGCCTTATCGCATTAGAATTAATGTTAGGGAAATGGGTTTCCTACCCGTTTGGAGTGAGATGTGTCGTATCTTGTATTAAAAAATAAAAGCGTTAGTTAATTTTATGTGTTTTTTATAACTAATGTGTGTGCGCATCTGGTATTTCTATCAAATGCTTATGTTGCAATTTGGCTTGTTCAATAAAGTCTACAAATAAAGGATGACCATCCCGTGGATTGGACGTAAATTCTGGATGAAATTGGCAGCCAATAAACCAAGGATGATTTTCTAATTCAATCATCTCCACCAAGGTTCCATCTTCGGAACGACCAGAAACCATTAACCCCGCTTTTTCTAAAGCAGGTAATAATAGATTATTTATTTCATAACGATGTCGGTGGCGTTCGATAATACAATCTTTACCATATAACACACTTGCTTTAGTCCCTTTTTTTAGACGGCATATCTGACCTCCTAAGCGCATCGTACCCCCCAAATCGGAATCTTTATTACGTTTTTCAAGTTGACCCTCTGCGGTCGTCCACTCCGTCACTAAAGCAACCACCGGGTAAGGGGTATGAGGATCAAACTCCGTACTATGCGCGCCGCTTAATCCCGCGACATGACGCGCAAACTCAATCAGTGCCGTCTGCATACCCAAACAAATCCCTAGATAAGGGATGTTATTTTCACGTGCATATTGCGCGGCTAGAATTTTGCCATTAATCCCCCTTTTTCCAAACCCTCCGGGAACTAAAATAGCATCTAAAGGTTCGAGTAATTTTACACCCTGCTGTTCTAAAGCCTCTGCGTCGATATAGATTACATTCACATGTGTGTGCGTTTTAATACCTGCATGAATGAGTGCCTCACTTAAAGATTTATAGGAGTCTGCTAGCCCCATATATTTCCCAACCATCCCAATCTTTACCTCACTGGTTGGATTTTCTTTGGCCGCGACAACCTCTGTCCAAGCTTTTAAATCCGCAGGCGGATAATCTTTTAAACCAAAATGTTGCAAGACCTTTTCATCCACACTTTGCTGATGCAACAACAAAGGTATTCGGTAAATATTATTAACATCCGGCAAGGAAATAACGCCAGATAATTCAACATTAGTAAATAACGCAATTTTTTCGCGTGCGTGCTCGGGGATCTCTTCTTTAGAACGACAGATAAGCATATCGGCTTGAATACCAATAGAGCGTAATTCTTTAGTTGAGTGTTGCGTAGGCTTCGTTTTAATTTCACCCGCCGTACTGATGTAGGGCACTAAAGTTAAATGAATAAATAATGTAAATTGACTGCCTAATTCAATTCGTAATTGACGAATCGCTTCTAAGAAGGGTAAAGACTCAATATCCCCAACGGTCCCACCAATTTCCACTAAAGCAATATCCGCCCCCTGTGCGCCTTTTAAAATAGCTTGTTTTATTTCATCCGTAACATGGGGAATAACCTGTACCGTACCGCCTAAATAATCACCGCGCCGTTCTTTACGTAATACCCGTGCATAAATCTGTCCCGCGGTAAAATTATTATCTTTGGTCATTTTAGCACGCACAAAGCGCTCATAGTGGCCCAGATCTAAGTCCGTTTCTGCACCGTCTTCTGTAACAAACACCTCACCGTGTTGGTAAGGGCTCATCGTCCCTGGATCAAGATTTAAATAGGGATCTAACTTTAATAAGCTAACCTTAAGTCCTCTCGATTCTAAAATGGCTCCTAAGGAGGCGGCAGCAATACCTTTCCCTAATGAAGAGACTACGCCACCGGTGATAAAGAGATATCGTGTCGCCATTTAAGAGCGTTTAACCTCCGAAAATAAATGATTATCTAACCAATTGGCTAATAAATTGGCCACAAAGTTCGCTGCTTGGGCTTCCTGCTTAAAGCCTTTATCATAAACCGCTTCACAGACATCTGCAAAACAAAAGCCTTGCATGAGTCGTGTTAAGACGAGAGCTTCTGCCACAGTTAAAGCAACGGCATAGGACTGTATTCCTTTACGCCAAACGACACAATGACTTTTAGTCAATTGCACCTCCGGTAAGGGCTTTTCTTGAACCAAGGCTTGCCATATCGCATAACTATTATAATTAAAGCTAAAATACTGTACGGAAGGATGAAATGTGAAACATAGAGATGGCCAATTCTGTTCGGACACATGAGCTAATCCTTCAAAGTTCAAACAAGGCGCATCGGCAGCTTCTAAACTGCGAATTAACGCCTTAATTAGTTGCGTTAATTCGCTCAAATAAAGGGTTTCAGAATAAGGAGCGTATTCAGTTAAAAATTGTACTAAGGGCTCACTAAACTTGGCTATCGAATAAAACTTGGATGGATAAACGTCAATAAATGCTTGAGCCAGCTCCATAAAGGCTTCATCCCCTAGTAGCTTAGCCAGTAGCCCATATTCTTGATGTAAGGCATCTATCAAGCGCCAATCATAAGCATTGCTATAGACCGCTAAGCGTTCATGTACAGTCCCTCGTACCGGTGAGACTAACAAGTTTAAAATTGGTTCATCTTCCCCCATGATATGGGTTTGCAATACTTGCTGTAAATTAGCTAATGCAGACATTTTCCTTCCAAAGCTTTTTTGCTATCCTTTCGGCCTGTTGTAACTCGGCCAATAAAACAGGAAACTCAGGGATATCATCATCACGTTCTATCATAGTAGCCACTTTACCAAATTTTTTTACGGCTTGTGCATAAAGCAACCAAACCTCATCGATAATAGCCGCATCATGTGTATCAATAATATAGTCACCACAATTTTTATGCCCTGCCAAATGGAATTGCCGTACTCGATGACTAGGGATTGCATTTAAATAGTCTAATGGATCGAAATGATGATTGACAGAACTCACATAAATATTATTAATATCCAATAAGATAAAACAATCGGCTTGTTCAGCAATCGCCGTTAAAAATTCCCATTCACTTATAACCGAATCACGATATTCAATATAACTTGAAACATTTTCCAATAAAATCTGTCGGCCTAAAAAATCTTGCACTTGCTTGACACGATCAACCACATGCTTCAAGGCTTCTTCGGTATACGGGAGTGGTAATAAATCATGCGTATTTAAACCATTAACCCCTGTCCAACATAAGTGATCCGAGATCCATACAGGCTGTATTTTATCCGCTAAAACCTTCACTTTTTTTAAATATTCTCGATTCATTGGATCGCAACTGCCTATGGATAAAGAAACACCATGCATCGCTAATGGATAAAGTTCGCGAACGCAATTAAGATAATAAAGTGGTTTACCGCCGGCAACTAAATAATCTTCAGTTATGGCTTCAAACCAATCGATTTTAGGTTGATGTTCTAAAATATAAGAATAATGTTGGGGACGTAAACCAAGACCGAAACCTAGAAAATCATTCATTGAGCTTCCTTCCAAACTGTGTATGTTTGACAGGTATTGTTGCATACTGGCTTTTTTGCTTCTTATCTCAAGTAAACTTGAGTCCACGTTAGTTGCTCGCTGCAAACTTAAGCACCCCCCCTAAAAGAAATTTATCATTAACCTATAAAAAAATCTTTTAATAAAAAAGCCGCGTATTAATACGCGGCTTATTGTACACAGTCTTACGGCTAATGAACAGCCATTAACCTACTGCGAATAATTGTTATCCATTCATTTCGCTCGTTGCATTTTCAGCGGTTCTGCAACGACGATGATGGCGGTGAGATCTTTTGCATTTTGGAGGACATACTTGCTTGCATCGGCTCATACATTTACATGTATTACATGGAGGCATGCAAGGTGTTTCACAGATTGGTGTATTCTCTGGCATGTTACGTGCACCAGTTGCACAACCAGATAATAATATAGCTGCTGCCGCTGCAGCAATAACTAAACCTGACTTTTTCATGATCATGATCATCTATCCTCTGTAAAAAAATGGATAAGAAAAATTTTTCTATATCACTCATGGAACCGACTGCTTATAGCATGGCACTATAGAACATCGAGTGACACTTAGTTTTTATACATAATTGAGAAAGAAAGCAAGTGTTTTTTAAATTTGAGTAGGCAAACGAACAAAAAATAAACTACTCTGATTTTTTTATTAACAAATTGCGACAATAATTGACAACAAAAAAATAGAGAATAAAAAGTATTAAAAAACTGATAAACATCATACTTTCATTAAAGTGAAAATAAAAAGCGCTCAAGCCAAGCATGCCTAATACAAAATTTATACTGCCAAAAATTAGATTAATTTGTAAAGGTGAAAAATTTAACGCTAATAATAAATGATGACCATGCTGTCTATCTGAAAATATAACGGATTGTTTTTTTATTAACCGATAAAGCATGACTGCAGTGGCATCAAATAAAGGCACTGACATGATCCATAACATTGCCACAGGTGTTACCACCAGAAAATGACTTTGGGAAAGTTCAATTAAAAACCACACTAAACCAAACCCCAGTAACATGCTTCCCGCATCACCCATAAATATTTCAGCTGGGTGGCACCCAGGTAAGGGAAAATTAAACCAGAGAAAACCCAATACACTGGCGGCTAATAAAAGTAATATCGCAGCCGCTGAAAAATGCTGTATCATAACTGCACTATAAATGAGTAAAATTAATTCCACTAAAACTAACGTTCCAGCCAAACCATCCACGCCATCGATCATATTAATCGTATTAATTATTCCTAATCCGGCGATCAAGGTAACGATTAGACTGCTAAGAGGACCTAAATAAATATCTTTAAAAAAAATGAGATTACCGAGATGCGTGATACGAACTTTCCCCCAAAAAATCATTAATAAAACGGCAACAATCTGAGCGAAAAAACGGCTTTTTGGCGATAATTCTCGAAAGTCATCGAACAATCCAACCAAAACCAATAAAGCCGATCCGGCAATAAAACTACGATAATATTGCAGAGAAATAGGCAACGTTAATAAACCGACTAATAAGCCCATGAGCATTGCTAAACCGCCAATTAAGGGAATGTTTCCTTGATGTTGCTTTCGGATGTCAGGGGTATCAATTAAACGGAGACGTAAAGCCAAGGGTCGTAATAAAAAAACACCGAATAGAGTAATACAGAAACTAACTCCTGCAGATAAAAAAGCAAGGATTTTTAACATCGCATTTTTTTATAATACAAACTCAGCCTCTAGCGCATCCTCTCTAAACATTTTCACTGTTGCCAATGATACTTCATTTAAATCTCTGCCGATCCAATCTAATTTTCTAAAAATTTCATTTGTCAAGGTTATAATATGACAATGCACATTTTCGGCCTGAATAATATTGAGCACTTCTCTTGGACTTGCCCAAATTAACGCTTGATTAGGCTTATCTTTTAAAAGCTCGACTGCTTTAGCCATTAAAGGGACTGGATCAATACCGGTATCTGCAATTCGACCGGCAAATACAGAAATATACGCCTGTGTATCCGTTCCTAATGACCGACTAACCTGTGCTACTTGCTCTAATGTTGTCAATGCCGTTACGTTCTGCTTAACACCTCGTTGAGCAAGGTCTTCAATTAACGTGAAAGTAGTTTTACCCTTGCTATCGGTAATTGGAATTTTAACATAGACATTCTCTGCCCATGCATTGATAGCCAAGGCTTGACGTTTCATTTCAGGAAGTTCATCTGAAAAAACTTCAAATGAAATCGGCCGATCAGGTATCATTTGTAAAATCTCTATCGCAAACTTTCGATAATCCGTAATACCTGATTTCTTCATTAAACTGGGATTAGTTGTAAAACCTTTAATCAAAGGATTTTTATATAAATCCAACATCGTTACTATATCTGCCCCGTCAGCAAATAACTTAATAGTTAAATCTTTAAGCTTCATCCGATCCACTCCTCAAGCAAAAAATATAAAAAATCTTGAAATATCTTAAGCGATAAAAGACGTAAAAATATTTTACATACAAAAAAAAAGATAAGTAGGTAATTAGGATCCACTATTAGACAACAACCGACTCCCATTTTGTAGTGACGAGTTTTAATTTAGGATGCGTCACCATTAAATGCCATATCACTGCTTGGAAAGCTTCAGCGTGCGGAGTAATATGTTCAACATTGACCGTAGGAATTAATACATAGGCATCTGCAAGTTTTGCTGTATAACCGCCATCCCTACCCAATATACCCACTATTTTAGAACCTTGTTTTTTCCCATAATCTAAAGCCGTAATAAGATTAGGACTAATATTTTTTTTAAAATCGCCGCCACCTACAGATAAAACAAATAACATATCTTTTTCGGACAGATGACTTGCGGCCAACCAGCTTGAAAATACCGTTTTCCAACCCTCATCATTAGTACGCGCCGTTAGCTCAGCCATATTATCTGTCGGTGAATAAGCTTCGATGCCGACGATTTTTCTAAAATCGTTAACCGCATGTGAAGCGTTGGCTGCACTCCCTCCTACACCTAAAAAAAAGAGACGTCCTTTCATTTGTCTTAGCGCTAATAATAATTCAACTATTCGCTCAATATATTTTAAATTTAAATTATCGATAATAAGTTTCGTTTCGGTAAGAAATTTTTCTGAAAACACATTAAAATCCATTTTCATTAAAGAGAAAAGCTAAGCTTTCAAGCGCAGCGCCTTGCTTAGGATAAATTCCTGAGAAAACTCCTAAATCAATTTTTTTCTTGGTTTAAAAGTAAGTCCGATACAAAGATTACACCCAATAAATGGTAAAAATTTAAATGGGAAAAATTCTTTGGATTCTAACTTAAAATAAGGTGTAATCTCCTCTAAAATTTCCGTTGGTACATTAACATGTTCTCGCGCTATAAACCATTTATAAGATTGCTTATACCTTTTTTCAAAAATTCTTTGCGCAGAAATTTTTCTTGCCAGTGAATAGGCAATCCCTCCCTCACAAGGAATAACTACAGAGAAGACTCCATTCTGTTTATGACATACACGATAAATTTCTTTAACCGCTTCAGGTAAATTAGTTAAATGCTCTAATACATGTATCGCTAAAATTCTATCAAACTCATTATCTTGGGCTTGAATTTGTTTCTGACAATCCCCTATTAAGACAGTTATATCAGAATGATTATTTTTTATTGCTTCTGCCATATTTTCACGTAACTCCAAAGCTACATAATTTTTACGTTGCTCATAAGATAAAGTTTCGTAAAAAAGATGCTCGCCTAATCCTGCTCCAATTTCTAAGGTTTTAATAAAGTTAAACGGCTTATTTTTAATAACATAAGTGTTATTAAAATTTTCTATGATGGAATATTTAGGCAAAATGGTATGCCAATAATGCACAAAATCATTATTAATCCTTTCTTGTTCCTCAGTTAATTTTGGAAAATTTTTTGGCCATTTTTTACTGATCATGAACGTATATCCCTCTGTTTAATGAATCGTTTAAATTCATTAAGACCTTTAATTGAACCTATTTCATAAAATTTTTGGAAAACCTCATAACTTGCTAAAAGATTTTTGACGATGAGTCTCTGATAAAGCTCACTTAAATCGGTCAAGTAATCTTTATCTGAAAAAATATCTTTTTTAAATAGTGATAAACCGAAATCGATATAATTCATTTTTTTTGTTTTATTTTTTTTATCATATTTAATAATATGATGATTATTAAATTCGATATTGCTACTATCTCCCTCATCATGATTTTTAAAAATTGTCATTAAGGCCGGTTTATTTTGCTTTTCAAAAGCTTCCTGAGTGGCTTTATAGTCAATCATTAAATAACTATCGCCATATAAAACAAAAAAATCTTCATCTAATAATAAGGAAGCTTTATATAAAGCGCCTGCTGTTCCTAATAGTTTGTCACCATCCTTGGAATAAGTGACAGATAAGCCAAATTGTTTACCATTTTTTACATAGTTCTGAATTAAATCACCTAAATAACCGATACATAAAATCACTTTTTCAAAACCTTGATTTTTTAATAAATGGAGTTGATGCGCAATGAAAGGTTCTTCATCTATTAAGATCAAAGATTTTGGTATAGATTCGGACAATAAGCCTAAACGACTCGCTAGACCTCCTGCTAAAATAACTATTGGAAATAATTTATCCACTTTAAGATTGAGCTATTAATTTAGTCCCTTCGAAATCAAAACGAAATCTTACTTCCTGCAAACCTGCTTCGCGCATAGCCCGCCGTAATAATAATTTATCTTGGGCAAAAAACATTAAAAACCCCCCCCCGCCTGCTCCAATTAATTTTCCACCTAATGCCCCATTATTTAACGCTAATTCATACCATTGCGTAATTTTTTCATTACTCATTTTTTTGGATCGAACCTGTTTATGCTCCCAATGTAGGTTCATCAACCTAGAAAATTCAAGTAAATCCCCTGCTTCTAAAGCCATTTTACTAGATACCGCTAACGCTTTAATAAAATGAAGATGATCGGTCATTACTCGATCTTTATTTTTGCTTTTTTCATTCTGCTCTCTAAGAATAATCGATGCAGAACGAGAATAACCAGTAAAAAAAAGTAATAAGTTATCTTCGAGTTGAAAAAGTGTATCGGTTGTTATTTTTAATGGATAAGCATTAACTTTACCTTCGGATAAAAACTCAAAACAGGTTAAACCGCCATAAGCCGATATGTATTGATCTTGTTTTCCGATAGGTTCAGCTAGGCACTCTAATTCAATATAGCAGGCTTGCTCAGCTAAATCTTGAGGGTGAACTAAATTTTTTTTAAATGCATGAAGATTTTTTAAAAGCGATGTAGTAAAACTACCCGATGAACCCAACCCGGTACCTGCTGGAATATCAGCCATACTCGAAATCTCTAAATGAGAGGCTTCAATCTCAAGAAATTTTAACGATTCACGAATAATGGGGTGTTGAATAGCGTTAACATCACTTACTTTTTCTAAATTAGAATACTTAATAATTAACTCCTCAACAAAAGTTTGATGCGAAGTAATATAAACATACTTATCGATTGCGGCTGCAATCAAAAATCCTTTGTGCTCTTGATAATAAGAAGGTAAATCGGTTCCGCCACCGCCAAGAGAAATTCGCAATGGACTACGTGTGATAAGCATAACCCGATCCTTCGGCTATTTTTTCTACTATTTTTAAAGCAGCATGGGCATCTTTCAATCCAGGATTAGCTGGACGTTGATGCTGAATATCTTCCAATAATGACGTAAATTCTAATTGCCAAGAATCGTCATCCATAGGATATTCCCAAATACTTGTTTCAGGGGGTCCCATTTCGGGTAACATCTTAAAATAACTTAAACGCTCAACTCCATAACTTCCACCTAAACCTTGAACTTCTAACTTCCCTTTTTTACCATAAATTTCAAATGAAAATAAATTTTTCCACTCGGTACAGCTTGCATGAAGAAAAGCCATTTGCTTATTTGCTGTTTTCAATAAAATAAATCCATTATCATCTACAGGCCTATCCCAATAATAAGTATGTGCAAACCCCATTATTTCTGTAAAATCTCCTAAAAACCAACGCGAAAGATCGATTAAATGCATCCCCTTATCTATCAATTCGCCGCCACCGGATAATTGAGGATTAGAACGCCATTCCTTTTCATATCCAAGCCTTCCTCCATGTCCATATCGACCTCTAATAAACATAAGCTCACCAATCCCTCCCGCTAAAACTATTTGCTTAGCTTTTATTAGCGCTTTGTGATAACGATGATTAAACCCAACTTTCACAATTACATTAAATTTTTTTATTTTACCTAAAATTGACTCCAGTTCCTTACTGGATCTTGCAGCAGGTTTTTCAATTAAAACATTCTTTCCAGCTTCCATGGCTGCTAAACAAATTTTATTTAAGCTCTCATGGATAGTAGCAATAATAACAATATCTATATTGGATTGGGTTATAATCTCTTGCCAATTCGAAAAAGGTTGACAGCCTGATATTTTATTAGCCAATGCTTGTGCTCTATGAAAATCGATATCTACGCAATACAATAAATTTCCACCTTTTAGATTTTCAGCACGCTTATTTCCAATTAATCCACACCCAATAATAGCAACATTCATAATATTCTTTCGACAAATAAGATAGTTTCAAGAAATAATTCGGCGCAAGGTAAAAATATCAGAATTAGAAATTTTAGGAAAATATTCATGCAAATTATCCCAGCGATCCCAAACCGCGCTTATTAATTTTCCAGTAATTCCATTAGCTACCTCTGTAGCAAGATAAACAGCTAATTCTGCCGCTAATTCTAAAGGAGTTCCTCCAGATTTTGACTGTTTAAGCGCCGCCTGATAAAAATCAGGTCCAACATTTTCTGAACCGGCTTTTAAAACTTCATCTAAGAATCCAGTGTTCAGCGCCCCCGGCGAAATTGACATTACGTCAATATTAAATTTCTTTAATTCTTCAGCAAGTGTCTCTGAAAAACGTACTATCCCTGCTTTTGAACTCGCATAAGCACTAAAATAAGGCATCGGTTTAGTTGCTCCACCCCCTGATAAAATAATAATTTTCCCTTTTTTCTGTTTTTTTAACAGCGGAATAACTGCCCGACATTGTAAAACGGTCCCTTTTAAATTAATATCGATGGCATCACTCCAGGCTTGCCAATCAAGATTTTCTAAGGGTCCTTTTGGCCCATAAATACCTGCATTTGCTACTAAAATATCTAAGCCGCCCCATTCTTTTTCAGCTGTCTTGATTAAAGAATTCACTTGCTCGAGTGAAACGACATCCGTAGGTTGAGCAATGATTTTATTATTAATCGGCGCAATTGCTTGTAATTCAGCCTGTTTTTGAAAAAGTGCGTCTTTATTCCTTGCGCAAATCACAACTTGAGCGCCCTCTTTCACATATGCTTTGGCAATAGCGGCTCCTAAACCCTTACTGGCTCCACTAATAATTGCTTTTTTATTTAATAACCTCATTAAAACATCCTAGTCTAAAATATTTAATATAATCTCTATTTTCCAGTTGCTTACTTAAAAAGCCACTTACATCGAATAAATAAGGCATTTTCGACTCTGTAGCTAATTGTTCTATTCGGATATTTAAAAATTCTTTACATTCAGTGCCTATAATAATTGCATCCGCTCCATAAACTGTATTTTCTAGATCGGGTTGTAAACATATAATTTTCTTTAGCTCAGCAGATAATTCTTTTATAGCAGGATCGTACGCATGTATGATTGAACCTTGTTTTTTAAGCCAGAGACTAATCTCAACCGCTGAGGAGTTTCTTAAAGAATCCGTTCCTGGCTTATAGGCTAAACCTAGAATAGCCACTTTTTTTCCTTTCAATTCTAAATGGGTTTTATTTATTATTTTTTTTATCCAATTTTTATGCTGAAGATTACTGAACAAAATAGTTTGAAAAAAATTGCTCTCTGAATTACAAGTTTCACTCATTTGTTTTAAATAATGAACATCTCTCGCTAATGTACCTCCTGAAAATGCGCCGCCGGGTGTTAAATAAGCATTTGGACCTATTCTGATATCCGTTTTTAAACCTTGAGCCACAGAGTTCGCATCCGCACCAAAGGATTCGCAAAGTACGGCTAATTCATTAATGAACACAATCGAGGTGGAAAGAAAAGCATTAATAGCATGCTTTGTCATTTCAGCGGATTCGACTGACATCCAAAGTATTTTATCGGCTATCGGCTTTAACAATTTTTTTATAATTCGCTGGGTTTGTTCTGACCGGATACCCATAACAATACGATCGGGTTGTAAAAAGAGATCTATTGACTTTCCTAAACGTAAATTTTCAGGAGAATAAACAAAATCTATATTCTTTTCACTGTTTTCCCGAAGAAATATATTTTTTAATTCTTGAGTAGTTCCCACAGGGACCTGTGATGAAATAATAACTAAAGAATTATGATTAAAATAAGGAAAAAGCCTTTTTAATCGCTCTTTAATTTCATCTACATTCGATTGGCCTAAATCATCGATAGAGGTGTCATAGGTTATCCAAATAATATCTAAACCTTTTAACGCATCAGGAATATTAATAAAGTTTAATAGATTATTTTTTATTCCCTCATGGATAAGTTCAGACAAGCCAGGCTCATAGAGAGGGGGGATTCCTAACTTTAAATTGCTAATTGTCTGAGGATTCTCATCAAAGGCGAGCACCGTATGACCAAACTTTGCTAAGCAAGCAGCAGTTACACAACCCAAATGCCATAAACCTACTACTGCTATTTTCATACTTTAGCTTCCATTAACCAAGTGTTTTCTCTTAAGAAATTTAAAGTCTTAATAATACTTTGCTGAATAGTAAACTTGGGTTGCCAACCGAGCCGACAGATCCTTTTACAATCCAAAAATATAAAAGGATTATCGCCTACCCATCCTCGTTTCCCTCCTGAATAATTTAATTCCGGTGTGACACCAAGCTCAGTAGAAATCCAATCAACCGAATCTTTAACTTGGCAGTAATCATTAGTGCCTAAATTAAATATATTCACCTTTTTATTGGCGCTATTTAAGGCTAAAAAAATAGCATCCATACAATCCTGTACATACAAATAAGACTTAGATTGACTTCCATCCCCTAGAACGTTTAGTTGTTTAGGATTATTTTTTAATTTTCTATAAAAATCAAAAACATGCCCATGCGTATAACGTTCACCTAAAATGGAAACAAAACGAAAAATATAGGCTTGAATGCCGAAAGCTTCACTGTAAGCTTGAATTAAACCTTCTGCAGCCACTTTCGAAGCGCCATAAAGTGAAGTTTGAATCGGGAAAGGCGCATCTTCCGGAGTAGGAATAATATCCGCTTCTCCATAAACGGACCCCGTCGATGGAAAAATTATTTTTTTTATACGTTTAATACGCATAGCTTCTAACACATTAAAACTGGCCATCGTATTTTGTTGTAAATCCCTTTCAGTATGTTTTATTCCGTCCTTTACATCCGCATTAGCCGCAAAATGAAATATTCCATCGCAGTTTTCAGGAATACTTGCAAGCAAGGTTTTTTTATCTAAGCAATCCCCTTTAATAAATTTAAAGCAAGAAAACTGTTTTGCTATTTGTAAAAAATCTAAAAATCCAGTCGTTAAATTATCGAATCCAACGACGTAGTGTCCTTGAAACAGTAGTCTATCTACCAAATGACTTCCTATAAATCCTGCACAGCCCGTTACAAAATAATTCAATTTAAAATCCTTTTTAAAATTTAATTGTCTATGTCAGCGTTTTAATTAGACTCAATTTTTTCTTCAATTTTTTCTAGTGGATTATAACTATTACTATCAATAACTTTATCTATAATGTACATAGGTCGACGCTTAACCTCATCATAAATACGCCCAATATATTCTCCCATTAAACCTAAAAATAGTAATTGAATACCTGAAAAAAATGTTATCGCTAATATTGTCATAGACAATCCTGGCGTTAAATTAACCCCTATCATTTTCTGTAATAAAAAAAAACCGCCTAATAGAAAACCCAATAATGCAACGAAGAAACCCGTTATTGACATTATTTGTAATGGACGTGAGCTGAAACTAATAAGCCCATTTAGCGCTAACTTAAGTGCCCCAACATAGCGATTATAATTGCTTTTTCCAAATAACCGAGATTCTCTATCAAATTCGATAAATGTTTGTCGAAAACCTACAAAAGCAACCAATCCTCTTAAAAAACCATGCTTCTCATGTAATGGACGTAGTTCTTCAATGACTCGCCGGGTCATAATTCGAAAATCACCGGTATTACGTGGAATAGGTACTTCGCTTAACTTAGCAATTAACATATATCCTAAATAAGCAATAGTTTTTTTAATCCAAGGTTCTCCTTTCCTGGATTTACGCTTTGCATAAACAACGTCATAACCCTCATGTAATTTATTGTACAAATCGCTCACTAATTCCGGCGGATCTTGTAGATCCACATCCATTACGACACAGGATTCCCCTTTACAATTTAAAATACCGGCCATGGTTGCTGCGGGTTGACCAAATTTTCTTGAGAATAAAATTAACTTAATTTTTTTATTATATTTCATTTGTTCTTTAATAATTTTTTCAGAATTATCTGAAGAAGGGTCAAGACAGAATATTATTTCGTAATTTATTTCTAAGCACTGTAAAACCAGCTGCAAACGTTTTAAAAAAGGAATAATATTTTTTTCTTCGTCATAGACGGGAATCACAATCGATAGGTTTATTACAATACCCGAGCATTCCATATCTAGAAAAATTCCTTAATCATTGTGTTAAAATCATTTTTTACTGACTATTTTTTCTTATCCAAATTCAAAGATAAAATGAAAAGTCCTAATTTACGATTATCAGAACTTAATCCAAGCCGTTTCGGTGAAACCGCATTTTTAAATACAAACTCAATATATAATGTAGGATTATCTGAAATAAGCGATTTTGGAATGACTACTTTTTTTCTGTTCGAGAAATCACCTAACTTATAAACCAAATGATTTAGATGCTGATGATTAACCACAATATCAGCTTCTAAGCGGGGATGCTGAGTATTTATATGGGGTAGTCCTTCTATTGTTAAGATTAAATCGGAATCGGTTTTTTTATGCAATAGGAGAACCATTACCGCACTATTCCCATCAGTCAAAACCCCTTTATCTTCTTGAACGCCCCAACCTTTTACTAGAGTGATATTACCTTTAAAGTTTTTATCCGATTTTTGAAAAAAAATATTCGTACCTAATATATAAGCATAGTTATCCCACGCTGATTGATCGGCGTTTATAGTCTTTTCACTCCAATCAGGCAGCACAAGGAAATAACCATCCGATTTGCTTATTTGATAAGGAAGGTTCATTTTGGTATTCGTTATGATTCGTAAAATATTTTTATCTTTTACAAGATAAAAAGTATTTTTGTCAAGCTGCCCGTGAATAATAGCGTTCATCAATTCAATTCTATATTTGTTTACAAGTTCAACATTTTTTCTTGCAAAATATCCTGAATTAATAATTAATCTATTAAATGCCGCATAACGTGTTATTGGCTCCCAATCTTCCGGATAATCCTCTGGCAACGTATAAAATATTTTTTTATATTTATTAGCCGCTTTGGACCAAACAGGGGATTTCAATGGGGAATTATACGCTGGTCTTTTAGCAAATGCTCTCGTCCAACTAAGCACTTTCGATGAATCAATAATTTGCAGCGTTAAACAAGCAAAAATTAATAGAATGCTCGTTGATTTTTTATAACATTTAACGATTAAATAGAAAACCCCTAAATAAATGAGATAATAAATAGGCAGTGCCATTCGCCCAGTCGCTCTAAAGATACCAAGAAAATCGGGTAATTCATATTGAAATAATTCGTGTTGACCTAATACAATTCGATTCGATAAAGCAAATACCATTAATAGAAAAGCTGCGCCAATCAGTGGAGCAAATTTTTTTATATTAAAAAATATAATCTTTATTTGTCGTCGCTTTTTGAGATTTAAAAGTCCTGCTAATCCAAGAATACCTAAAATAATTATCCCTAATCCCAGATAACTAAATCCTTCATAGTCGCCAGCGGTATGTGAGTGTGGCATTAAAATACGGGACCATCTTGTAAAAAAAGGATCAATAAAAGATAATAAATTCATTCGGTAGAGCCCAAGACCAGGCGCCACATAACCGCTATGCAGCATAAAATAGCCCGATTGCCACAGCACTATTAATAATATTAAGATTGTCAAAAAAATATGTTTTATTAGTTCCTGATCAGTGGGTTCAGCTAAGATCTTTCTCTGTAATAAATCGGCTACCCACAGTACCAATAACATCAATAGCAAATAGGCATGTATCAAACTACTAATACAGAGTAAAAAACACCACGCATACTTACGAAAATATAGCGATAAATAAAGTCCTATCGCGGCTAAAATTAACCATTGAGCTAAAAAAAGACCGCTGCCGCCATAACGACCAATAAAAGCTGGAGATAAAACAAAAAAGAGAGTCCCTAAGAATTTTAACCATTGATTATCCGTTATTTTTTCTAGTAATTTCCAGGAAAAAAGCGCTTGCAAGATAAAACATAAAAAAATCCAAATCCCTAGGTATTGAAATGGGGTCGGAAGCAAACTGGAAAACAATTTAAAAGGAAAAGCAAAAATAAATAGCGGATCTTCATAGATAACTGATCCGCCTACCCCCATTCCGTAGGGATAGTTAGTCCCTAAAGGGCTTTGGAATACCGGGGTATATCTAAAAAACTCCCAGCCACATAGGGCTTCTACTCCATCCTCCCTAAGCCAATTTATATGACTGGGCCATATAATTGAGCCTCCTGTTACCCAAATAAATATTGCGATGCCTAATAATACAGGTATCCCTAATTGGCAGTTGTTCTTTAATTTTTTCAAGAAAAAAATCCTTTGTATAAGATAGATAATTATTTTCTTGTCCAGATAAATTTATTATCTTTATATCCTTTATAATTCACTAATCTCGAAACTGCATGCTATAAAGCTTAGCGTAGTAGCCATTTTTTTGAAGTAACTCTTGATGCGTGCCTCGTTCAACAATATGACCTGCATCTAACACTAAAATCTGTTTGGCCCTTTCAACCGTAGAAAGTCGATGCGCAATAACCAATGTGGTTCGGTTATACATCAGTTCCTCTAATGCCGCTTGGATATGACACTCCGCTTCGCTATCTAAAGCAGAGGTTGCTTCATCTAAAATTAAGCATGGGGAGTTTTTAATTAATGCCCGTGCGATTGCAATCCTTTGCCGTTGGCCACCTGATAATAACACACCATTTTCGCCAATTAAGGTATTAAGCCCTTGAGGTAATTGTTCGATGAATTCCATGGCATGGGCAGCTTTAGCGGCACGTATAATCATAGATTCACTCACATTGCTTAATTGTCCATAAGCAATATTGTGTGCAATGGTATCATTGAATAATGTCACATGTTGGGAGACTAAAGCACATTGACTCCGTAAATCTTTAAGTTTTAATTCACGGATATCGATACCATCAATTAAAATCTTTCCTAAATAATTATCGTAAAAACGGGGTAATAAATTGACTAAGCTTGATTTTCCACTCCCTGAACGTCCTACCAAGGCAAACGTCTCACCCGGATTTATTTTAAAGCTAATGTCTTGTAAAACAGGTTGTTCTAATGAATAAGCAAAACTAACATTGTGATATTCTAAACAGCCTTTAGAAACATTCAGTGTACGTGTTCCTTCATCGAATTCATTTTTTTCATCTAATAAATTGAAAATGCTACCTGCAGCGGCAATTCCTCGTTGTATAATGTTATTCACCGCCGCTAGATTACGCATGGGTTTAAGTAATAACAACATCGCGCCCACCATTGAAGCAAATCCACCTGCAGTAATATGTGTTAAATGTGAAATCGCTAAATAAATAGTCACAACCGCAATAGCGCCGGCAATCAGTTGTATCCCTGAACTCGCTAGCGAATTGGTTACTACGACCTTTAACTCACGAAAACGATTCCTCGCTAATAATTTTTTAAATTTTTTAATTTCATATTCTTCACCACCAAACGTACGAATCACTTTATAACCATCAATGACTTCTTCAGCCACTTGTGTCATTTCACTCATTGACTCTTGAACCGCATTATTTAAACGTCGCATACGACGGCTAGAATAGCGCGCGATCCAAATCATGCATGGGACGGTAATAAAAAATAATAAACTCAATTGCCAACTCGCCATTAACATCACTGCAATCAAACCCCATACAAAAAAACTTTCTTGCACCAGTGTAATTAACGCATCGGTACTCGCATTGGCAACTTGATCCACATTATAAATAATGGTAGAAAGTAATTGGCCGGATGTTGTATTGTCATAAAATTTAGCGGGTAAACGTAATAATTTAACGAGTATGTCTTGCCGTATGTTCATAACCACACTTCTTGCAACTCGGGCTAAGCAATAACTTGACGAAAAATTAGCTAAACCCCGTATTAAAAAAGCGCAGATTAAGATAAAAGGAAGATAGCGTATAAAATGTTGGTCTTTATCAACAAAACCTTTATTCAACAGCGGCTTTAAAAACCAAATAAGCCCCGCATCCGTGCTTGCCAACAAAATAGTTCCGATAATTCCTAATAAGAACCAAACCCAGTAATGACAAAGGTAATGTAATAAACGTCGATAACTATAAAAACCCGTATGATAGCGTGAGGTATATTCTTCTGTCATATCTTTTCTTGATTTAAATCGCCGTACCACCTACTGTTAAAGCATCTATTTTCAATGTAGGTTGTCCAACCCCTACGGGAACACTCTGACCTTCTTTACCGCAACTACCGATACCGCTATCAAGTTTGAGATCATTCCCAATCATAGAAACCTGCATTAATACATCAGGACCATTACCGATTAAAGTGGCACCTTTCACAGGCCGAGTCACTTGCCCCTTTTCAATTAAATACGCTTCACACGCAGAAAATACAAATTTTCCGGAAGTAATATCCACTTGTCCGCCTGAAAAATTGACGGCATAAATTCCTTTTTCAACGGTTGCAATAATTTCTTCGGGAACATAAGGGCCCGGTAACAGGTAGGTATTGGTCATCCGAGGCATAGGAATATGTGCAAACGATTCACGGCGACCGTTGCCTGTTGATTGCGTTCCCATCAGTCGTGCATTCAACTTATCCATCATATAGGCTTTTAAAATACCTTTCTCAATTAGTACAGTCCGCTGTGAGCGTGTCCCTTCATCATCAATCGTCATGGACCCTCGTCGGTAAGGGATCGTTCCATCATCGATAACCGTACAGCCGGCTGAGGCAACCCGCTCACCTATTCGACCTGAAAAGGCTGAGCTCCCTTTACGATTGAAGTCTCCTTCCAAACCATGCCCCACCGCTTCATGCAATAAAACTCCAGGCCAACCCGGCCCTAAAACAACCGGCAGAGTACCTGCGGGGGCTTTCACCGCTTCTAAATTCAATAGTGCTAAACGAACGGCCTCTTTAGTAAGCTGTGTTGCCACCTGATCATTAATAAAGTAATTATAATCGGTTCGAGCTCCTCCACCGGCAAACCCCTGTTCACGTAAACCTCTATCTTCGGCGATGACACTAATGTTTAAACGCACAAGCGGGCGAATATCTGCGGCCATACAACCCTCACTATCGAGCACCAAAACCACTTCCTGTGTTCCAACTAAACTAACATTGACGTGTTTAATACGGGGATCACTCGAACGGGCTACTTCGTCAACTTGACGTAATAAATCCAGTTTTTCTTGTTCAGTCCACGAAGAAATAGGGTTAAGTGGTTGATATAGCGGCTTTAAAAGGGGATTTTTCTGCCAAGCAAGGATTTGACCCTGCTGTCCAGCCTTGGCAATACTTGCTGCCATCGTAACCGCCGATTCTAAAGCGGGTAAGATAATATCATCTGAATAAGCAAAACCTGTCTTATCACCGCTAATTGCACGTACGCCCACACCGCGCTCAATATTAAAGCTGCCGTTTTTAATGATGCTATCTTCCAGTACCCAACTTTCTAATTGACTGGCTTGAAAGTAAAGATCAGCCATATCAATTTTAGGCGTTAATAACCGACCTAAAATCACTTGTAGCTGATTTTCAGTTAATCCGGCCGGGTCCAGTAGTGTTTCACGAGCTAAACTCAGATTGTTTTTCATGATGCTTGCATCCTATCTTAGCTAAGCACAGGATGCAATTTTAATGCGTAGTTCATTTATCATGACTAAAAAATGATCGGTAATTTATAACAATAAATTTTTTAGGTAAACTATTTTTTTCAGTTTTAAAATAGATTTTTACGAAGAAGTTTTTACAACGTCAGGTTTACTCCACGATCCGGTAATATGATAGGCTGTTTCAGCAATCTTCTGAACCGTAGAGCCAAGCACAGCATTCGCTAACCATGCAACTACCCCCGCAACCGGCCCTCCTGCCAAACCAACAATGACCGGTAAACTCGATGTAAAATGTGGCACCACCTTAATGACGAGATCATAGTCTTTATTCAACATACCAATTCGACCCGCTATACTTACCAAAGCAACCGGACCTTCAATAGTAACATCCCTCGTAATAGCGTTTCCATTTCTCAAACGGAAATTACCTTGCAAACTGGTAAAATCAAAACCCTTCGTTTTTAAATCACTAAAATCGAGCTGCAATCGTTTAGTTAAACTTTGAATGCTTAAGAAGGTAAGCAATCGCCCGAAATTTAACTTCGCTTCATTGCTCGAACCAATATCAACTATCTGACCATTACTTGCAGCAAAAGAAAAACCTCCTGTAAGTTTAGTAAAGCTCACCTGATAGGGCGCACCCAGCCAATTCAAATTAAATCGTAATTGTGCCTGTTCAGCAATAAGGCTTGCAGGTAATCCCCAATTTTTTAATAAATTGCTTAAATTGACACTATCCAACTGCCCTATCAATCGGGTCGAATGAGGCCCTTGTGTATGCCAAACTCCATTCGCGATGAGATGATAATTGCTATCTCCTGCATTTAACTCCCTGATAAACACGCCGCCTAGCATAGGGTTTAATTTTAAGTGGACTGCACCGAAATTAATCCCCTTATAACGCACCTGACTTACATTTAAATTAATTTTCGGCAGACGGTTTAAATCCCAAGTAGTGACTTTATTTGATTCAATAAAAGAATCTAAATTAATACGGTCAAAATTAGCTAGAACAGGTTGTAGATTACTATTGGGAATCAAAACCGTTCCTTTAGCCATTTTATTATTTATACTAAAACGCCAACCCTGTTGTTCGGATTTTAAGTAAATCAGAATATCATCGTAATAAATATTAATTTTCAGATTAGGCGTGGACTGTATTGCTAATCCTATTGGTTTTCCCCATAATAAACCTGTCAATTTTTCCGTTGACACTCCATTTTCATTAAAACTAAAAGGTCCCGTCAATTGGTCTAATTGTATATTATGTGCTGGAATTTTTAATTCTGCATTTTTTATATGCGCTAAACCCAATAAATTTAATTTTTGTTTTCCGGACTCAAGAGGAATTGTCATTTGTAAACGAAGCTGTAAAGGACCCGTAAGTATTAAATGTTTCAATTCACTTAAAGTCCCTTTCGCAAGGGGTGTAGCCACTAAAAACGCTTGGCCATTTTCTAAACGAGAATTAATTTCATCACTGACAATATGCAATACGGCTTGCACATGTTTCTTAATTATCGGTATATTGGCTTTGATATGGCTTAATTTTATACGGAGCAGCTCTGCAGTATCTACAAGGACTTGCATTTTCCGGCCGGAAAAAATAAGCTCGCCATTAATTTTCTGCAAATGAGGCCAAGCCTTATCGTAATTAAGATCAACATCTTTTACTTGCGTATCAATTAAAAAAGTTCCATTATGCGGGTCAAAAGGAAATTGATTGATAGGCCCTCGTAATACTAAACTTCCTAAACCAGAACCATCACTAATTGCCGTACTAAGCCAATGTATCAATTCCGGACCTAACAAAGTTTGTGGTAAATAATCACTAATAGCGGTTGGATTATTTATTTTTACATGTGCTAATAAACTAATTTGGGTTTGATTGGCACGCTTAGGAATTAATAGTGCAAGTTGTGCGTTAATGGCGGCATCCTGATTTGCTGCTTCAAACTTAGGCACTTGAATAATCCAATGATCCCCTTTTTGTTGCCAATTCAGTTGAGTCGATAAACTATCCAAATGGATGGGTGCTTTAAATAGTTTATTAAAATCGATGCGGCTGTCATTTGAGTGGGCCATAAGATTGCCCATCGTAGGCGTTATATGAAGATAGGCGTTTAAACCCTGAATACCTGGAACCGTTCGCCAATGCTTCATACCGAAATTATGAAAGATGGCATCCACGTTCCAATCACCTTGCTTAGTGGATTGCCAAAGTATATTCATTGAAAAAGGATATAAATAGAGAGGAGGTTGTTTATTAATTTTTATCGAAGATGTCTGTAAATGGGTAATCAACCCTTGGACTTGAGTTAAATGATTGAATTGCCAAGTAGCCCATATCTTAAAATTGGCCTTTACATTCTGCATCTGCCATGTGGGGCTCCATTGATTGAACCATTGATCCACGAGAACATTCTGGCCATGCAAATAAATAGGTCCACTCAAATGGTTCATAGAAAAGGTTGTAGATGAAAGTAAAGGTTCGCTCAGATCGGCTTTGAAGTCTATTGCAGAAAGTTTATCTTGTAAAAAAAACAACCGACCACTTAGCTGATGCCTATCACGGCTATTTTTTATTAACAAATTGACCCGCATAACCGGCCAAGTGGGACCTATTTTGGGATAAAACTTTAAATCGACATTTTCCAAATTAATTTGTGGCTCAGCTAAAATCCAAGCAATTAACACATTAGACATGCTCGAACGAGGTGAAGTAGATTGTCCAAATAATGTGCTTATCCCCGCAAAGACAAATTGATTATCTTTCGTTTGGTGTGCCACTAATTGAATACCATCCACACGAACCGCACCTAATTTAAGACTTCCGCTCAACAAGCTACGAAAGATATCAATACCTATATTAAGTTGTTGAATACTGAATAAAATATGACTTCGCGTCTCATCCCATATAATGACTTCAGAACCATGAAAAATAGGCGTCAAACCTTGCCAAATGACCGAAAATTGTTTAATTTCTACCGGTTTTTGCACCGCTTTACTGGCTAAACTCGAAACAGCTTGGGCTTGCTTATCTAAATAAGGGGTTAAAATCTTTCCCGTAATAACGACCAAGGCAAAAAAAACGATACTACTCGTTAAAAATACGATCATTAAACGAGATAATGAATAGAGCAATGGTTTCATTCGGTGAATATCAAGAAAAAATAAAAATCGACACTAGCGAGCCATAAAAATAGTTTATCTGTTCCCTCAGTAATGACTCATAAAGTTTGAGATTACATATAGACTCATTATACTTTAATTCGTTTAATTTTTTTGTTTTTAAATGTAAAAAGTAATTCATTGAGAGAAAACCGTGTATGGTATCAAAGTCGCCAAGCATTTCTGTGATAGTCACTACCTATAATCGCCCCGATGCCTTACGTTTAGTTTTATTAGGTTTAAACCAACAAACACAGTTACCCAATCAAGTTATCATAGCGGATGATGGCTCAAACGACACAACTCGATTATTAATTAATCAATTTCAAGATCAGCTGAATTACCCCTTGAAACAGGTTTGGCAAAAAGATGAAGGCTTTCAAGCCGCTAGAATCCGTAATATCGCCGTATTACAAGCGGATTATAATTACCTAATTTTTCTGGATGGAGACTGTATCCCCTTTCCGGATTTTATTGAAAAACATCGTTTTTTAGCCGAATCAAGCTGGTTTATTTCGGGTCACCGTATTTTACTGGAAAAAAAATTTACTGCCAAAGTTTTAAAGGAAGGTTTACCTATTTATAAAGACTCCTCTTTACAATGGCTGGGGCATTATTTTCAACGTCATTCAAACCGCCTATTTCCTTTACTACGCATCCAGTTACATGGACTCCGAAAATTAAAAGCCAAGCACTGGCAGGGAGCTAAAAGTTGTAATTTAGGCCTTTGGAAAAAAGATTTTTTGGCCCTCAACGGTTTTGATGAGAGTTTTAAAGGATGGGGTTATGAAGACTCTGACTTAGTCATACGTTTAATCCGCGCAGGCATCTATCGTAAATCAGGAAGATTTGCAATCCCGGTTATTCACTTATGGCATCAACAAAATGATCGACAGCAAGCACCAGCAAATCTTAATTTACTTAAGCAAATCATCGAAAGCCAACGAATTCACGCAAAAATGGGTATAAATAATCTCAATTAATTTGATTTACAAGGCGCTTTGTCAGAAGGATAGGAGGATAAACCGGCAAACAACAAAGCAGTGAAAATAACATAAAAACAACCTTGAGCAACATCCATAAGCCAGGAATTAAACAATGAGCCGATTGCAATCGACACCAAAACTGCTTGTGCAAAATATTGCCGCAACCCTTGCAATCGAAAACTAGTCCATGCATGAACCAAAAACATGCCCAATAAAACAACAACACCGAATACCCCAAACTGAACAGCTATATTGAGATATTCATTATGGGGATTTTGCGTGACAAATGGTTTGGTTGGGTCGATGGTTAAATAATCCTGTGTAAAACTTCCTGTGCCTGTTCCTATCCAAGGATGTTTTTTAAATAACTTAACACTATTATGATAAAATTCTAAACGCAAACCTATCGAAGTATTAAACTCTCCCTGATTATATTGTACCATTTCGCTATGCGCTAAATTAAAACGTTCTTTAAAATTAGCCGGTAAAAATAATAAGCTACCACATAAAAAAATTGAGATCATTAACCCCGCTAACAAACCTTTCCAAGCAAATTGTTGCCAAGCTAATAATAATAACAAACTAAATAATACAACATATCCAGACCGCCCCAGGTTAATAAATAATACATCGTAAGCCGCTAGCAAAAATAATACAACAAGCAACCAACGCCATGCATTTTTTACAGAAAAAGCAAATACAGCAAAACAGTAACTTGTAAAAGCCAATAGAAAACCTGTAAAAATATGGTCTTTAAACACACCTGAATCCAAAGCGAAACGGTTCAAAAAATCCCAATGACCAAAAAATTTAATAAAAGAAAATAAGAGCGTCAGAATAGCCGCTAACAGAAAAGCAAAAAAAGCAAAGTAGGCTGTCTTTTCATCGCGAAAGGTGCTAAACAAGAAAAAACCGAGTAAAAACTTACTATATTTTATTAACGTATGCAAACCCACCGCCATGGGTACAGGGGTATAGCTAAGACCGATGAGAAATAACGAAAAAAATATTACAAACATTAAGGCCATGGGGTTATCGCGTAGAATCAGAATTTTTTCATGCCAATTTCCCGACAACAAACAACAAATCACTGTCGCGGAGAAAAAAATCGTTAAGCCCGCTGTAGAGAGTGGCAGTATAAATGCAGTGCCTACAGCAAAAATTTGACTAAGGCGTAGAAAATAATCTCTAAGAGGGCGAGAAGCGCTAAACACATTAGCAGACATGATTTATCCTATGATAAAGATAGATTAATTTTACGTAACGATAAAAAACACCGGATGCATTAGAAACCGCTAAAATAAACCCTTCACGGCCATCTAAAAAACCTAAACGTAGGATATAACCGCGAATAAAACACCAAACAGCATGCAAAATTGCTTTTAACATCGTAGATTTCTTATGTTGTTGATAAGCCATTTGTGCCCCAAAACTAGAGTATTGTTCTAGTTTCATTAAGACCTGACTCATCGTCTTCATCGTATCATGATACATAACGTTTTTTAAATCATGTAAATGCACATATCCTGTTAGATTTTCATGAATAATTGCTGGCGTAAATCGAATCTGAGGTTGACGACGAAACAATCGAACGACCTTGTCTCTACCCCAATCTCCATAACAAATCTTCTTTCCAGCAAAGAAAGAAATCCTTTTAATAGCATAAGCATCATTTTGATCATCTGGATTAGAAATAATGTGTTTTATTTCTGCAATCAAATCCACACTTAAAACTTCATCTGCATCGATAGAAAGTACCCATGGATATTGCGCTTTATTTAAAGCTCGATTTTTTTGTATACCAAATCCTGGCCAGTCAGTAGAAAAGACATTTTGCGTAAATTTCCGGCCTACTTCCAAGGTATTATCCTGACTGCCTGAATCTAAAATAATAATTTCATTCGCCCACTTTACCGACTCCAAGCAATGCTGAAGATCCTCTGCGGCATCTTTTACTATCACAATCACACTTAAGCCTAACATAGCATTTAAAAAAAACTTAAAAAATGAATAGTATATACTATCCTTTTTTTACAGTCGCAGACCCATAAAAGGACTTAAGCATCAGAGCATGCAGATAAATTAAAATGTTTTTTTTATTTCTAAAATAAATAATTTTCAGCGGACGTGATAAGTTCTTGAGAAGGGTGTGATTTAGCGGGAGTATCCGACTGAGGGATTAACACACTAAGCTTATTAATTACTTGTTGCGCGCTTAGATTTTCTAAACAACGACTACGGCTTCGAATATGCTGATCACAACCTTCTTTAAAACAAGGGACGCAAACACCCGATCCTTGCATCAAATAAACATTATTTCTATGCTGCGATCCGATTCGAACAAAGGGATTACTCAGTGTCCACGTTTTAGGCCAGGGACCCCATTTGACTGGATTGCTTGGACCAAATAGCGCCAGCGTAGGAACGCCTAATGCCGCCGCTATATGTGTTACTACGGTATCAGGCCCAATATAAATTTGGGCTAAACTTATTAAAAAACCAACTTGATTAAAAGTTAACTGTCCAACCCTATTCATTACATTCTTTGGCAGGCTATTGATTAATTCATTCGCCATTTTTTTTTCAAACTCATTACTATCCCCCGTTAAAACAACCGAATATCCCTTCTGTGATAACCAGTTTGCTACGCCTATCCAACCTTCTTTAGTCCATTCTTTATAAGAAAATTTTGGACGTAGATGCAAAATCGCTAACTTTTTTGTTGTGTTGATAAGCTCTAAGACTTTCTGTTGATCCGATTTTTTCCAAGAAATAACAATTTCCGAACAAAGTTTTAACTGAAAGATTTCGGCTAAACGTAAATTCATGAGTACGGTGTGTGTTGAAATGTTATCAAACTCGACCGCTTTGGAAAGTAAACGACGTTTCCACCAACGACTCTTATCCTGATGCAACATTCCTACACGATATTTAGCGGCAAAATAGGTATATAAAATGCCTTTATCTCCAGGTAATGTGGATACTGCCATATCATAACGACGAAAAATCTTTTTTATTAAGCGATAATGCTGAAAAAAGTTGGGATGCTCCTCGATGCTTATAATATTTTCGATATCAGGATTTGAATGGAGTATCGACTCGGTGCCTTTAAAAACTAAAAGATCAATTTTAGCTTTTGGCCAGCATTGTTTAAAAGTTCGAATTAAGGGAGTCGCGAGTAAAACATCGCCAATACGGCGAGTACAAATAATTAAAAGCCTTCCTGGCGGTGATTGATGCGTATACATAGATGTATATAACTCAACAAGTCCATTTTGGGGGGAAAGTGGCTTTAATAGATTCTCATCTCGCAAAGAAAATCAACAAGAGCAGATGTGATATCCTCTTGGCCTAGCTGAACATAAGAGCAATTTAAGTTATATCGCTAAGAAACCGATATTTTTAGCTTTTTATAGCATTTAGATGTCCATTGAGAACGTCTAATCTATTCTCGAAATAGAAAGAGGCCTTAAAACTCGGATATTATCCCTTGGGATTATCTTTGGAGATATCCACTTTAACATCACCGAAGCATTGTATATTATAAAATTCGTCTTTTAAATCTTTAAACCATTTTACTCGAGAATCAATCCCAATAATTTCGCGGATAATTTGAAACATCTCCGCATAATGATTATTGCATCCAAAATCATGTTCAAACTCTGTCCCGTCGGATAATATAACCTTTACTTTACTCATATCCCCCCCTTTTTTCGATAGGATTTAACAAGCCTCCTTGGAGAGGGTCGACCGGATGCTAAGGTGATGTGTATGGGCAAAATGGTACTTAGATTATCGAATAACCATTTATTTAGACAAGCATCTTCACCGCTCAAACAGACATCAATCGATCGGTCAATATGAGCCGCTATCTTTGGTGCAATACGCTTTTTAAATGCGACATTCCCTGAAAAGCCTAATAAACTACGCTTATTGCTCGCTTTACTAAACATATATCCCCCTTGGAACCATTTTCTTTAGATTGCATTAATCCCACTATTTGGTTTTATTATAGCAATCAAGATATTCTATCTGCTTTTAATTCTTTAGTATTGAATTATTGAATTTAAGTTGGGCTTTTATTGATTGATTTGTTAAAATATTAATTTTTAAAAAATTTTGATACATAAGCTCTAAAAATCAACGTCACTAAATATAGTATTAATTTTATTAATAACTACAATATATAGTATTGTGTCTTTTACTTACATTATTTTATCCAATCACGTATAACAACTTTAGCAAAAGATTGCATTATCCACAAGTTTTCAAGATTTTTTTCACAGCTTATACAACAAGTTACGCACTGATACGTAAATTATTAAACAAAAAAAGCACTCTTTTTTACAAAAGAACGGAAGTAAAATCCGATGCTTAGTCTGAATAATATTTTTTAATTAAAGCTTCGAGAATGCTAATTGTTTTTACACTAGGCTCTCCGGAATAGTTCTTTGGTTCAAAATGCATTTGAAATGCTCTGATGGCATTTTTTGTTTGTGTGTCTAATTGGCCGGTTAAATCCACTTCATAGCCATAACGTTTTAAGTTATCTTGTATCCATTTGTAATCAATACCTTGACCCATCTTCTGTTGTTCAATAGTTGATACTAATGCCTCATCCGGCCAAGCTCCAATACCTCGTTTAGCTAACTCTATAAATAAACGTGGGCCTGGATCGGTTTTCCTGCCTAGCGCAATAGCCATATGACCTATTATAAATTGAGGTGCTATTTCATAATACACTTTTTCACTTGTTTTATCTTTTATTGTTAATTCAGGCTCAATTTTTTCTTTAATCAGTTTTTCAATCGTGTCAAGTTGATGATCGGTATATTCATCCCAGACAAGCTTTTTATCTTTTTCTAATTGAAAGAGATCTTCCTGTTTAATATAGAGAAATTTGTCATTTTCTTTACGCCATGCTTCGGTAAGCTGTCTATATTTATTGATAAGCGTTTGAGAAACCTTTTCCTTATAAGCTTCACGATCAGGTGGCGGCACCAAAGCACGCATCATGTCGGCTAAAAACGCCGATAATAATTTCTTCCCATTTAGAAGCAGATATGAATTTTTATCCTGCGTTTGTAAAGTTTGGATAATATATTTTTTAAGATGATTCTCAATTTGATAAGTAAATAATACTTCTCCGGAATCTTGTACTAAACCATAACCATAGTTAACAATTTCAATTCCTATCGACGTATCATTTAATCCATGTCTTCCTTTAAAACCACTCATACCGGCATGCCAAGCACGGTCTTTTATGTCGACTAATTTATAATAATCGAATTGCTCCTCACTATCTTCATCTTTAAAGGCTTGTTTTGGAATTAAAAAATGCGCTCCAACACCTCCGCGAGTTAATATTTCTACAGAGTCTTCTTCATCTAAAACAGTGTAATGAAAAACGATAAATCGCTCACGCCTATCAAAATTTTGTCTATTTGACGATATCAATTTTCCCTTCATAGTAATCTCCAATATTTTTTATTTTATTCAAATGATAGCTTGCATACTATTTTTTCTAATATAAATAAAAAAATTTTATGACTATTGATTATAAAAATTAATGGCGCAGTTCCAAAGGATTTATTTTCAGGACATTCCTCATCAATGGCCAAACTAAGGAGCTAACTAATAAAGAAATCCATGTCCAGCGAAAATCAACAGGAAATCCAAGCCAAGCTTTTATCCAAATCAGTATAACTTGATAGATTGTTAGCATAGCAAAAATAAATAATAGTTGTTGTGTTAACGGAAACATACGAAATTGTAGATGAAAACGATAAGCCAAATAAGCCACCACACATAAAGCCAAGCTATGTTCACCCAAACAGTTTCCGTATAACACATCAATCAGCAATCCAAGTATCCAAGCTAAAGTAAAATGGATATGTTCGGGTAATATCATGATCCAATAAATCAAAACCAATGGCAGCCATAATGGATAAAATAAAGCTAAAAAAGGAGGTAAAGGGATAATATTAAGGATTATTGCGGAAAAAAAACTGATCACAATCAGACATAAAGTAGAAAAATAAAGTGGTTTCATTCCACACTATCCTTTTTAATGAACTTTGAAGAAGTTTTAGAAGAAATTTTAGTTTTAGAATTAGAATTAACAGGAGACGCCGCGGTAGCAGGAGAAATCAGCAAGACAGGCCGATTTCTATTTAATTGTGCACTGGAGTCAACCTGTATACTCGCGAATTGTGTCGCCACATTCATGTTTACTACGCTGACGACGCCGACAGGATAACCCGGTGGAAAACGTCCGCCCAACCCCGATGTCACTAAGAGATCATTCACTTTAATATCCATCGTACCTGGAATATCTTTTAATAAAAGTTTTGCAAATCGTCCTCGTCCTACTAAAATTCCACGGGCATCACTCCGCACATCTTGTACCGGAATTGCGCTTCGAAAATCTGTCAGTAATAACACTCGGCTATTAAAAAAATCAACACTAATGACTTGACCCATGACACCATTGGCATCCAGTACCGGTTGTCCTACTTTAATCCCTTCTTTTTCTCCTTTATCGACGATAACCTCATTTAGTAAAGGGTCGGCATTTACGAGTAGCAATCGTGCTAAACGATAACGTTGCTTTTTTAAATGTTCTGTTGCAGCTAATAATTGATTCAGTTGCCGATTTTCACTTTCCAAAGCGGCAAAACGCTGTAATTGAGCTTTTAATAATACTTGTTGAGTACGTAAAGCCGTATTTTCAGTTTGAATTTTTTGTCGCGTTACAAAATTATTACTTAACGTATGAAACAATCGTACTGGGGCATCGACCATATACTGCAAAGGCGCAACGACGTTGTTTAATACCCGACGCAGCGAAAGCAAACAATGATGGTAATCTAATAGAATAAGTAATAGTGATAAAATAACAAAAAAAAAGAGCCTTAACCCTAAAGAGTTTTTTCCATGATTAAATAATAGTTTAATGGCGCTTACCTATTAATCTTTGACTAGAAAATCTCCACCCATTTCATCAATAATCTCAATGGCACGCCCCCCCCCTCGTGCGACGCAGGTTAAGGGATCCTCTGCTACCACGACAGGCATACCGGTTTCTTCGGTAATTAAACGATCTAAATTCCTTAATAAGGCCCCTCCACCGGTCAAGACCATTCCTCTTTCTGAAATATCTGCGGCTAATTCAGGCGGGGTTTGCTCTAGTCCCGTACGAATAGCACCAATAATGTTAGCTAAGGGCTCTTGTAACGCCTCTAAAATCTCATTGCTATTTAAAACAAAGGCTCTGGGTACCCCTTCTGAAATATTACGCCCACGTACTTCAATCTCACGAATTTCCGGTAGAGAAAAAGCGGTACCAATTTCATGCTTAATTCGCTCTGCCGTGGGCTCACCAATTAAGCTTCCATAGTTTCGACGAACATAATTGACAATAGCCTCATCAAATCGGTCACCACCAATACGCACTGACTGAGAATAAACGACTCCTCCTAAGGAAATAACAGCAACCTCTGTCGTTCCACCTCCAATATCTACCACTAATGATCCACGTGCTTCATCAACAGGCATACCGGCACCGATGGCTGCTGCCATGGGTTCTTCGATTAAATAAACCTCTCTGGCACCTGCGCCTAAAGCAGACTCACGAATAGCTCTACGCTCTACTTGCGTTGAACCACAAGGGACACAAACAAGTATTCGAGGCGCCGGACGTAAGACCTTATTTTGATGAACTTTGCTAATAAAATGCTGCAACATTTTTTCAGTCACATAAAAATCAGCGATAACACCATCTTTTAAAGGGCGTATTGCACTAATATTACCCGGCGTACGTCCTAGCATGCGTTTCGCTTCCCAGCCTACCGCGAGTACACGGCGTTGATTCCCCTCCTCTGAACGAATAGCAACTACGGACGGCTCATTGAGGACAATTCCTTCGCCACGTACGTAAATTAATGAATTTGCCGTGCCCAAATCGATGGAAATATCTTTAGAAAATAAACCGCGTAATTTGCTTAGCATAAAGTTAACCACCTGCCTATGAGTGTTTACCTACACAATATAGTGTGTGTCTGGGCACTTTAGCAAATCTGGAAGATTTTATGCAAGCAAGCTGTCAAAACAAAGGCCATCCTATTTTCAAATTCGCAAATCTAAATGTAATAGGTATAATATCGAACCTTTTCAAACTATGTTAGATTTGGAGCGTATTTACTATGTCAATTTCGCTTGAAGATGTTAATAAAATAGCTGGACTCGCTAAAATAAAAATTAATCACGAAGAAGCCTGTCATTATTTAAAAAGCCTACAAGACATTTTTAAGCTCGCCAATCAGATGGATGCTATAGAAACACACTCGGTACAACCTATCGCCCACCCTTTTGGCATCACACAACGCTTACGTCAAGATAAAGTCACTGAAGTTGTCCATCGCAAAGACTTTCAGCAACTTACGGATCATACTGAAGCAGGCCTCTATTGTGTTCCGATTGTTTTAGAATAACTTTAGAGATTAACCACTATGCATAATTATACGCTGACAGAGTTATCCGCCTCACTTCGAGCAAAAAAAATATCGAGTACGGAGTTAACTCAACATTTTTTAGCACGTATTGAGAAATATGACAAAACCTTAAATAGCTTTATTACTGTCACTCCGACGATCGCACTAGAGCAAGCTAAACAAGCGGATTTACACCTTCAAAAAGGCAATGGAAGTCCTTTGATGGGCATCCCTTTTGCACATAAAGATATTTTTTGCACACTCGGCATTAAAACAAGTTGTGCTTCTAAAATGCTAGATAATTTTATTGCTCCCTATGATGCCACATTAGTAAGCTGGCTTAATCAAGCCGGGATCGTGCTATTAGGGAAAACCAACATGGACGAGTTTGCTATGGGCTCATCCAATGAGAACAGTTTTTATGGCGCAGTAAAAAATCCCTGGGATATCTCCCGCGTACCGGGAGGCTCTTCGGGGGGATCGAGTGCGGCCGTCGCGGCCCGCTTAACGCCTGCGGCGTCGGGTACAGATACGGGAGGTTCTATTAGACAACCTGCGGCATTATGCAATCTCACTGGACTCAAGCCGACTTACGGTCGCATTTCACGTTATGGACTTATTGCATTCGCCTCGAGTCTAGATCAAGCAGGGCCCCTGACTCAGACTGCTGAAGATGCGGCACTCTTAATGAACTCCATGGCCGGTTTTGATGAAAAAGATTCGACAAGTATTGAGCAACCTGTTCCTAATTATCTATTGACATTGAATGATTCACTCAAGGGTTTAAAAATTGGCTTACCCAAAGAGTATTTTTCACAAGATCTTGATCCAAAAGTATCAACAACTATCCAAGCCGCTATAAAACTTTATGAACAACTCGGCGCAAAAATTAGCCGTGTCAGTTTACCCAACTGTCAATTGGTTATTCCACTTTATTATATTATTGCGTCTGCCGAATGCGCTTCTAATCTTGCTCGCTACGATGGAGTACGTTATGGTTATCGCTGCAATAATCCGGTGGATTTAAACGATCTTTATGAAAGAACACGCGGCGAGGGATTTGGCCATGAAACCAAACGTCGGTTGTTGATGGGTACTTATGTTTTATCGGCAGGTTACTGTGATGCTTATTACACAAAAGCTCAAAAAATTCGCGCGCTATTGATCGAAGAATTTAAAGCCGCTTTTAAAGAGGTTGATATCTTACTTGGACCTACGACTCCAACAACGGCATTCAAACTAGGCGAAAAAATCAATGATCCTGTGAGTATGTATTTATCCGATATCTACACCATCGCGATTAGCCTAGCAGGCTTGCCGGCTATTTCCATTCCAGCAGGATTTATTAATGGACTTCCTTTAGGAATGCAACTCATAGGTCGCCCTTTTACTGAAGCAAAGCTACTCAATGCTGCCCATCGCTATCAACAAGTAACTGATTGGCATAAAAAAATACCGGAGAATTTTAATCTATGACCTCGGCTGCACATAAACAATCTAAACAAAATAAGCTTGAGTCATACCCAAAATCGACGGATGCATGGGAGTCTGTCATTGGGCTTGAAGTTCATGTCCAATTATCCACGCAATCAAAACTGTTCTCCGGTGCTGCAACCGCTTATGGTGCTGAGCCCAATACACAAGCCTGTGCAATCGATCTAGCCTTACCCGGCGTATTACCCGTATTAAATGCTGAAGCCGTCAATATGGCCATTCGATTTGGTTTAAGTATCCAAGCGGATATTCCTCATTATTCAACTTTTGCGCGTAAAAATTATTTTTATCCTGACTTACCTAAAGGTTATCAAATTAGTCAACATGAAAATCCTATCATTGGACGGGGGCAGTTAACGATAATCTTAGAAAACGGAGAAGAAAAAATTATCTCTATCACCCGGGCTCATTTAGAAGAAGACGCTGGGAAATCGCTGCATGAAGGATTCGAAAATAGGACGGGTATTGATCTGAATCGTGCAGGAACCCCTTTATTAGAAATTGTTTCGGAACCTGATTTAGCCTCTCCGAAAGAAGCGGTTATCTATCTTAAAACATTACATACGCTGGTTCGTTATTTAGATATTTCAGATGGTAATTTACAAGAAGGATCCTTTCGTTGTGATGCCAATGTCTCAGTACGCCGATCCCATCAAAAAAAATTAGGGACACGTGTGGAAATTAAAAACTTAAATTCCTTTCGTTTTATAGAGAAAGCGATTCAATATGAGATTGATCGCCAAATTGCTATTTTAGAAAAAGGTGGAGACATCGAACAAGAAACCCGTTTATACGATACCGATAAACAAGAAACTCGCTCGATGCGCAGTAAAGAAGACGCTAAAGATTACCGCTACTTCACCGATCCTGATTTATGCCCTGTTGTCATAAACACCGATTACATTGAAAAAATCTATCCGACTTTACCTGAGTTACCGCAAAAAAAATTAGTTCGCTTTCAAAAAGAATATCAATTAAGTGCGTATGATGCCGGTTTATTAACCGCTGTTCGTGAACTGGCTGATTATTTTGAAGCGGTCGTCAAAGAAAAGGTCTCCGCTAAATTAGCCGTAAATTGGATCATGGGAGAACTGACTGCCGCTTTAAATAAAGCTAATTTAAGCCTCATAGAATCCCCTATTAATGCACAACGACTCGCGGGTTTGTTGCAACGAATTGAGGATAACACGATCTCTAGCACTATCGCTAAAGAAGTGTTTGAAGAATTATGGGTGAGTAACCAAACCAGTGATGAGATTATTCAAGAAAAAAATCTACAGCAAATCACTGATCAAGCGGCTATCTCAAAAATTATTGATGAGGTTTTAATAAAATATCCACAACAATTAACTGAATACAGAGCAGGGAAAGATAAGCTATTTAGTTTCTTTGTCGGTCAAGCCATGAAAGCTTCGGGTGGAAAAGTCAATCCGCAACAATTAAATAAATTACTAAAAGAAAAACTCAATTCATAAAGAAATTTTATGCTATTAGAAAAAATTTATATAGCCACGCACGGTTGTCAAATGAATGAATATGATTCAGAGAGCCTAACGCATCTTTTGTCTCATACTCACCGTTTAACTTTAACTCAAAATCCCAATGAAGCGGACATAATTGTCTTAAATACGTGCTCCATTCGTGAAAAAGCACAAGAAAAAGTTTTTTCTGAGCTTGGACACTGGCGTAAAATTAAAGCGAATCGGCCCCATCTTATCATTGCTGTTGGTGGTTGTGTCGCAAGCCAAGAAGGCAACGGTATTATTCAACGTGCCCCCTTTGTCGATATTGTATTTGGCCCTCAGACATTGCATCGACTTCCCAATATGATCAATCAAGTATTAGAAAAAAAACAATCCGTCGTTGATATTTCTTTCCCTGAAATCGAAAAATTTGATCATTTACCTCCTCCCAGAGCCGAAGGTCCACGTGCATTTGTCTCTATTATGGAAGGCTGTAACAAATATTGTAGCTTTTGTGTTGTTCCTTATACGCGCGGCGAAGAAATTAGCCGGCCTTTAGATGATGTACTGACCGAAGTCGTACAGCTGGGCGAACAAGGTGTCCGTGAAATTACTTTATTAGGACAAAATGTTAATGATTATCAAGGTCCACGTCACGAAGGGGGGACAGCCGATTTAGCAGATTTAATTCGTTATATTGCAGTCTTAGATAATATTTTGCGCATACGATTTATGACTTCTCACCCTTTAGCCTTTTCAGAACGTTTAATTCAAGCTTATGGCGATGTGCCCAAGTTAGTCGATCACCTCCATTTACCTGTACAAAGCGGTTCAGATCGAATTTTAGCGGCAATGAAACGGGGCTATACCATTTTAGAATTCAAATCTAAAATCCGTAAGCTGCGCAAAATACGCCCAAATATTGCCATTTCTTCAGATTTCATCATCGGTTTTCCTGGAGAAACGGATACCGATTTTCAAGCCACGCTGAGTTTAGTAGAATCCATAGGCTTCGATAATTCCTTTAGCTTTATTTACAGCCGTCGTCCCGGCACCCCTGCCGCTGAGCTTGCTGATGACATCAACCTGGCTACGAAAAAACAACGTTTACAGATTCTGCAAAATCTCCTAGTATTTCAAGGACAGACCCTAAGTAAACAAATGTGTGGTAAAGTTTATCCGGTTTTGGCTGAAGGCCCTTCTAAAAAAAATAAGAATGAATTACAAGGGCGTACAGAAAATAACCGTGTGGTTAACTTCAAGGGTCACGCACGGCTCATAGGGCAATTAGTTCCTATTAAGATTACTGAGGTTCTAAGAAACTCTTTACGAGGAGAACGCATATAAATTGAATACACAAGCTTATACGCTTCAGCTCACGCCTGAAGATAATCATCGTTTAGCCAATCTTTGCGGTCCATTTGACCAGCATTTACGTCAAATCGAACAAAAACTTAATGTGAGCATTTATAATCGCGGCCATGATTTTCAGATCAACGGCCCTCACTCAGCTGTTGAAGTTGCCGCCAAAGTACTCCATCATCTTTACGCAGAAACAGAGACTAAAAAATCCACACTTACATCAAATACGATTCATTTGGTCATACAAACGGCTCAAACTGATCCCCATATGACATTACAGTCCCAAAAAACACCCGGTATTGTCATCCAAACCAAACGGGGTCCGATTAAACCACACAGCCCTAATCAAGCCTTATATCTTGATCGTATTTTGAGCCACGATATTAACTTTGGTTTAGGTCCAGCAGGTACGGGTAAAACTTATTTAGCGGTGGCTTGCGCCGTCTCGGCATTAGAAAAAGAACAAATTAGTCGTGTCGTACTCGTGAGGCCCGCCGTTGAGGCCGGCGAAAAACTTGGCTTTTTACCCGGTGATTTCTCCCAAAAACTCGACCCCTATTTTCGCCCACTTTATGATGCATTAAATGATATGCTCGGTTTCGAATTAGTGATGCAACTTGTTGAACAACATATCATTGAAGTGGTTCCTTTAGCCTATATGCGCGGTCGAACATTAAATGATGCTTTTATTATTTTAGACGAAGCACAAAATACCACGAAAGAACAAATGAAAATGTTCTTAACACGCATCGGCTTTAATTCAAAAGTAGTTGTAAGCGGTGATACCACACAAATCGATTTACCCCGCGGGATAGAATCAGGATTGTGCCACTGTTTAACCCTTTTAAAAAATATTAAAGGTATTAGCTTTACTGAATTTGAAATGCATGACATTGTTCGGCATACTTTGGTACAAGCCATTCTTCACGCCTATGCGCAAAACGAAAATCAAAGAAAAGCGTCACATTAAAATCACAATACAAACGATTGCCTATAACACTTTTATTCCTAGTCGTTATTTTCTACAACGATGGGTAAATGCCGCTTTAGCAAAACACATTGGGGCTAGAGTGAATATACGACTCGTTAGTAAAAAAGAAAGTACTGAACTTAATCGTATTTATCGGCATAAAAAAGGCCCTACGAATATCTTATCTTTTTCTTTCGAGCCACCACCCGGAATATTTTCACCCTTTTTAGGCGATTTAGTGATATGTGCTCCACTCGTCAATCAGGAGGCGCAACAACAGGCAAAAGCTCGTTTAGCCCATTGGGCACATCTCGTTATTCATGGTTGTTTGCATTTGACAGGCTATGATCACCTTCATGATAAAGACGCACTCCAAATGGAAACTATAGAAATTAAATTATTAGAGGATTTAGGTTATGAAAACCCTTACATCTGACAATAAAATTAAGCTTAAAAAAAAACGTCGGTCCTGGTTAAAACGTGTACATCAACTCTTTAAACAAGGTCCTAAGAATAGAAAGCAGCTTACTGAATTATTGCATTATGCTGCACAACGAAATTTATTGAATGCTCAAGCACTTAAAATGCTTGAAGGCGTTTTACAAATCTCAGATATCCATGTTCGAGATATCATGGTTCCCCACGCTAAAATTACTGTTATTTCTGAAAAAGCTCAATTATCTGAGGTACTACCTCTTGTTATAGAGTCCGGCCATTCGCGTTTTCCAGTTATTAATGAAGAACGGCATGTTATCGGTTTATTAATGGCAAAAGATTTACTCAAATACAATCCTCTTCACCAAGATCACTTTGCAATCCCTGATGTTTTGCGCCCTGTTGTATTTATACCGGAAAGTAAACGCTTAGATAGTTTGCTCGAAGAATTTCAACATAAGCATTATCATATGGCTATCGTGGTGGACGAGTACGGTGCGGTGTCCGGTTTAGTAACCATTGAAGATGTTTTAGAAGAAATCGTTGGGGAAATAGAAGATGAATATGATGCCAATGATGAGATTTTTGTAGAAGAACAAAATCCAAATCAATTTATTGTTAAAGCCATCATGCCCATTGAAGATTTTAATCATTTTTTTAATTCTCATTTGGCAACTGATCAATTTGATACGATAGGTGGCGTCATCGCCAATCGATTTGGTTATTTACCGAAAAGAGGGGCCAATATTACACTTCACCCTTTTCGATTTAAAGTCTTACGTGCAGATAATCGAGTTATTCGTTTATTACAAGTCAATATTGAAAAAAATCTTACGAAAAAATCGGAACTTTCAAAATGAAATTAAAAAATGCATCACTTTTTCAACAAAGTAGTTACATTAATGGAAAGTGGGTCACGGCAAAAAAAACGATTAAAGTCATTAATCCCGCTACGCAGGAAATCATTGGAACTATCCCTGATTTACAAAGTAAAGAAACAGTCTATGCCATTTCCGCAGCAGAACGGGCCTGGCCGATGTGGCAATCAAAAACCGCCACAGAACGAAGTGAACGACTCCATCGTTGGTATGAGCTTATTTTAGAAAACATCGATGATTTAGCTCAGTTACTTACACGTGAGCAAGGAAAACCACTTAAAGAAGCGATAGAAGAAATTCGCTATGGCGCTTCTTTTATTCAATGGTTCGCCGAAGAAGGCAAACGTGTCTACGGTGACATCCTACCTGCACCATTACCTCAACAACACTTATTTGTCCGCAAACAAGCCATCGGTGTAGTTGGCGCTATCACTCCCTGGAACTTCCCAAGTGCGATGATCACACGTAAATGCGCGCCCGCTTTAGCCGCGGGCTGTACCCTAGTACTTAAACCTTCGGGATTAACCCCTTTTTCGGCCTTAGCGTTAGCTACACTCGCTGAAAAAGCCGACATCCCACCAGGGGTTTTTAATATTGTCACCGGTGACTCTGAATTGATCGGCGATATTTTTACTGAAAGCCCTTCTCTACGCAAACTTTCATTTACGGGCTCCACTGCGATTGGAAAATTATTAATGCAGAAAGCCGCGCATTCAATAAAAAAAATATCTTTAGAGTTAGGCGGAAATGCACCGTTTATCGTCTTTGATGATGCGGATATTGATCAAGCAGTCCTCGGTGCGATTACATCCAAATTCCGTAATAGTGGCCAAACTTGTATTTGTACCAATCGTTTTTATATCCATGAAAAAATCTATGAAACTTTTAGCAAAAAATTGACTCATGCAATTCAACAATTAACCGTGGGGAACGGTTTAGAAGAGAATACTCAACTAGGTCCTTTAATCAATCAATTGGCTATTAAAAAAGTGGAAAAACATATTGCCGATGCGCTACAAAAAGGAGCCGAATTGATGTGCGGTGGGAGAACCCATGTCTTAGGCGGAAGCTTTTTTCAACCGACACTCTTAAAAAATTGTACCGCGGATATGTTAATTGCAAAAGAAGAAACCTTTGGACCTGTCGCAGGCTTATTTAAATTTTCAGATGAAAAGGAAGCTATCAAATTAGCTAATAATACAGAATATGGTCTCGCCGCTTATTTTTACGCAAAAAACATCGATCGAGTGATTCGGGTAGCTGAACAACTCGACTACGGAATCATTGGTGCCAACACTGGGCGTGTTTCAAATGCAGTTGCACCTTTCGGTGGTTTTAAACAATCCGGCATTGGCCGCGAAGGTTCAAAATACGGTATTGAAGAATATTTAGAGATTAAATACGTCTGCTTAAATACACGTTAAAAACTCATCCTGATCGAGATATTTTAGGATAGTCACGCACTAAATCTGGAAGTACATCCCTCTTTAATATGAGTTTTTCTTTAAACATTCTTTGCTGTAACAACTTTGTATCTGTATTAGGACTGATAGGTCTTAACCCTTTTTTAACAGCCTCTTTATTAGATTCAACCCAAAAACTGTCCCAAATTTTTTTCCGAGAAAATAGTGATAAATTAGCAAATGTACCATCCTTTGATAAGCAAGCTTCAAATTCTTTTATATCGGATTCAGTTAAATGAATTTTAATATCAAAATTATTTTTCAAAAGATTTAAAGCGTTAAAACGATCGGATGTAGGGAACAAAAATAGAATAGCCTTTAATTGGGAAGATTTAATGTCAAGGCGCTTTGATACTTGCTGAGTAGAAAATTTTTTTATTAAGCATTGCAAAGCAATAAAACGATTAAGTGTATTAAATGAAGATAGAATCGATAGTAATTGTGTAGGCTTCAAGTCAATTTTATTTAATTTTTCTGTATTACTTTTTATTAAAACAAAGTGTTGTACTAAATATTCGAAAGCAATAAAGTAATGATGCTCAGGAAATAAGCGTAGAGTTAGTTTTAATTGAGTAAGATCCAGTTCAAGATCTTTTAAGTTACCCTGCTCAGTTAGATTTCTTAATGTATCAAACCGTCGTTCTAAGTTTTTATTTTTTAAATGGTAGTATAAATTCGGTTTTTTATTAAGGGGATAGAAGTCATAATTTTTTATTATTAAAAATGTTCGCGCATAGTCTAACAGAAAAAATTTAATATTCAGCGCATAAAATAATTCATATTAACTTTTTGTAATAATTAATTTAACTGATAAATATTTATTATTGCCATAATGAGATCAAAATTTGTTTATTGCACGCCCGAATGACCCAATCCGCCACTTCCACGTTCGGTTTCTACAAATTCTGGAACCAATTCAAACTGTGTTCTCACAACCGGTACAAAAACCAACTGAGCAATTCTGTCGCCGGGTTGAATGGCAAACGCAGTATCTCCTCGATTCCAGCAGGAAATAAAGAGCTCGCCTTGATAATCCGAGTCAATCAGGCCAATAAGATTGCCGAGTACGATGCCATGCTTATGGCCTAGACCGGAGCGTGGCAGAATGACCGCCGCTAAATTGGCTTCGGCAATATAAATGGCTAGCCCGGTTGATATGAGCTCGGTTTGATTGGGTAATAATTGTAACGTCTCCTTCGTACACGCACGTAAATCAAGTCCTGCCGATCCCTCGGTCGCATAACGGGGTAATGGGAATTCCTCACCTAAACGGGAGTCCAAAATCTTTAATTGGATATTTTGCATCATCACTCTCTATTGGAATTGGAAAATGGATGCTCATTATAACGCAGTCTAACTGTACAATTTCTAAACTATTTTTGCGCGGATAGCTGGTATTTACCCCCCTTGCTGCCTATACTTTTTATAAGAATGATAGGTAAATAGTCCAAAAATTATTTTATTTGGGGTAAAGTATGAAAAAATTTAACTCACTCGTCTTAATAGGCGTTTTATTAGTCGGTCTCACCGCCTGTGATACGATGTCACCCGACGAAAGACGCGTTGCTGGGGGTTTAGGTGGCGCTGCAGTCGGTGGTCTTTTAGGTAATACCATAGGCGGTGGCTCAGGCAGAACCGTAGCTACCATTGCCGGTGCTGGAATAGGTGCGGTTGCAGGCAGTCAATTAGCCGGTAGCTCAGGCAATCGTTACTAGAATAACGCTTACACTTCGATAGCCTAAGCACACGTTTTGTATCCACGAGTGTATGCTTAGGCTTTTTTATTTGACTTCCTTCACTTTACTTATCCGCTTAGGCACTCCTATTTAGCGGATTCCTCTTTCATATTCCTTATAAATGCTATACTTTTCCCTATAGTTTAAATTGTTCAAAACACTTATGCGTCTAGAAAGTATCAAATTAGCGGGATTTAAGTCTTTTGTTGACCCTACCACCGTGGTTTTCCCGAGTAATCTGACAGCGATTGTAGGGCCCAATGGCTGTGGAAAGTCGAATATCATCGATGCCATCCGCTGGGTCATGGGAGAAAGCTCTGCTAAACAACTACGCGGTCAATCACTTGATGACGTGATATTCAATGGCTGCCATACACGAAAACCCTTAGGCAAAGCCTCTATTGAGCTTAATTTTGATAACTCCGATGCAAGCTTAGGGGGCCCCTATAGCAGCTACACACAGATTTCAATCCGCCGTGAAATCACACGCGAAGGTCAATCGATCTATTCACTCAATGGAACACGTTGTCGCCGACGCGATATTCGAGATATTTTTCTAGGCACAGGTCTCGGTCCGCGCAGTTATGCCATTGTCGAACAAGGTATGATTTCTCGGATCGTGGAAGCGAAACCTGAAGAGCTACGTGCTTATGTTGAAGAAGCCGCGGGCATCTCAAAATATAAAGAACGGCGCCGCGAAACTGAATTACGCTTAGCGCATACATTGGAAAACTTAAATCGTTTAAATGACTTAAAAAAAGAACTCAGCAAACAGCTTAAACATTTACAACGTCAAGCCCATACCGCAGAACGCTATAAAACACTTAAACAAGAAGAACGTTTGCTAAAAGCTCAGCTACAAACCCTCCGTTATCAAACATTTCAAGAACAACTTCAATCTCAATTAACTGAAATACAGTGTGCTGAAGAACAACTCAATGCTTCTCAACTTGAACATCAGCATCTATTAGCTCAACTCACTCACGATCGTACTGAACACACCCAAGCACGGATCAACTTTGATAAGTTTCAAACTGAATATTATGAGCTTGGCAATGAAATAACACGCTTAGAAGCAAATTTACGCACACAAACAACACAGCTTCAGCAAAATCAACTTGAATTTGCCGATTTAACCCAAAAGGAAAGCATTCTTGAACAGCAATGTCAAAATAGTGAAGATAAACAGATTCAAATTAATCAAACGCTTGTTGAGTTTCAAAGAAAACAGACTGAGCTGCAAACAAATACTCAACAAAACCAAGCTTTATTAAAACGCGCTGAGAAAAATTTTGCCGAATGGCAAGACCAATGGGAAATTCTTCAGAGCTCTTTTTCTGAACTCAAACACCAACACCATTGTGCAGTAACACAAAGCGATTACCATCAACAACAATCACAAACTTTACGGTTACGTATCGACCGTCTGCAAAAGGAATACGATGAACAATCTGCAGTTTTAAATCCCCAAAATGAACCCTCTGAAAATTTTAACGAAATTTTAGCATCAATTGAAAAAAAACAATCCCAATGTAAAACTCAACAAGCGCAAATAACACAACAAATACTTGAACTGCGCTCACGCTTACACCAAACTACTAAAGAATTAGACCGGTTAAAAAGTCATTTACAGATCACTCAAGGAGAACAGGCTTCACTCATGGCCTTGCAACAAGAAGCCTTAGGGAAACGCGAACAAACCTTGTTAGCGTGGTTTAAAAAGCATAATTTAATTGAGCAGCCTCGATTAGCGCAACTATTACAAGTTGAAACAGGCTGGGAACGCGCTATCGAAGTAGCCTTAAATCAACATATTCAAGCCGTATGCTTTTCTGATCGAGATTCTTTAGAGGATTTTTTAAATAGCGCTCCGCCGAATACGGTCAGTTTAATGACGAAATCAAAACCTTGTGAGTATTTTGCAGCAACTTTTCAGAGCCCGTTAACACTCGCTCCCATTAGCAGCAAATTTAAAGCCCCTTGGCCACTCGAACACTTGCTCGCAGGGGTCTACGCGGCAGAGGACATAAGCGAAGCGATGCAGCATACAAAACAATTAAAAAGTTTCGAGTCGATCATCACACGCGAAGGCATTTGTTTAGGTAATCATTGGATTCGTTTAACTGCCGGCACAGATAATAAAGCGGGCTTATTACAACGTGAACGCGAAATATCTCAGCTACAAAAAACTCAACAAACTATTCAGATACAGCTTGATAATAAGCAAATAGACTATCAGTCTATCCAAAAACAATTAAAAGGGTTAGAAGAGGCACAAGCGATACAACAAAATCAATCGGCTGAATTAATTACCCAACAAGCGGACTTAAAGGCCCGTCAAAAAGTACAACAAGCTCAGATAAGTCAAGCACAACAACGTCTTTTAAAGCTACAAGAAGAATTACAAGAAAATAAACAACAGTATGAAATAGCACAAGAAAAATTACAAAAAACGTCTACAGAACAAAAAGTAACGGATACTCAACTTCAAGAAATGGAAAAACAACGGTTGGCACATTTAAAAAATAAAGAGAGTTTGCAAAACCAACTGAATGAATCTGCACATCGCACCAAAACCTATGAAGAAGAATTACATCAACATGAATTACATTTACAAACAATGCATCATCAGTTAAAGATTGAACTGACCACGCTTTCTAATCTAAAACAGCAGCATAAACAATTAGCGCAGCGGCTGAGTCAGTTACATGACCTGCTCGATGCTGAAAATCCGATAAATGCACTCCAACAACAACTCAACTTACAAATGGATAAAAGAAATAAACTGAGTTTACAGCTTAAAGAAAGTCAAACTCAATTAGAAATCATCAATAAACGTATTAAACAATCAGAAGATCAATCACAAATGCTAGAAACTCGCCTTAATTTAGATCGTGATACCTTAGCGCAACAACGGTTAATGTCACAAGAGTTACGTATTCGAGCTAAAACCTTGGAAGAACAATTACAAGAGCAAGGATATAAATTAGAAAAATTGTTATCCGAAATTTCACCGATGAATATCACCGAATGTGAAGTACAATTAACTCAAACGACGCAACGTATTGAACAACTCGGTGCCGTTAATCTTGCGGCTTTAGAAGAACAACACGCTGTTTCAGAGCGTGAAAAATATTTAGAGGCACAGCATAAAGATTTAATCGAAGCGCTAGAAATGCTACAAATCGCTATAAAAAAAATGGATAAAGAAACACGTCACCGTTTTAAAGAAACCTTCGATAAGGTCAATCAGAATTTTACTAGTTTATTTCCTAGGCTATTTTCAGGAGGCGTTGCTTCACTACAATTGCAAGATCCCGATTTACTGAGTAGTGGCATTTGTATCATGGCACAACCCCCAGGGAAACGAAATAGCACGATTCATCTTCTTTCAGGAGGAGAAAAAGCATTAACCGCAACGGCTTTAGTTTTCTCTTTTTTTCAGTTAAATCCGGCCCCCTTTTGCATGTTAGATGAGGTTGATGCGCCTTTGGATGACACCAATGTTCTAAGATTTTGTAAACTCGTGAAAGAGATGTCCAAGGAAGTACAATTTATCTTTATTAGCCATAATAAAGTAGCGATCGAAATGGCACATCATTTAACAGGAGTCACCATGCATGAACCCGGCGTATCCCGACTCGTCGCCGTCGACCTCGAAAAAGCCATAGCCATTGCGGCGGCTTAGACCTACAATGAATTGTTACTTTATTTAGGGGAAACATAGCAAGACATGAGCAAATCGTTTGACGCCCCTTTATCTCGGAATGAAAATTTTGATTTTCAAAAGGAGAAACATTCCCCTTATCAGACTATTTCTCGTTTTGTTTTGTTATATTAACAGGATTAGGAGTTCTATATGGAAACTTCGATAGCTCAAACCATTTATTTTTTAAGTAAAAATTTATACTTCTCACAAGAGGAATCAATGTAATGGACATTGACTACTTACTCATCATTTTACCCAGTATTATTTTCCTCGGAGTTTTTGGTTTATTACTCATTATTTGGCATGGTAGCTTTCGCAATAAAAAAGAAAAAAAATGGTTAGCTACTGAACATCCTTTAACTGAAGCTTCGTCTCAAGCCTCCACATCGCGATCCGAGCCTACGTTAATTAAATCCGATCTGAAAAAATCAAATTCTCATCCAACAAATCCCTCCGCTCAATATGACATCAATAATTATATTGTCTTACAATTAATGGCCCCCCAGCAAAGACCCTACCAAGGCTATGATCTCATTCAAACATTGATGAGTGTAGGTTTCCATTATGGCAAAATGAATATTTTTCATTTTTATGCCGATCCATTAACTAAAAAAGAAATTTTGTTTAGTCTCGCCTCGGCTATCGAGCCTGGAACATTTGATTTAAGTAATATTGGAGAAATAATTTGCCCTGGTCTATGCCTATTTATGTCAATCCATAAGGTTAAATCGGCATTAACTGCATTTGAGCTCCTGTGGGAAACGGCACAGACGCTCGCTCAAGATCTAGGCGGGACTTTATGCGATAGGCAATTACAACCGATTGAAGATCCCACTCACTATCATTCACAACTCCATACTTATGCCTAATCCACCTGATAGGATAATAAAAAAAATCGTTCAGCTTAAAAAAAAAATTAACGAACACAATTATCATTACCACATACTCGATACGCCTATCATTAGCGATGCGGCTTACGATAAGCTTTTTCGTGAACTCGAAAAACTTGAAAAACAATACCCTGAATTGATTAGTCATGATTCGCCCACGCAACGCGTTGGAAGCGCCCCTTTAACATCTTTCCAACAGGTCCAACATGCATTACCCATGCTTTCCTTGGAAAATGCCTTTTCAGAAAAAGAAGTACTGGCATTTAATAAACGCATACAAGAACGTTTACAAACACAGAAAGATATAGAATATGCCTGTGAACCTAAATTAGATGGTATCGCTGTGAGTCTAATTTACCATAAAGGCCAATTAATTCGTGCGGCAACTCGCGGTGATGGCACTCTAGGAGAAGATATTACATTAAATATACGCACTATTCTGAGCATACCCTTGCAACTCCGCGGCCAAGATTACCCCGAAAGCTTGGAAGTTCGAGGAGAGGTCTACATTCCCAAAAAGGCTTTTCAGGAACTGAATAATAGACTTAAAAAGCAAAATGAGAAAACGTTCGTTAACGCACGTAATGCCGCTGCAGGAAGTCTCCGTCAATTAAATCCAAAAATTACAGCCCAACGTGCTTTAGCTTTTTTTACCCATAGTGTGGGACAAATGAAAGAGGCTAAATTGGCCGGGACACATACTGCCATTTTGAAGCAATTTAAACAGTGGGGCTTACCCCGCTGCCCACAAACTCAAACCGCTAAAAATATAGCCGCCTGCTTAGCGTATTATCATAAAATACAGAAGGAACGCGCTACACTTCCCTATGAAATTGATGGTGTTGTTTACAAGGTAAACTCAATCTCTTTACAAAAACAACTGGGCTTTGTATCACGTGCTCCACGCTGGGCACTTGCGCATAAATTTCCTGCACAAGAAGAGTTTACACAAATATTGGCCATCGAGTTTCAAGTAGGTCGTACTGGAGCTTTAACACCCGTAGCACGACTACAGCCTGTTTTTGTAGGAGGCGCAACCATTAGTAACGCCACTTTACATAATATGGAAGAGATAAAACGCAAAGATATACGCATAGGCGATACCGTTATCATACGCAGAGCCGGGGATGTGATACCGGAAGTCGTGAGTGTTGTTAAAGAAAAACGTCCTGCTAGCACGCATCCTTTAAAACTGCCAAAACATTGCCCTGTTTGCGGCTCAGATATCATAAAAATAGAAACCGAAGCAATCGCCCGTTGCAGTGGCGTACTCTTTTGCCCAGCACAACGTAAAGAGGCCATAAAACATTTTGCTTCCCGGAAGGCCATGAACATAGAAGGTTTAGGCGATAAAATCGTTAACCAATTAGTCGACACTAACTTAGTTAAAGAGGTATCCAACTTATACCACTTAACACCCGAACAATTAGTTGACCTAGAACATCTCGGTAAAAAATCGGCAAGTAAGTTATGTCATGCCATCCAAGCCAGTAAAAAGACCACTCTAGGACGTTTTTTATATGGCTTAGGAATACGTGATGTGGGCATAACCACGGCTTTAAATTTGGCTCAATATTTTCAATCGCTAAAATCCCTTATGGCGGCTGATAAAGAGACCCTACTAGCAATTCCCGATATAGGTCCGATAGTCGCTGCACATATTAAAAAATTCTTTGGCGAAACACACAATCTTCAAGCTATCAAAAATCTATTAGTCGTCGGGATTACCTGGCCAAAACCGACACCTCTTCATAATCAACAACACCCCTTTCTCTTAGCCGGGAAAAGCTTTGTTTTAACAGGCGGCTTATCCGAATTAAGTCGCGAACAAGCCACGACTTTACTCCAAGAGTTAGGGGCAAAAGTCACTTCCAGTGTAAGCAAAAAAACGGATTATGTGATTGCGGGTAAAGATCCAGGCTCAAAACTCACACGCGCCCAAGAGCTCGGTTTAACAGTTCTCACAGAAAATAAATTTTTAGCGCTATTAAAGAAAGCAAATTTATCGTAAAATTACCTTTTTGGTAATAAAGTTCTTTATATAATGAGTACCACAGATAAAGTTAATAACAAAAACCATACCGTAAAAGAGGGTTTTTCATGTAAATCCAGAAATAGACTGAGCATCACATTATATAGGTGTTTTAGGCTAATACTTCTATTAGTTAAAATTGATAGGGGACCCACTTTGACTTTACCGGTCTATTTATATACAAATATAACCACAGATTTTATAATGGAGGATTTTGAACAAAATTTACGCCAAAGTATTGGCCTATGACCCTTAAAAGTGGGGCGCTGCGTCCCTAATAAAAGATAAAAAAATTCGCATCTTCAAATGCGATTTGAATAAAAATAACAATAATAACGAGACAAATTATGCGTATTCTTTTAGTTGAAGATGATGGAGCACTTGGTGATGGGATTTACAAAGGGCTCAAACAATATGGCTATACCGTTGACTGGCTCACTGATGGACGGACTGCTTTAAGCTCTATCAAAACAGAAACATTTGACGTCATTCTACTTGATTTAAATTTACCGGGCCTCCCTGGGTTAAGTGTCCTCCGTGAAATGCGTGCAGCAGGTATTACAATGCCTGTACTCATTTTAACCGCTCGCCATGCTATCGAAGATAGAATAAAGGGTTTAGATAGTGGTGCTGACGATTATTTAACTAAGCCTTTCGACTTAGATGAACTCTCTGCCAGAATTCGGGCTTTACAGCGACGTTTTTCTAGTAATCGCGCCGCCCCTCTGTTGACATACCGCGATATTGAATTAGACCCCAGTTCATTTACGGTCACGCTCAAAGGATCAGCCATTAATCTGTCTCGTCGTGAATTTAGTTTGCTACAAAAACTATTAGAAAATGCCGGCCACGTTGTTTCGCGTGATTCGCTTAATCAATGCCTCTATGGTTGGGACGATGAAATTGACAGTAACACGCTCGAAGTCCATGTCCATAATCTACGAAAAAAATTAGTCAATACTCATTTTATTCGAACAATACGGGGTGTAGGCTATATGGCAGAGAAGGAAAATAATTAATGTTCACCATTTTTTCGATTAGGCGTTTTTTATTATTTAATCTATTAACCACCGTTATTGCGACTATCATCATCACCGCTTTCGGTAATTATTATATAGACTATCAAGCAATTAATGTGGGTCTAGATAATTCATTGGTAGAAACAGGCTCGCTGCTCAAAACCATTACGAATAATCCACTTTTTTTAACACCGGAGACACTTAGACTTATTCAATCGCAAATCAATAGGGGCGGGAATATGCTAAAAAAAAAATTCTCGTCTAATTTATCATTGAATGGGATAACTATCGCTCAAACGAAACTCCGTTATAAGTTTCAACTATGGGATGGCGATGGAAAATTGCTATTAAGTTCAGAAAAAACACCGGCCGTACCACTTATCAGTAAAGCAGGACTCAATGACAAAATTATCGATGGTCAAAAATGGCGTACCTATACTATTTACGATAGAAAACGCGGTATCATTTTGGTCTTAGCCGAACAATATGCTGCGCGCAACATGATGATCCACGACATGCTGGTCAGCGACACCTATCTTACTCTTCTTATTTATCCTTTATCAGGGATTTTTATATGGCTAATTATTGGTAGCGGATTAAAAAGCATCCGTTTTTTTGCTAAAGAAATGACAGAAAGAGCTGCCGACCATTTAGACCCTGTTGATCTCAATGAAGTACCTGTAGAAATAAGTCCCTTGGTTGATGAGTTAAATAAACTTTTTTTTCGCTTACAACAAGCTTTTGAACGTGAACAACGCTTTGCTGCCGACGCCGCCCACGAATTACATACACCGCTTGCCGCCTTAAAAACACAAGCTCAAGTCGCGCTCAAAACCACGGACCCACAGGAATGTCATTCGCACTTAAAGCAGGTCATTGCGAGTGTTGATCGCTGTTCACATGTCATTCAACAATTACTAACACTCTGTCGATTAAGCCCTGAAACCATCATGCCAGAACATTTTACGCAAGTGAATTTGTCGCGTATCGCCGCTGAAGTCATTGCCCAGTTAGCACCACAAGCTATTCTTAAACAAATTGAAATTGAATTAATCGCAAAGGATTCTGACTATAAACTACGAGGTAATACCACGGGTTTACATGTTTTAATCCGTAATCTGGTTGATAATGCAATTCGTTACACACCGACTGGAGGAGTTATTAAGGTCGTTATTTTTAATCAATCGAACTTCATCATCTTACAAGTCATCGATAACGGACCAGGAATCCCTGACAAGTTACGCGCACGTGTATTTGAACGTTTTTTCCGTGCCTTAGGAACTAATGCACAAGGTAGTGGTTTAGGGCTTGCTATTGTAGAACAAATAACAAAACTACATAAAGGATCGATTGCATTAGATGTGCCTAAAGAAGGCACTGGACTCCAAGTTGAAGTTCGTTTTCCAAAATAAAGTAACTTTACGGCAGATTGGCATGGTAAGCCCTAGCTAATTATTTCCTAAAAAACGAGAGTTGAGATGATGCATCTGAATAGGCACTGTCTACTTCATCATCACTAAGTTTTTTTCGTGATAAAGTCACATGATAAAATGGTCTATAATGTCTTGGATAATTTTCAGCTTCTTCTCGCGCCGAATCTAAGCTTATTACGTCCGAGGTATCAAATTCAGTTTCAAAATCCGAAGTCGAACTAAAATCTTTACAAGAAACACCGCCGCGCATAATAAAATCAACATTTTTTGTGTATGGTTTCATATTTTCTTTTATCACTGAAATATGACATAAAATATGCCCACTGAATTCAAGTATATCCTTCGCTAAGGTTTTAGAATCTATTTCTTTTTTTGCAATAAATTGAAGAGGTTTAGCAAGTTTTTCCAGCGTATCTAACGTCTTAGATAACCCTGTTATATAATCTCTACTAGAATCTTGATTAATTGTATGAAAAAATAGGTTTTCATCCTGATAGAGAATCTTTCCTAATTCAGTTAAATTTTTATAAAGAGCGGAAAGATTTCCATAATCAAACTTCTGAATTATTTTATTGAAATTTTTATTAAAAAATTGATAAATAAACTGAATCTGACTAATATTTAACGTCAATGATTGCTTAAATTCAGAAGTGAATGTTTTTAAATCTTTATTCGAGTAAGTAGCTTGGGTATGAAAAGGAATTAATGAGGTTCGTTTCTCTATCCCAGCCTCTAGACTAGCAAGGTATTGTTGAAAATAGTTATTCTTTTCCTTTAGAATTTTTTTAATATCCGTATCGAATAGCCTTAAATTAATTACATCTAAAACTTCTCTAATCTCATTTTTAGATAAAAATTCTAATTGAACTTCGAAGAAATTTTCTTTTTTTTCTAGGAATTCATTTCCATAAAAAATAGTAGGAATTATGGACGAAGATTTTTTAAAAAATTTCTCTATGATAGAATCAAAAGCACTATACTCCGTCATTTCTAAAGAAAAATACTCTATTTCTAAATTAAGGGGCAATGGACGACGCGCCATACGAGATTGTATGTTTCTGATAGCCTTTAATAAATTGTTAGCCTCTTGAGAATTATGAAGATTTAATTTAGGTTTAAACAACCAAGAAAAAAATTTTTTTATCCAATAAATAATACGCCAATTGGACTGAACTATTGGTTGCGACTGAAGGTATTCAGGAAAAAATCTAGCAAATAGTTCAGGAATCTTTGTATTTTTAATAACCAATAAAAATAAATAATCAAAAGCATATTTTTTAACTTCAGATTTTATAATATTTTCTTTAGTGGCTGTATTAAAATAAAATTTTAAAAAATCTTTATCTAATTTTTTTATTTTATTAAAAAATGTATTTACTGCACAAGCGATTGATAATTTATAATCCACATCATCTTGCGAAATTTCATTTAATTGTTTTTTATATGCTTGTAATAATTGATTACATTCTTCTAATCTCATAAATATCTATTGCCTATTTTTTATTATTTTTTTGGTATTAGCTTTATTAAAACTTAGGCTAAGTTAATAAAAAAAAATTGTCAATTAATTTTTATTTGTAATAAATTTTTAATAAAATTAAAAAATATTTAATAATAAAAAATTAATGTAAATCCTTTTTTAATATTTTTCCTATTTCAGATTTTGGAAGATATTTCAAAAAAACAATTTCATGCGGTAACTTATAGCCTGTGAGTGAAGCACGACAATCATTTAATAATTCTTCTATAGTGAGACTTTGATCCTTTTTCACGACAAAGGCCTTTATGGCTTCGCCGGTTTTATCGGAAAAGACACCTATCACTGCCACTTCTTTTACTTTTGGATTTTTTTGAATAACTCTTTCTATTTCTTCGGGATAAACATTAAAACCAGAAACTAAAATCAGATCTTTTTTACGACCCGTAATAAACACGAAGCCTTGATGATCAATACGCGCTAAATCCCCCGTTAACAACCAACCCTCTGGTGTTAACGCCTGTTCAACATGCTTCGCTTGCCAATAGTTCTTCATGACTTGAGGACCTTTAACGCAGAGTTCACCTATCTCCCCTATTCCTACTTCATTATTTCTCTCATCACAAAGACGAATATCTGTGGAGGGAAGCGGTAAACCCACATGATCACCCGCGAACACTAAATCCCAAGGCGGTGCACAAACCACCGGTGAAGCTTCAGTTAAACCATAACCCTCTAATAATAATTTTCCAGTCGTCTGTTTCCATAGTCGTTTTACGCTAGACTCTATTGGGGCACCCCCTCCTAGAGCAATCTTTAAATTGGTAAAATCTAATTTTTTGAATGCGTTATGTCTTAAAAGTGTTTTAAATAAACTATTAACACCCAAGAATGTACTAAAGGATGAGCCTGCCAATACCCGGATCAGCTGCTTAATATTCCGCGCGTCAGGAATTAAGCGGTTTTTAGCGCCTAAACGCACACACATAAGTCCATTCACCATCAAAGAAAAAATGTGGTATAAAGGTAAAGCCGTAATAAATGTCTCTTCTCCTTCTTGTAAAAGCGGCCTAACCCAAGCAGTTAATTGTTCGATATTTGCCAATATATTACGATGGGTTAGCATGGCCCCCCTAGGAACTCCTGTTGTCCCGCCGGTATACTGTAAAAATGCAAGATCTTCGTGTTCAATCGACACAGGGGATAAGGTTAAGTCCCGACCCACCTTTAAAGCCGTTAAAAAATGAGTCGACTGAATCGCTGCATTTTTGTGTCTTTGATTTTTCATACGCCACCCAGCCGAAACATTGATTAACCAAGATTGCGGCCAAGTTAACATGTCTCCCAAACGCGTTGTAATAAGGTATTTTATCTTTGTATTTTTAAGTGTATGAATAATATTCACTAGAAAATTACTTAAGACAATTAACACCTCAGCTTCCGAATGTTCGAGTTGTTGAGTAAATTCAGGCGCGGTATAAAATGGATTGACATTAGTCACCACAAAACCCGCTTGCAACACGGCAAAAATAGATATCATATATTGTGGACAATTAGGTAACATCAGCGCCACTTTAGTTCCTTTTTTCAATTTTAATTGCTGTTGTAAATAAGCGGCTAAACATTGACTTAGGTCAGCCCATTCCGCATAGCTTATCGTTTTCTGAAAGAAACTTAATGCAGGAAGTAAACGAAATTTTTCGCAAGCCTCTGCAAATAATCTATCAAGCGATTGATAACGATCTGGATTAATCTCGGCAGGTACTTGTTGTGGGTAACGATTTAACCAAATCTTTTCCATCTGACTTCCTTGAAGATTAAAGGAGAACTTTCTTCTTAAGTTTTAGTACATACTGAGCCTACTTTGAAGCGATGGCCTTCTCAAAAAAAGAAGCGCAAGACGTGTTCGCATCTTGATGTACAATGTGTATATAATGCCTAGTTATTGTTATTTTGACATTCCTATAGTGAACTAGGGTGGATTATTTATGCACAGTTTGATGGGGGCATCACAAGAAGCCTTTAAATTAAAGGCAAGTCTTTTCACATTAACAACATTGCATTTATTAACTGCCGACGCGCAATGTTTTCATCAACAATTAAAACCTTTAGTCGATCAAACTCCACGATTTTTCCAGCAATTACCTGTTATTTTAGATTTATTTTCCTTACCTCCTTCGTGCGGACCTGTCGATTTTCCTGCGATTATCAGTTGCCTTCGTGCCTATGGTTTAATTCCCGTCGGTGTACGTGGTGGTAGTGCTGAGCAACAAACTTTTGCAATACAATCAGGCCTTGCACTTTTCGCTAATATAAAAAATGAATCTGCCGAACCTTCTACTAAGGTAAACACCCCTTCACTGTTTAATCACTCTAAGTTAATTACGCAACCCGTACGTTCGGGTCAGCAAATTTATGCAAAAAATAGTGATTTAATTGTCATTGCCTCTGTCAGTCCTGGCGCAGAACTTTTAGCCGATGGGAATATCCATATTTATGGCCGATTGAAAGGTCGAGCCCTGGCGGGTGTCACCGGGAATCCGCAAGCACACATTTTTTGTCAAAACTTAGAAGCTGAGCTTGTTGCCATTGCGGGGCATTATTGGTTAAGCGAAGATCTACAGAAAACATCGAACAGTAGTAGCGTACAGATCTTTTTAGAGCAAGAACGCTTACACATAAAACAGCTTATTACTTGATTACCCTAAAGCTTCAGTACCGTTAGGTGCTTGCTCTATTTTTAAATTACTTTATTAATTTAGATCTCTTTTAATTGTGAAAAATGAATGCCCGGCCACCGTTCCATAGTTAATTTTAAATTAACTTGACTTGGCGCTAAATAAACCAGATTTTCTTTAGCATCATGTGCTAAGTTTAAAATCACTTTATGTTGGAATTCTTTTAATTGTTTATTATCCTCTGCACTGACCCAACGTGCTGCCATAATAGGAGCCGCTTCATAAGCGCATTCCACTCTATATTCGTGTTTCAATCGATAAGCCACTACATCAAACTGCAAAGCACCCACGGCTCCTAAAATTAATTCACTACGGCTCAAAAGCTTAAAAATTTGTATCGCACCTTCTTCGGTTAATTGCGTTAAGCCTTTTAATAAGGCTTTAGACTTTAATGGATCTTTTAGGCGAACTCGCTGAAATAATTCCGGTGAAAACGAAGGAACACCTGTGAACTTTAAGTTTTCACCTAATGTGAAGCTATCGCCTATCTGTATCGTGCCATGATTATGCAAACCAATAATATCTCCAGGCCATGCCTCTTCGGCTCTCACTCTGTCGCCCGCCATAAAAGTCAGTGCATTATGCACTGTGATCCCACGCTGAGTTCGGACATGGAATAATTTCATACCGGGCGTATATTTTCCAGAACACAATCGTAAGAAAGCAATACGATCGCGATGTGCCGGATCCATATTCGCTTGAATTTTAAATACAAATCCACTGAAATTCGTTTCTTCTGGATGCACAATGCGCACATCGGTTACTCTTGCCTGTGGACTTGGTGCATACTTTACAAAGGCTTCTAATAATTCTTGTATACCAAAATTATTAATCGCTGAACCAAAAAAAACAGGCGTTAAGTTTCCGGCAAGATATTCCTGCTCATTAAAATCAACACTGGCCCCTTTAATTAGGGCCAATTCATCCTGTAATTCATCAAATAAAATGCCAACTCGTTCTTTTACTTTGGGATGATTAAGACCCGTAAAGCATTCACTGTCTCTACGTTTTAAATTGCTGGACGGTGCATAAAAATAAACTTGGTCTTCTAAGGTGTGATAAATACCTTTAAATTGTTTTCCCATGCCTATGGGCCAAGTGATCGGCACACAAGCTATTCCCAATGTGGATTCAATATCGTCTAATAGCTCGATGGGTGTACGCGCTTCTCTATCCATTTTATTAATAAACGTCAAAATGGGGATCTGGCGTAAACGACAAATCTCTAATAGTTTTTTTGTCCTCGGTTCTACACCTTTAGCGGCATCAATCACCATTAAAGCAGAATCAACAGCTGTTAAGGTACGATAAGTGTCTTCAGAAAAATCAGCATGGCCCGGCGTGTCTAATAAATTAAAAATGCAATTCTGATAAGGAAACTGCATAACGGAAGTTGTCACAGAAATTCCTCGTTCTTTTTCTAAAGCCATCCAATCCGAAGTGGCATGGTGCGCCGCTTTACGTGCTTTAACCATTCCGGCCAGTTGTATGACACCTCCCCACAGCAATAGTTTTTCTGTCAATGTCGTCTTGCCCGCATCGGGGTGAGAGATAATTGCAAACGTTCTTCGTGACAAAATTTCTGCCGGATACGATTCTTCTGACATAAAAACCCATGAATTAAAGATTAATTGAAATTATGCTGTCTACATCAGGATACGAGTAAAACGACAACACAGACAAAAATTTCTGTGCGAAGAGTATATACGAAATTGTGTTATCGTTTTCATCCAATTTATTAATTCCTGATAATGCCAATTGCCAAATTAGGCATTCTGGTTTAACCTGGCAACTTTCTGGGAGAGGTGTCCGAGCGGCTTAAGGAGCACGCCTGGAAAGTGTGTGTAGGTTTATCCCTACCGCGGGTTCGAATCCCGCTCTCTCCGCCAATGGTGGTTATATCGGTCCCTTCGCAACGCAAAGCAGCGAACCCCGTCAGATCCGGAAGGAAGCAGCGGTAGTTGTCCATGCGGGTGCCGGGGTGCGGCTGCTATAACCGCCTCCATTAAAGATCTGACAATCCGATCAAGGTGGTTTTCTTAATGAGTTATCAAGTCCTTGCGCGAAAATATCGACCTCAATCTTTCGAACAGTTAATTGGTCAAGAATCGACTTGTCGCATCCTAAAAAATGCATTGAATACACAACGCATCCACCACGCATACCTCTTTACAGGCACACGTGGAGTTGGAAAAACAACTTTAGCACGTTTACTCGCTAAATGTGTAAATTGTCAAACTAAAATCACGCCTGAACCTTGTAATCAATGTCCCACATGTCTCGCAATTAATTCGAATCGTTTTACCGACCTTATTGAAGTCGATGCGGCTTCGCGTACCAAAGTAGAAGATACGCGTGACTTATTGGCAGACGTTCACTATGCGCCCAGTCAAGGTCGTTATAAAATATATCTTATTGATGAAGTGCACATGCTTTCTTCACATAGTTTTAATGCCTTATTAAAAACCCTGGAAGAACCGCCTCCCCACGTTATTTTTTTATTAGCGACGACCGATCCACAACGTTTACCTGCTACGATTCTTTCACGTTGTCTACCGTTTCATTTAAAAATTATTTCTGCAGAAGAAATCAGTGATCATCTGGCAAATGTTCTCAAAAGTGAAAATATTCCCTATGAACCTGAGGCACTCATACCACTGGCACAAGCCGCGCACGGTAGCTTACGTGATGCATTAAGTTTATTAGATCAAGCTATTGCTTATACGTGTCAAAATCTCACGAAACAAGACATCAACACATTACTCGGCCAAGTCGCTAGCACTGAAGTCACCCATTTAATTGAAGCAATCATTAATGAAGATACGATACAGCTTTGGTCACTCGTAGAAAAATTAAATGATCTCGCTGTTGATTTCTCATGGGTCATTGATAAGCTACTGATTTTTTTGCATGAAATGGCATTGAGTCAGCGGTTTAAGACTATCCGTAACTCCGAACAAGCCCTGATCGATCTGGCTCAAAAACTTTCACCTGAAGACATACAACTTTATTATCAAATTGTTTTATTAAGCCGTCGTGATTTAACACTGGCACCTACCCCTCGATTAGGTTTTGAAATGATGTTACTTAGAATGCTGGCTTTTAAACCCGATAAGCAGATTGACGATCGTTGTCAGATAAAAAAATCAGTCACGCCACCAGTTATACCCCCCCCAAAAAAAACCTCTACTCAACCGAATAAAATAATAACACCCAAGGTGGCACAGGATTTACATTGGCCTACACTTATTAAACAATTGAAGTTAACGGGCTTAACCTATGCCCTCGCCCAGCAATGTACTTTAAAATCCTATAAAGATAACCACATTTCACTCAGTTTAGACCCTAAACAAATCGCATTACGCAGCGCCAAACAAGAAGCTAAGCTAGCACAAGCATTTTCGGATCATTTCAGCAAACCAACGACATTAGAAATTAAGCTCGGTGCTGAGAATTTATTGACACCTGCACATTTAGAACAACAATACAAATCGCAACGTCTAGAGCAAACCACCGCAGCGCTACAAAAAGATCCTGCTATTCAAGCGATTATGCAGACATTTGATGCTAAACTACAGACTGAATCAATTCAGCTATTAGATGAAGATTAATATTGCTGTGCCGTATATAGACCCATTGCACTTCGAGAGGCGAACCAGTATCGTTGGAGGCCCTTCACGCGGTGAAGATTTTCAAAAAAGCGTTGACCTTATCAAGAGGAAAATAAAATGAATATGAAAGTTGATCTAGATACACTTTTAAAACAAGCACAAGACATGCAAGCTAAGATGCAATCGGCTCAAGCTGAATTAGCACAGATAGTCGTTACGGGTGAAGCAGGAGGAGGGTTAGTTAAAATTGAAATAGACGGTAAGCACCAGGTTAAATCTATTGATATCGATCCAATAAAAGAATTATTAGTGGGCGCGATTAATGATGCAATGAGAAAAATTGAAGAAGCATCACGTAAAAAATTACATGACTTAACCCATGTTATGCAAACAAAGCTTAATAGTGACTTAGAAACGACAACTGAATAATCAATTCAGTATTCGGCTTATAGGTGTAAACACATATGGCATTTAGCCCTTTGATAACACAATTGATTGCACAATTTTGCTGCTTGCCAGGCGTAGGACCTAAATCTGCTCAACGTATGGTTTTTCATTTGCTCGAAAGAGCACGTACGGATGGCTTAGCACTCGCAAAAATTATTCAAGAAGCGATTCAAGAGGTTGGAAACTGCGAACAATGTCGAAGTTTAAGTGAAACACCTATTTGTGCACTATGCTCAAGTCCCAATCGAGATAGCAATCTACTTTGTGTGGTTGAAACGCCTGTTGATGTACTGGCCATTGAAGAAACTGGCAGCTATCGGGGGTATTATTTTGTTTTGATGGGGCGGTTATCACCGCTCGATGGCATAGGACCTGAAGAGTTAGGTATTAAGCACTTTGTTCAACGTATTAACAGTCAGCCACCCCAAGAAATTATTTTAGCAACAAATCCTACCGTCGAAGGCGAAGCAACAGCACACTATCTCACTGAGCTTATCAAACAAAAAGGCATAAAGATTAGCCGCATTGCACACGGTGTCCCGTTAGGTAGCGAGCTAGAGTTTGTTGATAATCATACGCTAGCTCGATCGTTACATGCGCGTATTGTAGTCATGTGATTCTCTGACATTGGTATTTGATCTCTTCTAAATCAAAGAGATCTTCGCCAAAACCTACGAGAATTTTGGTTACCGACCGTTAAATTTAAGCTAACGCTTGTTTCGCTTTTTCGACCAGTTGTGCAAAAGCCGCTTTATCCGTTATGGCTAAATCAGCCAAAATTTTACGATCCACTGCAATTTCTGCTTTGCTAAGACCGGCAATAAAACGACTATAAATCATATCGTGTTCACGTACTGCCGCATTAATACGGACTATCCACAGCGCACGGAAATCACGTTTCTTTTGCTTTCTATCACGATAAGCATATTGACCGGCTTTTGTTACCGCCTGCTTCGCTGCTCTGATGACACGGCTGCGCGCACCCTTATAACCCTTAGCGGCTTTTAGGATCTTTTTATGTCGGGCTCTTGCCGTTACCCCACGTTTCACTCTTGGCATCGTCTTTAACCTCTTGAATTATCTTTCATTATTTTTTAAGACCCTTGTAACAGTCGTTCAACTGAACGTACATCACTCGGATTAACTAGATTAGTATGACGCAAGTTACGCTTACGTTTACTATCTTTCTTAGTAAGGATGTGGTTATGATGCGATTGCGCACATTTATAACCTTTGGCTGTAGGTTTAAAACGCTTTGCAGCACCTCGATGACTTTTTAACTTTGGCATAAAATTTTACTCCGCATTACTTAAATGTTTAGCTACTTCGTTTTTTTTGGGCTAACCACTAACACCATCTGCCGACCTTCCATCTTAGGTTTATCATCAATCACCGCATAAACCAAGAGATCTTTTTCTAAACGTTCAATAAGCTTAGCGCCTAAATGCAAATGGGCGATTTCACGACCTCGAAATCGCACCGTGATTTTAGCTTTATCACCTTGCTGTAGGAAACGTATCAGGTTGCGTAGCTTGACCTGATAATCTCCTTCTTCTGTTACGGGTCGAAACTTAACCTCTTTCAATTGAATACGCTTCTGCTTTTTTTTCTGCGCCGTTTTTTGCTTACTCAACTCAAAGAGATATTTCCCATAGTTCATGATCCGACAAACAGGGGGAACCGCTGTCGGTGCAATCTCCACTAAGTCAAGACTCGCCTCTTCCGCTTTTCTAAGGGCATCATTTAAGGAAACAACACCTAACGGCTCACGCTGAGGTCCTATTAACCTGACTTGAGGGACACGGATCTCGCCGTTAACTCTAACTTTTTTCGCATTTCCTGTTCCTGACCTCGGTTGAAAGCCTCCTGTGGGTCTATGCTGAATAACTTTTTCTGTACTAATAACGCTTCTCCGAATCGGTTCAACTCTTTGATACAATAGCCTGCCGAACCTTTTGATAAAACATAGGGACCGACATACTACCCAAATCATCCCCTGCTTGTCTACGCACAGCCACTTGTTTTGTCTCTACTTCCTTAGCCCCTATCACAAGTTGATACGGTAGCTTCTGCAAGCTATGTTCGCGAATCTTAAAGCCGATCTTCTCATTTCTCAAGTCCAATTTGACTCGTAAGCCTAAACACTCTAATTCCTGAGCAACTTCATAGGCATAATCGTGTTGTTTATCGGTAATCGTCATAATAATTACCTGAATAGGCGCTAACCAAACAGGGAAATGACCGGCATAATGCTCAATTAATATCCCTATAAACCGCTCTATAGAGCCCAAAATAGCCCTATGCAACATCACCGGTGTTTTACGTTCGCCTTGCTCATTAATATATTCCGCTCCCAAGCGATCCGGCATAGAAAAATCGACTTGGACTGTACCACATTGCCATATTCGACCCAAGCAGTCTTTCAAAGAAAATTCGATTTTCGGACCATAAAAAGCGCCTTCACCCGGTGAAAGTTTCCATTTTAGTTTTTTTGTATCTAAGGCCTGGATCAAGGCTCTCTCTGCTTTATCCCAACTGGCATCAGAACCAACCCGTGCTACTGGCCGCGTCGCTAATTTAAGAATGACTTCATTAAAACCAAAATCCGAATAGACCCCATAAAGCAAGTCAATAAAAGCAGCTACTTCTGATTGGATCTGATCTTCAGTACAAAATATATGGGCATCGTCTTGGACAAATCCACGAACCCGCATTAAACCATGTAAGGCACCGGATGGCTCATTACGATGACAGGAACCAAACTCAGCAAAACGTAAAGGAAGATCGCGATAACTTTTGATGCCTTGATTAAAAATTTGAATATGGCCTGGACAATTCATCGGCTTAATGGCAAATTCGGTATTTTCCGTCGCTGTGGTAAACATTTCTTTAAAAAATTTATCCCAATGACCCGATTTTTCCCAAAGCTGGCGTGCCAATAATTGCGGTGTACGTATTTCTTGATAATCTGCACTTTGTAAACACGAGCGGATATGGTTTTCAATAATTTGGTAGAGTGTCCAACCATGAGGGTGCCAGAACACCATACCCGGTGCTTCTTCTTGGATATGAAATAAATCGAGTTGCTTTGCGAGCTTACGGTGATCACGTTTTTCGGCTTCTTCTAAACGATATAAATAATCTTTTAAATCCGCTTCAGTTAACCAAGCCGTACCATAAATCCGTTGCAGCATTTCATTTTTAGCATCACCTCGCCAATAGGCGCCTGCCACATGCGTTAATTTAAAAACCTTAAGTTTTCCGGTACTCGGGACATGAGGTCCACGACAAAGATCGATAAAATCTCCTTCGCGGTACAGCGACAATACTTCTTCTTTAGGAATAGCAGTAATAATTTCTGCCTTATATTCTTCACCTAAATTCCGAAAAAACTGTATCGCTTCTTCTCTTAGCATCGTCGAACGTTGTATGGGAATATCCTGCTTGACTAATTCGTGCATCCGCTTTTCAATTTTTAATAAATCCTCTGGCGTAAAGGCATGTGATAAAGCAAAATCGTAATAAAACCCATTTTCAATAACAGGTCCTACCGTTACTTGTGCTGTAGGAAACAATTGCTTGACAGCATGCGCCAATAGATGCGCCGTAGAATGACGAATAATAGCTAACGCTTCGGGATCACGTACTGTCACTATTCGAAAACGGATAGCTTTATCTATCCGATAACTTAAATCAACAAGTCGACCATCCACTTCCGCAGCGATAGCGGCTTTTGCCAAACTAGAATTAATTTGCTCTGCCACTTGATAAGCGGTGGTGTTACTTGCAACAGTACGCTGCGTTGCATCGGGTAAAGTAATGACAGGCATAGTTTCAAAAAATTGTTTGGTAGGCACGAGTGGGATCGAACCACCGACCACCACCATGTCAAGGTGGTGCTCTACCACTGAGCTACGTGCCTATGGGTTACAAAGCGTGAGTTCGTAAAAATGCGAAACTCTCTTTTAACTATTTAAAAAATTAATGGAGAAGAAAATAACACTCTTGATTTACAGACGCAACTGTTAATCAATTCCTATTATTTTTTCTTTAAGTTTTTTTAATTTATCACGCATTTCTGCAGCTTCTTCAAATTGCAAATTTTTCGCATAGTTCAACATTTCGCGTTCTAATTGCTTGATTTTCTTAGCCAGTTTTTCGGGTGATAATGTCGCATAATAAGCTTGCTCTTCAGCGACTTTCAGTAGGTATCGTTTATTCGTAGAAATATCGGATCGCGCTCCTTCAAGAATATCATGAACTGCTTTGGCGATTCCTTTTGGAGTAATATGATGCTTTTTATTAAATGCAAGTTGTTTGCTACGGCGTCTCTCAGTTTCAGTAATGGCTTTTTGCATCGAACCCGTGATTTTATCGGCGTAAAGAATCGCTCTTCCTTGAACGTGCCGTGCTGCACGACCTATTGTCTGGATTAAAGAACGTTCAGAGCGCAAGAACCCTTCTTTATCGGCATCCAGAATCGCCACCAATGCAACCTCTGGCATATCAAGTCCTTCGCGCAGTAAATTAATTCCAACCAGCACATCAAATTGACCTAAACGCAAATCACGTATAATTTCAACTCTTTCCACTGTATCGATATCCGAATGGAGATAACGTACCTTCACACCATGTTCACTAAGATATTCTGTTAAATCTTCAGATAATCGTTTAGTTAACGTAGTCACTAAGACCCGTTCATTTTTCGCCACACAACGATTAATTTCCGACAGTAAATCATCCACTTGTGTAGCAACAGGCTTTACTTCAATCAAAGGATCGACTAAACCTGTGGGTCTAATAACTTGCTCTACCACGGCCCCTGAGTGTTCAAGTTCATAGGTGCTGGGTGTCGCCGAAACATAAAGGGTTTGAAATACAAGATCAGAAAACTCTTGAAATTGTAAAGGCCGGTTATCCAATGCTGAAGGTAAACGAAACCCATATTCGACTAAGGTTTCTTTCCGCGATCGATCACCCTTGTACATCGCACCCAACTGCGGAACCGTAACATGGGACTCATCAATCACCAACAAGGCATCTTTGGGTAAATAATCCAATAGAGTGGGTGGAGGCTGGCCAGCATCACGACCTGATAAATAACGTGAATAATTTTCTATGCCATTACAATAGCCTAACTCTAATAGCATCTCGATATCAAAACGCGTTCGGTGTTCTAAGCGTTGAAACTCAACTAATTTATTAGCGGCTTGCAACTGTGCCAAACGTTCTTTTAATTCCAACTGTATCGACTCTACCGCATTTAAAATTTTATCTCGGGGCGTTACATAATGCGTTTTAGGATAAATAGTCAAACGTGGGACTCGCCGATGCAAGGCGCCGGTTAAAGGATCAAAATAACTCAACTGCTCAATCGTATCATCGAGTAATTCAATACGTACGGCCTCTTCTGCTGATTCTGCCGGATAAATATCAATAATTTCACCGCGCACACGATACGTCGCCCGACGAAAATCCGCGTCATTGCGCGTATATTGTAGTTCAGCCAAGCGTCTTAAAATAAAACGTTGATCGATTTGATCACCGCGACGCACATGTAACATCATATCGACATAAGTATTAGGATCACCTAAACCATAAATAGCCGATACGGTGGCAACGATAATGACGTCTCGACGTTCTAACAAAGATTTAGTCGCCGATAAACGCATTTGCTCGATATGCTCATTGACCGCCGCATCTTTTTCTATATAGGTATCTGTCGTTGGAACATAGGCTTCAGGTTGGTAATAGTCATAATAAGAAACAAAATATTCCACGGCATTATGAGGAAAAAAATTCCGCATTTCGCCATACAGTTGTGCAGCTAAGGTTTTATTAGGTGCTAAAATAAGTACAGGACGTTGAATTTTTTGTATCACATGCGCAATACTAAAGGTCTTACCCGAACCCGTTACACCTAACAAAGTCTGATGGGCTAGACCTGCTTTTAAACCCCCAGTCAACTCCTTGATCGCAACAGGCTGATCACCTGCGGGTTTAAAACTTGAAGTTAATATAAATGCTTTAGACATGAAAAATAACCATCTCTCGCAAAATTTCAAAAAAACTAAATTTAACTAATAGCGAGTGAAAAAATAGAAATAATCCCTTTAATGAGCGGAATGAAAAACCAACTTGCTTTATTGTTACTCTCTCACTGATAATAAAGTTCTAACACTAGTTTAACTTAACTCACTCCATTCTATGAAAATAAATCTCTCCCATCGTGTTTCTCAAATTAAACCATCCCCTACGTTGAGCCTATCTGCAACAGCCAATCAGCTCAAAGCCAGTGGCAAGCCTATTATTAACCTGACGGTAGGTGAACCTGATTTTGATACGCCTGAATCTATTAAACAAGCCGCTCGGCTCGCACTGGACCAAGGTTATACCAAATACACCGCCGTCGACGGCATCATTAATTTAAAGCAAGCGGTCATTAATAAGTTTCAGCAAGAAAATCAGTTGAATTATGCATTGGATCAAATCATTGTTTCGAGTGGTGCTAAACAATCGATTTATAATCTCATGCAGTCTTTACTCAATCCTGGTGATGAAGTCATCATTCCAGCCCCCTACTGGGTTTCTTACCCCGATATGGCGTTATTAGCTGAAGCCAAACCCGTCTTTATCCCCACTTCCATTGAGTCTTGTCTAAAAATTACGTCACAACAATTAGAAGCCACAATTACCCCTAAGACTCGCCTTCTCATCTTAAACAGTCCTTCCAATCCTACCGGTATGGTTTACACGCAGACTGAATTAAATGAGCTTGCTAACGTTTTGTTACGTTATCCTTCTGTATTTATTCTAACTGACGATATTTACGAACATATCTATTGGGGTAAAGAATCATTCAAAAATATTCTTAATGTTTGCCCTGAATTATCCGATAGAACTTTAGTATTGAATGGCTGCTCAAAAGCTTATGCCATGACCGGTTGGCGAATTGGTTATGCCGCTGGACCTAAAGAAATAATACGAGGCATGACGAATCTACAATCACAAAGCACTTCTAACCCTAATTCTATTGCCCAATTCGCTGCCGTCGCGGCTTTAACTGGCAAACAAGACTATGTTCAACAGATGAATGAGATTTATCATCAACGTCATCGTTTTTTTTCAGAGGAACTGAATAAAATTCCTGGTGTACATTGCTTATCTGCACAAGGGGCTTTTTACAGTTTTCCTTCTTTTCAAACCTTTATTGGCGCTCATAAACCGTTTGCATCCGATTACGAGTTAGCGGATTACTTACTTCATCAAGCAAATGTGGCCACAGTCCCTGGATCCGCTTTCGGCACTCCGGGTTACTTAAGACTTTCCTATGCGCTGGATCAGGAAAGTCTTAAAAAAGCGTTATCGCAACTAAAAACGGCATTAATGCATTTAGCTTAAAAACTTTTTACACTCAAGAGGAGGCATCTATTACTACCCCACGAGTCTCTCTTAGAAAAATAGCTAATATCGCGGCGATAATAAATACAATTGGAATAATCGTTAAGGCATATTGAAAGCTTTCGGTGGAAAAAGCCATTAAATTCCCTTTAATGTGCGTCCCTGTAAACACATCTAAGATTTTTCCTATTAAGGGTTGAAACAAAGCGCCTCCAGACATTACTAACAAGTTGGTTACCGCAATCGCCGTACCTGCTAAACCCCGGACATTAAGTTCTCTAGCCACAGGAAAAATAATAACTTGTGCCGAACTACAAAGACCAAAAGCAAATAATAAAAATCCCAAACAATGGCGAACCATAAAAGGGAAATAAATGAGTAAAATAAATAATGCCGCTCCTAATAAAGCACCCATCATAATAGGACAACGTCGATTACCGATTTTGTCTGAGATCCAGCCCACTAAAGGACAGCCAATAGCCCAACCTAAAAAAATAAAAGATACTTTTACCGCTGCAGCAGAATTGGATAATCCATAAACTCGAATTAGATAAGGAATACTCCATACTTCAGCAAAAGCAGAAAGTGATAAATAAAGTAGCGTCCCAATCACACCCACTAACCACATTTGTGGGTTTCGACATAGTTTAAAAACAGCTTGAAAAAACTCTTTATAATTTAATACCGGCTCAGGTTCATCCGCGGCATTCGCCATTTTTACTCCGGGAATAACATACCATAGCCCCACTGTTAATAATAAACCTATGGCTGCTGAAATATACAATGTCGTTGTCGATCCTAAGGTAAATACAAGTTTTGACAAAATGATATCTCCCGTCATGGCACCTATCATCCCTAAAGAGGTTGCCATACCGGCAATAAAAGCAAAGCGTGACGGAGGGAACCATGTGGCAGCCAGTTTAAGCACTCCTACAAAAGCAAATGCGGAACCAAAGCCTACTAAAAAACGACCCATTTGCGCAGTGGGAAGATAATGATGCGCGAATAAATAGGTACCGATAGCACACAATAAACACGCAAAAGCTAATAACTTCCGAGGTCCAAATCTATCCATCATCATACCTACGGGTAATTGCATCGGTGTGTAGGCATAGTAATAGAAGGCAACTAAGTTTCCGAACGCTACACCACTGATGTTGAATATTTTTAATAAATCTTCCGTCATAACGCTCGGTAAGATTCGTAAAAAATATTCATAACAGTAAAAAAGGGCTCCTAAACCACATACTACCCAAGGAAAAAGGTCGATACGTTTTTTTGGCATAAATCATACCCCTATAGTGAACAGAATAGATAATGAGTAAATAGCCCGCAAAAACTAAAAAATTAACCGTTTAAGCAAACCGACAATAGATTAAATTAAGCAGCTTCTGTAGAATCAGATTTATTGGCAACTTTAAGCGTATGTTTGTATTTTTTCTTAAATTTATCAACACGACCGCCAGTATCGACGATTTTTTGCTTGCCCGTATAAAAAGGATGGCATTTGGAACATACTTCTATAGTAAGTACAGGCTCACCTAAAGTAGAGCGGGTTTTGAAACTATTACCGCAACTACATGTAACGGTAACTGTATTATAGGCCGGATGGATATCTTGCTGCATAATAATTTTTATATCCCTTGAATAAAATGAGGCGGCATTATAACAGAACAAATTCTAAAACAAAATTTTTGGCGAGAAATCACCTTGAAAAACCTAATTTTAAAAAAATGTAAGTCATTTATTTACACGCCTAACGCGCTATAAAAGGCAAATATTCCTTACAATCTGTAATTATCTAATTAGATAATTATAGCGTAACTACAGGAATATAAGAGAAAACCCTAGCGCGTATAACGTATAAATATAGAAACCGAGTAAAAATTTAATAAAATTCATCCAAAAGGAGTGTATTTAATTTGAAAAATTTATATCGTTCAATTAAAAAAAACACCCTCAATTTTCTCTCTGTTAGTTTGATACTTAATTTACTGACAGCTAATAGCTATGCCTCAACCCACGGTGTACAAATCGCTTATGGGTCTGGGGATCCCGATCATTTAAAAGGTTATCGCGTCGCTATTCAACAATTTTGGCCTTGGATAGGCTTTGCCACCTCCCGTTTAAACATAACGGGTTATTGGGATCTTAGCTATGCCAATTGGTACGCCAGCCCACCACTGGCTTATCAACCACGCGCTATCCGCATTTTCGCTCTATCACCGTTGGTGCGCCTACAAAGCCGAGAAGCTTGGTTGCTTTTTGCCCAAACTTATCTAGAACTTGGAATTGGTGCGAGCTTACTTTCTCATAATCATTTTGGTCATCGAAACCTGGGCGGTCAATTCGCCTTTCAAGATTTAATGGGTCTAGGTCTACGTTGGCAGCTCAATCAAACGACAAAAGCCACCTTAAGCTATCATTACTTGCATTACTCCAATGCCAGTTTGTTTCCTCCGAATCAAGGTATTGATGTAAAGCATCTATTTACACTCGGCTATGAGTTTTAATACTTTTCGAGAAGTGGTTATTTATTATTTATAAGATTTTTTATAAAACTATAGTGTAGAATAGTAAGATCATCCTATACTGCACTAAAGCTGTTCTTAGCAAGACCCCCCCTCTTTAATTAAGGACTTTTTTAAGAAGCTATAAAGCAATGGCTAAAACTAAATCATCAACTTTAACGAATGAACATCAAGCGCTGCGCCTTTTTACAGAAAAGGCCTACCTTGATTATTCCATGTCTGTCATTCTTGACCGAGCTTTGCCACATATTGGCGATGGCTTAAAACCGGTGCAAAGACGCATTATTTATGCCATGTCTGAGCTTGGTTTAACGGCGCTTGCAAAATATAAAAAATCAGCCCGTACGGTTGGTGATGTTTTAGGTAAGTTTCATCCACATGGGGATAATGCCTGTTATGAAGCGATGGTGTTAATGGCACAAACTTTTTCTTATCGCTATCCACTAATTGATGGTCAGGGTAACTGGGGATCCCAGGATGATCCTAAATCTTTTGCAGCGATGCGTTATACCGAGTCACGTTTAACGCGTTATGCACAGACGCTACTCACCGAACTTTCTGATGGGACGGTAGATTGGGTATCTAATTTTGATGCCACACTGGAAGAACCTAAGCTATTACCCGCACGTTTACCTAATATCTTGTTAAATGGTGCATCGGGTATTGCGGTAGGTATGGCAACGGATATTCCATCGCATAATCTTGGTGAAATAGTGAATGCCTGTATTCGCTTGTTAGATGAACCGCATACAACATTAGCTGAGCTATGTGAGTTAGTCATAGGTCCTGACTTCCCTTCTGGGGCAGAAATCATTACACCACGCACTGAGATTTGTCATATTTATCAAAAAGGCCAGGGTGTCATTCGTGCGCGTGCCGTTTATAGGGAAGAAAAAAATCAAATTGTTATTACCGATCTGCCGTATCAAGTGTCTGGCGCTAAAATAATTGAACAAATTGCTGAGCAAATTCGCGAAAAGAAATTACCTTTAGTAGACGATTTGCGTGATGAGTCAGACCATGAAAACCCTACCCGTTTAGTGATTGTTCCTCGCTCTCATCGGGTCGATAGCGAAACCTTGATGGCCCATTTATTTGCAACCACCGATTTAGAGCGAAGTTACCGTATTAATCTCAATATGATAGGTCTTGATGGACGACCTAAGGTCAAAAATCTGCTTGTCATCTTACAAGAATGGCTAGAATATCGACAAACTATCGTCAGAAAGCGTTTAGAGTTTCATTTAAATAAGATTTTACATCGACTTCACCTTTTAGAAGGTTTTTTAACAGTTTATTTACATATCGACGAAGTCATAAAAATGATACGTAAATACGATGACCCTAAAATTCGATTAATGCAGCGTTTTAAGCTGAGCGATATTCAAGCAGACGCTATTTTAGAAATACGTTTAAGACAATTAGCCAAGCTAGAAGAAATTAAATTGCAAACAGAACAAGAAAATTTAAGCATAGAACGCGATAAAATACAGAAAATCTTATCTTCTAAGGCACAATTAAAACGTTTGATTCGGACCGAATTGCAAGAAGACGCTAAACTCTACGGTGATTCACGACAATCACCACTTGTTGAACGCAGCGCGGCACAAGCCATGCAAAAAACTGAAATAATTCCCTCTGAACCAATGACGATCATTTTATCGTCAAGAGGTTGGATTCGTGCCGCAAAAGGATATGACTTTGACGTCACCGGTTTAAACTTTAAAGCCGGTGATTCGCTAAAAAGCACAACACATGGCCGCAGCAACCTATTGGTTGCTTTTATTGATTCAACAGGTCGCAGTTATTCAACTTCGATACATACACTTCCTTCAGCACGGAGTTCTGGGGAGCCTTTAACAAGTCGTTTTAATCCTCCGCCAGGCGCTCATTTTGAAACCATGATAGCGGGCGATGCTGAGCAATCGGTATTAGTCAGCAGTGATGCAGGTTATGGTTTTATTACACAATTGTCTGAACTTTATACTAAAAACCGGAATGGAAAGGCGTTATTAAAGCTTTCTCCTCATGCTCAAGTGTTACCTCTTGTTAAAATTGACTCTATTGAGTCTAACTATATTGCACTGATTACTAACACTGGGTACTTATTACTCATTTCAGCACAAGAATTACCGATTTTAGCACGCGGGAAAGGAAACAAAATGATGCAAATCCCTCCCAAAAAACACGAACAACATGAAGAGTTCATCAATAAGCTCACTATTTTGTCTTCAAAGAACGCTAAATTGACTTTGATCTCCGGTAAAAAACAATTTACTTTGAAAGGTTCTGACTTAGCCGCCTATATTGGAAAAAGAGGCCAACGTGGCCATAAATTACCCCGTGGTTTACAACCATGTGATTCACTTATCGTCGACCCCAATTGATTTAATGCCTTAATCACAATGAATAAAAAAATAAATTATCTACTGTTTTTTTTACTTGCTACTTTTTGGAGTGGTTCGTTTGTTGCAATTAAAGCGGTGGTACTTCATGTGCCTCCTTTCTTTGGAGCGGCATTACGAGTTAGTTTGGCCTTAGTCTTTATTATACTTATCTTTGGTTTTCTTAAAAAAAAATTAGCAGTTCCCTTTTCATTGCGTTGGCGAATATGGCTAATGGGTCTCTTTTCACAAGGACTCCCTTTTTTCTTTTTATTTTATGGTGAACAATATATCTCATCCGGTTTAGCCGGTATTTTAAATGGAACAGTACCCATTTTTACATTAATTTTTAGTTTAGCTTCTCCCAAAACCAGAAATTTTTCTTTCTTAAAATGCATCGGTCTGTTTACGGGCTTACTTGGCATTTGTATTATTTTCTGGCCATTATTAAGTTTTAATGCTTCCTATTCCGCTTTAAAAGGGACGGTATCTCTCTTATTAATGGCGATTAGCTATTCCATAGGAAATCTATTAAATCAACGTATGCTATCCGGTCAAACACAATTAGATTTTTATGCTAATATTTATCATCAACATTGGGCTAGCCTTGTGTTTCTGACGTTGATCTTTTTGATCTTTAAACAATGGCCTAGCAGCACACTCTTGTTACACACACCTATCCTATGGATCGCAAGCATTTACATGGGTTTATTCTCAACCGCATTAGCCTGGATCATTTACTATTACTTAATTCGTGAATGGGATGCTGTGCGTGCAAGTGCAGTGATGTATGTCGTTCCTATTATGGCGATACTTTGGGATTTTATTTTTTTTCACCATCATCCACAGTGGACAGAGGGCTTAGGTGTCATCGCTATTTTAATCGGGATATTGATCATACAATGGCCTAAAAAGTCACTCAAGTTTTTTAAATTTTCAAAGAAAACAGCTATAAGATAAGGAGTAAATTTACTTGGCTCATAGCTGTACTTAAAATTTAAAAATTAGGGATTAAAACCTAACTGATAGTTAGTAAGCAAATTATTAGCTACCGTACTATTAGCATCGGCATTAAGCGCATACACACCTGCCTCAGCAGAATTATTTCTAAAAAATCCCGATCCTGTTGTATTCGTTGGCAAAGAGGCCAGCAATTCATTGAATTCTTTCTTTGAAAAATGAGGACCGTTACTTCGACGTTTGCTATGCTGTTTTTTTGAATCTTTACCTTTTTTTAAAACATAACTACCTAAATTCTCTGGTTTTTCTGAAGTTAAGATTTTGCATGAAGATTTTTGTTCAAGTTGCACTTTCTTTTTTATCAAAAATTCAGCTAACCATTTTTCTTTATTTTCGATGGCAATTTCAAAAGGCGTTTCTCCATCGTTGTTTTTAGCTTCTATATCGGCTCCTTTACTTATTAAATATCCTGTTAAATATCCCGCTAAAACGGTTTTATTATTTTTGGCAGCTAAATGTAGCAATGTATTATTATTATCATCTTTAATGGTCGATATATCTATTTTTTTATCATGAACAAAATAGTGAATAATTTCTAGATAACCTTTTTTAGCGGAAATCGTAAAAACACTATCTTCCACCTCATTTTTCGCGTGTATATTAGCATGGTAACCCTCCCTTATAATTCCCCAGGAAAGAGATAGAGTTTTTTGGTAAATTACTGACCAGGAGACTTAAGATGAAAAAGAAAAAATTTAGTGAATCGCAAATTATCACCGTGCTGAAAGAGTATGGAGCGGGAGTTCCAGCGGTTGAATTAGCCCGTAAATATGGAATTGGAGAAAGCACAATTTATACGCGGCAAACAAAATACGGGGATATGGAGCTATCGGAATTGAAGCGCCTACGTCAGCTAGAAGATGAAAATACACGTTTAAAAAAAATGTATGCGACATTGAGTATGGATCATGAGCTACTTAAGGAGGTGCTTGAAAAAAAGTACCACGTGGATCTGAGCGGCGTGAAATAGTAGATGAGTTGATAGTTAACTATAGCGTGAGCATCAGTCAAGCGTGTCGCGTTATAACGATGGATCGTAAAACTTATCGTTACAAACCTAAGAAAAAATCAGGTGATCAAATGATTGAGTCGTTACTGAAAAATAATTCTGCTGAGTATCCAACCTACGGATTCGGGAAATTATTTAATTTAATTCGGCTTAAAAATTATTATCCCTTTAATCATAAACGAGTTTATCGAATTTACTGTGAATTAAAGCTTAATTTAAAGATAAAACCAAAAAAGCGTTTAGCCCCTCGAACCGCTATTAAATTACAGCAACCTGAGGGTATCAATCAATGCTGGTCGTTAGAGACTACATGAGCGACGCTTTAGTCAATGGGCGACGCATTCGTACAGCAAATATCTTTGATGATTATCATCGCGGTGGATTAGGAATATTAGTGGCTTATGGTTTACCTTCCAAGCGGATAACCCGATGGTTGGATCAACTCGCCATGAAATATGGCTACCCTCAGCGTATTCGAGTGGATAACGGCCCAGAAAATATTTCACGTCACTTCCAACAATGGGCGAAAATACAGGGGATTGAAATTCAATATATCCAACCTGGGAAACCCGCTCAAAATGCATTTATCGAAAGATTTAATCGAACTTATCGTGAGGCTGTCTTAGATAGGTATTTATTTCGAAATATACAAGAAATACAGAACATAACAGATAACTGGCTTAAACATTACAACGAGGAAAGACCCCATGAAGCTTTAAATAATCAAACACCCATATACTATTCTCAATCCCTAAACAAAAATTACTCTATTTAAAAACTGGGGGGAGTTTGGGAGGTTTACACACCCTTTTTGTAAAAAAAGAATCAGTCTCATACTAACGTTGTTGAGTTACTGATCGATTCTATGGTTTTTTTAGATAAAATAAACGTACCAAAACCAACACTCATCAATAATGCAGCGCAAATAAATCCTGCGCTAGCTCCCATACTGCTCACAACTCCGCTTAATATAGGTCCTATTCCCCAAGTTATTGCAGATACAGAAGCAACAACCCCCATAACACGTCCTTGCCAATTTTTTTCTGTTGCATCTGAAATCAAAGTTAGAAGACCAATATACATCAGACCTATTAAAAAAGAAGTACATCCCAATAGAAAACAACTGAAAAGAAATGAACGAATATAAAAAGATAAAATTATATAAACAACAAACAAAAAAAACTGAATAGATAAAATTGATTTCTTTTTATCAAAATGACTAAAAATATACTTTCCAGCCAATAATAAACTTAATGAAAGTAATATAGTTAAAGCACTAAGTATAACGCCAATCGAAGAACTACTGGTCATAAACTGTTGATGTAAAAAAATGGGAACGTACGAAAAAAACAACCCGTAAGCGATCATGGAAAAAAGAAAAGAAATCAAATATTTATTTAAAATGGGTTTAAAAAAAGCAATTTTTATATTTAGAAAATCATTCCAAATATTCAATTTAGTATTTAATTTATCTGGAATATAAGTTTCATTAAATAAAAAAAGTACACTAAAAAAACCAATCAAGCTCATTCCTGCGCCCACTAAAAAAGTTATTGTACCAGTAGGTAAGACTTCGTTATGAATAAACATTCCTTCCAAAACAGGTCCAAAAGAAAATCCCAAACAATTTGCAATAACTAATAATGAAAAATAAAAAGATTTCGTATGTTGATTACTAATATCGACAACAGCCGCCTGCGCGACTGAAAAAGAACCTGCAGTCATTCCTGATATTACTCGGCCAATTATTAAAATTGATAAACTACTCCAATAACAACCCAGAGCACTAAAGATAAAACCAATCGTTAAACCAAGCATTGATATTTTTAAGCTTGGTTTCCTACCATAACAATCGGAAATTCCACCAATTACTGGAGCAAAGAGAAACATAAAAATACTATAGCTCGCTAAAACAAATTCATAAATCATATATCTCGAAGAATCGGGTAACGTAGACGATAAAAAAGCAGTCTGTCTATCAAGAAAAAGTGCAGCAAAAACTGAAAATGCAATACCCCACCCAATTGAGTCTGTAAAAACAATCCATAATAATGAAAGAATTGTTTTATTAAAGTTTTTATTCAATGATTTATCTTCCTTAAAAATTTGTACTTAAATTGGGATTTAATCTTTGAATAGATTAAAGAGTAATTCTAAATGAATTAAAATCTAAATAATGGCCTCACAAGGAAAATCATTTGTGATTCGAAGTTTTTCAAGTAAATATTTAATAGTTATTAAATCCAAAAAAGCATGGCCTGTAGAAGCAAATATAGTCCGAATTCGTTGCAATTCTGAGGTATTACATGTAGTGGTTCAAACTTAATGTGACAGTTACCCGTTTATTCAGTCGTGCTTACTG
>CAMSHF010000005.1 GCA_947058615.1 uncultured Rickettsiella sp. | reverse complement strand
CAAGCCAAAAACTCAAGAGCCCGCGAATTCTACATCATACATCCTTGCTGTCAAGAGGATGATTCTTAAAAATATTTTTGTTGTGTATTTTTGTGTATTCTTCCTTGCGACTATTATTCAGACTTACTCAAAAATTAATCGCCAATAGCTTAAACCTAAATTGTGTCACAATAAAAATACTTATTAATTAAAAAAATAAGAAATGTTATAATTAACTTGATTTTGTTACTTGTTATTTAGGTTGTGATTTTATTAGGTAAACTTTATGGGACCTATCATACTGGATTTAACTGGCTTAGAACTAAGCCCTGAGGAACGTAACCTTCTAAAACATCCTCAAGTAGGTGGAATTATTTTTTTCCAAAGAAATTTTGAATCCGTTTCTCAACTAGAAAGTCTCATTTCACAAATTCATTTACATAGTAAACAACCGCTTTTATTAACTGTTGATCAAGAAGGAGGAAAAGTTCAACGTTTTCAAGAAGGGCTTACCTCTTTACCCGCTTTAGGATTAATTGGTGATCATTACAATCAAAATCCCAACGCCGCTATTCAACTGGCAGAAACCCATGGCTGGTTATTGGCCAGCGAACTACTCGCCATTGGCATCGATCTTAGTTTTACACCCGTTTTAGATTTAAATAAGAATTTAAATAAAGTAATAGGACTAAGGGCTTTGCACAGTGATCCTGCTACTGTGGCTACCTTAGGTCGCGCCGTTATTACAGGGATGCACCGTGCGGGGATGTGTTCTGTAGGCAAACACTTTCCTGGACATGGTTCTGTCACTACAGACACTCACACCCATTTCACTGTCGATAATAGAGATTATCAAACTATTGAAAAACAAGACTTAATTCCCTTTGCTCAATTAACTCCTTACTTAGATGGCATAATGGCATCGCATATCGTGTATAATCAAGTTGATCCTTTACCTTGTGGTTTCTCGCAGTATTGGTTACAAACTATTTTGCGAAAACGATTAAATTATACCGGCGTAATCTTTACCGATGATTTGTCCATGAAGGCGGCGCAACATAGAGGAACTATCACTGAACGTATACGACTTGCATTACAAGCGGGATGCGATGGATTATTAGTTTGTAATAACCGCAAAGAGGCTATCTTAGCTCTGGAATTTTTAGAGAGTTCTCCTAAGTTAACTAAACTTTATCATTCGCAATACTTGCAAAAATTATTTCCTCGTCGCAGACTAACGCTCTCTGCCCTACAACAAACTGACACCTGGCGTAGTGCCGTTAATCTACTCAAATCTCTACGTTGAAAATTAGGATGAATCCATGTTAATTCCAAGTCACATACAAGAAGTTGCAAGAAAAGCAACTCGCCTTTTTACTAAAGAAGAAATTGAAAAAGGTTTAGATAACATGGCCAAAGCAATTAGCGATAAACTTAATGAAAGTAATCCTGTGGTCTTATGCGTCATGATAGGAGGTCTTATCCCAGCAGGTAATTTACTTCCACGTCTGGATTTTCCTTTAGAGCTCGACTATGTCCATGCTACGCGTTACTCGCATGAGACAGTGGGTCAAGCGGAAATGGTATGGATAGCTAAACCACGCGTCTCTCTCAAAAACCGTAATGTATTGATAATAGAAGATATCCTAGATGGTGGCTTGACATTAGCCGCTATCGTTGATTATTGTCATCAACAAGGAGCGCATGCCGTATATACCGCTGTCCTACTCGATAAACAAAAAGCTAAGCGTTTGCCAGAAGGAACAAGCTCCGCAGATTTTACTGCAATGGCGATGGACCAAGGTTTTGTGTTTGGATATGGAATGGACTATAACGGTTATTTACGAAATGCTCCTGGTATTTACGTTGTAGCCCCAGAACATGAATAAAATAATACCTTGTCAAATTTAATTTTTTGAGGTCAAATAGATAACTATCATGAATAACTCTTCCATTATTATACTTAGCGATGCGCTTTTTGATCATGAAGTATTAAAGGCCAACTTACCCGTACTTGTTGACTTTTGGGCAGAATGGTGTGGTCCTTGTAAAGCCATCGCGCCGGTTTTAGATAAACTGGCTACAAAATACAGTGGAAAAGTAAAAATCGGCAAATTAAATGTTGACGAAAACTCGGTTATCCCGGCAAAATACGGTGTACGTGGTATACCTACGTTAATCCTTTTTAAAGATGGAAAAGCTGTAGGAACTAAAGTCGGCGCCTTATTGGAATCCCAGTTAGAAACATTTTTAGATTCACATCTTGCTGGGGATAAATCTTAAGAAAATAGCAACCGAGCATTGATTTTAGGATTTCAGACAATTTTTTTCGCATTATTCAATTTAATCTATGTGTAGGGCCACTTTTTGTATTTCTACTCGGAAATAAGATTACAAAATGAATTTATTATTAAATTCTAAATTCTTAATACTTATTCTTTAACAAATATTCCAATTAACTACTTTTAAATACTTATTTAGTTTTTACACTTCCTTTTATGAAAGAAACAATACTATGAATTTAACAGAACTCAAGAAAAACTCCCCCGCCGAACTCGTAGCCATTGCTGAAGAATTAAAAATTGATGGCCTAGGCCGTCTCCATAAAAAAGATATGATCTTTTCTATTCTCAAAGCATTAGCAAAAAGAGGAGAAGATATCTATGGAGATGGTGTATTAGAGATATTACCCGATGGTTTTGGTTTTTTACGTTCTGCAGAAGGCTCTTATCTTGCCGGACCTGATGATATCTATGTATCTCCTAGCCAAATTCGACGTTTTAATCTCCATACGGGCGATACGGTTTCAGGAAAAATTCGTCCTCCCAAAGAATCTGAACGTTATTTTGCTTTACTCAAAGTAAATGAAATTAATTTTGATACGCCTGAAAACGCTAAAAATCGTGTTTTATTTGAAAATTTAACGCCTTTATTTCCCGATGAACGCGTAACACTAGAACGTGGGAATGGGAGCACAGAAGATATCACCGCTCGAATTATTGATTTAGTAGCCCCTACCGGGAAAGGACAACGTGGTTTAATTGTCTCACCTCCGAAAGCGGGCAAAACCATGATGATGCAAAACATTGCTCAATCAATTTCCTATAATTGCCCAGAATGTTATTTAATTGTCTTATTAATTGATGAACGTCCCGAAGAGGTCACCGATATGCGACGTTCGGTTCGTGGTGAAGTCATTGCAAGTACTTTTGATGAACCTGCAACACGCCATGTACAAGTTGCAGAAATTGTGATCGAGAAAGCAAAACGACTCGTCGAGCACAAAAAAGATGTCGTTATTTTACTCGATTCTATCACGCGATTAGCTCGCGCGTATAATACCGTTATCCCTTCCTCTGGAAAGGTATTAACGGGCGGTGTCGATGCGAATGCACTTCAAAGACCTAAACGTTTTTTTGGCGCTGCACGTAATATAGAAGAAGGCGGTAGTTTAACTATCATTGCCACTGCACTAATTGATACCGGCTCAAAAATGGACGATGTTATCTATGAAGAATTTAAAGGAACCGGTAATATGGAAATCCACCTGGATAGAAGAATCGCTGAAAAACGTATTTACCCTGCTATTCATTTAAATCGATCCGGCACAAGGCGTGAAGAGCTACTGGCCAAACCCGATGTATTACAAAAAATGTGGATATTGCGTAAAATTTTACAATCCATGGATGAAGTGGCCGCTATGGAGTTCTTAGTAGAGCGCTTAAAAAACACGAAAACTAATGACGAATTCTTTGATTCAATGAAGAAATAGTCTTTTTAATTATCAGCTAATGCTAATAAATAATTAAGATCTTTGAGATTCCTACACACTTAAGAAACTAATTTTTATTGTTTTTACGACATAAAAAAATCAAGTATGCTTAGAATGAGAAGCCACTAATTGAATCTCGTATTTGACAGGATTTTCTGGACAAGCTTTCAATCCGCACTCTAAATAAGTAGAAATTCCGTTGAAAATAGCCAAAAGAAAAACGAATGCAAAAACCATATGCGTTAAAAACTGCATCCCTTTTGTTTTATTAGACTTATCGTAGGTATATTGTGGTGCAATACTAAAAATAATGGAGATATAAATAATAACACCGACACACAGCAGAAATAACCAAGTATACAAATGTAATCCAAATAAAGGCAGGCCATAACCCGGATCACCTGGAATCACATGCAGAAAGATTTGGCGCACACTAATAGAGGCCGTTAAAATTGCCGACAATAAAGATAACGCGTAGTGAGCAGGATGAATCTCAAATTGGACATTCAATAAAAAACCAAAGGCTATGCCCAATAGGCCAAGCCGTTGTAACAAACATAAAGGACAGGGTAATTCATGAAAACCTATTTGTAAGATAAAAGCTACTAACAACAAAAAAGCTAAACCCAATGCATCAAACGCATTGAGGATCTTAATAATTTTAATCACCTCAGAAGATTGCATAAAAATTAGCCCTAAAATTGCAGAGATAAACGATCCGTTGTGTGATGGATAAATACAAACGTCATTAGTAATAAAAAGACGATAAATAAGCCGATAGCAAGTCTTCGCTCTTTGCACCAAGCTAAAAGCACACAAAGACTATAAAAAAAGAATAGCGCTAACATAAGTACCTACAAAGACATCGTGTTATTAATCTAGTCTAGTTTTTTTAAAAAATCTATTTGTTAAGTATATTTTTTAAACAGAATTTACCAAAAATAAGCTTTTTTAAGAATACTTATCTAATATCAATTGAATTCCACCCCACGCCTCGAGCTTTGGTACACATTCTATCAAAATTTCATCACGGACATTCCGTTCCGCCTCATGCAGATATTGATATAACACTTGGCCATATTTACTCGCCTCATTAGGCATAGCGATCCAAGTTAAATTTTTATGCTTCTTCTTTGTAGAACTCAAACCGAATACTATTAAAGTTTTATGCTGTTCTAAATATCTATTGATGATCTGATCCAATCGTTGCTTAGGAATTTGTTTTAACAACGGTTTGCTAGAAGCCGTATGAAATAAAATTGGCTCCTTGATTTCGTAAGGAATTAAAGCTTTTATCGCTACTAATGAAACCCCTCCTAATCTAAGGATTCGCGGAATCTCGAAAGTCATATCAATAATTGTTGATTCTATTCCAACAGAACAAGGCCCACCCGCTATAAAAAGCGGGATCTGATGATTAAATTCCTGTCGTACATGCTCGATTTGTGTAGGACTAAGATGGGTTGAACGATTTGCGGAAGGTGCTGCCAATCCACCCCCAAAAGACTTCAAGATAGCTTGTGCTATCGGATGATCAGGCACTCTTAAAGCTATCTTAGCTTGGCCCCCGGTTAATTCATTCAAAACGGATTTTTTTTTCTTTAAAATGAGTGTCAAAGGACCTGGCCAAAATTGCGCAGCTAACTTTTCAGCCAGTGGAGGAAGGTCGCAAACCCATTCATTGAGTGGATGCTCTTTCGCTAATAAAACGCTTAAGGGTTGATTTAAGCGGCGTTTTTTCAATTCAAAAATATGTTGAATAGCCGTTATGTTTCTCGCATCACCCGCTAAGGCATAGACGGTTTCGGTAGGAAAAACAATCAGTTTCCCTTCTTTTAAAAGTTTAACCGCCTTTGCAAGTTCATCTCTATTCATCATTAATACGCTCAATCATTAATCGGTATTGAATTCATAAAAAGTTATCGCCATGTTATTAAATAGTTTATATTATCCACGCCCTAGATAATATGCGTTAGAATGGCAGAATACATCTCACAAAGATGTGAGACTCTCCCGTTACTTAAAAATAAATACGGAATATGGCATTATAGGCAGGGATAGGATTGACTCGTTACTTATTAATATTAAGTCTCGTCTATAGTGTGTGGCCTATATCTCATGAAACAGCGTATGTTAGGCTTTTAAATAGCTAAAAAGATTGGATTCGTAATGGACTATGAATAAAATAATCTTAAATTATCTCTATAAATTTTTAAAAAATTTTCTTCTCCTACTGCTAGGCTTGGCGCTGTTATCAAGCTTAAGCTTTGCCAGTTCGAATAGCCTAAGAAAAAATCCTGAACTCAATATTCCCTATCCTGCCATTCATTATCCTCAAAATGTTGAATTACGTAAACTCATTAAGCGTGGTGAATACTTAAGTAAAGCCGGGGATTGTATTGCTTGCCATACGGATACCAAGCATCATGGCCAACCCTTTGCAGGCGGACTGGAAATTTACACCCCTTTTGGAAGTATTTACTCTCCCAATATTACACCCGATAAAACCACAGGGATAGGAACATGGAGCGATAAAGATTTCATTCGCGCCATGCATGAAGGAATAGCCCCGAACGGAAGTTACTATTTTCCAGTATTTCCATTTGCAAGCTTCACAAAAATTAATCCCCGTGATTTATTAGCAATCAAAGCCTATCTATTTAGCATTGCACCGGTTAAAAAAGTTAACCCGGCTAATGAAATGATGTGGCCATTTAATTGGCGTTTTTTGCAGTTAGGGTGGCGAATCTTATTTCTTCGCCCAGGGGATTATATAACCGATAAGCAACAAACCGAATCATGGAATCGTGGTGCTTATTTAGTTCAAGGCTTAGGCCATTGTGGAATGTGTCATACTCCTCTCAATTTATTGGGTGCAGAAAAAAAGAAATACTATCTAACGGGAGGCTTTATCCAAGGTTATTACGCACCTAATATCAGTTCAAGTGGTCTAAAAAAAATCAGTATCGATGCTATCCGCGCGGTCTTTAAACAAAACAAAATGCTAAGAAACGCCGGTGTCGTTGAAGGGCCCATGGCCGAAGTAAACAGTAACAGTCTTAAGTATTTATCAACTGCGGATCTGGACGCCATAGGAATTTACTTAAAAACAGTCAAAAGCCAGGTCCCTTATTCGGCTTTCAGTGGACCTATTACCGCTAAAACAGGTCACAAAGTTTATGCGTCTTATTGTGCAGTTTGTCATGCCAGCGGAGCCGCCGGCGCCCCTAAGTTAGGTGATGCCGCGGAATGGAAAAAACGTTTAAGACAAGGAAAAGATATCGTTTATGAGCGAGCAATCCATGGATTTAATTCGATGCCACCTAAAGGTACTTGCACAGGCTGTTCAGATGATGCGATAAAAGCGGCAGTTGACTATCTTATTCTGCCTGATCAAGGGGTGGCAACGACAACCATCCCGCTACAGGAAATACCGCTTAGCTTAGAAGTCGGAAGACAGATTTATCAACAACACTGTGCCGTCTGTCATAACTATGGAAAATGGGGCGCCCCTGTCTTAGGCGATAAAAAAACCTGGAAACCCATTATTGCAAAAAATATCGATGTATTATTTGAACATACGATAAACGGGTACAACAAAATGCCTGCAAAAGGTAACTGCAAGCAATGTAGTGATGCTGAACTGGAAGCGAGCGTTATATTTATGGTTCAAAAAAGCAAAACTACAGGCAATTATTTTTTATGGTAAAGCACTGAAGGCTCTAAATTGTAAAAGTAATAAAAAAGGATAACGGTACATGAATCCCATTAAAAAATTTTTCTTAATTTTTTTTATTTGCCTTATTTTTCTGACGAGTCCCCGATGGGCTTTGGCGGCCTGGCAAATCAACATGGCACCCGGCGTCACGCCTATCAGTCATTCTATTTATCACTTACACATGTTGATATTTTGGATCTGCGTAGGAATCGCTGTTGTGGTATTTAGCATTATGATCTACTCACTCATTCGACATAGAAAATCATTGGGTGTTCATGCGGCTCAATTTCACGAAAACTTTTTCTTAGAGATTGCCTGGGCCGTCGTCCCTTTTATTATACTAATCGTTATAGCCATACCCGCCACTAAAACCTTGATCAAAATGAATGATAATTCGGATCCTGAACTCACTATAAAAGTCACCGGTTATCAATGGCGTTGGCGTTATGCTTATTTGGATCAAGGTATCGATTTTTTTAGTAATCTATCAACACCGGCTGAAGAACTACAGAATCAAGCTAAAAAAAATAAATGGTACTTATTAGAAGTGGATCATCCCTTAGTGGTACCCACACATAAAAAAATTCGATTCTTATTTACTTCAAATGACGTCATACACTCCTGGTGGGTACCCACTTTAGGCATTAAACGCGACACTATCCCAGGATTTATTAATGAAGCCTGGGCAAAAATAGAATCTGAAGGCACCTATCGTGGCCAATGTGCAGAACTGTGTGGAACAAACCATGCCTTTATGCCTATCGTTGTGAAAGCGGTTAACGAAAAAGAATTTAATCGATGGGCCCAACAACAATCAGGAGAACCTCTTCATGGAACAAACACTTGATCTGAGTCATTCACCCCTAAAAAGCTTTGTAACCTTCATTAAGCGTTGGCTGTTCACTACCAATCATAAAGACATAGGAACACTTTATCTCCTTTTTAGTTTACTTATGTTTTTTATTGGTGGAATCTTTGCGTTATTGATCCGAGCCGAGTTATTTCAACCGGGCGCCCGTTTATTAGCTCCCGAATTCTTCAACCAAATGACCACGATGCATGGTTTAGTGATGTTATTTCTAGCCATCATGCCCGCCTTTTCAGGCTTTGCAAATTGGATGATTCCACTCATGATAGGCGCACCGGATATGGCGATGCCACGTATGAACAATTGGGCATTTTGGATCTTGCCAGTGGCCGCTATTTTACTTTCTAGTACGCTTTTTATGGACGGTTCAGCGCCTAATTTTGGTTGGACGATGTACGCTCCTTTATCAACAGTCTATGGGCCCGCTAGCACCGATTATTTAATTCTTGCCATCCATTTAATGGGGCTTTCCTCGTTAATGGGTGCCATTAACATTATTGTGACGTTACTCAATCTTCGAACGCCAGGGATGGCACTGATGAAAATGCCAATATTTTGTTGGAGTTGGTTGGTGACTGCTTTTTTGCTGATTGGTGTCATGCCCGTTTTAGCCGCGGCCGTTACCATGATGCTCATGGATAGACATTTCGCAACAAGCTTTTTTAATGCGGCGGGTGGAGGCGATCCCTTACTTTATCAACATCTTTTTTGGTTTTTTGGGCATCCTGAAGTGTATATTATTATTCTTCCCGCTTTCGGAATTATCTCTCAAGTGATTCCAACGTTTAGTCGCAAAAAACTTTTTGGCTACCGATTTATGGTCTATGCCATGTTAGTCATTGCATTTTTATCCTTTATCGTTTGGGTGCACCATATGTTTGTTACCGGTGTCCCTTTAGCGGCCGAATTATTTTTTATGTACACCACGATGCTCATTGCCGTGCCCACAGGCGTAAAGGTATTTAATTGGGTTACAACGATGTACCGTGGTGCCATTAGTTTTGAAACACCGATGTTGTTTGCCTTAGCCTTTGTGATTTTATTTACTATCGGTGGTTTTTCAGGTGTTATGCTCTCTTTGGTTCCTGCTGACTTTCAATATCAAGATACTTATTTTGTGGTCGCGCATTTTCATTATGTGTTAGTGCCTGGTGCGTTATTTGCTGCACTTGCAGGCGCTTATTATTGGCTGCCTAAAATGACGGGTGTGATGTATAACGAACGCTTAGGTCAATGTCATTTTTGGTTATCGGTTATCGGTGTGAATCTTACCTTTTTTCCGATGCATTTTTTAGGACTTGCCGGAATGCCAAGACGTATCGCCGATTATTCCTTACAATTTGCCAATTTTAATGCGATTGCCAGTTTAGGCGCCTTCTTATTCGGTTTTGCACAACTCTTCTTTCTTTATATGATTATTCAAGCCCTACGTGGGAAAGGGAAAAAGGCCACCGCTCAAGTATGGGAAGGCGCCGAAGGCCTAGAATGGACATTAAGCTCGCCGCCTCCGTTACATAGTTTTACAACACCGCCCAAATTTGAATAAAACAAAGCCTATTGCTTTATGATAGCAAAAAGTTCAAATAAAAAGATTTTCATTCTGCTTTGTATGACAACATTAAGTATGTTTGGCATTGGATTCGCCATGATTCCACTTTATAACGTACTGTGTAAAAATTTAGGCATTAATGGGAAAACGGATAAAAATGCTTATCATGCTTCGCATGAGATAGATCTATCGCGCAGTATTCGCGTGGAGTTTATGACAAATAACAATAACTATCTCCCTTGGGATTTTTATCCAAGACTTCAACATATCCAATTACATCCCGGTGAAAATATTTTGATTTACTTTGCAGCAAAAAATAATTCAAAACAACCAATGACCGTACAAGCGATTCCCAGTGTTTCTCCCGGATTAGCGGCACGTTACTTAAAGAAAACAGAATGTTTTTGCTTTACACAACAAACATTTAATCCCGGTCAGCACCGCGATATGCCGGTTTTGTTTCATATTGATCCCCATTTACCTAAAAATATTAATACGATTACCTTAGCCTATACTTTATTTGACACAAGCGGTTTAAAAAAGACAAAATTAGTGTCGCAAAATTTAAGACGTATTCCCGCTTAATGCCTTCATACCAAATTTATTTCTTGTAGGCACGATATTTACTCATGTGATTTAAGGACAAACACGGATGAAAAACAAAGCCTCATACTATGTACCTGAACAAAGTGCGTGGCCTATTATAGGCGCACTGGCACTCCTTTTCTTAGCCTTCGGCTCGCTTAATTTAGAACAGAAATGGGGAGTTATTGCATTTATGATAGGCCTAGTGGGTTTAGTGTTTATGCTAGGGGGTTGGTTTTGGAATGTCACACAAGAAAGCAATGCCGGCTTATACAATCAACAAATGGATAAAACCTTTCGTTGGGGCATGTGTTGGTTTTTAGTCTCCGAATTCTTTTTATTCGCTTTATTAATCGGCTCTATTATTCATGTAAGATTTTCAATTGCTCCCTGGTTAGCGGGTCAAAGTGGTGATGCCTCACAGTTAACGCATTACTTAATTTGGCCTGATTTTGCTAAACATTGGCCATTACTCAAACCGCCGAGCGCTACAACAGCGGCGAATACATTCAGCTTAAGTTCCTTGCATCAAATTCCACTCATTAATTTAATCATTCTCATTGCGAGTGCCTTATTTTTAACGACTGCACGCTACCAGAAAAAAAGCATGGGTCACAAATCATGTCGACTTAGTTTAAATCTAGCTATTTTTTTAGCGTTTATTTTTTTAATTTCTCAAACCTATTATCTAATTCAGCTCATCAATGCACATATCATCACTCAAAGTGGCGTTTATGGTAGTTTTCTTATCGCTTTTTTAGGATTACATTCGCTAAATAGTGTGGGCGCTTTACTGCTCATGGGTATTGTATGCTTTCGTATTTACCGTAATCAATTATTGGAAAAAAATTCATTTTCCTTTGATGCCACCGTTTGGTGGTGGGATTTTCTTGCTGCTATTTGGCTGTTGGGATTTTTTTTGGTTTTTTAAAACAATGAATAAAAATATCGTTTTTATTAAATTTAAAGATTATTGCTTTGAAGCGACGTTAATCCCCACATTAATCGTTCTGTTTTTGTTCCCATTACTCATCTATTTAGGATGTTGGCAGATTCATCGGGGTAATTTTAAAGCTAACATTCAAAAAATCTTTGACCAACGTTCCTTATCAACGCCCATTAATGTAAATTTAGATAAACAGATTGATTCGAGTAAAAAATTTTTTCCTGCTATTATGCGAGGTCATTTTGACAATCAACATAGTTTTCTATTAGAAAATAGAATCTATTTACACAGAATTGGTTATGAGGTACTCACCCCTTTTATCTTAAAAGGATCCCATGAAGTCATCCTAGTAAATAGAGGTTGGATCCCGCAAAACCTCAATAGAAAAAAGCTTCCTGATCTCGGTTTTTTTGAAAACGAATTAAGCATAAAAGGATTGATTGTTTTTCCTAATAAAAGTTTTAGTTTTAAACAAAACGATGTACCGGCATGGCCTAAGAGAATTCAAACCACCGATCCCGATTTTTTAAAAAAAAATCATTTTCAACCTTTTATGCTCATCATAAGCACTAAACAAAATTACAGTTTTACACCCCTTTGGCAACCGGTATCCTTACAAGCCAACCGGCATTATGCCTATGCGTTTCAATGGTTTTGCTTAAGTTTAACCTTATTGATTGCTTTTTTTAGCCCACATATTCGTCGTTTATGAAAAACAAACCATCCAAAAATTATCTCTTTATTTTTCTGTTATTAATAGTAATTTTTCTAACTCCCTTAATAGCCGCAATCTTACTTTATAATAACAATCCACTTTGGCTACATCACAAAACAGTCAATAAAGGCACTCTTATCGCTTCGAGCTTCAATCTACAGCAGATAAAATTAATTTCTCATGGAACACCGTTACGTTCACTTAATGGAAGCTGGTTTTTATTTTATTTAACAAAATCATCCTGTCGTGAACACTGTCAAAAAAATTTAAATACACTGCGCCAAATTGTGCTAGCGCTTGGTAAAAATCGCTATCGCGTAAAGTATGGCGTAGTACTTGCCAATAACAAACCACTTCCACCTTCTATACGCATCAACAAAGATCCCCATTTAGTCATCTATAGCATTTCTAAACTTGAATTAGATAACTATTTTGCACGATTGAAAATAAATAACGATTCCCATGCCTATTATTTAGCGGATCCCTTTGGAAAGATTATTTTATATTATCCCAGCGATGCACCGGGCGAAGCGATGTATCAGGATTTATCGCGTTTATTAACCATTTCAACCACTGGATAAGACATGTTATCGGAAAACAAATTTGCTTTATATTTTCTCTGTATTGCCTTTTTAGTCGCTTTTAGTGTTGTGCTACTGGGGGCCTACACGCGACTAAAAGACGCCGGTTTAGGATGTCCGGATTGGCCAGCTTGTTATGGGAAATTTACATTACCGAACCACACACAACAAATCAGCCATGGACCTTTTATAGGGAAAACCCTAAATCCAAAAAAAGCATGGCCAGAAATGATTCATCGCTATGCCGCCGCAAGCTTAGTTATTTTAAGTTTTGCTGCCACAGTTTTGATTATTTATCAATATCGCTTACCTCAACAACCGGTCAAAATTGCAGTTCTTCTGCTTTTTTTACTATTTTTTCAAGGCTTGTTAGGAAAATGGACCGTGACACTCCAATTGAATCCCCTGATAGTGATGTCCCATTTACTGGGCGGTTTGGCCTTATTAAGCTTGCTTTGGATCTTAATCTGCCGCCTTGCCCGCCTCTTCTCAAAGCCAGCTTCAAATTTCCATAAAACACTAAAATCTTGGGCAACATTCGGTTTAGTATTACTAATTATCCAAATTTGCCTCGGCGGATGGACCAGTGCAAATTATGCGGCTTTTGTTTGTCCCGATTTCCCTACCTGTCAAAATCGATGGTGGCCCGCTATGAGTTTCCATGAGGGTTTTCACCTTCACTGGAATACTGCGGTCAATTACGAAGGCGGAATCTTATCGCCTACCGCACGCACCGCCATACAAATGAGCCATCGCATCATGGCCGTGATCACGAGTCTCTATCTCGGTTTACTAATTTACAAAATAGTTAATATAAGTAACACCCATTTTATGCGCCGTATAGCGTTTCTACTCGCCTTATTATTAGTGATGCAAATTAGCCTAGGCGCACTAAACGTGGTATGGATGTTGCCTTTACCTATTGCGATGGCGCATAATGCCATCGCCGCACTGCTCTTATTAACACTTATTACATTAAATATTAGCTTAAATGAAGTCACTTGGTGGGAACAAGTCCAGAATTATAATAAATAAATTCATCATCACAGTTTTTTGATCCATTTACATAATTCGCTTTATTTAAAATAAAGAATTGAGTCAGTCTGTTTAAAAATTTAGGTAATTTCGCTCCGGTTGGTTTGTTTTTTGACACCTCTGGAATTTGTGAAGAAAAAGTTGAGACCCCAGGAAAAGATTGATAACTCCATTTTGTTGGATAAGCACCTGAGATTGGTCTTTCACTTATTTTTTTAAAAGATTCGTTAAATTGACAAGGTTGATTAGTTTTTGCTGAAATAAGATGATAACTGGCTTTCATGGTTGAGCCTTTTTTTATTTTTCTGAGTTTAAATAGCTATAGAATTTTTTATTGAATGACTTGTAGATTAGAACCTATTATTATTTGTCTTCTTTTAGGTTAAAAAGGGACAGTTTAAAAGCCCCTTTTTAAATTTTAGCAAGTCATTTTTTTAGATCGAATCTCGTTTTAGGCCTTTAATGACGCCCCAGGAACGGTAGACTCAGTATTTTCGTTATTCGAAGATAATTTACGCGAAATCTCATTTAATAAGCCCTGCAATTTTTCTAGAAAGCCAGCTAACGCTGATTTACCTCTACCGAATAAAGCACCTGAAAACCCTCCGGTATAACGAGCAATAGAGTCTTTTTTCTCGCTAATAAATTGGTTTAGTTCGTTAATAGAGTTCAGCAATTCTTTCGGTGAATTTAGCAGTTGTAATAAACCGCTAATTTTTTCTACAAGAGCATTTTTATCTGCTTCTTTTTCTGGACTAGTTGTATGGTTTCGTATTTCAGTTGCAAGCAATTCAAGTGCTTTTTTATGTTCTAAAAACTTATCTGATTCTTCGGAAGTCGCTTCTGATTTTTCATTTATTCCACTTTTTAGATCACCAAATTTTTTTTCTAAATCACCCAAATTACTTTCTAATCCTTTAATCGCTTCTTCATCAAGTGTATTGCCTTTTAATAATTCGACTAAATGGTCCGAAAGATTACTGGCCCAGTCAATAATTACACGTTTTTCTTTAAAAATAGCTTCCTTATGAGAAACCTCAGAAGGGATAGCCTCTTCAACACGGGCTTTTAATTCGTTCGTTTGATTTTTAAGTGATTGAACTTGTATTTTAGATGCTATCCCTTTATATTCCTTTTCAAATTTTTCTTTTGATTTCTGAAAATTATCCAATAAAGGACGCATTGTGTCCGTAGAAGATGTTTGAACGTCACCTTTGTCTTTATTGAGATCTTCCTTCATTTTTTTTAAAATGTCACTCAACGGCTTCAGTGTATCCTGAGGTTCTGATATTTTTTTCTCTAGAATTGAATATTTTTTTTCTAGCTCACCGAGCATTTCCTTCGCTTTAGCTTCCATTTCAGACATTAATAGGCCTGTATGGGAATCAAAAGCTTGCACCATACATCTATAACTTTCATAAGTTTTAATATTACATTTTTCTTCTACAAAACCCTTAATATATTCAATTTTTTCCGACGCACTTTTTTCTGGTAATAGTTTTAGTTCATGTTTTATTTTTTTTATGATCTCTTCTTTTTCACCACTTTTAACATAAAATAGTAATTTATTTTTATTATTTTTATTTAAAAAATTTTCAATTTCTTTCTCTTTACAACTAATAATCTTAACCTCATTATTTTCAGTAATACAAACAATATTTCTTTTATTATAACCACAAAAATCAGTTTCTTTATTTTTTAAATCGACAGAAATAAATTTTATTTTATTTTCTGGAGCATTTGACGGCATAAATATTCCCCCTTTTTTATTATTTTTATTTAATTAAAAATAGTAATTTTTAACCGCGAACAATCTATCATTATTAAATAATTTTTGTCCAGTTATTTTTTTAAATTGTTTAAAAAAATTTAAATTTAAAAATTAACAATATTGGTATAAAAATAAGCGCGATATTAAAGAACTAATTATCGCGACTATTTCTGTCAACCTCTACCTTTAATAAAATTATTCTCGTATAATTTTTTAACGGATTTGAAAAGATAAAGGAAGAACATGCTAAAGAATTTTTCAGCTGAACTCGCTAAAAAAACGCACATCTATTTGGAATTAGGGAAATGGCGTGTAACGGGTTTAATGTTAATCACGGTTTGGGTGGGCATGGTCTTAGCCTCTCCAACGCCACTTTCTTTGTCGTTAAGTTTATATACCTTATTAGGGATTGGTTTGGTCGCTATTTCCGCAGGAGCGCTGAATCATTTATTGGAACAACGCTTGGATAAGCGCATGGCACGAACTGAACGACGACCTTTACCACAAAAAAAAATCTCTACCTCACACGTTTTATTATTTTCGTTAAGTACAAGTTTACTCGGACTTCTCGTATTAGACTTAACCAGTAATGTTTTAACCTGCTTTTTAAGCTTTTTTAGTTTAATCGTTTATGCCTTTATTTATACACTCTATCTAAAACGACACACCACGCAAAATATCGTGATTGGGGGTTTGGCAGGTGCAATGCCTCCACTATTAGGTTGGACAGCCGTAACCGGAAACATTGATCCAGGGGGATTAATTCTCGTTTTAATTATTTTCATCTGGACACCCCCGCATTTTTGGTCGCTCGCCATTGCCAGACACGATGACTATATTAAAAGCCATCTTCCCATGCTACCCGTGACACACGGTATTGCTTTTACCAAACAACACATTCTGCTTTATACGTTGCTTTTAAGTGGGGTCAGTTTGTTACCGTTCAGCATTGGCATGAGTGGTTTTTTTTATTTAACTGCGGCTTTACTATTAAATATTGGCTTTATCGTGATAGCCGCTAATTTAATAAAGCAACCCAAAACCTCCGCCGCAATAAAAACCTTTCATTACTCAAATTTTTATTTGCTCATGCTTTTTGCTTGTTTGTTCATGGACCATTCTTTAATGAGGAGTATTTAATGACCTGCCCTATCTCTAATAAAAGATTTTTAGCCTTTATTATTTTCGCCGTACTCGCCGTAGGCTTAGGTATCGGTTTCAATCTATGGCATTCTGCAAAAATCCGTATCGTTCCGCCACCCGTTACGGCAACTAATATTGAACAACCGCAATTAATCCCTGAGTTTCACCTCGTTAACGGTCACAAACCTTTTACTCATTCTAATTTAAAAGGTCATTTTAGTTTGCTCTTCTTTGGCTTTACGCATTGTCAAAGCATTTGCCCACTCACGATGACGCTATTGACACAGCTTTATAAGGAATTGAAGGCCGAAAAAATTCGGCTTCCGCAAGTGATCTTCATTACACTGGACCCCAGAAGAGATACACCAAAAGTCGTCGATACTTATGTTAAAGCGTTTAACCCTCATTTTATCGGTGTCTCAGGACCTTCAGCGGGCATTCAACTGTTAAGTAAACAGATGGGTGTTGTCTATATCCAAGCCCAGCAAAGCAAAGCTTCGGAAGATAATTACCAGATCGACCATAGCGGTACGCTCTATTTAATTAATCCCGAAGGTAAATTGATTGCCATTTTTTCTCCTCCGCATGATGAAGCCAGTATTAAACAAGACTATAAAAACCTAGTGAGTCAATGACTGGAAACTGAACCTAAATGGAGGTAAATTACATCCCAATACTATCACCATGCCACTTAAAAATCGTATGAAAAAACAACGTGTTATGGTCGGCTTATCCGGAGGTGTCGACTCCTCAGTGACGGCTTTATTGCTCAAAGAGCAAGGCTATCAAGTCGAAGGACTCTTTATGAAGAACTGGGAAGAAGACGATACCGAAGATTATTGTTCTGCCAGTGCGGATATTGCGGACGCTCGAGCTATTTGTGATCAGTTAAAAATTCCATTGCATACCATTAATTTTGCAGCGGAATATTGGGATCGCGTATTTACGCAATTTTTAGCAGAATATCAACAAGGCCGTACACCCAACCCCGATATTCTCTGTAATAAAGAAATTAAGTTCAAAACCTTTCTAGCTTATGCACTGGAATGTGGTGCCGATTTTATTGCGACCGGTCATTACGCCGGAAAATCCTATAACCATAATACCTACCAATTACTGAAATGCGCCGATAAAAATAAGGATCAAACCTATTTTTTATACACTTTAAGTCAAGAAGCTTTAGCTAAAACCTTATTTCCACTCGAAAACTTGACTAAACTAAAGGTTCGAGAAATCGCTCAATCCGCCGGATTTATTAATGCAACTAAAAAAGATAGTACCGGAATTTGTTTTATCGGCGAACGTCGATTTAAAAGTTTTTTACAAACCTATTTGCCGGAACAACCTGGAAATATAGAAACTTTAGAGGGTGAAGTAGTGGGACAACATGATGGCCTAATGTATTACACAATAGGTCAGCGTCAAGGACTCGGCATTGGCGGTCGACGAGAAAAATCTGGGATCCCTTGGTATGTGGCCGAAAAACAGTGCGATCGAAATACATTAATCGTCGTGCAAGGTGAAAATCATCCGGCACTTTTTGCCCCTGCTTTGATGTGTACACGGCTCCATTGGATCGACAATTGTGTTCCTATAAAACCGTTAAATTGCACCGCAAAAACACGGTATCGGCAACTCGACACGCCTTGCCTAATCAAACCTTCTAAAAACAGTACTTATCGAGTTGAATTTGAAACGCCACAACGGGCGATTACACCGGGCCAATCGGTTGTTTTTTATCAAGAACAGAACTGTTTAGGAGGCGGTATTATTGATGCCACACTTTAATCACACTCCGCATCAACGTCTCATTCTGGGTTTAGGTGAAACGGGCCTTTCCTGCGCACGCTATTTTAAACGACTCAAACTGCCTTTCACGCTCTTAGATAGTCGATTAAATCCACCTAAACTATCGGAATTCCAGAAAGAATTCCCACAAACTCCCTATCATTTGGGATCCTTTGACCCGGTCTATTTTAAATTTTGTAATGAATTAATTGTCAGTCCTGGGATTGATCTCAATGAAAAAAATATCGCCTCTATCATTAAACAATCTCAACTAACACCGCTAGGCGATATTGAGTTATTTGCCCAACAAGCACGCGCGCCACTCATCGCCATCACCGGCAGCAATGCCAAGGGAACGGTAACCAGTATCGTAGGCGATATGATACGTCAATCTAACTTAAAAGTGGCTGTAGGCGGAAACATTGGTAAACCGGCATTGGATTTGCTTGATGAACCTCAACCCGATTTTTATGTATTAGAAATTTCAAGTTTTCAATTAGAAACAACGTACAGTTTGCGGCCTAAATTAGCCTGTATACTCAATATCAGTCCGGATCATTTGGATCGACATAAAACCTTAGCCGCTTATATACAAGCGAAACAGCGTATTTACCATGCCTGTGAAATCGCTTTATGGAATCGAGAAGATCGCACTACTTATCCTGAATCTAAAACAAAAAAAACGATCAGTTTCGGCTTCGATCCATCAAAATCTGATTCTCAGGGATTTTGCTTACAGCGCATCAAGCAAAAAAACTATCTTGCAGAAGGCCATCAAATATTACTGCCTGTTGAAAAAATGTTGCTCAAAGGCCGACATAATTGGGCCAATGCCTTAGCGGCTTTAACGATAGGGCATGCTATTGGACTACGTACTCCTGAAATGTTAACGGCACTATGCCAATTTAAAGGTTTACCTCATCGCTGCCAATGGGTCAGAGAGCATAAAGGGGTCAGTTGGTATAATGATTCTAAAGCGACTAATATTGGAGCAACCCTCGCGGCATTAAATGGGTTCGGACCCTCTATTCCAGGTAAAATTATTTTAATTGCAGGAGGTTTAGGCAAAGGGGCCAATTTTTCTTTGTTAAACGAGGCGGTAAAGCGCTATGTTAAAAAAATGATTTTAATTGGCCAAGATGCCCCTTTATTAAAAAATACTTTAGAAAAAAGCACTTCGGTTGCAATATCTGCCAATATGGAGCAGGCGGTGAATTTAGCCTATCGAACAGCGACACCAGGAGATATTGTACTTCTATCACCTGCCTGTGCCAGCATGGATATGTTTAAAAATTATGAGGAACGTGGCGATATTTTTACTGGATTAGCCCAAGGAATCCATTGATATGTCTAAAATTAGCAATCCGGATGTTTCATCCATTATGTTGTATGATCGGTGGTTGCTTATTATCATCGCAACCTTGCTCGCTTTGGGTTTGCTCATGGTCGCCTCAACCTCTATTGTGATTTCTGAACATCAGTATGGTCAGCCCTTCCATTTTTTTTTCCATCAGCTTTTTTATTTAATCTTAGGAATCGCTGTAGGAATCATTGTTGTACAAATAAAAACCTCTTATTGGCAGCAAATCAGCCTGCCATTGTTAGTGCTTAATATGGGTTTATTATTTTTAGTTCTATTACCTGGTATTGGGAAACAAGTGAATGGAAGTATGCGTTGGTTAGGTTTTGGGCCTTTTGGATTACAAGTTTCTGAATTCGTCAAACTCACTATGATTGTTTATCTCTCGGGCTATTTAGTGCGTCAAGAAAAACAAGTACAAAATCAAATTCGTGGCTTTCTGAAACCGTTAATGGTATTAGCCGTCATTACTTTCCTACTACTACGTGAGCCCGACTTTGGAGCAGCCACCGTCATATTAATAACCAGCTTAGGAATGTTATTTTTAGCGGGTGTACGCATTTGGCAATTTATCATTTTACTGTCGGGAGTCGCGATTATTTTAGGCGTTTTAGCCATTAGTTCGCCCTATCGCTTAGCACGTTTAACGACGTTTCTTAATCCTTGGGCTAACCAATTTGATTCAGGTTATCAATTAACCCAATCATTGATTGCTTTTGGACGTGGTGGCTGGTTTGGCGTCGGACTGGGTGAAAGTATACAAAAATTATTTTACCTTCCTGAAGGGCATACCGACTTTTTGTTTGCAGTTCTGACTGAAGAATTAGGTCTAATCGGTGGATTATTTGTGATTCTATTATTCTCACTATTAGTTTGGCGAGCTTTAACGATAGGCTATCATTGTTTTAATATTGGCCAGTTTTTTTCCGCTTATCTTGCCTATGGCATTGGTTTAAATATCGCTTTACAAGTCATGATTAATATCGGAGTCAATACCGGTGTATTACCTACCAAAGGTTTAACGTTACCACTGATGAGCTATGGAGGTAGCAGTTTACTCATTACTTGCACGCTACTCGCTCTATTATTGCGTATCGATTATGAATATCGCTTAGTTCAGTTTGGATTTAAAGCCTGCAATTAAATGTTTTTCTCTTTAGCGCGTCTAGTTTTAAATCGTCTTCGGATGAAATCCTCTGAAATACAACGGGTTGTATATCATTTGCCTTGGTATTCAAGATTCTCCCAACACCATTTAAGACGATACTTAAAAAAAGTACAAAGAAAAAATCGCTTGAAAAACTATCCTCAGCTGGCCTGTGTTCCTAGTGATGCAATAGGCCAATGGATAGTACTTAACGGCTTATATGAAGAAGAATTATTAATCAGCTTTGAAACCGTTTTTAAACATTATTTAGCAAAATTTAAACAACAAACATTTATAGATGTCGGTGCTAACATTGGAAATCATTCACTCTTTTTTTCACGCTATTTTAAAGAAGTGATCGCCTTTGAACCTAATCCAACGGCTTTAAAATTACTGGAAACGAACATTTTTTTAAATCAGACAAAAAATATTCATATGGCTCCTATCGGTTTGAGCAATGAATCTGGCACTCTGCCTTTTATTGAAAACTCAGAAAATTTAGGTGGTTCTAAATTCAATCTTAAATGCCCCCACACAGCAACTTATAAAAAGCTTAATGTAGAAAAAGGGGATACCATTTTATATCGGGATTTTAAAGCTTCCTCAATCGGGATAATAAAACTGGATATTGAAGGATTTGAACTACAAGCCCTACAGGGGCTAAAGCAAACCTTAATTCAGTACCAACCCGTTGTTCTCTTCGAAGCACATACCTCGCAAGGGGAAACAGGTTCTCAAGCCATTTTTGACTACTTGTCTCCACTTCACTATGCTTATTTTTATACCCTTGAACGAAAAAAGCTAAATAGCGGCTTAATAAATTTATTGGTAAGACTCTTATCAGGGTATGAGATCGTTCTAAGACCACTCACTCGACCCAAAAACCAGTTTTATTCTCTGATAATAGCAACAACTACACCTTTAGAATAAATGTGCTATAAAAAATTGAACTATTGAGCCTATACACAACTAATGCCACAATACACCCCTTTAATTCATTCGTATCATAGGTTTATGTTATGAAAATCCCTTTTGTTGAGCATCCAATGGGACGCATTCAACATCTCCATTTTGTGGGTATTGGTGGTGCTGGGATGGGCGGTATTGCTGAGATATTACTCAATGAAGGTTATATTATTTCAGGCTCGGATCTCCAAGAAAATACCATGACCCAACACCTAAAAAAATTAGGTGCACAGATCCAACAGGGTCACCATGAAAGACACATTTATAATGCCGATGTGATTGTCTACTCAAGTGCGGTGTCTGATGACAATGTGGAAATTCAAGCGGCACGTAATGCACGTATACCCGTCGTTCCAAGAGCCTTAATGCTCGCAGAAATAATGCGTTTTCGTTATAGTGTTGCTGTCGCAGGAACACATGGAAAAACCACGACAACGAGTTTAGTCGCCAGTTTGTTAGGAGAAGGCGGACTTGACCCAACGTTTGTTATTGGTGGAAAATTAAATAGCACCCGTACACATGCCTGTTTAGGGACAGGTCGTTACCTTGTTGCTGAAGCGGATGAAAGCGATGCCTCTTTCTTATATTTAAAACCCATGATTGCCATTGTGACCAATATCGATAGGGATCATATGGGAACTTACAATGATAATTTTCAGCAATTAAAAAAAAGCTTTTTAGAATTTTTATGGCATTTACCTTTTTACGGCTTAGCCATTATGTGTGCCGATGATCCTTTTGTCCGATCGATCTTGCCTGATATTATGCGTCCTATTATTACCTATGGATTTAGTGAGGATGCGGATATCCGTATTACCTCTTTTCAGCAAAAAGGGATTAAAAACTATTTTAGTGTCATTCGACCAAAGAAAAAACCATTGGATATCACCCTAAATCTACCTGGCGAACATAATGCTTTAAACGCACTCGCGGCGATTGCCGTTGCCTCCGAATTAGGGATTAAAGATGATGTGATAGGTAGTGCTTTATCACATTTCAGTGGTGTGGATCGACGCTTCCAGATACTTGGAAGATTTAAGTGTAAACAAGGTCATGCTTTATTAATTGATGACTATGGACATCATCCTCGCGAAATTGCAGCGACTGTAAAAGCCATTCGCAATGCATGGCCCAATCGCCGTTTAGTCATGACGTATCAACCTCATCGCTATACTCGAACACGCGATTTATTTTCTGATTTTGTAGAAATTTTATCTGAGGTTGATCGTTTGTTGTTACTTAATGTTTATTCAGCAGGCGAAACCCCGATCCCTGGCGCGGATAGTGCCACTTTATTAAAATCGATACATTTAAATAATCAATCCAGTCCTATCCATATCGAAGATAAAAATAGTCTTACCGAAACTTTACATGAAGTTTTACACGATGGTGATGTATTGTTATTACAAGGGGCAGGAGATATTGGCAATATTGCACAGAATCTCGCACTCTCAATCGAGAGTAAATAACTTATTATGAAAAATTTACGCGGTCAGCTTCTAGAGAATGTATCATTGGCTGAATATTCTTCATGGCAAGTGGGTGGTAAAGTCGATCGCTTATATAAACCGGCTGATATCGATGACTTAATTAACTTTATTAAACAAGTCCCTCTTCAAGAGTCTTTAATTTTTTTAGGTTTAGGTAGCAACACTCTCATTCGCGATGGTGGTATCCAAGGGACTGTGGTTATCACACAAGGTGCACTAAAAAAATTAAAAAGTATTGACTCTGTAACACTCTATGCGGAAGTCGGTGTTGCTTCCCCTGCCTTTGCTCGTTTCTCGGCAAGAAAAAATTTATTCGGTGCTGAATTTCTAGCGGGCATCCCGGGTACCATTGGTGGCGCTTTAGTGATGAATGCAGGATGTGATGGTTACGAAACCTGGAATATCGTCAAATCTGTTCTTACTGTCAATCGGCAAGGTGAAAAAAAAATTCGTTATCCGAGTGAATATAAGATTGCTTACCGTCATGTCAGCGTATTCCCAGGTGAATACTATTTAGCGGCAGAATTCCAATTAAAATCAGGCAGCAAGGAAGAATCCCTAAAAAAAATTCGGAACTTACTGAAATATCGTGCCGACACTCAGCCTACGAATGAACCCAATTGCGGTTCAGTATTTCGCAATCCTCCGGGTGATTATGCGGCACGTTTGATTGAAGCATGCGGACTTAAAGGCTTGACGATAGGCGATGCCACCGTATCAACCAAGCATGCTAATTTTATTATTAATAAGGGCCAGGCTAATGCAACCGAGATCGAAGCCTTAATTGAAAAGATTGGAAAGTGTGTATTTCACAAATTTCATATTCGCTTAATACCTGAAATACGTATTATTGGCGAAGCTTGAATTATAAATCTTGTAATTGTTTATTCATCAATGCAAGCGATTCTTCTTCGGCTTGATCTTTAACTAAGCAATATTGTGATAGATAAAGCATCAATATACTAAAAGGGAGGATCACTAACATACCCAATGGAAATTTGAGACACGCTATACCGCCAAATGGGCCCAAATACGAAAGTAACAACACAATGGATAAATAAGAAAAAAACCAATATAAACTAAAATTATTGACCCAAAAACGACGCTTTTGGTAACAAAAATAGATAATAAAACCCACTAAAATAGCCACATAAAGTTTCCATATCACCGAAAACCCGCACCAGTAAAGCATTAAATTAGCGACGTAAAATGCAATATGACAAACAATTAAACTTGCAGATAATCTGAAAGGTCGGTGTTGCTCAGGTTGCATTTTTCGTAATGCAAGCAGAGAAATAGGGCCTATGCCATACGAAAGCACGCTAGCTGAAGACAAAAAAGCCACCATTTTTTGCCATCCTGGGAAAGGCAAAAAAGCACATATCCCTACTAAAAAATTAGCATAAAGTGTCACATAAGGAATTTTATAACGATTAAGTTTTAAAAAAAAAGGAGGTAAATGATTATTCAGTGCCATCCCATATAAAATCCGCGAAGTGGCTGCGGTGTAAACTAAGGTTGTACCTAGAGGAGAAAAAGCTGCATCCAACAATAACAATAGCGCTACTAAACTAAGACCTAGTAATAAGGTTAAACCCACTAAGGGTCCACTATCTCCTGGAAAGCTAAGATGCTGCCACCCTTGGTGCAGATAACTTTGAGGTACTGCCATGAGAAAGCTTAGTTGCAACATAAAATATAAAACAAAACCGACGAAAACAGCCCCTAGAATTGCAATAGGAATACTTTTCTGTGGATTTTTAACTTCGCCCGCTAGCATTAAACCATTTTGAAAGCCGGTAAACGCAAACGCGATACCCCCTGCCGATAAAGCCGAAAATATTTCTATCCAATTCGTTTTGTTAGTTAAATTCAATGTGATATTTTGTAGGGTTGGTGAGGTACGGATTAACGCTACAATAGCAATTGATGGTAAAAGAAATTTTATTATACTTGCGTATTTATTACATTCTGCTAAAAATTTAATACCATAGCTATTCAAAACCACAATTAAAAACATAATCACTACAGCAACCCAATAACCACTCTGTGATAATTTAAAATAAGTGACTTCCTTAGTTAACAAAAAAGGAAAGAAGTGACTGCTATATTGCAAAATCGCTTGAATTTCTATTGGCGTCATCACCACATAAGCAAGCCAGGTAGTCCAAGAAAATAAAAAACCGACTTCTCTTCCATGTGTATAAGTAGGATAGTTAGATAAACCTCCGGAAATCGGCAGCATCGTTCCCAATTCACATAACGGCAGCGCAATAAATAACATAAAAAATGCGGCAATCATCCAACTAATAAGTACATTCGGCCCAGCCATTTGTGCCCCTATAAAAGGGGTAAATAACCATGCAGAACCGACCATGCCCCCTGCTGCAGCAATTAATATATTACTCGTCGAAATATCACGCTTTAGCAATTTCTTAAATTCCTGATGAATAAATCTTAAGCTGATAAACTAAATTTAACTATTTTCCATTTTAGCCAGTTTTTCATTTTATTGAAAATGCAATGATCTTGAGACTAACTCAAAAAAATAAAAACGTTCAATAAATTTTCAAAATTTCAAGCTTAATTTATAAATGGACAGTTCGTTGTTATTATAGTTGTTTTAAAAAGTAGCCCTACATGGCATCAACGCAGATCTCCTGCGCATTTGAATAATTTTACTTTTTCTATATTAGCTAAGATCAGGTAATTTAACGCGTGCAGTTCATCTCAATTTCTGATTGGAACACTGATTTTGGGTTAGCTGGATTTTTTCTTTTTTTAAGGATTAAATCTAAATTTAAACATAATATAAAAATTATTTAAATTTTTTATTTTGCTAAAACTTCTTTTTGTTTTTCAAACAATTGATAGATTCCTTTCTCAGCTAAGTTTAATAACTGATCTAATTGTTGCTTAGAAAAAGAATTTTTTTCTGCAGCCGCTTGTACTTCTAATAGATTTCCTTGTTCGGTCATCACCACATTCATATCCGTTTCTGCTTGAGAATCTTCGGTATAATCTAAATCCAGAATGGTTTGTCCTTGATAGATTCCGACAGATACCGCAGCCACAAGAAAACGCCATGGATCGTGCGGCAACTCACCTCTTTTCTGCATGACAGTTAAGGCATCTCTTAACGCAACGCTTGCACCGGTAATCGCTGCAGTGCGGGTTCCACCATCCGCTTGGATCACATCACAATCCAAAAAGAGAGTATTCTCACCTAAATTTTTTAGATCAACACTTGCACGTAATACACGTCCAATCAAGCGTTGTATTTCTAAGCTTCGTCCCGTTTGTTTACCGCGACTCGCCTCTCGATCAGTGCGGGTATGCGTTGCGCGAGGTAACATACCATATTCGGCTGTGATCCAAGCTTGATTGGATCCCTGCAAAAACTTGGGGACTCCTGGCGTCAGACTGGCTGTACATAATACCTTGGTATTTCCATAAACTACCAGTACTGAACCTTCCGCATATTTCGTATAAGATCGAGTCAGTGTGATAGGTCGAAGCTCATTCATAGCACGTTGTGTTGCACGCATATTGTTTTCCTTTTATAAACTAGATTTTATTTGCAGAGTAATTAGAATAGAACGCTGTAAAAAAACATTATACTTTTTAACTTGAAAATTACCATGACCAATAGCATGACGGCTTTTGCCAGAAAAGAAAAACAAGCAGAATGGGGTCAAGCCAGCTGGGAAATACGGAGTGTTAATCATCGTTATTTAGAAATTCTACTTTCTCTACCGGATACTTTTAGCGCGCTTGAACCTTTGATTCGTAAACAGATAAAAGCCTATTTACATCGTGGCAGAATAGAGATAAAGCTACGTTATAACGCTTTCCAAAATAACGCGATACCCATTGAGATTGATGAAAAATTATCTCAATCGCTTATTCAAGCGTATAAAAAAATTGGCCAACTGGCACAGACAAATACCCCGCTAAACCCTGGGGAATTATTACGATGGCCACAATTGCTCAAGTTTCCAGAATTAAGCATTGAAACATTACAACCTGAATTATTGACTTTATTTGCTAACACTTTAGATGAGTTTTGTCAGGTACGCCGTATTGAAGGCAAAGCCATCCTCGAATTATTAAATCAACGTATTATAAAACTGGATGATCTTATTCGTCATATTCAGATTCAAGTACCTCGAATTTTAAATCTACAGCGTGAAAAAATTCTCGCTCGATTACATGAAATTAAAACAAGCTTAGACGCTAACCGTTTAGAGCAAGAAATGCTATTATTTGCTCAAAAGACAGATGTTGCAGAAGAATTGGATCGGCTACAGATCCATCTGCATGAATTTAAGAAATTATTGCTAAAAAAACAAGCTCAAGGCAAGCAACTGGATTTTTTATTACAAGAATTGAATCGTGAGGCCAACACATTAGCTTCAAAATCATTAAATGCTGAACTAACTTTATCAGCGGTTAACATGAAAGTCTTGATAGAGGAAATGCGCGAACAAGTGCAAAATATTGAGTAAATTATGAATATACCTGGAACACTTTATATTGTATCTGCCCCTTCAGGAGGAGGAAAAACGAGTCTTGTAAATGCTTTATTAGAATCGGTATCGAACTTAGAGGTATCTGTTTCTTATACCACACGGCCACCCCGACCGGGGGAGAAAGAAGATATCGATTATCACTTTATTGACCAAAAAAAGTTCAAACAGCTTATCCAAAAAAAAGCTTTATTAGAACAGGCTATCGTTTTTGGTCATTATTATGGGACTTCACTGGATTGGGTGACTCAAAAAATTAAAGCCGGCATTGATATTATACTTGAAATTGATTGGCAGGGGGCCCGCCAAATTAGAGAAAAAATGCCTGAGTCCATAGGGATCTTTATCATCCCTCCTTCTTGGGAGGTTTTAGAAAAAAGATTACATCTTAGAGCACAAGATAAAGAAAATATCATAAAAAAACGGATGGCTGACGCTAAAGCTGAATTAACCCATTATGATGAATACGATTATTTAATTGTGAATGAAAACTTTTCTAATGCGCTTGCCGATTTAAATGCTATTTTAAGGGTCAGACGTTTACGTTGTAGTATACAAAAAAAAGAACTTGCCCCTTTATTAGAAAACTTATTAAGTTAATTTGCTTGAAATCTTATTGACTCCATAAAACTAACCACTGGATACTATGTTAAAGAAATTATTATCTGTTTTTTTCCTCTTCAGTATTTGTTCTATTACTCAGGGTGTCACGATAAACCCATCCCATCGTTGCCCAAAAATACAGGTTTGTTTTACTCCAGGCCAAAATTGCAGTCAAGAAATTACTGACGTCATCGATACCGCTAAAACATCCATTTTTGTGCAAGCCTATAGCTTTACATCCGTGCCCATTGCTATGCACTTGGTTGCAGCAAAGAAACGCGGTGTAATGGTCAATGTAATTTTGGATAAAAGTCAAAAATCAAACAGATATAGTGCTTCGCGTTTTTTAATCAATCAACATATTCCTTGTTGGATCGATGACAAACCTGCAATAGCCCACAATAAAATCATGATTATTGACGGAAAAGAAGTCATTACCGGATCATATAATTTTACTAAGGCAGCACAAAATAAAAATGCAGAAAATTTATTAGTCATTTATGACGAGAAACTTGCCCATATTTATATGGAAAATTGGCAACGCCGTAGAGCCGTCTCAAATTATTTTAATCCACATGATGAATCACTGCAGCAACCGTATTAAATTAGCTAAGCAAATTTAATACTGGCCCGCAACTGCCCTAATGTAGACTTATTTCCTGAAGCTCCGGGCAAAATGATAACGCGCCTACCACTACCTGTTATACTAAACACCTGATCGGTTCCCAAACTATAATCTTTGTATTGGATTATAGCCACTCCCACATCGAACCATTGGCTAATATTCATCAAATAATCCACATAAACTCGTTGCCTAGGTAAAAGGCCAGCTAAATTTCTAGTGGCTTGATAACCCACTGCAAGACGTGATTGATTAGCAATCGCTGCAAAAGTAAGACCCACCTCAAAACCCCAAAGTTTTGGCTTTTTAAAAGTGAGCGGAGGTATCTGATAAGGCTCAGGTGGTACAGGAAATGCTAAAAGGAATGGTTTTCTAAAATTTCGAATTGTGGCAATATACTGACCACTTACATCTAAGGGCCCCCATTGAAATGACGCATTTACGTTATAAGCAGGAGCTTTCTGATTCGGCAAACCCGGCACATTGGTTTCATTCGGAAAAGACGTCTCTGTAATAACAAATGCAGTTTCTACGATTTTATTGGTATAATAAGCGGATAAAAAGTTTGTATCCGTAATACTGCCGATGTATCCCGCATCGATATTAAAATTACTAATAGTATCACTATAGGTATAACCTAAATTAACACCGCCATTTTGAATCCGATGCGTATAACCTCTATCGGATAGTCGTGGTTGACCCGAAAACGTATAAATAGCGCCATACAGCCCACTCGGCATAGTAAAACCTAATTGCGCTGTTGTCGCATTAATTTCACTTAACAATTGCGTAGGGTTCTCGCTCGTCACAAAACTGTAAGGATTATAGTTTCCAAAAGGAACATATTCTTTACCAATACGTAAATAAACCGGTGAAACATTAAAATGTTGTAATGTAGCATATGCGGTATCAAGGCGAGTTGTACTTAAAGCTCTGTGAATTAACAAAGACGTAGGAAATCCATATGCACCAATTCCATCGGGAAAATTTTCTAAAGAGGTATATACGAATGACATATTGGTTTTTATCCAATCATTCACACGGGCATCGATAAACAAATTGGCATTATTGAGTACAAGGTCACTGTGTCTTTGGTTGGTAGGCCGAACCAACGATCCGCGAGTGGAAAATAAATCAGTAAATGGAGTTAATTTTATAAAAATAGGCGGCGTATTGGTGATATACGCATCGGTATTCACCCAGCCACTTAAGTTGATACGACACTTCCAGCCACAAGCCTGATCAAATCCACCCGGTTGATTCCTGCCCACTATCCCATCCATCTTATTGACTTGAGCCTGCATTATTTCTTGCTCATAAGTCTTATCCCTGACATAGATTTCAGCAGCGAAAATAGAACCACTCACCCCTAATCCCAACAAGGAGAAAATAACTGCCTCGAACCTCATACTACTATCCCTATAAAAATTTATCTGTGTCTAAAATTTAATAACTACCAGATCATATCTAAAATAAATCTATTTATCCATTTAATATGGGATCTCCCTCAAGATCACTTGCCGTGTGGGCATGATGATCCTGAGCTAAAATTAAATACATCGCCGGCACGACAAATAAGGTAAACAACGTACCAATAGATATGCCCGAGGCAATAACTAGTCCGATATTAAAACGACTTATAGCACCTGCCCCAGTCGCCAAAATTAAAGGGATAACGCCTAAAACCATCGAAGCAGTCGTCATTAGGATAGGTCGAAGCCGAATTCCAGCAGCCATCTGTATCGCCACTCGTTTTTTATATCCTTCTTGTTGAAGATCATTAGCAAACTGTACAATCAAGATTCCATGCTTGCTAATTAAACCGATTAATGTCACTAAACCCACTTCAGTGTAGATATTTAAACTTACTCCACCAATACCTAAGCTTATAAAAATAAGCGCTCCACAAATTGACATGGGGACACTCACTAAAATAATAAACGGATCGCGAAAACTTTCGAATTGAGCGGCCAAACAAAGAAAAATAATAATTAACGCTAAAAAAAAGGTTAAAATTAAAGCGCTACTTTCTTGCTGATATTGACGGGATTGCGCCGCATAATCCATATGGTAATTTTCTGGGAATATTTTTTTAGCCATATTTTGCAAACCTTGCAGCGCATCACCCATCGTGACACCTGGAAAAGGCACGGCTGAAATAATAGCGGAATTAAGCTGTTGAAAATGATTAATCGATTCAGGCACAACAATCGTTTTTAATTGTGCAATCGTAGATAAAGGAATCACTGTACCGTTAGCTAACTTTAAATAATAATTAAGTAATTGATCGGCATTCAAACGATAACCTCGCATGACTTGGGGGATAACCTGATAAGATCGACCCTCAAAATTAAAATAATTAATGTAATTCTCACTCATTGCAGAAGCTAATAAACTCCCCACATCGGCCATCGTTAAACCAAGTAGTGATGCTTTATCGCGATCGAGTTGTATCCTTGTTTGAGGTTTATCTAATTTAAGATCACTATCTAAATACACAAATAAGCCGCTTTTACGCGCTTCTTCTAACAATTCTTGGGAAATATCATTTAATTTAAAATAATCATCCGTTGTCGTAATAACAAACTGCACTGGTAAACCACTTCCTCCACCCGGTAAAGAGGGTTTTTGAAAAGCGGCCACTCGCGCTCCGGCTATCCCATCAAATAAATCTTGAATCTGTGGTTGTAATTGATTAGTGGTGCGCTTGCGCTCGCTCCATGGTTTAAAGACCATGCCACCGATACTGGTATTAAGTCCATCAACGCCATCTAGTTGAAAAATATGATCGGTTTCGGGATAAGATTTAAAAATTTGAAACACCTGATTAGAATATAATTGTGTTTGCTGCAAAGTTGCATTCGGTGCTGCGGTTAACAAACTAATAATAATGCCCTGATCTTCTTGAGGGGCTAATTCATTCTTAGAAGTAGCATATAAGAAATAAATACTAACTAAAATAATTAATGCAAATACAAGCGTAACTTGTACATTATTTAATGAACCCTGCAAAAGATGTTCATAAAATTCACGTAACTTATCAAATTGAGTATCAATATAACCTACAAAACCTTTATGCTTATCTTTAGCACTAGACTTTAGTAATAATGAACACATCATTGGAGAAAGCGTTAACGCAATAATAGCAGAAATTGCAACCGCTCCTGCTAATGTAAAAGCAAATTCAGTAAACAATGCACCGGTTAATCCGCCCATAAAACCAATCGGCACATAAACAGCAATTAATACCACTGAAATCGAAAGGATAGGGCTAGCCAATTCTCGCGTACCTTTGATAGCGGCTTTAAAGGGGGATTGACCTAATTCGATATGCCGATAAATATTTTCTACGACAATAATCGCATCATCGACAACTAAACCTATCGCTAATACTAAGGCTAACAAAGTTAACAAATTAATTGTGTAACCGAGTAACAGCATAATAAAAAAAGTTCCTATTAAAGAAAGGGGCATCGCAATAACAGGAATAATTACTGAACGAATAGAACCTAAAAACAAAAAAATAACTAACGTAACGATGACTAAAGCTTCTATCAAACTGATAATCACTTCATGGATAGAACTATTGATATAACGACTTTCATCATAAACAATCTTTCCACTTAATCCTTGTGGTAACTGTTCAGTAATGCCTGGCATGGCTTTTCGTATATTTTTTATAACGGAAAGTACGTTAGCCGTAGGTGCTACTTTAATCCCAATATAAACAGCGGGTTTATTATCAAATTTTACCGAACTATCGTAACTCTGAGATCCTAACATGACTTTAGCAACATCTTTTAAACGTATAAGGGCACCATTTTGCGCTTTGACAATTAAATTTTGAAATTTTTCTACGCTATCTAAATTGGTGCTAATCGTTAGATCCCTTGTAACCATATCGCCTTCAGTACGTCCAACAGCGGCAACAAAATCATTGTTAGCTAACGCAAGGGCTACATCATCAGCACCTAGACCATAGGAAGCTAATTTAGCGGGATCTAACCAAGCTCGAAGTGAAAATAAGTGTTGTCCAACAATCTCTGCTTGTTGTACCCCCTTGATTGCTTGTAATTTCGGCTGCACTACCCGAATCAGATAATCCGTAATTTGATTGCTTGCTAACTTCGGGCTATAAAAACCGATATACATCGAATCGATTGTTTCACCAATAGCAATACTTAATGTGGGTTGTTCAGACTGTTTAGGCAATTGATTAAGAACCGCATTGACTTTGGTATTAATTTCAGTCAATGCTTTATTCGGATCATAATTCAATAACAAATGCGCTTGTATCAAACTCCTGCCTTGCGTACTACTGGATGTTAGATAATCAATCCCTTGTGCCTGCGCAATCGAGTTTTCGAGTGGTGTCGTAATAAAACCTGCAATTAAAGCCGGATCAGCCCCTGTATAAACTGTCGAAACTGTTATCACGGCATTTTCAGTATAAGGATATTGCCGAACCTGCAACAAGGTGAGCGAACGTATTCCTAGCACCAAGATTAATAAACTAATCACTGTTGCCAATACGGATCGCTGAATAAAAATATCCGTGAAGTGCATAAAAAACTTATCGTCCTTAAAAAACTAAACAAGCTTATTTATTAAAAAAAGCGCTTTTAGACTTCCTGTCTACCGATCATTCATCAATAGCCACTGGTGCCGGGTTATTATTAGGTACAACTGAATTATTAATTACCACTCGACTCCCATTTTTAAGTTTAAGTTGTCCGCTCGTAACAACCCTTTCACCTTCTTTTAAACCATCCAAAATTGCAACTTGATCACCTCGTTTTTCTCCCGTAGTTACAAAGGTTTGTAGTACGCTTAACTGTGGCTTTCCATTTTTATCTTTTCCTTTTTGTTGAACAATATAAGCTATTTCTCCATAAGGATTAAAGCTAATCGCTGACTGTGGCAATGTTAAGTATTGTATCTTTGGACTGGTTTGTACTTCCGCTGAAACAAACATGCCAGGATATAATTCAGCTTGTGGATTAGCAATGGTGGCTTCAATCTGTACATTTCGCGTATTAACATCCACAATAGGATTAATGGTAGTCACTTTCCCAGAAAAAATTTTATCGGGATAGGTATCTGTTTTGATGTTAACTATCGAACCTACCTGTAATTTTGATAATTTTTGCTGCGGAATAAAAAAATCAGCGTAAAGGGGATCTAAAGCTTGTAGAGTAACGATTGAGTTGCCTGGATTAAGATATTGACCTACATTCACCGTTGAAACACCTAAGCGGCCACTAAACGGTGCCCTTAAGGTTTTTTTAGCGACAATAGCTTCCTGTTGAGCCACTTGTGCCTTTAAATTTTTTAGATTTTGCTCATCGGTATCAAGCACTGCTTTACTGATCGCTTTGACCGCAAATTGCGCACTATCACGATGATAAATAATCTCTGCTAATTTTTCCTGCGCTTCTAACGAGTGTAATAAGGCAATATCTGAATCTGCATTAAGCTGTACTAAAATATCCCCTGCTTTAACCTCTGAGCCCGGTTTTAAATAAACTGCGCGTACTAACCCCGCTAATTCAGTGGTTACGTTCACTCCATTGACAGCACGCATACTACCATAGGTCATTATCTTTGGCTGCCACCATGAGTTCCGAATACGCATTGCTGAAACCGTAACAACACGTGCTGTATTTTTTAGCATGGCATGTTGAATAACGAGGTGCTTAAGATATTGAAAACCAAAAATCAAAGTAAAAAGCACACCGACACTGATCAACATAATGACCATTGGCCTATTAAAGCGCTTTTTCAACCTACGCACGTCTGTAACCATAGTTTAACACTTTGAGTTCCACCATCCCCCCCCCAAAGCCTGAAATAAAGCGGCTGTATCCGCATATCGATTGGCTTGTGATTGTACTAAACTAATACGTGTTTGTTGGTATTGACGCTGAGCATCTAATAAGGAAAGATAACTGACTCCACCTAAATCAAATTGTTGCTTCACTAAATTAAAATTAGCGTAAGCGGCTAATTCGGCCTGTTTTTGTGCACGCATTTCTCGCGCATCGGATTCTATAGCCCGTAAGGTATCTGCTACATTCTGAAAAGCCTTCAGTACCACTTCGCGATACTGTGCAGCCGCTGCATCATAAGCGGCAAAAGCGGCACGTCTTTCCGCAATTAAAGCACCTCCCCGAAATAGCGGTTGCAGTAATCCGGCACCAATATTCCATAAATTGCTTTGCGAACCAAATGTTTGGCTACCGACTGTATTAGATTTTCCCCAAGAACCACTGAGTGTAATTTGTGGATATAAATTAGCCGTAGCAACGCCTACCTGTGCATTCGCCGCTTCCCATAACGCTTCAGCGGCTCGTATATCGGGTCTTTGTCGAACTAAAGAAGAAGGTATACTTAAAGGAAGTTTAGTCGGTAAATGCAATTCATTTAAATCCAAAGACGGAATAACATGACATTGGCTCGGGAAAGCGCCTACTAAAATAGCCAGCAAATGGCGTGTTTGTGCCCAACTTTTTTCTAACGGTGGTAAAGTCGCCCGAGTTTGTGCCAATTGCGTTTGTTGTGCGACGACCTCAATTTTGGATACGCCGCCCAGATTAAACTGTTTTTTTATAATAGCCAATTGCTCCGCTTGCTCACGTATCAATTGTTTTGTGACACAAATTTGCCGATGCAAGGAAGCGATTGTAATTACCGTCGTCACAATATCAGACGTTAAACTAAGATAGGCCGCTCGAAGCTCAAAATATTGGTATTCGACTTGCGATCGTAAACCTTGGATTTGTCTACGCACGCCTCCAAAAAAATCAACTAAATACGAAGCGTTTAATGTAGCATTAAATAGATTAAATACGGATGCCGGTATTCCACTTGTGGTTATTGTGCTTGAACCATTAGACGAATCAAAAAAACCCGTATTTGAACCCCTTTGCGCCGATAATATTGCTGAAACATTCGGATACAAACCATTTCCTATACCTGCATTTAAATTTTCCTGCACTTCACGTAATCTGGCTTTAGCCGCCATTAAATTAGGACTATGAGTAATACCTAGACAAATGAGTTTATTGATTTTAGGTGAACGAAATAAACGCCACCATTCTGCTGAAATAATTTTAGCCTGAACAAACTGCTGAGAAGCTCCCCCATGCCCTGGCGCACTCACCGTTCGGCAAAACCGGGGAGGTTTTGTGTAATAATTCACCTTCGGTGGTTTAGGTGTTTCAAAATCAGGCCCCACCAGGCAAGCACTTAGGCTACCCAGCATTATGGCAATCATGGCAAATTGACAGTAGCTCCTATAAAAAACTCGCATCATACCTGTCCATTTTTACTCTATTATTTACACATTTTTTTAAGTGTACTGTCTTATCATAGACGATATTTTTAGAACTTAGTGAAAAATTAATGCAAATCTTAATTCTTTAAGAACTATTAAACATTTGATAAAACTTAACCATGCACTCCTAACAAACTATGCTTTAATTAAGAAGTAATAGAAAATCACTTCCCTTGAAAGATCTAAGAATAGTAAAAGTTTTGTTTTTTTGGAGCTAAATTGATGGTCAAACATTTAAAAAGAATCGGTTCAGAAAAGAAACGTAAGCTTGCTCTACTTTATTTAGTCATTGGCGCTGTAGCAATCGGTTTTGCTCCTATTTTTGTCCGTTTAAGTGAAGTAGGCCCGATTGCAACAGGATTTTGGCGTGTAGCGATTGCTTTTCCTATTTTAACCCTACTTTCCCTAGGACAAGGCTACACACGACCTGACGATAAACAAGCACCCATTTTGAAAGATTATCTTTGGTTATTACTGTCCGGCGTTTTATTTGGTGGTGATCTAGCCACATGGCATCTCTCTATTCAATATACGACCATTGCTAATTCAACTTTAATCGCTAACTTCTCCCCTATTATTATCGCATTATGGGGATGGATTATTTTACGTAGACCTCCCCAAAAAAAATTAGTCATTGGTTTATTATTAGCCATTTTAGGGATCGCCATCTTAATCCATCCTAGCTTACAGATGGATAAATATATTCGAATAGGCGATGGATTCGCTTTTATTACGGCTTTTTTTTATGCGGGTTATTTACTGACTCTAAATCGGGCGCGTAAAAAATTTACAGCGTTCTCCAGTATGGCCATTTCAACCTTTGCCAGTATGCTTACGCTACTTACTATTACCTACCTCTCGGGTGAACTTGCGATGCCACAAACAGAAATGGCTTGGATTATTTTATTTGCTTTAGCTTTGTTCGCTCATATTTTCGGTCAGGGATTGATTGCTTATGCCTTACCCTATTTGCCGGTCACTTTTTCTTCAACTACTTTGCTTATTCAGCCGATGGTCGCTGCGATAGCGGGTTGGTTTTTCTTTTCCGAATATCTAGGCATTAGTCAGATGATTGGTATGCTAATTGCCTTAATCGGTATCTTTCTAGCTAAACAGACTATTTAAAAAAACACATACGCTGTATTGATACTCGAAAGTCTGTTTTCTTCATGAGCGATACAAACTTTTACTCACCACTTCATATACATCGGAAGAAAGCCCGGGTATTTTAACAAGTTTTTCTAACTGCTCCTTCATTAAAGCTTGACGCTGCGTATCAAAACGATCCCATTGTGTGAAAGGTTTTACTAGGCCTGCGGCTATCTGTGGATTGATAGGGTCAAGGTACTGAATTTGCTCACTTAAAAATAAGTAACCTGCACCCGAACGATCATGAAATTGAATACGGTTTTCTGAACAAAAGACGCCTATTAACGATCGAATCTTATTGGGATTCTTCCAATCAAAAGCAGGATGCTTCAGTAATTTTTTAACCTGATGCAAGGTATCCGGTAAAGGGGCTCGCGCTTGAATCGCAAGCCATTTACAAACTAACAAGGTATTTTGCGAATTTTTTTTATAAAATTCTTGTAAAAAATGATCTCGTTGCGATAAATTGTGATTCACTATTTCGCTTAATGCGATTATTCGATCGGTTAAATTATCCGCTTTTTTATAATGATCAATACATAAATGATGTACATTTGGATCTTGTAGTAACATTAAGTAAGTTAAACTGATATTAGCTAAACGACGGTTTGTTACCGATTGTTTATTAAAAACATATGGCTTTAAATCATGGCAAGCCTGATAGCAGTTAAAAAAATTATTTTCTAATTTTTTAGCACATTGAAAACGCAACCATTCTCTTTCCTCATGAATACCCTCAATATCAATAATAGGCATTTGTTCTGCAAAAGAGGTTTCATTCGGTAAAATGAGGAGTTCGGCTAATAAATCCCTAGGGTTCTGTTTATTATCATCAAATAACCTTTCATACCCTTTAATCAAGAATTGTACGGCGGAATCTTCTGCTGAAGTTGACGATTGGATACGTCGTAACACAATTCGAGTGGCCAGTTCCTGAGCCGCATCCCAGCGATTAAAACCATCCGTGTCGGATTGCATTAAAAATGCTAAATCTTCATCAGAATATTTAACCTTCAGTTTTACAGGCGCAGAGAAATTTCTTAATAAAGAAGGAAGCGGTTTAACATCGACATTAATAAACTGAAAAACATGTTCAGACTCTCTCAGTTTAAGTGTGCATTCTTTGCCCCTTGTCGTATCATCACCAATAAGTTGTAAATTAATCGGCTGGCCATCAGGTTTTAATAAAGCCATCACTAAAGGAATATAGAAAGGTTGTTTAGTCGATTGACCCGGTGTCGGCGGGCAATGTTGCTTCAGAATCAAATCAAATGTTCTCTCTTCTTTCGAATAATGATAATCCACCTTTAATTCGGGTGTTCCCGACTGCTTATACCAGCGACGAAATTGTTGTAGATCATAACCGCTCCCCTTTTCAATAGAGGTAACAAAATCCTCAATAGTAACCGCCTGTCCATCGTAGGACGTAAAGTAATCATCCATGCCTTTACGAAATAATTCTGGACCTACTAATACTTTCATCATGCGTATGATCTCAGCCCCTTTTTCATACACTGTCATCGTATAAAAATTATTGATTTCAATATAAGAATCCGGTTGCACGGGATGGGCTAAAGGACCTCCATCTTCAGCAAACTGCAATGTTCTTAATTGTCTTACAGCGTGAATACGTTCAGTCACAGGGTTATCAATCGATTCGCTAAACTCCTGTTCACGAAAAACAGTCAAGCCTTCTTTAAGGCTTAATTGGAACCAATCGCGACAAGTAATGCGATTACCTGTCCAATTATGAAAGTATTCATGACCGACGACTTTAGTAATATAACTATAATCCGCATCTGTGGCTGAATTGGGATCTGCTAAGAGGGTCTGGGCATTGAAAATATTTAGGCCTTTATTTTCCATGGCACCCATATTGAAATCATCAATGACAGCCATCATAAATAGTTCTAAATCGTATTCACGTCCATAGGCTTGTTCATCCCATCGCATCGCTTTTTTCAAAGAAGCCATCGCATGATGACATTTATTTTTCTCACCCTTTTCAGAAAAAATTTGTAACGTTATTTTACGCTGAGATTGAGTGATAAATTCATCTTCTATGCACTCTAAATCCCCTGCAACCAAAGCAAATAAATAACTGGGTTTTTTGAAAGGATCTTCCCAAGTCACAGAGTGTTGATTATTATCCAAATCCTGCTGTGCAATTTTATTCCCGTTAGATAACAAGATAGGGTATTTTGTTTTATCCGCAATGATCGTCGTGGTATAATGTGCTAAGACATCAGGTCGATCTAAAAAATAAGTAATTCGGCGAAAACCTTCTGCTTCACATTGAGTACAAAAGATCCCACGTGAAACATACAAGCCGTTTAATGCTGTATTTTCTTTAGGTTTAATAGTGTTTTCAATCTCAAGCGTAAATTCATCAGGAGTTTTTAAAATAGTTAACTCGTTATCCTTGAGATAGTATTCATGAGGTGATAATTGTCGTCCATCCAGCTTAATGACTTTCAATTCACAATGCTCACCCTGTAGAACCAAAGGTTTATTTTTATTCTTTGATAATACATTGCGCGCTATAAACAACCTCGAGTTAACCTGCGTTAAATCTTCGATTAATTTAAAAGTTAATTCAACGGAATTTATTAAAAAATGGGGTGGCGTGTAATCTTTCAGACAGGTAGTTTTTACTTCAGTCATTTTTTTACCTATTATTTGATGAAAGGAGCAGACTCTTTTTTCATATTCACTATTGACGGAAGAATTAAGCTTAACAACAATAATGCGCCGCCAATAAGGGTAGTTTTTGCGAGTGTCTCATGGTTAATCAACACGCCAAATAGGCTAGCAAATACCGGTTCCAATGCAAAAATTAATGCGGCTTTAGGGGCACTGGTAAATTTTTGATACTTATTTTGTAAATAATACGCCAAACTGGTTGCAAATATAGCACAAAATAGGATACCTATGAGTGCTTGTGGCTGTAAAGCAGCGCTAAAAGAATGCCCTTTAGTAAATAAAAATACAAAAGGAACAGTAAATAGCAACTGATAAAAGGTTAATAATTGATAATCTTTGATCAATAAATTAATACGTTGAAGATACGTGATTTGCAATGAAAAAAAGATAGCTCCCAAAAAAACCCATAAGTCACCATGGCCTAAATAAAGATGTCCAATATCCATCAAAATATAAAGACCGATAAAGCCTATACCCGCACATAATAAATCTAAGCGACTGGGTTTTTCTAACTTAAATAAAGGTGCCAAAAAAGGAACAAAAATAACACTGGCCCCAGTAATGAAGGCCGCTCGCGCAGAGTGCACAGTTTCTAAACCTATCGTTTGACAAAGATACGCGGCAGCATTGAGACCCCCTATGATTAAACTACCTCGCAAAGTGTTTTGTGTAGTTTTACAAAATAAACTACAAACACTTGGCAATAAAACTAATGTCGCTATTGCAAAACGTAAACTGACAAATACAAAGGGATCCACCTCCGTTAATGCGTTTCGAGTCAATGGAAAAGTAATCCCCCACATCAAAGTAGCTATACTAAGATAAAAATTTGCTTTACTAGATAATTTCATAATATATAGAGTATAGTCACCTTTAATCCCTTGTAACAACAGGAGAATGTCTTGTGTCAATTCGTGTTCTCGTTAACGGTGCTGCCGGGCGTATGGGACAAATCACTGTTAAAACAATTCAACAGGATCCGACTTTAGAATTAGTTGCAGAAACGCACAATAGCAACGAATTAAAAAAATCATTACTATCTAGTAAGGCAGATATTGCCATTGATTTTACCAATGCAGCCGCTGTTTTTGAAAATACTCAACATATCATACTAGCGGATGTGCATCCTGTTATTGGGACCAGCGGCTTACTTCCCGAACAAATAAAAGAACTACAAAAGCTTTGTCTTGAAAAGAAACGGGGTGGGATCATTGCTCCCAATTTTTGTATAGGGGTTTTATTGATGATGCGCTTGGCTGAACAAGCCGTACATTATTTTCCAGAATGTGAAATTATAGAAACACATCACGAAAAAAAACTTGACGCTCCTTCTGCAACGGCTATAAAAACTGCAGAACTCCTTAGTTCTGCAAGAAAGGCACATCCTAGCCGCAAACAAATTCATGAAACATTAGCCGGTGCACGCGGCGCTATTAAAAATCAAATCCCAATACATGCATTACGTCTGCCAGGGTTTCTGGCAAAACAAGATATACTGTTTGGACATTTGGGTGGAAATCTCATTATCTCCCATGAAACCATCGATCGTCATGCCTACATGCCTGGCATTTTACTTGCTTGTAAAAAAGTGATGTCACTAAAAAAATTAGTTTATGGCTTAGAAAATTTTTTATAAAAAATATCCTCACTGACGGAACATGAAAATGCTCACTTTTACTCAGTTACATACTGCACTTTTAAATCAATTAAATCAAAATCATTTACGTATTAGCGCAGTCATGAGCGAAAAACTGATTGAGTACGTCTTGCTATTACATAAATGGAATCAAGTACATAATCTAACCAGTATTCGCGATCCTTTACAGATGCTGACTAGACATATTCTTGATAGTCTTTCTATTTGCGACTACTTACAAGGCCCATGCATTTTAGATGTCGGCACCGGTGCTGGCTTACCGGGTATCCCGCTAGCCATTACACACCCTCAATTTCATTTTGTATTGCTCGATAGTAATGGAAAAAAAACCCGATTTTTAACGCATATACGTCAGAGATTAGCAATAGCCAACATTGACATCATCCTCATGCGTGTCGAAAAATATCATCCTGAAAATTGTTTTAATAGCATAATAAGCCGTGCTTTTAGTCAGCTTAATGAGTTTTTAAAGAAAACAAAACATTTGCGCTGTGAGAATGGAATATTTTTAGCGATGAAAGGACTCTATCCTACTGAAGAGATCCATATGCTGGATTCTCACTTCAAACTACTTGACACAAAATCATTACAAATTGTAGGGCTTAATGAAAAAAGACATTTACTAATCCTCAGTTCGCAATAACTGGCCGCCATTGGCAATGAAATACCCGACGCAGGATTTTCTATACATATTAATCTGAACCCTTCCTCTAATAATACCAATAATATGCAATATTCATTGTAGAAATTATTTACTAACCAGATAGACGCCACCTAATCACTTTGCATTAATTTTTAGATATTCGAGCATCAAATTTTTTAAATTTAATTAATAGTATGCTCAAAACAGCTAATAATAAAATAAACGGTGATAGCCATAAGAAAAAGGTGATACGTGAAAACATAGGCTTAAAGGAAATAAAATCACCATAACGACTAATTAAATAATTTTTTATTTGATCGACTGATTCGCCACGCAAAATTCGTTGGTAAATCACTAAGCGTAAATCGTTGGCAAGTGGTGCATTTGAATCCGCTAAATTTTGATTTCGACAAACGAGGCAACGCATTTCATGGATTACTTCTTCAAATTGAAATCTTTTCTGTTTCGAGTTAAAAGAATAGATTTCATTGGGCTCAGCTTGTGTTAAGTTAACAAAAAAAATGGTAGCGATAAATACTCCCGGAACAAGCCAAGTTAAAAAGTTTCTATTTAGCTTATCTGATTTCATTATTTTGACCTTTTATCAATGAGTGTTTGCATTTGTTTAACCCAAATATTTTCAGTTAATGGACCTACGTGTTTATAACGTAGGATGCCTTGTGGATCAATTAAATAGCTTTCCGGAACACCATAGACACCTAAATCAATCGCAAACAAACCTTGAGGATCAAAAATAATTTTTTGATAGGGATTACCTTTTTGCCTCAACCATTGCTGTGCAGATTTTAATTCATCACGATAGTTTAAACCAAAAAGAGTCACTTTATGTTTTTTTTCCAAATTTAATAAAAAAGACTGCTCATCGGCACAGGTTAAACACCAACTTGACCAAACTACTAATAACGTCCAATGCCTTAAAAATATTTCATTTTTGAGTATTGATTTATTTTTTAATAAATCGATTTCAGAAAATTCTGGAACTTTGTGGTTAATTAACGGCGACGGCAAAAGATTGGGGTCTTTTTCCAGGCCACGCCAGAAAAAAAAAACGAGGATTAGTAAAATAATAAACGGAATTATAGCACGCATCAATATCAAATTTTAATTTTTTGGTAACGTCTGGATAAGAGGGCCCCTATCCCTCCTATTATCATAAATAGACCCCCTATCCAAATCCAACTTACAAAAGGTTTGTAATAAAAGCGCAGAGTCCAGCTCTGTTTGCCCACCGGTTCAGCCAAAGAGACATAAAGATCTCGCCAGAATCCAACCGCTATCGCGGGTTTACTAATCATTAGATCACTTATCGGATAATAACGTAATTGCGGATGGAGAAACTGCTTGTCCGGTGGATTAATTTGAACGCGGGCGAACACACCCGTGTAATTAGGTCCTTGCAAGGCATGAATCTGCCACAATTTGAAATCATATTTCCCTACCAACAAGCTATCTCCAATGTGCATCCGTACATTTTTTTCAAGACTATAATAACTACTTAAAATAATACCTATCGCAACAATCGCAACACCTAAATGTGCAATTAACATGGCTCCTTGCATTTTAAAAATATTTTTTAAGCTAACCTTTTTTTTAAACAACTCCCACAGCAATTGTAAAGTGTTTAAGATAATCCATAAGGCTAAAGCCAAACCTATCAGTACTTGCCATTGCATTTCTTGACTAAATAAAACAATCAATACAAAACTTAAACTGAATGCGCTTAATAAGAGACGAACTATTTTTTTTAGCACTTCGCCGCGCACATTTTTCTGCCAAGGTATTAAATAGGAAAGGCCCATAAAAAATAATAATAAAAAAGCAAATGGCATAAATACTTTATTAAAATAGGGTGCGCCCACGGAAAGCTTGCCTAAACCTAATACTTCAATGATTAAAGGATAAAGTGTACCAAGTAACACGGTAAACACGACTACGCTCAGTAATGCATTATTTACAACTAAAAGTGCTGTGCGCGAAAATAAACTAATATGAGAAACAGTTTGCTTAAAAGAGTGAATTTTTAATGCATACAGGCCCAAAGCCATCCCTATCAATACAATAAATAAACCGAACATAAAAACACCACGCCAAGGATCAACAGCAAAGGCATGAACAGAAATTAAAATACCCGAACGAACGATAAAAGTACCTATTAAACTTAATGCAAACGTTAATATAGCGAGTAATATTACCCAGGTTTTTAATAATTCTTTTTTTTCTACTACTAATAAGGAATGAATTAATGCTGTTCCAGCGAGCCAAGGTAACAATGAAACATTTTCTACGGGATCCCAAAACCACCAACCTCCCCAACCTAGTACACGATATGCCCACCAGCTACCTGAAATAATCCCCCCACTTAAAAAACACCATGCCCCTAAGGTCCAAGGGCGCATCCAAGCCGCCCAGCGTTGATCAAAACGGCCACTTAATAATGCGGCCATTGCCAATGCAAAACTTACCGAAAAGCCAACATAACCCATATATAATAAAATAGGATGAACTATTAAACCTGGATCTTGTAGTAAAGGATTTAGATCTCGCCCATCTAATACTTTTTCCGTTGCTAAACTAAATGGATTTGAGAGTGTCAACAGGAATAATAAGAACCCTGCGCTAATGAATCCAAGCACCGATAATATTCGCGCTAATATAGCGAGATCTAAAGATTGATCGAACACAATAATGGCCGCTGTCCATAGATTTAAAATAAAAACCCAAAGTAATATCGAACCTTCATGTCCACCCCATACTGCACCCACTCGATAAAACCAATGTAAATGTGTATTCGAATTTTGTAATACATATAAAAAAGAAAAATCATTGACTAAAAAAGCATAGGCTAAACATAAAAAAGCCAAAGTAACGGATATAAATTGAGCCCAACTAATCGGTTTTATCCATTTAAGACAACTTAAACGTCGATAATAAAATCCGACTAGAGGAACGCCGCATTGAAAAATTGCAAGAAAAAAAGCCGCTAGCAGTAATGCGTATGAAAATGTCACAGAAAACTTCCCATGTATTAATTTTTCTAAATTTTTTAGAAATTCTGTTCCGAATGCTGGAGATTTTTTAGTAAAAAAACATTTTAGAGAATAAAGCTAAAAATAACAATCTCATTCTTTATCATTTTTGCGTCACCGTGGGCGAACACTTAAAATAAGTTATATAAAAATTCTCGCTTAACTGATTTACCTTTTTTTAAAAACCTGTTAACTTACAGGCATTTATTTCAACTCAAGGCTTGTATGACTCAGCGCTGTATCATCATCGGTATCGCTGGAGCTTCTGCTTCAGGCAAAAGTCTATTGGCCAATACCATTGTCAAAGAGCTGGGCTCCGAGCAAGTCGCGGTCATTTCTGAAGACTCTTATTATAAAGACAACAGTACCATCGCCTTTGAAAGGCGTTTAGAAAATAATTATGACCATCCAGATGCCTTTGATCACTATCTACTCATCCATCACCTTAAACAATTACAAGAAGGAAAATCGGTAGAGATCCCCATTTATAATCACACATTACATATTCGCGAAGAGCAGACGCGAAGCTTGGGTCCTCATTCGATTATTGTTTTAGAAGGGATTTTACTTTTTGCTGAAATTCACTTAAGAGAATTAATGGATATTCGAATTTATATGGATACACCATTAGATGTTTGTTTAAGCCGCCGTATCCAACGGGATGTCATTGAACGAGGCAGAAAAATCGAAGCCGTGTTAACACAATACCAACAAACTGTCCGCCCCATGTATTCCCAATTTATCGAGCCTTCTAAACATTATGCAGATATCATTGTACCACGCGGAGGCGAAAATCGAATTGCAATTGAACTCATCAAAGCAAAAATTCGCGAATTATTAAATAATTTTGGCAACAAAAGTAAAGAGGAAAACCATGGGTCTGTTAGATAACAAACGTGCGTTAATTGTTGGTTTAGCGAGTGATCGATCGATAGCTTATGGAATTGCTGAAGCCATGCATCGCGAAGGCGCTCAATTGGCCTTCGCCTATCAAGGTGAAAAACTAAAAGAGCGCGTCACTAAAATGGCGAGCAAGAATTTTAATTCGAATATTGTCATTCCTTGCGATGTCAGTCGTGATGAAGAGATTAATGAGCTTTTCAAACAGCTCAATGCCCATTGGGATGGATTGGATATATTGATTCACTCTGTTGCTTATGCGCCTGCGGACCAATTACAAGGAGACTTTCTCGAAAATATTAACCGCGAAGGATTTAAAATTGCGCATGATATCAGCAGCTATAGTTTAGCCGCATTAGCAAAAGCAGCTTTTCCTATGATGAAAGATCAACCTAAAGGCGGAGCTATTTTAACACTTAGTTATCTTGGCTCGGAAAAAGCGTTGCAAAACTATAATATAATGGGTTTAGCGAAAGCGAGTTTAGAAGCCAATGTCCGATATCTCGCAAATAGTTTAGGTCCAAAACATATTCGTGTTAATGCCATATCGGCTGGGCCCATTCGTACACTGGCCGCCTCGGGGATTTCAGGCTTCCGAAAAATTCTGGCCTATAATGCTGCCGTAACACCCTTACGCCAAAACACTACCCTAGAACAAGTTGGAAATACCGCGGCTTTTCTGTGCTCTGACATGGCCTCCGGTATTACTGGCGAAATAGTTCATGTCGATGGGGGGTTTCATGCCATTATAACCATGGGTGAAAATGCCGAGGCAGTTTAAAAAATTAGCGTTTTTTGCTCGGACAAAGGATTTAGCTTTAATCCACTCTATTTTGAGGCATAAAAATTCGTATTCTTTATAGTGAATGGTATAGTACGTTAACAATATTAACCGGGTTTTCATGTGTTTCGTCCTATCGCATTATTCATCGGCTTGCGCTATACGCGCGCAAAAAAACGTAACCATTTCATTTCATTTATTTCTTTGACATCAATGATCGGTATTGCACTCGGTGTAACGGTATTGATTACGGTTTTGTCGGTAATGAATGGCTTTGATAATGCAATTCGTGACCGAATCTTTAACATGGCAACTCAGGTTGCTATTACCGCTACCAATGGACAGCCCCTCACTCAAACAATTACGTTAAAACAAAAAGTGTCTCACCAAGCCCATGTTATTGCCAGTGCACCTTATGTCTCTGGACAGGGGATGTTGATCGATCAAGGACAGCCCCACCCAATTATGATCACGGGTGTACTTCCCGAATTAGAAAAAAATGTTTCTGAAATACCGCACAAAATCGTAGAAGGTCATTTCAGTTTAGATCCTGGTCACTATAATATTGTTTTAGGCGAAGAATTAGCCTTAAGTTTGGGTATCGAAATTGGTGACAAAGTCAACATTATCACACCCCATGTTGCTTTAACACCTGTAGGTATTATTCCCCGTTTTAAAACTTTTACTGTAAGTGGAGTCTTTCGTGTTGGACGAAGTTTTGGGTTTGAAAGTAGTATGGCTTACATTGCACTAAAAGATGCACAAACACTTTTCCAATTAGGCCAAGGCGTCACAGGTTTACGTCTCAAACTCAATGACTTATATGCGGCACCTTGTGTTTCAAGTGCACTTAATAAAGTATTATCTCCTTCTTATACTGTCACCGATTGGACGAGTACGTTTGGCAGTTTAATCTATGCTATTTCTTTAGAGAAAAGAATGATGTTTTTTATTCTTCTCTTATTAATTGCTATCTCTGCATTTAACTTAGTTTCATCGTTAATGATGGTCGTCACAGATAAACAATCAGATATTGCAATTTTGCGTACATTGGGCGCTACTCCAAGTACCATATTAAGTATTTTTATGGTTCAAGGTTGTGTGATAGGATTCAGCGGGACAATTTTAGGTTTAATCGGTGGAATTGCTTTAGCTTCTCAAGTCAGTAACATTTTAAATGTTATCGAACATGTGTTTCATGTGCAAATTTTTGCTTCAAATGTTTATTTCTTTGTGGACAAGTTACCTTCTAAAATTGAATTAACTGATATTATCCATATTTGTTTAGCAGCTTTAGGGATGAGTTTATTAGCGACTATCTATCCCGCATTAAAAGCCGCACGTACATTACCTGCAGAGGCTTTGCGTTATGAATAGATCTCCCCTCCGTAATTCAGCCACCCAAGTTAAACAAAGTAGACCTGTGTTAAGCTGTATTCAGTTAACCAAAACCTTCCACGATGGTTCACTCTATGTTGAGGTTCTTAAACCCATTAACTTTTCTGTACAAACCCGCGAGCGTATCGCTATTGTAGGCCCTTCAGGGGCGGGTAAAAGCACATTACTGCATTTATTAGGCGGATTGGATCAACCAAGTAAGGGGGAAGTTTTTCTAGCTGGGCAAAATCTAGCCCAGTTGACCGAAAATCATCGTAGTCATTTACGTAATCGTTATCTAGGCTTTATATACCAATTTCACCATCTATTACCAGAATTTACTGTATTAGAAAACACATGCATTCCCTTACTGCTCGCTGGTGTAAATCCTTTCTGTGCCAAACAAAAAGCACTGAGCTTATTAAAAAAAGTAGGTCTTTTACGCCGACAACACCATAAGCTCGGTGAGTTATCTGGTGGAGAACGTCAACGCACTGCTATTGTAAGAGCGCTGGTCAATAATCCACTTTGTATCCTCGCAGATGAACCAACCGGTAATCTTGATAGTCATACAGCAGAACAAGTCTATCAAACTTTATTGGAATTGAATGAAGAATTTAATACTAGTTTAGTGATTGTCACGCATGATCAAGATTTAGCAAATCGATTGGATCGAATTTTATACATGGAAGATGGTAAATTAAGCCCTAATTAAAAAAAATAGGTCTTTCGATCTTTTATGCTATTCTTAATCAATTTTTCCATCAAGCTCAAACTTTAATTAATAACACTATAATTTTTTAATATCTCCTCAAAATCCTTTTCTTTTATAGGCTTTATGTACACTTCATTGACACCTAAAGCTAAATAATGCCCTTTTAAAACATTAGTAAGCCAACTACTTGTTAATATAATAGGAACTGTTTGATTAACATTTTTTTCATCGCTGCGAATTAAATGAATTAATACCTCGGTGCTACAATCTGGCAGATTGAGGTTTAAAAATATCATTTTGTACGATAAAACCAATTTCTCTAAAGCAGCCCGTGCTGAATAGACACAATCTACGTAACAACCCAAGTTCTGCAGATGGTTTTGATTGATCTTCTGACAAATTTGATTATCTTCTATCGATAAAACACGCGCTAAGGATTGATTGACATTTTTTATCCCCCCCCCCTCTAAAGGTTTTTTTAATATAGGAGATAAATTGTTTCCGATATCTTTAATTTTTTCAACCAAGTTTATTCGTAATCTTAGAATCGACATTGTTCTTCTCCATAAATTATGACGCGTTTTTTTTGCTATCATTAGAAGTATCATTTTCCTCTTTGTAGTCAAGAAACCTCTGTTTTTTATTCTTACATACCCTGTATGCTCCGAAATTTTTTCTACTAAAATTTTAAGTTGTCTAAGTATTAACCCATTATTAAATCCGGTTAAAACGATTTAATATCAGTTATAAGATTACAAAATTATGTTTTAATCTTATATTTTTTTAAAAATTCAGTTTACGCTATCCACTCTATGAAGAATATTCGTTATAATAAGCTCTAAAAGCCGGTTTTAGTAGGTTTAAGTTGTACTTAAAATAATGACTCTATAGTCAAATACGACTAGAAACCACTTAGTTTTAATAAAGAAATCAGATATTGTTTACCATAGCATCGTTAAAAAAACTCTGTACGTTTAAGGTTAATTAATGACCATAAAATTCATCAAACAAAATAAGCTTAACAGTAAATTTCAAAATAAATTAGCTTGATCGGCAATATCTAATCATTTTGAGTTACTTTTTAATTTTATTTTCAAACCTAAATCCAATGAAGAAATTACATAAACAAAACACCCTAAGTAAAAATTTTCAAGTCACACTATTTAGTCATCTATCACGATTAAATATTATCTTAACAGATAATATATGTCAAATTTAGTAAAGGAAGATAATGAAAAAAAATTCAAAGTCCACAAAAGAAAAAAATTCTACTTTATTGTTAGACATACAAGAACGGGCTAATCGGCTTCGATTTTTGCGTAAAATGTCACATCTTTCGATGAAAGAATTTGCTCTACATTGTAATCTAGGTCTAACCACGATTAATTATTGGGAACAAGGCTACAGCAGTATCACTGAACGCGGTGCACAAAAAGTCTGTAAAGCAATGCGTGAAGAAGGCATAGAATGCACAGTGATTTGGTTAATAACAGGCTATGGGGATCCACCAAAGGTAACGGATTCAAGTAAGCTATCTAAATTAAATTATAAAAATCTTGAATCATTATCCAGAACTTCAATTAATGAAAAGAAATCTGATTACCCAATGGAAGATATTGAAATAAAAGAGGAATTAGGCCTTTTTAAAAAAAATTATCCTGAACATCTGATCTATCTCGTTGATAATGTAAGCATGAAACCACTTTATGGTCCAGGCGATTTGGTAGCCGGTAAAAAGCTAACTGAAAAGAACATGGAATTGGCTCATGGTGCAGATTGTATTGTTGAGCTCAAAGGAAGGGAATTAATGATTAGGCGTGTCAAAATTGGTCATGCTACGGAGAGTTTTGATCTTTATGTTATTAACTCGGATGCTTCCTTAGAGTTTCCGCCTTTGCGCAACATTAACGTACTCTCCTTAGCACCGATTATACGCATTTGGAAACCGATTAAGTTTTAGTGACTTGCTTTATTTTTCTTTTCAGATTTATCCACTAATATATAAAAAAGCTCATGAGGTTTTATCATATTGAGATCATTACGTGCATGCGCTTCTAATGCAAGCTTACCTGATTTAAGATCATTAATCTCAACCACCATAGCCGCATTGCGTTGACTCAGTTGTCGATTTTCTTTTGACTGTTGAGCAACCTGTTTTTTAAGCTGATGCACACGCCATACACCATCTTGTACAAACCATAATTTGTATTGCAAACTTAAAAAAAGTACCGTCAAAATAATTATTAAAGGCTTCATCAATCTAGCCATTTAAAAATGGTGAAAAAGCATGCACTCCAGCATAGCTTACCTGTTCTGTTCTTAAAAGCTCTGCTTCAATCCTTAGCAACCGATTGTATTTGGCCGTCCGATCCGTGCGACACACAGAGCCTGTTTTTATCTGACCCACACCTGTACCAACCGCTAAATCGGCTATCGTCGTATCCTCTGTTTCACCGGATCGATGTGAAATTATTGCAGAAAAATGAGCTTGTTTAGCTAACGCAATCACTTCTAAGGTCTCACTTACAGTACCAATTTGATTCAATTTAATAAGAATCGCATTAGCTAATTTTTTATCGATTCCCTGCTTGAATAAAACAGGGTTCGTTACAAATAAATCATCGCCAACCAGTTGGATTTTTTTTCCGAGCCGTTGGTTTAGTTGTAGCCACCCCGCTTCATCTGACTCTGCCATTCCATCTTCAATACTAATAATAGGATATTGTTGCACTAAATGCTCTAAATAAATAATCCATTGTTCCGCATCTAACTCTTTATTTTCTAAACAATATTTTCCTCGATGATGAAACTCATTACTGGCGGCATCTAAACCTAAATAAACCTCTCTGCCTGCTTTGTATCCTGCTTGCTCAATTGCAACTAGAATACTCTCAATCGCTTCTGAATGAGATTGAAAACTAGGTGCAAACCCTCCTTCATCACCCACGTTAATATTAAAACCTCGTTTTTTTAAGTAAGCTTTTAAATGATGAAAGATCTCCACGCCCCAACGTAAAGCCTCACTAAAGGTAGATGCACCTATTGGCAAGATCATAAATTCTTGTATGGCTAACTCATTATCCGCATGCACGCCACCGTTAATAATATTCATCTGTGGCACTGGCATGAGATATTTTTTATCCGGTTGATGCATAAGTTCTGCAATATACGCATAGAGTGTTTTTCTTTTTGATATCGCAGCCGCTTTAAGTAAACTTAATGAAACTCCTAAAATCGCATTGGCGCCTAATTTACTTTTATTATCAGTACCGTCGATTTCTTTCATTAAATCATCGAGCTTCCTCTGTTCACCTACTTTTTTTCCAATTAAGTTTTTTCGAATAGGCCCTAGAATATTTTCAATCGCTAATAAAACACCTTTACCTTGGTAACGCTGAGGTCTATCACTATCTCTTAATTCTAAAGCCTCTTTAGAACCTGTTGATGCGCCAGAAGGAACACTAGCGTCTGCTTTCAAACCTGAATCTAAAACAACTTCAACCGAAATCGTTGGGTTACCGCGTGAATCTAAAATCTCATAAGCATTAATTTCAGCAATTTTTGACATACCCTTCTACCTATTTCTATCTATAATGTGGTTTCTATTAAACTGTTTTTTTTTACGGTCCTATCTATTTCTTGTAAGGTCATTAACAGTTCAGTGATTTTTCCTAATGGCCAAGAATTAGGCCCATCACTTAATGCTTTTTCTGGATTAGGGTGTGTCTCCATAAACAATCCAGAAATTCCAACGGCTACCGCCGCACGCGCTAAAACGGGGATGAATTCTCTTTGTCCTCCTGAGACCCTTCCTTGACCCCCAGGTAGTTGCACCGAATGTGTTGCATCAAACACGACAGGACATCGTGTTGCTCGCATAATAGCCAATGAACGCATATCTGAAACCAGATTGTTATATCCAAACGTCACGCCTCGTTCGCATACCATAATCAATTTTTTACTCACTTGCTGTGCTTTTTCGACAACATAGATCATATCCCATGGCGAAAGAAATTGGCCCTTTTTAATATTCAGTGGTAAACCTTGTTTGGCGACTTTTTGAATAAAATTAGTCTGTCGACACAAGAACGCCGGTGTTTGCAAGACGTCCGCCACCTTAGCGACCTCATTTAAAGGGGTATCCTCATGGACGTCAGTAACGATAGCAACGCCCAACTCCTTTTTTACTTTTGCTAAAATACGCAAGCCTTCTTCTAAACCCAAACCGCGAAAACTTTTAGTTGAGGAGCGGTTAGCTTTATCAAAGGAAGATTTATAAATAAAGGATAGTTTCAATTTATCGGTTATTTCTTTCAGTTGCCCTGCGGTATCCATAGCCAATTGTTCGCTTTCGACCACACAAGGACCTGCTATTAGAAACAAGGGTTTATCTACGCCCACTTCAAAGTTAAGCAATCTCATAATAAGAAACATTAATTTAAAGAGACCCAGTTTACTCTTAAATTGAATTATGTCCTATACCAGCAACGCGAGATCCTTTTTAAAATAACTGAATTATTAGCCGTTTTATCTATTTTATTCTTTCAGATAAAAAAATTTTAAAAAAATTAATTTAATGTTAGTATGCGGAAAAAATAATAAGGCGAAATAGCATGTCTTCTAAAATTGATCCGATTGGTTTTAAAAAAATCCAAAAAATAAAAAAAAATAAAAAGAAATTACGGAAAAAATTTTTAAAAAAAAATAAACGACATAATAATTTTCCTAGTCAAGAAAATAATGCTAAATCTAAAGTGATCACAAATAATAAATTAATCCCTTATGAGGATTTTCTTAAGATAAATTATATTGGCTTCATTTTCTTAAATATAATTTATTTGCATTATGAAACGAATAAAGTCGATTTTTGTATTCAATCTATTCAAACTAATCCCGTTTTAAAAGACCTGTTTAATCTTAGTTATAATCAGTTTCGTGCAAAATTTAATACTTTACAGATTATTAGTCATGACAAAGGTAAAAATCTGGCTCTAGGGTTAAGTCGTTTGGCTCGATTTTTTTCTGGATTAACTCATTTTTTTGAATTACTTCCGTCACCTTTCTCCACCGTAGGGTCAGCTATCCAATTTGGAATTAGTGAAATTGATAAAAAAAATAAGGTTATCAAATCTAAAAATGCATTAAAATTTTGTAACACCCAGGAAAATTTTGTAAAAACAGTCAGCCTATTATTCAGTTACTTACTTATAAAAGATCGAACTGATTTAGAAAACTTAGATGAGCTTGTCAAAAAAAACTTTTCAATATTTTGGAGAATTTTAAATAAACACGCCCAATTTCTAGAAAATAAAAAATCGGATATTCCTATGGATATAGAAAAATTTTGGGCTTATTGCTTTGGGTTTTTTGCATTAACCCTATACGACAATTCAAAAAATTCTTCAAACACTCCTACTATCGAACCTATTCAAAAAAATACTACTTATTTTTTTAAACCTCCTAGAAGTAAAATCTCGCAATGCCGAGTAGAAGCGAATCCAGCTATGGCTCAACCAAATTCAGTGAAATTGATTTCATGCAATTAATTTCATTAAATCGAAAAAGACGCTAATATCTCACAACGTATATGTAACAATAAAACAATAAAATAAAAACTTAGAAAAGCCACTATCATCGATAATAACGGGTAAAGCATAGTGGGCTCAATCAATGAAGGACTCAAAAAATGGATCGTAGCTCCTTGGTGTAAGGTATTCCACCAATACACTGAATAATGGATAATCGGTATATTGGCCAAACCCAATGTCAGCAAAATGGCGCTCGCTTGAGCTGCGATGTGCCGTTCAGGGATCGCGGAACGTAACGCAATGACACCCAGATATAAAAATAATAAAATAAGCTCTGAAGTTAAACGCGCATCCCAAACCCACCAAGCTCCCCACATCGGTTTTGCCCAAATACATCCTGTTAACAAAGCCAAAAAAGTAAACCATGTTCCTAAAGTCACACTACCCGATACAATCAGTTCAGCTAATTTAATACGAAATATTAAACTAATCACCGAGAAAAACGCCATAATAAAATAAATAAATAATGATAAAAAAGCACTTGGTACATGCACATAGATGATACGAAAAGCATTCCCTTGCTGATAATCTGCAGGGGCTAAACATAAACCTCCTACGGCACCATAGATTCCAAATACTAATAAAGAAATACTAAAAATAGGCACTAAATAATTCGATAATGAATAAAAATGATGAGGTGCAATATATCGATAAATTTTATTCCATTTGATTTTTTTGATCATTTTATTATTCCTTTAAAAATAAAAAGTTTTCTTCAAATTATACAAATGCAATTCCTAAACGTAATATTCTATTGATAAGCAATGGCGACAAACTGACACTCAATACCATTAACACACTTAACCAAGCTAAAGGACCGTTCGCCGGTAATCCTACACTGGCCAAGCTAACGGCACTGCTTGCAAAAATTAATACAGGAATATAGAAAGGAAGTATAATCAAGACTATCAATAAACCACTATTCCGTAAACCTAAGGTCAAAGCCCGCGCAATACCTCCTAGAAATACTAAACTTGGCGTTCCAAGCAAAATACTTAAATACAAAGTTTTTAATGCGCTGACTGGAATAAACAGACTTAAGCTTAAAATAGGTGTCACAACGATTAAAGATAGACTAATAAATAACCAAAAAACCAGCAGCTTGATAAACAATGCCATGGTAAGTTCTTTGGGTAGCAAAATAAGTTGTTCCAAATCACCTTCTTTCCAATCATTACGAAAAAGTTGATCTAACATTAATAATATTAAAAATAAAACGATAATCCAAAAAATACCCGCCGCTATCTTCTTTAATAACACAGGGTCAATACTGATACTTAAAGGGAATAAAACAATAGCTAGTATTGAAAATAATAACGGGTAGAGTAATTCTTGATAACAGCGAAAAATAGCAAATAATTCACAATTTAAATTGACAACTAGTTTTAAAAAAAAATTACGTTTTAACATGATTATTGGAACCTAAAAAAATTTTTTTTATTTCTAAAGATAAGGAAAAATTTGCTAAATGACTGGTAAATACGATACTGCCCCCTCTGATACTTTGTTTTTCCATTAAAGACAACATGAATGCAATACCCACATTATCTAAGGAAGTAAAAGGTTCATCCAGTATCCAGCAATCGGCTTGGATCAAAAGCAATTTAGCTAAGCTTAAACGTCGCTGCTGGCCCATGGAAAGTCGTGCTAATATATTCTCCGAACAGTCTTTTAAATTCAGTTGCTCTAATATCTGATAAATACCATTAATCACTTCCTTTTTGGGTTGGGTATGAACTACATTTCGCCGAACAAGAAATAAATAAAGGTTTTCAATTGGCGTAAGTGAAGCTTTCATCCCTAAATGATGATTTATATAGAGTAAATTTTCAGTAAAATTACTATTCTTTTTATCAATTGGAATACCCTTCCACATTACTTTACCTGTTAAAGGAATGCGTAATCCTGTTAATATTTGCAATAAAGTCGTTTTACCGGAACCATTATCGCCAATAATATGAAGCACCTGGCTCGGTAAAAGTTGAAAGGTTACTTGTTTAAACAGAACTCTGTTATTACGCGAATAAGAAAGCTGATCTACTGTTAACACTATTCAGTTCCTTGTTAAACTAAAGAGAAAATTAAACCCTCTAGCTATTTTTAATTCCATGCTATGCTATATATGCCACTGTACATCAAGCGGCGAACAAACTACTTGGTATTTACCTTCAACTCGCAATCGAGATTTTCAAGAGGAAAGAGGAAAGTCGTGCCGTGCTTCTTCTTTTGGAAAACGAGGTACAAACCTCAAGCCCAATCATGTGTTCGAGATAGCCTACTCGACTCAAAATATGGTAATTTCGCCTCTTCAAGTACGTGCAGTATATAATAAGGTATAGGTTATAGTATTCCTTTTTCAAATTACTTAAAAGGCCGATATCATGTCATTTCTTCTCCAATATGCAGTTTTCCTAGCAAAACTATTTACATTAGTCATCTCTATTTTAATAGTTACTGCTGGAATTTTTTCTATTACTCGTAAAGCAAAAGAACAAAATAAAAATAAGTTATCCATTAAAAAACTTAATAAAAAATATCAGGAATTTGCTGAAACCTTAAATGCAGAGATTCTTAATAAAAATCAATTCCGGAAATATATTAAAGAAGAAAAAATTAAACTTAAAAAGAACTCTAAATTATTGAAAAAACGGGTATTTGTTTTAAATTTTCAAGGGGATATCAAGGCCACCGCCGTGAATAATCTACGTGAAGAGATTACCGCACTTATTCAAGTGGCAACACCTCAAGATGAAATCGTGTTGCGATTAGAAAGTGGAGGAGGAATGATTGCCCCTTATGGATTAGCTGCTTCGCAATTACAACGTTTAAAGGACAAACGTATTCCGTTAACGGTTACTATTGATAAAATAGCGGCCAGTGGTGGATATTTAATGGCTTGTGTTGGTGATAAAATTTTAGCGGCGCCGTTTTCAATTATTGGTTCCATTGGCGTTGTAGCACAACTTCCTAACTTTCATCGTTTCTTAAAAAAGAGAGATATTGATTTTGAATTACTCACTGCAGGAGAATATAAGCGAACGCTCACTATTTTTGGAGAGAATACAAACAAGGCACGTGAGAAAACTCAACATGACCTGGAAGAGATTCATCATCTTTTTAAAGATTTTATTAAAACTAACCGGAAACGAGTAGATTTGGCTGAGGTCGCGACGGGTGCTCATTGGCTTGCAAAGGATGCATTGAAACTTAATCTCGTCGATGAATTGATAACCAGTGATGATTATTTAAGCCTATTGGCAGGTAGCGGTAAAGTCGAAATTTATGAATGCCGATATATCATTAAAAAATCGGTATCTGAGAAATTATATGGTAATTTACAATCCATTCTGAGTCAATTAACTTGGTTTAAAGCCAGTAGTTCTTAAGGTTTTGCTTTAAATGCACAAAATTAAACAGATGGGTGTTGAGTGAGTAAGAAGACGAAAAAATTGAATAAGTTTAGGCGTTTTATATCCCACTTAGCACGCTATTATAAAGAGATGAGCGCGCTCATAGCCGGTGGCTTGCTCGCCTTTGCTTTTGCTCCGATGGATATTTATTTTCTTGCTTTTTTTTCACCGGCCATACTGTTATTACTATGGATCCATAGTACAGCCAAACGTGCTTTTATTTTAGGATTATTTTTTGGCATCGGTTTTTATGGAATAGGTGTATCATGGGTATTTATTAGTATTCATCAATTTGGTCATACGTCTGTTTTTTTAGCCTCACTAATAACCGGATTATTTATTTTTATATTGGCTTCATTGACAGGAATACAAGGCTTTCTTTTCAATTATTTTTTTCCTAGGAACACGTTCTTCAAACTTTATTTAATCTTTCCTAGCGCTTGGGCCATCACAGAGTGGGTACGAAGTTGGATATTTACTGGCTTCCCTTGGTTATTATTAGGCACGAGTCAAGTCAATACACCCTTAAGTGGCTATGCCCCCCTTTTGGGAATCTATGGCCTTAGTTTTCTAGTGACTTTAATGGCGAGTTTGTTCTTAACCTTATTCTGTCCTTTTTTTAACGAACGTTTTGACTGTCGTTTAGATCTGAAAAATTTTCATTATTTTCTACCCTTAGCTGCACTAATAATCTTAGGTGTTGGCGGATATACCTTAAAAGGTATCCCTTGGACACATATCAAAGGGAAACCTATCCAAATAAGTTTAATTCAAGCCAATATTCCTCAAGAAATAAAATGGGAGCCTCTCTATCAAAAAGCAGCATTAAAACGTTATCAACAATTAACTCAAGCTCATTGGAATAGCCAACTTATTGTTTGGCCGGAGGCCGCTGTTCCTTTTTTACTAAATCAAGTTGAACCTTTTTTAAAGCAACTCGATATCCAAGCTAAACAGCATAAAACAAGCTTGGTTATTGGTATTCCTATCCAAAAAGGCTTTCAATACTACAATGGGATGATAAGTTTAGGTTTGGATCATGCAACTTATTATAAGCAGCGACTGGTTATTTTTGGCGAATACCTGCCTTGGTGGATCCTTTGGGCACATGGCCTATTAAATCTATTAGACATTCCAATGTCTGGTTTCTCACCTGGGCCTAGTCATCAACCCCTATTTAAAGCCGCTCATCTTAATTTGGGTACTTTTATCTGCTATGAAATTGCCTATTCCGACTTAGTCCAACACGCACTGAAAAACCATGCCGAACTATTGCTAACCATCAACGATGATGCCTGGTTTGGTCGTTCTTTTGCGCTTGCACAACATTTACAAATCGGTCGATTTCAAGCTTTAGCCACGGGGCGTTATTTAGCTTTTTTAAGTAATACAGGTTTAACCGCTATTGTAACACCCAAAGGAAAAGTCATTGCCAAGCTTCCTGCATTTAAAACAGGTGTATTAACGGGCCAGATTTATAAAAGTAAGGGTTTTACACCTTGGATCTATCTAGGTGACAGTCCCATTATTCTCTTTTTAGTAGGATTATGTATCTTATGTTACGCTTATGAAAAGATTAGCGTGTGTTGACAATTTTGTTAGGATCCGTGAAAAAAGATTGTTCTTTGAGTAAAAAATGAAACAAATGAAACATAACCAACAACTTTTTTTGCCGTCATTGGGAAATTGCCAACCTACGCTAAATTTAGTCGTTTGCCATGGCCCAAACTCAGACTATTATAGAATCAAAACTTATCAAAGCAACCCACATAATAAAATGGGGAATCGATATCCCGTTGGTTTTAAACCTGTGATTTTTTACAATGAGGCCTAACTAAAACAAGGTGTCTAGCCCATGCAAGAACAATATCAACCCCTCGTACTTGAAGCTGAAATCCAAAAATTTTGGGAAGAACATCAATGTTTCAAGGTCACCGAAGATCTGAATAAAGAAAAATTTTATTGCCTTTCTATGTTTCCCTACCCGAGCGGTCACTTACACGTCGGTCATGTCCGTAATTATGTATTGGGCGATGTCATTGCCCGCCATCAACGCATGTTAGGTAAAAATGTCTTGCACCCTATTGGGTGGGATGCATTTGGTTTACCCGCTGAAAACGCCGCAATTGAAAAAGGAATAGCCCCCGCTAAATGGACTTATACCAATATCAAGCATATGCGCCAACAGTTTAAACAAATTGGTTTAAGTTTTGATTGGAGTCGAGAAATTACAACCTGCAATCCTGACTATTATCGCTGGGAGCAATGGCTTTTTGTTCAATTACTTAAAAAGGGTCTAGTCTATAAAAAAAGTGCCTTAGTTAATTGGGATCCAATCGATAAAACCGTGCTAGCCAATGAACAAGTGATTGATGGGCACGGCTGGCGTTCAGGCGCACTTATCGAACGTAAAGAAATTCCACAGTGGTTTTTAAAAATTACTGATTATGCCGATGAGCTTTTAAACGATCTCGATACCTTAGAAGCCTGGCCCGACGAAGTCAAAACAATGCAGCGAAATTGGATAGGTCGCTCTCAGGGTTTGACTATACAATTTAAAGTTAATCAAGCCGAACTCCATACAATTGAAGTTTTTACTACACGTCCTGATACCTTATTCGGCGTTACTTTTATTGCAGTTTCACCTCATCATCCTTTTGCCCATTATGCAGCTAAGCACGATCCTAAACTGCAAGAAATCATTACGCACTTTAAACAAATTCCAACATCAGAAAAAGCAGCGGCTCATTTAGAAAAAAAAGGGGTAGCAACTATTTTTTCTGCGACTCATCCCTTGAGTAAAGAAAGTTTACCGATATGGATTGCCAATTTTGTCAAATCCGATTATGGATCCGGCGCCATCATGGGCGTACCTGCCCACGATGAACGCGACTACGAATTTGCAAAAAAATATCATTTACCGATACGTCCGGTTATTCAATCGGCGCACACTCACGATTATCAATCAAACCCTCTCCTTTCAAATACAGGAACATTAATTAATTCAGGTTCATTCACTGGATTATGTGTTGAATTAGGGTCTGTCACGATTGCAAAACAGTTAATTAAAGAAAAAATCGCTGTACACACAACACAATACCGACTTCGCGATTGGAGTGTCTCGCGTCAACGATATTGGGGAACACCTATTCCTATTATTTATTGCCCTCATTGTGGAGTAGTGCCTGTCCCAGAAAAAGACTTACCTGTTTTACTTCCTAAAACGATACGCTTTGATGGTGTAATCTCCCCTTTGAAGAAGATGCCTGAGTTTTATCAAACTCAATGTCCTACTTGTCAACAGGCCGCCACCCGAGAAACCGATACCTTAGATACATTCGTGGAATCTTCCTGGTATTATGCACGTTTTGCTTGTCCTACACAGAACAGGGCGATGTTAGATGACAGAGCAAAATATTGGACACCTGTTGATCATTACATTGGTGGCATTGAGCACGCCGTATTACATTTACTTTATGCCCGTTTTTTTCATAAAGTATTACGCGATTTAGGTTTACTCAATTCTAATGAACCCTTTACGCGCTTGCTAACTCAAGGCATGGTACTTAAAGACGGTGCAAAAATGTCAAAATCAAAAGGTAACACCGTTGATCCAGCTAAGTTAATGTCACGTTATGGAGCTGACACTTTACGATTATTCATCTTATTTGCAGCCCCTCCTGAACAATCCTTAGAATGGTCTGACGCAGGAGTCGAAGGTGCTTATCGATTTTTAAAGCGTTTATGGACCTTAGCCTACAGTAATCCTTGGATAATAGAACTCAATGAAACGCATAAACACAGTCTGACTTCTCCTATTGACTGGACAAAAACCTCAAGCGGGCATCGTAGTTTACGCCGACAGATTTATGAAGTTTTACAGCTGGCACGTAGCGATTATGAACGACAACAGTTTAATACGGTTATTGCCAGTTGTATGAAGCTGTTAAATATACTACAAACAGCAAGTCAATCACTTGATTCTTCGAATGATGATGTACGGGCACTTAAACATATTCTATGGCAAGGATTAAGTATACTCTTGCGTTTGCTGGCTCCTATTGTTCCTCACATAACGCATGCTTTATGGAAAGAACTCAAATTTTTCGGCTTAATTAGCAAAGCACCTTGGCCAAAAGTCGCCGCGGACGCTTTAACTGTCGAAAAAATAGATTGGGTAGTTCAAGTGAATGGTAAATTACGTGCGAAACTATCACTCGATATACACTATAATGATGAAACACTTAAAAAAATTGTTCTCAATAACCCTCAGATCAAACGGTATACTGAAAATCAAACTATTAGAAAAATTATTATCGTCCCCAAAAAATTAGTTAATATTGTTATATAAAATGATTATACTCACAATTTTTAGGCTCAGTTGTTTTGGCTCTTTAAATGCAATGACACATTTATGAAAACTCGCTGCTATTCTTTGTTATTTGCTATTGTTTTTAGCCTCATGCTAAACGCCTGTGGCTTTCAGCTAAGAGGTCAGGATAAATTTTCGATCCCTTTCCATACACTTTCTTTGGAAGCCAATCAGCCCTATAGTAAGTTTATCAATGAATTAAAAAAAGCATTAGAAACGGCCGGAGTATATACCCCGTTTGCACCAGCCACATCGCCTCGCTTGCAAGTTCTTGCTCAAAACTATACGCGTACCCCAACCAGTCTAGGCGATGCGGGACAAACAACTACCTATTTGCTTGCTTATCGTATTTTATTTCAACTAATTGATTGTAAAGGCCATGTTTTATTAAAACCACAATCGGTACAAGCCACACGCACCTTTTCGATTACATCAAATCAACTTACAGGCGATCTCAACACAGAAAATGATTTACGAGAAAATATGCAACAGGATATTATTCAACAGCTTTTAATTCGTTTAGCTTCCCCAGATTTACGTCAGCAATTTCGCTGTAGTACATGCTCTCAGTCGTAATCGATTATGCAATGCCGTTATGAACAATTACATCAGCAATTAAATAATTCTGTTTTAGCGCCCATTTATTTAGTTTCTGGTGAGGAAATCGTATTAATTCAGTCCGCCTGCGATACCCTTCGTTTAGCGGCTAAAAAAGCAGGCTTCACTGATCGACAAGTCTTTTATACTGACGCGCATTTCAATGGATCTGCATTTAAGGCCTGCATGAATAACCATGGGTTATTTTCAGATAAACAACTGATCGAATTACATCTATCACCGGGTTACTCTGACACATTTATACAACCATTAATACATCATGCAAAAAATCCGCCGCCCAATAAACTTTTATTGATAATAGCTGGAAAAATAGACCGCCATTTACAACAAACAACCTGGTTTAAATGGATTGAAAAAGTGGGTTTAATTATCCCTATTTGGCCTTTAAAGCCCCCGCAACTCTTTAGATGGATCACAGCGCGTTTTCATGCTTTGGGTTTAAAAATAGAAAAAGCTGCTATTGACTGCCTTATTTTTGCCACTGAAGGCAACTTATTAGCAACGGCTCAAACCATTGAGAAGCTTAACTTATATTTCAACGAAAAAAATAACATTATTACGATAGATAGGTTAATGCAAGCATTAAGTGATAATGCACGATTTGATCCTTTCAAACTGGCTGATGCCGCATTAGAAGGGAATGCGCAACGCTGTCTGCGCATCTTAATCCACCTAAAAGAAGAAAAGATAGAACCTTTGTTAATTTTATGGGTGCTAAGTCGCGAATGTCGATTATTAGCCTCTATGGCATTCGAATTAAGCAAAGGAAAAACTTTAATAACACTTTTTAAAGAAAAGCAAGTATGGGAAAAACGTCAAGCATTGTTTCAAAAAGCTTTAAAACGCCATACGCTGATTCATTGGTATCGGCTACTTGGTCTTTCAAGTCGTATTGACCAGCTCATAAAAGGTCTAGGTACAGACCCTATTTGGAATGCCTTACAAACACTCAGTCTCGAAATTGCGGAGCCTCATTCTTTATGATGGGGATTTTAGGAGGGAGTTTTGATCCCATTCATTGTGGACATTTGCATATTGCGATGACTTTATACCAACAATTTCACCTAAGTGAAATCCGCTTTATTCCCTGTAAGAATCCAGTGAGTGGCAAAAAAATCATCGCCAACGAGCAACAACGACTGACTATGCTGAAACTTGCTTTGCAACCCTATTCCTATTTTTTAATCGATAAACGAGAATTACAAAGAAATACTCCATCTTATATGATAGAAACCTTAGCTTCTCTACGTCAGGAATGGGGTGATATGCCTTTAGGACTTATTTTAGGATACGATAATTTAATTCAATTAGATCATTGGCATCAATGGACATCCCTAATCGATTATGCCCATTTATTAATTGTACCTAGACACGACCAGACAGGATCATACTCTCAGCAAGTCTGTACTTTTGTAGAAAAATATCAAACGCGCGATGCTTCATTATTAACTCGACAGCCAGCGGGTTTATTATTCATGACGCACGTTCAATCATTACCCATTTCAGCGACTTACATACGAAAAACGATTGCAAGCAGTCATTATCCTATTGATTTATTACCCTCCAGCGTCCTTAATTACATTTTGGAACAAAAGTTATACTTATGACACCCTCTCATTTTAATAAAGCTTTGCAAACTGACTTAATCAATTTATTAGAAGATCACAAAGCAAAAAATATTACTGTTCTTGATGTGAGTAAAATTACTGACATTACTGATCTCATGATCATTTGCACGGGTAACTCAAATCGACACGTTAAAACATTAGCACATTACATCCTATCAGCGGCTAAAACCAAAGGGTTGACCATCTATGGTATAGAAGGTGAGAAAGAAGGTGAATGGGTGTTAATTGATTTAGTTGATACCATCATCCATATTATGTTATCTCAAGAACGTGAGTTTTATAATCTTGAAAAACTGTGGGGTCAACCCTAAGCGAACATGATCATTCATTTAATTGCTGTAGGTACCCGGCGTAGTGCTTGGGCTGAGCAAGCATTTCAAGAATATCAAAAACGTCTACCCGCAGAATGCAAGCTTAAGCTCATAGCTATTCCTATCAGTAAGCGCAACAAAAATTCCCCGGTCTCAAAACATATTACTGAAGAAGAAAAAAAAATATGGGCGGCCCTTCCGAAGGGCTCACGTATAATTGCTTTAGATGTTAAAGGACAAATGTGGAACACGCAACAACTCGCTGAATCTTTACGACAATGGAAATTAGAAAGACAAGATATCAGTTTATTAATTGGGGGTCCTGACGGCTTAGGTGAAACCTGTATAAACAAAGCTGAATATATTTGGTCACTTTCCCCTTTAACACTTCCTCATCGACTGGTTCGAATTATTGTTGCAGAGCAACTGTACCGAGCTTGGAGTATATTGAGTAACCATCCTTATCATCGAGAATAAAAAAGACACTTTTTACGAAAGTCTCGTTACTATAAACATCCGTATTGCTCGAAATGATCTCTTCTCTAGAGGTTAATATTGAATTGAATTTAAAAAAAATGAAAATGATGAATAAGCTGTAAAGCAATCCATGCATACACGGCTGCCATTAGATCATCAACCATGACACCTAATCCCCCAGTCATTTTCCGATCTATCCAAGCGATAGGCCAGGGCTTCACAATATCAAATAAGCGAAATAAAACAAAACCAATGATTATCCATCTCCATCCTTTTGGAGCAGCCCACATCGTTAAACCATACCCACATATTTCATCCCAAACTATTCCTGAATAATCATGCACGCCGATTCCACGTTCTGTGACTTCACAAATCCAAATGCCCATGAGAGTAGCCAATAATAAAATCAATCCATAATTAACTAGCGATAATGATTGAATTAAATAATACAAGGGGATAGCCACCAGTGTCCCACAAGTACCTGGGGCAAAAGGGGATAATCCGGCACCAAAACCAAAAGCAACCAAATAAATAGGATGACTGAATACCTTACGGATGAGATCCTTTTGCATCGTTTTTCTCATTGATATTTTAAAAAAAGATTATATGCCGCCCATCTATGAAAATAAAGATACGAAATTTTTACAGCTTTTTAAACAAAATGTTGAAACCCTGTTTTATCACTATTAAAAACGGATCCTTTTTCATCAAGTAATAGTAATCCGCGATCTTTTTTAATACTTCCGATGCAAGTATAAGGTGTTTTCAGTACCTGCAAATGCTGCTGCAAAATACTTTCTCGAGATTCCGGAACAGTAAAGCATAACTCATAATCATCTCCTGAACTCAAAGCCAAATTCCATGCGCTCTCACGTGGTAATGATAATAAACTCTCAGAAAGTGGTAATTTTTCTAATTGAAGTATCGCACCCACTCGGTTAGCTGATAATAGATGATGTAAATCTGCAGCTAAACCATCTGAAACATCAATGGCACTGCTAGCAATGTCTCGTAATGCTAAACCTACGTCAACGCGAGGATCGGGTCGATTTAAACGCTGCGTAACTGTCAAAATTTGTGTCGGCGTTAATCCAAAATTTTCTTTTTTCTGGAGTGCTTCTAACGCCAAGCCCGCATCACCTAAGCTTCCAGTCACATAGATACGATCCCCTACACGAGCCCCCCTGCGGCAAAGTGCTTTCCCAGTAGGAACAAAGCCCAATGCTTGAACAGTTATTGTTAAAGGTCCTTGAGTTAAATCCCCTCCTACAAGTTGCAATTGAAATTGTTGCATTAAGGAAAAAAAACCTTTAATAAATTGTCGAAGCCAGCTTTCATCTGCACTAGGAAGTGTCAACGCCAATAAAATCCAGGCAGGTTCTGCGCCCATGGCAGCGAGATCACTCAAATTAACTGCTAAAGCTTTATATCCGATATCCTCAGGCAAAGTATTTGTATGGAAATGTCGAGCCGCTACTAAGGTATCCGTCGTCACCACTAATTGTTGATCAAAGGGTACTTGTAATAAAGCCGCATCATCGCCTATACCCAAAACAACATCTTTACGGCTTTTGGTTTCTTGATTAAAAAAGAGTTGAATCAAATCAAATTCATTATAGGCCATCATCATTTTACAATTAGGAAATTATGGATTCTAATATTCGATAGCGCGAGTTTTTTTTGCGAGACAATGCAAGATACTGTTAATATATTTATAGCTGTCGGTCGCACCAAACGTTTTTGCTAACTCAATAGATTCATTTAGAACCACTTTGTAAGGGACTTCGGTGCATTCGAGTAATTCATAAGCACCTAATCTCAGAATCGCAAGTTCTACCAAATCTAACTCGTTACAAGGTCGGTCTAAAAATTGAGTTAAATGCTTATCTATTATATCCTGATTTTTTAAAACCCCTTGAACTAAATAAAGAAAATAAGCGGTATCGACGCTAATCATCTCTTCTTGGGTCAGAAATTTGGTTTGAATAGTAGAAAAATCTTCCTGCGTTAAATGCCACTGAAAAATGGCTTGCATAGCGAAACGACGTGCGCGTTGTTTTGTCTTAAAATTATTTTTTTTCAATTTCTGAATCATGCGTATGTCTTTTATTTTCCGAAATATCTTGCTTTAATTGTTCAATCGCCTGATTAAAGGCCTGTATATCTTGAAAGCTTCGATATACAGAAGCAAACCTAACATAAGCGACGGGATCTAAATCACAAAGTTCTTGCATAACCCACTCACCAATTTGTCGTGAAGAAATTTCACGTTCACCTAATGAACGTAATTTTTTCATCAAACGTAAAATAACCGCTTCAACTTGCTCACTGGAAATAGGTCTTTTTTCTAGTGCTTTTAACATGCCTGCTCTTAATTTATCTTGATCAAAAGTACTACGCGTATTATCGCGTTTGACTACGCGAGGCAATCCTAGCTCAGCAGACTCAAAGCTACTAAAACGTTCGTTACATTGTAAACACTCTCGACGACGCCTTACCTGCTGACCATCACTACTGAGACGAGAATCAATCACTTTAGTATCGGCTTCATTACAAAATGGACAAAACATCATAGAATCCCTAGAAGAACATTGAGTCTATACCCATAGCATCCTAAAAATGCAAGCACCGCTATGCTTTTTCAAGTTTAAGCTTAGGAGAGTATACGGGAAATTGTTGACACATTGCCACAACTTGAGCTCTGACCTTTTCTACGTTAGCCGAATCCTTTAGATTATCGAGAATATCACACACCCAGTGAGCAATTTTTTTTGCTTCTTCTTTTTTTAAACCTCTCGTGGTTAGGGCAGGCGTACCAATTCGTAAGCCACTGGTGATAAATGGCTTACATGGATCATTAGGAAGCATATTTTTGTTTAAAGTAATATGGGCCTTCTCTAATATCTCTTCAGCTTCTTTACCTGTGATTTTTTGAGCTATCATATCAATTAAAAAAAGATGATTATCGGTCCCTCCAGAAACAATTTTATAGCTCCTTTCCAACATGACCTGAACCATTGCTTTAGCATTATCCATAACCTGCTGTTGATAAACTTTAAACATAGGATCTAACGCTTCTTTAAAGGCAACGGCTTTTGCTGCAATAACATGCATTAATGGGCCACCTTGTTGGCCTGGAAATACCGCAGAATTTAATTTCTTTTCTATCGCAGGATTTGAGCGTGCTAAAATTAATCCCCCTCTAGGTCCGCGTAAGGTTTTATGCGTGGTACTCGTCACCACGTCAGCCACTGGAACCGGCGAAGGATAAAGGCCGGCTGCCACTAACCCTGCCACATGCGCCATATCCACCAGAAAATAAGCACCCACTTCGTCGGCAATCTCTCTAAACCGTTGCCAATTGACCACTCTGGAATAAGCTGAAAATCCAGCAATAATTAATTTGGGTTTATGTTTTTTTGCTAAAGTCTCAACCTCTGCATAATCAATCAATTGCGTATCTTGAGTGACACCATACGTATAGGACTGGTAAATTTTTCCTGAAAAACTAACTTTTGCACCATGCGTTAAATGACCACCATGCGCTAAACTCATCCCTAGCAATGTATCACCAGGCTCTAATAAAGCCATATAAGCCGCCGCATTGGCTTGTGATCCCGAATGAGCTTGCACATTGGCATAATCTGCTTTAAACAACTCCTTTGCCCTATCAATCGCTAATTGTTCTACCATATCAATGTATTCACAGCCCCCGTAATAACGTTTACCGGGATAACCTTCGGCATATTTGTTGGTTAATACAGAGCCCTGAGCTTGCAACACACGTGGACTTGCATAGTTTTCTGATGCGATAAGCTCCAAATGATCTTCTTGACGTTCGGCTTCTTTGCTCATTGCAGACGATAAATCAGGATCAAACTCTGCAATGGCATCTTGTAGTAGATAAGACATAACTATTTAACCCCATATTAAAGAAAAAACGAATAACTGTTTTGACTTTATACTACTCTCTTTCAATAGTGAATCAAAAGCTAGTTTTTACTTAAGAAGGTCATCAGTAAATAAAGCAAACCTCCCAATGTAAAAATCGGATAAATCGCTAAATAACCTGGCTAGTTGTGATTATTATTGCTAGTATTCCTTTTTTCAAAAAATTCATTAACTTACAGTTATGTCGCAGCAATATATCTACACGATGCAGGCGGTGAGTAAAATCGTTGCCCCTAAAAGAGAAATTCTAAAAGATATTTGGCTATCTTTTTACCCTGGAGCAAAAATTGGAGTTTTAGGCTTGAATGGCGCAGGAAAATCAAGCTTACTACGTATTTTAGCCGGTATTGACAAAGATTTTTTGGGTGAAGCACGACCATTACCAGGAATCAAAATTGGCTATTTACCCCAAGAACCCCAATTAGACCCCCTAAAAGATGTCCGTGGTAATGTCGAAGATGCCATGGCAGAAACTAAAAAATTGTTAGATCGATTTAATGAAATCAGCATGAAATTTGCTGAACCGATGAGTGAGTCGGCCATGAATCAACTTTTTGAAGAGCAAGGAGCACTACAAACTCAGATTGATGCACAAGGGGGATGGGAATTAGAACGTAAACTGAGTATAGCCGCCGATGCACTCTGCTTGCCCCCATGGGATGCACAAGTCACCCAACTTTCCGGGGGGGAGCGTCGTCGCGTCGCCTTGTGCCGATTATTATTATCCAATCCAGATATGTTGCTACTCGATGAACCGACTAACCATTTAGATGCACAAAGTGTGGCATGGCTAGAACGTTTTTTACATGATTATCCTGGAACCGTCATCGCCGTCACGCATGATCGATATTTTTTAGATAATGTTGCAGGTTGGATTTTGGAGCTGGATCGCGGCCATGGCATCCCTTATGAAGGGAACTACTCCGCTTGGTTAGAGCAAAAACAAAAACGCCTCGCTCAAGAAGTAAAAAAACAAGCGGCCCGTGAAAAAAGCTTAAAAGCTGAATTAGAATGGGTAAGAACAAACCCCAAAGGACGACAAGCCAAGAGCAAAGCGCGGTTAGCCCGTTTTGAAGAACTGAGCTCACAAGATTTTCAAAAGTATGCTGAAACTCAAGAGCTTTATATTCCACCCGGATTACGTTTGGGTGATTCGGTATTGGAGTTCGAACAGTTGACTAAAGGCTTTAATGGGCGGACATTAATTGATAACCTCAGCTTTATTGTACCCAAAGGGGCCATCGTAGGTATTATTGGCCCAAATGGCGCAGGAAAATCCACTTTATTTAAGCTAATCATGCAGCAAGAACACCCTGACAGTGGAAAAATCCACTTAGGTGCCTCAGTACAACTGGCTTATATAGATCAAAGTCGCGACTCGTTAAATCCCGATCATACGGTGTGGCAAGAGATATCTGAAGGCTTGGATATCATCGTCATTAACCAATTCCAAATGCCCTCTCGTTCCTATGTAGGACGTTTTAATTTTAAAGGTTCAGAACAACAAAAATTGGTAAAGAATCTGTCTGGAGGTGAACGTCATCGTGTTCATTTAGCCAAACTATTGCGTTCGGGAGGAAATGTTTTACTTCTGGATGAGCCTACTAATGATTTGGATGTAGAAACCTTGCGCGCCTTAGAAGAAGCATTATTAAGTTTCCCAGGTTGTATCTTGGTTATTTCTCACGATCGTTGGTTTTTAGACAGAATAGCTACTCATATTTTGGCTTTTCAAGATGATCGGATTGATTTTTTTACGGGAAATTTCAGCGACTATGAAAGGGATCGTTTAAAGCGCTTAGGGATTGACGAGCCTCAAGTCAAGAAAAAAATGAAATACATAAAATTAACCAATTGACTGTTTTTTTTCGTTAAATTTTATATTGCAAACCATGCCAACCCTTTTAGTGAAGACTGAAAAAGAAATGCAGCAATTAGCCAAAAAATTTGCGGCATGTTGTCCTAAAAATAAAAGACTGATCCTTTTTTTAAAAGGTGAGCTGGGTGCTGGAAAAACTTACTTTGTAAAAGCTTTATTAAAATATCTAGGTTATTCAGGTCTAGTAAAAAGTCCTACTTACACCCTAATGGAAACGTATGCGACGGCTGCCTGTACTGTTTATCATCTTGATCTCTACCGTTTACAATCCGCTCATGAAATATTTGAAATGGGTCTATGCGACGAATTTGATCAGAAGGCGCTCTGGTTAATAGAATGGCCCGATCGTGCTATCAACTTTTTACCTAAACCTGATATTATTTTTCAAATAGCTATCAGGGATACGAGCCGAGAAATACAAATCTTTTTCAAAACTCAGCAAAGTGACCAAACCTTAAACTTATTTAATACGTGCTTAAATACCAACAACCTCATTTATGAAATACCCTATTGACCATTTTTTACAAAAGATTATTGACTTTCGGAACAATTTTTGTGATCAGCGGAAGGTCCATCACTTAAAAGACTAGTCTCCTCTATCTCTTTTACTTATACTCAAACTATGCTAACGGACGCTTTTCCAACTATTCTTATTCCTGCTTATCAGCCTAATGACAATCTGATATTGCTAATCAAAGCTTTGCGTGAAAACCACTTGACGCAACGTATTATTGTTGTCGATGATGGTTCTGATGAGGATAAACAAATTATTTTTTCTAAAATTAAACCCTTTAATATCGAACTTCTCCGTCATAAAAAAAATAAAGGCAAAGGTCAGGCATTAAAAACGGGATTTCAACATTGGTTAGCGACAAGCCATCCTAAAGAACTAGGCGTCATAACAGCAGATGCAGATGGCCAACATCTTCCCGAAGATATTCTGCGACTCTCAGCAATTTTTATGCAAAAACCATCCGATCTTTACTTAGGGAAACGTACTTTTAATAAAGCACCTATTCCTTGGCGTAGTCGATTTGGCAATAAATTAACTAAATACATTCTACGTCTGTTTAGTAAAACAATTTTAGAGGATACACAAACTGGTTTACGTGTCATCCCTCGAAAGTTATTATTACCTTTATTAAATTCTAGCGCACGTGGCTACGAGTTCGAATTAGAAATGTTACTCATTGCAGAAGAACAGCAAATCAATATCCAAGAAATCCCCATAAAAACAATCTATTTAGATCACAATCGATCGTCACATTTTAATCCCTTGACTGACTCAATCAAGATTTACTTTGTGTTTATTCGTTTTGCTGCTATTTCTTTAATTTCCGCAGCAATTGATTTTGCTCTGTTTTCATTAACTTACTGGCTCAAAAAAAATATCTTTCTTGGTGTACTATTGGGGCGTATTCTATCCGCTACGTTTAATTTCAAGCTTAATCAACACTTAGCTTTTAAAAGTAAAAATCATTGGTTGCCCGCTGCCTTAAAATATACTGCTCTAGCCAGTTTTTTAGGGCTTATCGCTTACAGCTTGATCAAATTTATCCATGGATTGGGAGTCAATGTGTACAGCAGCAAAATTATTGCTGAAATTGCTTTATTTATTCTTTCATTTACAATCCAACGTTTTTTTATTTTTACCAAAGCTCCTTTATTGGAAATTCAATCTTAATTTTGATATATCGAACGTTAAAAAAACCAGTCCAAAAATAAAAATCCTGGATAGCGTAGAATGAAAAAACATTTGTTAGAATATTTTTTTCTTAATCGTAGTTAAATTATGTCAAGCCGTATCCAACGTTTAACATCAGACTTAGCTAATCAGATTGCTGCGGGAGAAGTCATTGAACGTCCTGCCTCTGTCGTAAAAGAGTTGGTCGAAAACAGTTTGGATGCCCACAGTCAAAAAATCGATATCGATATCGATAGAGGCGGTATTCAACGTATACGTGTCCGGGATAATGGATTGGGTATCCATAAAGATGATCTTATTTTAGCATTAGATCGGCATGCAACCAGTAAAATTCACACATTCGATGACCTGGAACAAATCAATACGCTTGGATTTCGCGGCGAAGCCTTAGCCAGCATTAGTTCCATTGCTCGTCTCAACTTAAGTTCTTCTACAGATACTACACAACAAGGCTGGAAAATCACTTGCGATTATCATAAGGAACTCATTCCAGCACCTGTTGCACATTCACGAGGCACAACAATCGAAGTGTTTGATCTTTTTTTTAATACGCCTGCTAGGCGCAAATTTTTAAGATCAGAACAAACGGAATTTACACATATTGAAACTCTGGTAAAACGTTTAAGCCTTAGCCATTTTTCTATCGCTTTTAGTTTGAGTCACAATAAAAAACTCATTTATCAATTACATCCTGCAATTGATGAGGTGACAAAAGAGGAACGTATTGCCGCTCTATGTAGTCGAGCATTTATAGAAAATGCAATTTATATTGATATGCAAGGTATGGATTTACGCTTATGGGGCTGGATCTCACTCCCTACCTTTTCACGGAGCCAAACAGATTTACAGTATTTTTATGTTAATCGGCGTATGGTAAAAGATAAATTAATCAATCAGGCCGTTAAGCACGCTTATCAGGATGTTTTATACAACGGCCGACATCCCGCTTTTACCTTATTTATTGAAATTGATCCCCATGCCGTTGATGTCAATGCCCATCCTGCTAAATATGAAGTCCGCTTTCGTGAAAGCCGTTTAATCTACGATTTTGTCAAACAAAGTCTCCAAAAAGCTTTAGCGGACACTAAACCACAACCAGTAAAATCAACACCTTCTCTCAATGAATTATCGACAGCCTTAAAAACCGCCGTCAGACGCACTTATCCTGAAAGTTTGTCCCCACAAAAAAACTTTCCTTTATCGGTTTCAAATGATCCAATAACCTATGAAAATAAAACCATACACTCTGTTTTGACGCAGCCGCAGAAAAAGTGCACTGAAAATTCAGTTTTGGAGGAAAAACGCACAAAAAATGGGCTTTTTGACTCCCCACCCTTAGGCTTTGCTCTAGCGCAATTGCATGGTATTTATATTTTGGCAGAAAATAAACAAGGCTTAATTTTGGTCGATATCCATGCGGCACACGAGCGCATTCTCTATGAGCGCTTAAAACAAGGTATAGAAAATACGGGCCTCAAAACTCAAATTTTATTGATTCCAATTTCTTTAACACTGTCTCAGCAAGCTATCTTGCTTTTAGACGAATATGCTCATGTATTCACACAATTTGGTTTCAAATTTGATAACCTTGGTCCGAAAACCATCGTTATTCGTCAAGTTCCAGAACTGCTAGCGCATAATAATATAGCACAATTAATACAGGATATTTTAAGTGATTTAGCCCAGTATAAGCAGACTCAACATCTATCTGAAAAAATAAACGAATTATTTTCGAGTATCGCCTGCCATAGCGCTCTACGTGCTCATCGTCGTATGACGCTCGCGGAAATGAATCAATTACTTCGCGATATGGAACAAACTTCACGTAGCAACCAATGTAATCATGGTCGACCTACCTGGAAGCAATTCTCTTTATCTGATATTGATGGATTTTTTCTACGTGGACGTTAAACCGGTTATTTGTTTGATGGGTCCCACTGCTTCGGGAAAAACGGATCTCGCCATTGATTTACTTTCCCATTTTGAGTTTGAAATTATCAGTGTCGATTCAGCCATGATCTACCGGAATATGGATATAGGGACCGCTAAACCTTCCTCACTTATCTTACAACAAGCACCCCATCGATTAATTGATACACATGACCCAAGTGAAATTTATTCTGTGGCTGAATTTAGAGTAGACGCAATTAAGGCAATTGAAGAAATCTTAAAGAAAGGGCGTATCCCCTTATTGGTAGGAGGAACGATGCTCTACTTTCATATTTTACAACAAGGCATCTCTGCTTTACCCCCTGCGAATAGCGCCGTTCGTCAACAACTTGAAAAAGATCTTAAAAAATCAGGGCTAAAAAAACTTCATAAACGTCTAGCACGACTTGATCCAATTGCTGCACAGCGTATTCATTCTAATGATCCGCAACGTATTTTACGTGCATTAGAAGTCGCCTTCGTGTCAGGAAAAACATTGACCGAATTACAAGGGATATCTCATCGCTCACACTCACGCCACTTATTTATTAATATTGCATTATTCCCTGAAGATAGAAATAAGTTACACAAAACTATCGAAAACCGTTTTCAAAACATGTTAGATTTAGGCTTTATTGAAGAAGTTGATAAATTATTCATACGTAGTGATCTCCATCTCAATTTACCTTCAATACGCACCGTAGGTTACCGGCAAATCTGGAATTATTTACTGGGCAATATGACATCTATTGAAATGCAAACTCGTACTATTATCGCCACACGCCAACTCGCTAAACGCCAGCTTACCTGGCTACGTTCTTGGCCGACATTAAATAAGTTAGTAAGTTATGAGGGTGAAAATGTAAAAAAAATAATTGATTTAATTAAAATAAACTTAGACAAAGCTAATTTTTAGTTTTGGATAGAACTAACAGGGTACCTATCCGTTTTTTTAACGCTTATGAGTATAACCGCTGCGACGATAGCACCTATCATAAGATAAAGACCTGGTATGGCTAGGTTTGACGTTTTTGATATTAAATAAATAACCAACATAGGTGCTGTTCCGCCAAAAATAGAATATGCCAGATTGTAGCTGATCGAACCTAAACTATAACGGATTGAAATGGGAAGTAAATCAAGTGTAAGCGCCATTAAAGGTCCTTGAAAGCTGGCAGCAAATATAGTAAACGTTATTTGCGCAATAATAACTTCAAAAAAAGATCCCCTTGCAATTACTTCATAAAGCGGGTAACTCAAACAGATCAATCCAATGGCGCCTATTAACATTAATATTTTTCGCCCCACTTTATCAGAAAACCAACCAAAAAAAATATCGAGGACAATCAGCAAAACTAGAATCATGGTATTCAGTGCATGCGCATGAATTCTAGAACGACCTAAAACATCGGTAAAATAAACCGGCATAAAAATAAAAAAGAGAGAGGTAATTAATGCAGATAATATATAGAGTCCTATTAACTGACCAACTAATTGTTTGTACATAAAAAAAATAGTTTTTATAGGAAATTTTTCTATTAGGCAACGATCACATAATTTCTTAAAAGCCGGAGTTTCAGCGGTTTGCTTTCGTATATAATAAGCAATTAAACCGCTGACTGTGGCTACCAAAAAAGCAAGGCGCCATCCCACATGGTACAATAAAGGTCCCTGAAAAAAAACAAACAAAATAAAAACGATGAGCGATCCAAGTAATAAACCTATAACAGAACTTGCCCAAATTAAAGACGAAAAAGTCCCCGTTCGATAAGAAGGTATCGATTCTACGATAAAACAGGCCGATCCAAAGGCTTCTCCTCCTACAGCAATGCCTTGGAGTAAACGAAAAAAAAGTAATAAAATAGGCGCACTTATTCCAATCGCTACATAATCTGGTAGCAAACCCATTCCGCAGGTCGCAATGGCCATTAATAATACACTTAAACTCAACGCTTTTTTTCTTCCTTGTGTATCACCTAAATAGCCAAATAAAACCGCTCCGAAAGGACGAGCTAAATAACCGATGGCAAAAATACTATAACTCAGTAATAGACTTCGATTAGGTAGCGCACGAAAAAAAATCTTTGAAAACAACCCTGCTAAAAAGGCATAGAGACTAAAATCATACCACTCTAAAATAGTCCCTATACAAGCCGAAAAAATAACCTTCTTTTGATCCTTCGAGAGCATTTTTCCCTTAAATTATTGAATTTGATACCAATCCATAAATTTTTTCAACGCTTGTTGACGAAAAGAAAAACGAAAAAAATCATCGGTATAGCGTAATTGTGCTAACGTTTTATCAGCGCCTTCCGGTTTAAAGAGGGCTGTAAATGGAAGTTTAGGATGTGAGGATAAGTCCTCTGGTTTTACGATTATACCTCGACACACCCCTTCAAATAACTGAGTTTGCACGCCATCGGTATAAGCTAACTGCAAAATAAAAGAAGCGCGATTATCCTCTTCAACTAACTTGAATAAACCTTTGAAACCTAATCCTTGGAAAACAAATTTTGATAAAGTCCCAGGAAATTGATGATAAGCATCAAAAAATAAACCTCCATCATCGAGCAACAGTGGTTTCTTGACGACGCTATAGGCTTTTTTTACTTTATCCAATACTACTTTTTTTTGATCTAAACTCTGAATTTCATCAATATCGATTGCATATTGTTTAACATGAAACAGAGGTGCATTTTTTTTAAAAAAATCGCGGACCTCTTCAAATTTACCCGCATTATTGGTGACATAATAAATTTTATTGTTCAATCTTATTTTCCATTGACTCTAAATAAAGTGATTCAACCACACGATCCGCATTTTCTGCAACAAATTCAGTAAAATAATCATGCCATAATTCTTTTTTTCCGATTTTTTTAGGATGTCGCCAAACAAATTCGATAAATCGATCTGGTAAATTAATAACACCATCAGCAAGTTTTACTGATTTAATAGCAGGCTGCGTAGAACTTTGTTCTATTCCTCTCTTAAAATCACCCTTTATCAATCCACCTTTTTTATTTAAAGAAATATTTAAAGTGGAGCTCAGAAATTCATTAAATAAACTCAGTTGGCTGAAGCCTTTCGAGAGATGAATCGACCAAGCAAAATGATTTACTTGACGCCCCATAACAAGCACCCAGGCTAATAATTCATTATGACTTTTCACTGTTTCATATTCTGTTACCGTAGGTAATGGCCAATCCCTCGTTTGAAGATAATTTAAGATAATATCACAAAGCTTAGCGGCTGCATTTTCATCTTGTTGTAACATTTTCCGATGCAAAAGTTTTAGTTGGTTACTCTTTAAAGGTTTGGCAAAACCCGTATAATAATCAATAATTTTTAGCACTTCGGGGGCTAATGCCTCACGCCGGAAATCGGCAACAACAATTTGTGGCGACACATCGGTAACTAATCGATCATTTAGTATTTCTTCAGATAACCACCTAAAATTATTTTGTTTTTCAGCTAAATAACCTTGTCCGCGCATTTTATAACCAAGATAAGAAAATAAACAAGTCAATGTATCCATGCCTGTATTGGGACCTGGCAAATCAATAATCGCAAAATGATCCGGAGTTAATTTTTCTCGGAAATGTTTTTGGATATGATTTTGAATGATATCTATCTCCGCTAAATGAGACTTATAATTTTCCCATAATTGGCTGAGAATAGTATTTTTAACCCACTCTAACATCGACATATTTCAACACTCTACTAAGAGAAGCTCTTCAAATACTCGCAAATTTAACCTCGAATACTATATACTAATGTCCAAAGCATACAATGGTTAGTTTATTTAAATTATGTATAAAATTTCAGTCTATATCCCCAGTGAACATCTAGAAAACGTTAAATTAGCGATGTTTGATCAAGGTGCGGGTCGACTAGGACACTATGAGCACTGCGCATGGCAAATATTAGGACAAGGTCAGTTTCGCCCTTTAGAGCAGTCTAAACCCTTTAAAGGTCAAAAGGGGACTATAGAAATAGTTGATGAATACTTAGTTGAAATGGTTTGCGAAGAAAAACTGATTAAACCCGTCATAGCCGCTTTAAAAAAATCACACCCCTATGAAGAACCGGCTTTTTCGATAGTTCGGTTAGAAACTTTTTTTGAGGAAACGAAACATGTCTAAGGTACTTCGTATCTTATTTACATTTATTGGTGCTGTTATTTTATTAGGTCTCGTTTCATTGATAGGCCTTGTGGTGTTTGTAAATCCGAATGATTTAAAACCTCAGATTAGTCAAGCTGTTACTAAATTTACGGGTCGTCAACTTCAATTAGGAGGCGACATACAATGGTCAATTTTCCCGTGGTTAGGTTTACAATTAAATGATGCTAAACTCACGAATACTCCAGGTTTTGGTGACAGCCCGTTCGCACAAATTAGAAAACTGGATATTCAGGTTCGTTTACTTCCCTTGCTACACAAACAGCTCGAAATTGGTAAGTTGCAAATTAATGGGCTTACGCTTAATTTGTCAAAAAATGCTAAAGGCCAAGTTAACTGGGAAGGCCCATTAACAACCTCTCAAAAAAATACCGGACATTCCCAAAATAACTTAAGTGATAATTTAAAGCCAATAGGATTCATTGTAACCGGATTAAACATTCGAAATGGGCATATTATTTATCGTGATCAACAAAAAAACAAATACTTTGAAATAACTGAATTCCAACTTAAAAGTGCTCATCTTGCTATCAATAAAACTTCACCGTTTAGTATTCAATTTAATTTACAGGCTAACTCTCCGAATATAAATGCGACAGTTAAGTTATATTCCAATATTTTGCTCAGTACTAATAAAAATCACTTAGCATTAAATCAACTTAATTTGAATTCCTTTTTAAAAGGACCTAATTATCCTAAAGGTGGACTACCTCTTTCTTTAAAAGGTAATATCGATATTGATTTAAATAAACAGGATATTATTGTTGACCAACTTATCGCTTTCATTAATCAGATTAAGCTAACAGGTCGCGTTATAGGCCAGCATTTTTTAAATGACCCCTTCTTTTCGGGCACTTTAAACAGCCAACAAATTAAAGCAGGAAAATTAACCTTCCAAAAAATACAGCTTGGTTTTCAATTTAAAAATAATTTATTTACACTTAATCCCATTACTGCTCAGTTTTATCAAGGCCTCTATCAAGGCAACGCCTCTATCAACCTAAGTACAAAGATCCCTTTCATTACTGTACAAAGCCAATTTAAGCAAATTAATACCTCGTCACTATTTCAGGATTTAACTAATATAAGCCACCAAATTCAGCTCTCAGGTTTAGCGTCATTAAATTTAAATATCTCAACACAAGGAGATACTGCGGATACATTTATTCGAAATTTAAACGGACAAGGCCATTTTAATTTAGATCAAGGCGCTTTAAAAGGAATTAATCTATCCTACTGGATCGCCTTAGGCAAAGCACTGCTTAAACATCAAACCACACCTAAGAACATGGGCTCAGACACACCTTTCAACAAATTTAACGGGAGTTTTACTATCAATCAGGGGATAGTAAGTAACAATGACTTAGTCATTAGTAGCGGTCGTTTACGTGTTAATGGTAAAGGGACATTAAATTTACCACTACAAGAAATCCATTATGAATTACAAGCTCAGCCTATATTAGCTGATGGTAGCCCTGAAGGCATTGCTATACCGATTAGAATTTCAGGACCTTTACAACATGTTTCAATTAGTCCAATTCTAGACCAATTAAGTGTTGATATCATCAAAGAGAAACTCAAAGGGAAACTAGATGATACACTAAAAAAGCTCGATCTGAAGAAACTGTTTCATTGATTATTAAATTAAACGTCAATAATTATTTTTTATAAAAGTTATCTGTGACGCTAACCGCTGAACAATTCCAACAAAAAATAGTAGATTGGTTTGCCCACTCAGGTCGGAAGCATTTACCCTGGCAACAAGAGAAATCACCTTATTTGACTTGGATTTCAGAAGTGATGCTGCAACAAACACAAGTTGCAACCGTTACTCCTTATTTTCAGCGTTTTATTCAACATTTCCCAACACTTTCCAGACTTGCTAAAGCAAATATCGACGAAGTCCTTATGCTCTGGTCAGGCTTAGGCTATTATGCACGGGCACGTAATCTACACCGCTGTGCCCAAACCATTGAAAAAGAATATTCTGGTAGATTTCCTCAAGATTTATTGTTATTACAAAATTTGCCTGGCATCGGCCGTTCGACAGCGGGTGCGATACTGGCTTTAGCTTTTAACCAACCTGCCAGCATTCTTGATGGCAATGTGAAACGTGTTTTATCACGATTTCATGCCATCCCGGGTTGGCCTGGTTTAAGCAAAGTAAATAAGCAATTATGGGCTTTGGCTGATCATTATACACCCAAAAATAAACACATCTGTCATTATACGCAAGCAATGATGGATCTAGGTGCACTCATTTGCACACGTTCACAACCTAAATGTGCCGAATGTCCATTGCAAAACTACTGTAAAGCTTATACTAACAATAATATTGCAAATTACCCCTCACCAAAACCGCTTAAGAAAAACCCTAGTCGTATCATCAAAATGATGATTCTAATGAATGAAGATCAAGAAATTTTACTAGAAAAGCGGCCACCGAGTGGAATTTGGGGTGGTTTATGGAGCCTGCCAGAATGCGCTATTACTGAAAACGTGAAAAATTTCTGCAAAAAAAATTATCATTGTGAAGTAACAAAGCCTTTCGAAAAATATCCTTTTTTAAAGCATACATTTAGTCATTTTCAACTTGAAATTAGGCCCGTTCGCATACCTGTCAAACAGTGGTCTCCGCCCTTGATGGAATCTGATCGCATAGTCTGGTATAACAAGCAACAACTGACATCAATAGGTCTTGCAGCTCCTGTCAAAAAATTATTAAGGTATATAAACTAGAGACTAAGCTTTTGACTCAAAAGGATTGTCAATTAAGCAATAACGTCAAAAATTTAAGCGCGAAGAGAGTATCTATTTATGAGTCGAACTATTTACTGTATTAAACTACACCAACAAGCAGAAGGGCTGGATTATCTCCCCTATCCTGGAGAACTCGGTCAACGTATCTATCAATCTATTAGTAAACCTGCTTGGCAACAATGGGTAAATCATCAAACAATACTTATCAATGAATACCGTCTGAGTACATTTGAGCCTAAAGCACGTGAGTTTTTAAAAAAAGAAATGGAAAAGTTTTTATTCGGTTCTGATGAAACTGCCTGCACTCCTTCAGAGGGAAAGTGAGAACATCTAAAAAATAGCTTAACTCAGTAAAAGGTAATTTATGACAACGCACTTTTCTCCCAAACAGCTTGCTCAGTTTATTTTAAAACGTCAGCCCGATTTTAAAGCTAAAATTGGAATTATTTTAGGTTCAGGTTTAGCTGATATTGCAGATAAAATTACGGATAGCTTCTCGATTCCCTATGCAGAGCTTCCTGGTTTTCCAGTTAGCAGCGTGGTAGGCCATCATGGAAAAATGATACTGGGCTATTTGAATAAAATACCCGTTGTGTGTTGTCAAGGTCGCGTGCATCTTTATGAGGGAATGCAAGCCAAAGATTTTAAACTGTTTATTCGCACGTTAAAATGCCTAGGTTGTCATACCTTAATAATGACGAATGCGGTAGGCTCCTTAAATAAAAAGGTAGGTCCAGGTCAATTAGTTTTAATTTCGGATCATATCAATTTACATCCGATGAATCCTCTTGTCGGACCGAATGATGAAGAATTTGGCCCTCGTTTTTTCTCCATGGATGACGCTTACGATCCCAATGTAAGACGTATCATTCAACAAGCAGCAAAAAAACTATCTATCCCTCTAAAAGAGGGAATTTATGTGAGTGTTTTAGGTCCGAATTTTGAAACCCCTGCAGAAATACGCACTTTTCAACAATTCGGTGCCGATGTCGTCGGCATGTCAACCATTCCCGAAGTTATTGTTGCGAGACATTGCCGCTTAAAAGTTGCCGTGATTTCAGTGGTTACGAATCTAGCTGCTGGGCTGAGTGATGAGCCCATTACACATGAAGGCACTGTGCATTTTGCCGCCAAAGCAAGCCACAATTTAGGACAATTACTCGAATCTGCAATCGTACCAATCGCTGATGAATAATAATATAACTATTTATTGTATCGTATAACCGCCATCCACATTAACTAATGCGCCTGTCATGAACACCGCCGCATCACTACATAAAAAACTAACCACTTGGGCCACTTCTTCTGGTTTTCCTATTCGTTTTAAAGGCAATTTCTCTGCAACCTGCTCTTGAAGTACCGCTAAGGGTAAGCCTGTTTTTTGCTGAAATTGCTCTAAAATAGTTTGATACATGGGTGTGTCGATGGTCCCGGGACAAATACAATTAATTCGAATCCCATATTGAGCATAATCTAATGCGGTACTTTTAGCTAATTGCGCAATAGCCGCTTTGCTTGCACCATAAATAGCGCTTTGCTCTTTAGCAATAAACGCTTGGTCTGAAGCCATTAAAACGATAACCCCTTCTCTTTGCTGCTTCATAACAGGGAGTACTTGCTGCAAACAATAGATGGTACCCATTAAGTTGGTTGCAATGACCTTTTGCATATCACTTTGAGAACTCTCTTCAATATTAGCAAACAGATGTATGCCCGCATTACAAAAAAGATAATCTACTCTAGGATTTTGTTGTAGAATGGTCTCTATTGCCGTTTTAACCTCATCGGAACTGGCAACATCACATTTCAAATAATGAATCGACTGCGATACAACATCCCATTTTTTTTTATCGAGTAGATAAACATTGGCGCCGGCTTCACTAAATAGCGCAACGGTTGCCGCCCCAATTCCTGATGATCCACCGGTTATTATAATTGTTTTATCTTGAAACATCAGACTCCTCGTACTTCAATCTCTCCCAAAGGGGTAACTTGTGAAAGTTCAATTAAGGATTGACGCCACAGCTCTAATAATGCCATAAAAGTGACGACAGCCCCCCTGCGACCTTCATCTAATTTGAATAACTCAGTAAATTTTAGCTGAGATTGATTACTTATTTTATGCAAAATCTGTGACATACGTTCCTCAATCGACAAGGGCTCTTCAGCAATGGCATGATGTGTCCTTAAAGCGGCTCGGGCTAAAACGGTTTGAAAAGCCTCCACTAAATCTTCTAAAGCCAAAGTCGGAGCCAGCTCAGGATTCTCTTCCAAAACAGGGGCTAAACTTGCTTCCGCCATCGCTAAAAAAACATCGCGGCCTAGACGTGGCAATTGATCTAAGGCCTGAGCCGCCTGTTTAATCCGCTCATACTCCTGTAAACGGCGGATCAATTCTGCACGAGGATCCGGTTCATCATTGATTTGCACCTCAGCAGGCTTAGGTAATAGCAAACGGGATTTGATTTCAGCCAATATAGCGGCCATGACCAAATATTCTGCGGCTAATTCAATCTCCAAAACCTGCATCAGCTCTATATATTGCATATACTGACGCGTGATTTCAGCCACTGGAATATCCAAAATATCAAAATTCTGCTTTTTTATTAGATATAACAGCAAATCAAGCGGTCCTGTAAACGCCTCTAATAGGACTTCTAAGGCTTGAGGGGGGATATACAGATCACTCGGCAACTGAATCAAAGGTTGGCCACGTACCGTAGCTATAGGCATATCATTTGTTGCAACCCGTTTATTTTCGATCATAGCATCCAGTGTAATCGTTACATGCCAAAAAATCTAAAAAAAACTGATAATAGTCCCTGTAACAATGGCCCCAAAATTCTAGCCAAAATACCGCTCGCTAATAAAAGGACTAAAATAAGAAATCCATACACTTCTAATTTATTGAATTGATAAGCCATCGACGGCGATAGAAAGCTCGCCATGATACGACTCCCATCAAGAGGAGGGATCGGAATCAAATTTAATAACATTAATACTAAATTAATCGATATTCCAATCTGTGCCATATAGATAAAAGGTGCACTATTAACCCGCATGGCTATTTTGGCGATGCCCACCCACAATAACGCCATAACGAAATTAGCTAAAGGACCTGCAGCGGCGACTAAAGCCATATCACGCCGAGGGTTTTTAAGGTTTTGCCAAGTAATCGGCACCGGTTTTGCCCAACCAAAAACAAATCCCCCCAATGAAAAAAGGATAGCTGGCACAATAAGGGTCCCAATTGGGTCGATATGCTTCAAAGGGTTCAAGGTCAAACGACCCAATAATTTAGCGGTAGAGTCACCGAATTTAGAAGCAACCCAACCATGAGCGGTTTCATGGACCGTGATCGCAAACAGCAAAGGTATCACCCAAAGTATTATTTTTTGACCTAAGGAAAAGTCAGGTATCATCTTTTAACTCAATAATTCATTAATAATAATTTGAAGTATATACATATCTTAGTTAAATAAGCGAACAAACATAGTCCGAAATTCACCTAATTTGGCAAAATTTCACATTGCAGCTCTTTTTTTGAGTATTAAACTAGGATTCCCTTTTAAGCGCTTATTTCACTTAGAACTCTGTATTGATTAACCTCTTTAAAATTGAGAAAGCCTTTTATTTTTATTAGATCTTTTAATCTATCGTTAAGTTTGTTCAGTTAATATTAGAATTCTCATAGAAAACATTAATCTTATTATGGAAAAAAAAAGAAAATTAAACCAAGCTCAATTGAAGCTGAATCTCTTCACTTTACTAGAAAACACCAATAAAAAATTCACAACTGAATGGATGCGTTGCCAAACTTTGAATCAAGAATCATGCCGTTTTAAAGAATGCTCAGAAAACTATCAAAAAATTATAGACTTGGTAAAGTCTAATAATAATACCAATTATTTGCTTGAATCGTATTATCTAGAAGCTTGGCTTGGAAAGATTCAATCGGATTTGAATGGTTTACCTCAAAATCCGCCTAATGAAGCTATTTTAACCGACAATAATATAAAAATTGAAGAACTTACAGACTCTTTGCATCATTTAAATGTCGAAGCCAAAATATTCAAGCTTCATATTCCAGAGAATATTAATCACGAGCTACGCAAAGACTACCAGGATCTTTTAAGTAAAATTAATGCCTGTTACTCCTCTTGGGAGAAAACTATTAGTCAACGTAAAGCAGCCTATTATTATAATTTAGCTGAAAATTCAGTTAAAAAATCAAAAGAAATCTCTAGAGATAACTTAGATCTTAAAGAAATTCTTTTTAAGAGCATAGAACACTTAAAAGAGGCTCGTGCCTTTTATGAAAAGGGTGAGCAACAACGATATGCAAAGGAAACAGCAGAGTATCAAAAAAAAATTGAAGAGAAACTACAAGGGCTAAAGAAATCTTCACCACCTATTGTAGAAAAAAGAAGTATAAACATAATACCCAAAGAACCATCGACCTTAGCTTACTCTTCCAAAACTTCTATCGATTTACATCCAGTCGAAGAAAGGCCAACTGTAATCAATAACCATAAGCTTTCCGTTCATCCAAAAAACCTACCTTTTAAAAAAAGAAAAAATTACACGCTTGAGGAAACACCAATCCTTAAGAAGAAATTAAAGACATCTTTTATTTCAGCAAACGAGAGCGCACAGCTAAGAAAAGAAAATTTAAAGGACATGCTTTTTAAAATTCATATCGATAATCCTTTTAGATTTTATGGAAAATTATTTTTTAAAATACTTCAAGATCATTTTAATTGTTTGTTAAAGTATAAACTCGATAATGTTCCTTCGGAAAAGATCTATGAGCATTTACGAGGCTTTATAAAAACTCATTGCAAGAAACAAGAAAAAACTAGCCTTTTAAAAAATACAATTATAAACCTTTCTATTTTAAAGACTTGATTGATCTTCTAATACGCTTCATTAAAATTCAATTATTTGTAACACATGCCAAAAACACATAATCCATACAAATTAGGAAAATACTTATTAAAGTTAAAGTTAATGAAAGCTAATAATAAAAGCTATCATAAATATATCGCCACATTAACCCCTCCCCTTGAAAAGTTAGTTATCCACTTAAAAAAGCTATCTGATAATTCTCCACCACAATCTTCATCAAAATGGAAAATAGTTAATAAAGTTTCTTTATCTCCATCTGAAACTGAAAATTCTTCTAAAGATTCCAATTTAATTAAAAAGACTCCTTTATATAATCTTCGAAAAAGAAAACGGGTATCAGAAAAAAATCCAGAAGATGCTAAAGGTGAAAGCATAAAAAAAACTTGTTATAGTGTCGCTGAAGAAGGTGTTCCATGGAAAACAGAGCGCAAACAACTCTTAAACCGATTCAAAGAAATAAAAATTAACGATAAGCTCGAAGCTATTTTAGCTCCTTTCCCCAAAAAATCACTTAATGAGCGCAAAGCTATTATCCATAATAATTACGCCGTATTTATAATAGAAAGTTTAATGAATCCTGAAGTGTCTGATCTTAATAAGCTGGATCGTTTGGATAAAGCTAAAAAAATTTTTATGAGATCGGCTGAGTTTTACACACAAGCTGGACTGATAAAAAAAAAGGGGGGAATCATAGCTTGTATCGATAGCATAACATTAAGTATAGAAAAATTAAGAACCCTGTCTAATAACACTTCAATGACGACTCTCTCGGCAACTCAAAAAGAACCTATCAGGAGCAGCCACTTGAAAGTTCCTTATCCTTACTATTTAACGCGGACTTTTGCTAAAAACTTATCCTCAGAGAACAAAACAACCACTGATGATCGCTCCCAAATTAACGATCACAAACCTCGTTAAAAATCAAAATTTTATTATTAAAAGCAAACTCGCCCAGAGAAACAAAATATTGTAAAATTAACGCCTAAATTTAGCGTATTTATTCTATCAAAAAGCGGAGTAGTGCATGTCTTACCAGCATATTAAGGTCCCAAGTTCCAGCGAGAAAATATCAGTCAATCCCAATTATTCCTTGGACGTACCTAATCAACCGATTATCCCCTTTATTGAAGGTGATGGTATTGGTGTTGATATTACGCCCGCGATGCGGCTTGTGGTTGATGCTGCTGTTCAGAAGGCTTACGGTAATCGACGTCGTATTGCTTGGATGGAAATCTATGCGGGAGAAAAAGCGACTCACATTTATGGATCCAATATCTGGTTACCAGAGGAAACACTCACTGCAATACGCGAATATGTTGTTTCTATCAAAGGTCCACTCACAACACCCGTGGGCGGGGGGATTCGCTCCTTAAATGTTGCATTGCGTCAACGACTGGATTTATATGTGTGTTTACGTCCAGTCCGTTATTTTAAAGGTGTTCCTAGTCCAGTTCGCGAACCTGAAAAAACTAACATGGTTATCTTCAGAGAAAATTCTGAAGATATTTATGCAGGTATCGAATGGGAAGCCGATACTAAGGAAGCTAAAAAGCTCATTACTTTCTTACAAGAAGGCATGGGCGTTAAAAAAATTCGTTTCCCTCAACATTGCGGCATTGGTATTAAACCGGTGTCAAAAGAAGGCTCACAACGTTTAGTTAAACGCGCCATTGAATATGCCATTGATCAAGATCTCCCTTCCGTCACCTTAGTACATAAAGGGAATATCATGAAATTCACCGAAGGCGCCTTTAAAGATTGGGGATACGCTGTGGCTAAAGAGCAATTTGGCGCAGAGCTGCTCGATGGAGGACCTTGGATGCGCCTCAAAAATCCAAAAACAAATAAAGAGGTTATTATTAAGGATTTTATTGCGGATGCCTTTTTACAACAAATTCTACTACGTCCTGCCGAATACCGTGTCATAGCAACCTTAAATTTGAATGGCGATTATATTTCAGATGCCCTTGCAGCACAGGTCGGCGGGATTGGCATCGCTCCTGGCGCCAATCTAAGTGACAAAGTCGCTATGTTTGAAGCGACCCATGGCACAGCGCCTAAATATGCTGGGCAGAATAAGGTCAATCCCGGATCGCTCATTTTATCCGCAGAAATGATGCTGCGTCATCTCGGTTGGAACGAAGCCGCCGATTACATCGTAACGGGAATGGAAGGGGCTATTCAAGCCAAAACAGTAACCTATGATTTTGCTCGTTTAATGCACAATGTTGACGCCATTAGTTGTTCTGATTTTGCTCAATCTATTATTGATCATATGTGCAATAAACAATCATTAGCGGCCGCGACATCCTCATCCTAAAACTCATCTTTCCACCCTTCTTCAACCCGTTAAGAGGAAAATTTTTATTTTTCCTCTTAAAATCAACTATCCTAGATTTTCTGGAGTCTACAAATCACTCAAAAAAAATAGCTTCCCGCCTAAAACAATCAATTGAAAAGGCTTAAAATTAAGCAAATTCGCAAATCTTTAAAATTGGACTAGGCTAAAAATAAAGGGAAATTATTTTTTCAACATGGACTACCCAGCTTGTATAACAATAGTGAAACTCGCCTTGCGAGAAATCACGGAATCTTATACGACTCGAAAAGGAGGGCTACCATGTTTAGCAAAGAGCTTGAAGTTAGTTTAAATGCGATATTTAAACAAGCCCGCGAAAAACGCTATGAATATTTAACCGTTGAACATCTATTGTTAGCACTATTAGATGAACCCTCTGCTGTAGCCGCACTAAAAGCATGCGGAGCCAATCTAAATCGGCTTAAGAATGAGGTAAGTAACTTTATTGCAGCGACCACGCCGTTGTTTCCTTCTGCCGATCCTAATCTTGATATACAACCCACATTAGGTTTTCAACGGGTTTTACAGCGCGCTATTTTCCAAGTGCAATCCAGCGGAAAAAATCAAGTACATGGTGTTAATATCTTAGCGGCCATTTTTGGCGAGCAAGACAGTCAAGCCATTTATTTTTTACGCCGTGAAAATGTAACTCGCTCAGATGTATCGAATTATATCTCTCAAGGGCTCCCTAAATTACAAGACAATTTGGCGCCTAAACTAAACCAATTTGTCACCGAAGAAGAAGTCAGCATCGAAGGCCCTGGAAATAGTCCGCTGGAACTTTATGCAATTAATTTAAATAGCAAAGCACGTCTTGGAAAAATTGATCCTTTAATTGGGCGCGAAGAGGAATTAGCACGAGTAATTCAAATCCTTTGCCGTCGTCGAAAAAATAATCCTTTATTAGTCGGTGAGGCCGGGGTTGGCAAAACAGCCATTGTAGAAGGACTTGCTAAAGCCATTATTGAAAAAAGGGTCCCTGCTGTTCTTGCAAAGAGTACCATCTATTCATTGGATCTCGGTAGTTTACTTGCTGGAACTAAATATCGTGGTGACTTTGAAAAAAGATTTAAGGCTTTATTAGCGCAACTCAAGCAAGAGCCTCAATCCGTGTTGTTTATTGATGAGATTCATATCGTTATTGGAGCCGGCGCGGCCTCAGGTGGTGTCATGGATGCCTCAAATCTAATTAAACCTTTACTGACAACCGGCGAACTAAAATGTATTGGCGCAACGACTTATCAGGAATACCGTAGCATTTTCGAAAAAGATCGTGCTTTAGCAAGACGCTTCCAAAAAATTGATGTGCCAGAACCTAATTTAGAAGAAACCATTGCTATTCTAGACGGATTACGCGATAGATTAGAAGCCCATCATCATGTCAAATATCGCAAGACGGCTTTACGAGCAAGTGCAGAACTTGCGGCACGTTTTCTACATGGTCGTTTTCTCCCTGATAAAGCGATTGATATTGTGGACGAAGCCGGTGCTTATCAAGCACTACGACCAAACCATAAAAGAAAACAGGTCATTGGTATTCATGAAATCGAAGCCATAGTGGCTAAAATGGTTCGTATTCCTACGCGGAATGTCTCGGCTTCAGATAAAAGCCGTCTACGTCATTTAGAAGAGAAATTAAAAACTCGCGTATTCGGTCAAGATCTGGCCATAGAAAATCTCTGCGCTGCCATGAAATTAACCCGTTCAGGTTTAAGAGAAACCAATAAAACCATTGGCTCTTTTCTTTTCGCAGGTCCAACGGGTGTGGGAAAAACAGAAGTGACACGTCAACTCGCAGAGCTGATGGGCATTGAATTACTTCGTTTTGACATGTCTGAGTATATGGAAAGGCATAGTGTATCTCGTCTAATAGGAGCCCCTCCTGGCTATATTGGGTACGATCAAGGTGGCTTACTCACTGAAGCGGTCACAAAACATCCTCACGCTGTTTTATTATTGGATGAAATTGAAAAGGCGCATCCGGACATTTTTAATCTTTTATTACAAGTAATGGATCATGGTAACTTAACCGATACCAATGGTCGAAAAACAGATTTTAGCCATATTATTTTAGTCATGACGAGCAATGCAGGCGCAGAGCAGTTTAGCCGTCAGGAAATAGGTTTTACCTCTAATTTAAATCAAACTGAAAACCCAGAAGCCATTAAGCGAATATTCTCTCCTGAATTTCGGAATCGGTTAGATGCCACTATCTATTTTAATTATTTAAACGCCAATATCGTCTCTCAAGTAGTTGATAAGTATTTACACGAACTGGAAATACAACTTGATAAGAAACATGTCACACTGCAGGTAGATCAACCTGCGCGTATTTGGCTAGCTCAACATGGTTATGATAGAAATATGGGTGCACGCCCAATGATTCGCCTCATTCAGGAGCGAATTAAAAAACCGATTGCAGATGAATTACTTTTCGGGCGCTTAGCACACGGTGGTCATTTGACATTAACGTGTAATAACGATGAACTGCAATTAATTATTGCTGAAAAAGGGGGCATGATGACGCCTCCTCCTGAAGAAAAAAATAAAAATTTGTCACAAGCGCCTATTAACTCGGCTTAGATTTATCGGGTTCAGGTCCTTTACCACGAAATATGATACGACCTTTGCTCAGATCGTAAGGTGTCATTTCAACTTTCACCTTATCGCCCGTAAGAACTCGAATATAACTTTTTCGCATACGTCCCGAAATATGGGCATTAATCACATGCCCATTCTCTAATTCCACTCTAAATAAGGTATTTGGTAAAGTCTCAATGACTGTACCCTCCATCACTATTTGGTCTACTTTGGCCATAAATTACCTAAGACTAACTTTCTCATGCATTAATAAGAAGGCTATGTTGCCGTAAAAAGCATCTATTTACAATAACATTTTTTTAACCGCTGTTATACTCTTAAATGAACTAAATTAGCCTCAATAAGCGATGTATCACGCTTTGTCTAAAATGCATAGCCCCCCGAATGCACAACAATGCGCAAAAATTAGAAAACAAACTTAAGCCACATCAATTAAAATTAGCTACGGCTGAATCCTGCAAAAGAGGGCACAGTCAGCGCAAACGATTACAAAATCCCGTTAAAAAATATGCGTCTGTAAGTGAAAAAATAGTACACGCAATAGTGAAACGGACTTTTAAATAAAAGTCCAGCAACGATTTTAGTATCGCTATGACAGGAATTGCAAAGATAAAATTCTGACAAGCATTACTACAAAAAAGTATCGACAAAACAACCAAATTTTAATAAATTAATGGTTAAAATTTTTTTGATTAATTTAGATTGTAAAAAAATTAATCAAGCCAAAACAATCATTTTAAGGATAGATTTATTAAAAAGGAGTAACAGTGAAAATAAAAAAAAATCAAAACCTAAAATTTTATGATCGCTCTCTACTAAATATTTCAAACAATGAGATTTTTTATCTAGATTTTAAAGAATCAATCTTAAGCTCACGCATCAAACGAGCCCCTAATCATAAAACACTGGTCGAAGCCACTAAAAAATGGGATTATGCTTACTGGCTAAGTCAAGAAGATATTGCTGACATTGCGCGCTTGGAGTATAGGCAATTTCCCGCAATGGATGAGAGCAATGCTGATTTTGAGATATTAGGCTCCTTATCACAGTTATTTATTACTTTACAGTTATTTCAATCAAAAATTATTACTGAAAAATTAACAAAATCTCGATTAACCTTAATTGTTAATTTAGAAGGGTTACATTGGGTAACTTTGGTTATTTTTTATCAAGAAAATAACTATCTAAGTTATTATATCGATTCAAAAAATAACCCTCTACCTCCAGAATATTTTTCTCTAATGACGAACCAACTTGGAATACAGCAGACAAGTATAAGTCCTGGATTTATTCAGCAACAGGATGGATACAATTGCGGTTTATGGGCGCTCGAGAATGCCGCGGACCTGAACAGGATGCTGGATAATAATTATCCGTTGTATTGGCTTATTAAGTTATTGCAGCGACCCCGTGACGAAGAATATTTCAGAAGAAAAAGAATTCTTTTTTCTCAAAAACTTAACACCGATCCCGCTTGGCGTGAACGACATTTACTACTTTTAAAAAACTTAGAAGCACAAGAAGAATCACTATTACCGCTCGATATGCCCTTCACTCGTTTAGAAAAGACGGATTCTGATCCTAAACGATTTAAAGCAAGCGCTCAAACTGAAAAAGAAAAAACAATTTTATTAGCGGTTTTTGTTGAAACTTTCATAAGTGCTTTTATAAAAAAGCTAGGGGCCTATCATTTGTTAGCCAAAGGAGAAAGACTAACAGAGGAGGCTCTAAGAACCGAATTGAAAACTGGCACAACTACTGCGTTACTCGGTATCAGCATTGCGCAAAGCCTCGTAGGCGCAATTCCTTCTTTGGTGGCTTCGTTAAGAATGATTAATAGTAAATACTACCTATCTAAAGATAAAGCCCAAAAAATTACTAAGATTTTTTCTGAATTTAAATCAGATCGCTTAAAATTTATTTTAGCTGAAGCAGCCGTAAGTATTTTTCACAGCTATGAAAATCAATTTATGCAGGTAACCGATAAGGCAGGTGAAAAAATAGCTATGGAAAAATTAGCAGAGGATGCTGTCGATCGAACGCTCAACTATATAGGAAAAGATTCCAATAGAGATAGGCCTATTTCCAAGGAACTGATAGAAGAAGGTGTATCACAAGGTCCATCGGAAAAATTCTTTGATCCTGACGTTAAACGGGCTAGATTAAGAATCTCGGGATATTCCATACAAGATAAAAGTGAAAAAAAGATTAATACAGCTAATTTATATGAAAAAGTAGGTTTAGTCGTTTTCAACAAAAATAACGAACCGGGTAAATTTTATACCAAAGAAGATCCTAAATATCAACCACGATATGGTTATCGACGCCTATTTGAATGGGAAAAGGAGAGCGATGGTGAATTGAAAAAAAAATGGAAAGAGGAATATATCGATGCTCAACCTTTTTATAAAGAAAGTATTCTCCAATTTATTTCAAATGACCATTCTTATGTCTTACATTCAGAAAAAATTTCAGTAGAAGCACAGCGTATTTTGGATAAAATTGAGAATCGATATCCTCCTCAATGGAGTGAAAGACACGAAAATAAAAAGCCGATTTATTTTAATTTAAGAAAGCCAGTAAAAAATTTTAGTGGAAGAATTCAGATACTTGAGCAATTGCATCGTATCTTAATGTCGGAAAGAACAATTGCCATCATACCGTCTTGGTCAAGGATATCCATTGCCTCTTCGAATCCATCAACTAGTGATTCTTTACTCCCTTCCAGTGGTTCCCAATTGTCAATTAGTGGTTTAGGAGGAATCGGCAAAACTCAATTAGCTTTACGTTATGCCGAGCTTTATGCAAACGATTATGATCATAATGTTTTATGGATTAATGCTGAGACCTTAGAAAATATAGGCTATTCCTTCGATAAACTCGCTGAAAAAACACAGATTAACACGAAAGATCGTTATGAACAAAAAAAATCGTTGGTGGATATTGTTGAAGCGATCTATGACTATTTTTCGGATAGAAAAAGTCTATTTATTTTTGATAATGTTGAGAATTCCTATGTGATACAAGATTATTTACCAAAATCTCGGCCTGGCAATAACCCAACGGTGTTAATCACTTCACGTTTTAATCATTGGGATAACATAGCCAACTCTGTTTTACCACTTAACGTTTTCACTGAACAAGAAACAGAAGAACTTATTAAAAAATCATTGACCTTACAAAGTAATCAAGACAAAAAAATACGAGAATTGAATCAATTACTTCAAGGTTTACCTTTAGCACTGCAACAAGCACTGGCTTATATAAAATTGAGAAGAAATTCAAATACAAATTTTTCTCTTGATCATTACATAGAGCGCTATAAAGAAAAAAGTAAGGAGCTATTAGATTTTAATTTTTCCCATTATTTAAATGATCCTTACCTAAAAACAGTTTTTACAACCTGGCTTATTACGTTAGATAACATAAAAAAAGAGCCGCTTGGCAATGAGGCAATAGAAATTTTAAATATATTAGCCTATTTATACCCAGATAATATCGCAAGTGAGAAAATTTTTTATTTTAATCATATCAACCGTAATTTAAGCATTAATGATTTAGATAGTATTATGCAGTTGCTAGTCAATTATTCGATGATTAATTCTGAAAATCAAAGCCGATATACGATACATCGACTCGTTCAACAAATCATACGACTGAAGCTTGAGGAAAACCAGGCCCAATTTAAAGAAACCGTGGGAAAAATTCAAAAGTTAATTTGGTATTGGGAACCAGTTTTTAAAAAAGATAAAGAAATAATTTTTCATAATCTTCATTTTCTTCTTTATATGTCAGAGCATAAAGAATTAATTAGTAGTTTAGGATATGCTTATCCAGAAAAAGCGTTTTTTGATATCCTGCTTATGAAAAATGCAAAATACTTCGGCTATTTTATCGATTTGGCTCATAAAAATTTTACAAAGAAAAATTTTTATGATTTTTTGGGCAACGCCATCGCTTACTATATCAAATTAGGCGCATACTTTAACTTGACTGAAATACTTAATTATCTTGAACAGCAATGGCGTGAAGAGGTTTTATCACCAGAAAATATTAAATACATTGTAGAGCGTTTTTATAACGTAGAAAATCCTCTTTTAAAATTCAAAGGATATTCGACTATTCCTGAAAAAAAAGAAAATCAAAGACGAGCGATAAGATTAGTTGTTAAATTTAAGACAAAACTATTTAGTGCTGAACCTGAAGTTTATAATAGCTGTTCATCACATAGTTTAAAAAGAAGCATTTGTTTATCCTCTGAAACTGAGCGAGAGATCCAGCTTAGAAATCGAAATATTAAAGCCCATGTTGAAAAAATTAGGCAGATATCTGGCTATCTCAGTTCAACGCTTATAACTAAGGATATTTTATCTGCTATGCTCCAGGGTCATTTTGACGAAGTAGCCTTTGATTTTGGATTAATAACCAGCAGTTTTTTCTTTGAAAAAATATCCAATAGCTTATTGATTCAAGGTAAAAATCTAGCATCAGAGACAACGGTACTTGAAAAAAATTCAGGCTTGAAAAGTAAAATACTCGATATCCTATTTAATGAAGATATCGTATCCGCTAGCAAAAGACAGTTTTTAGGTAAAATAATGCGAGTCGCTTCCCCTTTTGTTGCCAAAACAACCTCTATTTTTTTTGCTTACAATCTTAACAATGAAATAAAGACCTATAAAATGGGCGATAAAACAGTTCTTCCCGATATGATTTTGAACAGCATTATTGTGGGAATTGATGGCATCGAAGCGGGGATCGAAGCTGCTGAATTTTTTGGAATTATTAGCGGACTTTCAGCATTCACAGGCCCTTTAGGAGAGGGAGTAGCCATGCTGGCTTGGCTAGGTGCTGAAGGGTATACGGCCGAGCAAAAAGTTGAAACACTTAAAAAATACCTTAACCTCTCTACAGAAGAACAAGTTATTCAGTTTTTGCGTTCTTTTTTTGATCTAGCACCTTCAGAATATTTACAAGTTAAAATAAAAAACGCACAATCAATTATGCACGCCATCGATTTTTTTAAAAAAAATACTGCTGTTAAATGGTATGTTTTTCCTTCTTTTTATAATGAAACCGTTTTACACAAAAATAACATTTTTTTGGAGATACAGGATCTTATAGCGGATGATAGTAAGCCTGATGCATCCAATAAAGCACATATATTTTGCTTAGAAACCCTCGATTCTCTTAATCTTAGTTATAAAAATATAACAATAAAAACAAAGCCTGAGTATTTTTGCCAAAATACTTTAGGTGTAATGTATACATTTAATAGAACAGGCAATGCGACCTTAATTCACTTAGGAGAAGGAGAGGACAAAGCCATTGCTTTCACTAATTCGCCAACATTGTTTTTCGTTCAAAATGGTAAAAAGTTGTATATAGGAGGTAATGCTGGGAATATATTTAATTTACAAGGAAATGCTATTTCAGGCTTAATTCGTGGGGGGGATGGAACGGATATTCTTATTCTTGATAATTTTTATCCTCAAAAAAACGATACGGTATTATTTGATATTGATGATTACTTATGTGGAAAAAATGCGTCTACAATACATTCAACTCTACTTTCTTGTTCAGCGCACGAGTTTAAAATTAAAACTTATTCGGTCAATCAAATTTATGGACGAAAAAATCAACAAGATATTATTTATTTGAACGAGGAAATCTATTTTATCGATGGTCAAGGAGGTAAAAATAAAGAACTACCTGACCGTTTATTGATCACTGAGCATTCTTATAATACAAACCTAAAGTTTGTATTAAGAAATAACACACATATCCTGTTTTCTATAAACACAACGATAAATTCTATAGATTATAGAATTCCCGCAGACGAAATCGGTGAAACTCAGATCATATATCCTTTTAATGAGCCTATTCAACATCGATTCTTTTTCGAATGCTCTCTAGCGAATATCGATGCAATAACCTTAACAAATAATACGCTACATATTGCTGTACTTATTGATGAAAACACCGCTAGAAAAAAATTTGCTATAACTATTTCAGATGCTTTTTTTACCTCAGAAAGTAATCAAACAAAAAATACAAGTGATCTTCCCAAAAATATATCCTATTTTTTTGAAAAAAATGAAATAAAACTAATCAATAACACACAGTTATACATACAAGAAATAAGCGCCAATAATAAAACACTGGATGAAAAAATCAGCTTATTTAGCGAATTAGCTAATCGTTTAGAGAAAACGCTGTCAATTCAATTAATAAATAATATAACGATATCCATTGGACAAGGAAAACACGAAATTTTTTACATCAATAGTTCGCTTGAAAGTCATATCATGGGTAATGGTGGTGAAAATGTCTATATTATCTTAACTAATAACAAAACAGAATTTCCGCTTTCTAAAATCACTTTATACGATAATTCAACAACAGATTTGAATGAGTTGGTCGAATTTACTGATACTTTAGATTTACGTGAGATCGTTAAAAAATACAAACAAATCTACCCTAATGCGATCATTTCGTCTCATGTATTTCCTGCGGCAAATGACTTGATTTTAACACTAAGTAATGCGGTTTACTCGCCGACTCAGTATGACTCCTATGATGTTGCTTGTTTCTTGCCTTGGGCGACTATTCAATTAAAAGACGCACTACTTAATAATACTAATTGGTATCAAAAATTAGATATCTTTTTAAATTCTATTCCGAAAAACATAGTGCCCCTCGACGAAGAGTTTTGGAGTTTGTCAACAGCCCCTTTAATCTTTACTGAAGATAAAAAAATTATCTTTATTACGCATCAAGCTATAGAAGAGGGAATGAAATTCCAGATATTAAGAAATATTGGTGATTATGCTTTTTTTCGTAATGAAACGGATCTCATTCTGACTAATGTCATATTTTCCATTGACTATTGCACAATTATCTTCCAAAAGTTTTATCAAGAATCGGAAATGAGAAAAAAGATATTGTCGGCAACATTAGAATTCTTTAACCAAAAAATATGTCTTCAAGATTATGAAGATAAAATCGATCATCCGTTTCATTTTGATCAAATGATTTCCGCTAATCCGCTTGATCCAAAAACTCAAATTTTTTTAAATTCAAGCATGATACAGCCCTCTGATAATCAAAACAGGTTACTACAGCCGATCATGCGTCATAAACGTCAAGTCGAGTTTGAAGAAAAAAGCGTCGTCAACAACATCCCAAAATCAACTTCCGCTAAAAGATTGCCTAAAAGAGTCAATCAAACTGTTTTACCTCAAATGACTCAAAATTCTTATCCTACGTCAACATTTAATAAGAAAGAACGTATCTTAGCGATTGCGGATGATTATTTAGAAAAATATGACAACGCTAACTCGAAAAGAAAATCATATAACAAAAAAAACTATAATCAGCAGCAAAATAAAAAGCAAACAGCAAGTTCGTTTGCCTCTGTCCAGGAGAAGAAAAGCAAATCCACAACTAAAATTCACCCCTCCCATCATGCAAAAAAAAATAAACATTCCTATCAAAAAACCTTTTCAAACTCAAACAATACTGTTCAAAATAAACCAAAACCGTTTGTAAAATCTCATACAGAAAATTTATCTCAAACGCACTTTTTTTATAAATCGGAAGCCGCTAAACGAAATGAAAGCTTTTTTACAACAAACAAACAGCTTTATTATGTAGAAAGTTTTAGGCCTACCATAAAAGCGTCATCAAACCATCCCCTATTGATTGACACAAAGTATAAATCTGAATCAAGAAAATCAAATCAGTACACTCCTCACACGCTTTCTTCTCATAGAGAATCACCTAATGCTCATAGCACACTCATGCTTCTTGATTTTTTTATTCGAAAAACATTAAAAAATCCGATCAAGCCCATTTCTTTTGATAAAAAAGCATTTAAAAATAGTAAAAAGGTGGAAAGGCAAACAGATAGAATCAAATCTAAGACTTATGGGATCCCTCTACAAAAATTACATTAATAACTAGCTGTTTGGATGCAAGTAAAACTCTATAGGAGGATGCAAGTAAGCGCTACTCGAGGAAACCGTTTGATTTTTTAGCTGTCAAAGGTCACAAAAAGATAAATCCTGCTTATTTTTTTGCCCCCTACGTCTTATTAAGATGATAATCTGTAATTAAAGGCGCATGATCTGAAAATCGTTGATCTTTATAGATTTCAACTGATTTTATTTTATTTCTAAGTCCTGGTGTAATCATCTGGTAATCAATCCTCCATCCCACGTTATTATCCCAGGCACGACCACGATTTGACCACCATGTATATTGCTCCGCTTGTTGATTTACCTCACGGAATGCATCCACATAACCCACGGGCCCTAATACTTGATCCAACCATGCACGTTCTTCCGGTAAAAACCCTGAATTTTTTTGATTGCTACGCCAATTTTTCAAATCGATCGGCTTATGTGCAATATTCCAATCGCCACAAATAATAAAATTATGTTTTTGTTGACGTTGTTTTTTTAAAATCGGTAGGTAATTATTTAGAAACTGAAACTTAAGTTGTTGACGACCTTCACCACTACTGCCTGAGGGCATATATAGGGAGGCCACACTTAATTCAGGAAAATTAAGTTGAAGATAACGACCCTCCTTATCAGCACATTCCCAGCCAAGCCCCATAATAACTGATTCTGGCTTGATACGCGTATAAATTGCTACGCCACTATAACCTTTCTTTTCTGCATCAAAAAAATACGCTTGATAACCTTCTGGAAAAAACGAGGCATCTAATTGATATTTTTGTGCTTTCGTTTCTTGTAAACAAATCACATCCGCTTTTTGAAGTTTCACCCAATCAAAAAAACCTTTACGTGTCGCAGAACGGATACCATTTGCATTAAATGAAATAATACGCATAGTTAAAAAGACAATTTGAGCTGAGGATCGATTTTTAACAAAGCATCCCTAAATAGTTTTTGGATATGTTTTAAAGCCGTAGAGTTATCTGCTTCAAATCGTAAGGTCAGGTAGGGACCCGTATTCGATGCGCGTACGAGACCCCAACCATCCGTAAAATCGGCACGGACACCATCTATTTTACTCAGTTTTGCACCTGGAAAATTAATGTGTTCTTGAAAAGCTTGAATAAAGGTAAATTTTCTATCTTCAGCAATCGCTAATTTTAATTCTGGCGTATTTAGGCTATTCGGTAACTCTGCAAAAAGATCGCTTATATTTTTTTTACTTTTTGCAACAATCTCTAATAACCGAGCGGCTGTATATAAACCATCATCAAAACCAAACCAACGCTCTTTAAAAAAGATGTGGCCACTCATCTCCCCGGCCAATAATGCACCTGTTTCTTCCAGTTTAGCTTTCATAATGGAATGCCCTGTCTTCCACATTAAGGAACAACCTCCATACTTTTCGATAAACTTTGCCAAGTGCCCGGTTGATTTAATATCGTAAATAATGAGTGCCCCAGGATTCCGCGATAATACATCCATGGCATATAACATAAGTTGCCTATCAGGCCAAATAATTTCTCCTTGATGGGTCACCACACCCAGCCTATCACCATCCCCATCGAGTGCCAGACCCATATCCGCCTTATGCTGTCGCACACTCGTGATAAGATCCTTTAAATTCTCAGGCACACTTGGATCGGGATGGTGGTTAGGGAAGCGACCGTCCACCTCACAAAACAATTCGATTACTTCACAACCCAAACGACGCAATAACTCAGGAGCAACCCCCCCCCCGACTCCATTTCCGCAGTCCAGCACAATTCGTAAAGGTCGTGCTAAAGAAACATCCTCGGTAATCCGATTAAGATAAGCCTCTGTCACGGATATTTGCTGATAACTCCCTTTCCCCCATTTAAAGGCATTGTCTTGAATACGTTGATAAAGTTCAGCGATAGCCCCTTCAGATAAGCTTTTTCCTGCTAAAATAATTTTTAAACCATTGTAATTTGAAGGGTTATGGCTCGCTGTTAGCACAATTCCCGAACGACAATCGAGGTACCTTGTTGCAAAGTAAAGCACTGGGCTAGGTACTTGGCCAATATCAATCACATCGCAGCCACTTTCACGCAATCCCTGATGTAAGGCCTCTATTAAGCGAGGTCCTGATAAGCGTCCATCTCGTGCTGTAATAATGGTTTGTTCACCTTGCTCCTGGGCCGCACTGCCAATCGCTTTACCCAATGTAAAGATAAGCTCCGGTGTTATTGACTCACCTATAACGCCTCGGATGTCATAGGCACGAAAAATACTTTTTGGAACTTCGAGACAAGAAATGTGTTGCATATCACCCTCAAATTTCAGCTAAAATCAACACGATATCGTATTGAAAAAATTAATTGATGCATAAAGTTAAGCTCCGTCGGTGTATAACAACAAAAATAACGTCCTTCTATCAACCTGTTTTACCCAACTTACACACAACTTATGAAGTTCTTCCTCACTTCATATAGTAGTTGCATAGTATAGAAACCACATGATATTGTGTTATATCATTTCCATAGACATAATTCCTCACAACCATTTAAGGAGCATCCATGAGCGGACTTTCATCCGAACTAATGACTTCTTCTCTTTTGCTGAACAGCGCTGAGATTCTACTACCTAAAGCTGGAGTAGAACAAGAGAGTAAAGCCATCTGCACACTACAAGTAATAAAACGGAATGGAAAGCTTGTTGATTTCGATCCCAGTAAAATTAGGGTTGCTATTACTAAGGCTTTTCTTGCTGTAGAGGGCGGACAAGCGGCACTATCAAACCGTATTCATGAACGGGTATCACAGCTTGCACAGCAAGTGATAAACATCCTTCAACAACGCCATCCTAACGGCGGAACCTTGCCAATTGAAACCATACAAGATCAGGTTGAATTGGCTCTAATGCGTGTAGAAGCTCATCAAGTCGCACGTGCCTACGTACTGTATCGCGAAGAACGGCGAAAAATGCGTGCAGAAACAAAATCATCTTCTGAAATTCAATTACGTATAACCTTAGAGGATGGCAGTCAACGCCCACTGGATCTCATACAACTAAGCCTGCTGATCACGGAAACCTGTAAAAATCTAAACGAAGTAAAAAATGAACTCATACTACAAGAAACTTTACGTAATCTCTACGATGGAATGCCTATTGCTGAAATTGATAAAGCACTTATTATCAGTGCACGTTCTCTCGTTGAACAGGATCCTAACTACACTTACGCGACGGCACGCTTCTTATTACGCACTCTATATACAGAAGCGCTCAATTTTCTTGAATTACCGATAGCCACTCACATCAGTAATCATCCAGGCGTCTATCACCATGATTATTTTCAATACTACATTAAGCGTGGTATTCGTTTAGAATTATTGGATCCACAACTAGAAACCTTTAATTTAGAAAAATTAAGTAACGCTTTACTCCCCGAACGCGATCAACAATTTACTTATTTGAGCTTACAAACTTTATATGATCGCTATTTTTTACACGCCGATGATGTCCGTTTTGAATTGCCGCAAGCCTTCTTTATGCGAGTGGCTATGGGCCTTGCACAACAAGAAGTCAATAAAGAAGAACGCGCGATTGAGTTTTATCATTTACTTTCATCTTTTGACTATATGGCTTCCACACCCACGTTATTTAACTCTGGAACGCTGCGCCCACAACTTTCCAGTTGCTTCTTAACAACGGTATCGGATGATCTCGATCAAATTTACTGCGCCATAAAAGATAATGCCTTACTTTCAAAATTTGCCGGCGGTTTAGGCAATGATTGGACCTCTGTCCGGGCCATGGGCGCACGAATAAAAGGTACTAATGGTAAATCATTGGGTGTTGTACCTTTTTTAAATGTCGCTAATGCTTCCGCTGTCGCTGTTAATCAAGGGGGTAAACGTAAAGGAGCTGTTTGCGCGTACTTAGAAACATGGCATTTAGATATCGAGGAATTTTTAGAATTACGTAAAAATACGGGTGACGATCGACGTCGTACACATGATATGAATACGGCAAATTGGGTACCTGATTTATTTATGAAACGGCTCATGCAAGGAGAAAACTGGACTTTATTCTCACCCGATGAAACACCCGATTTACACGATGTATTTGGTTTAGCATTTGAAGAAAAATATCAAACCTATGAAGCCAAAGCCGCGCGCGGTGAAATCAAAAATTTTAAAACGATTCCCGCAACTCATCTATGGCGCAAAATGCTAAGTTTATTATTTGAAACGGGACACCCTTGGATCACGTTTAAAGATCCTTGTAATTTACGTTCACCTCAACAGCATGTCGGAACGATTCATAGTTCCAATTTATGTACTGAGATCACACTCAATACCTCTAACGATGAAATAGCGGTTTGCAACTTAGGAAGTATAAATCTTCCTCAACATCTCACAGAATCTGGCAAAATCGATCAAACAAAATTGCGTCGTACCATTCGCACAGCCATTCGCATGTTAGATAATGTCATTGATATTAATTATTACACTGTACCACAAGCACGTCGTTCTAACTTAAAACACCGTCCTATCGGTCTCGGTCTAATGGGTTTTCAAGATGCCTTATATCAACTACGCATACCTTATGCTTCAGACGACGCAATCGCTTTCGCTGACCATTCCATGGAGTTGATCAGTTATTATGCCATAGAAGCTTCCAGTGATTTGGCTAAAGAAAGAGGCCCCTATAAAAGCTTTAATGGATCCTTATGGAGCCAAGGAATTCTACCCTTGGATTCAATTACACTATTAAAAAAAACTCGTGGTCAATTCTTGGATCAAGATCAAACGGCTCATTTAGACTGGGAACCATTGCGAAAAAAAGTAATGCAAGAAGGTATGCGTAATTCAAATTGCATGGCCATTGCACCCACAGCCACTATCTCTAATATTTGTGGCGTTTCACAATCTATTGAACCAACCTATCAAAACCTTTTTGTAAAATCCAACATGTCGGGCGAATTTACCGTAATCAATCCCTATCTGGTCAAAGACTTGAAATTACTCGGATTATGGGATGCCGTTATGCTGAATGATTTAAAATATTATGATGGGAGCTTACAAAAGATTGAACGTGTTCCTGACAGCTTAAAACAGCTCTATGCCACTTCCTTTGAAATTCCTGCACATTGGCTCGTTGAAGCGGGATCGCGTCGACAAAAATGGATAGATCAAAGTCAATCGTTAAATCTTTATATGGCGCAAGCCTCTGGTAAAAAATTAGATGAACTTTATAAAAATATTTGGCTGAAAGGATTAAAAACGAGTTACTATTTACGGACTATGGGTGCTACACATACTGAAAAAGCCACGTTAGAAAAAAGTCACTTAAATTCAGTACAAATAGATACAAGTCCCGCTTGTTCGATACTCGACCCCGACTGTGAGTCATGTCAATAAATTAAATTTCATAAAGAATTACTACGCTTAGAGAGGATAAAATGATGAATATGAAAACTGCATCAACAACGGGTGGCTTTACCGGTTTAGAAACGCTTGAGATAGGCGCAGCACGCGTACAAGTTGATGACAAAAAAATCATCAACTGTCGCGCTGATCTCAATCAACTCGTCCCTTTTAAATATAAGTGGGCCTGGGAAAAATATTTAGCCGCCTGTGCTAATCATTGGATGCCTCAAGAAATAAACATGTCGGCAGACATCGCATTATGGCGTGACTCCAAGGGATTAAGCGAGGATGAACGTTTGATCGTCGAGCGTAGTTTAGGTTTCTTCTCAACAGCGGACTCTCTCGTTGCAAATAATCTTGTCTTAGCGGTCTATCGCCATATTACGAATCCAGAATGTCGACAATATTTACTTAGACAAGCCTTTGAAGAAGCGTTACATACTCATGCCTATCAATATGTTATCGAAAGTCTAGGTATGGATGAAGCACGTCTTTTTAATATGTATCGCGAATTACCTACTGTGGCCAAAAAAGCAGAATGGGCGCTTCCTTTTACACAAAGTTTAGCGGATCCTAATTTTCGTACCGGTACTCCCGAAAACGATCAACGCTTATTACGTGATTTAATCGCTTTTTATGTAGTGTTCGAAGGCATATTCTTTTATGTTGGTTTTTCACAGATTCTAAGTATGGGTCGACGCAATAAAATGACTGGAACCGCTGAACAATTTCAATATATTTTACGTGACGAATCGATGCATTTAAATTTTGGTATCGATGTGATTAACCAAATTAAATTAGAAAACCCTCATTTATGGACACCGGAATTTAAACATTACATCATTGAGCTCATAAAAGAAGGTGTCGATCTAGAATATCAATACGCTTTAGATACCATGCCACGTGGTATTCTTGGATTAAATGCAAACATGATGTGGGATTACTTACGCTTCATTGGGAATCGACGTCTCATGCAAATTGGTTTAGCTGAACAATATCCTGGCGTCAGCAACCCTTTACCCTGGATGAGTGAAATCATTGATTTAAAAAAGGAAAAAAACTTTTTTGAAACACGCGTAACCGAATATCAAACGGGTGGAAGTTTAAATTGGGATGATTAATACACAGTTCACAAAAATCCTCGCGCCTGAACGGGGATGCGGTAACTAATCCATAAATTAACTATGAAATAAATTAGGTGGGATGCTAAATTTTACATTGTTTTCCTGTCAGAGCAAATTTAGGTTGATTAACCCTACTAAAATAAATCCAAACACGTCAAAGCTAAAAATGTTTTGCTTTGGCTATATAACTTAAAAAATAATTAGCCGCAGTTAAAGCACTAATCCAAAACGGAATAGGCCAATCTGTGATAAATGATAAAATAATCCCTAACCATACGATTAAAACACCCAACACGACGGTTAAACACAAACCACTGACAATCCGCTGAGTCCAATTTAAAGCAGCTGCAGCAGGCCCTATCAATAAAGTAAACACTAAGAGCACACCCACCACTTGACTGACTTCAGTTACTGCAACCGCCACAATAATCATAAATAAAATAGAAATTAGTGGTAACGAAACCCCTTTTGCTTCGGCTAACTCCGGTTCTAAGCTAGCAAATAATAATGGTCTTGCAATGATACTTAAGCCTAGTAAGCTGAAAACAGAATAGATTAACATTATCCTTATTAAATGCGCTGAAACACCTAAAAGATTTCCAAAGAGTATTGTCATTGCTTGCGCAGCATAACGGGTGTAAAGATGTAAAAATAAAACCCCTAATCCTAAGGCCAATGCCAAAACAATACCAATAGCAATATCACTTTTACTTACTCGATGACCCAAGCTACCCATTCCGATTCCTGCAAATAACGTCAAAAGTAATTGTCCAGTAACCGGTGCTAAGCCAACTAAACCCGCACCCGTAGCACCTGCAAAACCAATATGTCCAAGTGCATGACCGGCAAACGCCAATCGTCGAATAATCATAAAATATCCGACAAAACCTGCCAATATGGCCGCAATCGTACCCGCAATCAAGGCATTGCGTAGAAAATAATATTCAAACAGAGAAATGATCGAGATCGGGTCGACAATGGTTGACATGATGATGGAATCCTAATTCTTTATTGATTACAAAAAGTTGCTGTTCATGTTGAATAACCTGTATATCCATACCGTAGAGTTCACTCAATTTTTTACTATTGATAATGTCATTAACTAAACCCATCGCGGCTTTACCTTTTGCTAAATAGAGTACTCTATCGACGTTGCTTATTAATGGATTAATATCATGTGAAGTAAACAATATGGTAATACCATATTGCAAACGGATAGTATCAATTAAGCTCACCAACGTCGCTTGAAAATAAGGATCTAAATTCATCAGCGGTTCATCGAGCAATAAGATCTTCGGTTTATTCAACAATGCTTGCGCCAATAATAAGCGTTGGCGTTCACCTCCGGATAAAAGATTGTAAGGTTGGTTGATTATTTTTTCCGCATTGACCATTTGAATAACACGTTGTAATTCTTTAGTTTGTTTTGCACTTAAAAAAGGTAAGCCCCATTGGTAACCATTTATATTGGCACCTAACCAAGCATAAGCACTCAAGCTATTGCTAACATTTTGTCGCGTTTGCGGCATATAACCAATAAACTTAGCTCCTTTATGTACCGCTCGTCCAAATACTGAAATAGCGCCTTGGGCTGCCGGAATTAAGCCTAAAATAGAACGTAACAAGCTACTTTTCCCAGCGCCATTCGCGCCTAAAATGGCAATAAACTCTCCTGGTTTGATACGTGCTGTAAAGTTTTGAAAAATATAACGGTGCCCAAAGGCAAGACTAAGCTCCTTAAATTCAATGGCGTTCATCTAAAGCTTGCTCCACTTGTTTTAACTGACCTTGCATCCACTGATAATAAGTAGTCCGCATAGGCTGAGTTTCTGTAACACCTAAGATAGGAATTCCAAATAATCTGGCCTGTTGTAATAAATGCAAGACTAAAGGGCTGCTCACCTGTAGATTATAAAATACAAGTTTAACTTGGTGTTGTTGTAAATCATGTTCAAAGTCTTGTACCTGTTTAGGACTTGGATCTACACTATTCATCATGCTATATTGAAAAGGGGTACCTTTCATACGAAAATCTAAAGCCCGTGCCATATATCCAAACACGGGCTCTGTCGCAATCACTGAAATACCTTTATGCTGAGCTTTAATTCGTTCTATAAGTTGTCGTAAATTTTGCTGCTGTGCAATAAACCGTTGATAATTCGCTTGATATTCCTTGCGGTGTTTAGCATCAGTTTTGATTAGAAAATTGCTTAACACCTTAGCTAAGATAGGCATGGTATCCGGATCATACCAAATATGGGGATTATCACCTTCCTTTTTATGTATTAAATCGGCGACACAAATAAGCGTTCTTGTTGTATTCGAACCCACACTCAACAAGTTTTGTATCCAAGCATCATAACCCAAACCATTATAGATAATCAGGTTTCCTCGTTCTAAAACCTTAGCGACACGGGGTGTTAAATTAAATAAATGTGGATCTTGGTCGGGTTGATTAAGAATACTGGTCACTTGGACATAATGACCACCGATTTGCTCTGCAACTGAGCCATAAAAATTCTCAGCAGCGATAATCTGAATAGGTTTTGCTATACTAGATGTTACAAAACCGATTGCCACTAAAGAGACTAAGACTTGAAAAAATTTCAACATGAAAAACCCTTTTATTGAACGAAAGATCCTCGCATGGATAGAGAGTCAGCTCCTCTTATTCATTCGAATTTGCATTCGATCACAATGGTGTCACAAAAGCTTGTACTAAGCCGTTATACTATACTCAACAATTGGATTTTTGACAGTTGCCTTACGGCAACGCGGCCAAAAATTCAAGTACGAAGAGTACACTATACCAAACCTGTCAAGATAGATTATGAGGTATTATGGGCAAAATTATCGCTATCGTAAATCAAAAAGGGGGGGTCGGAAAAACCACCACTTGTATTAATCTGGCGGCATCGATGGCCTTGTTAGAACAAAAAACATTGTTAATTGACCTCGACCCTCAAGCTAATGCAACAACTGGCAGTCTTTTACAAAAAGATCTCCATCCTCATATCGCGCAAGTACTTTTAAATGAAGTACCTATAGCGCAGAGCCTCATTGTAACTCCAGCCAATTACACATTGGTCCCCGGCTCGGGAGATCTAACTCAGACTGAAGTTCAATTATTAAAAATTGAACAGCGTGAATATACACTCAAAAAAAAGCTAAGCGAGTTATCAGATACTTATGATTATATTCTGCTCGATTGTCCTCCCTCTTTAAATATATTGACTGTGAATGCATTAGTAGCAGCTCAATTCGTCATCATTCCTGTGCAATGTGAATATTTTGCCTTAGAAGGCTTAAGTAATCTAATGAACACACTACAAAGTTTACGTGCTACAGCTAATCCACATTTACAAATACATGGCATACTTCGTACGTTATTTGATAGCCGAAATAGTCTAGCCAAACAGGTTTCAGAAGAACTACTCACTCATTTTAAAGATAAGCTATACAATACAGTGATACCGCGGAATATTCGACTCGCTGAAGCACCGAGTCACGGACAACCTGCTTTATTGTATGACCCCCAATCCAATGGGAGTCAAGCCTATTTAAATTTAGCAAAAGAAATCTTAACACGGGATGACTGCCCTATCCCATCGGTAGGATCACCCAGTGATATACCTTCGAATATCTTTTTAAAGAAGCGTTCGAATTATGAAAAATCCTCATCTGTTGAACAGGCGTTATCATGAAAAAATCGCGTTTAGGTCGAAATCTTGACATGCTACTCAGTGGCCAACCCTTTGAGGACTTAGTACAAACAACGCATCCTCATAAAGAAGAATTACGTCATTTACCCATTGAATACCTACAAGCCGGTCGTTACCAACCTAGAAAAGAATTTGCAAAAGAAGCTTTAGAAGATTTAGCGAACTCTATTCGCACGCAAGGTATCATTAATCCTATCGTTATACGTCTCATTACAGAAAATCAATATGAAATCATTGCCGGCGAACGTCGCTGGCGTGCAGCTCAGTTAGCTAATCTTAATGAAGTGCCGGTATTAATTAAAGATATATCCGACGAAACAGCACTCGCTCTCTCTTTAATCGAAAATATTCAACGCCAAAACTTGAACCCATTGGAAGAAGCAGAAGGGATACAACGGCTTATTAATGAATTTAAATTAACACATCAAGAAATTGGCACAACATTAGGTCGATCACGTGTCACCATTACCAATTTGCTACGTTTATTAAGTTTGGTACCGCAAGTAAAACTTTTTCTACAACAAGGTCAACTCGAAATGGGCCATGCCAGGGCTTTATTAAGTCTACCCAATCATCTACAAACGCAAGCGGCTGAAAAAATTATAAAAAATAAACTATCTGTTCGTGAAACAGAACGTTTAGTAAAAAATGGCTGGACTCATCATCCTAAAATAGATCCCCTCGAAATAGATGCTGATGTAAAACAACTTGAATGTAAACTCTCTGAAACATTAGGTGCCAAAATCCATTTTAAGCAAAAGGGAAAAGGAAAAGGTCAACTCATCATTCATTATAACAGCTTAGAAGAACTCGATGGCATTCTGTCGCATATAAATTAACTTTTTTCGGCCACCCTGTGACGGGGATCGGCTCATATCTGTTTTCTTGGTTTACTCTGGATAAGATTTAGAGTCTTTCTAAGTTTACTGCTTCATTTTATTTATGAAATCCTTATTTGGTATAATAAAGGCCCTTTTCAAGCTATAGTAATTTATGAGTCACAAGTTATAATTAGACATTGAAAACTTACAAGTGGCATATCAATGGAAAATAAAACCGTTCTTCACGGACAACATAAAAAAAATGGAGCGATACTCGTTAATTTTGCAGGTTGGCAGATGCCTCTGCATTATGGATCACAGATACAAGAGCATCATGTCGTCAGACAAGACAGTGGTTTATTTGACGTCTCACACATGTTAGTCGTCGATATTTTTGGAAAAAATGCCGTCGATTATCTCAGTTTTTTATTGGCGAATAATCCTCAACGACTCAATCCAGGAAAAGCCCTTTATACCTGCATGTTAAATGATGACGGCGGCATTTTAGATGATTTAATCGTTTATCAACTTTCCAAACAACTTTATCGAATCGTCATCAATGCCGGAAACCGACAATCTGATCTCGACTGGATGAAAAAACAAGCTCAAAATTTTTCAACAATTACCATCCTAGAACGTACTGATCTTGCCATCATTGCCATCCAAGGTCCTCATGCCCTAATAAAAGCAGGCAAAGCCTTCAATGAGGATCAACAATCGCTGATTAAAGATTTAAAACCCTTTCATTGCATCGAACAAGATAATTGCTTTATCGCTAGAACGGGTTACACTGGCGAAGACGGGCTAGAAATTATCCTACCTAATCAAGAAGCTGAAATATTTTGGCAACGCTTAATTAAATGTGGTAGCAAACCTTGTGGATTGGGTGCTCGAGATACCTTACGTCTAGAAGCTGGATTAAATTTACATGGCTCGGATATGGATGCCACTACGACTCCTTTAGAGTCTAATCTGGCGTGGACGATTGCTTGGGATCCTATCGATCGAGATTTTATCGGTCGTCAAGCACTCATTAAATTGAAAAAAAATCCAACGCGCAAACTCGTCGGTTTAGTACTGGAAGAGAAAGGTCGTATTTTGCGTAACCATCAAAAAGTTATTACTCCTAAAGGCGAAGGAGAAATAACTAGCGGAAGCTATTCCCCCTCTTTAGGCTGTTCAATTGCTTTTGCTAGGATTCCTTACAGACACGATGAGAACTCCTGTCATGTAATCATGGGCAGCAAACATTACCAAGTACGTATCATTAAACCTCCTTTTATCCGAAAAGGAAAAAAAGCTTTTAATTAAAAACTGGATTTATTAAAGAGTAATTATCATGAAAAATATAGCTGAATTATTTAAATATACACCGACTCATGAGTGGGTTCGGCTTGAAGAAAATAATATTGTGTGTGTTGGAATTACTCCCTATGCCCAAAAATTATTAGGCGATATTGTTTACGTTGAATTACCTGCCGTCAAAAAAATCTTACAACGAGGTGAAGAAGCTTGTGTTTTAGAATCTGTTAAAGCGGCTGCGGATGTTTATGCACCTCTTTCAGGCATAGTCACTGAAATCAATTCTTCACTTAACAATGCACCGGAACTTATCAACACGGCTTCATACGAAAAAGGATGGTTATTTCGCCTTCAGTTTTCTGATGCCAATGAATTAGAAAAATTATTAGATTTTGCAACGTACGAGCAACAAATTTTGGTTGAGGTCTGATATGCCCTTTATTCCCCACACTGAGATTGAAGTACAAGAGATGTTGGCTACATTGGATGTACATACGATTGACGATCTATTTAATGAAATTCCTTCTCATTTAAAAACAGCGGAATTAAGCGCTATTCCTTCAGGTTTAACTGAAATGGAAATAAAACGGATAATAGAAACATGCAGTGAAAAAAATAAAAAAGGGCTTTGTTTTATTGGTGCAGGGGCTTATGAGCATCATATACCCGCTGCCGTTTGGGATATAACGAGCCGCGGTGAGTTTATGACGGGCTATACGCCTTATCAGGCAGAAGCCAGCCAAGGAACCTTACAATTGATCTATGAATATCAAACTATGATGGCTAGCTTGACGGGTATGGATTATTCGAATGCTTCACTTTATGACGGTGCCTCCGCTTTAGCTGAAGCAGTTTTGATGGCGGTTAGAGCCAACAAAAAAACCTCATCAGCAAAAATTTTAATCCCGCGCAGCTTACACCCTCATTATCGACAAACCTTACAAACGATTCTTATTCAACAAGCCATCGAACTCATAGAACTTCCTTTTTGCCCAGAACAAGGTAAAACCTTGTTATCAACACTCGAAATCTGGAATCGACAAGACATTTGCGCTTTGGTGATACCACAACCTAACTTTTTTGGTTCGTTAGAGGAAGTGGATCTGCTCACTGAATGGGCGCATGCGCAACAGGCTTTTGTCATTGCTGTCGCTAATCCCATTAGCTTAGCTTTGCTCAAAGAACCTGGAAGTTGGGGCAATCGAGGAGCTGATATTGTTTGTGGTGAAGGACAGCCATTAGGCGTACCACTGGCAGGTGGCGGACCTTATTTTGGTTTTATGTGTTGTAAGAAGGAATGGCTAAGACAAATGCCAGGCCGAATTGTCGGGCGCACCACTGATAAAAACGGAAAAGTCGGATTTACATTAACACTACAAGCTCGTGAACAACATATCCGCCGCGCCAAAGCCACCTCAAATATTTGCACTAACCAAGGTTTATTAGTGACTGCAGCGACTATTTATATGAGTCTTTTAGGGCCTACAGGCTTAAGGCAAGTCGCTTCAACCTCTCATCAGCACGCGCAGCAACTTGCTGATCTTTTAACTCAAATACCTCAAGTAAAGCTCATTTTCAATAATGTTTATTTTCATGAGTTCGTGATTCGTTTGCCTAAATCTGTTGCAAATATACTATCTAATTTATCCAAGGTAGGCATACAAGGAGGATATGATCTATCGGCATACTATCCTGAATTAGGTAATGCTTTATTAATTTGTGCAACTGAAACCAAAACACTAGCCGATTTAAATTATTATCAACAAGAATTATCAAAATCACTTTCTACTACTCTATTGTAACAATTTTTTATGTCTATTTTAGCACAGAGTCAAACGGGTCGTACTGCAAAAGCGCAAATACCACCCTCTTTACATCAAAATAAATATTTCTCTATACCCGAAAATTGCTTGCGGAAAAAAAAAGTTTTTTTACCTGAAGTTTCTGAATTGCAAGTGGTACGACATTTCACCCGCGAGTCTCAAAAGAACTTCTCTATCGATACAAACTTCTATCCGCTCGGATCTTGTACGATGAAATACAACCCACGAGGAATACATCATTTAGCGTCATTGTCTCACTTTCTTAATCAACATCCTTTAGTGCTTGAAGAATCTTCTCAAGGCACCTTACATTGTCTCTATGAATTTCAAGAAATTTTAAAAACCATCACCGGTATGTGTGGCGTTTCATTGACACCTATGGCCGGTGCACAAGGGGAATTTGCGGGTGTTGCCATGATTAAAGCTTATCACACCATACGAAATGATCCTGCCCGCACTGAATTTCTAATTCCTGCTGCCGCACATGGTACCAATCCTGCTTCTGCGGTAATGTGTGGCTATAAAGTACGGGAAATCCCAACAAACATTGAAGGCGACATCAATTTAGAAGCACTTCAAACTGCAGTAGGTCACCATACTGCAGGAATTATGTTAACCAATCCTTCGACTCTAGGCGTATTTGAAAGGCAAATTGAACAGATTGCCCACATTATTCATCAAGCAGGTGGTTTACTTTACTATGACGGCGCTAATCTCAATGCCATTTTAGGTAAAGTACGACCCGGAGATATGGGCTTTGACGTGATGCATCTAAATTTACATAAAACTTTTGCTACGCCGCACGGTGGGGGGGGGCCTGGCGCAGGCCCTGTCGCAGTTAGAGAACATCTACTGCCCTTTTTACCGATACCCATTGTTGCTTATGAAAACAATCAATACCGATGGCTTAATTTAAAAGATAGACCTCACAGTATAGGTCGCTTATCCACTTTTATGGGGAATACAGGGATATTACTACGTGCTTATATTTATGCCCGTTTACTAGGTCGAGAGGGACTAAAACGTGTGTCAAAATTTGCCACACTGAATGCTAATTACTTGCTTAAGCGATTACAACAAATTGGATACATTCCCGCTTTCCCACAACGACGTGCCAGCCATGAATTCATATTGACATTAAAAGCTTTATCTAAGCAATTTAATGTCACCGCCATGGATGTAGGGAAACGCTTACTTGATTTCGGATTTCATGCTCCCACAACTTATTTTCCTTTGCTCGTGCCTGAATGTTTGCTGATCGAACCTACAGAAACTGAAGCAAAACAAGAACTTGATAAATTTGTAATGGCTATGGAAAAAATCCTTATTGAGGCAAAGAAAAATCCCACTGTTTTAAACAATGCGCCCCATCATTTAACTCATCAACGCTTAGATGATGTGAAAGCTGTAAAAGAATTGGATCTCACTGGGAAAATTAATTAACTTGTAGTTAAGCAATAACAAGCTCATCTGCTGGAATAAATCGAGTCGCCATAGCAATAGCTTTAGCATTTAAACCAACATTGTGGACACGTAAATAATCCACATGCTTGGCTGCCAATTGATAGGAAATCATAGCCGTTTCAAAATCTCGATCTGGAAAAGACTTTTCTGTTATTAAGTTTAAAAATGATTTTCGCGAATGACCCACTAATAGAGGACAATTTAAAGAACGAAATTTTTCGATATTTTTTAGTAAAAAAAGAGAGTGTTGAGCTGTTTTTCCAAAGCCTATACCAATATCGAAAATCAATTGATGGGCATCGACACCTGTATTAAGGAGCTGATCGAAGCGCTGCTCAGCCCAATTCAATATTTGCTCACAAATATCTGGATATGGCGCTAAAACCACATTTTTCTGCGCAGGAACTCCCAGATTGTGCATTACCACACATTTCACTGAACTGCCTGCAGCTAATGCACGCATACTCGGATCGCAAAACCCACTCACATCATTGATCCAGTCAATACCTAACAGCAGAGCGCTTTCTGCTACAGTATAATGACGAGTATCGATACTTAGCTTTGGTTTAAGTACCCATTGCTTGCTATGTTCTTTTAAACCTAACAAAACCGGTTTTAATAGTGCCCATTCTGCTTCAGGCTGTACGGGAACCGCACCTGGGCGAGTCGATTCAGCCCCTATATCAAGTACTTCAGCTCCTTCTCGTACTAATTTTTCTGCTTGTGCCAATGCATTAGGCAGGCTTATAAACTTACCGCCATCTGAAAAAGAATCAGGAGTTATATTTAAAATTCCCACTAAGGCGCTTCCTTCTAAACGATGGTGAAGCTGTTTGGTTCCACATGGCGCTTGATCGCCTGTATAACGTGAGCCCCAACGGCGTAATAAGCCGGTGAAATCTGTCGTTGGGTGTTGCCAATCTGGCCATAAATCCAACAACGGCCATAATGCAAAAGGTCGAGCTAATAATTCCACATGCGGTATTTTGAGACCTACTTGGTCAATCACACAACTATCCCAGGCTAAAATATCAATATCAATAATGCGAGGTGCCCAGCGCTGTGTTTCTTCTCTGCCCATTTCTCGCTCAATCTGCTTAATGAGCTTAAGCACTTCAAGTGGAGATAAATCTGTTTCACAAGCAACCGCTAAGTTTAAATAAGGTTTATTCCAAGCGACAGGAGCATAAGCAGGTAAGAGCGCTGATGAAGTATAAAGAGGAGAAATTTGACCAGGTGCAATCGTCCCTGATTTTTGTAATAATTGCAGACCTAAGCGTATGTTATTTAAACTATCGCCTAAGTTTGTACCTAAACTAAGTATTAGCATATCTTTTGCCTTAAAGGGCTTGCCTTTTCTACGTTAAAGGTTTATAGGTTTATCTTATTAGGTATAATAAAATTATTACTTTCCCAAGAGGTCAAGAACAGCTATGGATTTCGAACAACAACAATCCCGTTTACGAGAGCTTATTGCACACGGTAAAAAACAAGGATTTGTTACTTACGCTGAAATAAATGACCATTTACTAGAAGATATTATATCTGAAGCCGAGCAAGAGCAACTGCAGCTTGATGAGATTATCTTGATGCTCAATGAGATCGGCATACCTGTTTATGAAGTTCCTCCTGATTTGGAAACTTTACTTTCTTCGAGTATCGTCAATAACTCATCAGAAGAAGAAAATAACTCAGAAAACACCCACATTCTAGGTAATATCACCACCGAATTGGGCCGAACAACCGATCCAGTACGTATGTATATGCGTGAAATGGGTACTGTTGAATTACTCACACGCGAAGGTGAAATTAAGCTAGCCAAACGTATTGAAGAAGGTTTGCAAGCCATATTAACTGCGCTTACTCAATATCCAGAAAATATTTTTGATATACTGAATGATTATACACGTTATGAACAGCAAGAAATCCGATTAAATGACATTATTAGTGGATTTTTAGATCTTGAAGAGCTATCTATCCCTCTCGAGTTACCCTCTGGAAAAAATACTTCGGATGTTGAAGCAGATGATCAAGAGTTTGAGCGTACTAAAAATATTGATGACAAAGATACCGATGATGAGAGCGATGAGACTAAAACTAAAATTGGCGCAACTGATGATGAAGGATTTAATGAATTAGATGGTGGGCCCGATCCAGAATTGGCGCATACTCGTTTTGCTGAGCTAAAAACACGCTATGAAGCCTATATTACGACACAAAAAAAATACGGTCGTCACGATAAAAAAGCCTTAAAGCAAGCGGCCTTATTAGCCGATGTGTTTACTAAATTTAAATTAATTCCGCGTCAACTCGACAGACTGTCGCGTAAAATGCGTCTTCTGCTCGAAAAAACTCGCATCCAAGAACGAATCATTATGCGTTTATGTATCAATGAAGCGAAAATGCCTCGCCAACTTTTTATTAGTACTTTCCCCAAAAATGAAACCAATGAAAATTTTCTCAAAAAGCATATCAATGCCAAAAAAGACTATTCACAGGCTTTAAAAGCTTTACACATTCCTATCACGACTGCACAAAATAAGCTGCGTGAATTGGAAAAAGACATCGGTATGACAATAACTGAGATCAAAGAAATCAACCGCCAAATGTCGGCAGGAGAAGCGAAAGCGCGACGTGCAAAAAAAGAAATGGTTGAAGCCAATCTACGACTTGTTATTTCTATTGCAAAAAAATATACCAACCGTGGCTTGCAGTTTCTTGATTTAATTCAAGAAGGGAACATCGGTTTGATGAAGGCTGTCGATAAATTTGAATATCGCCGTGGCTATAAATTTTCAACCTATGCCACTTGGTGGATACGACAAGCTATCACTCGTTCCATTGCCGATCAAGCACGAACTATCCGTATTCCCGTACATATGATCGAAACTATTAATAAATTGAACCGTATTTCGCGTCAAATATTACAAGCAACCGGTAAAGAACCCTCACCTGAAGATCTGAGTAAAAAAATGGGCTTGCCCGAAGATAAAATCCGTAAGATTCTTAAAATTGCAAAAGAGCCTATTTCTATGGAAACGCCGATTGGCGATGAAGATGGTGATTCTCATTTAGGTGACTTCATTGAAGATGCAGCCGCTTTGTCACCCATCGACGCAGCGACTATAGAGGGTTTACGCGAAACAGCACAGCGTGTACTCGCATCACTTACGCCGCGTGAAGCTAAAGTGTTACGTATGCGCTTTGGTATCGATATGAATACGGATCATACTTTAGAGGAAGTCGGTAAACAATTTGATGTCACACGTGAACGTATACGACAAATAGAGGCTAAAGCATTACGTAAACTACGCCATCCAACACGTTCAGAACCCTTACGTAGCTTCTTAGATCAAGAGTAGTTTGTTGAAAATTCAAAAAAACGTAAAAAGAGAAGCTAAAAACCAACTTTTTTTCTATTCCCAAACTAACCTTAACAATTAAATAAAAAATCAATAAAGACAAAAACTATGAAATTATTGATTTTTCATAGTTTTGGTTTCAGGGAGATGATATTTTCGCTTCTTGCGTTGACTGTTTAGACTTTTTATCAAAAATATTAACCGGTGATAGCTTTTTTAAAAAAAAGCTAAATAATGATGGCTTTTTTTCCTCAGAAGAAGAGGTACTTTCTAACATCGCTTCTTCTTCCTGGATAGGTTGGATTTCAAGTTTTGTAAATTCAGCCGACAAAGATCCTGGGTTATTTTTAACTTTCTTTTTTTTTCGTAGTGGAACTTTATCTTTAACACCTGAAGACATTGCTCCTTGTATCTTGTGTTGGGCTGTACCTAATGCTTCATCTTGATCAGAGCGGTTGCTAATAGAAATTAATTTATTATCTGCACTTAAATAACAGTATTCAGAAGCTGATCCTGTATCTAATATATTGGGATTCAGAACATTAACATCATTTGATTGAGTTAAATTAAGCTCTGCATAGTTAATTTCTTCAGCAGAAGTTTTTCCTACAGTTGATTCTTTGATTTGCCTACTCGTTTCCTTTTTTCTGTTTTTTTTAAGAGTTACAGTTTGCCCTTCCAGATTCGGATAAAAAGGCTCTGTATCTGATACACCTAAAGGGTGAAAATTAGCATACTCAGGCTCTGTTAAATTCAAAGATTGAAAATTAGCATACTCAGGCTCTGTTAAATTCAAAGATTGAAAATTAGCATACTCAGGCTCTATTAAATTCAAAGATTGAAAATTAGCATACTCAGGCTCTGTTAAATTTAAAGATTGAAAATTAGCATACTCAGGTCGAGAATTGTAAGGATCTATAATAGCTTCTTGAGCTAAAGAGCGTGGCGCCTCGCCTCTTCCTACCACATTAACATATTCAGCTTGATCAGTTTGTAGGCTCTTTTTCTTACGCCTCGGTTTAGCTGAAGGAATAGAGATTGATTTAGATGCCTCTTTGTTTTCTTGTTACAAGAAAACAGGGCTAGCCTCAAGTGGTGCGTACTGCGTCGCTGTGTTTTCAAATAACTTAACTTTGTCGGCGATACTCCTTTTCATTGCACTTTTCTCCGTGAATTTTATATTATCCTTATGACGTGGAATATTTTTATTTAATTTATGCTATTTTATTATACATTATTTTAAATTTTAACGCGAACGTAATTAGATTAATGGCAATAGGGCCCATTCAAATTATTGATCTCAAACTTTTTAGATTTTAATATTTTCATTAGTACATCAAACTTTATAAATAAATTCTATTATGCAATAAAAAATAAAACAGTAAAATCAAACTTTCCCTACCTTTTTTTATTTTTTCTCCAAAATAAGACGATTGTCGAAGATCGACAAAATTTATTAGGACATAAAAGAGGAAGGAATACTACTCATTACTGCAAGCGGAATATAATAATTTAATCCGCTCAGCTAATAAGGCAGGTAATATTGGGAGGTCAGAGATCAATGGGTTATTTTAAATCGCAAAGAAAAAACTCTAGCTCCCGCAAAAATCCCGCAAGAGGATTTTTGGGATCATTTAAAAGTAGTATAAGTCTTTGATAGAACTGGTGGGCCCACTAGGACTTGAACCTAGGACCAACGGATTATGAGTCCGCTGCTCTAACCAACTGAGCTATGGGCCCTTCATTAGGAAGGAGCCGAATTGTAGCTAATTTAAATTTGATTAGCAATTTAGTATTCTTATCCAGCAGAGAATTGTTACAAATTCCCTACATCATTATCAAATTGCTTTAGCAGGAGACTAGCTGGATGCAGGATAAACTGTTAGAATGCGGGGCCTTTCAGAGGGGTATGCGCCCGTAGCTCAGCTGGATAGAGTACCAGGCTTCGAACCTGGGTGTCGGGGGTTCGAGTCCCTCCGGGCGCGCCAGAAAAATCAAACACTTACATCATTTCGAGCTAATACAACTCATTCCATAGGCGCTTCTTGATGCGCTGGAATTGGCTTTTCAGTTAATGGGGTTTCTGCACCATGAGAAAGTTTCTGACCCATCGCTTCAATTAACATCTTTAGCATCGCCTCCTTAAAAAACCCTCTTATTGATTAGGGCCGAAGCAATCCTCGAGCGTCTACACGGGTTTCATCGTAGGCGCTCGAGGAATCATCCGAACTCGCTTCTGAATAAAACGTGCGAGCACCCATTTGCTTTATTAAGGCGTTCATCTGTGCTTCCATGACACTCATCTGTGCTTTCATCTGCATTTGACTTTTTTTTATTTGAGCGGTCTCTGCTCGTGTTTGAGCATTTATTGCTTCTATCTCTGCAAATCT
>CAMSHF010000004.1 GCA_947058615.1 uncultured Rickettsiella sp. | reverse complement strand
AACGGGGGCTTCACGCTCTACATTTAATGGCGCCTTTATTTTAAATGGTAATAATGTATTAAATGATATTATTTTAATACCAACGATAAATACCGCCGCAAACAATGCTATTGAAGCAACCAATGCGACGGGAGTCAGTGTCAATGGTAGTCAAATCGGCAGCGATACGAATCGTTTTACAGAAACCGCTCTATTTTTAGCAGGCAGTCAATTAAATTTAAATAATAGTTCTATTTTTTCAGAGAGACGTAGCATCCGGGCAGAAGCGAACTCTTCATTAACCATTCAATCCAGTCAATTGGATGTGACGAGAGCTACCGGTGGCGGAATAACGGGAATCAGTGTGGTAGGGGGTAGTACGCTGGATATGATGAATAGTCAGTTAGTTATTAGTGGTCTCGGTAACGTTTCTGGAGTGAATACATTGAGCAATTCGATAGTTAATATTGTAAATAGTGATATTTTAGTGACGAGTACAGGTACTACTTCGTCCGTGGATGCTTTAGAGACTAATACGGGTGCTTTAATCCAAATGGAATTCGGGAGTTTGTCGGTAACAAGTCCTAGCCCTGATGCATTAATCACTCGCGGTACACCGATTCAGCTGTTAGATGTGGCTTGTACGTTTAATGGCAGTAGTGTCTCCTGTTAATTTTAAATCTTTTTGTAAATTAGAATAACAATACAAGTGTTTGAAATTGAAATCAATTTAAGCGTATAATCCCCCCGTCTTTTACCTTGCTTGCATTAAGGCTTACATCGGTGAGTAAACGTCCCATTAATCTTAATTTATTGACGATCCGTTTTCCTATCACGGCCATTGTATCGATCTGGCATCGGATTTCCGGTTTTTTCTTATTTTTAGTGATCCCTGTCTTTTTAGCGGTTATTGCGCTGACACTACAGAGCCCTGAGGCTTTCTTCACGGTAAAAACTTGCTTTAGACATCCTTTGATTAAGTTATTCATTTTAGGTTTTCTCTTAGCGCTTTTTTACCATTTATTGGCGGGCATTCGTCATTTACTCATGGATGCCGGTATCGCTGAAGAATTGAAGTCTGCACGTTGGAGTGCCGGTTTGGTTATCGTACTGGCAATTGTCTTTACTGGTTGGATGGGAATTTATTTATGGTAAAAAATTTAACCAATGTGACCAGTTTTTCGGGTAATGGCTTGCGTGATTGGTTGATCCAGCGCGTCACTTCAGTGATCTTAGCCGCGTACATTATTTTTTTATTGGCGTTTATTCTCTGTCATCCATCATTGGATTATACGACTTGGCAGGGTTTATTTACGCATTTAAGCATGCGTTTGTTTAGCAGTTTGTTTTTGTTAAGCTTATTTTGGCATGCTTGGATCGGTCTGTGGACGATTGTGACAGATTACATCAAATGGACGAGCTTACGCTTAATAAGTCAACTCTTTATTATTATCGTGCTGTTCCTCTATTTTATTTGGGGTTTAGTTATTTTCTGGGGTACACACTAATGACCTTACCCGCTTATACCTTTGATGCGGTGATTGTGGGTGCCGGTGGTGCCGGCATGTGCGCGGCATTGCAGTTAGCCCATTCCGGTCAGAAAGTCGCCCTGATTTCTAAGGTATTTCCAACACGCTCACATACCGTTTCTGCACAAGGGGGGATTACCTGTGCCTTAGGTAATGCCCATGAAGATGATTGGCGTTGGCATATGTACGATACTGTTAAAGGCTCGGATTATTTAGGTGATCAAGACAGTATCGAATATATGTGTAAAACTGGACCTGAAGCAGTTTATGAGCTCGAACATATGGGTTTGCCATTTTCTCGGATGGATAACGGGAAAATCTATCAGCGACCCTTTGGTGGTCAATCCAAAAATTTTGGGGGTGATCAGGCGGCCCGAACGTGTGCGGCAGCCGATAGAACGGGTCACGCCCTATTACATACTTTATATCAGCAGAATTTAAAAGCTAAAACCCATTTTTTTAATGAATGGTATGCCATTGATTTGGTTAAAGTCTCTCAAAATCAAGTAGCCGGTCTTACCGCTTTGTGTATCGAAACGGGCGAAGTGGTTTTTTTTCATAGCCGCGCCATTATTTTAGCAACAGGAGGGGCAGGACGTATTTTCCAGTCGACGACCAATGCGATGATTAATACGGGTGATGGTATTGGTATGGCTTTACGTGCAGGTTTCCCCGTTCAAGATATGGAGATGTGGCAATTTCATCCCACGGGTATTGCGGGTGCGGGTGTGTTAGTGACGGAAGGTTGTCGCGGTGAAGGGGGTTATTTAATTAATAAAAAGGGTGAGCGTTTTATGGAGCGTTATGCTCCGCATGCCAAAGATTTAGCTTCGCGAGATGTTGTTGCACGCGCAATGGCGCTCGAGTTACGCGCGGGAAATGGATTCAATCCCGAAGGAGCCGATTACGTTAAATTAAAACTCGATCATCTGGGTGCCGATATCATCAAAAAAAGGTTGCCTGGAATTCGTGAGTTGGCACGGACGTTTGCACACGTTGATCCGATTACGACACCGATACCCGTGGTTCCGACCTGTCATTATATGATGGGTGGTTTGCCGACGAACGTGCAGGGTCAAGTGATTTCTCTGGATATTGAAGGACAGGATCAGGTGGTTGAAGGTTTATATGCCGCGGGTGAATGTGCGTGTGTTTCCGTACATGGGGCCAATCGATTGGGCGGTAATTCCTTACTGGATTTAATTGTGTTTGGTCGTTCAGCGGGTTTACACGTCGGTGAATCTTTAATCCAAGACTTTCCTTTACTTAAGGTAACACCGGATGATCTTGAGATGGCGTTGAGTCGATTGAGGCGTTGGGATCACACTAAACAGGGTGAAGATCTCGTTGAAATTCGACAGGCCATGCAAAAAGTGATGCAAAGCGACTTTGGTGTCTTTCGTACGGCAAAATACATGGAAGAAGGATTAGTCCAACTCAGGCAATTAAAAGAACGTTTAAAGCACGCAGGATTAACCGATCAGAGTCAAGTATTTAATACGGCGCGTATCGAGGCCTTAGAGCTCGATAATTTGATGGAAGTGGCTTATGCTTCAGCGGTATCCGCATTAACACGTGAAGAAAGTCGCGGTGCGCATAGTCGAGAAGATTTTCCAAAACGTGATGATAAGAACTGGTTAAAACATTTACTCTATTTTTCTAAGCTGGATACCGTCGGATTTAGGACAGTAAATCGCAAACCCTTAACGGTAGCGCCGATGGAACTTAAAGAAAGAACTTACTAAATGTTGAAAAGCGGCAGGACCCCCATCGATTTTACTTATACAACGGTTTAGATTGCGTAAAATAAGTTATTCATTGAGGCATAGAACTATGCAATTTTCTATTTATCGTTACGATCCTGAGATCGACAAAAAGCCTTATATGCAAGATTACACGCTGGAGCTTGAAGCCGGTAAAGACATGATGTTATTAGAGGCATTGGAATGCTTGAAGGAACGCGATCAAACCTTAACCTTTCGTCGCTCTTGTCGTGAAGGTGTTTGCGGGTCCGATGCGATGAATATTAATGGTAAGAACGGTTTGGCTTGTATTACACAAGTTTCTTCGTTGCGTTCACCTGTCGTTTTAAGACCATTACCCGGACTGCCTGTTATACGTGATCTCGTTGTGGATATGGATCCCTTTTACCGCCAATATGAGAAAGCACAACCTTATCTTATTAATGATAAAGAGCCGCCCACTAAGGAGCGTTTACAATCGCCGGAGCAACGTGAACAACTCGATGGGCTTTACGAATGTATTTTATGTGCTTGTTGTACGAGCGCATGCCCTTCTTACTGGTGGAACCCTGATAAGTTTTTGGGGCCCGCGGCTTTATTATGGTTATGTCGTTTTTTGGTGGATAATCGCGATGACGCCAAAGAACAACGCTTAGCGGAGTTAAACGATCTCTTTAGTTTATTTCGTTGTCGGACTATCATGAACTGTACCACGGTATGTCCTAAGGGTCTTAACCCCGCTAAGGCAATAGGTCATATACGTGCTGAACTTTTAAAAGCAGAGGTATAAGCGCTAGAGCAGATTCGTGTCACTGATAATTTTATTATTGAGATAAATACAATAAACTGTGCTCAACCATTGGGTTTCGCCTAGCGGGCTAGCTTAATAGGGGCATTTAATAAGGTAACATTCAATACGACCATGACTGATCAAGTAAAATCGGCACAAGCCTTACAAAGAAACTCTTACCTATTTAGTGGTAACGGCAGTTATTTAGAAACACTTTATGAACAATATTTGCATGATCCAAGCCAATTGAGTCCAGAATGGCAAACCTATTTCGGTCAGCAAAGCGATAGAGAAAAAGATGTCTCACATGCGGATATTCGTGCCTATTTCGCAGAATTAGCGGAAAGGTCTATCGGGCGTCAAAAGACCAACGGTGATCTATATGATAAGCTTTTAGGATTAATTAATGCGTATCGCCATTACGGACATTACCAAGCTGATTTAGATCCATTAAGTCTAGCGCCAAAACGTGAAATAGTTGATTTGAGCCTAGAAAATCATGATATAAGCACACAAGATTTAACGCGTCGTGTTAATCTTAATGGTTTGTTCGGTTTGCAAAGCGCAACCGCAGAAACTTTATTGACGCAACTCAAAACAATCTATAGTCGTAGTATCGGTTTTGAATATGAACACATCACTTCTCACGCACAGCGGACTTGGTTGCAAGAGCGTATTGAATCGGTTGACGGTAAACCTAATTTTCCTGCTGAAGTTAAACGGTCGATTTTAAAAGGTTTGATCAAAGCGGATGGTTTGGAAAAATTTCTTGGTAATAAATTTGTTGCACAAAAACGTTTTTCTTTAGAAGGGGGAGATAGCTTAATTCCCCTCTTAGAAAGATTAGTGACCTATGCGAGTGCAGCGGCGGTCCAAGAAATTGTTATTGGCATGGCACATCGGGGTCGTTTGAATGTACTTATTAATATTTTAGGCAAATCGCCGGTTAAATTATTCGAAGAATTTACTGGAAAATTAGTCCAAGAAAATCGTTCGGGAGATGTTAAATACCATAAAGGTTTTGCTGCCGATATAAAAACCAGTCACGGTGTCATGCATGTCGCAATGGCGTTTAATCCTTCACATTTAGAGATTGTGAATCCAGTCGTTGAAGGCTCGGTGCGTTCACGTCAGGAACGCCGTCAAGACAGCGGTCGAACACAGGTATTACCGGTATTGATTCATGGTGATGCCGCCTTTTCCGGTCAGGGCGTTGTGATGGAAACATTTGAGTTGTCACAAACCAAAGCCTATGGAACCGGTGGAACATTACACATCGTTCTGAATAACCAACTGGGTTTTACGACTGACCCGCAGAATGCACGCTCAAGCTGGTATTGTACGGATCCGGCTAAAATTGTGGATGCGCCTATTTTTCATGTGAATGGTGATGATCCAGAAGCCGTATTATTTACCATGCAGTTGGCATTTGATTTTCGGCAAACCTTTAAAAAGGATGTGGTCATTGACTTAGTCTGCTACCGACGCCATGGTCATAACGAAGCGGATGAACCCGCTGCAACGCAACCGTTAATTTATCAAACGATTAAGCAATTAAGTACGATAAAACAGAAGTATGCAGAGACTTTAATAAGCCAAGGTGTGGTGAGTGCAGAAGAGGTTCAACAATGGTCTGATGAATATCGAAATCGCTTAGATAACGGCGAACCGGTTGCGCAACGGCTTAGCTGTGATTATCAAAATCCGTATCGTATTGATTGGCGTCCTTATCGCTATCAAGACTGGCGTACACCGGTCGTGACCGGTGTCGATTTAAATTCCCTTAAAAAATGGGCAACTCAAATTGAAACCTTGCCCTCTGATTTTGTATTGCAACCGCAGGTCGCTAAGATGATGGAAGATCGACGTAAAATGACGGTGGGACAATTACCGTTGAATTGGGGTTATGCTGAAACCATGGCTTACGCCACTTTATTGCAAGAAGGTTATGAAGTCCGTCTCTCCGGCCAAGATAGTGAGCGTGGCACATTTTTCCATCGTCATGCCGTGTTGCATGATTTTAATACGAATCAAACGATCGTGCCTTTAGCGCAGCTTGCACAACGTCCGAATGCCTTTGCAGCGCTCGATTCGATACTTTCAGAGGCGGCTGTCATGGGTTTTGAATACGGTTACGCTATTTCCAATCCCAATAGTTTGGTGATTTGGGAAGCGCAGTACGGTGATTTTGTGAATGGTGCTCAGGTCGTCATTGATCAATTTTTAAGTTCTTCAGAACAAAAATGGGGTAGACTTTGTGGTTTAGTCTTATTTTTACCTCATGGCTATGAAGGTTCCGGTCCTGAACATACTTCAGCACGCTTGGAACGTTTTTTACAACTTTGTGCACAAGATAACATGCAAGTGTGTGTGCCGAGTACACCCGCACAGATTTTTCATTGTTTACGACGACAAATGTTGCGGCCCTACCGAAAACCGTTAATTCTGATGACACCCAAAAGTTTGTTACGTCATAAATTAGCGGTATCGACTTTGCAAGAATTAACGGATGGCGGCTGGCAGTCGATAATCCCTGATAACGAAATCGATGTAAAAAAAACAAAGCGTGTGATTTTATGTAGTGGTAAAGTTTATTATGATTTACTCGAACAACGTCGCGCCAAAAAATGTGAAGTGTTTGCATTGTTACGTATCGAACAACTGTATCCTTTTCCAGACATTGAGTTGGCTGAAGCGCTTAAACGTTATTCTAAGGTGAAAGATATAATATGGTGCCAAGAAGAGTCTAAAAATCAAGGCGCTTGGTATGGTATACAACATCAGCTTGTTTCGTGTCTTGGGAAAAATCAAGCATTGCGTTATATCGGCAGGCCCGCTTCAGCGGCGCCCGCAGTGGGCTCGCCTTTAGTGCATGCAGAAGAACAACAAACCTTGGTTAAAGAAGCTTTAACTTTAACCTAGCTTATTTTTTAGAAAACCGAGTATTTTGTTTAATTTTTAGATAGATAGACTTTTGAAAAGTGCCGTGTACCACCTGCTAACGCACAGAGGTTTATTCAATAAAATAAAGCAAAAGACGAAGTTAATTTTATGAGAGGAATCCAGAAATGAGCAGTATTGAAGTCCTAGTTCCGATATTACCTGAATCGGTAGCCGATGCGACCGTGGTTACGTGGCGTAAACAACCCGGCGAAAAGGTTAAACGGGATGATAATTTAGTCGATCTGGAAACCGATAAGGTTGTTTTAGAAGTACCGGCGCCCGCCGATGGGGTCATGGGTGAGATTATAAAACAAGTAGGCACTGTAGTTAAAGCGGGCGAAATTTTAGCGCATCTAGACACTGACAAGGAAGCGAATATGAAAACAGAGAAACCTTCATCAACCGCCACGGCAGAAAAAATTAAACCTGCTGCAGCAGAGAGTGAGCATCATTCAGCGGGGCCTGCCGCAAGACGTAGCGCCGCTGAACAAAATTTACCTTTAGAAAATATTCAAGGTTCCGGTAAATCGGGTCGCGTCACACGCGCGGATGTATTGCAGCAAGCAAAAGTTCCCGCCTCAACACCCACCGCAGCTAATTTATCCCGTCGTATGGCCGATGTATCAGCAGTCGATAAGCTCACGCGCAACGAACGTTTCGAAAAACGCGTACCTATGACACGTTTACGTGCACGCATCGCCGAGCGATTGGTAGCTGCACAGCATGACGCCGCTATTTTAACGACATTTAACGAAATTAATTTACAAAAAGTCATTGAGTTACGTAACCTTTATAAAGAAAGTTTTGAAAAAAAGCACGGGTCACGTTTAGGTTTTATGTCTTTTTTTACGAAGGCCGTTATTGCCGCATTAAAGCGTTTTCCGGCAGTCAATGCATCCATCGATGGTAACGATGTGGTTTATCATAGTTATTTTGATATCGGGATTGCTGTCTCGACCGATCGCGGCTTGGTGGTCCCTATTTTACGTGATGCGGATCATCTATCCTTTGCAGATATCGAAAAAACCATAGCAAGTTATGGTCGTAAAGCCAAAGAAAATCAGATAGCGATTGAAGAGATGACAGGAGGTACATTTACGATTACCAATGGCGGAGTTTTTGGTTCGCTATTAGCGACACCCATTATTAATCCACCTCAAAGTGCCATACTCGGTATGAATAAAATAGAGGAGCGACCCATTGTAGAGAATGCTCAAGTGGTGATTCGACCCATGATGTATGTTGCATTATCTTATGATCATCGTATTATTGATGGCAAAGAATCGGTGGGCTTTTTAAAGACCATTAAAGAGCTACTTGAAGATCCATCCCGTTTATTGATTGATGTTTAGTGAGGCGTCCAAGCAGTTCACCCTAAATAAAAAATTATTCCATTATTTTTTAAATAAGTAATGCGTGTGTTTTCAGTGCGAAGCTGAGTTAAAACACTGTTTTTTGAGTATTGGATGTCGCAGTTACGCGTAATGAAATCCAAAAAAACAGGGCTGAAGCTATCGTAATTGGAGACGCGCTCTAATGAGGAGAAAAAGAAATCTATGAACTTACATGAATATCAAGGTAAAGAACTATTTAGCGAATATGGTTTACCTGTGCCTTTGGGTAAAATCGCTAGTACAGTAGAAGAAGCTTTGGCGGCGGCTGAAGCACTTGGTGGAAGTGCATGGATGGTCAAAGCTCAAGTGCATGCGGGTGGAAGAGGAAAAGCTGGCGGTGTTAAATATGTGACGAGTAAAGAAGCCGTTGCCGCAGAAAGTAAACGTCTATTGGGTCGGCGTCTTGTGACTTTTCAAACCGATGAGCGGGGGCAACCGGTTAATCAAGTCTTGATCGCACAGCCTTGTGATATTAAACGTGAGCTCTATTTAGGTGCTGTATTAGATCGCAGTACACGTCGTGTGGTTATTATGGCGAGTACCGAAGGGGGCGTTGAAATTGAAAAGGTAGCTGAAAAAACACCCGAAAAGATAGTAAAAACTACGGTGGATCCTTTACTCGGAATTATGCCTTACCAAGCGCGTGATATCGGTTTTAAGTTAGAATTGACAGCCCATCAGTTAAAGGAATTTACGCAAATCTTACTCGGTTTGGGGAAGATGTTTACTGAGCGTGATCTGAGTTTAGTGGAAATTAATCCCTTGATTATTGATGAAAAGGATCGCGTGATCTGTTTAGATGCTAAAGTGGTAGTCGATGATAATGCGTTATTTCGTCAGGCACAATTACGTGCCATGCGTGATGCCTCACAAGAAGACGAGCGTGAAAATCGAGCGCACAATTGGGAACTCAACTATATCGCGCTAGAGGGGGATATTGGTTGCATGGTCAATGGGGCTGGTTTAGCCATGGCAACGATGGATTTAATAAAATTACACGGTGGCAATCCCGCTAATTTTTTAGATGTGGGGGGAGGGGCCACACAAGAAAGAGTGACCGAGGCGTTTAAGATTATTTTATCCGATGAAAAAGTCAAAGGGATATTAGTTAATATTTTTGGTGGAATTGTTCGTTGCGATATGATAGCGGATGGAATCATTGGTGCTATCAAAGAAGTGGGTGTTAAAATCCCCGTTGTGGTACGTTTAGAAGGTAATAATGCCGATGTAGGGGCAAAAAAATTATCTGAAAGTGGTTTAAACATTATGGCTGCTAAAAGTTTAACCGGTGCAGCAGAACTTATCGTTGGAGCGATTAAATCTCCGATGACTGCTTGATTTATTTTTCATACTAAATTTTGGGCCGTGTAACATTTTCCAAAAAAACAAAGTAAGGCTTATTTTTTTACAAAGGTATTATAAAGGTAGATGTATGAGCATATTAATTGATAACAAAACTAAAGTCATTTGCCAAGGTTTCACCGGTAAACAAGGAACGTTTCATTCTGAGCAAGCCATTGCGTATGGTACGCATATGGTCGGTGGAGTGACGCCTGGAAAAGGAGGATCACAACATTTAGGATTACCTGTGTTTAATACCGTAGCCGATGCGGTTGCACAAACAGCGGCTGATGCGAGTGTTATTTATGTTCCTGCGCCTTTTTGTAAAGATTCAATTATTGAAGCAGCCGATGCCGGTATTTCTTTAATTGTTTGTATTACAGAAGGCATCCCTGTATTAGATATGTTAGAAGTGAAGGTCTATTTAGAAAATAATACGCAGGCACGTTTAATAGGGCCGAATTGTCCTGGGGTGATTACACCGGGTCAATGTAAAATGGGTATTATGCCCGGTTATATCCACAAACCAGGGTGCATCGGTATTGTGTCACGTTCAGGGACTTTAACGTATGAGGCGGTAAAACAAACCACGGATTTGGGTTTAGGCCAAACGACGTGTGTCGGAATTGGTGGCGATCCGATACCAGGGATGAACTTTGTAGATGTCTTGCGTTTGTTTGAGGACGACCCACAAACCGAAGCGATTTTAATGGTAGGAGAAATTGGCGGATCCGCCGAAGAAGAAGTGGCTGATTTTATTAAAACCCATGTGACTAAACCGGTAGTGGCTTATGTGGCTGGTGTGACGGCGCCTGCGGGTAAACGCATGGGACATGCAGGGGCTATTATTTCCGGTGGTAAAGGAACTGCGGCTGAAAAATTTAAAGCTTTAGAAGCCGCAGGTGTTCACACTGTAAAATCACCGGCAGATATGGGTAAAACGATTGCACAATTTTTTAGTGTTTAGTGCTATTTGCTGCTCTGTCTAATAGAAAAATCGGATAAGCTATCCATAAAGATAACTGACGGATGAAGGTGAGTTGCTTAAATAAGAAAAGTCATTGTATTCACGATTAAATTTTTTTGCTTTACTGGCTTCTCGTGCTGTTTTTTCTGCAATTTTATATTCTTCTGGAACGTTAGCATCAAAAAAATGGATGCCTATTCCTAAATTTATCCATTTTTCTTGGATTATAGACGCTTGACTGCCAAAAAGCTCATGCATAACTTGAAAAGAGACGAGGGTTTGCTCACCGCTAAAAACACGACGTTTTAACTCCCGACAGGCATCGCTTTTTTCTTCGGCTTCTTTTTGATTTTTATTCCACTCAATAAATTGCTTAATTTTGTATTCTCTGATCAGTGGGTTATTCACTATTAATTCAATAAAAGAGAGTAGATTTTTTAAGAAGTCTAAGTTAACCTCAGATTGGACTGATAAATAAGTATCTAAAAAACGCTTAAATTTTTCACAAAATGAAGAGTAATCAATATCTTGCTCTTGAAATAGCCGAGAAAGGATAGGTTGCATTTTTTTTTCATCTTGCGTGTTCTGATTATAAGAGTGCTTAATTAGTGTTTGAATGTAATTTTTAATTTCGCGAATGCTGTATTCTGTAACATAAGCTTGGCAAGCAATTGAAACATATTCATCATCCGGTAGATTTTTTAGATTAAACTTATTTTTTAACGATTTTAAATCCAGCGGTTTTTTCATTAAGGCTTGTACTGCAAGAAACTGAAAGAGATCTAATGAATAACCGGCTTTTTCTAAGGGTATTAGAAAAAAGGAATCCCAGTCATTCATCGTCATTTTTTTCTCTTCAGCGGTTGGTTCATTATTTTCAGCTTCTTGATGACAATACACAGAATTAATCAAATGATTGACCATATTTGACCACTGATCGTCTTGGCTTAGTTTAAAGAAATACTGACTGGTTTGTTGAAAGTTTTTATCATTGACTAAAAAATTTTCAAAAAAACTAAATCGTGTAGGTATATCTAATTTTAATAAATAAAAAATGACTATCGGATCATTCTTTTTTAGTGATTGATTGATGTAAGCTTGAATAAAAATATCAGAAAATATTATTTTTTTGCAAATAATAAATTTAGGCGTTAAAGTAAGTTCGTGTTTCAATATAAATTCGATAAGTTGTTTGTTAACCGTCTCATTTGATAAAGATTCGAATAGTTCCGATTGAGGATTGAGAACTTGTTCTTCAAGTTCTTGTATTAATAATTGAAGCGTAGATTGATATGTAATTAATTTGTCAGGAGGTAGTGTTAAAATAAATGTTAATCTATCTTCTAATTTAAATTTAACTTTAAATTGTGCACACCATTTTAAATCTAACAGGCGACAGTGTGCTGGATTTAAGCTTTTAAAATAATCACTATAAATTTTATCCGGGATCCGTGATAAGGTTCTATCTAGAATAGATGTTCTTCTTTTTAGGTCAGGATTAAATTTTGAAAAAAGTAAGTTTAAATGTTCATGCGTTATTTCTTTTTCATTATCAAATATTTTGGAAATAATTGCTAGACTTAGATTTTTTTCTACTTCATTTGAGACAGTGCGTTCAAAAATAGAGATTAAATTAGGAAATTTCTCCCAAAAATACTTGGCGTCTAAACGTATGAGCTCATTAATAAATGATCGGCATTCAAAATAAAAAATACTTGGGGTTTTAAAAAAAGGCAGCCAATAATGGAGTGATAAAATCCAACGTTTGGGTATTATGTTGTTGAGATAATCTAAATTCATTAGGACTCCGTTTTATTGAATTTAGCTAATTTATTTTAGTATACCAATGAATGCATTAACATTGAAAAGAAAAATTTTTTTATTTAAATATTAAATAAAAAATGTAAAATGTCACCGTCTTTGACGCGATAGTTTTTACCTTCTAAACGCCATTTACCCGCATTCTTAGCGCCTAGTTCACCTTGATGTTGAATGAAGTCTGCATAGCTGATGACTTCAGCTCGGATAAAGCCTTTTTCAAAGTCCGTATGGATGCAGGCCGCGGCTTGAGGGGCTGTTGCGCCTTTATGGATTGTCCAAGCGCGCACTTCTTTGATACCTGCGGTAAAATAGGTTTGCAGATCGAGCAACGCATAACCTGCCCGTATCAAGCGGTTCAAACCGGTTTCGGTAATGCCGCAATCCCGCAAAAATTCTTGTTTTTCTTCGTCCGTTAGATCGATACAATCCTCTTCTAATTTCGCACAGATGGCGACGACTTTAGCGTGATCCGTCTTAGCATAAGCCTCTAATTGTTTGAGTAAGGGATTATTCACAAAACCTTGTTCATCCACATTGGCAATATATAAGGTGGATTTGAGTGTCAAGAAAGAGTAGGGACGTAGTAATAGGCGCTCTTCAGGCGTGAAATCCAGTTGACGTAATAAACGGCCGCGATTGAGTTCAAAGATAATTCGTTCTAATAAATTTTTACTCTGTTGCGCTGCTTTGTCATTCGATTTAATCGCCTTGTTCAAGCGCAACACGGCTTTTTCTGCACTGTCTAAGTCGGCTAAGGCTAACTCGGTGTGGATGGTTTCGATATCCGCAACCGGATTAACTTGGCCACTGACATGTAGCACATCGGTGTTCTCAAAGCAGCGTACGACATGAACAACGGCATCGACTTCGCGTATATGAGAAAGAAATTTGTTTCCTAAGCCTTCGCCTTGTGCAGCACCTTGGACTAAACCGGCGATATCCACAAATTCCATGGTAGTGGGTATTATTTTTTGTGGCTTAACTATCTTTGCAAGTTCTGCAAGACGCGGATCGGGAACAGGAACAACGCCGATATTTGGTTCGATGGTGCAAAAAAGGTAGTTGGCTGCCTCAATGCCTGCTTTAGTTAATGCATTGAATAGGGTCGATTTTCCCACATTAGGTAGACCGACGATGCCGCATTTAAATCCCATAAAATTTACTCGTTATTCTTGTTGTGTATGTAGATTTTGCATGGCTTGTGCGTGCCGACCTTCAACAAACAGTGTGAGTGTTGTCAGTGCTTGCGCAATGGCAAGCTCTATTCGTTGTTTATCCGAGATAGAAGGAGAACTTAAAACGTAATCGTGTACGCGATCGCGATGACCTGGATGACCGATACCGAGTCTTAACCGCCAAAAAACCCTACTATGCAAATGCCTAACAATATCTCTCAAGCCATTATGTCCGCCATCGCTTCCGCCTTGTTTATAACGAGCAACACCGGGTAATAAATCCAAATCATCATGAACAATCAATATCGCTTCGGCAGGGATCTGGTAAAAGTGAACGATTGCCTTAATGGCGCGACCTGAATCATTCATATAGGTATTGGGGATGAGTAGCCAACATTTTCCAGATGCAGTCGACCAGGCCGTGACTAAGGCATGAAATCGTTTTTCCATTTTTAAGCGTGATAAGGCCTGTTGACGTATCAAGGTGTCAACCAGCCAAGCACCGGCATTATGCCGGCTTTTAGCATATTCCTTACCCGGGTTTGCTAAGCCGGCAATCAGCTGTATCACTTGAGTAGACATGCTAAACGTCTACTCTTTATCCTTTTCTGTTTTTCCTTTGTTATTATTATCACCCGTCGCTTCCTGCTCTGCATCTTCTTTGACATTGATAGCGGGAACTTCGGTTGATTCAGGTGCGGTGGTCAGGTCTTCTTCGACGATGGCTCGTGGTATATGGATATTGACGACCGGTCGGTCTTCTTCATGACTGACGATAGCCATTAATTCGACATCTTTGGGTAAGTTGAGTTGAGAGAGTAAAATCGACTCATCCAGCGCTAAGTGAGAAACATCCACTTCTATATATTCTGGAAGCGCAGCGGGTAAGCAGCGAACTTCGACACTATTTAACAACTTAGTTAGCACACCTCCTTCCTCTTTAACGCCAGGGGCCAAGGCTTCACCTTTAAAGTGTAAAGGGACAGACATCGTAATCTTTTCTTTTGCTGAAACTCGCTGTAAATCCATATGCAAAATGCGTGGTTTATAGGCATGGCGCTGTAGATCTTTTAATACGGCTTTTTGCTCGATACCCTCCTCGAGTTTGATAGTTAGAATATGCGAGTAAAAGGCTTCATTTTCTAAGGCCCGTAGTACCTGATTATGGTCAAGTGAGATCGGCAAAGGCGGTTCTGAAGCCCCATATAAAATAGCGGGGACGCGATTTTCAAGACGGCGGAGACGGCGGCTCGCACCCGACCCAAACACCTCTCGAGTTTGTGCGTTCAGTTCAAATGAATGATTTGTAGACATAAGTAATAACTCCCTAAACAAAAAATACGTATCCCGCGACCAGGATAGGTTGGCGGTTAGTTTACGAGGATTTTCAGTAAAACTCCAGCCGATTTTTTATATTAGTTCCGCTTAAATCCTTATTTCCCATTCAATTTAGGTTGAGAGTTTTGTGGATAAATTCAGTAGTAAATTCAGTTTAGCTTACTTAATTAATTTTTTATTAGCTTATTGGAAATAAATCAGTAAATGACAGTTTCGAATACCGTTTAATCAACAAACATCGAGCTCACGGATTCCTCAGAGTTAATTCGACAAATGGTTTTCGCCAACAATTCACTTAAACTGAGTTGGCGAATCTTTTTACAATGTCGTGCTTCATCACTTAATGGAACAGTATCGGTTACGACGAGTTCATTGATACAGGAGTTTTCAATATTGCTAATGGCGTTACCGGATAGGACAGGATGGGTACAATAAGCCATTATTAAATTAGCGCCATTTTCTTTTAAAGATTGTGCGGCTAAACACAATGTACCACCGGTGTCGACGATGTCATCGACTAATAAGCAATTACGGTCTTTGACTTCTCCAATGATATGCATGACTTCAGTTTTATTTGGGCCAATACGTCGTTTATCGATAATGGCAATATCGGCATCATTGAAGCGTTTGGCAATTGCACGTGCACGAACGACGCCACCAATATCGGGTGAGACGATAATTAATTGTTCATTGCCTTTAAAAATTTTTTGACCTTCCATATCTTTTAAAATTTCAGGTGTGGCATAGACATTGTCGACAGGGATATCAAAAAAACCTTGGATTTGATCGGCGTGTAAATCGACGGTTAGTAAACGGCTAATACCGACGGCGGTCATCATGTCGGCAACTACGCGTGCCGTAATTGGAACACGTGAAGAGCGAATTCGTCGATCTTGTCGACCATAACCGAAATAAGGAACAACCGCCGTAATTCGTTTGGCGGAAGCGCGACGTAACGCGTCGGCCATGATGATGAGTTCCATCAAATTATTATTCACAGGTGGACAGGTGGGTTGCATAATAAAGACATCTTGTCCTCTGACGTTCTCTAAGATTTCAACCATGATTTCGCCATCACTAAAATGGCTAACGGTGGCTTTACCTAATGCTTTTTTTAAATAGGTAGTGACTTTTTCAGCTAAAGGTCGGTTCGCATTACCCGTAAAGAGCATCATTTCAGACACAGAAGAACCTCACAGTTAAATAAGATAAAAAAGAAAGATTAAAAATGGCTGGGGTGCTAGGATTCGAACCTAGGAATGCCGAGATCAAAACCCGGTGCCTTACCACTTGGCGACACCCCAATGTATTACAACGCTTTCTAAACGGCCCTCTGAACTGGGTTTATTGTTAAACACTTGTTTAGGGTCCTCATTTCATGTTCCCCTCAAACTCAAATTCATCACTGAGTTTAGAATAGAGTGCTCTTATTTTTCGTAAAGGTGAAGTGGTCAACCCTTTACACACAAAGCCTTGATAAGGGGCTTTAATTTTTTCTAATACCACTTCGGCCTCTGTTTTTGTATCAAATGCTGCAAAAACACACGCTCCGGTTCCTGATAAACGCGCAGGAGCATAATGGTTTAAGAAGCTTAAGGCTTCTTCAATCACAGGGTAATCCTGCCTAACGATCGGCTCAAAATCATTACGTGTTGTTAATGATCCGTTTAAAAAGGCTTGTATTTTGATGCGTGTCGTGTTGTATGTCAATTGCGGATGTGAAAAAATTTTTTTGGTTGAGATAGACAAGCGGGGAACCATTACCATAAACCATTTTTCAGGTAATTGAAGGGTTTGCAATTTTTCACCGATACCTTCTGCCCAACTGCTTTCTCCTCCAATAAATACAGGGATATCGGCACCCAGTGTTGCACCTAAGCTTAAAAGTTCGTGGAGCCTAAGACCGGTGTTCCATAAATGATTTAAAACGACTAATGTCGTGGCGGCATTAGAGCTACCTCCCCCTAAACCGCCCCCTATGGGAATGCGTTTTTTAATCAGAATATCGACACCGGGTTGATTTTTAGTTTTTGCTTGTAATAACCGTGCCGCTTTAATGGCTAAATTAGCTTCATCCGGTATGATGGCTTCCGTGGTAGAATTAAATAAAGATAAACACGTGCAATTAATTTGGGAATCTCTTCTTAATGTAAACGCTAATTCATCACAGTAATCAGTTAGTTGAAAAACCGTTTGTAACTCATGATAGCGGTCAGGTCTTCGGCCGATAATATGTAAAAAAAGATTTAATTTCGCAGGGGCGGGATAAAAATACATGGTAATACCTCATGGAATTTTTATAATCGCAGCAAGTGTATAAATTATACATGAGGAATACAAGTCGATCGGCTAAAAACTCAAGTGCGCAGAGTGTGATTGATATCCCAATGATTGAGTAATAGACGAACCTGCCATTGCTTATTACTCAAGCAGATACGATCGGGTAAATCGATTTTACCAATATTACTAAAATGTTGATAAACTACATGCCAACCCGATTGCCGTAATTGCATAATGCGGTTGTAAGCATCGAGGTTAAAAGTAAAACGTGATTGTGGCGCGGGTAAGCCGCGTAGCCAATAAAAAAATTGCGATACGGGTAAATTTAAGCCCAATTGATCGTGTAAAAGACATTCCGGGCTTTGTGCTTTATAAGTTTGTTGGCGTGTTGTTAAACTCACGTGATTCGGATCACCGTTAAGTACGGCACTTTGTATACCAAAAGGTCCGAAAAAGCTGAGTTGATAGTGCGCATTGATCTGCTCCCAGCTAAATGAAGTATTTAAGCCGTGATCGGATGTCGTATGGATAGCAAGGTTACCATTGACACGAAAATTTTGGATTGAATTCAATTGCGTTTTACGATAGGCCCAGGGAAGATAGTGATTGACTACTTTGGGTTGAAGAAGTGGTGTGGGCGTTTGTTGAAAACTTGCGCAGCTACTCAAAAAAATCGCTCCTAAAAGGATGACGCTAATTTTGCACATAAAAAAACTCTCTACATGAGAAGGTTGGCGTGTCAAATGATGGTTATTCTAAAGTACAATACACCATTTATCATTGAGGTCATTAATATTCTATGCGTCTAACGCGTATCTATCAACCACAAGCATTAAGTTCTGGACAAATAATTCATTTGTCAAACGGAGCCGCTCAACATTTAATCCGCGTATTACGTTTAAAGGTGGGTGATAGTTTTATTGTTTTCAATGGTCAAGCGGGAGAGTTTCATGCCACGATCACTCAATTAAATAAACATACAGCGATTGTTAAATTAGGTGAATTTATAACGGTGAATCGTGAATCTTCTTTACAAATTACTTTAGCACAGGCCGTACTTCGTTCGGATAAAATGGATTATATTCTGCAAAAAGCAGTTGAGCTGGGAGTGACTCGTTTTATTCCATTAATAACAACACACAGTACACTTCGATTGGAACCGGAACGTTGGAAAAAACGTTATTTACATTGGCAAGGTGTGATGCTGGCTGCTTGCGAACAATCAGGAAGAACACGTTTGCCAAAATTAGAAAATCCGATGACGTTTGACGTGGCCACGACAAGTATAAAAGCCGATCAACGGATCATTTTGCAAACGCGTGCTCAGCAAACTATTCAGTCGCTGCCGGCTTGCCATAGTGTTGCGATATTAGTAGGTCCAGAAGGCGGTTGGTCAGAAAACGAACTTAAATGTGCGTGTATGGCAACCTATACACCTATGCAGCTTGGGCCCCGAGTGTTAAGGGCCGAAACGGCGGGCTTAGCCGCCGTCAGCATTTTGCAAGGTTTATACGGCGATCTTTCAAGTTAATTTTTATATTTTAATTCCGTTTTACGGTGTGATAGCCGCTCACTTGAGTGATTTTGTCATGAGTTGAGCTTTAACCAGTGGATCTTTATTATATTTTTTGATTAAAGTGAAAAACCAGTTATTTCATTTGTTCTTGTGAAAAATTCGTATCAAAACCTAATCCATTATTTAAGTGTAACTTGACAGTAATTTATTCTAATTATAAGATGTTCCAACATTTGTTCAATAAAATTTCTTGGTATTTCAGAATATAACCCAACAATCTATACGGAATAATTTAATAGGATATCTAAACTTACCGGATTTAGGAAAGTATGATGCATCTTGATCCTCTTTTTTTGTCCCGCCTACAGTTTGCTTGGGTAGTTGCTTTCCATATATTATTGCCTGCCTTTACTATTGGATTGGCTTCTTTCATTGCCTTATTAGAAGGAATAAATTTTTTCACACATCGAGAAATCTATTTACGTCTTTCTACCTTTTGGACAAAAATATTTGCCGTTTCTTTTGGAATGGGTGTGGTATCTGGTATCGTAATGCCATTTCAATTGGGTACGAATTGGAGTCGTTTTTCTGACGCAACGGCTAATGTTTTATCGCCACTATTAGGATATGAAGGTTTAACCGCTTTTTTCTTAGAGGCTTCCTTTCTAGGGATACTGCTGTTTGGCCGTAAACTCGTTCCACGTTGGGCGCATTTCTTTTCAGCATTGATGGTGGCTTTTGGGACTTTGCTGTCTGCTTTTTGGATTTTGGTGACCAACAGTTGGATGCAAACACCCGCAGGCTATAAATTAATCGATGGCCGTTTTTTTCCTAGCGATTGGTTGGCGATTATATTTAATCCTTCTTTCCCTTATCGATTTGTACATACGGTCACCGGTTTTTATATCACCACCGGTTTTGTGGTTATTGCAGTGGGTGCGTATTTTATTCGGCAGAAACGATTTAAGAAAGAAGGCCGAACAATGTTTTCTATGACATTCGCTCTTCTAACGCTTCTTGTCCCATTACAAATTTTCTTTGGGGATTTACATGGTCTTAATACGTTGAAATATCAACCGGCTAAATTGGCGGCTATCGAAGCACATTGGTATCCTGAAAAAAGAGCGCCACTTATTCTGTTTGCTATTCCCGATGAGAAAAAAGAAATAAATCACAATGTATTGGAGATACCGTTATTAGGTAGTCTCATTCTAACCCATCATCTTAATGGTCTTGTTCCTGGATTAACTCAATGGCCCGCCGCTGATCGTGCCCCTGTCGCTATTCCTTTTTTCTCCTTTCGTATTATGGTCGGATTCGGCGTTATTATGCTCGTGTTCATTCTACTGAGTTTATGGTTGCGCTTTAAAAATCGTTTATTTGATACGGATTGGTTTTTAAAAGCCTGTCAATATGTTGCACCGATAGGTTTTCTGACAATATTATCGGGTTGGGTTACGACAGAGGTAGGACGTCAGCCCTGGACGGTCTATAGTTTACTCCGGACTTCTCATTCCGTGAGCCCCTCATTAACGGGTGTGGATGTTTTGCTTTCCTTATTTGGTTATATGTTGGTTTACCTGATTATTTTTCCAGTAGGTATCTTTTTAATGGTAAAGATTGCTCGGAAAGGATTTGTTCAAGCGTCTAATCTGCCTGTTGAGGGAGGCCAACCAAGCCATCCTATTTCATCTTCGCCGGAGTTTTCCAATGACCAGTAATTTGGTTTTATTATGGACATTAATACTCGGCATTGGGGTTTTTTTCTATGTTTTGCTTGATGGGTTTGATCTCGGTGTCGGTATCCTCTATGCGTTTGCACCCAGCCGAAAATCGCGTAAATTAATCATGAACTCAATTGCGCCCGTTTGGGATGGTAACGAAACTTGGTTAATTCTGGGTGCTGTTGGATTGTTAGCGGCCTTTCCTTTAGCCTTTGCTATTATTTTCCCAGCCGTTTATTTTCCTGTTCTTATTATGTTGTTGGCTTTGATCTTCCGTGGTGTAGCTTTTGAATTTCATTTTAGCGAAGCGGAGCATGCGACGATGTGGGATTGGGGTTTTAGCTTGGGATCATTAATTGCCACTTTTGCTCAAGGTGTTATTTTAGGTGCTTTTATTCAAGGGTTTTCGGTTGACGGAAGAGCATTTGTTGGGAGCTCTTGGGATTGTTTTACTCCTTTTTCACTTTTTACAGGCTTGGGATTGGTTTTTGGATATACCTTACTGGGGGCGGGATGGCTCATTTTGAAAACAGAAGGTGAATTACAAGTGTCAGCAAGGCGTCAAGGGCGTATCTGTTTAATTGCTGTATTTCTTGCCATCGTCATCGTTTCTGCTTGGACACCTTTTGTTGACGACAGTGTCCAACAACGATGGTTTACTTGGCCGAATCTACTTTACTTTTCATCGATCCCTTTTCTAACCTTAATACTCGCTGTTTACGAATGGCGTTTACTGAAAAAATCTTCGGATATTATGCCTTTTTTGGGTGCCTTAGCTTTATTTTTTCTGACTTATTTAAATTTAGTGATCAGTTTATTTCCAATGATTGTTCCTCATCATTTTACGCTCTGGCAAGCCGCTTCTTCAGTAGATACACAGTTTTTTCTTCTTGTAGGGACTTTAATTTTATTACCTATTATTTTAATTTATACCACTTGGTCTTATTGGGTATTTTGGGGAAAAGTTCGCAGTGATGTGGGTTATTAATAATCCACTTATTTCTTTTATAGTCTATTTATTTAGATTTTATTCATGCAATGATGAATTCTAAAGCAGATAGGTTCAGTATTTCTTAGTTAGATTAACGATGGACGGGTCTACTTTTTCAAGGGAATGAATACTTCAATTTATTAATTACGAATTATTATGTCAAAAAAGCCAAAGCGTTTACTTGATCCTTATGCGGCGCGCGAAGCGCGTAAATATGATAATCCCATCCCGAGTCGTGAATATATTTTAGATTTCTTAAAAAAATGTGGTCATCTCGTTAAACGTGATGAACTGAATCAGCATCTGGGTTTAACGGATCCAGAACGTCAAGAAGCATTGCGACGACGTTTACGGGCGATGGAGTCCGATGGACAAATTGTTTTAACGCGCCGTGAAGGTTATGGTTTGTCCGATAAAATGAATTTGATACGCGGTCGAATTATGGGGCACCGTGATGGATTTGGTTTTTTGGTCCCTGACGACGGCAGTGACGATCTGTACTTAAGTGCGCGGCAAATGCAATTGGTCTTTCATGGCGACCGAGTTTTAGCGCGGCTTGTGGGAATCGATAGACGCAATCGGCGTGAAGGTGTAATTGCAGAGGTATTGGAACGTAATACATCCTCCTTAGTGGGTCGTTTTTTTAAAGAAAAAGGGGTGGCTTTTGTCGTACCGTCGAATAATCGTATCACACAAGATATTTTAATTGGCGTGGACGATGAAGGTGCCGCAACATCGGGCCAAATTGTGGTTGTCGAAATAACGCGTTTTCCGAGTTTTCGTCAGCAAGCGATAGGTCGCATTACCGAGATCTTGGGCGATCATATGGCGCCCGGTTTAGAGATTGAGATTGCCATACGGAATTATAATCTACCGCATGTATGGCCGGATTCGGTGCAGGAAGAAATTACAAGCTTGCAATCCGGTGTATTACCGAATGATGAGCAAGATAACCGAGTCGATTTACTCGATTTAGCGTTTGTGACCATCGATGGTGCCGATGCCAAGGATTTTGATGACGCGGTGTATTGTGAGCGGCAAAAAAAACAATGGCGTTTAGTCGTCGCAATCGCCGATGTGAGCTATTACATTAACCCGCAAAGTGAACTCGACAAAGAAGCCGAAGCTCGCGGTAATTCGGTTTATTTTCCGAACAGCGTCTTACCCATGTTACCGGAAATACTTTCAAATGAACTTTGTTCATTAAAGCCCAAAGTGAATCGCTTGTGTATGGTTTGTGATATGTTAATTTCGAATAAAGGCGAATTGAAACGTTATCAATTCTATCCGGCCGTGATCCATTCCCGAGCGCGTTTGATTTATAATGAAGTGGCTGCCTGGTTAAATAATAAAAAATGTCCTCCGGCCTATAAAAACCTACTACCGCATTTACAAAACTTGCATCAACTTTATCAGTTGTTACATCAAACGCGCGAAGCACGCGGTGCCATTGATTTTGAGACCACAGAAACCCGTGTGATATTTGGACCTAATCGAAAAATTAAACAGATTATTCCTACAGTGCGTACTGTGGCACATCGTATCATTGAAGAATGTATGTTACTTGCCAACGTCTCTGCCGCACAATTTTTGTTAAAAGCAAAAATACCTACACTATTTCGCGACCATGCGCCCCCGACGACAGAAAAATTAGCCGATCTAAAAAGTTTTTTGGCGGAATTGGGTTTGCGTTTTCCTAATAAAAAACAAGTGACGCCGGAGGATTATTCCAACTTATTAAAATTGATTGTGGATAGACCGGATGCGCATCTGATTCAAACGGTGATGTTGCGCTCGTTAAGTCAAGCTATCTATAGTCCTGAGAATATAGGTCATTTTGGTTTAGCTTTTGCGGCCTATACGCATTTTACTTCACCGATACGCCGGTATCCGGACCTATTAGTTCATCGAGCGATACGCCATGTATTAGCCAAGCGTAAACCGAAGAACTTTTTCTATGATAACGTAATGATCTCGCGTTTGGGTGAACATTGTTCAACGACTGAAAGGCGTGCCGACGAAGCTACACGTGAAGTATTGGATTGGTTAAAATGTGAGTACATGCGGGATCGTGTGGGTGAAAGTTTTGATGGAATTATTACCAATGTCACGGGTTTTGGTTTATTTGTTGAGTTACAAAATATTTATGTCGAAGGCTTAGTGCATGTGACCGCTTTGCATAATGATTATTATCAATTTGATGCTAATCGTCATTGTCTCCAAGGAGAGCGTACCGGTATTGTGTATCGTCTAGGCGATAGAATTCAGGTGAGAGTAGGGCGAGTTGATCTTGATCAGCGTAAAATTGATTTTGAGTTGATTGAACCTAAAATTCATCGGTCAATAAAAAGAAAGAAGAAATATAAAAAAAGAAAATAGTTTGATTTTAAGGTTGATAAGTGCGTGTGCTTCCCGATAAGGTTGGATTAGACGATATTTGATTTTTTGTATTAAACAAATGAATGGGCCGCTGCAATTTTTTCTCTTCTCTTTTTCTAAGAAGATAGGCGCCACCACTGGCCAAGCTTGCGATAATTAACCCTAATGCCAAGCCGAGTGGCGGTAATAAAAACACGGAAATAAGGCTTAAGTTTAAAGCAGCGAAACTTACCATAGCGATTGCGCTAATGAAAAGACTGAATAAGATAGGTAAAACACATTGATGAAGTTTCATCAACGTAGATTGATTAAGTTTAGTTTTTATTTTAGCTAATTCATCTTGATCTAATACCCACGTATTGAACTCTTTACGTAATTTTTGTTGAAACGTATTGGATTCATTTTCATCAGGAAAATCGAAATACATGTGAATAGGTAAGAGTTTGATTTGCCGGGTGGGGTTATTATCAATCGTAAACTCAATCGTGATAATGCCTCTGGGATATTTTTCAGCACGTACCGCGTTGATACTTAGGTTTAGCTGAAAATGAATGTGTTCGTTATGGTCAATAATGGCTGTTAATGTTTCGGATTGGTTTTCGTTAGAACAAAGATAATCGGTGGGTACGAGCACTGAACAAGGTATTGTTGGCATAGAGCCGAGGAGCCAAACTGGGTGGACTAAGCATAATAAAATAAAAGAAAGTGCTTCTTTATTATCTACTTTCAATTCATTCTCAAAGGCAGTTTGTAATTTTTCTAAGCTGATCGTTTCTTGAGAATTTTCTCTTAAAGACGGTGTTATCGCATAGAGATTTCCACGACCGATCTCTTTTTCATTACTGTCAGTGAACTCGAAAAACGCTTGCTTTTTTAATTCGGATAGTCTCTTATGGGTCTCTTTAACATTCTGGATAAAAACTTGTTGCCCTAAGGTTAACTGCTTTCCTTGATGTTGATTTAGAAAATTTAAACTTTCTGGATTAATCTGAAGTGTTAGATTGGGCACAAATTTAAGTCCTTTTTAGTTATTTCATTCAGAGACTATTTTACCATGAGTTCGACATCTGAAAAAGAATTTGTATTTGGTTTTCATGCGATCAGCGCGCTGTTAACATCGCATCCCGAAAGGATATTGCAGCTCTTTCGACAAGCAGGGCGTGAGGACACGCGTATTCAAGAGATTCTTCAGTTGGCGGAATACCATCATATTCCCGTGCAGAGTGTATCGAAAAATCAATGTGATGCTTGGGCTAAGCAGCGTGTACATCAAGGAATTTTAGCTCAAATAAAGAGGACTAAACTATTAAATGATCGAGATTTGTGGACTTTGTTAAAACAACGTCTGAAAAATACGGATGAACCTCCGTTTTTATTGGTACTCGATGCGATTCAAGATCCGCATAATTTAGGGGCGTGTTTACGTACAGCCAATGCCGCGGGAGTCGATGCCGTGATTGTTCCCTCGGATCGTTCGGTCAGTATGACACCTGCTGTTCGAAAAGTAGCGGCCGGTGCGGCTGAAATGACACCGCTGTTTAGTGTGACTAATTTAGCAACGACTTTAGAGAAATTAAAAGCAATGGGTGTTTGGTGTTATGGTTTGGATCAATCGGGCTCACAGCTTATTTATGAAACCGTATTGACCGGTGCATTAGCCTTGGTATTGGGAGCGGAAGATAAAGGTTTGCGTCGTTTAACTAAAGAACGTTGTGATGCGTTAGTAACTATCCCTATGTTTGGCCGTGTCAGTAGCTTAAATGTTTCTGTTGCAGCGGGTATTAGTTTATTTGAAGCGGTTAGACAAAGACAATAAAAAACAACTATGATAGTATTTACAACCCAGTACGGTGGCGAAATAAAATGCAACCTGTATTGGTGAGCGCCTATAATCTTTTTAAAAGCAAGGAGACGTTAATATGTGTCGTAAATTTTTCCCAGCAGTCGTGATTATTATTGCGGTACTGATGGCTATTGCTGCAAGTCTTGCGAAACCCGAGTCCGTTGATACGATTGTGATGGTTTCACGTTTCTTTGATATTATGTTACCCATTTTAGCGGTAGGTGCTTTGATCAAATATTTATCTTGCCCGCGTTCGCATAACGCTTGTCATTGTGCGTGTGATCACTGTACTATGTGCACCGGTAAAAAATAAATCCTTTCTAGCGAAACCGGCCAAAAAATTTTAAGCAAAAGAGTCTCGCTAAGTGAAAGGACAAAGAGGGTTAGGTCTTCTTTAACTTAAACTTAAGCTTGAGCCCGCGGTGTAGGCCGCGGGTCATTCAAAAAGAGTCTGGATTTATACGAAAGTGCTATTTTGAATGAACTCTCCTTTGCAGAACGATATCTTCTATATGCGCCAAGCTTTAAAGGCTGCCGAGCATGCAGAAAAAGAGGGTGAAGTTCCGGTGGGTGCCGTGCTGGTACAAAATCAACAGATCATCAGTATCGCCTTTAATCGAACGATTACACAATGCGATCCGACGGCACATGCGGAAATTCTGTTACTACGCCTTGCTGCCAAACAGTTAAAGAATCCTCGTTTATTAGAGTCAACGGTGTATGTGACATTAGAACCTTGTCTTATGTGTCTCGGTGCGATGCACCAAGCGCGCATTAAACGATTGGTTTTTGGTGCCTATGATCCACGTTTTGGTGCGACTTCCCATCTCCAGCTTTTTCAAACTAAGGATCTTAATCATACCTTTGAACTGACGGATGGTCTATTAGCTAGCCGTTGCGCCGAAAAATTACAACAATTTTTTAAAGAGAAACGCAAAAAAACGAAGTGATAGTTTGTGTTATAGATTGAAATAATCAATATAGGTTTCCTGCGATGTTGCTTCTTGTTGCCATTTTTTTCGATAGGAAAACGTTTCTGTTTCGATTTTTCTAAAAAGTGAATATCTGGCCATAATCGTGTTCAGTGTTTTGCTTATTTCTTTATAGTCTACATCCTATAGACTTTATGCTAATATAGCTCCTCGGTGCTTGAATGTTTGGACTTTATTGAGCTTATCCGTAAAACGGTATTTTTTACTAAAGGTTTTTTGCTAAGTCAAGTCGTGTATTCTTTTTCGAGCCGACCTACATAGGTGTAGGAGGGATGGCTGAGCGGTTGAAAGCAACGGTCTTGAAAACCGTCAAGGGGGTAACTCCTTCCAGGGTTCGAATCCCTGTCCCTCCGCCAAAAAATGAAATTGACTAGAGGAGTTAGCGTTCCATGATTAAAGTCGTTATCGTTGACGATCATGCTTTAGTGCGATTAGGTATGAAGCGCTTACTAGAGGATGTACGTGATATTACGGTAGTAGGTGAAGCTGAAAGTGGCGAAGCGGCTATTAACTTAGTAAAAGGGACCAAGCCGGATGTTGTCTTGATGGATATAAAAATGCCAGGTATCGGTGGCTTAGATGCAACACGGCGTTTGATGCGCGTCAATCCAAAACTTAAAATTATTGTGGTAACGGTATTAAGTGAAGGGCCTTTTCCTGATCGCTTAGTGCGTGCGGGCGCAGCAGGCTATGTGACCAAAAATACCAATGCCGAGGAGTTAATTACGGCGATTCGTAAAGTAGTGGCGGGTCAAAATTATATTACATTAGAAATTGCTCAAAAAATGGCATTACGTCAGGTTTCCGATGCCTCAAAATCACCGTTTGCGCAGCTTTCTGAACGCGAATTGCAAGTTATGTATATGGTGACGCATGGGATCAAAGTAAATGGTATCGCTGAAAAACTTTGTTTAAGCCCTAAAACAGTGAATACCTATCGTTATCGACTTTATGATAAGCTTGAGGTGCATAATGATGTGGAATTAACGCATTTGGCCCTGCGTTATGGTTTGCTGGAAGAAGATGAAAGTTATATGGATGAACATGACGAAAGTCAGGAAAAATAACATTTTTTTTATAAAATGACTTAACGAGAGCCCCCGGCCGAGGCGCTCTCGTGTGATGTGATGCGTTTCCTACTTGGCCCGTCAATGCACGCCTATCGTGCGCTGCTGCTGCTCCTCCTCGACTCCAAACTTTGCTTTCTCCTCGTCTCGTCGTTAGTTTGGCAAGAACTAGAAGAAGTGGGATCGGCATGAGGTGGCTTATCGCTACCGCTGAAGAAGCCACTACTCTTCGATGTTCTACTCATCAAGAGATTATCTGTTTCTGATCCCATCGAAGAAGACGAAGCTTCTATGTTTAGATCATTTTCTAGATGAGAGAAGAAAAAGTCTTTAGGTTGCTCTTTATTGATATTTAACCTGGCGGCACAATCTAAATCGGCTGGATATTGACTTATTAAAGTAATTTTTTTATCTCGGTAAGCTTCTTTCTCTAACAGTTGTTGGACTAAATTTTTAATTAAGCCATCTGATTTAAATATCTCATTTTCATAGGAAGTCATGAGTGCCACATTGCCAGAAACTTGGAAAGTATTATTTTCTACTTTTTCCTTTTCCCATTGCCATTCTCTTTCTCCTTGTGTGGCGTTTTGTATATCGAATTTAATTTTTTTGATATGCAATTGGTTTGAGTTGGTAATTAAGTAGCATTTCGTGCCTTCTTTTTTCAGTCTTTCTGTTAAATAGGCTAACTTTTTTATTGATTCTTCATTCCAGACAATCAGTGAATCCCAAGCCTTCGTTAATAATTCTTTGCTTTGGTCATTAGGAAGAAAACTAAAAATAGTTTGCAGTTGTTGGATAAACGGCTCGCTATTGATTTTTCCTAGCTTGTAATCATTAATTGAACCCGACATAGCGAGATATTTAAAGATAACCCAAACTTTACTATAAAATTTTCTAAGAAATTCAAAATACAACCATTGACTTCCATAGTCGTAGTATAATTGAGCAAAATTATCCAGTACCTTAGAGATGGGTAGTAAAGCATGGATCGTTGATAAATTTAAAATATAAACATTTTTACTGTTTTGATCTTTCATAAAGGCACCTAATTTTTATTAAAAAAGCACTTAGTAGCTATTTAGGGATCCAGTTAATGTGCTTTTGGGTTTACGCTAAGGCCGCATTCTATACTTGTAGCCTTCTGAAGAGAAGATTTGCTTGCTATAGGCTGTGTTTTGTCACGGTTAGGGTCGTCGAAGCGCACTGTAGTTTTATTGGCAGCGCTACTGGATAATTCGGTATAGAACGCTTCTTTGCTAATTGTTTCAAGTGCTAATTTTTCGGCGAGGGATTGCTCTTTTAAATTAGCACTAACGAATAAAATAGTGTCTTTTCTTTTACCAATAGCATTTAGATGTTGTATTAAATGGGTCAGTAAATCGGGGGTAGATTTAAATCGAAAAAATTGACTCAAAAAATTCGACGAGGGTGTTAGGAAAGTTTGGTAAGCATAGGATAGGCAAAAATAGACGCTGCCTTTAGGCGAGGTTAATGTATCGTGCGTTGAATCCAAATAACTGATTAACAAAGGTGAAGCGGTTGGATTAGGTAAATTTTCTAAAAAAGACAGATTATGGAATGGGAATAACGAAAAAATCTCTAAACTTTTTTGGGCATGCAACTCATTGGTCTCTTCAATAAAATAAATCGATTTTCCTTGATAGGTCAGTTTAATGAGGGAATCGAAAACTGAATCTAATTCATGATCAAATTCAATCAAGCTATTCCAGGCTTCTTCAAGCATAACCTTCCTGGAATCGCTAGGATGTAATTTTAATGCGCTTGATAATTCTAAGATAAATTGGTCTTTGTTTTTCTTTCCTAGATTAAAATCAGTTACGAGCGATGAATTCAGTATTTTTTTTAACGATTTTTCATTGAATTGCTGGAGTTGTTTTTTGAAATAAGCGTGATTTACGCTTTCTTCAGGATTGCTGAATAGATGATCGGTCATTGAACGAAATATTGTTTTAAATTTTTCTAGTGTATTTTTTTCATTATTTTTTATAAATAAGGATAAAGGCACGATTAAAACGTTAGATTCTAAGAGATTAGGCATAGAGTTCCCTTCTATTTTTTAAATTAAACCAAAATTTTATTTATTTTAGTATAACAAAAAAATTAAAATAAATTAATTAATTTTTGAAAAAAATTTTATTCAATATTGCGTTTTCGAATAAGAGATTTATTAGCGTGGTTTATAAAGTTTTTTTATTTTTTATAACTAATTATTTGAGAAAAAAAAGGAAAAAATTAACTTTTGAAGTTTTGAGTCTGATAAATAGTTGCTCGTGCAAGAAATTAGCAATATTACGCTCAAAAAACGTCCATTTAGCATAAGTCTAGGCTTTGGACTATGCTTCGTTTGCTTGATATTGAAATTAAGGCTATTACCGGTATAAGTGTGTCTAGGCAAGCTAAAGCCAACACACTGTTTATTTTTATTTTATAAGGAGGTTTTTTGATGTCTTTATTAAAATCAGCGCTAATTGCGCTTTTATTCATTTTTTCTTTTAGTTCTGTTTGGGCACAAGAATCGGATTGCTGTGCTCAGTTACGTCAAGAAGTGCAAATGATAAAGGAACAGCTCAAGATGCAACAAAACCAACAAAATAATGCGGCTAAAGTCTTGTCTCAGCAACAAATGACGACGAAAACCGGTTTTAAAGGGGTGGGGACCTTGGTCGATGCGTTGGCTACTCAATTTCCTAATTTACCCGCTTTAAAAACGGTTAAACAAATCTTCGATAACCTTAATAAATAAAAATTTTGCTGTATCTTACGGCACATCAAGTTGCAGAACAGACACCTTGATGTGCTTCATTTCGTAATGGAAATGATTGACCTTATGCTCAATGTCGGGATAAATAGTTAATTGGTTATTTTTAGGTGATTGTGTGACGGTGAACGTGGGTTCGGGCAATCTAAAACAACAACTGGCGGTTATCAGTGAAAGTGCCGGTGTCTATTTATTTTTGAATGCGGAACAACAGGTTTTGTATGTCGGTAAAGCACGGCATTTAAGAAAACGTGTGCGCAGTTACTTTTGCGGTCAACAAAGTCAGCGAACGGCTTTGATGATGCGTCAAGTCAGCGCTATTGAAATAACCCGTACTGAAACAGAAAATCAAGCCTTATTGCTTGAAAGCAATCTTATTAAACAGTTGAAGCCGCGCTATAATATTTTATTACGTGATGACAAAAGTTATCCCTATCTTATTTTAAGCCAACATCAAAGTTATCCGCGCTTGGCCTTTTATCGAGGTGCTCGAATAAAAGGCTATCGCTATTTTGGACCGTTTCCGAGCATCATGGCGGTGAGAGAAACCTTGAATCTATTGCAAAAATTATTTCGAATTCGATCATGTAAAGATAGTTTTTTTCGCAACCGTACTCGGCCCTGTTTGCAATATCAGATAAAACGGTGTACGGGGCCTTGTGTCGGTCTTATTACACCTGAAAATTACCAGCGTGATGTCAAGCATACGATTTTATTCTTAGAAGGAAAAAATCAAACGGTCATTGATGATATAGCGCAGCAAATGGAGAAGGCCGCACAGGATTTAGACTATGAAACGGCCGCGCGTCTACGTGACGAGATTGTAGCATTGCGAGAAATACAACAAAAACAAGTGATTATGACAGGGCAGGGGAATCTGGATATTATCGGTTTAGCGGAAAAAAGCAGTCATTATGCCGTATATGTATTGAATGTCCGCCATGGAAGATTGCTTGGCGGTAAAGCCTATTTCCCTGAGGTTCCACTCAATCAAACCGCGGCTGAAGTATTATCGGCTTTTATCAGTCAATTTTATTTTCAAACGGAAGTTTCGGATCGACTTCCCGAGCAAATCATTTTGCCATTAAAAATACCCGAACAAGATTGGTTAATGGCGAGTTTAACTGAACGTTCCGGACGCCCAGTCAAGCTAATGACTAAACCGAGTGCTGAAAAAAAAGATTGGTTAAGCTTAGCGAATGAAAATGCAGGACACGCTTTAACTACTCATCTTTCTAATAAACTCATTTTTTCCAAACAACTCGAATGTTTGAAAATGGCGTTATCGCTGGATAGTTTGCCGCGGCGTTTAGAGTGTTTTGATATCAGTCATACGCAGGGCGAAGCGACCGTCGCTTCGTGTGTGGTATTTGATGAGCAAGGCCCACGTAAAATGGATTACCGACGTTTTAATATTGAGGGAATTACACCGGGCGATGATTATGCCGCAATGCGCCAGGCGCTCCTGCGACGTTATAAGCAGTTAAAAAATAACGAAAAAAATTTACCCGATCTCGTGTTGATCGATGGCGGCAAGGGACAGTTAAAGCAAGCGGAGCAGGTTTTAGAAGAATTGCAGATTAATGGGATTCTTGTCATCGGTGTAGCCAAAGGGCCGGGGCGACGATCGGGATTTGAAACCTTGCACCTTTCCACATGCGCACAAGCGGTTCATTTATCGGCCGATTCGTTGGCGCTACAGGCTATTTTAACGATCCGCGACGAAGCCCATCGTTTTGCAATTACCGGTCATCGTGGGCAACGTGCAAAAAAAAGACGAACATCGATATTAGAGGATATTCCAGGTATTGGCGCCCAACGTCGACGTGAATTATTACGTCAGTTTGGTGGTTTGCAAGGCTTGAAAAATGCGAGTGCAGCTGATTTAGCTAAAGTTCCTGGTATCAGTCAACGTTTAGCCGAGCAAATTTATTTCGCTTTAAAAGGTTAAACTAACCGGTTACACTATTTAGATAACTCACGTAAAATGAGCGACTCATTTTGGATTTGCTAACGGTATATACCTTATGGGTATCCCTAACATATTGACCTTTCTGCGCATTGTGTTAATTCCAGTTTTTATTTTATTGTTTTATCTCCCGTTTCGTGGCAGCCATGTAATGGCCGCGATCATTTTTATTTTTGCTGCGATGACGGATTGGTTAGATGGTTATTTAGCACGAAGCTTAGGCCAAGTTTCGAAATTAGGGAGCTTTCTTGATCCGGTTGCGGATAAATTAATTGTCGTAACGGCATTGATATTATTAGTCGGCGATCGCGCTTTACCTTATTTAGCCGTTCCTGCCATTGTGATTATTTGCCGAGAGATTATGGTATCTGCACTTCGTGAATGGATGGCAGAAATCGGCCAGCATAAGCGTATGGCGGTGACAATGCTAGGTAAAATAAAAACGACACTACAAATGTTAGCCATTATTTTATTACTGCTTTATAAACCCGGTGCGTGGAGGGGTTTTGCAATGTCGGGTTATGTATTACTTTATCTTGCTATGTTTTTAACATTATGGAGTATGTGTTTATATTTAAAAGCAGCTTGGCATGATTTATCTTCTTGACAGTATTTTTCATGCCGTTACAATATCACCGCATTTGCGGGAGTAGCTCAGTTGGTAGAGCGCAACCTTGCCAAGGTTGATGTCGCGAGTTCGAGCCTCGTTTCCCGCTCCAAAATTTTTGTTGAGAAGCTAGGTTTTTTATTGGTTAGGTGTAATAAATCATTAGAGGCTGAAGTATTTTTGTTAAGCTCAAGGTGGATGATGATTGGGGAGCGGGATGTACTAAAAAGTACAGGCACCGGAGATGAGTATCCAACGAAGAAATTAACAAAAAGACAAAGCCATTAGATAAAGAAATTGGCTGGGTGGCAGAGTGGTTATGCAGCGGCCTGCAAAGCCGTGTACGTCGGTTCAATTCCGGCCCTAGCCTCCAGAAGTTAAGAGAAGTAAAAACTAAATGGCCCGGGTGGCGAAATTGGTAGACGCAAGGGACTTAAAATCCCTCGGTGGTAACACCGTGCCGGTTCGAGTCCGGCCCCGGGCACCAGATTAAAAGTTTAATTAATAATTATGAGTGTAAGTGGCCTCATTGTTTTTTTAGTTTAAAAAAGTCATGACATTTCTAGTCACTGAAAAATGTATTCGCTGTAAGTATACCGATTGTGTTGAAGTATGCCCTGTTGACTGTTTTTACGAAGGGCCGAACATGCTGGTTATTCATCCGGATGAATGTATCGATTGTGGTTTGTGTGAACCCGAATGTCCTGTCAATGCCATTTATGTTGAAGATGATTTGCCTGAAAAATATAAAAAATTTTTAGCCTTGAATAAAGAACTTGCACAAACATGGCCAAACATCACGCATCGTAAAGATCCACCGGCCGATGCCGATGAATGGAAAAATAAAGAAGATAAATTAGTTTATCTCGAGAAATAAGATACTTTTAATGAGTAAAATTTATTAACGAGATGCAGGATAACCGTAAGCGGTTCTAGTAATTTTTAGAAGGGACTAAAAACGTATGCTTAGTACGCGTTTTTTTAAGGACGACTCAACTAAAGCTTCTGACCGTATCTCAGGTACGTGTGGCCAGGTAGACAAAGAAAAATCGGATCGAATTTATAGGATGTTAAGCCAGTACTTCGATTCGGTTCCTAATAAACCTCAAGTAATTAGCGTGGGAAGCGGTTATGGTTATCATGAGCTTCAGTTAAAAGAAAAGGTAGGTTTGCCTGTTTCCTGTTATGATAAGGAAAATGAGGGATGTTTGCTGGACTGTCAGGAAGCGATTTTCCCCGAAGATAATAAGAAGGTTATTCCTATAAATTGTCATAATGTTATTTTATTTTCAGCCTATCCGGAAGGGTATTTGGGTGAATTGCTTAAATTGTATAAAGAAAGAGGGGGGATGAAGCTTTGTGTCGTCGCGGAGGGTTCGTTACTTGATCGTAATGTAAGGACACATCTTTACTATGAACCGGATTATCGCTTGAATTCAGCGTCCACTTGTTTACTGTTCTCCGAATTGCATGCTCTTAAAGAACAGGGAATAACTCAATTCCTTATCGGCGGCTGCGTTCCGGGCGTGCAAGTATTGCCCACGTATATTGAATTTTATGGCGACTGGGATCATAAGCGGTTAGACGCCTTGTTACAAAGCCAACAAGAAGGTGCGATGGCGAGTGGGTTTAGCGCTAGCTTTTCAAGATAACGCGGAAAAAATAAAAATAAGACGGTGTTTTGAGAGATACGGCGCACAGATTTCTTCAATCATAAAATAAAAATTTATGTCTTTAAAATTACTGGTCATTGATACAAGCACTGAAGCATGTTCTTCCGCGCTAATGCATCACGGGCAGATTCAGGAGCGTTATCAATACGCACCACGCATGCATACGCAGCTGATTTTACCGATGATGCAATCGTTGTTGGATGAAGCAGGACTTAAGCTTTCTGATTTAGATGCCTTGGCTTTTACGCGCGGTCCCGGGAGTTTCACTGGTATTCGCATTGCCGCAAGTATTATTCAAGCCAGTGCTTATGCCACAAATTTGCCAGTGATATTGGTTTCGAGTTTACACTGCTTAGCGCAAGGGGCTTATCGAGAATTTCAAGCACAACAGGTATTGGCGGGTATTGATGCGCATTTAAACGAAGTATTTGTCGGCGCGTATGCTTTAAAAAATGAAACAGGGGAGATGCAACAATTAGGTTCTGAGCAATTGCTACAGGCACAACATTGTCTCGCGACGGATTTAACCCATTTTGTCGGTGTCGGGAGTGCTTGGGATCAATACCACCTCATCTTCGATAAACAATTCAAGCATCGGTTGCAGCGATGGGTTCCGCAACGTTATCCTAGGGCCTATGATGCCGCGGTGATTGCGAGTGCCGCTTATCGACGCGGTGAAACCGTTAGCTCCAGCGAGGCTTTACCCACTTATTTAAGAGAAACAATCGCTTTACAACGAGGTTCTGATGGATAAATATTTGCTTAGTATATTGGTGTGCCCTTTGTGCAAAGCCAGTTTGGTGTATGAAAAATCGGCCCAAGAACTCATCTGCCGTTTTGATCGTTTAGCTTATCCTATACGAGATGAGATTCCTATCATGTTAGAGTCAGAAGCCAGAAAGATATCATTAGAAGAATATGATCGATTAAGTTAACAATGCTTATGCGCAGTACATATCCATTGAAGAGCAGATAATATAAAGGTTAATGCATCATGACAGATGATTTGCAACAGATTATTCAAAAGGCCGCACAGTCGATTGCTGAAACAAAGCGAGCTTATGATTTGGAACAATTAAGAAGTACACTTTTAGGTAAAAAAAGTGCATTAAATGAATATCTTAAGAAATTAGGCCAATTACCCGCCGCAGAAAAACCTAAGTTAGGACACGCGGTTAATCAAGCGAAGCAACAGATCGAAGCCTTACTGAAGGCGCAGAGTGAATTATTAATCAATCAGGAAATCGATGCACAATTAAAACGAGAAAAGGTAGATATCACCTTAGTTGGTCGTGGTCAGACGCTTGGCAGCGCTCATCCTGTGACGCGTACGCGTCAACGTATTGAAAGCTTTTTTAGGGAAGTAGGTTTTACCATAGAACAAGGTCCTGAAATAGAGGATGATTACCATAACTTTGAGGCCTTAAATATTCCTAACAATCATCCGGCACGTGCATTACATGATACCTTTTACTTTTCTGACGGTTTGCTATTACGTACGCATACTTCAACCGTACAAATACGCGCCATGCAGAATACTCAACCGCCAATTAAAATGATCGCGCCGGGTCGCGTCTATCGCTGTGATTCTGATATTACACACACACCAATGTTTCATCAGGTCGAGGGGTTATTAATCGATGAGTTCGCTAATTTTTCTGAGCTCAAGGGCTTATTAAGCCAATTTTTACAGCAATTCTTTGAAAAAAAGGATCTCTTGATTCGCTTTCGCGCCGCTTACTTTCCCTTTACGGAGCCTTCGGCTGAAGTAGATATTCAATGCGTCCTATGTCACGGTACGGGTTGTCGTGTGTGCAGTCAAACCGGATGGTTAGAAATCTTAGGTTGTGGCATGGTCCATCCTAACGTACTCGAAAAAGCCGGTTTAGCGCCGGATAAATATCAAGGTTATGCGTTTGGTATGGGGATTGATCGTTTAGCGTTATTACGCTATCGAATTCCTGATTTGCGTTTGATGTTTGAAAATGATTACCGTTTTTTAGAGCAATTTTAATATGAAATTGAGTGTACAGTGGTTACGCGAATGGGTAAATCCCAATTTAACAGTTAAACAACTGGCCGAGCAAATGACTTTAGCGGGTTTAGAGGTGGCGGCGATCCATCCTGTGGCAGGCTCCTTCAATAAAGTCGTTATCGGAGAGGTGTTAAGTGTTACTCAACATCCCGATGCATCTCGTCTACAGGTAGCTGAAGTAAATGTGGGCTCTGAGACCTTACAGATCGTGTGTGGCGCGAAAAATTGTCGAGCGGGCTTAAAGGTTGCAGTGGCTGAAGTGGGCGCACAATTACCCAATAAGGTATCGATTAAAGCGGCCAAATTACGAGGTGTGCTTTCACAAGGCATGTTATGTTCGTCCAGTGAGTTAGGATTGACTGAAAGTCATTCGGAATCAGGGATCTTGGAATTACCTCAGGATGCATCCGTAGGTAAAGCACTCTATGATTATTTGCAGTTAGATGATCAGAGTTTGGATGTTCGTCTCACACCTAACCGCGGCGACTGCTTAAGTATCAAAGGATTAGCCCGAGATGTAGCCGCAATGACGCAACAAACCTTAACGACCTTGCCTATTCCAGAACAAAAGGCAACAATAAAAGATCAAGTGAAAGTTCATGTCGCCGCCCCTAAAGCCTGTCCACATTATGTGGGCCGAATTATCCAAGGCATCAAACCACAGGCCAAAACACCTTTATGGATCCAAGAACGTTTACGCCGCAGTGGACTACGAAGCATTCATCCGGTTGTAGACGTGGCCAATTATGTCATGTTAGAGCTTGGTCAACCTTTGCATGCCTTTGATCTTAAAAAATTAAACGGTGAGTTGACCGTTCGTTATGCCAAGTCAGAAGAATCGATTCATTTGCTTGATGGAAAAAAGCTGGTGTTAGATCAAGCCAGCTTAGTGATTGCCGATAAAAACCAAGTACAAGCGCTTGCAGGGGTGATGGGCGCCGCCAATTCAGCAGTCACGGAACAAACTCAAGCAGTTTTTTTGGAAAGTGCTTTTTTTAGTCCGTCGAATATTGCGGGCCAGGCCAGACGGTATGGTTTGAATACGGATTCGGCGTATCGTTTTGAAAGAGGGGTTGATCCTGCAATCACTCACATGGCTTTAGAACGTGCAACACAACTACTTATTGAAACGGTGGGCGGTCAAGCAGGGCCGATTACGCAAATGAAATCTGATGCTAAGCCGACTATTCACATTGACTTTCATCCCGCACATTTAAAAAAGTATTTAGGTTTTTCTTTAAGTGAAGAAAAAATAATGACTATTTTGGAAAGCTTAGGGATCACAGTGCAACACGATGCAAAAGCTTGGCGATTGACACCACCGAGTTGGCGTTTTGATCTTTCCTTAGAAGTGGATATATTTGAAGAATTGGCACGAATTTATGGTTATCAACATATTCCTACGACACTCGCGCATCGTCCTTTAACCTTCTTACCTCAGCCCGAAACCCAACTTTCATTGAATCGAATACAGAATTTACTGATCGATCGAGGTTATCATGAGACGATTAACTATAGTTTTACTGCGCCGCAATGTCAGAAAATGATTATGCCTCATCTTGAACCCTTAAGATTACTCAATCCAATATCCAGTGAGTTGTCGGTGATGCGCACCAGTTTATGGCCGGGGCTATTAAATACATTGCATTATAATCAACAAAGACAACAGTTAAGTTGCCGTTTATTTGAAACGGGTCTTTGCTTTCAAAGACAACGCGAAAAATTGGAACAGCAAAATATGATTGCCGCGGTTGCCAGTGGTCAGTGTCTACCCGAACAATGGGGTGTTGCTCGTACGCCTTTAGATTTTTTTACATTTAAATCGGATCTTGAAGCCTTATTGAGCTTAACTAAAACGAACTTTCAGTTTAAACCAGGGACTCATCCGGCGTTACATCCTGGACTCTCTAGTGATGTCGTGCAATCGAATAATAAGATCATTGGCACTATCGGTGCACTCCATCCAAAAATAATAGCGGAGTGGGATCTCGTCGGTCCTATTTATTGTTTTGAATTAGCGACTTCGCCCATTCTTCAAAGATCATTCCCCGAATTTAAAGCGTATTCAAAATTTCCCAGGGTACGCCGAGATATTTCGTTTTGGGTGGATGATCGTTATTCTGCACAGACAATTTTGGATGCTATTAGCCAGCAAGCCGGTGAATGGCTTAATCGATCATTTTTATTCGATGTCTATTTTTCAAAGCAAGAACCTAAAAAAAGAAGCTTAGCTTTAGCATTATGTTGGCAACATCCCACACGTACTTTAGTGGATACTGAAGTGGATGACTTAATGCAAAAAGTCATAGATAATCTAAACCAGCGTTTCGCTATTCAGCTAAGGGAATAGAAATTCATGAATCCAGTGTTAACAAAAGCGGATTTGGTTAGCGGTTTAAGACAACGAGATCCGAGTCTCAGTCGACCTTTAGCCACACAGCTTGCCGATGCTTTTTTTGAAGAAATCATTTTAGCTTTAGAAAAAGGAGAGACCGTTAAAATTTCGGGCTTAGGAAGTTTTCGACGTCGTAGGAAAAAGGAGCGCCCTGGCCGAAATCCAAAAACTGGCGTTTCAACCCTAGTGACTTCAAGGAATGTTGTCTTGTTTCAAGCCAGTCAAAAATTAAAATTACAATTAAAAAATCAAAAGCGTTGATTTTTTATTTTTAAAATAAAGAGGCGTCATGGATGAGTTGCGTGTTTTGAGTAAGGGCATTACAATGTCCGATCTTCGGGGCGTAGCGCAGCCTGGTAGCGCACCTGCATGGGGTGTAGGTGGTCGCTGGTTCAAATCCAGTCGCCCCGACCAGATCATTCCTCGTGTGTATGAAATGCTTGTTTCTTTTTCACTGCAACACTTAGCAACACTTAAATAAAATTAAAAAGTAATGGCCAAAAAGAATTTAAATCAGCTAAAATCGAATGACGAACTCAGGAGCTTGGCGAATCATTATTAAAAGATTGTGTCAAGTTAAGTATTCATTGAATTGCGCATTAACACGATAAAAATTCAATAACGAAGCGTATCATTTTTTTTATCTAAACTCTGGAGATAACTTATGGCCATTTATGAAAATATCTTAGTCGCCATCGATTTACATCCCACCTGCGATGAAATTATCTTGAAGCGGGCTCACGCTTTAGCGAAGGGGGCTAAGCTATCAGTTATTCATGCGGTTGAACATATCAATGCCTACGGTGTCGCCCAAGCTTATCCTGCGGTGATTGATTTAGAAGGTGAAATGTTGGCTGAAGCGCAAAAACAACTCGCCGAAATCTCAAAAAAATTTGAAATCCCTGAAAAACATCAATTTGTCGAGGTCGGATCACCTAAAATTGTGATACTGGATAAAATGAAACAACTCAAAACTGATTTAATTGTCATAGGTAGCCATGGTCGACACGGTATCGGTATCTTATTTGGTTCAACAGCCAGTGCGGTGATCCACCATTTGTCTTGCGATGCCTTAGTGGTAAAAATACCGGAGTTAAAAGCTTAATTGTTAACCTGCTTAGGTAAAATTTTTTAATGTTCGTGTAGAATGACTATTCTTAAGTTACTTTTTTATTTTAGTAATAACAAAAACGAAGGAGTATAATAAATGCCTATTTATAAGGTCGATGTTCATGCGTTGGATAAACATGGAAAAACTGCTTTGCATGTTGCCGCTCAAGAAGGTCATTTTGAAGTGCTTAAGCTATTAATAAAAAAAAAAGCTACAATTGATAAGCCTTGTGATAAAGGATTTACCGCTTTACATATGGCATGCTTTGGAAGCAATTTTATTGCGGATGGTGATTTGAGCAATCCACCCGATATAAAGAGTTTATTAAAAGTAGCAGATAAATTAATACAATCCGGCGCGGAGGTTAATTATCTAGCCAAGAATGGGCGAACTGCATTGCATATACTGAGTGAAAAAAATTATACCAAAATGGCGGAGCTATTAATAAATAAAGGTGCAGACATTAATGCCCCTGACGAAAAAAAAGTTACCCCTTTGCATATAGCTTCTCAAAATGGCAATAACAAAATGGTTGAGCTATTAATAAATCGAGGCGCCAAGATTGATCTTCAGGATGCCGATGGCCAAACGCCTTTGCATGCCGCCTTATTCATTACAAAAGAAGCGATGGCAGGTCAACAATTAAAAAAGGTAGCTGAGTTATTATTACAAAAAGGTGCTGATGTCAATAAGCCGAATAATAACGGCGAACCCCCTTTGCATGTATTAATTATTGAAAATAAGATGTTTTTAGGTACAAAGGTATTAACAATGGCACATAAAGTAGAGATAGAAAAGAAGATCCCAAATCAATTAAAGCTAGCAAAGCTATTAATAGAAAAATACCAAGCAAATGTTAATCTGACAGATAATGAGGGTGATACTGCTTTGCATATCGCCTGCGAAATGAATAATATCGCTCTTGTTAAGTTTTTATTAAAAAAAGGTGCTGATGTTAATCTGACGAATAATGAGGGTGATACTGCTTTGCATATCGCTCAGACTCAGGCTGGAGGCGATGATACTCAGATAGTGAAACTATTACAAGAAAATAGCGTTGCAGAGAACTGCGGCATTTCGAATCATCAGTATGATGCAAAACGTTTCTCGCTTTGAACGACGGTAATGAACATTATCGAGCATTACTGTGAGGCGCCAACTTTGTCAGTTTTACTAGAGATCAGCAAAATTTGTTTATCTTAAATTTTTGAGCTACAGTAAGGGGGTATTGCTGTCGTTGAGCCAAAAATAAGACGTTTATGGTATGTGAATTTCACTTGCTTAAATAAAGGAGTATTTATGTTCAAAAGTCCGAGCGTTTTAGATTGGATCGCACTCGTTATCTTATTTATCGGTGGTTTGAACTGGGGTTTAGTCGGTTTATTCCATTTTGATTTAATTACCGGCATTTTTGGAGATTACAGCCCAATTGCTAGGATTATTTATATTATTGTTGGTTTATGTGCGATTTATGTACTGGTACGCGCCATAAGCTGTTGTAAAAAGCACGTTTCAGTACCTTAAGTTTTTTTGGCTCATCCAAAAAACCTCCTGTCTTGTATGGGAGGTTTTCCTATTGCTATTATTGCGAAATCAATTTTATCCCATAACCAATTAAGCAAATAAAAAAATACAATAAGAAATTAAAGTGGGCATTATTCCAATAAGTTGGCACTTAATTCAACTTTTTCTATTTTTTCAAAGCGAGTCGTGATTTTATCCGCTGAGGTTTTCGCTTCTTGTATATCGGTATAGGCTTGTTGAATATGACGAAATAAATGATCCATACGTTGTTTGAAACGTGAAAAATCCTTTCCTAAGACACCTAAATGTTCTTGAATTAAATGAATCTGCTCACGAGTTGCGGCATCTTTCAAAATAGCGCTGGTTGTAGTCAATACCGCCATCATCGTCGTGGGCGAAACCAACCAAACGCGTTTGCGCTGTGCTTCTTCAACTAAATCATAATAATGCGCATGAATTTCAGCAAAAATTGCCTCGGCGGGAATAAATAATAAAGCAGCTTCTGACGTTTCACCAGGAATAATATATTTATTGGCTACGGCTTGGATATGATGTCGAATATCTTGGCGAAATTGTGCTGCGGCGGCACGTTGCTCGCTTTTAGGGAGATCGATATCGGTTAATTTTCTGAAGCCTTCTAAGGGAAATTTAGCGTCGATGGCGATGCTACCGGTAGGAGCGGGCAATAATAATAAACAATCCACGCGCTTACCGTTACTTAAGGTGTGTTGCAAACTGTAATTTTTAGTGGGTAAGGCATTTTCGATTAAGGCATTGAGCTGAATTTCGCCAAAAACGCCGCGTGAGCGTTTATCCGCAAGGATATGTTGTAGATTGACGACATTACTGGAAAGTTCGGTGATACGTTTTTGTGCTTCATCGATCAAGGCCAGTCGTTTAACCACGTCGGAAAATGTGGCTGTGGTTTGTGCAAAGCCATCAAATAAGCGCTTTTCAACTTGACCACTCATCGTGAGTAATTTTTCTTGGGTGCTTTCGGTTAATTTGTCCATACGTTGACTGATATGCTGCAAACCTTGCTGCAAGCTATCTTGTAACAGTTTTAAACTGTTTAGCTGATGTTGATCAAATTGTTGTCGATAGGTATTGAGCTCCAGTAGTAATTGTTCTTTATTGGCTGCGGTGTTACGTTGATCCGTGACGCGCGCATCATGGAGTTGATTGAGTAAACGATGGATGTCTGTCCAACGACTGTCCATTTGGCTTAACTTATCATGTTGCCGTTCTAGTTTATAAAAGTGCAACAAGGTAAAAGCAAGCAAGCTGGTAAGCAGACCTAAAGTGATATATATAAAATAGAGGAGCATAAATTTTCCCTACTTTTAAAACCGGCTATGAGGATTAGAAAAAGTACCGTAGTGATCATAAGTTTAGTATTAACTTGGTCTTGTTTAGTTCATGCTGAAAATAGCGTTCAACAACGAAAATTATTTTGGCAGGCGAGACAGTTACTTATGCGCCAACATTATCCATCATTTTCGAATTTAAAAGCTAAACTAAAAGATTATCCTTTATATCCTTATTTAATTTTTATCCAATTAAAACGACAAGGGTCCTATGCGAATAGGAGCGAAATCGATAGATTTTTACAAACCTATGATAATACCCCTTTAGCGGTTAAATTGCGCGCCGATTGGTTAGTTTATTTAGCTAAAAAAAAGGATTGGAATCATTTTATTCATTATTATCAACCCATTTATGGTACGCCTTTACAATGTTATTATTTACAATCTTTATTGGAAACGCAACAAAAGGCCTTAGCTTATGAAAAAATAGCCTCACTTTGGTTTCAAACTCATTCACCACCAAGTGTTTGTCGTTCGATTTTTAGTCGATGGGAACAATCGGGAGGATTAAGTTTCAACTTGATCTGGAAAAAACTCGATCAAGCTATGGTTGAAAATAATGTTTCTGTGATCCAACATCTGGCACAACTTTTACCCCCCAAACAACGTCAACAAGTGAGACGTTGGTATCAAGTGCGACGACAACCTTTATTGATTGAGCACACGAGTCAGTTTGATTCGGATAATGCAATTGATCGAAAAATAATCGTGTTTGGGTTGAAGCGTTTAGCGAATAAAGATCCTATTGAGTTGATTGAAAATTGGTCACACTTAAGTAGAACGTATGCTTTAAATAACGCTGAAAAACAATCAATATTAGTGGATTTAGGCATCGCTTTAGCCCGACGCGGACACATGGACGCGGAGATTTGGTTAAAAAAGGTTAAACCGGCTTATGCCAATACCACACTCCGCGAATGGCGCGTACGGAATAGTTTATTGAATGGCCAATGGCATCAAGTGCTCTTTTGGTTGGATCGTTTATCACTTAAAGAACAACAGTCTGCCTGTTGGCGTTATTGGCGGGCGAGGGCATTGGCTGAAACACAACACGTTCAGGCAGCGAATCACATTTATGCCAGTTTGGCGAAAGAGGTTGATTATTACGGTGTACTGGCCAGTCAACGTTTGAAATATCACTATCATCCGAGTACGCATCGCATTAGGGGTGATCGCAAGGCATTGGAAAATAATGCCGCCATTCAACGCGCTAAAGAACTTCTGGCCTTAGGTTTTGTCGGTGAAGCCCGCCAGGAATGGTTATGGGTCTTAGAGAGTTTGCGTATACCAGAACGTCAAGCGGCGGCTCAATTGGCTAAAGAGTGGGGTTGGTACGATTTAGCAATCGTCGGTGCCAGCAAAGCAAATATCCACAATGACATTCAATTACGTTTTCCTTTGGCGTATCGGCGCTCAGTATTAGCCGCTTCACGTAGAGCCCATTTAAATTCGGCATGGGTTTGGGCCATTATGCGTCAAGAAAGTGCCTTCATGAAAAATGCAAGATCCAGTGCTGGAGCTTTAGGTTTAATGCAAATTATGCCAAATACCGGTAAGCAGTTAGCGCGAAGCGTGTCTTTACATCGTTTGAATTTGCTCGATCCCGAACAGAATATTCGTTTAGGCAGTGCCTATTTAAGGCAGTTATTGAATTTATTTGAAGGCCATGCCATGTTAGCAACGGCTTCTTATAACGTGGGCCCTAATCGGATTAAATCGTTTCAAGGCTTGTATCAGCGATTACCCAAAGATATTTGGGTAGAAATTTTACCTTGGAAGGAAACACGTGAGTATGTTAAAAGTGTGCAGTTAGCGCGCTATATTTATAGTCAAATTTAAATATTTAAGGATTTTGTGGGCGATGAATAAGAAAAACAAGGTTAAACCTTGTTTTTCTTAATTAAACCGTTTTTTCTTAGTTAGAAAGAAGAAGTTTCAATTTTATCGGTGCATTTTTTTTACAACGATGTTGTTGGTGACACCGGTGACGCCTTCGACTTGTTTAGCGAGCATGCCGGCTTTTTGTTTTTCTTGCCAATTATCAGCAAAACCACCGAGTTTGACCTGACCTTTATAACTCGACACTGAAATGGCAAGTCCTTTGACCATCGGGTCTGCTAATAACTTAGACTTTACTTTTAAAGTAAGTACACTGTTGTCAACATATTGACCGGCAGTTTCTTGTCTGGGATGGCCGCCCATAGCGACGGTAGCCACCACAGGTAATGCAATCAAGCCTAAGATGACGAATAACTTTGCTTTCATATAATACTCCTGAAATAAAATCGGATCATAAATCCGGAACATTGAATATATTTTTTTATTCTTTTAATGGTGTTATTGATGACAAGCGATGAGGCTTTTCACTTTAAAATAAATGACTGAATAGCCAAATCAGTAACAATACAGCGATAGGTATGCCAAGTAACCAGGCAATTAAATATTTCACATCCCCCCCTTACACGCTTCTTTGAGAGTCAATGTTCCTTATAAAAAGATTAGTCAAGTCGACAGATAAATCAAGTCATTTTATTTTAAATGACTTGATTTATGCGCATAAAATGGTCGGATAAACAGGCGCGTATGAACACCAAGTGAGCCAATAAAACTGAAAAAAGCCGATTAAAAAGGGATATCGTCGTCATCAAAGGCTTCATTGGCCATTTCAGGAATTTTGCTGCTGATTTCAGGTTTGGGTCGAGCAGCAGAGGACTCATGTGTGTGGCTGCTACCGCGGCTGTCTAACATTTGCATTTCATTGGCAATGATTTCAGTCGTGTAACGATCTTGACCCGTGGTTTTATCTTGCCATTTGCGAGTTTGTAAACGTCCTTCAATATATACTTTTGAACCTTTTTTTAGATATTCAGCGACAATCTCAGCGAGCCGTTGGAATAAAACGACACGATGCCATTCCGTGCGTTCTTGTTGTTCACCGGTATTTTTATCTTTCCAGCTTTCACTGGTGGCAAGATTCATATTGGCGACGGCAGTACCGTTTGGCATATGACGGATTTCAGGATCAGCACCTAAATTGCCTATTAAAATAACTTTATTAATGCCTTTAGCCATGTTCAGTACTCCTCAGTAGCATACGTAGTATACTCATCGCACTTAAATTTTTGACCGTGTTGGTCACTCAACTCGCAATCCTGAATGCATCCAAATACACTGTGGTTGCTTCATTTTTGCAAACGTCCTGCCCAAAATCCCATTGCGATGAGTATAAATCAAAACAGTTAGGAGTCAATTTTAAATCGTGTTGTGAAAAAAAGAAAGCAATGAAGGGTTTTTTAGAGGTTTCTTTTCGTTATTTTCAAGGTTATAGTGTGGAGTTTCAATAAAATGCTATCAAATTCTTAATTTTTTTGTCTATCCGAACTGTTTATTTATGGATACCATTCGCATACGCGGCGCTCGCACGCATAATCTACAGAATATTGATCTCGATATTCCACGCGATCAATTAATTGTGGTGACCGGATTATCCGGTTCGGGTAAGTCTTCACTCGCCTTTGATACTTTATACGCGGAAGGTCAGCGTCGGTACGTGGAATCGTTATCCTCCTATGCGCGACAGTTTCTTTCGATGATGGAGAAACCGGATGTTGATCACATCGAAGGACTTTCTCCGGCCATTGCCATTGATCAAAAATCAACCTCACATAATCCACGTTCGACAGTGGGGACGGTAACCGAAATTTACGATTATTTGCGTGTGTTATTTGCGCGTATTGGCGAGCCGCGCTGTCCTGTTCATCATACGAGTTTAGCGGCGCAAAGCATCCGTCAAATGTTGGATACATTGCTGGCGCTACCGAATGAAACCCGTTTGTTTATTTTGGCACCGAAGATTCAAGGGCGGAAAGGCGAATTTAAACCGTTATTGGATGAATTGCGTAGGCAAGGCTATTTGCGTGCCCGAATTGACGGGAGCTGGGTCGAACTCGATCAGGTAACCGGTTTAAATGCCAAACAAAAACATACGATTGACGTAGTGGTGGATCGACTCAAAGTTAAATCCGATAATCGTTTACGCTTGAGTGAGTCTTTAGGCAGCGCGGCGTCTTTGAGCGAAGGTTTGGTGATCGTTGTTGTACAAGATGTGGCAGGAAACACACAACAAGAACTTATTTTTTCTGAACGTTTTGCGTGTCCGGAATGCGGTTATAGTCTAAGCGAATTAGAGCCGCGTTTATTTTCTTTTAATAATCCTGCGGGCGCTTGCCCTCAATGTGATGGTTTAGGTCATGAGCTGATTTTTGATGAGGACAAGGTGATATCGCAACCCGAACTCAGTATTGCCGCAGGCGCTATCCGTGGTTGGGATGCACAAAATCCTTATTATTCCTTATTGTTATCGACGTTAGCAAAACATTATCATTTTTCTTTAGAGACGCCTTTTAATGCCTTACCCGATAACATTCAGAAAATTATTTTATATGGCAGTGGTAAAGAATCCATAAAGTTCCATTACGAAAGTGAAAAGGGCTATGTTTATAATAAGAAAAAACCTTTTGAAGGGGTGATACCGGTCATGCAACGCCGTTATCAAGAGACGGAGTCGCATTCGGTTCGTGAAGAGTTAGCACGTTATTTAGCCTCTAAACCCTGCGCGAGTTGTCACGGTACGCGACTCAATGTCGCCGCGCGACATGTTTTTATCGGTGATCACGCGATTACTGATTGGGTCGCTTTACCGCTCGATCAATTAAAAAAACATTTTGAAGAATTAAATCTAACTGGCCAACGTGCACAGATTGCTTTGCGTTTGCAAAAAGAAATCATTGATCGTTTAAATTTTTTGATTGATGTCGGTTTAAATTATCTTTCTTTGGATCGAAGTGCGGATACCTTATCTGGTGGTGAATCACAGCGAATCCGTTTGGCCAGTCAGATCGGTTCCGGTTTAGTGGGTGTGATGTATATCCTCGATGAGCCGTCAATAGGCTTACATCAACGCGATAATGGACGCTTATTAAGTACGTTACTGAGATTGCGTGATTTAGGAAATACTGTGATTGTGGTAGAGCATGATGAAGAAGCGATTCGGCATGCCGATTATGTGTTCGATATGGGTCCAGGTGCCGGTGTGCATGGTGGTCGCGTTGTAGCCCAGGGTTCGCCGGCTGCGATTATGCGAAATCCTCATTCATTAACGGGTCAGTATTTATCTGGTGAACGACGTATCGAATTGCCCAAAAAACGTAATAAATTTGATAAAAATCGTGCAATCAAACTATTAGGTGCCAGTGGTAATAATCTCAAACATATCGATATTGAGATTCCTTTAGGTTTAATGACGTGCATTACCGGCGTATCGGGTTCTGGAAAATCAACATTAATTAATGATACGTTGTACCCTTTAGCCGCTAAAAAATTAAATGCCGCTGTCTTGCCGCAGGCGGCACCTTATCAATCGATTACCGGTTTAGAGCAACTGGATAAAGTGATCGATATTGATCAAAGTCCTATCGGTCGTACACCGCGATCAAACCCTGCCACTTATATTGGTTTGTTTACGCCGATCCGCGAATTATTTGCAGCGACACCCGAAGCACGATCGCGAGGTTATACGCCAGGACGTTTTAGCTTCAATGTAAAGGGTGGACGTTGTGAAGCCTGTGAAGGGGATGGTGTACTCAAAGTCGAAATGTATTTTTTAGCCGATGTGTATGTACAATGCGATGTTTGTAAAGGTCAACGCTATAATCGTGAAACTTTAGAGATACAGTATAAAGGGAAAAATATTTATCAAATCCTCGAAATGACAGTAGAAGAAGCCTATGCATTTTTTAATCCGGTACCTATGCTGGCGCGTAAACTACAAACCCTGAAGGAGGTGGGGCTAGCTTATCTACATCTTGGCCAAAGTGCACCCACATTATCGGGAGGCGAGGCGCAACGTGTCAAACTTGCGAAAGAACTCAGCAAACGCGATACCGGTCGGACGCTTTATATTTTGGATGAACCAACAACGGGTTTACACTTTTACGATATTGAGCAACTATTAAAGGTGCTGTATCGGCTACGCGAGCGTGGTAACACCGTGATAGTTATTGAACATAATTTGGACGTCATTAAAACGGCCGATTGGATTATCGATCTTGGCCCTGAAGGCGGAAGTAAAGGCGGTGAGATCGTCTGCGTCGGTACGCCTGAGCAGGTGGCAAAACAAGCGGCTTCTTATACCGGTCAGTATTTGAAGCCGTTACTCGGTAAGCGAAGTTTAATCAGCGAGAATGGGAGTCGTCATGGTTGAAGAGAGGGCTATGACTTTAATAGTTTGTTATATCAATTACGTGGTATTTTTTTGTTAAATAGATTATTTTCAATAGTATCCAAAAATTTTTCAAATAGACTATTATCATCCTCAAAGCCCATTTGACTTATTACTTTGAATTGTTGAGTTAATTCTTGGCTAAAGGTCTCATCATCTAAGCTGATATTTTTTAATAGCGTGGATACAGTGTTTTTTATATTTTCGGGAGATTTATTCCAGATATAAGCTAGTTTAATGCTAGAAAAAAAATGACTTCTATTGACTGCCCATTGAACCGGTAATTCCCATAATGGATTCGCTTCAACTCGGTACTCCCTATTAATCTTATGGATAAAATCGACGAACTCCTCCGTTGTTTTGAGGAGAAATATCGTGGATTTAAAGTTCGCTATGGGTGGAATGATGGCAGTGATGGGATAGTTTGTTTCAGGATTACTTGCCGGTGAACCGGCATCATCGTTGTGATGGATGCATTCCAGATATTCACCTTTATTTAAAGCACGGTTTAGTCCGGTAATATGCTTCTTTATTATCGATGAAACATTTCCTAAAGTAGCGTCTTCGCGCGCATAAAATCTTTCTTCGCTTTCCATTGAGCGCCTTTTCGCTTGAGGCGAAATTTTACGCAGTCGTTTTTGATGCGTAATATCAGGGTTCAGTCGGATATGTTCTCTGGAATACTCTTTCAAAGGGCTTATAATGGCTAATAAATCATAATCGGCAATCAGTGGTTTTTTCAAATTAACGTCGGCTAAGACATCAAAAGGTTTTTTTTCAGCCGTGTAGACTTCATATTCTATTTTCGATCCGATATTTATTTCTTTGGCATAACATAACTTCGATTCCTCAGAATGAGGGCGAGGACAGTAAATAACAAGATAACCGTCTTCCGTTTTTTTTTGGGGGAAAAATAATTTCTTTGTTTATTAATTCTTTAAAATAATGCTGAGGTATTTTTAAATGGGTTTTTTGCGCGTGACCTTTTTTAATACAATCATTAATGGCTTCATTCGATTGTTTAATTTTCTCTCTCTGACCGATTAATTTACTGAACTGTTGATCAATAGGGATAAATCCTGCCCATAATCCCCAAGAAGAGGATTTCCCTTTAATAGTAAAATTCTTGCTGGGGTAGTTTCCTGATTCATGTAAAATTTTAGTTAGAGGTTCTACCGGACGAATAAGTAAAACTACGTTTTGATCCTTCGCATAGCTTTCAAAAGCAAGCAAATCTTTTTTAGGAATACCGGGTATTTCATTTAAATCCTCATCTGCTCTGGACGCAACGATTAGTTTTTTTTGAAAGGAAGAACTGGAATTAAGAAAAAAGCGCATACCGAAACTCCTTAAAAAGAGATTTTTTTTAGTTTTTTCTGTTATTATTTATTGAGTATAAATTAATAGGCTTAACGTTCTGTTAAAATTACTCTAAAAGTTTTAAAGATCGATGCAGAATTTAAAATTAATCTGATTAGAAAAAACCCCCTATAAAAGGGGGTTTTTAGATTGAATCCTTATTAAAGAGGGTGTTTTTTTTATTAGCCGAAACTATAACCCATACCTACGGCAGCAAAGTCCACATTACCAGGTTTGTTTTTGCCAACCGGTTGGATGTGAGTGAGTGACGCATCAACAAATATGTTGTTAGTAATATTGTAAGTGATACCTAAACCGACTTCAGGAGCAAAGGTGTGCTTATCAATACCGAAGAATTGATTATCATTACTTTTTACTTCATTCTCATTTTTGCCTGTGATAATGCTTGTTAAATAAGCGACTCCGAGCTTACCGTAAGCATTAATTTTATCGGTAATGGGTAAAATACCTTTAGCCGCTAAATCAATGACATTTTGTTTTAATGTTTCGGTTGCTCCTGCTTGGTAGGCCGAAGTTGGAGCTAGTTTTTCAAAAGTGCCTTTCTTATTTATGAGCCTCAAGTAACCCATTTCAACCGCAAAATTTTGATTGAATTGATAACCCATTCCTAAGCGTCCACCTAAACCCCAGTTAGGGATAGAAAAGCCAGAACCCGTACTTGGCAATGGGGTAACAATGGTATCTTTTGTATGCGCGTTGGCATAACCGGCTTGACCTAGCACATAGAGGCCGCTCGTTGCTGTGGTTGCTGGATTGATAGTCTCGTCATGCGCTGTTGTTGCATTAGCAGCGACTATACTAAACGCTGAAGCGCTGAGTACACTTACTGTGATTATTCTTTTTAACATATTATTATTATCCTCGTAAGGTTCAACTAGTTAAACAGGTCATTATTTATCATTTTTAAAAATGACTGTCAACCTTTATATCAATTTTTCTGATATCTTTCCGCTGAGAGATATCAAGCTTCCATGGGAGTCCTACGAGATAAAATAAAAAACCCCTTTTTAAGGGGTTTTTTACGGAAAGAAGGTCTACTAAACGGAGGTTTAGACTTAGCCAAAGTTGTAGCCGAGACCAAGCGCAATAAAGTTAATGTTACCGGGCTGATTTTTTCCTAGGGTATGGATATGTGTCCAAGAGGTGTCTAAGGAGACATTAGGCGTAATGTCATAGCTGACACCTACGGCTGCTTCAGGAGCAAATTTGCGTTTAGCAAAGTTTTGAATTATCGGATCGAATCTTTTATCACCGGAATCAGTATTAAAATCAGTTGTTAAATAAGCAACACCTAATTTACCATAAAGGTTAAGCGCACTATTAATAGAGAGGGTACCTTTAGCAAGTAAGTCAATTGCGTTTTGATCTAGTGTCACATTACCTATTACTGGGCTCTTAACACTACCACTTACAAGTGTGACTTTTTTCTGAGCGGCTCGAAAATAACCCGTTTCTAATGCAAAGTTCTGATTAAATTGATAACCAACCGCTACTCGACCACCTAAGCTCGATGCGGATATATCATTATTTGGAAGTAGATCGTGAGTTCTTAATTTCATATTATTATTCACATAACCGAGTTGGCCTGTCACATAAAGACCTGGTGTTGCCGCATTAGCCGCCATTGCACCTAAAGCAGAGACACCTAATACGGTGGTTGTTAGAATTTTTTTTAACATTATTATTATTCTCCTGAAGTGTTTTAACTAGTCAAACGAGCGACTATTAAACAATTAGAATTTTTTTTTGTCAACTTCTAAACATAAAAAAAAATTGTTTGAGTTTTTTAGTTTTTATTGGATAAAAATAAATAAAAATTATTTTTACTTTTGTCGAGTGCCGACTAGTAAAACGATCAGAAAAAATTTTTTTATTTTAAAGAAAAATTTAACTCATTAAACTAAGTTAATGAGTTAAATTTGAATCATAGAAACTTAACCGAAGTTATAGCCCACACCGACGGCCAAGAAGTCGATATTGCCTGGAGGGTTACTTCCAACAGTTTGGATATGTGTCAGTGAAGTATCGACTGTAACATTCGGTGTAATGTCGTAACCCATACCCACAGCCACTTCCGGTGCCCATTGACGTTTAGAAATCCCTTGCTTGGAATTCAGATTATCCTTAGCTTCGCTAGGCGATGTTATTCCTAATTCAGTGGTTAAATAAGCAACGCCCACCTTGCCATAGATATTCACGTTACTTGTGATAGGTAACATCCCTTTAGCAGCGATATCAAGGGCATTTTGCTTAGTAAAGACATTTTCTGGATTCACGCTAAATTTTGCACGGGGGATTTGTAAGTAACCTAATTCTAAAGCCGCATTCGATGTAATTTTATAACCTATGGCTAAACGACCCGCCAGTCCATCGTTATTAAAAGCGTAACCACCGTCCTTAACTCTTGATTTGACACCGGTGTCGGCGTAACCAATTTGACCACTCAGGTATAAACCTTTAGAAGCGGCATTGGCGTTCATGACAGCGCATACACTCGCTGTTAATACACTGGTAATAAATATTTTCTTTAACATTGTTGTTATTTTCTCCACGGAGCTATTATTATTAGAACCTATTATTTAAGCGCTAATAGGCGCTAATGTCAATTTGTCATTTAATAAAATAAAGGATTGACGCTTAAAGCTTTAATTTAACCAAAATAATACGACACACCGAGTGCATAAAAATCACTGCTGGGGGCATGATTGCTGCCACCCATTTTTTGGATGCGGTTCCAAGAAAACTCGACGGGAACATTGGGTTTCAATGCATAACTAATTCCTAAACCAAACGTGGGTTCTAAGGTGTTCGAATAAGCATGCGTCGTTCCGTTAAAAGGACTTATTGTCTGTACGGATCCTTGTGAATTAGGACGTACATAAGCCAACCCTAGTTTGGCATAAAGCGCGAGTTTAGGCGTGACGGGAAGTATGCTTTTAGCGGTTAAATCAAATGCGCTGGATTTGCTGGAGGCATTAGCAATATAGTTTGTGGTTCCAACAGAAATGTCCGTGTTATTAAAATGACGATAACCGAATTCCATGGCCCAATGCCGATCAAACTGATAGCCAAAACTGAGGCGATAGGCGAGAGCGAGGTTATTGAGACCGGGTAATGCAACCGGTGAGGTCCCATTATTCACCGTGACTAAATCATTGGTATTGATATGACTATTGGCCCAGCCAAGTTGTGCATTGGCATAAAAACCCGGCATTTCGGCCTTCGCGTTTGGCGTGAGAGTAAAAAGTGTTGCGCTAAGTAGTAATAAGGCGCTGGTATTTCTTTTTAGCATAATGCCTCCTCAGAGTAATCTTAAAAAATAGTGTATCAAAAACTTGCATTACCGAACCGAAAAATTTTAAAAGCTTTTTAATGTTTATATTAACCAAAGTAATACGCTAAACCAATCGAATAAAAATCGGTACTGGGTAGAGTATTTCCGCCACCGACGCTTTGGATGCGTGTCCAAGCTAAATCGAGCGGTACAAAAGGTGTGATATCGTAACTCAGACCGAGGCCAAAAGTAGGGTTCCAACTATCGGAATAACCTAAATAAGGTTTGCTATTAACGAAAGCAGAACCATTGGCTTTACGAAAGGCTAAACCTAATTTCGCAAAAAGGTTCACATTACACGAAATGGGTAACATCGGCTTCGCCATAAAATCAATCGCATACTGACTTAACGAAACATTTTGGCCAGGAATACCCCCGATGCTAGAAAAGTTGACATCGGAAAAACGAGTGAAACCGATTTCAAAAGCGACGTTTTGATTAAATTGATAACCGCCGGCGACGCGACCTGTAAACGCTATTTTGCTGTCGATAGATTGTGCTGCTGCATTGCTGGCTTCTTGATGTGTATCGGCTGTGCCAAGTTGGCCTAAGATATAAAACCCGGGAATAGAAGCATTGGCTAATAAGGGAACGCTATATGAAAAAAGGAAAAGTATCTTTGTCCCGATTTTTTTCAACATGAACAACACTCCTTGTAAATAAAGATGTTAGAAAGTTGACGGTCCTGCCATTAACAATACTTTGCAGAATGTAGCTCCCTATTATACGATAAGTAGCATGAACTACCTACCACGTTGGCGAGCTTATATGAGATTGCTACGCCTCCATCAACCGGTTGGAATATTTTTGTTGTTGTGGCCTACACTTTGGGCGTTATGCGTGGCCAGTGCGGGGTCTATCCATTTTAAGATCGTTGCATTATTTATTATGGGCACGGTCCTGACCCGAACATTAGGCTGTGTTATAAATGACATCATTGATAGCGATCTAGATGGCTTTGTCCGTAGAACTCAACACAGGCCTTTAGCGAGTGGCGAAGTCAGCTTAAAAGAAGCGTTGTGGATCGTTTTTGTTTTGCTATTACTCGCTTTTTTCGTGGTTTATCAATTTAATCGTTTAACGTTGGCGCTGGCGGCTATTGCGGTGGCATTGATGGCCCTCTATCCATTGACCAAACGTTATATCCGGTGGCCACAGTTATTTTTAGGTCTCGTTTTTGGGGCTTGGTCTATCTTAATGGCTTTTGCGGCCGAAACAGGAAAAATACCGGCGATGGCGGTGGGTTTGGGCTTAGCGGCTTATGCGTGGTGTGTGGCGTATGATACTATCTACGCCATGGTGGACAGAGAGGACGATAGGCAAGTAGGTATTCAATCTTCTGCTTTAGCCTTAGGCCGTTATGATGTTGTTTTTATTGCTGTAGTCGAGTCCGTCTTTGTTTTAATACTCTGCTTCATTGGTTATGCTTTGCATCTCCATGTGATTTATTATGTGATGTTAGCCGGCGTGGCGGGATTACTGATCTATCAACATGCTTTAATTAAGGATAGGAAGCCTGAAGCTTGTTTTAAAGCTTTTTTAAACAATGCCTGGATAGGGGGCTTAGTATTTTTAGGATTTTTTTTCGGTATGCACAGTTAAAATATTCACAGCAATGGAATTTTTGGCGGCGTCGCGTTGTGAAGCAACCGGAATGTATTCAAGTTACATCAGGATTGCGTATTGAGAAGCGGAATTTATGAAAACCAAAGTGATTTATCCTGGAACATTTGACCCGATGACCAATGGTCATCTTGATCTCGTAGAGCGCGCCGCACGTTTATTTGAAACGGTAATCGTCGCCGTCGCGAGAAATCCCAATAAAACCCCCGCTTTTTCTGTCGATGAACGCATTCACTTAGCAAAAAAGGTACTCATTGATTTCAATAATGTACAGGTCGTTGGTTTTGATGGTTTGTTAATCCAGTGTGCGAAAGCATATAATGCGCATGTCATCTTACGCGGTTTACGTGCTGTTTCTGATTTTGAATATGAATTTCAATTGGCAAGTATGAATCGAAAAATGCTGCCCGATTTGGAAACCTTATTTTTGACACCCGCTGAGCAATACGCTTTTATCTCGGCTAACTTAGTCAGAGAAATTGCAAGCCTCGGAGGCGATGTATCACAGTTTGTACCGGCAGTCGTCGCAGAAGCTTTAGAAAAAAAATTTAAGCACTTGTGCAATAAATAGGGAGATGAGATGGCTTTATTAATAACCGATGACTGTATCAATTGTGATGTGTGTGAACCCGAATGTCCCAATGAAGCGATTATTCAGGGCGAATTGATCTATGAAATTAAATCACATCGGTGTACTGAATGTATCGGACACTTTGATAACCCTCAGTGTGTCGAGGTCTGTCCGGTGGCCTGTATTGTGGTGGATCCACACCTCAAAGAAACGGCCGAACAACTTTTATTAAAGTATCAAGCTTTAGTCGAGAGTTAAACAAATTTGATCGCGCTTTCTATTTCTTTGCATCCTGGATTATTTGGCTAAAGCAAAAATTCAGGACCGCCTGCGCGTCACCTGTCGACAAACAAAGTGATAAGCTTTCCAGGAAAAATTCTCTTAATAAAAACTTTAGCATAGGACAAAAAATTCAAAGGCGGCAGGGGTGCTAGCGAATGCGACTTCTTTTTGTGGCGTAAGCCAGAAAAAGAAGTCGCATTCACTGGCAGAACTCGTGCCAACCCGTTTTTTTTCTGGGTTGAGAATGAAAATACGATTTATAGACTACGGTTGTTTTTTCAGCCATCAGCCCGCATAATATGCGTTTTTCAGACCTGTTGACAAAGAGGGCATCATGGCAGTCCAAAAATCTCGAAAATCTCGCTCCAAACGTAACATGCGTCGTGCGCATGATGCGTTAACTTCACCTGCACTTGCTATTGATTCAACCAGTGGAGAAACCCATATCCGCCATCATGTTACCAAAGATGGTTATTATCGTGGAAAAAAGGTTCTAAAAACTAAGGAATAGCCCCTTTGTCTCGTTATACACTGGCCATCGACGCAATGGGGGGCGATTACGGTCCATCTGTTATAGTCCCCGCTGTACTTTTAGCGCTTCAGGAAGCCCCTGAGCTGCACATTATTCTTGTGGGTGATTTGGTTGCCTTGCAAACACAACTGAAACTGGAAAAAAATCGGCTGAACTCGGAGCAGCTGACTTTACAGGCGGCTTCTCAAGTGGTTTCTATGGATGAGCCTCCTACTTTGGCCTTACGTAACAAAAAAGATTCTTCAATGCGCGTTGCGATTAATCTTGTCAAAGAAGGAAAAGCACAGGCTTGTGTCAGTGCAGGGAATACGGGCGCCTTGATGGCGACGGCGCGTTTTGTTTTGAAAACAATTCCAGGTATCGATAGACCGGCAATCAGTGCGATGCTCCCCACGATGAAAGAGCAAAATAAAGTACGTGTCTTGGATTTGGGTGCGAATGTGGATACGGAAGTCGAACATCTCTTGCAGTTTGCCATTATGGGTTCGGTATTAAGTTCTGAAGTGGATAGTATTTCGAGTCCACGTGTTGCTTTGTTGAATATTGGCTCCGAAGAGATCAAAGGAAATGAACAGGTTAAAAAGGCGGCAGAATTATTAAAGAATGCGCATATCAATTATATTGGTTACATCGAAGGGGACACAATTTATCAAGGCTTAGCCGATGTGATTGTTTGCGATGGTTTCGTCGGTAATGTCGCATTGAAAGTTACCGAGGGTGTTGCAAAATTAATGGGTCATTATATTAAATTAGCTTTTAATCGTAATTGGTTTTCACGTCTGTCGGGTTTATTAGCGTTACATGTGTTAAAAGGATTACGTAAACAATTTGATCCGGCTCGCTATAATGGCGCAAGCTTAGTAGGCTTACGCGGTATTGTGATTAAAAGTCATGGTAGTGCGAATGTCTTAGCCTTTAAAAATGCGATTAATGAGGCCATTTTAGAAGTACAAAAAAATATTCCTGAACGCATCCAAGAACAAGTGGCCGGTTTACTAAAGCAATCTGGACAGTCTTTATGAAGTATTCACGAATTGTAGGGACCGGCCGTTATTTACCGGAAAGAATACTAACCAATGCTGAACTTGAAAAGCGCATAGCGACGACGAATGAATGGATCGTTAAGCGTACGGGGATACACGAACGTCGTATCATTGGGCCGAATGATAGCACAGCCAGCATGGCGACAGCAGCCGCTAAAAATGCCTTACAAGCGGCTGCTGTTTCACCCAAAGAGATACAGCTAATTATTGTGGCTACGACTACGCCCGATACATTTTTTCCAAGTACGGCTTGTTTAGTCCAAGCCGCATTGGGCGAAGACGGTTGTCCCGCTTTTGATATCGTAGCGGCCTGCGCCGGTTTTAATTATGCCTTGAATGTAGCGAATCAATTTATTCGAAACGGTGTCGTCCAAACCGCCTTAGTTATCGGTAGTGAAAGTATGTCGAATATCATTAATTGGGAGGATCGTTCGACCTGTATTTTGTTTGGTGACGGTGCAGGCGCAGTAGTGTTACAAGCCGCACAGGAACCGGGAATTATTTCTTCGCATTTGCATGCGGCCGGTTCGTATAACGATTTATTGTCATTAAGTACCGGTTTAAAAAAAGGGGACGTGCCACATCTTAAAATGCAGGGCAGTGAGGTATTTAAAATTGCGGTGAATAAATTAAGTGCCGTATTAGAAGAAACCTTAGCGGCCAATAAAATTGATAAAAAAGCTATCGATTGGCTCATTCCACATCAAGCAAATCTTCGAATTATTCAAGCGATGGCCGATAAACTTAAAATGACAATGCAACAGGTTGTGGTGACTTTGGATCAACATGGTAATACTTCGGCGGCTTCTATTCCGATCGCCTTAGATGTGGCCGTGCGCGATGGTCGTGTCCAACGCGGACAATTATTATTAATGGAAAGCTTTGGGGCAGGATTGACATGGGGGTCTGCTTTAGTACGCTATTAATTAATATGACTAAAAAAATTGCTTTTATTTTTCCGGGACAAGGTTCGCAAACTGTTGGCATGTTAGCTGAGTTAGCTAAAGCATTTCCTTTAATCCAAGAAACCTTTTTGCAGGCTTCTCAGGTCTTAAGCTTTGATTTATGGAAATTATGTCAAGAAGGTCCTGAAGCGATGCTTAATCAAACGGAATATACACAACCGGCTTTGCTCGCAGCGAGCGTGGCTTTGTGGCGAGTTTGGTTACAGCAACGCGGTATTAAGCCTGCCTTTATGGCAGGTCATAGTTTAGGTGAGTATTCTGCGCTCGTCTGTGCGGGGGCTTTGGATTTTATGACGGGAATAAGCTTAGTTGCAGAGCGAGGTCGCTTGATGCAAATGGCTGTCCCGCCGGGTGCAGGTGCGATGGCAGCGATTATCGGCTTAAATAATGATAAATTGAAAGATTTATGCACATCATTAGCCGAAGGCCAAGTTCTTGCGCCAGCCAATTACAATTCGATTGGACAAACTGTTGTGGCAGGGAATACAGCGGCTGTGGATCGCTTGCTTGAACAAGCTAAACAAGCCGGTGCTAAATTAGCGAAACGTATTCCAGTAAGTGTTCCTTCGCATTGTGCTTTAATGAAGCCTGCCGCGGAGCAATTGGCTGAAACCTTGCAAACCACACCTATTTCAACGCCAAATATTCCTGTTATTAATAATGTTGATGTTGGTATCGAACAGGACTCGATCGCTATAAAAAATGCCTTAATCCGGCAATTAGATCATCCTGTGCGTTGGGTAGAAATTATTCAATACTTAGCGCAGCAGTCCATCGATGAACTTATAGAATGCGGTCCAGGCAAAATATTAGCCAGTTTAAATAAACGTATCACAACGATACCCACACGTTCAATACAGGATCCCGAAGTACTCCAAGCCGCCTTAATCAGTTGAGGAAATTTATGTTATTACTTGAAAATAAAGTGGCCTTAGTCACGGGTGCAAGTCGTGGTATTGGCGCCGCCATTGCGATCGCAATGGCGCAACAAGGTGCAAAGGTTATTGGAACGGCTACAACCCTGACAGGAGCAGAAAAGATTTCACGCGTATTGCAAGAACAAGGTTTGCAAGGAAGAGGCTGCGTCCTTAATTTAAATGAGGAAGCCTCCATAAAAAATCTAATGATCGAGTTACAAACTTTTAGTTCACCCCATATATTGGTAAATAATGCGGGTATTACCCGTGATAATCTTTTATTGCGAATGAAAAAGGAAGAGTGGGATTCGGTACTAGAAACCAATTTAAGTGCCGTTTTTAAGTTAACGCAATGCTGTTTAAAACCAATGCTGAAAGCAAAATATGGGCGAATTATTAACATGGCTTCTATCGTAGGATGTACTGGAAACCCAGGTCAGGCGAATTATGCAGCCGCTAAAGCCGGTTTAATTGGCTTTACTAAAGCGTTGGCGCAAGAAGTGGCAACACGACATATTACCGCTAATGTTATCGCACCTGGGTTTATTGAAACGGATATGACTCGAACATTAAATGAAGATCAACGGACACTATTAATGGAAAAGATCCCTGTCAAACGATTAGGCACAGTCATGGATATTGCACATGCTTGCGTATTTCTAGCTTCTGATTGGGCGAGTTATGTGACAGGAAGCACATTACATGTAAATGGTGGAATGTATATGAATTGAACATAATAGTTTAATTTAAGTAAACTGACTTGCGTTCATTTAATAATTGAATAAACTAATCGACAAGTATTGTTTGTACTAAAGTTTTTTATACTCAAAAGGGGAGATCTCAGTGAATACAATTGAAGAGCGTGTCAAAAAGGTAGTGGTTCATAAATTTGAAATAAAGCCCGAAGAAGCGACGATGGAAGCTTCTTTTGTCGATGACTTGGGCCTCGATTCTTTGGATACGGTGGAATTGGTTATGGCTTTGGAAGAAGAATTCGACACCGAAATTCCGGATGAAGTGGCTGAAAAAATTCGTACTATTCAACAAGCGGTGGACTATATTAAACAACATTATAAAACTGAAGCTGGAGATTCAGAAGAAGAGTCGTCCGAAGAATAATATCTCACTTAAGCTAAAAGGCCTATAAATAAGTTTAATGGATTACTTGACGAGAGTTTTTGATAAGGTGCTATCCCGGCGAGAAGGCTTATGAACGGCGGGGCGCATGTTGAGTAATCTTTTATTCATTGTGAAGATGTAGAATGATATAAGTGTTCATTTGAAGAGGGCGTAACGTGAAAAAAAAGCGACGTATTGTAGTAACGGGTGTCGGTATGATGACGCCGTTAGGTCTTAATACAAAAACAACTTGGGAAGCAATATTAGCCGGTAAAAGTGGCGTAGCCGCTATCACTCAATTCGATGTTTCCGCTTTTCCTTGTCAAATTTCGGCAAGTGTACGTGGTTTTAACGCAGAAAATTATGGTATTAGCGCAAAAGATGCGCGTAAAATGGATTTATTTATACAATACGGTCTTGCGGCAGCAAAAGAAGCCATGGAGGATTCGAAATTAGAAATTACTGAAAAGAATGCGGACAGAGTCGGTGTTGCAGTCGGTTCAGGGATAGGAGGTTTACCGTTTATTGAAGAAAATCACGCAAAACTCCAGCAAGGGGGGCCGCGTAAGATATCTCCTTTTTTTATACCTGGCGCAATTACCAATATGTTGTCCGGTCAAATTTCTATCCGCTATAAACTACGAGGGCCTAATATTGCTGTCGTTACGGCCTGCGCGACAGGTACTCATAATATTGGTTTAGGCGCACGAACTATTCTCTACGGCGATGCGGATGTCATGGTGGTGGGCGGCTCAGAAATGGCAACAACGCCTTTAGGTTTAGGTGGATTTTCGGCCTGTCGTGCACTCTCTAATCGAAATAAAGATCCCGAAGCCGCGAGTCGCCCATGGGATAAAGCACGCGATGGTTTTGTATTAGGGGATGGTGCGGGTATTTTAGTTTTGGAAGAATATGAACGGGCTAAGCAACGTAATGCCCCTATTTATGCGGAATTAGTGGGATTTGGTATGAGTTCCGATGCTTTTCATATGACAAGTCCGGACCCCAAAGGGCAAGGGGCAATGACGGCGATGTTAAATACACTGCATGATGCGAATATTGACAAAGAAAAAGTGGCTTATATTAATGCGCATGCGACGTCCACTTTGCAAGGCGATTATTTGGAATTAAGGGCTATCCGTCGTCTCTTTGGTGATTATGTCAAGAAGTTAGCGATTAGCTCGACCAAGTCGATGACGGGCCATTTGCTTGGAGCCGCGGGGGCTGTCGAAGCGATTTTTACTGTGTTAGCACTTAAAGACCAAAAAGCACCACCGACTATTAATTTAGATAATCCAGGTAATCCTCCTGAACTGAATATTCTTGATGACGACTTTGTCGGTCTTAATTTTGTCCCAAAGGTTCCTCAAGAATTAAAAATGGATTATGCCTTATCGAATTCTTTTGGCTTCGGTGGAACAAATGCATCCTTGCTGTTTGCAAGATTGTGAGACGATAGAATTCTTATGCCTAAAAGATGGGTATTCATTGCACTGATTATTCTGTTATTGATTTTTTCATTCACGTATTTTGTAGTGCATTTTTATCGGTTTTTGGTATCGCCTATCAATCCTACACAAACGCTACATGTGGTATTTGAACCGGGTTCCTCGGTGCATCATTTAGTTTTGGATTTACAAAATCAAACAGCGATGCCACAACCTCGTTTTTTCTTATTACTCGCGTATTTAAAAGGGGCGACTAATAAATTAAAAACCGGTGAATACCAGTTTGATCCGGGTACAACGCCGGACCAGTTACTTGATCAAATGCTTTCTGGAAAATGTATTTTACATCGTTTTACGATTGTTGAGGGTTGGACATTTCAACAGTTAATCAGTGCATTGAATCATTTAACAACAATTGGACATCAATTACCGCCTATTTCTTCAGAGCAGGTCTTGGCGAACTTGCGTTTACCCGCAGAGAATCCTGAAGGCTTGTTTTTTCCAGCAACCTATTATTTTAGTGCAAGGACTCAGGATACGGATTTATTAAAAAGGTCTTATCAATTATTAGAAAAAAAATTACGAGACGCTTGGGAACATCGTGCTGCCGCGTTACCCTATAAAACACCTTATCAAGCACTGATTGCGGCGTCGCTCATTGAAAAAGAAACAGCGATTGCCAAGGAGCGCCCTATGATAGCCGGTGTGATTGTGCGACGTTTACAAGCAAATATTCCTTTACAAATTGATGCCAGTATTATTTATGGCTTAGGCGTGCATTACAATGGCAAACTGGGTATCGGTGATCTACGTAAAGATACTCCTTATAATACCTACACGCGTCGAGATTTACCACCGACGCCGATTTGCAGTCCCAGTTTTGCATCTATCACAGCGGCCTTACATCCCGATCAGAGTCAAAATTTGTATTTTGTTGCCAAAGGTGATGGATCCCATCAGTTTTCCGCGCATTTAGCAGACCATAATTGGGCCGTACAGCGTTATCAACTCGATCAACGTTATCCTTATGTAAAAAAGACAAAATCCTGTCAAAGTCTTTGGTATCTGAGTTCATCGATGCGCGTGTTTCTTTGTCAATTAAAAAGTTTATAACCTGTTAGCTTTTGGTTCATTTTACGTAGAATAATCTCGAAATTAGGCAGGATCTGCTAAAGTATTTAAGTGTTAATGGCGACTTAATCAAATTGAATACGGTTTATGACGCCCTATTGACTCAGACGGATAGGGAGTGGGTTCGTTTTCTGCGATAAGACTAAAAAAATTAACATAATTTTGGGAATGTGTTCTTGTTTTTTTATATTTCTCAGTATGATTCGCAGGAAATGGAAGGTTTTTAAGTTGGTTTAAAGTTTTTTCAGTAAAGCTTTTGATTGCTTCTTCAAATAGTCTTTTTTCCTCACAATGAAAAACCGTATATTTAGCCCAGACGACGACAGAGAAATAAATTAAGGGTTTAAAAAACTGAATACGTGTTTTTAAATGACTAAACTCATCATCAGTTAATTGAATATTAAGGGAGTTTTTATAGGCTTTTAAAAAAAAATCTTCTGCGTTCGGATTTAACTCTGCAGAACATAAAAATCTAGAAATATCATAAGCAGGATCTCTAACACTTGAAGATTCCCAATCGATTAATTGTATCGCATCATTGATTTCAATAAGATTAGAATAATGTAAGTCACCGTGCGAAGGACGCTTGATAATTTCAAATGTATCTATCATGCTTTTTATTGAATCTAATTTTTTTAATATTTCGTGATCTTCTGCAGTTAGAATTAAACGGACGGTTTTAAAAATTTCTGATGAAGAACTAATAAAGGGAAATGAAGCTTCTTTATTTTCTCTAAATTCACGATCTGAATAATGCAGTTTTTTAATTAATTGGGCCACTTCAGTTAATTTTTTTTTATAGTTACGTTCATCCTTGAAATACCTTTCTGAACAAAGTTGAAAAGAGGGTACAAAGCGTGTAACCAATAAAGCGTACTTTGTATAATAAGCCACTATTTCTAAAGGGGTTAAATTAAGTTGTTTGGCTTGTAAAAGATTATGTGTTTCTATTGAGTTATCCGGTGTGTAACGATAACGCAGATTATGAAGTTTTGGAAAGCGTAAAATCAGGTTTTCTCTTTCATAATGGTAGGTGTTATTAGAATACCCGCCGACTATTTTTTTAAATTGATTGGGTTGTTTAATTTTTAGGGTTAGTAGGTTTATTAATAGATCCTTATTAAATAGGTGCGCTTCGACTGTTTCATTTTTTAAGTCACTTAACCCTTTACATAAAAAAATTTTTACTTTTAATGGACTGTTCATAAATTCCCTTTATTTTTATATCAAACTTTCGTAAATCAATATAAAAAACACATAAAATTTAGTTTTAAAAGATAGTTTTATATTCAAATATTATCGTATGAAATATTTTACATCAAGTTTATTTAATGAAAATAATGCATTTAAAAAATTTTTATCCTTGAGAAAAATACTAATCAATAAAATAGGAAATTTTATAGTGAAGTATAAAATGATAGCCGAAGGCGAATAGCCGAGTATAAAGTGGTATAATGATGCGAGTTCTTATTTGGGTAGATTATGTCGATTACTCAGCCGGCGCGTTTTATTACCTTAGAAGGCATCGAAGGTGTGGGAAAATCAACGCAACTCAAATTTATTGCCGATTATTTACGTGAAGCCAGCGTCTCACTTACGGTTACACGTGAACCCGGTGGAACACCCATTGCCGAAGCAATACGGGCTTTGGTGTTACAATCTGATTTTTCACCTGAGGTCATTATTCCGGAAACAGAGTTGTTGTTATTTTTCGCCGCACGTGCGCAACATATACACTACGTGATTAAACCTGCCTTACAACGCGGTGATTGGGTACTCTGTGATCGATTTACGGAAACCAGTTATGCGTATCAGGGGGGGGGTAGAGGTTTGGATTTAGCGTTTATCCGTAGTTTGCAGCTATGGGTGCAACAAGATTTAAAAGTCGATAAAGTTTTGTTACTCGATGCACCCGTTGATATTGCATTACGTCGTATGCATCATCGAAAGGTCGCGGATCGCATTGAAGCTGAAAAGCATGATTTTTTTTCACGCGCACGTGCAAGTTACCTTGAACGTGCGAAACAAATGCCCGATTTTTACCAAGTGATTGATGCCAGTCTTTCCTTAAAGGATGTACAAAAACAGATTAAACAGGTGTTGGATCAATTGCTTGCCTTATGGGCGAAATCGGAAGATGAATAATTATTCGGCACCTTTGCCATGGCAGACTCAACAATGGCAGCAATTATATCGCTGTCATCAAGCACATCGATTACCGCATGCGTTATTATTAGCCGGACAACGCGGTTTAGGTAAAGCCTTATTCGCTGCTCATTTTGCTAAGACCTTATTATGTCAACAACCTGTGAATCAGTTGGCTTGTCAAGCTTGCCGTGATTGTCGCTTAGTTGCTTCGGGTACGCATCCGGATCTATGCTTGCTGACGTCAGAAAAATCGAGACTAGGCATTAAAATTGATCAAATACGTGAGGTTATTGAAAAACTTAATCAGACCAGTCAAGCCACGTATAAAATTGTTCTGATTAATCCTGCCGGTAGTTTGTTGCCAGCTGCCAGTCATGCTTTATTAAAAAGCTTAGAAGAGCCGAGTGAGCGTACCTTATTTATTTTATTGGCCGAACAGATGGCCTGTTTACTCCCAACGATTCGCAGTCGTTGTCAAACAATTCGTTTTGCACCGCCTGAAAAATCTTTAGCCACCGCATGGCTAGCACAGCAACTTCCGGAATCCTTGCCGGTTGAAAAACTTTATTATTTAGCGGCAGGTTCTCCTTTGCTTGCGTTGACGTATGCGCAACAAAATTATTATTCATTTTATACCGATTTATTAAGCGTATTAGCACATTTGCTGAATCATGAATGGGATCCTATCCAATGTGCTGCACGTTATTTAAAAACCGATGCGCAACAAATATTGTCAACCTTATTGAGTATCCTTAGTGAATTGTTAAAATGCCGGTTACTAAGGCATTATGTGGCATTAGAAAGCACCATCGCATCGTTAGCGGCATTTTTGTCGACCGAATTTTTATTAGACTATTTTAATGATTTATTGGCGTTACAAGTGCATACCGCTAAAATGACATTGAATCTGCAGTTAATGTTGGAAGATCTCTTCTCGCGTTGGGCTTTACAAGGTAGACATGTTAGTTGATTCACATTGTCATCTGGATCGATTGGATCTTGATTATTTTAAAAAAGATTTGAATGGATGTCTGGATTTTGCCAGAGAACAAGGCGTATCGCATTTTCTGTGTGTGTGTATTGATTTAGCACATTTTTCCAACGTGCTCGCGATAGCTGAACGTTATACGGATGTTTCTGCATCCGTCGGTATTCATCCTACCGAACCGCTTGTTGAAGAAGCAACACGGGATGAACTGATTAAGCGCGCACAACATCCTAAAGTCGTGGGCATCGGCGAGACAGGTCTAGATTATTACCGCGAAAATACGCAGAAAGAATGTCAACAACAACGTTTTCGGCAGCATATCCGTGCCGCTATTGCGGTAAATAAACCACTTATTGTGCACACGCGAGCGGCACGTGAAGATACCTTACGCATCTTAAAGGAGGAAGGGGCAGATGCGGTCGGTGGCGTATTACATTGTTTTACTGAAGATTTAACGATGGCTGAAGCGGCCATTAAAGAGAATTTTTATATCTCTTTTTCGGGTATTTTAACGTTTAAAAATAAAAATGTAATGGAATTAAAAACGATTGCGCAAAAATTACCGCTGGAGCGCCTCTTGATTGAAACCGATGCCCCTTATTTAGCGCCACAAGCGTTTCGTGGTAAGCCTAACCAGCCGGCTTATGTACGTAATGTGGCCGAATGTTTAGCCGAATTGCGTGCGTGTCCGTTCGATAAAATTGCCGAACAAACAACCGATAATTTTTTTACTTTATTCAAACAAGCACAGCGTTCCGTCTCCGCTAAAAAATAGATTTATTTTTTTCAAGAGAAAGGTTTAATGTTTAATGAAACGCTTATTTAATTTTTTTATATTGTTTTTCTTTTGCAATGTGTCCATGGCTGAAACCGGTGCGGAGCACGCCACAGCAATGTATTTTAATTCGATAAAAAATAATCCCGAAAAATTAAGTGTTTTTTTGCAAGCTATGCCCAAAGGAGGGGACTTGCATAACCACCTTGGTGGCGTGAGTTGGGCGGAGAATATGTTAGTTTATGCAAAACAGGATGACTTATGCATCAATATTAAAAATTTTTCGGCAAAAAGTCGTCCAAATTGTCAAAAACAATATCGTGTGGCTCAAATACAAAAATTTCCGATTTTATATAACCAAGTCATTGATGCCTGGTCGATGCGAAATTTTCAACCAGGTAAAGAATCGGGACATGATCATTTTTTTGCGACATTTGAAAAATATTTACCCATCTTGTTTAAACATCGTCGCGAGATGGTCAATGAAGCCGTGGAAAGGGCGTGTCGAGAGAATATACTGTATCTGGAATTGATGATCATGCCGGATGACAATCAATCCGGATTGCTGGGTCGTCATATTGCTTGGGACAACCACCTCGATCGTTTGCGTGAAAAACTTTTAAAAAGCGGTGTTGCTGCTATCGTATCCAATATCTCCAAACAGTTTGATATTTATCAAAGATCATTACTGACTTTTTTAAATGGTCCCGGAAAACAACAATGTCCCGATTTTAAATTACGTTATTTGTACCAAGCATTACGTGAGCAACCGCCAGCACAAGTTTTTGCACAATTATTAACGGGATTTGAATTGGCCAGCCGCGATCCGCGTGTCGTGGGAATTAATCTTGTGCAAGCCGAAGATGGACCGATATCCATGCGCGACTATCACTTGCAGATGCAGATGATAGGATTTTTACATCACTTATATCCCCGTGTAAAAATCAGTTTACACGCGGGTGAACTTGTACCGGATTTGGTGCCGAGGAGTGGTTTACGCTTTCACATACGAGAAGCCGTGGAGATAGCACATGCCCATCGTATTGGTCATGGTGTGGCAATCCTTTATGAAGACAAAGCCAGGCAATTACTGCAAGAGATGGCAAAAAAACAAATATTGGTTGAGACTAATCTCAGTAGTAATGCGGCCATATTAAATGTTAAAGGCCAACAACATCCTATCCTGCTTTATCGAGAATACCATGTCCCTATCGCCTTATCGACAGATGATGAAGGGGTGTTACGGACCGATCTTACTGAGCAATTCAAGACAGCTGTAGTTAACTATCATTTTTCTTATGGGGTCTTAAAGCAATTAGTCCGTAACAGTATTGACTATAGTTTTTTACCGGGTGCCAGTTTCTGGCAAGACAATCATTATCAACATCCGGTTTCAGTATGTAGATCCAGTTTAAACAACAGTCAATTGTCGGCAAGCTGCCAACACTTTTTGGCTAGCAGCGAAAAGGCCGATTTACAATGGAAATTAGAGCAACAACTTTCATATTTCGAACAACAATTTCTTCACAAAAAGAAAGGATAATTCCTAAAAGGATTTAAATCATAAAACGAAGGTGACATAGGCAATTCCGCCAAATACTAGCCATTTGATGAGGTAGTAAATCGGTTTATTCCATTTTTTAATGCGTTTTCCGACACGGCGTATCCAATAAACATATTTAAAGATACGATTGACACCACCGATCGGATCGGAGGAATCATTCGGTGCGGTTGCTGCACTCATTAGATAACGTCCTACTGCTTGATTAAAGCGTTGTGCCCAACGATATTTTAAGCGTCGTTCAATATCACAAAAAAGAATGAGACGATTTTGACCGCTGGTATTTTCGGCATAATGAATATAGGTTTCATCAAAAAGAACCGCTTCGCCGTCGCGCCAATAGTATCGTTTGCTATCCACATTAATGAAACAACGTTCACTATTCGGTGTCATCAAGCCCAGATGATAGCGTAATGAGCCCGCGTAAGGATCACGATGTCGCGGTAAGCGGCTTTTATCCGGTAATTCAGCAAACATCGCCGCTTTAACGCAGGGAAGTGTTTTTAACAATGCAGTGGTTTTTGGACAAAGGGTGGTGGCCGATGGATGATGGCTTGTATACCACTTTAGATAAAAACGTTTCCAGCCGGTTCTGAAGAATGAGTTAAATCCCGCATCATCATAGTTGTTAGATGCTTTAATTTGCTGTGCATCCAACAACTTGAGGCCTTCTTCACGAATCACTTGCCAATTTTGACGTAAAACTTCTAATTCAGGAAAGTTTTTAAGCTCGAGATACGGTGTATTGGGAACCGCTGAAAACAGATACATAAAGACATTGAGTGGTGCAAAAAAAGTCGAGTGATCGGAGAGTTGACGCCAAAAAGGATAACGTTCTTTTCCACGTCGATGGATAGTATAAACGCACACAATTAACAAAGCCAGGATGAGATATTTCATTAAAATTTTCTCCTGCGCCACTAGAAGTCTAGTGTAAATTTCAAAGTCTATGTCTATAGTTAAAAAAATAAAAGTATAAATTGTATCATAGTGCTTATTTTTAATAGCGTCCGGCTTGTTTTTATTTTGTGCTAAAGTTAGTATTAAACTCTTTTTATAATAACAATAAAATAATCGTGAAATTATATTTTTCGTCCGCTTCGTCCGCACGTCGTGTCCTATTTGCACTGATCTGTATACTCACAATTAAATGTTTATTGGCTTATTTTATTCCTATTACTGCAGATGAAGCTTATTATGCAATATGGGGCGCTTATCTCAGTGGGGGCGGTTATGATCATCCGCCGATGATAGGGTTTGTTCTCTATCCATTATTGCAATGGGGTCATCATGCTTTAATACTACGTTTACCAGCCATCTTCTCCAGCTTAATACTGGGTGTTGTGACTTACCTGTACCTAAAACAAGAGGATCCAGAACGTGCCGCACTCACCAGTATCCTATTAATGCTGGCACCGATTAGTTTATTAAATATTATTATTACGACGGATACACCGCTATTTATATTTTCTTTTTTATCTGTGATGTGTGTATTACAGGCTTTAAAAAAGAATGACGACAGTCGTTGGTTTGCGCTGGGTGGATTATGTTTAGGTTTGGCTTTTTTCTCGAAATATTTTGCTTGTCTTTTAGGTTTAGCTTATGCCTTCTACTTTCTTTTTGTTGCAAGAACCCGCGCACGCCTGATCGGTTTAGGGCTCTTAGCTTTATTCACATTGCCTTTTGTATTACAGAATATTTATTGGAATTATCAGCATGATTGGTCGAATATTTTATTTAATATTTATAATCGAAATAATGATATAGGTTTTAGTCTCAAGACGATTTTTCAATACCTGCTTTTTTTAGTCTATTTAGCAACACCTCCTTTATTATTAGCACTGGCTAACTATTCAAAATCGCAATTAAAAAAACAGGCGTTATTTTATTTCTTTTTTATTCCGCTGTTATTATTTTTTATACTCAGTAGTTTTAAACCGATAGGTTTACACTGGCCACTGGCGTTTATACCCTTGATTTATGTTTGGGCTGGTTTGTATTTAAGCACAGAAAATTTAAGAAAACTATTAAAATTTACGATGTATTGGAGTGGGATACCGCTTCTTTTAATTGTAATTTTATTAAGTATTCCACTTAAAGCGGTTCAAGATCGTCCTATTTTAGGTTTAAACTATAATAAAATCGTCTATTTTTTTCACCATAAGACAATTAATGTTTTTTTGAAAGAAAAATATCCGGCTTATAGTTATGCGAGCCCAAACTATGCGGATGCCAGTTTGTTTTTTTACGATACGCATCACTATGCTTCTGTTTTTTTAAAAGGTTCTTATCACGGACGCGAAGATGATTTAATTACTGATTTTAAAATCCTGAAGCATAAAAACTTTTTAATTTTTTCACGCACGCCATTACTCTATAAAGACTATAAACCTTATTTTCGTCAAGTGACATTGCACACTTTTTATTATAAGAAGGCTCTTTTTTATTATTTAATTGGAAGAAAGTTTAATTATCCTGTTTATCGAGATAATATATTAAAGCCAATCAATGATAACTATTGGATCGATCCACCGTATTTACCGCATGCTCCCAGCTTTTTTTATTTAAAATATTTTAAAAGTTGAGCATAGGGTACTACAAAAAATTTAAAATCTGAACGATGTACAGCATTTATACGGCTAAGCTCAAAAACTCTGACCGAGTTCTTTGATCGTCCTGGAATAGTCCGAGCATAACAGAGGTTTTCATGGAGGCTTTTTGTTTTTCGACACCGCGCATCATCATGCAAAGATGTTGGGCTTCAATAATGATCGCAACCCCTTTGGCCTCTAATATTTCCATTAAAGTATCTGCGATTTGACGCGTCAAGTTTTCTTGAATTTGTAAGCGGCGCGCATAAAAATTAATGATTCTTGAAATTTTTGATAGACCGATGATTTTTCCATTGGGGATATAAGCAATATGACAGACGCCAATAAAAGGGAGTAGGTGATGTTCACAAAGCGAGTAGAGTTCGATATCTTTGACTAAGATCATTTCTTTTATTTCCGAACGAAATATTGCACCATTTATAATGTTGTCTAAGGATTCGTGTGAGCCGCTCGTGAGATAACGTAACGATTTAGAAACACGTAAAGGCGTGTTTTTCAAACCTTCACGCTCTGGATCTTCACCGAGTGCGACTAGAATGGCCTTAATATGCTGTTCCATTGTGAGGTATCTTCTTGTTAAATTCGCTTTTTTTATCGACTACTTCCAGGCGGGAATCGCCGTATCGTGAAATAATTGCTTGGCAGCGGCTATGACCTCAGGGGAGTGAATAGCCTGAATGAGTTTTATAAATTTAGGATTATTTTTATCAATGGCTCTAACTACCAAGAGGTTTACATAAATAGAATTCCGATCTTCACTGAATAACGAATCTTGTGCATAAAGATTGGCAAGCGTGGCATAATTGGCGTTAATGACGGCTAAATCTACATCCGCTAATACACGGGGTAATTGTGCGGCATCTAATTCTTTGATACGCAGTTTTTTAGGATTATCTAGAATATCCACCGGTGTGATACGTGTACCTTTTTGCCTGTTTAACGTGATTAAACCGGCTTTTCTAAGTAATAATAAGGCGCGCGCTTCATTACTGGGATCATTGGGGATAGCCACAATCGCATGGAATTTTAATTCCTTAAGGTGTTTAATCTTGGTGGAATAGATGGCCATAGGGTAGATAAATTCTTTTGCTATGGCGACCAATCCATACGACCGATTGTGCGTTTCATCATCTAAAAAAGCGTGATGTTGAAACAGGTTTGCATCAAGACTCCCGTCGTTTAAGGCGCGGTTGGGTAATGAATAATCCGAAAATTCAATGATCTTGATTTGTAAACCATGATCGCGTAGCGCCACTTTTTTAGCAATTCGCATGAGTTCAGTTTCGGGTCCGCTCATGGTACCTAAACGAACTTGATTCGGATTATTAGGACTATGACAAGCACTTAAACTAACCATTAGACCAATAAATAAGCATTTTGATATAAAATAAAGAACTTTTTTTATCATCTTTAATTATTCCAAAAATTTTTATCTAAAGATATCAAGGAATTAACGGTGATTCAAACGTTTTGCCCAGTAATCTCCCAGATGGTGGATTCCTTGCACTAATACGATAAGAATCACGATCGTTAACGACATTATCTTGGCATCGAAACGTTGATAGCCATAACGTATCGCTAAATCGCCTAAACCTCCACCACCGACTGCTCCTGCCATAGCCGAGTAACCGATCAGTGTAATAAGCGCTATAGTCAATGTACTTATTATATCGGGTAGGGCCTCGTTGAGTAAAATCGTAGAGAAGAGTTGCCAAGTGGTTGCACCCATGGCCTGTCCCGTCTCAATTAAACCGCTAGGTAATTGATTTAGATTGTTTTCTATCATACGCGCAAGGTAGGGTATCGTGGCTAAGGTTAAAGGGACAATTGCTGCACTCGTGCCTATTGAAGTTCCAACCAGAAAGCGTGTTAATGGGATGATCGCGAGCATTAAAATAATAAAAGGGATCGATCGCATCATATTCACAATAAAAGATAAACTTTTATTTAGAATAGGCATAGGCAATAGATTGATTTGGCGTGTACTAAATAATAATATGCCTAAGGGTAATCCCAGTAGCAGCGCCAGTACGCCTGAGACGGATACCATAAACAGGGTTTCAAGTGTGGCATTGAGTAATTCAAATAATAGATTCATTGATATAACCCATCATTTCAACATGAAGCCCTTTATCTATTAAATACTGCATGCCTTGTGGCAAAGAATCTTGATCACCCATGACTTCAACAACCATAATACCTAAGAGGGTATCTTTAAGACATTCCATATTGGCCTGTAAAATATTCAGATGAATACCTATTTCACGCATGACATGCGCGATTAAAGGTTCAGCCGCCACATGACCTTGAAATAAGATACGAAGTACCGCATGACTTCCCATTTTTTTTTCTGGACTGAGTCGATTTTTCAGTAAAGAAGGAAGTTCATGTTTTAAAGAGAGACTCACCAATTTTTTGGCTAAGTCGCTTTTTGGCGCAGTAAAAAAGTTGACGATATCTGCTACTTCAACGATCGATCCCTGATCCAATAAGGCAATCCGATCGCAAATCGTTTTGACGACTTCGATTTGATGGGAAATAAACACGATGGTAATTTCAAAACACAGGTTTATTTCTTTCAATAATTGAAGAATCTTAAGCGTGGTTTCTGGATCGAGCGCTGAAGTGGCTTCATCACAAAGTAGCACTTTAGGCTGACTCGCTAAAGCGCGTGCAATAGCAACGCGTTGCTTTTGTCCGCCACTCAGTTCAGCAGGATAAGCAAGTTGTTTGTCAGTTAAACCAGTCAGCTTTAACAAAGGGAGAAGTGTGGTCTGAATTTCTGATTTAGAATAATGAGCAAATTTCAAAGGTAAAGCTATATTTTCAAACACTGTTTTTGAGGAAAGTAAATTAAACTGTTGAAATATCATCCCTATTTGTCGACGCACCAAACGTAAATCTGCGTTGGATAAAGTGGTTAATTCTTGCCCATCAAAACACACCTGTCCTTCTGTCGGTCTTTCTAATAGATTGATGCAACGCAGTAGAGTGCTTTTACCCGCACCACTGTGACCGACAATACCCAATATTTCTCCTTGATGAATCGTTAAATTAATGTCGCGAAGACCGTAGAAGCGCCGATCAGAGCTCATATAAATTTTTGTGATATGATTAAGTTTTATCATTGCTCATAAAGCTCGCGGTTTGTATTTTCGCTTCAATCCCGTAAAGCTTATTCCACTTAAGAGATTGAATGCTAAGTATTATCAATACTTAGCTAAAAAACGCAAGGTGTGGATTAGCATTTACTTATCTTACTTTAAAAGTTGAGTAACCCTCGTTATCCAATTTTATCATTAAAACAATGTTTAATTATAAATTTAAATAAAAATGAATGCTCTCGAAAATTTAATATTAAAAGAAAAATAATTATCATTTTTTATAATAAATACTTTAATTAATATTAATTTTTAAATAAAAAACGGTGAATGACTTGACGCTATTCTCTTAACTGGATAGCATATCCTAAGAAGATATATTTGTTGTGAAACCAACTTGGAGTACATAAATATCTTTAAGATTTGTTAAAAATTTAATTTAATACCCACCAAATTTTGTTGATAGTAAAAAAATAAAATTCACTAACCTAAAATTAAAATTAATGGATGATTTTTATGCGTATAGAAGAACAATCCGCCTTAGAAGAACGTTGTGCTCTGCTGATAGAAGATGATATCTTTTGTCAAAAGGTGCAAGGTTATTGCCTTAAAGAACTCGGATACTCCGTTGAAATTGCAAGCGATGCTGAAACGGCGATTTATCGAGTAAAGCATTATGCCTATCGTCTTATTGTGCTCGATTTAGGATTACCTGATCAATCCGGTGAGTTAGTCATACGTGCCACTCGAGAGTTTGTTACCAATCAACAAACACCGCTTGTTGTCGCTACCGCGCATGCGGATGCGCCTATGCAGCAAAAATGTCTTTATTTAGGTGCCGATGTCGTTTTTATTAAACCTTTTAACAAGCAAACTTTAGCCCGCGCGATCGGTTTTTGCCATTCGCGAATCGAAGAGTTAACTCAAAGCTAAAAATGTTAATTTTATTTTATAGTTTATCCCATAACCTATTTAAGAACTAAAATATTTAGCCGGGTAGATAGGATATAATTTATTCTTAATTCAATACTGACTCATTATATTTTAGATGCTAACTTGGTTATGGGATAATATTAATGCTATAATTTTTATAAAATACACCTTGTGGCGACATAAACCCGGGAGAGATTATGTTAATCGATTTCGCACCGCAATTCATTCGTTGTTTTACTGCATTGCAGCAAGCACTTGATGAGTGCAAAATACATATTCAATCCGATCTCAGTCAATTACCCCTTTGGGTTGATAATGGTAGCGAAGTGTTTGTGAGCGATCGTCATAAAGTGCTCTTTGCTTTAAACAACTTCAATCCAACACAAGGGTTATCCCCACAAGAAACCTTTAAATGTCCCGGTGTAGTCGCTGGCACATTACATACGTTAACGCTTATTGATAAAATTAATCAGGCTAAAAATGCGTTTAAAAAAACGGTACATGCCTGCCAACAAGCCATGCAGCAGGATATCACTAAATTTGTCCGTGATACTTTGGCACACGCAGGCTACCCTGGGATTAAACTGAAACAAGTTTTTCGTAATATCATTTACATCGACTACCACCCGCGACGCATTGCATGGACTAAAGGAAAACACACGACAAGCAAACAATTAACAAAACAAGATTCAGAAAAATTACTCGATAAGGCAGGGCAGGGCTTACATATCGCAATCCAAAAAGTTAAATTAAGTGGATTAGCGCATCGAACGATACTCATTAAACACCGTACCATTAAACCGTGTTGGATCGTAAATATTGGTTCATTTAAAGCAAATAATTGCTCGAGTTACGAAGATGTTCGAACCGCTTTACCTTTATTTTATTTACATAATCCACAATTACCTCTTCCTATTGTGTGTTTTACTAAGCCTCGTATACAAAAACGTAAGGTGCGTATTGATAAACAAATCGAATCAACGGCTTTTTTACCCTCCATTAGTGTGTACCGTTATAAAAAAGATCTTATTAATTAATAAAAATTAATATATAAAATAAATTTTTTAATATTTATATATTGTAGTTTAACGCATAACGTGCTTAAATTTATCCGCTTAATTTTTAATTAGTTTAAATTAATTTAAAAAGGAGGGCGGCATTATGTCACGACTCAAAAAAGAATTTATCTATTTACTCGGCGCTTCACCAATCCAAGCGCTAGCCCCTATTCGTCTCTTATTTACAATCTTTCCCTCCTCCTGTTCTCCACTCACTATAGAATCCTGTCGATTCTACAAAAAAATATTTAAGTAATTAATGAGATAAATGTAGTTTATCTCCCCTTTAATTTACTGATAATTTTTTAGACCTAGTTCATTTAACTGGAAGATTTAATTTTATCTTAAGCTCTTCTGGTTAATATCTACTAGTGACATACAAGTAATCGTGAGTAAGCATTTAATTTTCCATTGATACAGAGGCTTATATGCCAACTGAAAATTCGAATTGTTTTTTTGATTTTTTAAAAAATAACTCAGATTTAAGCTCGTTATTCGAGAAAATAGAGCAGGATCTTGGACTTGGAAAACTTGAAAAAAAAGATTATGAAAAACTGCTTGCGAATCTTCGCAAACTCGGTTTTTCTATTGATACAAAATACACAATAAGGAAAAAATCCCCACAAGAAATTGCTACACAAGATCAAGATAATGATACATTTCATAAAACACTAATAAGCGCTTTTTCAGTTAAAAAGGGATTGACAGAAAACGAAAAGATTAAACAAGAAAAATTAATGACGCTAAGACGAATCCTTGCTTCTTGGGATCAACCCAATCTAAAAAGAGGAGGGAAGGATCGTAACCGCATAAAGCATAAACGTGATCTCGATAAAACCAATCGTCGTCATGTGCTTATTGGCCTCGCTCTAATTACATACGTTTTAATTGAAAACCATGAAAAGTTTTCTACTCTTAATAACCAAAAAAATTTAACTCTAGATAAACCACTCGAATTAATTGAGTTAATCTCTGAACAGATGACTTTGCTTGTTTCAGAAGCTATCCAAGAAGAAAAAGAAATACAGAAAATCGGAAATGCTATTTTATCGTTTAAGACTCCGACTAAAACTAAGAAATTTGTTAAATATTTGGGTATTTTAATCGCTTTTGTTGGTTCATTAGCGTGTGGACTCTCAACCGGTGGCGCTATCTTTCTACTCTTTCCAAGTTTGCCGATTCTGGGACTTAGTATAGGCGTATTAATCACCCTTTTTGGCTTTTCAGCTAATTTTGGTTTCTTTTCGCATAATTTTCCTGACTTTCTACTCAGTTTTTTAAAAAAAGGGGCGATTACTCGATACGGGAAACTACCTGCACTTAAAAAATATATCTTTATCCCAATGGCCGTCATCGCATCCATCACGGTGGGTTTAGGCTCTACAGCAATAACCTATTCCACGATTTTAGCTTTAGCAACCCAACTATTACCAATGCTAGCGCTGATCTGGCCACCACTGCCTGTTGTGATAGTGGGTAGTTTATCTTTAGCGGTGGGTCTTATGTTAACTGTGGCCGTATTGACGGCCACAGTTAAAGGAATAAAAAATTCATCACCCAGTTTTTCATGGAATAACGTTAAACAAAGGATAGGTGAATTATCTAAATTACAAATTGTTGCTTATCTATTTAAAGGCGTGTTAATGATCGTAGGATTGTTTGGTTTAGTCTATTTCCGTTACGCCGCCGGACTTGATTTAATTCCTTTTATTGGAACAATAGGATCGATAATTATAAGCGTGATTGCATTTATCCCTCAAGCGGTATTTACTGTATTTTCTATTGATAAGCTCTTTACAGTGTTCTCTCAGCTCTCTCATCCAAATGCTGCGGCTACTGAGCGTATTTCTGAGAGTCGATTCGAGCGCTTTAAATCAATATCTTATTCGATTTATTCAATGGTTTGCTTGGTAGGAAATGCGATTGGCAATGCGGCACTCGTTGTGGTCGATAGTATTTCTCCCTGGTCTATAAGGATAACAGCAGCGATCGCTAATTTTATTAATTCTTGGGCTGCAAACACACCTGAACCTCGCAATAACAACCCAAATGACCTTGAACAAAATAAAAAACTGGCTAATCTGCTTTCTTTTCAAGCTAATAGTCCTACTGATAGCTCTACTACTACTAATGAGTATTTACTTCTTTGCGACTCGAGTTTATTACCATCGGATAATAGTAATAGCCATAATGTTGGGATTTCTGTTAACCACCAATCTACACCAACAACTCCTGTCGATAACAAGAGTTATTTAAGCCAAATAACTACTAGTAATGCTTGTTTTTTTTCTTCATCCAACGAGACAAGGAAAGCATGCGCAAGCAATGCGCAGTCGAGGATCCCCCGATAGGCGCGTGCGTTGACGGGCGCGCAAAGCAGGAAACGCATCACGCCGTCACGTCATGGTGGTAGCCACACTGCGCGCAGCCCAGAATGGGCCTGTGCGTGGTGGGCGCCGGACGAAAATCGGGGCTTAATATAAGTCGCGTGATGCGAACAAATTTTGGGGACACGACGGCCAAAATTTTTCGTGAGCATAGCGACTCGCTTGATCTTCATCTGATCTTCATCAAATAAACTGAAATATTCGAGTTGAAACGCGTATGGGTTACGGGATAAATTTTAAACGTTTCCCACAATTAGTGTCTGTAATGCAATGAGGTATCATCGATTGACGGGTTAATAACTTCCAGGATTGTTCAGGACAATTAGCCGGCTTTACTGGCGGTAAGCACCAGTATTTTGCGCCACCACGAATCATAATTTTTGCGCAATCCTGCCAGTGAGGAACACTCAAATATTTAGGGGGTAAACTGCCCGGACCACCGATCAACGGTTGTGCAAACATTAAGCTCGAATAGCTTAGTAGTAAGGTACTTAAAATACGGATTTTCATTGCAAAGTCACTCCCCAATTTATAATATTAAAGTAAAATAAGAAAATTTGAAATAGAACAGAATTATGGAAGTTATGAATTAAATGCTGCTCATCCTTGGACTTAAAATCCGATAATTTTTATTATCGGATTTATTGAAAGTTATGAAAGGGCGGATCCAAATCATAAGTGCAACACCTTTCCTCGCTAGCTATTGGTGTGAGTTTGCATAAAATACCTCTTTTGGAGTAGCAAAACCTAATAATTTTCTCGGTCGGTTATTTAATCGATCCATAATAGATCCAAGCTCATTTTCTGTAATGTGACTAGAGTCAGAACCTTTAAAACGCTTTTTTAATTAGTTGAGGCACATGTCCACCACGGTCTCCGATTGAAAATTGCCTGGAGATTTAGCGTTTCGACCCGCAGAATACGAACTAAATAGTCGTCTTGGATTGTAGAAAATGCCAGGGATACTTCTAAAACTACGCTGTCTTATTGACCCGGAAAGTAAAGGCGTTATTTCTGTGGTGGAAGTACTTGCATAACCATCCTGATTAACACTGGCATCAACCCTAATTTCCATTAAATTTATTTTATCTAAAGTCTGCAAGATCTTACAAACGTTTTTGTAAGCCTGAGCTTCTTCAATTATTTTCGGATCGTGTATCGGATCGTGTAGCTGATTTAATAACTCAATAAATTGACGATTATCACCTATATTATCTATTACTTTATAGTTTAAAAGTAGTTTGGCTTTTAGATTATTTCCAAGTTGCAAAAGCGTTTGCTTTAAACGAAATTGAGCGTCTTCATCTTTTTTGATGTTGAACAACAACTTTAATTGGTTTTCATCTTTATCCGCTAAGGATTGGAGAAACTGATTTGAATCCATAAGCTGGATACTATTCCCCATTTGGTTAAAAGCTTCTGAAAGTTGCAGAATAATCTTTGTATCCTCACTACCTGTGTGATGTCCGATTTTATTCAAGCCATTTATTAATAAATCAATCATGGCATTAAACCCTAAGAAGATTAAACCGGTTTTGGCGATTTCAAGTAAATAAGGCCGCAAAAAATCTAATTTATCATTAAAATTATCGTTAATTAATTGCGCCCCCGCCGCATAAGAAAAAAAAGATAAATACGTTGAAATAGAAAGTAATAATGTAGCGGTTTTTGGATAAAGTTTAAAGGCCAAAGAGATTTTAACAGTATCCTCTTTCCATACAGTCAAATAATCACAGGTATTTTGTAAGGCGTTCCCACCAAAAAATGCCAGTAATACACACAAACAGTAAATAGAAAGAAACGAAGCTAAAGTCCCTAGTACGAGATTGCCTGTTAGTTCAGTCATTTCATTAAACGTACCACCCCAAAATCCTGCACAAGCCAAAATTACCCAGAGTGCACCTAAAAAATAAGCTAATTTTCTAAACAAAGATCTACCTATTCCGGGTGCAGAAAGTGATTGACCAGACGACTCATGGAAATAAGTGACGAAGTCATTTAATTGTTCTAATGAAGGATTATTATTAATATTGCAAACAGCATTTACGATTTTATTTTTATAGCAGCAACCTGTAAATTCAAATCCATTAATAGTTAAGAGCCTTTTTGTCAGATTGAAATGATCAGTCAGTGCTTGTTTAAGTATTTGCAGATTTTTATTAATTTCATCTTGTAATTGCTTTGCTTGTCTTTCTTCTTCACTCAGTAAACTATTCGATAGGACTCCCGCAAGAAATTCAATAGGTAAAAAAGGTGCACGATATAATTTGTTTTTAAAGGCCAATTTGAACGGCAATAAATGTAATAAGGTATTGGTTAGAGCCACCATGCCTGCTTGTGAATAAAGAAGAAATTTAGGCAGACCCGGTATGGGATTAACCAACGTAATGATAATAAAAGGAACTGAGGCAACAAAAGAACCTACCCATGTTAGTACATTTTCGATTAATCTTTGTTTGCGACTTAATGGTTCTTTTAAATAGGGTCTTAATTCAGTTGGAATATCGGAAGCACTGTGTTGATCAATAAACGAATTGGTTGCTACCATGAGTATTCCTCCGGCAACCAATAAAGTACCGGTAATATGACTGTTTACAAAAAAAGAACACGGTATATTTTCATAATTTGGATCGGAACAAATTGATAGCGCATAGATTTTTGTCGGCTGATAGTAAAACATGACGCCCAAGCTCGAGATCAAAAACAAACCGGTTTGTTTAAGTAATTCTAATTTTAAACTGGGTTTTTTTAGGGCTAAATGATATCGGATAATCTCGTTAAGTGCATCCTCCTCCCCTTCTAAAGGAATAGGTGAATCTCTGCTTGTTGATGGTTCAGCGAACGTGCTAAATTCCGAATTATTGTTGGGCATACTTGTCTCTTTTTATAATTATTTTTACGTTAATAACTGATCATTAGGAAACTGAATTAAATGTGATTAAAGGAAAAATTAGTTAAATAGGATGAAGAAATAATTTCCTTATTATTTTAGGTGAATTCATTTTAATATAAATTCATAAATACACGGATAGAAATAAATCTTTATCTAATTTAAATTTATCATATTTTTTAATAAAATTACAATCAATTTTAAAAATTTTTTATTAAAAAAAATTATTTAATTTAAATACGACAGCGGTTTTTTGAGAAGAGAAAGCGTTGGAAAAAATCCCTACAGAAAATCTAAAATTCACCTTTTTGAATTAGACCCGTATACTATCAAAAAAAATTAATTTTGAGAAATATATGATATCCATTAATCAACTCAGCATGGCCTATGGCGAAAAGTTGCTATTTTATGATGTTAATCTAACGCTAAGTGCTCAGAAACGTTATGCGTTAGTAGGTGCGAATGGTGCAGGTAAATCGACTTTTCTAAAATTAATCACGGGTGTAGAAAAACCCATTTCAGGCACGTTATCCATTCCTAAAACAGCGTCTGTTGGTTGGCTCAAACAAGATCAATTTCGCTACGAAAAATCACGCATTATCGATATTGTTTTACAGGGAAAGCCGGCTTTATGGCAAGCCATGCAAGAAAAAGAAATTTTACTTCAGCAAGATTTGAACAATGAAAAAATTATGAACCGCTTTGGTAAGCTGGAAGAAGAAATTGCAAGGCTTAACGGATACAGTGCCTATGCTTTAGCCGAAAAGCTTTTAATGGGTTTAGGAATACAACTGGAATATCATGAAAAAACATTAAGTACACTATCGGGTGGTTTTAAATTACGCGTCTTACTCGCTCAAGCCTTATTTCAAGAGCCTGATATTTTATTATTAGATGAACCTACTAATCACTTAGATTTTCTTTCAATTATCTGGTTAGAGAAATATTTAAAAAATGAATTTTCGGGTTTACTGCTTTTTATCTCGCATGATGTGGAATTTATCAATCGGCTAGCCTGTCAGATACTCGATGTGGATTATGGTGAAATACGTCAGTACAGTGGTCATTATGAAAAGTTTCTGGCTGAAAAACAACTGACAGTCGAACAAAAACAACACGAAAAACGCAGTGCAGAGCTTAAAATAGCGCGTATGCAATGTTTTGTCGATCGATTTCGTGCCAGTGCTAATCGAGCCAAAATGGCTCAATCACGTGTGAAAATGATAGCCAAAATCGAAATTCCAGATATTAAACAATCCTCGCGATTATCACCTCTATTCCGATTTAAGCCGATACGCCCTTCTGGGAAAATGGTTGTACGCGTTAAGGATTTATCAAAAAGTTTTCAAGAAAAAAAGCTTTTTCAAAAACTTAATTTTGAGATTAAGCGTGGCGAAAAAGTAGCTATGATGGGTGAGAATGGTATCGGTAAATCGACATTAATTAAAATCTTACTCGGTATTCTTACGTCTGATCAAGGCTGTATAGAATGGGGCTATGAGACACACCGAAGTTACTTTTCGCAGGATCATCATGATTTATTAAACCAATCCATGACGGCTTTAGCCTGGTTAGAAAAATATGCAACGGGCTTGAGTGAACAGTCGATACGTAAAACCTTGGCACAGGTATTATTTAATAAAGAAGATGTTCTTAAAGATATTTTAACCTTAAGCGGCGGTGAAGCCGCACGTTTGTTACTGGGGAAAATGCTCTTGGAACCGGCCAATGTGTTGATTTTAGACGAACCCACTAACCATTTAGATATTGAAGCCACTGAATCATTAGCCCAGGCATTACGCAATTATTCTGGCACTTTATTATTGGTCAGCCATGATCGGCATTTTATTAATAAAATTGCCGATCGCATCTTATTTATTTCACATGAAAAAAAACTCCAAGATGTTAAACGATTAGAATCAATAACATTCGATTAGTTGAAGGGATGGTTTGATTTATTTTATAAAGGTTTTATCGTACTCCAATTTCGACAGGCTGGACATAACCAATCAAGAATTTTGCTATTAAACCCACAACCTAAGCAACGATAAACGGGTTTATTTTCCATTAATTTTTTGATCAAATTTTTTAAATTGATTAAATTATTTTTATCTATTAGTGAGTTATTTTCTTGAGCTAAATGTAAATCCACTAACTGATATAAACCTGACAATGAAGGCTTCGTTTGTAATTGCTGAGTCAGAAACTTCAGTGCTTTATCATTATCTTTTTCCTGGATTAATTTAACAATAGCTAATGAAATAGGTGTCTGTACATGTTCGGTCAATGTTTCATGTAAATAATGAAGTAAACCCATTGCACCCGATTGATGTTGTAAATAACAGTGGTTTAGGGGTTCTAAGGTTTCAGTAATGTAATCTGGATCTTGTTTTTTTACAGATTGATAGATAGCAATGGCTTGTTCCCATTTTTCAGACATAATGGCTAGCTTTCCTTTAATCAAACTGGCACGCACACATTGTGGATCGTATTTTAAAGCGAGCTCTAAAAATTTAATGACTTCCTTTGGATTGCCTTGCGTATTTAATAAATTCTGCGCTAATTCACAATAATAATGAGCAATGTTTTTGACTATTTTCCTATCCCATTTTGAAATGTTTTTTGCTGTTTTAATCGCAATTTCCCAACGTTTTTGTTGCTGATAGATTTCTAACAAATAACGAACCGCGACTCGCGCATACTCATTATCATCATGATGAATCACTTCAAAGAATAAACGCTCTGCTCTATCTAATAAACCGGCACAATAATAGTCTCTTCCTAAAGCAAGCAACGCTTGTAATTTCTGTGAAGAGGCAAGATTTGGCCGAGCAATCAGATTTTGATGGAGCCGAATCGCACGATCGATTTCTCCGCGTCGGCGAAATAATACACCTAAGGCTAAATGCGTTTCGACAGTTTCGGTATCCACTTCGAGTATTTTAATAAACGTATCAACGGCTTTATCAGACTGCTCGTTGAGCAAGTAATTTAAACCACGTAAATAGTCACGATTAAAAGCCTGTTTATTGGAATTTGGATTAGAATACTTATAATAAGCAATATACCAACCCGAGGCGGCCGCCAAAGGAAGCAATAGAAACAATAACTCCAGCATAGTCAAAGTCCATTCATCAAAGAGAGAGCACAGATTTTTGGCTACGTCGAAAAGAATTCGACAAAAACGCTAAGTGTAAAGCCTATATATTAAGGGCTATTCTATAGGTATCAATGTTGATCTTTAAAAGGTAAAGCCCTTAAGTTAGCAAGTTCTTTTTCAACCAAACTTAAACGATATCGTAAGCGTCGATTTGCATATTTAAGTTTAACGTAGGTAATAAAAGCCGTTAACAAACCTAATAACCCACCCAAAATAAAGCTAAGCAACGTCAATAAAGAAAGTGGTAATCGTTGCGTACCGAAATAATAATTAATATTGACTAGATCAGCATTGAGGCCAGCAAAAATCAAGCCCAGTACAAACAGTAATATCAAAAAAACATAGGTTATGCATCGCATAGACTTACCTGGTCAATGGAAACTTGGGCTAGAAGCCTTGTTGCTTAGCAACAAGGCTTTGTTTAGCAACAAGGAACCCCTTTTTTTATAAGCCCCTCCTCCCTGTGGAGTTTCCTAAGAAGAGAAAAGTGCGTTACTTCGTCACTTCTTTTTCTTCTAAAGGAAGGAAAGAAAGTAAAATGTGACGATTTTTTCGATCAAGATTTAAAATTCTTGCGTCTATTTCTTGTCCCACTTCAAAATTTTTTCCTTCTTCACCGTACTCACTCACTTTAAGCTGAGCTTCTATATTATTACCTAGATGAACAATCATACCTTCGTCGTTAATTTCAATTATCTTTCCTTTTACCATCTGGTCTTTACTGTATTTATCAAAAGGATGAGAGGATTCCGTATCCAATTGTTTGATGCCTAACGAAATTCGCTCCCGTTCAGGGTCTATCGATAAAATGATCGTTTCTAACTCATCCCCTTTTTTGTATTTGCGCACGGCTTCTTCACCCGATAGATTCCATGCGATATCCGATAAGTGGACTAAACCATCGATACTCCCCGGTAAGCCAATAAAGAGACCGAAATCGGTAATTGATTTAATTTTTCCAGTAATACGCTCACCTTTCGCGTGTGTATTCGCAAAGTCTTCCCAAGGATTTGACTTACACTGTTTAATACCCAAAGAGATACGGCGCCGGTCCGAATCAATATCAAGCACAACCACCTCGATTTCCATGCCAGCTTGAACAATTTTATTAGGGTTTATATTTTTATTAGTCCAATCCATTTCTGAAACATGAACTAAACCTTCCACCCCTTCTTCTATTTCAACAAAGCAACCATAATCCGTCACATTGGTTACTTTACCTTTTAAGCGCGTACCGACAGGATAACGTTTAACTAAATCTTCCCAAGGATCACCCGCTAATTGTTTAAGGCCTAATGAGACACGGCCTCTATCCCTTTCAATTTTCAATACCACGACTTCAATTTCATCACCGATGGTTAATACTTCACTCGGTTGTTTAACGCGTTTCCAGGAAATATCCGTCACATGTAACAAACCATCAATACCCCCTAAGTCGATAAATGCACCGTAATCCGCTAAGTTTTTCACAATACCCTTAATCACTTGACCTTCTTCTAATTCCGTTAATAACTGCTCTCGTCCAGCTTGGCCTTCTGATTCCAATACGGCACGCCGTGATAAAACAATATTATTACGCTTAGGATCCAGTTTAATAACCTTAAATTCCAGTTCTTTACCTTCGATAATGCTCGAATCACGGACTGGACGCACATCCACTAATGAACCTGGTAAGAAGGCACGCAGATTACCGACTTCAACGGTAAAACCACCTTTTACTTTTCCGGTCACTTTCCCCGTCACGACCGTATCGGCATCGTGTGCACGCTGCAAAGACGTCCACATTTCAGCACGCTTGGCTTTTTCACGCGATAAACGTGTCTCGCCAAAACCATCTTCTAAAGATTCTATGCTGACATCAATCTTATCCCCAACTTTGACTTCTAATTCGCCTGCTTCATTATAAAATTGCTCAATGGGAATCAATCCTTCTGATTTTAGATTCGCATTGACAACAACTCGGTCTTTTTCGATGCGGATAACCGTTCCGGTGATGATCATTCCAGTATAAAAAACACGTTCGGAGAAATTCTCTTCGAGTAACTGTGCAAAACTCTCACTCATAATCGTTATATCACTTGTTCTTTTTAAAGAACCATGGTTAGGGCGCAAAATGCGCGGTTAATAATAAGGCGCCATCATTCGCCGAATGAAGGCACACCCACTCGACATTAACATAAAATTTTCTGAAAATTCTATTAATGCCCTGTTATTTCGTTTGGGCCGGAGGCAACTTACTTTTAATAAGCTGTAGCACCTCTTGAACACTTAAAGAAGTCGTATCGATAGTCACAGCCCCCTGAGGCACAATGAGTGGCGCAACGGGGCGTTCTCTATCTTGACAGTCACGCTGCGCAAGCCCTGCTCGAACAGCGTTAAGGCTAACATGCTTCCCCGCTACCTTCAACTGTAAATAACGTCGTTTAGCGCGTTCTTCAAGACTGGCTTCAAGAAAAATTTTAAGTTCAGCATCCGGAAAAACAACGGTCCCCATATCACGTCCGTCGGCGATTAAACCCGGAGGACGACGAAATGCCCGTTGATAAGCTAATAAAGCGTGTCGAACCTTAGGATAAACCCCTAATTGTGAGGCTAACTGGCCTATTTCTGGCGTGCGAATGGATGGCGTAATATCGTGTTGTTGCCAAAAAACTCGGAGTGTTTTATCCGAATCCACTACGCTGAAATGAAGATCTAAATTAGCCATTAAAGGGAGTAGTTTTTCCTCTTTGAAAGGTGTCTCTGTCGATACAGCAATCCAAGCGGCCGCGCGATAAATAGCTCCACTATCTAGGAAATGCCAAGACAATTCTTGGGCTAATAAACGGCTGATTGTACCCTTTCCTGAAGCACTCGGCCCGTCTATCGTAATAACTGGAATTGAAGACTTCTGAGTGCTTAACAGCATGACAAATAAGCCTCCCAAGCCGATTTTCGGTATTGCTGGGCACGGGCCGCCGGATGGCGCGCTTGGTAAATACCACGGCCCACAATAATGATATCCGTACCCTTTTGTGTAATTACCTGCTCGGGTGAAATATAGTGTTGATCTCGATCATCCGACTCGGAATAGAATTGGACACCGGGTGTGAGGTGCATTAAGCCCGGATTTTCTGTTAATTGATGCTGGGCGATAAACCCCATGACAAAGTCAGGATATTGTTTTGCCATGGCGATACTGGCTTCGGTATAAGCCCCCTGAGCAAGCGAGCCGGTTGAACTCATTTCGGCTAGCAATAATAAACCACGGTCTTTGGCTAAGCCGACTTCTTGTAAACCGCGTACCACACCCGGGCCTGGAACGGTATGTGCATTGATGATATCAGCCCAATCCGCGATCCGATAGATACCACCCGCATATTGTTGCTTGACCGTATGACTAATATCCGCAAATTTACGATCTTCAAAGATTAAAAAATGATGTTGTTGTGCTAAAGAATGGAGTTGTTGGATAAAATCCGTTGTGAAATCCGTTAAGATATCAATATGGGTTTTTAACAGACAAATTTCCTGTCCAACGGTATCCGCCAAACTTAATAAATCCGATGCACGATTGACATCCGCGGACAAACAAAGATTCGTTTGCTTATCCGCAATAAGTTGACACAAACGTCGTGCGCTTTTGTTTAAACAAAAACTAACGCGCTTGGCAAAACTTAATTTTCTAATTTTTTTTGTCATTTATTAATAAAGTAAGGGATCAAATGGAACAACCTGGGTAATAAGATGCATCTCTGTAAGCTGTTTAGCGATTTGTTGCATTTGTTCCGGTTTAATTTCTGGACCCACAAAAACACGGGTTAGTACGCCTAACAAACTTTTGTATTGATGACTATAGGCGTTAAACCCTTTATTTTGTAAGGTTTTTACTAAATTTTCGGCTTCTTTAGGGTCTTTAATATCCGGTAATTCAAGCACCCAAGCTTTTGCCGGAGTTAAAGGAAAACTTAATAGATTTTTCATACGGTGCGTAGTATTTGAAGTCCTATTCAATAATGCCGCACTGGGCGATACCGGTAAACTAGGAATATCAAAGGATTGGAAGCGATTCGCGTGATAAGAGTCTTTCATCCATAAAGGCACAAAAATAATCCCCAAAGCGGCCATCACAATGAGTGTAACAAAAAGAGTGCGTTTAAATGGGAAACTCACAGCCATCCTAAACTTTGTTAATAATACCCCTATTACACAGGAATTTATGGATTGAAACAACCGTTTTTTAGGAAAAGCACTTTTTAAAATCTAAAAACTCCATTTAAAATAACGATGCGAGCCGATAAAAGTTGAAGGATTTTTATGTCTACTTCCATTATCTCTCAGTGCTTCATTCTAGTAATAGTCTATCTTCTCAAAGCTTGGAAGAGAATGCGCTGGAACGATGATAGCGTTTAATTTAACTTAATTTATGCAAAAAGGTGGCGACTACTCCTGATCGGGGCAATAATAAAGCGCTTTAATTATCGGGCACTCATTGATTGGAACATGACCATCGCAATCTTTTTCCCAGTCCGTTAAAGCACGTTTAATGCGCTGCAAACCTTTTATTTTAGTTTCAATATCAGAAATTTTTTGTTGTATACATCGCTTAATGGGCTCACTGGAGGATTGACTTGTTTCTAAATCAATCAAATGTTTGATTTCACTTAAATCAAAACCAACCAGCTTGGCATTTTGAATCAAATAAAAACGTCGAATAAGACTTTCTGGATAAAGACGAAAACCCCCTGCACTGCGCCTCGATTTTGGAATAAGACCTATTCTTTCATAATAGCGTATCGTTACCGGTGTTTGCTTAACTAATTTAGCTAATTGACCGATCGTGTAATACTTCATAAGATTTTTTTCAGTTAAAACAATAAGGATAATCCCAGGCTGTAGGTATTATCACTGGTAGAAAGATTATTTTCTTGAAACAATCGTTTTGTATTTCCATAGTTACTCGTATGTTGATATTGCATATAAACAGCCCATATGGGATTGATTTGATAATACGGCCTTACTGTCAATTGCAATTCATTAAATCCACTCCCGACTAAATCGTGTGGAACGGTTTTACTTGCAAACAGACCTTCTACTTCGGTTCTTACAAAAAAATTATGCGCAATCTGTGTATCACGCACTAAATCCACATCAAGCTTACTACTGCCACTATGATAATAAGCACGAATATCGGTTTGAATAAAATACGGTGTTAAACCTTCAATACCAATACCCGGCTGAAAATACGAAGCGGGTCGATAGACATAATTTACTCCTCCCTTAACGGCCCAAAATTGACTGATGGCATGCCAATAAAAAATATCAAGGTTGGCATTATCCACCACACCTTCTCTAACTTCAGCTTTTTCCATATAGAGTTGCAATTTATTATTGTCGCCACCGAACATACCTTTATATGTAATTTCTTGATCGTTATTAATGAGATTTTGATTAATATCTAATAGGTTTGCGCTAAAGAATCGTGGTGCATGATCCGAGGGATGATCAATTAAACTGAGATCGACGGGTAACTGTTGAAATCGAACTATCGCTCGATTGTTATACACTAATGGTTTTATCCTATTCTCCCGATGCCGATTACCGGGTGTTACATCGATTAACGTGGTGTACTGAAACACACGCGCCATACCCGCGGCCATATGATAAAGCTGATGGCAATGAAAAAACCATTGTCCGCTGGCATCGGCATCCAAATCCGCAACAACAATCGCCATCGGTGGAACAACGATTGTATGTAATAAGGGATCATACGCACCATGCCCGTTGCGTAAAATAAACCAATGGCCATGAATATGCATGGGATGATCCATCATTGAATGATTGGTAAATACGATTCGATAACGTTTTCCGGATTTTAATAAAATCGGTTTAGCATTATTCATTGTAACCCCGTTAATAAACCAAATGTAACGGTTCATATAGCCTGATAAATCCATATGAATCGTTTTTTCTATCGGTTTATTGGGATTATTGGTTTTAACCGCCGCGATCATTTTTTGATAAGGTGATCCGACAGTTAAGCTTTTTGTATGCAGCATGGAAGGATTATTATCCATTTTTGTGTTTTTCATATCCGATCTGTTTTCAACTGAATTCATTTCAGACGTGGACATGGATGCGTGCATTCCACCTTCCATCATTACTGGATCAGGTTCAGGAAAAGGTTTAATCGTTTGAAGAATGCTCGCAGAATTCGGTGTCGTCGTGAGTACACCTATTGCTCGTCCTAAGGTATCTACCGATTCGGCATAAATAATCGTAGCACCCGGATGTTGAATCGAAACTAAAACATCATCAGTTTCACCCGGTTCGATTTTAAAATGCTTGACGTAATAAGGTTTAATAGGATTACCATCAACTTGTATGATTTTCATCTTGCCATGATTAAGTTTGACATTAAAATTAGTACTCGCGGGTGCACCAATAAAACGTAATCGTACTTTATCACCCATTTTAACCTGTCGTATCCAAGGTCGTTGCGCTATCTGTCCATTTAATAAATACGCATCGTAGGCAATATCACTAAAGTCATAAATATTCATTCGGCTTGTTTGCATCATTTTATAACTACGCCATAAACGTTGGCGTCTCACAGGAGTTGCATTTCGATAATCATGAAGAAACTTTAACAAAGAAGGTTGCAAGGGAAATCGAGCATCATAGTAACCATCAGTTTTTTTTAGATTATTGTAAATTCCTCGCGGAGAAGTATTGCTCCAATCAGACAAAACTATGACAAAATCTTTATTGTAATGATAATGATAAGGTGTTTTGGGATCGATAATAATCGCGCCATATAAACCTTGCTGTTCTTGGAAGCCATCATGAGCATGATACCAATAAGTCCCCGATTGAAGTGGTGTAAAACGGTAATGAAAAACCCCACCGGGTGGTATTGGTTTTTGACTTACACCGCTCACGCCATCCATCTGCCAAGGAACAATTAAACCATGCCAGTGAATACTGGTTCCTTTATTGAGTCGGTTATAAACATTAATAACAACCGGTTGTCCTTCCTTTAAATGCAATGTGGGACCTGGAATTTGATTATTAACAGTAATGGCCTGTGCAGGCGTTCCATTAAAATTAACCCCTTTATACGCCACGAACAAATTAATAGACTGGATTTTAGCTTCCGCTGAACCCACCCAAAGGCCTGTACCAATGAGTATGAAACAATAAGTTAAATAAATGAATCGATTCATATTTAGGTTTTACTTTAAAAGACAAGCAAAAAATCCTAATCTTAACCTTAAGGTTAGAGTCAAATCTAACACACAAACGTTTATGGGTACAAGAGTTGTTTTTACGAGTTTAGAATTTAAACTACCCAGCCACTGACATAAAATAAGATTAATATCAGTGCAATTAGCACCGTTCCCAATGTGAGTTGTCGCCACTCCCCACCGCAGATCCGACCTATCACTAAAGCACCCAATCCAAACATAATGCCCGTCACAATATTACAGGTTAATACAATAAAAACCGCACATAACAAGCCTGACAAGGCATCCACTAAATCGGAAAAATTAAGTTTTGATACGTTACTTAGCATGAGTAATCCTACATACATTAAGGCCGGTGCCGTTGCATAAGCCGGTACTAAATAGGCCAGTGGTGCAATAAATATAGTAAAAAAGAATAATAAACCCACAATCGTTGCGGTTAAGCCAGTTTTTCCACCTACAGCCGTTCCCGCTGCCGATTCGATATAAACAGCCGCCGGCGAAGCACCGATAAAACTGGCAAAAATACTACTCACTGAATCGGCCGCTAAGGCCTTCGATTCGTTTTGCATTTGCGTCGGCTGATGGGCGCTCAATAAATTGGCTTGACTGGCAACGGCATGAATCGTACCGGTGGCATCGAATACCGCGGTGATGATCAAAGCAAATACGCTTGGTAATACACTCAGATGCAATGCGCCTAAAATATCTAAGTGTAAAAATAAGCTATTCATTTGGGTATTGAAAAGAGGAGGGAGAGCAAATAAACCGTGATATTTAACCTGCGGATCCAGGAAAAAGCCCAATAATGAAATAAATATGATGACACACAACACCGCACCTGGAACTCTTCTTTTTTCTAAACCAAATATCATCGCCAAACCGAGTAAGGTCATCAACACAGGAAAAGATGTGAAAGCACCTAAATGCATCGGCAAACCTTGTTCTGAATTTTTTACAATCAAACCGACACTGGTTGCAGCAATCAATATCAAAAACAAACCGATACCGATGCCGATACCACAAGCGACCCCCTGAGGAAGGCTTCGCAAAATCCATGTACGTACTCCAGTAACCGATATCAGTGTCAACAAGATCCCTAACCAAAATACCGCGCCTAAGGCAACTGAAACAGCGATATGCTGAGTCAATACAATACTAAATGTTGTAAACGCCGTCAGCGAAACAGCCGATCCTATCGCCATAGGCAAATTAGCCCAAAGTCCCATTAACAAAGAACCAAAAGCAGCTAACAAACAGGTAGCAATAAAGGTGCTTTTCGCTGGAAAACCCGCGAGTGTGAGCATATTGGGGACAACAATGACCGAATACAACATGGCCAGATAGGTCGTTAAGCCTGCGATCAACTCCTGTTGGAATGTCCCTCCCCTCTCGTGAATTTTAAAATAAGCATCGAACCCATTTTTCTTTTGATTCATCCATTTAAATCCATATTTTAAAACCATTAATTTTCTAAATAGCGGTAGCTAAATAACGATAGATCGCAGCCGCCGTATGAAAAGAACCAAAAACCAACAATCGATCGTGTTTTTTCAACTGAGAATAAGCACGTTGAAAAGCGTCCTCCGGAGAGGAAAACGCTAAAATGGGTTGTGTCACTTCGAGGTAAAAAAGAAAATTTTTTAATTGATTCGCTTTAGCACCCTGTTGTTCAGCTAAATCACAGACATACCAATGATCAATATGATGTTTTAAAGGACGGAAAGTATTGATAATATCTTTATTAGCTAACATACCGACGACGGCATGTGTATAACCTAAACAAGAGGTATTCGCTAAGCGTTTCGATAGACACTTTCCACCCGCAGGATTATGTGCGACATCAATAATAATCTGGTGTGCATTTTTTTCAATGAGATGAAATCGACCGGGTAAAAAAACCTGTTTTAAACCTTCTTGTATAGCCTCTGGAGTAATAATAAAATAATCGCCGAGTAATTCGACAGCTTGCAAAACAGTCGCTGCATTCTGTAAATCAATGTTGGGTATAGGTAAATCATTTAATGTCATCTGCTGACTATTCCATGACCAAGTGTGTGTTCGCATTTTATAATCGAATTCGATGCCTTGCCGATATAAAGGGCATGCTAAGTTTTTAGCGGTATTCCATATCGATTTAGGTACGACGAAGTCACCACACACACACGGTCGATGGGCACGCATAACCCCGGATTTTTCAAAACCAATTTTTTCACGTGTATCACCCAGATAATCCATATGATCGAGGTCAATCATGCTAATAATCATTAAATCTGCATCTATGCAATTCACTGCATCTAAACGTCCACCGAGACCGACTTCTAAAATAATGGCGTCTAATGGCGCCTGTTTAAAAGTCCATAACGCTGCCAAGGTTCCAAATTCAAAATAGGTCAAAGAGATATCGGCACGATTTTCTTCAATTTTCAAAAAGGCCTTGCACAAATCGTGTGCACTAATACATTGACCGGCTATTTGAATACGTTCCTGGTAACGAATTAGATGAGGTGAAGTATAAGTGCCCACTCGATAACCGGCTTCACGTAAAATAGCCGCGATCAAGCTTACGTTAGAGCCTTTACCATTTGTACCCGCAACGGTTATTACCGGGCAATTAAAGTTCAGGACGTTAAGACGCCGTGCCACTTGTGAAATACGTTCTAAGCCTAAATCAATTGTGTTAGGATGACAGGTTTCAATATAAGCTAACCAATCCGATAATAATTGTGTATCAAAACCTAATTCATGAGTGATCGTCATTGGCAATTGCGGTTAATGAATAACGTCCTTGGTTAGACGCCATGAGTTTATTTAACAACGAAGCCAACTTATTTTTTAACTCCCTTCGATCGACAATCATATCGATAGCACCCTTTTCTAATAAAAATTCGCTACGCTGAAACCCTTCCGGTAATACTTGACGTACAGTTTGTTCAATCACGCGCGGACCCGCAAACCCGATCAATGCTTTAGGTTCTGCAATAATGATATCACCCAGATTAGCAAAACTGGCGGACACTCCACCCATTGTTGGATCGGTTAATATTGAAATAAAAGGCAGTTTTTTTTGTTTAAGCTTACCTAATACGGTGCTGGTCTTCACCATTTGCATTAATGAAAACAAACCTTCTTGCATCCGTGCTCCGCCACTTGCTGAAATACAAATAAAAGGGATATCTTCCTCTATGGCACGTAACACACCCTGCACAAAACGTTCACCAACGGCCGCTCCCATCGATCCACCCATAAAATCAAACTCAAAGGCCGCGCAAACAACAGCATTACCCGCTAAACTCCCTTGCATGACCACCAATGCTTCTTTTTCACCCGTTTTTTTGGTTGCAGAATGCAAGCGATCTTTATATTTAAATTGATCCTTAAATTTAAGCCTGTCGACCGTCTCAATTTGACTCCCAATTTCTTGACTTGTTTCAGGATCTAAAATGTGTGCTAAACGTTTACGTGCTTTAACGCGGTGGTGGTGGTTACAAGTAGGACAAACCATGAGATTGCGTTCAAACTCAGCCCGATAAAGTACCGCACCACAGGATTCACATTTCGTCCAACTATTTTCAGGAACGCCTGTCGTACTTCGAACAACCGTCTGAATTCCTTTAATGACTTTTTTTAACCAACTCATAATTTTACTAACCTCTTATCGGTCTATTTCCCGGCTCAAAGAATAGCGTTCTTTTTCACGACAACATCCCTCATGAGTATATCTCATTTTGATCCATTTAAATTAAGCACCTATTTTCAACAGCTCCCAATAATGTTGATAAACCGTTTCAGCCGAGCCAACATCTGTTTGAACGACACCACGCTGTAAGGTCTTCGCATCGGGGTAGATCATCGCGTTATTTAATATCGCTTTTGGCATCAAACGGTAGGCCGCAAGATTCGGTGTCGGATAACCTGTCGCTAAGCTCAATTTTTTAGCAATATCGGGCCTGAGTATAAAATTGATAAATACATAGGCATTATTAACATGCAATGCATCCTTAGGAATGGCCATACTATCAATTGAAATAACAAATCCCTCTTTAGGATAAAGAAAACGTAATGCAGGATTTTCTTGTGCCGCTTGATAGATATCCCCATTCCAAGCCATTCCAATACTCAAATCTTCATCAATAAACAGTGATTTGACACCGTCATTATTAAATAAACGGACATTCGGCATTAATTGCTTTAATTTAAGGTAGGCCTTTCGTATATGTTCAGGATCGGTGTCATTGGCTGAATAACCCAACACCATTAAAGCCATAGAAAAGACTTCATGGACATCGTCCAATAAAAGTAATTGATTTCGATAATGTGGATTCCAAAAATCCGCCCAATTTTTCAGTTGCTGAGGCGAATGAATTTTACTATTAACCGCAATGGCCGTTAAGGTCCAAAAATACGGAATACTATAATGATTACCTGGATCATACGATTTATTAAGTAAAGTGGGATTAAGATTCTTAAAATTGGATAAACGAGATTTATCGAGCGGCCGTAACATCCCTTGTTGACGCATACGATCAACAAAATAAGTCGAAGGAACAATCACATCATAGCCGGTATGAGGATTTGCTTTCAGCTTCGCATACAAAGTCTCGTTACTATCATAGGTCGCATAATTAACTTTAATCCCCGTTTCTTTAGTAAATTCTTTTAATATATCACTGGAAATATAGCTCGACCAATTATAAATATTCACCACATTGTCTTTCGCATGGGCTTTTGCGAATAAACCCAATAATAGCATAAAAAAACAAAATACACGCATGGCTATTGATTCACCTTTTTAGGTAATATCAGTTGGAAAATCACGACAATAAGTAATGTGATGACAAACATTACTGAACACAAGGCATTTAATTCAGGCTTTAATCCGATACGTACTAATGAGTAAATGTATAAAGGTAAAATCTGAAAATCAGGACCCGTAACAAAAAAGCTAATGATCACATCATCTAATGAGAGTGTAAAGCTTAATAACCATCCTGCTAAAATAGCCGGCCATAACATAGGAATAATAATCCGTCGAAAACTTATTAAGTCACTCGCGCCTAAATCACGCGCGGCTTCAAAAATATTTTTATCTAAACCCGTCAGACGACTATAAACCGTGACAGCAACAAAAGGAATACAAAAAGTAATATGCGAGAGTAAGAGTGACCAAAAACCTAAACGCATATTCAATAAAAAAAATAAGATGAGTAATGAAATACCCATCACAATATCCGGTGAAACGATCAATACAAACAATAAACCATGTAATAAATGCTTTCCAAAAAAACGATAACGATACAGACAGGTCGCAGCAATCGTACCTATTAGTGTCGCAAGACTGGCTGCTAACACACCCACTTCTAAGGAATGCAACGTGACAACGATAAGATCGCTATCATCACCCAGTTGTTTATACCAATCTAGCGTGAAGCCATGCCAAAGTAAGGAATAGATCGAATGATTAAATGAATAAATAATTAATAAAATAATAGGAAAATAAAGAAAACAGTAGATCGCTGCTAAATAACTAAATTTCGCCAATCGATTCATCGTAATAGGGCCCTATTTTATTGGCGCGTCGATACAATAAGAGAAGTAAACCCATGGCCAGAGTGAGTACCATACTCACTGCGGATCCGAGTGGCCAATTATGTGCCGCTAAAAATTCATTTTGAATCAAATTACCTACCAACAAGGATTTAGCCCCTCCTAAAATATCGGGAATATAAAACATACTCATTGCCGGTAAGAAAACTAAAATGATCCCGCCCATGATACCCGGCAAGGTTAACGGTAGAATTACACGCAAAAAAGTTGTCAACGTATTTGCGCCTAAATCGCGAGCGGCATCAATATATTGCGTCTCTAATTTTTCGATATTGACATATAAAGGCAAAATCATAAAAGGAAGTAGGCTATAGACTAAGCCAATGATGACGGCGGTGCTGCTATACAAAATTGTTAAGGGATGCTGGATAATTCCTAACGATAATAATACCGTATTGAGCAAGCCTTTAACCTTGAGTATCGAGATGATCGCATACGTGCGGATTAAGGAACTGGTCCAAAAAGGAATAATGACCAAAAATAATAATAAACTTTTGTATTTTGAATCGAGTCGGGCCAATACATAGGCAAAAGGATAGCTTAAAACGAGACAAATTACGCTACACAAACCGGCAATATAAAAAGAATGCCAAAATACTTTAAAATAAATAGGATTAGCTAAAGCTTGATAGTTTTGCAGTGAAAATTTCCAACGAAAAAGATCCGTTGGATCATTTTGAAGAAAACTCATAATAAGAACAAGTACGCTCGGTAATAAAGCAAAAAGAAACAACCAACACCAAACCATGCTGATCGTGGTTCCTTTAAAAAGACGATCAGATTTCATCAGGTAAAATAACCTCCCATCCAGGAATCCAATGGACCCAAACGGACTCACCCGCATGGAAATCTAATTTTTCATCATCTTCATTAAAAAATTGTGTCGCTGCTAATAAAGTTTGACTTTCCAAACGCACCATCAGATCCACCGTTGAACCCTTGTAAATCACTTGCTCAACCACGCCTGGAAACATTTGAGAGGTATCCATCACCTCAGCCGGCGACCATACTTCAAGATCTTCTGGCCTGACTAAGATATAAGCTTTTTGACCCTTAGAAAAATGGCGTCTATTTTTCAATGTAAATTCTTTACCTTCAATAAGACTATGGAATACATGTTCATCGGCCGAAATAATCTGTGTTTCAAAGATATTGACTTCACCGATAAAACGCGCAACGCGTAAGCTATGCGGTTCCTCATAGACTTCACGCGGTGTTCCAATTTGCTCAATCCGTCCTTCATGCATGACGACGACACGATCGGACATGGATAAGGCTTCTTCTTGATCGTGCGTCACAAAGATAAAGGTAATACCCAGCTGCGTTTGTAATTGTTTCAACTCAAGCTGCATGGTTTTTCGTAAACGATAATCTAAAGAACTTAAGGGCTCATCTAATAACAGAATGCTAGGTTTATTGACCACCGCTCGCGCAATCGCCACCCGTTGTTGCTGACCACCACTCAACTGCGAAGGTTTACGCTCACTTAAGTGAGCCAACTTCACCATGGTTAAAGCCTCATTAACCTGCTGCTTAATTTCTGCTTTAGACAATCCGCCCTTGCAGCGCAAACCAAAAGCCACATTATCAAAGACATTCAAATGCGGAAATAACCCATAACTTTGGAAAACGGTATTCACATGGCGCGCTTGCGGAGATAAGCCTTTGACATCGATACCGTTAATACAGATAACACCGCTATCTGGTTGTTCAAAACCGGAAATTAAACGCAGTAAAGTTGTCTTTCCACAACCACTCGGTCCTAGCAAGGTCAAAAATTCACCATGCCTCACGTCAAAGCTAATATTTTCTAACACCTCTTCGCCATCGAAACATTTAGTGACGCCTTTGAGCTCAAGGACATTCCCGTTCATTACACAGGTTACCTCACTTTATATGTATTAGAGTAAAACTGAAGGGATTATGCAATAGCGCTCCGTTAAAACCAAGTATTTTATTCCCAAAATATCTTAAGAGACACTAATAAGCGTTTCGTGCTACTAAAAAAGAGGTATCATTACCCGTGTGCAAAAATTCATTCAAAAAATTATCTTCTGGTTTTGGGAAAACGAAGCATTTTGGATAAAATACTTGTGATAAATAGAGTCCATTAGGTGAAGCGGTCACACCCGCTGCTTGACGATTTTTCGCTAATAAAACTTCTTTAGCCCATGCGATGGGCTTTTTACCTGCGCCTATCGTCATTAATACGGCACTGATATTCCGCACCATATGATGTAAAAAAGCATTCGCTTGAATAGCAATGATCACATAACACCCTTGGCGATTAACTTTAATAGATTGGATCTCACGCCGTGCATTCTTTGATTGACAACTTGCCGCACGAAACGAACTAAAATCATGTTCGCCCAGTAAATACTGGGCAGCAGAATGCATATGATTTTCATTCAAAGGATAATAATAATGACTCGTATATTGATTCCAAAGCGCACTCTTTAAAGGATAATTATAAATAATGTAATGGTAACGCCGCGCAACCGCTGAGAAGCGAGCATGAAAAGTCTTATCAACAGTTTGTACCCAGTTAATACGAATATCCGCGGGTAAATAGCTATTGCTTCCTAACAACCAAGCCTGTTTTGGTCGTTGTACTTTGCTATCAAAATGCGCGACTTGATCAAGCGCATGCACGCCTTTATCGGTACGGCCCGCACAAGTTAAAGTGATTGGATGATCCGCGATTTGGCGAATCGCTCGTTCTAAATAAGTTTGTATACAAGCTAATCCCGTTTGTGACTGCCAGCCATGATATGCACTACCATGATAGGAAATACCTAATGCAATTCTCATCTTATATTATTTTTATGTTACTCATTAAAGCCAAATTAAACTTTGTTTTTCGATGAAATGCTTGCAGCAGAAATCATGGCTTTAAATTGTTGCAAACGTGCTTGTGCGGCTTGAGCGGCTTTAGAATCAGGGTATTGCTGGATTATCTTTTCAAAGAGTTCCATAGCCATTTTTTTATCCCCCTTAGCAAAATAAGCTAAACCACATTGCAACATCGCATCAGGGACACGTGAATCTTGACTATAGCGACTTATAAAACGAGTAAAACAATTAATAGAGGATTCCGCTTTACCTTGTAATAAATAAAGCTGACCTAAAAAATAATCGGCATTGGCGACATTGAGATCATTAGGATATTTCTTTGTGAATGCTTCAAAGGCGTCTATGGCTTCGTTGTATTGTTTTGATTTTAATCGCTGAAAAGCCGATTGATAAGCACGCTCTGCAGCAGGTGTCGGTGCCGCATTTGGCATCATCGATTTACGATCCAACGAATTTTCTTTTTTAGAACCACTCAGATCGACCAGTGGACGAGGGGCTAATGTATTCTCTGTCATGTTTGAGACGCGAAGGGGTTTTCCAGAAGAATAGGTTGCGTGCGCACGCTGTGCAAAACGCTTATCAAGTGCGAGATATTGGTTGCGGACTTGCTCTTCTAACACTTTAATCACATGTTGTTGTGTTTCAAATCGGCCTTGTAAGTTACGCAGTTGTTGTTGGAGATCATCTATCTGCACGAGTAAAGGATTAACATTAGTCATTTGACGTTCTAAAATGGTGACGCGCTGTTCTAATGAAAAAGAAGCCGAATTATTCGATACAGGAGGTATCTCAGCAGGCGCTGGGTTTGGTGAAAGCCGGCTTGCTGAATGATTGTCCGAAGCACCGGGTGAGTTCTCTGTAATGGTAGGGGACGCAACATCGTCATCTTCATAAGCATCCACAACCGGCGCTAAGGCGTATACGTGTAAGCTTAAGAGTAAGCTCACACAGCCTAAACCAAATCTCATTGATTTAACTCGACTTGGATTTATCCTTCGATCCGATAAAGGGTTTCTATTGACTAAGTTAAACGCTCTTTTCAAAGTTAAATTCAATAACATAGTAAATTCCTAGTAGGACATCTTATCGGTGATGACCGGAGTTTGATACTGTAAATCTGCCCGCCGATTTCTCGCATAATCCGCTTCGCTATGACCAAAAGCTATAGGTTTTTCTGCACCGTAACTGACCGTTAAGATTTGGTTTTTACTCACACCTCTTTCAAGTAAAAATTGTTGTACACTTAAAGCACGGCGTTGTCCCAAGCCAATATTATATTCACGACTACCTCTTTCATCAGTATTACCCGCTATTAATATTTTAGCTTGCGGATGCTCAATGAGGTAATTCGCTTGTACCTGTAGTGAAGCCTTATCCTCATCGCGCACAAAACTTTTATCAAAATCAAAATGATAGGTTTGATTACCGACTTGCAGCGGATGACTGCTTTCATCCGCATAAAAACTACCGACATCACCGGCCCCTTCTGTCATCGCGCGCTCGGTAGGCGTCGGATTCGCACTTATCTCGCCTAATTCACTTTGGTCTGCCGTCGAACAAGCACTTAAACTAAAAAAAGCAACGGTTATGATACTCATACTGAATAATTTTTTTATTAACATAAATAACCCTCTCAAATAAAATAGTTAACTTGAAAAAAAGGCGACCAGACGGGATCTTGTACATCACCTGCAGGTGTGGGTAAGCGACAACTGATTCTTCCATCGATGGAAGCCATACCTAATAAGCTATGCTCACCGGGTTTTGATTCAAATAAAACCAGTTGTCCATTTGGCGCAAAACTGGGCGATGCATCAAAACCTGAATGGGTAATGCTAAATAAAACATCGTCGTCTAAATTTTGCACGGCTATATTATACATTCCTTGTTCACGATTGAGTACCACTATCATTTTTCCATTCGGTGAAAAAGAAGCACTCGCATTATAACTACCCTCAAATGTAACGCGTTGTATTCGGTTATTGTGTAAATTCATTTTATAAATCTGTGGTCCCCCTCCTCTATCCGACGTAAAAAGCAAGAACCGTCCATTTTTCGACCAAGTGGGTTCGGTATCAATCGAAAATCCAAAAGTTAATTGGCGTAAATCTTTATTCGCCAAATCCATTAAATAAATCTTGGGTGTCGCCGAATTTTTAGACAAAGCTAAGGCTAAAGTCTTATCATCCGGTGACCATGCCGGTGCCCCATTAATGCCCGGATAACCACTAACACATTGGCGCTGGCCTGTCGCAATCGTTTGGATATAAATACGCGGCATGATGTTTTCAAAAGAAACATAAGCAATACGTTTCCCATCATGGGACCACGCCGGTGACATTATCGGTTGTGTTGAAGTGAGTAAAGGTTTAGCGTTATGACCATCCATATCGGCTACTTGTAAACTATAAACTCGATGATTATTCTGGCGCGTGACTAACACATACGCAATGCGTGTCGAAAAAACACCTTTAACGCCGGTTAGCTTTTCGTAAACCATATCACTCAGATGGTGCGCTAATGCACGTAGTTGCGGATACTTCACCGTAAACTCGCGTTGCACTAAAACTTGTTTTCGACCTTGCGCCACATTAACCAAACTCATTTGAACGCGATATTGCCCCTGCCCTAGGGCAATTATTTTTCCCCATACCACATCATCAACATGATGGGCTCGCCAATAAGCGACAGAAACTTTTTCACTCGTGTAAGGTTGTGGCAACCTCTGCGTTTTCGCCAATAGGGCTTTAAACTGACCACTATGGCTTAAATCCGATTCAATTACCCGGCTTACGTCATTTTCAGATGTAAATACCTCTTTGCTCTCGAATGGAACGATGGCAATCGGTAATTGATTTGTAACCCCTTGCGTTAGCTCAAGATTCAATGCTGCGAATGCATTGGAGCTCATCACTAAACCACCGAATGACCACACGCTGAGCACTATAAAACTCACTTTTTTCATAGCAAGGCATTTTTTTAAATACAAACCGTTCATTTATTATTCTCCGTTATTCTATTTTTAGATAGCACCCGCATTCTTTGCAAAACAGGGTGATAAAACGCACCGATTACATGCAACGTAACTGAAAAGATCAATAAATAAGCCAATATCTCATGCGTTTTATTAAAAAATTGAGAAGCCAACGGATTATTCGCTAAAGGTGCAATAGTCAACATACCATAAAAACTCACCGCATGATGACCGAGCGTCGACATTAAAAAGCCAGTCAATGGCATCGCCAGCATTAAGAGATACAAGGCAATAATATTTAATTTGGCAAATTGACGTTGCCAAAGCGGAATCGATGGCGGTAGTTTCGGTCCAATATTGATAAAACGCCAGAAAAGTCTCAAGATTACTAAGCCAAACAACAGCAAACCGGTCGCTTTATGGAGACTATATAAGCGCTCCCTAAAATCGGATGTCGGAATATTAATCATGGTGTAAGCAAGCATAAACATTCCGATAATAAGAACCGCCATAAGCCAATGAAAGCATTTAGCCACTGTGCCATAAGTAGCCGAAGTATTTTTTAATCGCATAAAATGACTCAATGTGTATCAAGTTTAATGAGAACCCTATTCGCTCGCGCTGAATACCGCCGAACCAATAATTTTATGAAATTTTTGGGCCAGTTCCCATTTTAATGCAAATTACTCGAATTGCGAGTTCATCTAAATTAATGAATAAATAGCCAACTATTTTTTTAAAAAAAATTACTAATTTTTAATTTATTTCAATTTTAAAGGCATCCTACGTTATTTAATAAAGTCAATGAAAATGATTACGAAAGAATTAGATGCGCACTTTAGGCTAATAAATACGTCGACAATAGGTTTCTTTAATACCGCAAGCCACAAAGATGGCTAATAATAAACAGATAAGCAAGATCAATAAAGCCGAACGAAAGTCGTAATTAGAATAATAAGGCAAACCTTGTATCATTAATCCACTCCAATTTTTCTGCAATAACCAGCCTATTAGCGGTTGGAACCCTGCACCAATAATCACTGAGGCCATGTTCGCAAAGGCAACGGAAGTTCCAGCCACCGCTTGCGGATTAATTTCAGAGGCTACCGCATAAGCCGTTGCCACACCGGTATTCGCAAATCCATATAAAAATAATAAACTAAATAAAATGCCCAAAGGCAAGCCCGGTACTAAAATGACGAGACTCGCAAATAATAAACTAAAACTGGCCGACAAAATGATAATCGGTTTACGGCGTTGAATTTTATCTGAAATCCAACCGATTAAAGGGCCGCCTACCGTCCAACCAATAAAGATTAAACTGATACCCAGCGCCGCCACTTCATTGGTTAAATGATAAGTCTGACGGAAAAATTTAACGCCCCATAGTTCGGCTAATGCTGCTGTAGGTGCATATAACAAACCCGCTAATAAAGCGTTCCACCAACTTTGTCGATTTTTCAATACCCGCACTAGGCCTGACCAAGGTGATTGTGTTAACGATTTTTTAGCCTGAGTTTGAGCGGTTGACAAATTGCGATCACGAACCAATAACAACACTAAGATAGACAGTAAGATCATTAAACTAGCAATAAAAACCAACGCGTTACGCCAACCGAAATGCTCGACTAAATAGGCCATTGGCATTTGACCCACGGCAGCACCCAACATCCCTAAAGCCTGTGTTAAACCAGCTAATAATCCAAATTTTTGCGCCGGAAACCACACCGCTGCCACTTTTAATGCACTCACAAAAGCAAAGGCGGCACCAAAGCCCATCGCTAAGCGCGCAAAGGCCGCCATTTCAAGCTGAGTTGTGGTCGCAAAAATAAGACAAGATACACCACAAAGCAGAATCATGCTGGTCAATAACCAACGTAGGCTAAATCGATCAACCAAAATACCGACCGGAATCTGCATGCCGACATAAGTATAATAAAAAAAAGCCGATAAACTTCCCAAGGCTAAAGCCTGCACTTTAAAATCGCGCATCAAAGAGTCGGCCATCACACCCGGCGCAACTCGGGCAAAATATTCAATAAAAAAAGCACCTGCTGCTAAACCCCAAACTAACCAAGGGTAATAAGGGTGCTGTAGACAGCGTTGGATAAAACGGTTATTCGACATTGTTGTATAATCTCAACTTAGACTCACTGACATTAAACTGTTAAAAAGTGACCTCATAGGACAAATCATATTAAACAGTGAAAAAAATTTTGTCTATCTTGATATTTTACCTATCAAAAAGGACATGACTATTTCCATGTAAGTACTTTATACTTATCCTGTATTTAATCTGAAAGTTTGCAATTCAATTTGCAATTCAATAGGTAATAACAAGGAGTTACTATGCCATTCCCCGAAGCCATACAAGAGGCCTTAGCTAATTATGATCAAAGAAAAGGTTTCTGGCGGCGCCTCTTTCGTCGTGATCAGGCCGCTATACGCGCGTTACGTTCATTAAACGAAACCGATCAAAGCAATCATTTTAAACTTTATCACTGTTTTATTGAAAACCTACCGCGTCCTATACAAGCCTCTTATCAAGTTTATCAAACCTTATTAACTTATTTAGAAGAACAAAACTTAAATGACGTCCCTAAAATAACCGATCAGCTCTGTACGGCTAAGATCTTTGAGTCAAGTTATTTAGAAAAATTAAACAAGCTCGAAGCGAAGGTTCTTCAAGCACTTGCAAAAATAGTGGAACAGTTACATCGCCACGAGCTTTTAACAAAAGCTAATTTTAATGCGATTGAAGAGGTTGTTCCAAAAGAGTTTAATAATATTGCTCAAGCCGTGAATACACTGAATGATCACCATTGCTTAAATCAAGATAACTTTAACGCTATTCTTAAAAAACCACCGTTTGCCACTAACATGGCTATCATTTTGATTGCTTTAAAGGAAACAAACCTGTTAACAGCGGAAAACCTTAGGCGCTTAGAAGATGATTCAGTTCATCAATTCTTGTTGAGTCCTGAGGCTCGCGAATCGATATGGGAACCCTTGAAAGACTATCTAACAAGACTATTGATTACCCAACCTCATCAATTAATATTCGAGCGGATCATTGAATTAGGGAAAAATGAAAATCCAATAGTTAATATTGAAAAATATTTAAATGATTTAAACTCAGACATAGACTATTTTAGCAGAAAACTCTCCCAAAGATGTTCTACATTACCTAGAATTTCAAGCCAACCGCTTCTTGAGCCAGATCAAATCGCTTCAAATAAATTTGAAACCTTGTGAAAAAAACTATTACTATTGAGTCATAATTCCCTCGGGTCGTACGGTGAGGTTGATTTGTTGAAACGTAGAAAACAAACCCCTATTTTTTGGCACAGGCAACGGCGAGGCTTTATACACGGCGGTTTGTGCCGATCGATCGAGTACCGGATTACCACTGCTTTTCACAATAATAACCTCTAACACCATGCCTCCCGGTGCCAAATGCACGGTTAATTTCGTCTCTAAGTGTTTATTGGTTTCCGGTGGAATAATCCATTGTTGAGCAATCGCTTGTAAGATGAGATGTCGATACTTATCTGTCGTCGCCGCATTGCGTGCTACATTGATTTGTTGTTTTGCCAGAGATTTCATTTCCTGATCCAGTAATTGCTGAATATTTTTTTCAACTCGTTTTAGCGATTCTTTTGATGGCTTGAGCTGGGCCCGTACAATGGCTTTTTTTGGTTTATTTTCCACCACTTTGTTCAATTTTGTTTTAACAATCGGCTTTTTGACTAATAAAGTGTGTTTATTCGGTACTTTGAGTGGAATCATTCTATCTTGTTCAGCTTTATGACACTTTTTCTCCTTAATCTTCAACAACACAGGACTTTTTTCCAATAACACGGGTTTGGATAAGGTCTTTGCAACCACCGTAGGTAATGGTTTTATGGGTTTTATTTTAGGCGTAGATTTTTGTACCCATGCATCCATCGATACCGCTGTTGCATGTATGACTTGCAAGGGTGCCGGCGCTAATAATAATTTTGAGCTATGGCGCAGTGTTAAGAATAAGGCTAACAATAAAACACCGTGCAATACGATCGCAATAACCAGCGAAGTACGATAGCTTTCTTTATTAATCCGCCTCGCAAGCATCACAGTCAAACCGCTCGTCGCGGTGACCCCGTTAACAAACCAATATTCATTGCGCCGGCTTGTTGTAACAACACCATCGCGGAGACGACCTTACCATAATCCACATTTTTATCCCCTTTTACAAACACTTGGCGTGGAGATTTTTTCTGTTCTGCATCACGTATTTGCTCACGGACCGCTAAGCTCAATTGATGGGCATCTAATGCGGTTTCTGGATGTTCTGCGGTATTTAAATAATACAGTCCTTTTTCATCAATCGAGACAATGAGAGGTTCTTGAGCAGGCACTATGGTTTGTGCTTTTGCTTGTGGCAAATTGACTTTAATCCCTTGAGAGAGTAAGGGCGTCGTCACCATAAAGATCACTAATAACACTAACATGACATCGATATAAGGAACGACATTGATTTCAGCTAACGGTCTTTTCGATCGTCCGGGTGGAATGGGATAAGGATTATGCATTACTGAGATTCCCATGAATTTGTCGATACAATATACTCGAGAATTCTTCCTGAAAACGATGATAATTGACTAATAAGTGTTGGATTTGATGCGCATAGCGATTATAAAAAATGACGGCAGGAATGGCGACAAATAAACCCATGGCCGTCGCCACTAAGGCTTCAGAGATACCGGGCGCGACCATGGCAATGGTCGCCGTCTGTTGCGAAGCCGACAAAGCTTGGAAAGAAGTCATAATCCCCCACACCGTACCAAACAGTCCAATATAGGGACTGGTTGAACCTAAAGTCGCTAAAAAATCCAGATGTTTTTCCAATTGTTGATGTTGCTCAGAATAGGCAATCCGCATTGAACGCTGTACCCCTTCCATAATAATAACCGGGGCATCACCCACTTGTTGATGCAAACGCATGAACTCACGAAACCCCGCATGAAAAATACAGGCCAGACCGCTGTGTTGATCGGGTTCACGATTTAGCTCGGTGTACAATTTACCCAGATCAATACCGGACCAAAATTTATCTTCAAATTGAGCCAGCAATTTTCGTGATCGCCTTAAAATAAATCCGCGTTGCAAGATCATCGACCAGGACACGATGGATGCGACAAGCAGAATTAACATGACGCATTTAACAATCCCACTGGCAGTAGAAAAATAACCCCAGAGGGATGAATCGATTGTTGGCATAGTCTACCTCTTTTTTTACTGGACTTACGCGAAAAGCTCTTTTTTGCGGGTTGGTTAGCGTTGTTATCAAGTTTAAGCGGTACTCATTATTGTCTTAGATATTTTCTAAACAAAAAATGACATGGATATCAGCTACATATAAAAATATGCGCTTTGAGTACAAGTTAACCTTAGTTTATTTTATCAGAAAAATCACAACGGAGTTGCTTTTGACCATTTAGGTGACTCGGCATCGTCAAACCAAAATGGAGATAGGTTTTTTTAGTGGCTATACGGCCACGGGGTGTACGCATCATAAAGGCTTGCTGAATTAAGTACGGTTCGATCACCTCTTCGATGGTATCGCGTTCTTCACCAATGGCTGCGGCTAGACTATCTAATCCAACTGGACCCCCTTCAAATTTTTCTAATAATGTTAATAATAATTTTCGATCTTGTTGATCAAAACCTGCCCTATCCACTTCTAAAAGATCAAGTGCCTGTTCGGCTAAACATTGATCGACTTTTCCGTCCGCTTTCACCTCCGCAAAATCTCTGACGCGGCGTAGCAAACGATTGGCGATGCGTGGCGTCCCTCGTGCACGCTTAGCAATTTCATTCGCACCTTCTGGATCGATTTTCACGCCTAAAATGCCGGCCGAACGCGATACGATACGACAGAGATCCGTAACACTATAAAATTCTAAACGTTGTACAATCCCAAATCGATCGCGTAGCGGTGAGGTTAATAAACCCGCACGCGTTGTCGCGCCAATTAATGTAAAGGGCGGTAAATCGAGCTTAATCGAACGTGCCGCAGGGCCCTCGCCTATCATGATATCCAGTTGGTAATCTTCTAAAGCGGGATACAATATCTCTTCAATCACTGGACTTAAACGATGGATTTCATCAATAAACAAGACCTCTTTGGCTTCAAGATGCGTTAGCAAGGCCGCCAGATCGCCGGCCCTTTCTAAAACCGGTCCAGAAGTTTGTTTCAGTGCCACTCCCATTTCATGCGCCACAATATGGGCTAAGGTGGTTTTACCTAGGCCTGGCGGTCCAACGATTAATACATGATCTAACGCTTCCGTTCTCGCACGAGCGGCTTGGATAAACAAAGCCATTTGCTCACACACTGCCGATTGACCTAAGTAATCTGCTAATGCCAGTGGACGGATACGAGGTAATAATCTATCGTCCTCAGACAATTTCTTTGCAGTCGTTAAGCGATCAGAGATTGGCATAATAAAGAGCAGGAGATAAGCGAATGATATAATTCAAATACACAAATACATTTTTGACGAACCAAACCACTTATTATGAGTGAATTATAACAATTTTAGCAAGACAAGTTAAACTGAAATAAAAAGCTTGATTTAAGTCAAGTAAATCCTGTCTAATATTTATTATGCAAAACCGATCCATTTTCTTACTCCAATAAATAAAAGCCATTAATAATGTTATTAACATTTTCCCAAGAAACCGCTCAATTACTAAAAGATCAGATCCCTTGCATTGGGGAACTGACTTGGAGGGATGAAAATGAACTCGATTTAATCAGTATTAAACAGCTAAAAGGTTGTCGTACTCAATTAGTGCAGGATTGTCTTAAGACTATTCAAGATTTAGATAATTTATCTATCGATTCCTCGCAGAGCGATGAATGGAAAAATTTTCTCAACAATTCTAGGCAATCGCTAATAGAAAATCTTAAAAAATATCTAAAAAACTGTGAACGCTACCCACGAATCAAGAATTTTTTAAATATTATCCCTGATAATACAAGCGGCATGGTCAGTTTTATAATAGTTTTAAGCATTTTTATAACCGTCACATCCCACTCCCCGTTTTTAGCCATAATACCAGTTAGCGTTTTTATTTGGGTATTAATCGATTTGATTTTTAATAATCGATCGGCCGTTGAAAATCTAAAAACCCTCTTGTTCACTATTAAAAACAAATTAGGGGCCGTTAAAGAGGCTTGTCATATTTTAAGTCAACACGCTGAAGTACTCACCACAACGCCACTATTAGCAGAATCTACACCAAGTACAAGCAGAAACTATCGTTCTTCTGACACCCCGCCTTTAGTTTTTCAAGCGGAAGTTCATCAGAATCCTGAAGATGCTAGCAACCACTCGAATTTTTCTTTATAAAAACTTAACCCACACTGGTTAAAGCTTGTCGAATGAGTGCTTCTAAAGGAAGCGAACTGTCTTTGATCTGTAACACCGCTCGACTGGCCTCCTGGTTTTTATAACCGAGGGCCACCAAGGCCGCAATCGCATCTTGTTGATTCTGATGAAGTGATAACCTATCACTTTTTACAGACATTTCAGATTGGTTATGGGATAAAATTTTTAATCGATCACGCATCTCCATCATTAAACGCTCAGCCGTTTTCTTGCCGATACCCGGAACGGCTTGTAAAGCAAGGATATTTTGTTGTTCGACACAGCGAACAAATTCGGAAACCTCGATCTTGGATAAAAGCCCTAAAGCCACTTTAGGCCCAACACCATTGACTTTGAGCAGTTGATTAAATAAAGCCCGCTCATCTACCGTGCTAAAACCATACAAAAAATGTCCCTCTTCACGCACAATAAATTGTGTGTATAAAAAAACCTTTTCTCCACATTCCGGTAATTGATAAAAAGTATGCATCGAGGTTTGCACCTCATAAGTAAAAGCATCCGCCACCTCAACTAATAAAATCGGTGGTTGCTTTTCAATCAGTATACCGCGCAATCGATTGATCATCGTCTTCTTCCTCGTCGAAATCCTTGCCTGAATCCTCTCCCGTTTAATTGTCGCACTTGCGCATGACAGATCGCAATCGCTAAGGCATCCGCTGCATCCGCGGGCGGCGTACGGTCTAAATTTAATAAAACACGCACCATATGCTGTACTTGTTGTTTATTTGCGGCGCCATAGCCAACCACTGATTGTTTAACCTGCCGCGCAGAATATTCACACACCGTTAATTTAGCCAACGCTGCCGCGACCAATGCCGCACCGCGCGCTTGACCTAACTTGAGTGCGGCAGTCGGGTTAATATGCATAAAGACTTGCTCAACAGCTGCTTCATCCGGTGCATGCTGCTGTAGGACCACTTGTAAACCCGTAAATATTTTTTCCAAGCGTTGCGAAAAATCAATCTTGGCAACTTTAATACAACCACTATCCAGATAATTTAATAGCGAACCATCCTTTTGGATAAGACCATAACCCGTCGTACAAGAACCGGGATCGATACCTAAAATAATCACTTTTTTACTTTCCGTATTATTAAGCGGGTGATTAAGCATTAGGCTTGATTCGTATAGACATTTTGCACATCATCTAAATCTTCGAGTACTTCCAATAAGTGATCCAGTTTTTCTTGATCCGCTTTATTCAGCTCAACTTTAGTGCGAGCTAACCAAGTCACTTCACTATGGGCACTCTTTAAATTGTTTTCTTGGTAACGCTGGATTAAATCCGCAAGCTGGCTTTCTTCCACGGTTACATCGGTACTTTTATCAGGATAAGTCACCACATCTTCGGCCCCTGCCTCTAAAGCAATCTCTAAAATACGATCCGCTTCAGCGCCAGGAGGAAAGGTAATAACACCTTTTTTACTAAATAAATAAGCGACCGATCCCAAAGTGCTCAAATGACCACCCGACTTACTGAAGGCATGCCGTACTTCAGCCACCGTACGATTACGATTGTCAGTTAAGGTGTCGACTAAAACAGCCACCCCTTTCGGTCCGTAACCTTCGTAACGAATCTGCTCCATCTGCGCACCCTCTAAACCGCCCGCACCCCGCTGGATCGCACGATCGATCGTATCTCGCGCCATATTCGCCGAGAGTGCTTTATCCAACGCCAAACGCAAACGCGGATTACTATTGCGATCACTGCCGCCCATTCGCGCGGCCACGGTAATTTCACGGATTAATTGGGTAAATAATTTACCTCGTTTAGCATCTTGTTTACCTTTTCGATGCTGTATATTTGCCCATTTACTATGTCCTGCCATACGCTATTGCTTATACTAAGTTACCTTCACAAAAAATTTGATTATATTGGATAGCGGTCACTAAGGAGGTCATCGGTAATAACCAAATCAAACCCATTCCTAAAGTGATCAACACTAAAATACCAAACACAATACTTGTCATGATGATCAAAAAGATGTTTTTAAAGACATGTTGATTAACAGACACAAATGCCAAACTTAAACTTTGCTTAATCAATAATTTTTGGTCCAGAATCAGTAATACTGTCATAAAGACAATGATCGAAAAATAAAAATATAAAAAGAAACAGATTAAAAAAATGAGCAATGAAAAAATACTGCCTAAAATAGGACCTAAAAAAAAGAGTGGTTGTTGGAATGCACTATGCAAAAGAAGACTTGCACTCGAAAGAATAAAACTATTTAATAAATAAAGTAATAAGGCAATCCACAATAAAGGACGCCAAGCATGACGAAATGAAAAAGCCATACGGGCATGAATAGGTTCATTTCTTAAATGTTTCAAAGCTAAATACGCTAATGAAGCCGTTAATAAAAAGCGTATCATTTCGACAATGCCCACAACGATAAATTTAAGTCCTAGCTTGAGATGGTAAAAAGAAAGTGCACTATGCGCGGTTGCCAATGGCAACACAAAGACATCGTAAAGGGCCAATATAAGACCCATCAAAACACAGGCGGCCCCCATCACGAGTATGAAGTAAAGAAAGCCTCCCCAAAAAACGGCCTTCATCCCTTTGACACGGTACCAAGCCTCTAAAAAAATGGCTTTAATCGGAATCCGATAATCGCCGCTTGTGGACTTACTTAAATTCAACGGATTAGAATTTGACATAGCGCTTACTTATCCAAATAGTGTGTTGATACGGTGTGCCTATCAATAACGATAGCATTGATAATAACCCAATCAAACCATCTCCTATCAAAAAATATCATCCGACCGCTTTTTGGATACGTTCTGTCGCTTACTTTTTACAATCTGCAAAGACAAGTCTTTTAATTGCTGTTCAGAAACCGAACTCGGCGCTTCTGTTAACGGGCAACTGGCCGTTTGAGTTTTTGGAAACGCAATCACATCACGTATCGATTTAGCACCGGTCATTAACATGACTAAACGATCCAAGCCAAAAGCCATCCCCCCATGCGGCGGACAACCGAATTTCAATGCTTTCAGTAAAAAACCAAATTTTTCTTGCTGTTCGGCTTCAGTAATGTCTAACAGATCAAAGACCGCCGATTGCATTGCCGTATCATGAATACGGATCGAACCACCACCAATCTCACAACCATTAAGCACCATATCATAGGCTCTCGATAGACTGGACGCAGGATTCGCCTGTAGCTCGGAAACATCATTCAGCTTAGGTGCCGTAAAAGGATGATGTAAGGCCTGCCAACGTTTTCCTTCGGCATCGAACTCAACTAACGGAAAATCGACCACCCATAAAGGAGACCATTCATTCTTAACACAATTAAAGTCGTGGCCTAATTTGACTCGCAAAGCACCCAAAGACTCTGACACAATTTTTGATTTACCTGCGCCAAAGAAAATAATATCACCATTTTCAGCGTTGACCCGATCGAGTATCGCTGCAACCGTCGTATCAGGAATAAATTTCAAGATGGGCGACTGCAAACCTTCTAATCCCTGTGAACGATCCAAAACTTTAATATAAGCCAAACCTTTAGCACCAAAGATAGAAACATAATCCGTATAATCTTCAATCGCTTTACGGCTCAAATCAGCACCTTTAGGAATACGTAAGGCCGCGACACGTCCTTGTGCATCCTTAGCAGGACCTGAAAAAACCTTAAACTCGATGTCTTTAATCAAATCATGGATATCGACTAACTCAAAAGGAATGCGCAGATCCGGCTTATCACTCCCATAACGTTGCATTGCTGTGGCATAACTCATACGTGGAAAGGGATCAGGTAAATTCACATTTAACAATTCTTTAAACAAATAACGGATCAGCGATTCATTGAGTACTTGTATATCTTCTTCATTGCAAAAGGACATCTCCATATCCAGCTGCGTAAATTCAGGCTGACGATCCGCACGAAGATCTTCATCACGAAAGCAGCGTACGATTTGATAGTAACGATCAAACCCTGACATCATCAATAATTGTTTAAATAATTGTGGCGATTGAGGTAAGGCATAAAACTCACCCGAATGAACACGGCTCGGTACCAAATAATCACGCGCACCTTCAGGTGTTGCCTTAGTGAGCACCGGTGTTTCAATATCTAAAAATCCTCTTTCTTCATAAAAATGTCGTATCAATCGTACAACTTCGGTGCGTAAACGAAAACGTTCCTGAACTTCAGGCCGTCGCAAATCCAAATAACGGTAACGCAAGGCCACTTCTTCACTAACCGGCGTATAGGCGTCGATAGAAATCGGTAGCGGTGCTGAAGGGTTTAAAATAACAAGATCCGTGGCCTGTAATTCAATATTCCCTGATTTTAAATGTGGATTTTCAGTTCCTTTAGGCCGCAAATGTACTTTTCCGCTGATTTGAACGACATATTCATTACGTAAGGTTTCCGCTTTTTTAAAGAGATCCGCTTGTTCAGGATTAAAAACCACTTGTAATAAACCACTACGGTCACGACAATCAATAAAAATGATGCCGCCATGGTCACGGCGGTGATGTACCCAAGCACACACTTGGACCGTTTTGTTCACTAAACTCTGATTTAATTCCTGGCAGTAATGTGTTCTAAGCATAGAATAATAATTATCTCATTAAGAAGATTTTGTATCCGATTTATCGGTTTTACTCGGTTTATCCGTAGGTTTGGTTGGGACGGTCTCTCTGGTTTGTATTTCTGATTTTTGCGTCTTATTTGACTCTTCAGATTGCCGGATATCCGTTTTAGCTTTTTCATGACTATCCTTCTTAACCGGTGGGTTTTTAAAATCCGTCACATACCAACCACTGCCCTTTAAATGAAAATCCGTGGCTGAAATCAATTTTTTCAAAGCCGGTTCTTTACAAACCGGACAATCGGTCAAAGGTTCATCTTTAAAGCTTTGTATCGTATCAAAAGTATGGCCACAAGCCTTACAGGCATACTCATAAATAGGCATAGTACTCCTCATCATTTTTTTATAAAAAGGGTGTTAATAGACAGTCCGCAAAAAATAGAAACCCGTTCTTACGCGCTGTCAGACTTAAGCGCATTTTAAAACAGTGTTTACGCTTTGGCCAGTGTAGTCTGATCTATCTTCTCAATGAGGGAGTTCAGCAATAGACAGGAGTTTCGCGAGCTCATAATCTTACTGTCACGCTAATTTACTGATTTTGCATAAAATATATTCTAGTGTAAGCTTTAACTTCACATTTCATAGGTTATTTGCGATGCGCAGCAGTCAGATTTATGTTCCTACACTCAAAGAAGCACCGGCCGATGCCGAGATCAAAAGCCACCAGCTGATGTTGCGCGCGGGGATGATCCGTCAATTGGCTTCAGGGATCTATACCTGGTTGCCTTTAGGTTTACGTGTGTTACGTAAAGTCGAAACCATCGTACGCGAAGAAATGAATCGAATTAACGGCCAAGAGATCTTAATGCCTAATCTACAACCGGCTGAACTCTGGCAAGAATCCGAACGCTGGGTTGCGTACGGGCCTGAATTACTCCGTATGTCTGATCGACATGAACGCGGGTTTTGTTTGGGTCCCACACACGAAGAAGTGATCACCCATTTAGTACGTAACGAAGTACGGAGCTATAAACAATTACCCCTCATTTTTTATCAAATACAAACTAAATTTCGCGATGAAATTCGGCCGCGTTTTGGTGTCATGCGCGCACGCGAATTCATTATGAAGGATGCCTATTCGTTTCATCGCGATAAAGCGTCATTGGCCGAAACCTATCAAGCCATGTATGACTGCTATTGTCGCATCTTCACACGCTTAGGATTAAAATTTCGTGCCGTTCTCGCCGATACCGGTAATATCGGTGGCAGTCAATCACAAGAATTTCAAGTCTTAGCACAAACCGGTGAAGATCAAATCTTTTATAGTGATAGCAGCGATTACGCCGCTAATGCCGAGCTTGCAGAAAGTCTTGAAATCCAGCAACGCCCTGCCCCTACTGCACCCCTCAAAAAAGAAAAAACACCCGATAAAAAAACCATTGCCGCTGTGAGTGACTATCTGAAAATATCCCCACAACAATCGATTAAATTACTTATCGTTAAAGGAACACACCATCCTTTAGTCGGTCTGATATTACGCGGTGATCATGAATTAAATCCTACGAAAGCGTCGAAATTAACTGAAGTTGCACATCCTTTAAGTCTTGCCGATGAAGCCGACATTGTTGCACAAACACGCCTCCCATTGGGTTATTTAGGCCCCATCGGACTATCGATCCCTTTAATTGTTGATCGTGCGGCAGCCGTGCTGGCGGATTTTGTTTGCGGTGCGAATGAAAAGGATTCTCATTTAACACACGTGAATTGGGAACGTGATTGTCCGCTGCCTCCGGTCGCCGATTTACGCCAAGTACAAATTGGCGACCCCAGTCCGGATGGGAAAGGTCATCTTAAAATGGAACGCGGGATTGAAGTCGGCCATATTTTCCAATTAGGAAACAAATATTCTCGTGCCATGGGTGCTACAATCACCACTGAAGATGGGAGTTTACAACCCATGGAGATGGGTTGTTATGGAATCGGTGTATCACGCATCGTCGGTGCCGCTATCGAACAAAATCACGATGCACTAGGCATCATTTGGCCTCTTGCCATGGCACCTTTTCAAGTAGTTATTATCCCTGTCGCCTATCATCGCTCGGATGAGGTAAAGCTGGCTACTGACACGCTTTATCGACAATTAGATGCGGCAGGTTTTGAAATCTTACTCGATGATCGTGACGAACGTCCTGGCTTACTGTTTGCCGATAACGATCTCATCGGCATTCCACATCGATTAGTTATCAGTGAAAAAAATTTAAAAACCCAAATGATAGAATATAAAAAAAGGACTGAACAAAGCATCCATGTCATTTGCCGTCATGAAATTATCGATTTTTTAACCAAGCAATTGACCGTTAATTAAAAATTATCCGTATTTTTAGTTATATACCCCTTCATCGATGAGAGATAAACCAAATGAATTATTGGCTAATGAAATCAGAACCCCGCAGTTTTAGCATCCAGGATTTAGCCCAACGTCCTCATCAAACCGAACCCTGGGATGGGGTACGAAACTATCAAGCACGAAATTTTCTACTTGCAATGAAAAAAGGGGATCTGGTTTTTTTTTATCATTCCAGTTGTGCCACACCCGGAATCGTAGGTCTCATTAAAATAGTGAAGACAGCTTATCCTGACAAAACGGCACTGCAAATCCATGATCCTCATTATGACTCGAAAAGCAAACTCGACAAACCACGTTGGTATGCTGTTGATGTACAATTGATGCGAATTTTCAAATCCACTCTTTCTCTCAAAGCGCTAAAAAAACAACCTCAACTAAAATCCATGCGTTTGTTACAAAAAGGGAATCGCTTGTCAGTCATGCCACTGACATTATTTGAATGGCAACAGATTATGAGTCAAGAACATAATCTATAATTTAAGCCTTCTGCTACTATTTTAACTTTCCCGCATTGATTATAATTCCTAGTTCATAGTTTGTAATCTATTAAGAGTATGAATTTACTTCTTAGCTGTAACGGGCTTATGCGAATTAACTGTGTTCGCGTAAAATAAAAATAATAACCAACTTATGGAAAAGAAAAATGCCTATTAATGATTGGCCTAAAATGGAACGGCCACGCGAAAAGTTGTTAGCACAAGGTGCGGCTGTCTTATCAGATGCTGAACTGCTCGCTTTATTCATTCGCACCGGTGTCCGTGGAAAAACGGCTTTAGATATTAGCCGTGATCTTCTAAAACAGTTTGGTGGCTTACGCGACATTGTTGCGGCCAATTTGGAACAATTCTCTAAAACTTTGGGTTTAGGTTTAGCTAAATATGTCCAGATTCAAGCGGCTAAAGAACTCGCAACACGCTGCTTGCAAGAAAATCTCGAACAATCTAATAGCTTTGAAAATCCTAAGGACGTTTATCATTATTTAACACATAAATTGCGATCCTATCCCTATGAAGTTTTCAGCTGTTTATTTTTGGATAATGCCCATCGGTTTATTCACTTTAAAGAACTCTTCCATGGTAGTATCAATGAAGCCACCGTATACCCTCGCGAGCTGCTTCGACAAGTCTATCAACACAATGCAGCAGCCGTTATTTTGGCCCATAATCATCCCTCAGGTATCGCTAAACCCAGTGAAGCCGATAAAAGGATTACCCAAGAAATCAAATCTATTCTCGCTGCAATCGATGTCCGGTTATTAGACCATATCATTATCGGCAAAGGTTGCATGACCTCTTTTGCCACACAAGGTTTACTGTAGATCTCTTTGACAGTCTACGCGGATTCTGGTATAAAAACGGTCTTTATAAAAGACTATCTGCATTGGGGATTATTATGGCTAGGGTCTGTCAAATAACGGGTAAAAAACCCATGGTGGGACATAATGTATCTCACTCTAACCGAAAAACTAAACGTCGTTTTCAGATTAACATCCATGTTCATCGCCTTTGGGTAGCTACGGAAAAACGCTTTGTTAAGTTGAGAATAACAGCTAATGCTTTGCGTACGATTGAAAAGCAAGGCATTGATAAAGTATTAGCGACGCTACGTCAGCGCGGTGAAAGAGTTTAACGAGGGGAAGCCATCATGCGTGATAAAATTAAATTAAAGTCTACAGCCAGTCCCTATTACTATACAAGCACTAAAAATAAAAAAGCTACGCCGAACAAGTTAAAAATTAAAAAATATGATCCCATCACTCGCAAACATGAACTCTTTGAGGAAGATAAGATTAAGTAGGTAATTATTCTTTATTAATTAAGAAGCCTGTAAGCCTGCTTAAATAATTTGAGTTTAAACAAGCTTTTTTTAACCTCTTTAGTTCAAAAAATTATTCGTTTTTAGTTTTTTCTGGACGCATTAATGGGAACAAAATTACATCCCGTATTGAGGCAGAATCTGTAAATAACATGGTTAATCGATCAATGCCAATACCTTCTCCTGCGGTAGGTGGCAAACCATACTCCAATGCCTGAATATATTCTTCATCATAAGGCATTGCTTCTAAGTTTCCTGCTGATTTTTCTAAACTTTGCTGTTTAAAGCGCACAGCCTGATCCTCGGGATCATTTAATTCTGAAAAACCGTTTGCTAACTCTCGACCAGCAATATAAAGTTCAAACCGATCGGCTAAGTGAGGATTCTTATCATTACGTCTCGCTAAAGGTGATACATCAATCGGGTATCCCGTAATAAAAGCAGGTTGCTTTAGTTTTTGTTCTACCGTTTTTTCAAACACAGCAAATTGTAATTGACCAATAGAATCATTTTCAGGAATCTGTAAGTCCGCTGCCATTTTTTTTAATGAACCTAATTCCGTGACATCATTCATCTTCCACTGCGGATTATACTCGAGTATCGCATCAAGGACACTTAAGCGTTGAAACGGCTTGGAGAGATTGTAGGTTTCTCCTTGATAGGTCAATTGTTCTGAACCCAGCAGTGTTTTTGCCAGCTCACGAACTAATTGTTCCGTTAAATCCATTAAATCCTGATAATTGGCATACGCTTGGTAAAACTCTAACATCGTAAACTCGGGATTATGCCGAGTCGAAAGCCCCTCATTACGAAAATTACGATTAATCTCAAAAACCTTTTCTAAGCCTCCGACAACGAGGCGTTTTAGATGTAACTCAGGGGCCACGCGCAGAAATAATTTCATATCGAGCGCATTATGGTGCGTCATAAAAGGTCTCGCTAAAGCACCACCGGGTAATACATGCATCATTGGCGTTTCGACCTCAATAAAAGCACGCTGGTTTAAAAACCGACGTATTTCATTGATCAATTGCGAACGAATTTGAAAAGTTTTTCGTGTTTTTTCATTCGTCAAAAGATCTAAATAACGTTGTCGATAACGTTGTTCCTTATCAAACTCAGAAAGACCGTGAAATTTATCCGGTAAGGGCCTAAGTGACTTACTCAACAAATAAATCGCTTCTGCTTTAATGGAAAGTTGATTGGTTTTTGTTCGAAATAAGTCACCGACGATACCCACAATATCGCCTAAATCGAGTCGCTTAACCGTTTCAAAGTCGTCTAAAGAAAGTTTGTCTTGCTTGACATAGACTTGCATTTTTCCTGACATATCTTGTATATCAAGAAATAGGCTTTTCCCCATATCCCGCTTGAGCATTACTCGACCCGCAAGTCGAACCGATAATTTATTTTGCTCTAACCGCGCCGCATTCGCTTGCTCATATTCATGATATAAGTCAGCCGTCAAGCTATCTCGATGAAAATGGTTCGGGTAAGGATTACCTTTTTTACGTAAATCCTTTAATTTTTTTTGACGTTGCAAAAATAAATCTTCCGCTTCATTTATTGTCTTTACTTTTTCATGGCTCATGATAAATTTTTCCAAACTTACTTAAAGATTCTTAAGCACTCTAGTTTATAACAGATGAACACAGGGAAAAAGCAAATAGAGACTCACTGCGTATTATAATCCTGCTTTTAAACTGGCTATTAAAAAAGGATTCAGTTGACCATTTAACACGGCTTGCGTATTACCTGTTTCAACACCCGTGCGTAGATCTTTAACACGTGCATCATCTAAGACGTAGGAACGAATCTGGCTACCCCAGCCAATATCACGTTTTAAAGACTCTTGGTTTTGTTTTTGTTCAGCACGTTTTCGCAATTCCAATTCATAAAGTTTTGCACGTAATTGTTTCATGGCTTGATCACGATTTTTATGTTGTGAACGATCACTTTGTGATTGTACCACCACGCCACTTGGAATATGTGTAATACGCACAGCGGAATCGGTACGGTTAACATGTTGTCCCCCTGCCCCACTTGCGCGGTAGGTATCAATCCGTAAATCGGAAGGGTTTATCTCGATATTGATTGATCCATCCACTTCAGGTGACACAAAAACGGCGGCAAAGGAAGTATGGCGCCGTTTATTGGCATCAAAAGGGGATAAACGTACTAAACGATGTACGCCGGTTTCGGTACGTAACCATCCATACGCATATTCTCCTTCAAATTTAATTGTAGCACTTTTTATTCCTGCAACTTCTCCAGGCGAGACCTCAAGCAAATCAACCTTAAAATGATTTTGATCTCCCCATCGTAAGTACATCCGCAATAACATTTCTGCCCAATCTTGCGCTTCAGTACCACCCGAGCCCGCTTGTATTTCCAAATAGGCTGCGTGCTTATCCAATTCACAGGGAAACATGCGCTGGATTTCAAGTTGCTCAAGGCGAGTTTCAAGTTGTTGTAAGGCTTCGGGTAATGTTTTTAATAGATCGTCAGCGTCTTCCTGAATAGCTAATTCATAGAGATCGTTAATTTCTTTTAATCCTTTTTCTAATTGCTGAAAAGTACCGACTATCTGCTGCAGTTTTGCACGTTCTTTGCCGAGCTTTTGAACTTTTTCAGGATAATTCCAAATAGTGGGATCTTGTAATTCATGATCCAATTCTTGAAGTTTTTCGAGCTTAGAAAAATAGTCAAAGATACCTCCGTAATTCACTGCTTCGATTTTCAAGATCCTTGACTTTTTGAAGAATAGACGCCGTTTCAAACATAAAAAAATAGAAAAATAATAAAAACTCTGAAGAAGATTATTTTTTAATGGGCTTTTTCTAAAAATGTCATCCGCATGCTAAGAATACACACCGACAACCCTCCTATATTATTTTAAGTCAATTTTTTTTGTGTCGAAAATCCAGCGATACTCATTGCAAATTTCCGTAATGCCTGAACACCCGTTGCTTCGGCTTGCTTACACCAATCTTGTAAGGCTTCTAACAGCTCGCGCTGTGTCGCAGTAGTGCGTCCCCAGATCGCTTGTAGTTTAAGACGATACTGGTAAACTAAGGCCAACACATGGTGGTTATTCATTACTTCCGCCATTTGTTGTTTGCATTCTTCGCTTAGCAATGACTCCGTACGAATTAACGCCCGCTTAGTTTGCTTTAATAGTGCTTTACTGCTGTCGCTTGCTGTTAATTTTTCTTCTTGTAAGACCGGTAATAATACTTCGCGACTATAACGTGCTAATACTTGAAAGCGATTCGTAATCAGCGCGGCTAAGGTATCTGCATCAATACGTGATTTGCCGGGAATATTTGCCAACTTGGGTGATACACGTTTTACTTTAGATAAACCTAAAAATTGTAACAAACGAATATAAACCCAACCTAAATCAAACTCCCACCATTTCACTGAAAATTTAGCCGAGGTAGGAAAGGTATGATGGTTATTATGCAGTTCTTCACCTCCAATAAAAGCACCTAAAGGGATAATATTGCGTGCTGCATCAGGACATTCAAAGTTTCTATAACCCCAATAGTGACCGATACCATTCACGACACCGGCGGCAAAGAATGGAATCCAAGCCATCTGTAATGCCCAAATAGTAATCCCAGGAACACCAAATAAAATAAGATCGATAACAAACATCAATGCAACACCCGCGGCACTATGTTTGGTATAAACATGTCGTTCTAACCAATCATCGGGTGTTCCCTGACCATAGCGATCCATCGTGTCTTGGTTTTTGGCTTCTTCACGATATAACTCAGCGCCTTCAAAAAATACCTTTTTAATCCCTCGGGTTTGCGGACTATGTGGATCGTCCTCCGTTTCACACTTCGCATGATGCTTTCGGTGAATAGAGACCCATTTTTTGGTTTCCATACCTGTCGTTAACCAGATCCAAAAACGAAAAAAATGACTAATGGCCGGATGTAATTCCAAAGCTCGATGCGCCTGCGAACGATGCAAATATACCGTGACAGCAACTATAGTAATATGCGTTAAAAGCAATAAAGCAACGACGTAACCCCAAAAGGATAAATTTAATAAACCGTATAATATTTCCACAATAACCTCTTGTATTTTAAATGACACTCTTCTTAAATCGGCTTCTAGGTGAGTTAAACTCAGGTATTTTGATATTTTTTATCCTTCTCGATATTCAATGAGCTTTACTACTTTTTTTACTCCAGAAGAATCCCGTGCTATCGATACTGCTAAATCCGCTTGTTTTGGAGTCGCTATGCCTAAAATATAGACCACTCCATCTTCAGTCACTATCTTAAAATTATTGGACTTAAGTTCTCTATTAGCAAACATTTTGGTTTTAACCGCAGACGTGATAGCCACATCTTGAGCACGTCGATAAACGGTTGTAGGGATGCCTAGTGTAATTTCGTTAAAAACGCGTCGGACACCTGAAATACTCTTGGCATAATGCGCCGCCTTAGCCTTGAGTTCCTCATCATAGGACTGCCCTGTTAACAAGACCACGCGGTTATAGCTCACGGCAGAGATATGTGTTTCGGCATTAAGCACAGGATCATTAGCCAGTTTTCGATTAATTCTAAAGTTGATCTCTTCATCCGTTTTAATCGTATTAATAGGACGCGGATCGGTCACTAAACCTCCTGTTGTTGCACCACCCGCAACAAAAGCACCTGCCAGACAACCTTGCAATCCCAATGATAGAATTAAAATAGTTAAGATTTTTTTCATTTCGTTTCTAGGCCTCTAATAAACAGGATGATTAATCGTAAAAAAAACCGCCTTGGCCAGCCCAATTAACTGACTGGGAAATAAACCAAGAATGAGGAGTAGTATAGCATTAATGCTGAGCGCAAGGTAGGCATCGTTAGCGACAGGAAGATCGGTTACAGTGGGTTCAGGCTCCTCAAAATACATGACTTTTATGACATAAATGTAATAATAAGCCCCAATAATAGCAAAAATAATCGCCAATGTGGCTATCCAGAGTAAATTCACTGAAATTAGCGCCTCTAGAATCCCTAATTTTGCAAAAAACCCTACCGTAGGAGGAATCCCCGCCATAGAAAATAGGATAAGCAACATCATCAAAGCTAACCATGAGTTCCGCGCATTGAGGCCTTTTAAGTCATTAACATGCTCAATCTGACCGGATTTACTCATCACAACAAGCAAACCAAAGGCCGCCAAAGCCATTAAACCATATGCCAGCATATAGAAAAGACTCATGGTATAACCCATGGGCGTACCGGCGACTAGTCCAAGCAGACCGTACCCCATATGCGCAATAGCCGAGTAAGCTAGCATACGTTTTAAATTACTTTGTACGATGGCGACGAGATTACCTAAACTAAAGGATAGCATCGCAATAATTGCTAAAAGGGGCTGCCAATACGTGAATAAGCTCGGCAAGGTATCCACCAAGAGGCGGATAGCCAGTGCTAAACCCGCTATTTTAGGTGCAGCACTGATAAATAGCGTAACGGGAGTGGGTGCACCCTGATAAACATCCGGTACCCAGAATTGAAAAGGAGCCGCGCCGATCTTAAATGCAATACCCGCTAAAATAAAAATCAAGCTTGTGCTCAGCAGCGCGCTGGATTGCCCTCCCATGAGTAAGTTTTGGTGTATCGTTGGTAGAATTAAGGAATGCGTCACACCGTAAAGCAAAGAAAGACCATATAAGAATAAACCAGAAGCCAGTGCACCTAAAATAAAGTATTTCATAGCCGCTTCGGCAGACAAACTCGATTGACGCGGCAAGGCCACCATCGCATAGAGTGGAAATGACAAGAGCTCTAAACCTAAATAAAGCGTTAATAGACTATTTGCCGATGTTAATACCATCATCCCGAGTATTGAAAATAAACCTAATAGATAATATTCACCGGAATGAATGCGCAGTGTTTTCATAGCATCACGCGCATAAACAAAAGCAAATAAGCTGAATACCAAAATACATAATTTAATAAAATAAGCGGCCAAATCCCAGATGTAATGCTGATGGAACAATAACTGTGACGGAATAGAATGTAATTGAATGAGCAATGCCAAGGTGATTAACAAACTCAACTGAGTTGCCATATAAGTTAAACCATTATTTTTCTTCCCCATGAACAGATCAATAAGCAAGATGATACAAGTCATCACTAATAAGGCGATTTCAGGAATAGCGGGGAATTGAAGTAATTGTTGTAATGTCGTCATAATTTAGTTTGCAAACTCCAATATAAAATTGAATTGATTGAAGTATGCATGATCGTTAATAAAGGTGCGGGGTAAATACCGATAAAAATAATAGCGAATGCTAATAAAATAAAAACCAGTTTTTCAAAACCATGGATATCACTGCTTTTAGCCACTAAAGGATTGGTTATTTCACCAAAAAATACACGCTTAACCATATACAGTGTATAAGCGGCACTCAGAATTAATGTCGTCGCCGCAATGGCCGTAATCCAAAAGCTGGCTTGCATCGCACTCAGAATAATCATGAACTCTCCGACAAAACCGGATGTTCCGGGTAATCCCACATTCGACATTGCAAACAACATAAAAAAAGACGCTAATAGGGGCATACTTGTTGCAAGGCCACCGTAATCTTTAATAAGCCGACTCCGAAAACGGTAGGCCATCATGCCGACAGCTAAAAACATTGCACCGGAGCTAAAGGCATGAGAAATCATCTGGACCATAGCACCTTCTAAACTCATGTAGGCCATAAGTTCATTATGCGTCTGTTTCATGATGGCAAATAACATAAAACAGCCGAGCACCACAAAACCCATATGTGCTATGGATGAATACGCAATCAAACGTTTCATATCCACTTGTGCAAGCGCAACTAAACCAATATAAACAATCGCTATCAAAGCCAGCACTATCATAAGGCCGTCGAGCAAACGACTGGCATCAGGAACTATCGGCAAAGTAAAACGTAAAAAACCATAACCGCCCAGTTTTAACATTAAGGCCGCTAATACTACAGAACCGCCTGCAGGGGCTTCCGTATGCGCATCAGGTAACCAGGTATGTAAAGGCCACATGGGAATCTTGACGGCAAATGCAATTAAGAATGCAACAAAGATCCATACCTGCTCTGGCATGCTGAGCGATATCGGATAAAAATGCGCAATCATAAAGTCATGTTCGGGATTATGTAGGCCTAAATAAAGTAAAGCAATCAACATCAATGCCGAACCAAAAAACGTATATAAGAAAAATTTTATCGAGGCATAAGAACGATTATCACTTCCCCAAACACCAATACTAAGGTACATCGGAATCAATATCGCTTCCCAAAATACATAAAATAAAATCGAATCGGTTGCCGCAAACGTTCCAATCATCATGCCTTGCATCAATAAGAATGCCGCCATATATTGCGCAACACGTAGATGAATACTGCGCCAAGCCGCTAAAATAACGAGTAATGTGGTAAACACGGTAAGGATAATGAGCGGTAAAGAAACACCGTCGATACCTAAGGCATAATTAATACGGTAGGCACTAATCCAAGAGACATTTTCTTGAAATTGCATACTGCTTAGCGCGGGATTAAAACCTAAATATAAGGGTATGCACAACAATAAAGTAATCAGTGAAGTGATTAAAGCGATTACACGCGCACGTTGTGGGTAACGATCCCCATTCAATGCAATGGCTAACACACTACCGAACACAGGTAACCAAATAAGTAAACTTAATAAGTGTTGGTGTATGAATAAACTGAACTGAGAAATTAATAAAGTTAATAACATTCTTATACTACAATAGGTTTATACGGAATAAGCCAACAAAAAAATAATGATTCCAAGCACCATAATCAATGCATATTGATAAAGATAGCCTGACTGCAATCGACGTAATGCATTCGAAAGCCAATTAATCCGCCTTCCCGAGCCATCAATCAGTTTATCGTCGAGTACATTTACATCGGTATCAAAAAAGAGTTGAGCTAACCATCGTCCACCATTGGCAAATACGGTTTGATTAAACGCATCAAAACCATACTTATTGATTAACACTTGATAAAGCCAGTCAAAATGTTTTTTCATCCAAGCCGGTATTGCAGGAAATAGATAATAACAAAACCACGCCCATACCATACCTACAAGCGAAAAAAGTGTCGCCGCACTCAATAAATGCTCAGTTAGGATCCGGTTATGACGAGGTAGTACCCAGAGACTACTTGCCAGTAAACCCGGTTCACTTAAAAAAGGTTTCGCTAATAAAAAGCCACTTATTATCGAAGGAATGGCTAAGAGAATTAAAGTGAATCTAACAATCGAGGTGGTAGACTGATAATCGGCGATAGGCTTGCGCGCCTTACCATGAAATACCAAGAAAAAAGCACGGAAAATATAAAAAGCGGTAACCGCTGCACCGATTAACACACAATAGTATGCATAAGTAGCGGCAGGCAAAACGGATTGATGAACCGCATCGATAATCGCATCTTTAGAATAAAAGCCTGAAAAAGGAGGCAGCGCCACTAGCGCTAAGGCACCGACTAAAAAACACACGTACGTCATAGGCATGACTTTCGCTAAGCCGCCCATTTTCCGAACATCTTGTTCATGATGCAGCACTAAAATAACAGAACCTGCCGCTAAAAAGAGCAACGCTTTGAAGAAAGCATGCGTTACGAGATGAAAAACACCCACCGCATACGCCGACGCCCCTAAAGCAACCATCATATACCCCAGTTGCGAAAGCGTAGAATACGCAATGATCCGTTTAATATCATTCTGCACTATCGCCACTAACCCCATAAACAAAGCCGTTGTCGCCCCAATAATTAAAATGAGATTGAGTATACTCGGTGCGTACTCATATAAAGGTGAAAGACGAGCCACTAAATACACACCCGCTGTAACCATCGTTGCCGCATGAATTAATGCCGAAATCGGTGTGGGACCTTCCATGGATTCTGGAAGCCAAACATGCAAAGGTATCTGCGCCGATTTTCCCATCGCTCCAACAAATAACAGGAAACAAATGACCGCAATCACTGAGTAAGAGGTATGAGGAAAAAGAGAAATACTCACATTTTTAAATACTGGCGCTGCATGAAACACTTGGTAATAATCTAAGCTACCGAAATAATTAAATACTAACGCAATCCCTAAAAAGAAACCAAAGTCACCCACACGATTAACCAGAAAAGCTTTTAAACTTCCTGCGTTAGCCGATTCGCGCTTAAACCAAAAACCAATGAGTAAATACGAAATTAAACCGACGGCTTCCCAGCCAAAAAATAATTGCAGAAAATTATTCGCACTCACTAACATCAACATGGCAAACGTAAAAGCCGACATGTAACTAAAAAATCGCTTATAACCCGGATCGCCTGCCATGTAAGTGATACTATAAATATGGACAACAAGCGAGACAAACGTGACGATAAGAAACATCACCGTCGTTAATGGATCAATTAAAAAACCAATATTAAAGCGAAACTTTCCAGTAAAATCCCATAAATAAAGATTGCCATCAAACGTACTACCGTGCAAAAAAAATAGCTGATAGGCAAAATACAACGATAAAATCAATGAAATAGCCACTGCCAAAATCGTCACGGTGTGCGCCATGCGTTCACTCACACGTTGACCCCCTAGACCCGCAAATAAGGCGCCTAACAAAGGGCAGAATACCAATGCCAGATTGATTAACTGATAATGACTCATTACTACACACTACCCCTTTAAACGATTTAAAGCATCGACTTCAATACTATGTCGTGTGCGGAATAAAACGATCAATATCGCTAAACCGATAGCCGCTTCAACGGCTGCCACCGCCAATACGAAAAAGACAAACACCTGCCCGGATAAATCCGAAAAAAAATGTGAGAAGGCCACAAAATTGATATTTACGGCTAATAATAGAAGCTCGACACACATCAGTAAGTTAATGAGATTATTCCGATTAATTAAGAGCCCTAATAAGCCCAAGCTAAATACAATGGCGGCCAGTATTAAATAATAATTTAATGGAATCATTTTTTTCTCTCGGTGGGCATTTTTACAATTCGTAAACGATCCGATGGCTTCACCTTAAATTGCAACTCGGGTGGAATCGCCTTATTTAAACGCTTCTCACGGAAACTTAAAGCAATCGTTGCAATAATACCGACAAGCAACAACACGCCAGTAAGCTCAAACGGATAGGCATACTGTGTATAAAGCACATTGCCTAAGGCGTGTGTATTACTCGCTTCGGCGGACAATGGCAGCAAGTCGGCTAAACCTTTAAGAGAAAATACGGCAGAGATAAGCAGCGCCAATAAGATCACGGCACTGACTATTGCAAAAAGAGAATAACGTACGAAGCGCTGTTGTTTCTCAGTCCTATCAATATTCAGTGTCATGATGACAAATAAAAAGAGTGTCATCACGGCACCAACATAGACTAACACCAGGATCAAACCTAAAAACTCTGCTTCCAATATTATCCATAAAGCAGCCGCCGCAAAAAAAGCCAGTACCAAAAATAACGCACAACGAACCGGATTACGAGAAATAATCGTCATCAATGCCGCAATAATCAGCAGCACCGAAAATATAAAAAACGCCGCTTGTTGTATAGGAATCATCATAAATTTAAATTTAACAACTTAAAATTTTGCCCTTTATCGATAAGGGGCATCTTCTGCCCTTGCTTTTGCTATTTCTTTTTCGTAGCGATCGCCAATCGCCAATAATTTTTGTTTGGTTAGGATTTGTTCGCCCCGATTTTCAAAATGATAATGTGGAATATTGGTTTCAACAATGGCATCTACCGGGCAGGATTCCTCGCAAAATCCACAATAAATACATTTGAATAAATCGATCTCATATAAAGTTGTGCGCCGAGAACCATCCTCACGCGGCTCTGCTTCAATAGTGATCGCCAATGAAGGACATACCGCTTCACATAATTTACACGCGATGCAACGTTCTTCACCATTTGGATAACGACGTAATGCATGTAAACCACGAAATCGAACGGAACGGGGTGTTTCTTCTTCAGGAAATTGGATAGTAACTTTCTTTTCAAAAAAATATCGGCCGGTGATGCTCAACCCTTTGAAGAGCTCCCAAAGTGTAAAGGTTTTAATCAGTTGCACTATTTTTCTTAATAAATTCATGTGTTAAACCAAGGACCCCATTTAAATTGCACAGCAACTGCTACCACGGCTATCCAAAATAAAGTCACCGGAATAAGCACTTTCCAACCCAAACGCATCAATTGGTCGTATCGATAACGTGGAAAAGTCGCTCGTGACCAAATAAAAAGTCCCAAAAAACTCACCATTTTAATAAAAAACCAAACAATACCCGGAACCCAAACGAATACCTTATCTAAAAAGGCAATGTTTTGAAAGGGCGATAACCAACCCCCTAAAAACAATAAGCTTGCGATCGCTGAGATTAAAATCATATTCATATATTCAGCAAGAAAAAACAAAGCAAAACTGACTCCCGAATATTCCACATGGAAACCCGCAACGATCTCCGATTCGCCTTCAGCTAAATCAAAAGGCGCACGATTGGTTTCAGCAATGCCTGAGATCCAATAACAGATAAACAAAGGTAATAGCGGTAACCCATACCAATGCCAAATACCACCTTGCTGATGCAACACAATTTCCTGCAGATTTATACTGCCCGCCGCGAGTAAGACACCGACAAAGGCGAAACCCATCGCAATTTCATAAGAGATTGTCTGCGCAGCCGCTCGTAATGAGCCGAGTAATGCATATTTAGAATTCGTTGCCCAACCGGCAATTAAAATGCCATAGACCCCTAAGGAAGTCATGGAAAATAAATAGAGTACACCCGCATTGATTTGGGTTAATGCTAAACCCTCATTAAAAGGGATAACGGCCCAAGCGGCTAAAGCAGGGGCAATCGTTATGATGGGCGCCAAAATAAATAAATAGCGATTGGATGCAGTCGGAACAATAATTTCTTTGGTAATCAATTTAATCACATCTGCGATCGGCTGTAAAAAACCTAAAGGTCCCACTCGATTCGGTCCAATACGGGTTTGCATATAGCCTATTCCTTTACGCTCAATAAAGGTTAAATAAGCCACTGCAAATAACAAAGGAAGGGTAATCACAAGGATCTTGATCATGATCCAAATTAATAAGACGAAGTCATTGTGCATAGAGTTTTACCTCTCCAAATGATTCCCCCAAATCGGCCGTTGCTTCACAAGCGGCTGGAATATAAACACAATCCTTAGGAAGACCCACTTGTATGGATAAGCGTAATATTGCGTGTCCTGCTCCTTGTTCGATACGAATGTGTTGACCGTCTTTAAAGTTCAATTCATTCGCTAAATCCGCATTCATGGCAATCACCACAGGATCCTTACTTGCCGAAGCTTGTAAGGCTAATGAACGACGCACCAAACCATCGACACGATAAATCGGCCATTCAGTGATACGAAGGATACGCTTTGCATTTGAATTTTTGTCTGCGTTTCCTTTTAATACCCGTAATCCTATTTTGTTGCTACCGGGTTGCCTAGTAGGCCTACGTTTTCGTGTTAATTTTTGTTTATCAAACCAATTTATACTCGACATGGATTCGAGATGCTTCAATAAGATCGGTTCCAATTTTTCACGAATAAAGGCATGATCGGAGCGATTAAAATCATTAAGTTCCAAACTATTGCCTAAAGTCTGGAGGATTTCCCATCCGGAGCGAACAAGGCCTGATGGCGGTATCGCTGCTGAGAAGTTTTGCCAACAACCTGCTAGATTGATAAAACTTCCTTGAATTTCAGCAAAGCTCGCCATTGGCAAAATAACATGGGCGTGATCTAACAAAGATTTTGCTTTAAAGGAAGATAACGCTAAAACGAAATCAGCTTGCTTTAACGCTTGGCTGACACGCTGCGGGTTAGCGCAATCTAACGTGGGTTCAATATTCATCAAAATAAACGCGCGTAAATTCGCATCGAACATCTCGCTAGCCGATAAACCGGGTTCAGATACAGGCACTCCACCCGGTAAGCGATGAGGAATTGCACCGGCTAACCATGCTCCCGCACTATTCGCCCCTTCGGTCAGATACACACACCGCGCACCGGTTTTAAAGGCAATAAAATGTGTTAATTCCCTAATGAAGCTGGCTTGAGGATGATTATGGGCCAAAGCACCGAGTACAATCAGTATATTTTCTGCTGATTTCAATTGCTGAACTAAATCACCTTGTACCGGCCGTGCAGTAAAATCGGCCCATGCCGTCAATGATCCGTCATCGTCTAAAGCCAACGCGATACCGAGCAAAGTGCCTAGCAATTCATCCGGTCTCACACACCGATTTTCATGCAGCGCAAAAGGCATACGTACATCCACACAATGAAGACTCGCAATTTTAGTGCCCGCTAAATTGGCCTTTCGCAAACGATGCGCTGCTATCGGTTGTTCACGGCGAATATTCGAACCGATCAACCAAACAAAATGTGTGTTCTCAAATTCAGATAATGCTATCCCTGGCGGGCAGAGTGTAGCGTGCATTTGATCGGACACGTCCGTTTGATGTAAACGATGATCAATATGCGGTGATCCCCAAGCACGCAATAATTTTTGGAAAAAGTAAAATTCTTCTGTGGTACAAGAAGGTGAAATTAAACCCCCAATCGCTTTAGAGTCCGGTTTTTTCGCTATTTTTTTAAACTCAATTATCACTCTGTTTAAAGCGGTTTCCCAATCCACAATAAACCATTGACCCTTTTCCTTAACCTGCGGTTTTATCAAACGCTCTTTACTATGAATACCGAGATAACTATAGCGATCCCGATCCGATAACCATGTCTCATTGATCGCTTCATTTTCACAGGGCACCGCACGCATCACTTGCCCGCGACGCGTATGTAAATAGATATTTGAACCTAAACAATCATGCGGTGCGATTGATGCGGTTTGTTGTAATTCCCAAGCACGCGCCGTAAATCGAAAGGGTTTTGAGGTCAGTGCACCTACGGGACAAAGATCAATGATGTTTCCTGATAATTCCGATTCCAAACTGTGTTCGATATAGGTGCTGATCTGTAAATCCTCACCACGATTCAGTACACCTAGTTCTTTAAGCCCAGCCACTTCCTGACCAAAACGTACGCAGCGAGTACATTGTATGCAACGTGTCATTTCGGTGGCAATTAAGGAACCCAAATTATCATCTTTAACGGAGCGTTTACCTTCAGTAAAACGTGATAATGAAGAACCATAACCCAAAGAAAGATCCTGAAGCTCACATTCGCCGCCCTGATCGCAGATTGGGCAATCTAAGGGATGATTGATCAATAAAAATTCCATGACAGCGCGCTGTGCTTCTTTGGTTTTTTTCGAAGTGGTATAAACTTTCATGCCGGCTGTCACCGGTGTCGCACACGCTGGTAATGGTTTCCCCGATTTTTCAACCTCAACTAAGCACATCCGACAATTCGCCACAATAGAAAGCTTTTTGTGGTAACAAAAGCGTGGAATATAGATACCTGCTTTATCCGCCGCTTCGATAATGGTTGTATTTTGTTCAACGCTTAAAATACGACCGTCTATTTCTATGTCTATCATTCTTACGGCCCCCTATCTCGCACATGAATGCTGCTAGTTTTTACACAATAGGCGCTGGGTAGTAGCACGTAAAAACACTTTCTTTTGTGGTATAAACCAGCAAAAAAAGTGTTTTCCAGTGACAGGACCCAGCGCTTCCTAACGAAGGGGAAACTAGCCTTCATGAATATCACCCACTGGACACCGTTTATGCTCAATATGCTCAATAAAATCCTTTCGAAAATGTTTAATAAAACTTTGTACCGGCATTGCCGCCGCATCACCGAGTGCACAAATGGTATGTCCCCTAATTTTTCCGGCTACACTATCCAATAAATCCAGATCGCTCATTTGCCCTTGGCCGTGTTCAATACGATGTAACACACGCCACATCCAACCCGTTCCTTCGCGGCAGGGTGTGCATTGACCACAGGATTCCTCTTTATAAAAATGAGCAATACGCGATAAAATTTTCACCATGCAAGTGGTTTCATCCATAATAATCACGGCACCTGAACCTAACATCGAACCAGCTTTCGCTATCGAATCATAATCCATCGTTGTATCCCACATCGCCTCGGCCGTTAATACAGGCATTGATGATCCGCCCGGAATCACGGCTTTTAAACGTTTACCGTCTTTCATTCCACCCGCGAGGGCTAATAATTCTTTAAATGAAGTGCCTAAAGGCACTTCATAATTTCCTGGCTTATTGACATGGCCTGTGACACTAAAAAGTTTACAGCCGCCATTATTCGGTTTTCCTAATTCTAAAAACCATTGGCCACCTTTTTGTAATATCACCGGCACAGAAGCTAAGGTCTCTGTATTATTAATCGTCGTAGGGCGGCCATATAAACCATAGTTCGCTGGAAAAGGAGGTTTAAAGCGAGGAAAGCCTTTTTTGCCTTCTAAGGATTCCATCAAAGCCGTTTCTTCACCGCAAATATAAGCACCTGCACCTAAATGATTATAAAGTTGAAAATCAAACCCCGAACCTAAAATATTAGCACCCAGTAGACCCGCTTCGTACGCTTCGGCTATCGCTACTTCACAGCGCTCAAAAGGTTCATAGTATTCACCCCGAATATAGTTATAACCCACACTTGCACCCATCACATAGCCTGCAATCGCCATTCCTTCAATGAGTTGATGAGGATTAAAACGTAAAATATCGCGATCTTTGCAAGTTCCAGGTTCGCCTTCGTCCGAATTGCATAAGATATATTTTTGGCCGGGTGCGCTGCGCGTGATAAAACTCCACTTTAAGCCCGTTGGAAACCCTGCCCCACCCCGTCCACGCAAACAAGAACGTTTTAATTCCGCAATAATATGTTCGGGCGGTATTTTTTCTTTTAAAATCTTTTCCCACACCTGATAACCACCCACATGCCGATAATTATCAAAGCCCCAAGGCTTATCAAAATGTAACGTACGAAAACAAATCTCATTTGCCATCTAAATGATCCAAGATTTTATCTAATTTTTCAGGGGTTAAATCTTCATAGTAACGTTGTCCGATATGGACAACCGGAGCGTTTGCGCAAGCCCCTAAACATTCAACTTCACGTAATATAAATTTTTTGTCCGGCGTGGTTTCACCCCATTTAACCTGTAAACGATGTTGCAAATGTTTAACAATTTTGTCACAACCGCTTAATAGGCAGGAAATATTGGTACAAACACCAATCTTATGTCGACCTATCGGTTTAAGCTCATAAAGCGAATAAAACGTTGCCACCTCATAAGCAGTCACGCGTGACATCCTTAAAAAATCAGCGACGGCATCAATTAAGTCTTGAGATAAATAACCTCCGTTATAATCTTGCGCTAAAGTCAAGGCGGGTAACACCGCGGATTGTCTGCGCTCCGCAGGATATTTCTTAGCCCATTTCTCAATTGCTATTCTCAAATCTTCGGGAAGTATTTCACTTTTGTTATTCGTCACTTTGTTCATCGATCGATTTCACCAAATACGATATCGAGACTGGACAGTATCGCGACTAAATCCGCTATCATATGCCCAGAAACCAATTCATTTAAAGCGGCCAAATGTGGAAAACCCGCCGCGCGTATCTTAACTCGATAAGGTTTATTTGCACCATCTGATACCATATAAATACCAAACTCTCCTTTAGGATGTTCTATCGCGGCATAAGCCTCTCCGACGGGCACACAGTAACCTTCGCTAAAGAGCTTAAAATGGTGAATCAGTGATTCCATATCCTCTTTCATTTGCAAACGTGTCGGTGGTACCACTTTATGTTCGCTGAGCGTAACGGGACCTGGATTTTCACGTAACCAATTAACACATTGTTTAATTAATGCGTTCGATTGACGCATTTCTTCCATGCGTACAAGATAGCGATCATAACAGTCCCCTTTGCTGCCTATGGGTATGTCAAAATCTAATTCGTCATACACGGCATACGGTTGTTTTTTACGGAGATCCCATGCCACGCCGGAGGCACGCAAGATAGGGCCGGTGCAGCCTAACTGCAGAGCACGCTCTGCCGACAAGACACCGATACCTACGGTTCTTTGTTTCCAAATACGGTTGTCCGTCAGTAAGGTTTCATATTCATCAATCAGTCTAGGAAAACGCGTAATAAAACTTTCAATGAAGTCTAATAAGCCTCCCTCACGATTCGCATTCATTTCGCGCGTTTCTTTCTCATTATGCCATGGCGAAGGTTTGTATTGCGGCATTTTATTCGGCAAATCACGATACACCCCTCCCGGCCTATAATAAGTCGCATGCATCCGTGAACCGGATACCGCTTCATAGCAATCAATTAAGTTTTCACGCTCGCGAAAACAATATAAAAAAACCGTCATAGCACCGATGTCTAATGCATGTGCGCCTAGCCAAAGTAAATGATTTAAGATACGTGTGATTTCATCAAACATCACACGAATATATTGAGCACGTTTTGGAGGTGTCACACCGAGTAATTTTTCTATCGCTAAGACATAGGCATGCTCATTACACATCATAGAAACGTAATCTAAACGATCCATATAACCAATACTTTGATTATAGGGTTTAGATTCCGCTAATTTTTCCGTCGCACGATGCAGTAAACCAATATGCGCATCGGCTGATTGTATGACTTCACCGTCTAATTCTAAGATTAAACGCAGTACACCATGCGCCGCGGGATGTTGCGGACCAAAGTTTAATGTGTAATTGCGGATTTCAGGCATGCATCACTCACTCTGGATTTCCATGAAAACAGGTTAAGGTATCTTCATTTGTTGTTTTGCGAATGGTTTTGGGCACTAAGGTTCGTGGTGCAATAGTCACCGGTTGATAAATAACCCGGCCTTCGGTTGCATCATAACGCACTTCGACATATCCCGTTAATGGAAAATCTTTGCGAAAGGGGTGCCCAACAAAACCATAGTCGGTCAATAAACGTCGCAAATCAGGATGTCCATTAAAAAAAACACCATACAAATCAAAGGCCTCGCGTTCGTACCAATTGGCCGATGGCCACAGTTTGATAACGGATGGAACTTGCGGGGGCTCACCACTGGCAAAAATACGCAAACGCAAACGTTGATTATGCGTCAGCGATAATAAGTGATATACCACAGCAAATCGCGGCTTATTCCACCTCACTGGATGCAAATCCCCCGTGTCATCGACAGCACGTTCAAAACCGGTTAACGTCGATCGCTCGGTAACCCATTCACTGATGCCATATTTGGCATAATCGACAACACAGACATCGACCAATAATTCAAACCTAAAATCTGCCTCATCACGCAATGCGAGACCTACTTCATGAAGGTTTTCAGGCGAAATTTCTAAACAAACTTCAGCGCATGCAATGGTTAATTCTTGAATAAGCGTGTCAAAACGTTGATTTAGTTTTTGAAGCTGTAGCGTCATATCGGACATCGTTAAGTACGCTCAATAAAATGAGTTTTTTTTATTTTATTTTGTAATTGCATAACACCATATACCAAGGCTTCTGCCGTCGGTGGACAACCTGGCACATACACATCGACCGGCACGATCCGATCGCAGCCACGAACAACCGAATAGGCGTAATGATAATAACCTCCTCCATTCGCACACGATCCCATCGATATCACCCAACGGGGTTCTGCCATTTGATCGTAAACCTTGCGCAAAGCGGGCGCCATCTTATTGCATAAAGTCCCTGCCACTATCATGACATCCGACTGTCTTGGACTTGGGCGAAATACAACACCAAATCGATCTAAGTCATAACGCGCTGCGGCCGAATGCATCATTTCCACAGCACAGCAAGCCAAACCAAATGACATGGGCCATAAAGACCCACTGCGTGCCCAGGCCAGAAGTTTATCTAAGGATGTCGTTACAAAACCTTGTTGTTGTAATAAGGATTCTACTCCCATTGTAAGGCCCCTTTTTTCCACTCGTAGATAAAACCTATCAATAATAAGCCTAGAAAGATACCCATCGCTATTAAACCAGGAAGACCGATTGCACGTAACGAAACCGCCCATGGAAACAGAAAAGCCGTTTCTAAATCAAAAATAATGAATAATAGGGCTACCAGATAATAACGGATATCAAAAGGTAAGCGCGCATCGTTAATACCGGGAAAACCACATTCATACGAAGATAATTTGGCCGGATCAGGACGTTTCACACTCGTTAAGCGCCCGATAGATAAGGCCGCGACACCAATAAATAGCGCAAAAAAAATAAACACCAATATGGGAAAATAATTCTGTAACATCGTCTTTTCATTAAATTGAACAATTTTGTTGCTAGTATACAACCTATCTTGGGGGAAATTCTATACTTTAATCCATCCTGTTTAAAATCCATCCTAGGCATTTTAAAAAAATCAAATGCTGAGTTACGATTGAGCTTAAGCGGCGTTACTGCTAATATAAATTACTAATTAAAAAAATTAAGGAAAAAATATGTACTCTGAAATGGAACTTTGGACAACACCTCTAACGACTCAGCCCTTCCTATTAGAATGTGATACCGATTTAGTCAAAAAATCCTTATCTATTTTTCTCGACCCCCCTGCAGAAAATTTATTATCTCCTGAAACAATACAGTTCATAGATGCACTTTATCAGTATATCCAAACCTGTAATAAAGCCTTTTTAGCCAGTGAAAAAATTCGTGTCTTTTTGTCATTCTGCTTGCTGACTGTTTTCGTTACTTCTTTTATTATGCTGGCTTCTTTACCCGTCAGTATTACCGGTATGATTTTGATCGGTGTTATGTCTTTCCTCATTGCTTCAGTCAATATTTTCAATCTGAATCAATCATGGATAGGTTGTCAACAAGAAATCGATAGTGAAATATTAAAAAACTGTTGCTCAGACTCAGAAAAAAATTTAACATTAAGAAAATTAACAATCCTGCCCTATAGGCATAAAGCTTCCGAAAAAAAACTTTCTTATGTATTCGATGTCGGCCTATTTACTCCTAAAAAAGCACTGAATGAAAAATCTTTCAATGAAGAAAATGTAAACTCTCAAACCTATTTACCAGGGATGAATGAAGAATTTTTTGAAGCTTCTATCGAATCTAATTCAAATCAATCCTCGAGAACCTTCTAAACCGATTTATTGATATCCAAGCACTTTACAAGCCATGAAGATCGCTTTAAGCTTTTTGTTCTTAGCCCTTATCTGATTAAGTTATCAATCCATGTTGAAATGGTTCGCTCTCCGAAGTTTTAACATTATTTTTTTATCGTTTTTATTTCAATGCAGTAACGCCACGGAGAGTGGCGACTGTCATCCTCCCGTTAATTCACACCAACCGCAATATATCATTGCCTATGGTTCGCTCATAGAAACGGTATCTAAAAATACCACCTCTCGCGAAAACGGCGAGAATCAGCCGGTCTGGATCGAGCATTACCAACGCGGCTGGTTTTCTAAAGGGATATCCATTGGATTTAGCACCACTTACCTCGGCGTCATTAAAGATAAAAACGTAGGTTTTAATGGAGCAATTTTTCGTGTGCTCAACAACCGTGCGTTCAAAGACTTCGATGCGAGAGAAAAATATTATTGCCGTGTCTTGGTTCCCATTCATGCTATTCATTTGTTAAATGCTAAAAAGTTGCATGCGGGTCAATACTGGATCTATGAAATGAAGCCCGAATTTCTTAGCCCACCTTCATCTAACTACCCTATCGTGCAATCTTACGTTGATATTTTCTTATCCGGCTGTTTACAGATGGAAGAAAAATTTCATTTAAAAAATTTTGCGGCCCGTTGTGTTCAAACAACCCGCGATTGGTCGGTACATTGGGTGAATGATCGAATTTATCCGCGCAGACCGATGGTCTATCAAGCCAAAGCACTCGCCATTGATGCGCTGCTACAACAACAAATCCCTACTTTTTTTAACCAAGTTCAGTTAGCCACAAATAATTAACTGAATTTAAATGCTATTTTTTCCTTGCCCCCCCTAGAAGATAATTTTTTATTTAAGCATAGGTTAATAATTAACAAAAAAAATTAAGTTGTCTCTATTTAAAAAAATAAATAAAATTAAAATTATTTAACCTCATAAAGAAGGATCATTTTATGCACATAATGGCAATTGATAATTCGGGCTCTACCTCTGGAAAGACAAATAAGTACTGGACAATGGTTAAGGAAATAGTAACTAAAACAGCAGAAGATACGAAGTTTATTTTATGGAATAGTAATGAAATAAAAAAGTATACTGAACGAGGCGACTTTATTCCTGAGCTAAAGATTACAATGGGTGGTTGTACTGATCCAATAACATTTATTCCTTGGCTAAGATCCGATGATTCGGGTCGTCTCGCTTTGACCCTCGTTACGGATGGGCAAATAGCGCCTAGTGGCCGTAACCTTACAGAAGATCAATTGAGACAACATGTCGAGAAATGCGATAAACTGCTAAGCAATTTAAACATTCTATTCTCAGAATTAACGATCTATTTCATAAGTACCGATTCTAACAACCAATCCATGAATTTATCAGTCAGTGCACCCTTCATACGCAGAGCTAATCAGTATAAATTAGAAGTATATAATTTAACTCAAACTTGTTCGGGTCTAGAGCTCATGTTAGATAAAGATAAATCACGTGATATAAGTACTCGACTTAATTTAGAGCGTTATTTCAATGAACCGGTTCAATTTAATTCCGATGCCGAGAGAATTTTAGAGCAGATAAAGCTGGAAAACGCAGGTCGTACACCAAAAGAATTACTTGCGCTAAAAGAATCCTTAATAAACTTAAGGAAAAATTTGAATCAAAAAATCCTAAGCGATAAAAAGGAACAGCAAGGAGATGAAGATCCTTATGCTAAATTAAGAGGGCTCCTAACGACTGAGAATAGTTTTAATCAGGCTGTCGAACTTATAAAGACAATAACAGATCCAATAAATCCAGCCGAACCCGAATTAAAAAACTCACCCGATTTAGCCACTTTAGTGAATAAGAATATTCAACAGATGATTGCCGTCTGTGATCAAGGGATCGGTTTTTCCTTTAAAAACAGTAACCATAATCACAGATTGGAACGTGCCGAACCAAATAATCACGTCGTAAACCCTTCTGAAATCCCTGAACTCGAGCTCGAGAATGGCGCCTATGAATGTGCTATTATTTGTGACGCTAGCACCCCTCTGTTATTAGTGAGAAAAACTAATAAAGAGGAAACACCTGTGCCTGTTTTTTCTGCTACTGAAAAAAAATCTTTGAATAAGTATATCGATAACCCCTTATTAACCTTAGCTTATCCAGAATTTACTCAAAAAATTAATTTGGTTATAGATGGACATATTGGATTATTAACAGTTAACGAGCTAGTACAATTAAAAAAGTCTTCTACTAAGTTCGAAATAGAATCCCCTTATTCGAGAAAAAAAATTGCTTCATTTATCTCGATGGGAAACAGTGAGTCAGATAAGAAAGCAACCCAGTTTGCCTTGTCGGAGATTTTTTTTGGAGAAAAAAAATTAGTTGGCCTGCCCGCACTGTGGTTAGCCGTGGTGTATTTTTTTCTTGAAGAAAACAAGCGTTATAATAAACAAGAAGAAGATATTGCATTCATGGCTATTTTCAAAGCAAGTCTTATAGACCAATTAAAATCTGATCGTAGTCGCATTACTTTATCGGGTGATCCAAATGTTAAACCCTTCATGGAATGTCCTGTAGACATTGCACTATGGTATTGCGCTATCAGTCCGAGATTTCATGAGGATGGGATAAATAACCGATTACGAGGCGTGGTCACTAAATACCATCTAAAATTATTAGATTTATTAGGGTATCCATACTCTAAAGAATTGACAATACGTCGACTGATGCGTTACCAAATATTCGCCATCATGATGCGAGAAGAGAAGGAAAATTCTTCCAATCTGCGTAACTGGCTTCGTTGTCTCTATCAAAATTCAACGCGCTTGGAGAATGGCCGCATTATTTTATTAGACGGAAAATCTGACTTAAATCCAGAATCATTTAGGGTTAAAATAGAAATCATTGACCTTAATACTCCCAAGAAGCCAGAGGATTATTTACGCGAATTGCCTGTGGAAAAATCAGGGACTCAAAATAATCAACACGATACAAAATCAACCCTTAAACTGATAAAAGAAACGGAATGGGATAAAACAAGCGATGAAGCGATGTACTCATTACCCATTCAAGAGCTCTATGCACTGGAAAAATTATTGGATAGCACTAAAACCCTAGGCGCTATCACTATACCCAACGACTTAATACTCGAGCCTATCCCTGTGCCAATAAAAAATTATGGCTACACAGTCGAAGATAAGCCGTTTGAGGAAAATTTAACTCATAACATATCACCTGATACGATGCGGCCTCCTGTGGTGGATCATTCAGGTAAGTATTGGAAGGTACAAGCGAAAGAAAAATTTGGTTGCGAAATTAGCGAACAACTTTCTGTCTATCGTTTTTATGAAAATTTCGTTAGAGAAAAACTGAAATATCCAACTCAGGATGAATTTATAAACTATATAGCCGATAAACAAGTATCTAAAATGGGAGAATCAAAGTATACGCTTCCAAAAAATATTGACTTTATTGTTAACACCGTTATTTCAGATTATTCGGAAGCAATAAAAAAAGTGTCATTGGATGCAGAAGGGTTCATAAGAAAAATTGATCAGAGTAAACCTCTCTCCAAACGCTTTAAATTGGATGGTTCGGACCTACGTCTGCTCCAAAAGATTTTATCTGAAACAACAAACCGTGAACTTAACGATGAAGTAAAAGAAAGGGCTAAAAAAACTTTCTATCAAGAAAGTCTTGAATTCTCTAACGGAGAAAATAAAATTTATAAAGATGAAAAAACTTTTAACGAAGCATTTGAAGGCCTATTAGAAAAATCTCAACAATCCTGCGATAAATCTAAACCATCTTTATTTTTTAATTTTGAAGGAACTAACGCATCTGCAGCGAGTAACACACCCCCTGCGAATACTCTTCAAACTGCCGGTTTAAATAGATAAGCAAGGAACATGGATTAGCTTCCTTATTTATTTAAAGTAAATATTTTAGCCCGGGCTAAACGGCGATGGCGTGCCATCGCCAACTCAATTAAATGGGTTAAAAGCGCTTGGAAAGAAATACCCGAGGCTTCCCATAACTTAGGATACATACTGATCTGAGTGAATCCTGGAATGGTATTGATCTCATTAAAATAAATTTTTTGCGATTGTTTTTCGATGAAAAAATCAATTCTCGCCATACCCGCACAGTTTAAGCAAGTAAATATCCTAGCCGCCAAACTTTTTAGTTGGCGTAACTGGCCGGTTGACAATACGGCTGGAATAATCAATTCAGCGCCCTTAGCATCCAAATATTTCGCGTCATACGAATAAAACTCATGGCTTGGAATAATTTCACCGGCAGCACTGAGCAAAGCGGATTCCCCCCAGGATAAATTTTCTAATACGGCAATCTCAATTTCACGTACGTTAAATGCTTTTTCCACTAAAACCCTAGTACTATAAGTGAAGGCACGCTCAATGGCGCCTATGAGCTCAGCAGATTTTTTGACTTTGCTCAGCCCTAAACTCGAACCGGCATGAACCGGTTTCACAAACAACGGATAGGATATTTTTTCCTCAATGTCTTGAACGTACGCGGCTTTTTGCTTCAACCATAAACCGGAATCCAGTGTTAAAAAAGGCACAACTGGAATATGCGCTGCACTGACTAAACGTTTCGCCACCTCCTTGTCCATGCCAAGTGCAGAACCTAATACATCAGCACCGACATAGGCTAAATCCAATACTTCCAGTAAGCCTTGTATTGTCCCATCTTCACCCATAGAACCGTGTAATACCGGAAAAACCACATCACAAATCTGACCATTAAGTTGCGCTATTGTCGTCAAAGTCGTTGAGGTTTTTGTCCGCAAGGGTAAAGCACGGGCTAATTGTTGTGTCGATATTTGGCTAATCTCGTTAATAAAACAATGTCCTTGCTTATCAATCCCAACAGGGATGATATGAAATTTAGTTTGATCTAAATTTGATATTACCGCGGCAGCAGACTGTAAAGAAATTTCATGTTCAGCCGAAAGGCCACCATAGAGAACAGCCAGTTTAATTTTTGCACTTTCTTTAATCGACATAAAAACTTATCGAGAGAAGTTAGGCTTATTATAGAGGCTTAAATTATTTTACATAAGATTTTTTTTAAACTTAAAAAAAACCCGCTTAAATAGCGGGTTTTTATTCAGTAGCCTGGCAATGTCCTACTT
>CAMSHF010000003.1 GCA_947058615.1 uncultured Rickettsiella sp. | reverse complement strand
CCCTAAACAAAAATTACTCTATTTAAAAACTGGGGGGAGTTTGGGAGGTTTACACCGCGAATGCGGCAAGGCATGCGGAAATGGAAGCACGGAATGCGGAAATGAGAGCACGAGCTGAGAGGGAAGCAGAGCAAAATGCGGAAATGAGAGCACAGAATGCGGAAATGAAAAAACAGCTTAAGGCTTTAATGCGTCAAATGCGTCAAATGGGTATTTCCACATTTAATTCAGAAGCGAGTTCGGATGATTCCTCGAGCGCCTACGATGAAACCCGCGTAGACGCTCGAGGATTGCTTCGGCCCTAATCAATAAGAGGTTTTTTTAAGGAGGCGATGCTAAAGATGTTAATTGAAGCGATGGGTCAGAAACTTTCTCATCAACCCTTTGAATGGAAGTCGTGGTGGTGGGAGTTGATTTTAGGTTTTCAATTATTTTTTTCTATACCTAATTATTCAGCTTGAAAATGTGCATCAGGCCAAACAGGTACATTGATTTCTTGTAAGGGTGCTTTCCAAGCACAGCTGGCTATCCAGCCAATGATAGTTCCTAAGATTAAAAGTAGTAATATTTTTTTTATCATAAAGTTTATTTAATATTTAATTACAAAATTAACGGCATTGTTGAAAGGTCTGGATTCATTACCTCCATGCAGATCAACATAAGAAGTTATGGGATCTTGAGCGTGACCACGCTTAACTTTACTTAGAATGAATCAATGCGAAGTGGGTCGCGCAAAAGTCGCGCAAGGGATTTTAAAGAGCCAATTGAAAATAGTGTAAGTGTTTGATTTAATTGGTGCCAACGAGACGAATCGAACGTCCGACCTACTGATTACGAATCAGTTGCTCTACCGACTGAGCTACGTTGGCAATTACAATTGAAAGAGCCGAATTGTAGTCAATTTACACAGTATTGGCAATTTCGTCTTTAAACTATTCATGCCAGATGTACCAATTTTGTACCAACTATACGTTCGGCTGCTTCTTTGAGATGTGTACTATTTAAATGCGTATAGCATAAGACCATATGAGCCTGTAAATCATTTTGTGTAAATGCCGAGTAAATTAAAGATGAGCTAATACAAATATTAAGTCAACTAAAACATAAGCATACTCATGAACGTGAACTTTTGCGGTTAAAATTAGAAAACAAGCTGACTAAAGAAAAACTTTTAGAATTAGATAGAAAAACATCTTTAAGTTTTTTAAAGATTATGTTGAAACCTCTACTTCTAAGCTTTCTGGAGTCCAACAAAGGCTTACCTTTAGTAAGGACAAAAACTCACGGAAAAGGTCGAGAAAGTTTATTCTGTTAGAGCATCTTGTAGTGCTGATGAAGTGAGCATGTCTTTAAGAGAGAAGGGTAAAAATAACGAGAGGCAAAAGACTTCTAACAGAAAGCTGAGTTATTAGTGAAAAAATTGAAGTTTAATGACGGTATACTAGTTTAAACTGAATTGGCTTGTTAAACTAGTATATCAATTTTATATAGGGCGATAATTTATGAGGGCATTCATAAAAGGAAAACAAAAGGGACTTACGTTACTTGAACTCATGATCGTTATTGCGATTATTGGTATTTTGGCCGCAATCGCTATACCGAGCTACCAGAATTATAGTAACCGTGCTAAATTTGCTGAGTTAATCCAGGCCACTGCACCTTTTAAATTGGCGGTGATTACCTGTATGCATGAGCACGATAATTTAATTGCTTGTGGTACGCCGGGTCAAAATGGAATTCCAGATAATTTTAAAGCAGAGAATCAGAATAAAGGGTATGTAGCGATGGTTGAAGTGGGAAAAAATGCCCAGATTATTGCGACCTCCCAAAGGATTCGTATCAATAAAGTTGACCATTTCACCTACATTCTAACGCCTATTTATCAAACAGATGGTCAGTTACGCTGGGATGTCAGTGGAACTTGCTTGCAGTCGGGTTTATGTAAGGCAGAGTAATTATAATTTGAGAGTTGCCTTAGAAGACTGATTGGCGAAAATCAATTAATAGCCTATTAAATTTAGGCTCCCTTTTAGACTGACTATACTTTAGGTGTCTCAAGCGTGTTATTCTAAGGCCAAATTTCCAATTAACGTCGCGGCCCATAAAGTATAGATAACATGACTGACTATAAAAATACATTAAACCTTCCTCAGACTCCATTTCCTATGAAGGCTAATTTACCGCAGGCAGAGCCTCTTATTTTAAACCGATGGGATTCTTTATCACTTTATAATAAATTACGCAAAAAAAATCACGGCAAGCCTAAGTATGTTCTTCATGATGGCCCTCCTTATGCCAATGGCCATATTCATATAGGTCATGCGGTTAATAAAACTTTGAAGGATATAGTTGTAAAAGCTAAGACGATGAGTGGCTTTGATGCGCCTTTTGTTCCAGGGTGGGATTGTCATGGTTTACCCATCGAATTAAATGTTGAAAAAAAAATTGGCCAAGTCGGTAGTAAGTTAACAGCAAAAACTTTTCGACAGGCTTGTCGTGAATATGCCAATCAACAAATTTCAATTCAGCGCGAAGAATTTAAGCGTTTAGGAGTGATCGGTGACTGGGAACATCCCTATTTGACGATGGATTTTCAATTTGAAGCTAATATTATTCGCGCCTTAGGCCGAATTATTAGCGGGGGTCATCTGCAACAGGGATTTAAACCTGTACATTGGTGTGTGAATTGTGGTTCAGCGCTAGCTGAGGCAGAAGTTGAATATGCAGACAAAACATCACAGGCAATTGATGTCCGGTTTAAGGTAATTGATGAGGGTGATTTTTTAAGTCGAATTCTCACAGAAGTTGGGCATGGGCCTTTGGTAATACCGATATGGACTACAACGCCTTGGACTTTACCTGCGAATGAAGCGGTTGCGTTAAATCCAGCAATTGAATATGTTTTGATTCAAACAGACACGGAACGTTTATTAATCGCTGAGCCTTTATTGATAGTGTGTATGCAACGTTATCAAATAAAAAATTACAAACCCTTAGGGAGTGCTTTAGGCAAGGTTTTTGAGGGAGTTTTATTACAACACCCTTTCTATTCTCGGCAAGTTCCTGTCATCCTTGGAGCGTATGTCACCATAGATGCAGGCACAGGTGCAGTTCATACCGCACCGGCGCATGGTATTGAAGACTATGTCGTTGCCCAACATTACGGATTACCATTAATTAATCCAGTCAATGACAAAGGATGTTTTTTGCCAGGTACCGTATTTTTTGAAGGTGAGCATGTTTTTAAAACTAATCCTTTAGTAATCGATAAATTAAGAGAAACAAAGAACTTATTAAAAGGGGAAAATATTAAACATAGTTATCCGCATTGTTGGCGCCATAAAACACCTTTAATATTCCGAGCAACACCGCAATGGTTTATTAGTATGGAACAGCAGGCATTAAAGGAGAACAGCTTAGCCGCTATCAAGCAAGTCACATGGATTCCACAATGGGGGGAAGCTCGGATAGACACAATGATTAGCAATCGTCCGGATTGGTGTATTTCTAGACAACGAAGCTGGGGTGTGCCGATACCTTTATTTGTACACCATTCATCCCGTGATTTACACCCTAACAGCCTTGTTTTGTTAGAAAAAATTGCAAATCATGTAGCGAAGAAAGGCATCGATGCTTGGTATGATTTGGATCCAGAAGAAATACTAGGAGATGAAGCAAAAGACTATGAAAAATTAACGGATTGTTTAGATGTATGGTTTGATTCAGGTGTAAGTCATTATGCAGTTTTAATGAAAAACGCTGCTTTAGCTTGGCCTGCGGATCTTTATTTAGAAGGATCGGATCAACATCGTGGTTGGTTCCAATCTTCTTTGTTAACCTCTGTAGCAATGAATGATCAAGCTCCTTTCAAATCGGTATTGACACATGGATTTACTGTGGATGAAAAAGGTCACAAAATGTCTAAATCCTTGGGGAATGTTGTTGCCCCAGAAAAAGTTATACAAAGCTTAGGAGCTGATATTTTACGCTTATGGATTTCTTCAACGGATTATCGTAAAGAAATTGCCGTTTCTAATGAAATTTTAAAACGTACTGCAGAAGCTTATCGGCGCATTCGTAATACGATTCGTTTTTTATTGGCTAATTTACACGATTTTGATGGTTCGAATGCGGTGTCTACCAGCGATATGTTGTCTTTAGATATTTGGATTTTAGAACGAGCAAAATTGTTGCAACATGAAATTATTGATGCTTATGAGAGTTTTCAATTTCATACCATTTGTCAGAAGTTGCAACAGTTTTGTATTAGTGATTTAGGTGGGTTTTATTTAGATATAATCAAAGATCGTCAATATACTTTACAAAAAAATAGCATCGCGCGACGTTCTGCGCAAACTGTACTTTTTTATATTGCAGAAGCGATGGTACGTTGGTTAGCGCCTATCTTAAGCTTTACGGCGGAAGAAATTTGGCAATACCTTCCAGGTGAACGTGAAGAAAGTGTTTTTTTGAATGAATGGTACTCTTTGTCTTTTTCGTTTGCTGAAGATCCTTTACAGTCAAGCTATCAAAAGTATGATCGGCAAACTTACTGGAATGAACTTATTCAAATTCGTAATGAAGTAAATAAAGTGATTGAAAAAGCACGTATCAATGGAGAGTTAGGTTCTTCACTAGAAGCTGAAGTCGAACTTTATGTCAAAGAAGACTCACGACTCTATGAAATACTTAATGCATTGAAGAATGAACTTAGATTTGTTTTGATAACCTCCGAGGCTAAATTATTGACTTCTAAGCCCCCTAAGCAACTTTTATTGTTTAAAATTGATGCTGAAGAAATAGCAATAAATGTTATTTCTACTGTGGGTAAAAAAACTAAATGTGCGCGTTGTTGGCATCGTCGCGCTGACGTAGGAAAAGACTCAAAAAACCCCGAGATTTGTCTCCGTTGTGTTGAGAATCTTCCCGATGGAAAAGGTGAACAGCGGATCTATGCTTAACCGTTTAAAATTTTCCAATCTATCTTTACTGGGCATGTTCTTTGGTAACAGATAACAACTCAAAATAGGAGAGACTATTGAATTATGCAAGAAAGAAAGACGCAATTGATGTGGGTTTGGCTGAGTGCATTAATTATCATACTGGATTATTTAAGCAAATTTTGGATGACACATTGGTTAGCTCAAGGCAATATCATTTCGGTGTTTCCTTGCTTAAATTTTATCTTAACACACAATTATGGTGCTGCGTTTAGTTTTTTAGGTCATGGGGATGGTTGGCAACGATGGTTTTTCTCGGCCATTAGTGCGGCGGTTAGTGTTTACTTAATTCGATTGCTTTATCGTGGAGGTCTAAACAATGGGGTCGCTTGTGCGATTGCGTTGATATTAGGTGGGGCGATAGGTAATTTATATGATCGTTTCAATTTAGGTTATGTCATCGATTTTATTGATTTTTGTATTGGTTATTGGCACTTTGCCACGTTCAATTTAGCGGACACAGCAATTTCTATTGGTGCTTTTATCTGGGTTATCGTTAGCTATAAATCTGGAAAAAAACAATGACAGGGCCAACTAAAAATAAAATCATTAAAAAGCCCTTAGGTGTGTTTAGTTTGGCAATGATGAACGTTATTGCCGTAGATAGTTTGCGTTCATTGCCTATTGCTGCACAATTTGGTTATGCGCTAGTCTTCTTCTATTTGCTTGCTGCATTAGTATTTTTTATTCCAACCGCTTTAGTGACTGCTGAACTAGCTACCTCTTGGCCGAATACAGGAGGTGCCTATATATGGGTACGTACGGCATTTGGAATGCGCTGGGGTTGGTTTGCTATTTGGTTGCAATGGATATACAACGTGGTTTGGTATCCAACCATATTGTCTTTTGTTATGGCGGCGTTTGCCTATTTAATTGATCCAAATTTGGTAGAACATAAATTTTATCTTTTAAGTGTTATATTAATAATTTGGTGGTTGGTTACACTCTTAAGTTGCTTAGGTTTACGTGTTTCAAGTTGGCTGAGTAGTGTGGGTGCTTTAATAGGAACTTTAATTCCTATGCTCTTTATGATCGTGTTGGCTATTATTTGGATCAAAAATTCACATGCCTTAGTTTTACCTTTTTCTTTCTACTCTTTTTTTCCCAACTTAAATAATTTTAATAATTTGGCTTTTTTTACAACGATTATTTTTGGGCTAATGGGCTTAGAAATGTCAGCAGTGCATGCGGGTGATGTACGTCATCCTCAAAAAGATTTTCCCCGAGCTTTATTTTGGTCAGCGAGCTTGATATTGATAAGTTTAGTGCTGGGTTCTTTAGCCATCGCATTTATTGTTCCTGCCAGCCAACTCAGTATATTGTCTGGTTTAACAGAGGCCTATGTTGCCTTTTTTAGTAGCTATCATCTGCCTTTTTTTATACCCATCATTATTTCTTTAATCATTGTAGGTAGCTTATGCAGCATTTCAACCTGGGTAATAGGTCCTACTCGAGGTTTACTGATAGCGACATTCGAAAGTCAAATAAAAGGTTTAGATTGGTTGCTTAGGGTTAATTCCCATGGGGCGCCGGTAAGCTTATTGATATTTCAAGGGGTGCTGGTTTCCCTGCTTGCTAGTCTCTTTATACTAATTCCTAGTGTAAGCGAGACTTATTGGTTACTCAGTGTTATGACGGCTCAATTGGCCGTGTTATTTTATATTTTCTTATTTTTAACGGCACTTCGATTGCGGTATAAAGAACCGAGTAGAAAAGGTAGTTATCATATTCCAGGTGGGAAAAGGGGGATTTGGACAGTTTGTATGGTAGGTTTAGTAGGCTGTTTGATTACATTTATCCTTGGATTTTTCCCCCCAAGTGGTGTTGAGGTACATAATCTGTTCAAGTTTGATTTGATTTTGTTAGGTGGGATTTCCTTATTTTGTTTACCTCCATTAATCTGTGCACGTTATGGTTTTTGAAAAACAATAAAGATTATAATTAAGTTGATTAAAAGAATAAATGATATTACTTATGATAACTATTTTTTTCTTATACTTAGAAAAATGAAATGGATGGGGATAATGAATTTTTTAATAGCTTATTTGAAGTAAAAGATAGAGTTCACTTTTTGAGGTAATGGCGTATAGTGATGGATTAACCTTACTGACTTATCTCGGTTAATTTTCTACGATTATGCGCGTTTTAATTATAAAAATGTCCTCAATGGGTGATATTATCCATACGCTACCTGCAGTAACAGATGCAGCCAGTGCGGTCCCGAATGTACAATTTGACTGGGTAGTAGAAGAGGCTTTTACAGAAATCCCTAAATGGCATAACCAAGTCCAAGGGATCATTCCTATTGCATTACGGCGCTGGCGGAAAAATATTTGGCAAATTCAAAATGGGGAAATAAAACGATTTTATACCCAACTACGTGCCAAGGAATATGATTTTGTTTTAGATGCACAAGGGTCAATTAAAAGTGCTATTACGGCGGGTTTGAGTAGAGGTTATCGTTTGGGGATGAACAGAGATTCAGTCCGTGAAAGTATAGCTTATCTCGCTTACCAGAAAACTTTTTCTGTATCATGGCAACAGCACGCTATTAACCGTTTGCGTCTATTATTTTCTCAAGCTTTAAACTATTCTTTACCAGTGACTCCACCTAATTATGGTATTGATAAAAAGAATTTTAATCAAACAAAAATAGAGTTACCAAAAAATTATCTGTTATTTATCCCTAATACCAGTTGTTCAACTAAACGCTGGTCTCATCAAGCCTGGTCTTCGTTATTGTTAAAAATAACCCAGCAGGGATTTAGCGTTTATATTCCATGGGGTAATGAAAATGAAAGAATAAATGCGAATCGATTAACTAACAACAATCCTTTGGCGCAAGTATTGCCGTATTTAAGTTTGAGTGAAATGGCGGCGGTTTTAGTTAACGCTAAGGCGGTTGTTACCGTAGATACAGGATTAAGTCATTTATCTGCGGCTTTTGGAGTGCCTACTATTGTATTATACGGACCTACTAATCCTTTATTAATAGGGACTATAGGCGCTTCGCAATTACATATTAGAATGGTAGCTAATGAGAATAGCAAGCATGAAACTGATTCAATTATTTTAAAAGAAATTACTGAAAACTTACAGTACTTTTTGACACTTTAGTTAAATTAGACTAAATAATTTTTATTTTTAAAGTATTATTTTTTCGGCATCTTTAATGTTGAATATACTAAAAATTGCAATTTCAGTTCCTTTACATCAATATTTTGAGTATTTAGCGCCCCATGATTTTCCGCTAAGCCAGCTTAAAAAAGGTTTGCGTGTGCTTGTTCCTTTTGGCAGACAGAAAAAAATTGGTTTTCTAATGGAAATCAGTGATTCATCAGTTTGGCCAAAATCTCAGCTTAAACAAGCAATTGCTATTCTTGATGAAGTACCTCTTTTACCCGATTCAATCCAAAAGTTATTAGAATGGACCAGTCATTATTACCATTGTCCTATTGGTGAAGTGTTTGCTAATGCCATACCGAATGATTTCCGTATCAAAAAAGACACTAAAAAGCTTAAAAAAATTGTTATAAAATTGCATGAAGAAGTTGATAAAAATAAACTTAAATCCTCTGTAAATAATTTTACTCCAACAAAAAGACTTCAATTAAATAATTATCAGCAACAGGCTATAGAATCTATTATTAATTCATTGGATAAGTTCCAAGCTTTTTTATTAAATGGTGTGACTGGAAGTGGGAAAACAGAAGTTTATTTGGAAGTGATACAAGCGCTACTTGATCGAGGTAAACAAGCTTTAATATTAGTTCCTGAAATAGGTTTAACACCACAAATGTTAGCACGATTTAAAAATCGTTTTTCAGCGCCTTTAGTTTTATTCCATTCTAAATTAACCGATAAGCAGCGTTTAGAAAATTGGTTACTTTCTAAATCAGGTCAGGCGGCTATTATCATTGGTACACGTTCTGCTTTATTTACGCCTTTGTTACGTCCCGGTGTTATCATTATTGATGAAGAACATGATATTTCTTTTAAACAACAAACGGGCTTACGTTATCATGCGAGAGATTTAGCACTCGTACGCGGGCGATTAGAAAATATACCGGTTGTCTTGGGATCTGCAACTGCCTCTTTAGAAAGTATTTTTAATGCAAACCAAAATAGATATCAAATAATTCACTTGCCGGATCGAGCAGGATTAGCGATTCAACCACTCTTTCGTTTTATTGACTTACGTCATCAACAACTGGATCAAGGCTTTTCTCCTGAATTAATAAAAACGATGGAAAAACATTTGCATAATCAAGGACAAGTGCTTTTGTTTTTAAATCGACGAGGTTTTTCTCCAGTTATTATTTGTCATGATTGCGGCTGGACAGCTGATTGCCAACATTGTGAACAAAAAATGATTTTTCATAAAAAGCCTGAGCATCTGCAATGTCATTATTGTGGCTATCGACGACCTTTAGATCCCTGTTGTCCGGCATGTCAAGGCCGGCCATTATTAGCTTTGGGTCAGGGCACACAACGCATGGAGCAAACCTTGCAAAAATATTTTCCTGGTATCGGGATTGTTCGGATAGATCGAGACAATACGCAACGTAAAGGAAGCTTAGATACATTATTAAAAAATATACATGAGGGTGAAAGTCAGATTTTGATAGGAACTCAGATGTTAGCCAAAGGACATCATTTTCCGAATGTAACTCTAGTAGGGATTTTAGAAGCGGATAGTGGTTTATTTAGTGCAGATTTTCGCGCGCTGGAACGTACAGGACAATTACTAACGCAAGTGGCCGGTCGATCGGGACGCGCAGAGAAGCTCGGAGAGGTATTGATTCAGACCTACCATCCCGAACATCCTTTATTAAATCACTTGCTAACACAAGGCTATTTTAGTTTTAGCGAAATATTATTACAAGAGAGAAAGGCCTCGCTATTACCCCCTTACAGTTATTTGGCACTTATCCATGCTGAAGCGCTAAGCTTAGATTATCCCATTGATTTTTTAAATGAAGTCAAAAAACAGGCTGAATTAGTGGGAGGGGAAATCAACTTGTTAGGGCCCGTTCGCTCATTATTACCCCGGCGAGCCGGTTACTATCGATACCAGTTATTACTACAGGCAAAAAAGCGTAATATTTTACAAGGTGTACTCAAGGCGATTATTAAACCGATTAGTGTGCTTGCAAGTAGTCGTCGAGTTCGCTGGTCACTTGATGTTGATCCCATAGAGGTTTTTTGATTAAAAAGTGCTTCTATTCGTATTGAGTAAAGCGCTAAAATAGTGGCAAATAATCAATTAAAAGATAATTTTCCCGTATGACTATTAGTGTGTTTGATTTGTTTTCGATTGGTATAGGTCCATCAAGCTCACATACCGTAGGTCCTATGAAAGCGGCCTGCGCTTTTGTAGAAAAGTTGGTTCAGAATAATAAACTCTTAAATCAAGTAAGTCGTTTAAAAATTGAGCTTTTCGGCTCACTTGCGCTAACGGGCCGAGGCCATGGTACGGATATTGCCATTTTAAATGGCTTAGAAGGGCGATTTCCTGAAGTAGTTAATCCTGATGAGGTTGTTCCAAACGCTAAGAAAATTATTAAGCACTGTAAAATTCAACTAGCAGGGAAGAAAACGATCGCATTTTTTGAGAAAAACGATTTATTGTTTCTACAAAAAGAATTATTGCCACGGCATACCAATGGGTTGTGTTTTAGTGCCTACAATCCAAAAGGCCTGCTTTTAAGTAGTCAAATTTATTATTCGGTGGGAGGTGGCTTTATTGTCACCGAAGAAGAATTCGGTCAGGAGCTTAAAGAGATCCCTATCCCTTATCCATTTTCTACCGCGCAGGAGCTGTTTAGTGCGTGTAGAAAAAATAATTTAACAATTGCAGAGCTTATGTTAGCGAATGAACAACGATTAGAACCTGATAGAGAAATACAGTCTGAGTTATTGAAAATTGCCGATATGATGCAAACCTGTGTGGATAATGGTTGTCATGCTCAAGGCGTGTTACCCGGACAACTTAATGTTAAGCGTCGAGCACCAGAACTTTTCAAAAAACTTAGTAATAAAACAACCTTAACCTTTGCAACATATCCCGGCTCATTATTGTGGCCAACAATTTATGCAATGGCAGTTAATGAGGAAAATGCGGCTGGAGGCCGCGTAGTGACAGCACCTACGAATGGAGCTGCGGGCATTATTCCCGCCGTATTAACTTATTATCGCCGCTTTTATGAAGGGGTAACTGAACAGTCCATCATTAATTTTTTACTGACAGCGGGTGCTATTGCTTTACTTTATAAAATGAACGCATCGATATCCGGTGCCGAGGTTGGTTGTCAGGGGGAGGTTGGTGTTGCTTGCTCTATGGCAGCAGGCGCGTTAACGGCCGTCCTCGATGGGAGCATAGCGCAAATAGAAAATGCCGCTGAAATGGCCATGGAGCATCACTTAGGCTTAACTTGTGATCCAGTAGCGGGATTAGTCCAAATTCCTTGTATCGAACGAAATGGTATAGCGGCAGAAAAAGCCATTAAATTGGCTCATTTAGCTTTAATGGAGGATGGAAAAAATAAAAAAGTATCTTTAGATAAAGTGATTGAAACAATGTTTGCTACCGGAAAAGATATGATGGCTATTTATAAGGAAACTTCTTTAGGTGGTTTGGCGAAATCACTCGCGGTTAATATACCTGCGTGTTGATTTGAAACTATTTAAAAATAAAAAATTTTTTATAACGTAAGGTTAAAATAGGGCCAGATAACGCATAACAGAAGAAAATCAAAAATAATATTTTAGGTGGATCAATTGAAATGCCAACAAAAATGAGGACCACCAATAAAATAGCCACAAAAGGAACACGTCCTTTGAGATCAATTTCTTTAAACGAATAATAACGAACGTTACTGACCATTAGGATAGCAATCAGTACAGCTAAAATAGCCGTTATTAGGCTAATCACATCACCGATGATTTCGGAATCAACGCATAACCATACTATACTGGCTAAAACCCCAGCAGCAGCAGGAATAGGCAATCCTTGAAAATAACGTTTATCCGCTATTAACACTTGTGTATTGAAACGGGCTAAACGCAATGCACCTGCGGCAGTAAATATAAAAGCGGCTAGCCAACCTAATTTTCCTAAACCTTCTAAAGACCAACTATAAACAACTAGGGCGGGGGCTACACCAAAAGAAACCATATCCGATAAGCTATCAAGTTCAGCCCCAAAAGCACTTTGCGTATTCGTTAAGCGTGCAACACGACCATCAAAAAAATCCATAATCATAGCAATAAAAATAGCAACTGCAGCATAATTAAAGTAACCTTCCATTGCTGTGACGATGGAATAAAAACCAGCGAATAAACCGGCGATGGTAAATAAATTGGGTAGCAAATAAATCCCTCGGCGACGATGAGCCAATCGTTCACCCTCTTCAGGTTCGTTGTGTCTATTTTCTTTATCCTGAGAAGAAATCACTGTTCCTTCTTTATATTGATGGGGAAATGTTGGGTTATTCATACAGTAATTCCTGCAAAGATTTTAGTCGATAAAGAATCTCGAGTGCTTTTTGGGGCGATAATTGATTAGGGTCTATTTGTTCAAGTAGCGATATGATATCAGGCTTGATTGGAACTTGCTGAGAAACGGTGGAAAAAGTTATTTTTTGGGGTTTTATATGCACAGAGTTTCTCTCAAGTTCAGTAAGTTTTTCTTTAGCATGCTGAATAACCGATTTAGGTATCCCGGCGAGTTGCGCGACTTGTAAACCATAACTTTGATTTGCGGGTCCATTTTTAACTGTGTATAAAAATACGATATTACCATCGTGCTCCGTTGCATCAACATGACAATTATTTATTGTGGAATTTTCTTCGGCTAAGCCAGTTAACTCGAAATAATGAGTAGCAAATAAAGTATAGGCTTTAACATGCTTTGCCAAATATTCTGCACAAGAAAAGGCTAGGGCAAGTCCATCAAAAGTACTGGTACCGCGTCCAATTTCATCCATAATAATTAAGCTCTGATGGGTTGCATTATGTAAAATAGACGCAGTTTCTGTCATTTCTACCATGAAAGTTGAGCGACCACTCGCCAAATCATCAGCTGCTCCGATTCGAGTAAAAATACGATCAATGGGACCTATCGTAGCGCTTTTTGCGGGAACAAAACAACCTATCATGGCGAGTAAACAAATTAAAGCGGTTTGTCGCATGTAGGTGGATTTTCCCCCCATATTGGGCCCTGTGATAATTAATAAACATTGTTCAGGTGTTAAATGGCAATTATTAGCAATGAAGGGGGTATCTAAGGTTTGTTCAATCACTAAATGTCGGCCCCCTACTATATGGATACCTGGATTTTTGCTTAATAAAGGGCATGTTAGATGAAGAGCAGTTGCTCGTTCTGCAAAACATGTTAAGACATCTAGCTCAGCGATAGCATTGACCGTTTTCTGTAAGTCAGTTAAATTAGGAGCTAATTTGTTAAGTAACTCATCATAGAGTCTTTTTTCCAAACTCAACGCTTTGGAATAAGCACTTAAGGCTTTATCTTCAAACGCTTTTAATTCAGGTGTAATAAAACGCTCTGCATTAGTCAATGTTTGACGGCGAACATAGTGCGCGGGAACATGCTTGGCTTGTCCTCGACTTATTTCGATGTAATAGCCATGTACTCGGTTAAAACCAACTTTTAAAGTATTAATACCAGAAAGTTCTCGCTCACGTTTTTCTAACTCAATCAGATACTGTCCTGCATGCTCACTAAGATTTTTTAGTTCATCGAGCTCAGCATGATATCCTTGAGCAATCATTCCCCCTTCGCGCGTAACAGCGGGAGGATTCTTAACAATAGCCTGTTGTAATAAATTAAATAACTCCGGAAAGGTTTTAATATGCTGACTTAATAAAATAAGTAACTTGGATTTTTTTCGGGATGTGTGATCATTTAGGCAAGGGCCTAATTTATTGTGAATATCCGGTAGAATAGCGAGCGCCATACGCAATTGACTTAAATCGCGTGGCTTTGCCGATTTTAATCCAACGCGAGTAATAATGCGCTCGAGATCACCCAATGATTTTAATAGGAGACGCAGACTAATATAGGATCGTGTTGCTAATAAATCTTTAATGGCCGCTTGTCTTGCTTCAATGATAGCTATTTTACGTAAAGGTCGATGCAACCATCGATGAAGTAGGCGGCTTCCCATGGGAGTTACTGTACTATCTATAATAGATATTAGCGTTCCGTCCTTATCTCCTTTTAAATTAATTGTTAATTCTAAATTACGTCGAGTCATAGCATCTAATTCGATACTTTCTTCACGTCTTTCAATACGAATAGGTTGAATATGTTGTAGTTGAACACGTTGCGTATCTTTAACATAATTTAATAAACAACCTGTCGCTCGTATAGCTAAAGGTAAATCTTGACAACCGAAGCCGCTGAGATCTCGTACCTGAAATTGTTGAGTTAATAAATGGATGGCTGTATTTAAATCAAATTCCCATGACGGACGTCTTCGGATTGTTTTATACTTTAATAATTCCTTCTGCTTATAGTCTTCGCTAATTAATAGTTCAGCAGGGTTGAGTCGTGCTAATTCACTTGCAAGTGTTTCCTCGCCCGTAATCTGTAGAATGTGAATCTGACCACTCCCCATATCAAAATAAGAAAGCCCAAATTGTTCATTATGATTGTATAGTGCTAATAACAGGCTTTGATTATCTTCTAATAATACTTCATCGCTGAGTGTGCCGGGTGTAATAATACGTGTTATGTGTCTTTCCATGGGTCCTTTGGATAGTTTAGGATCACCTATTTGTTCACAAATGGCAATTGATTCCCCCAGCTTAACAAGTTTGGCGAGATAGCTATCTACGCTATGAAAAGGCACTCCGGCCATAGGAATATCTTGATTTGCAGATTGTCCTCGCTTTGTTAAAGTAATATTTAATAATTTTGCGGCTTTGATAGCATCTTCATAGAATAATTCATAAAAATCCCCCATACGATAAAATAACAATTTATCTTTGTGCTGGGCTTTTAATTGTAGGTATTGACGCATCATCGGTGTGTGTTGAACTGAATTGATGCTATTTCTCATAAGGCCTCTTTACAAAACCATTGCTTTTGGGGTTAGATGCGTTGATTTTAGCATCAGAAAAAAATTTAATCAGTGAAAACATCTTTTTAAAGATTAGGGAGTTTTTATGGAATAATTCTACTCGATAAAACGAGATTATTCACTCATTAAAAAAGTGGCTTGTTCTAAACTAGTTAATGGAGGATTTTTAGTGACAGATAAGAAAATACTTACTTTAGCATTTAGTTTTTCGATTAGTTTTATTTTAAGAAATTGATAGAGTTGATAAGTTAAGGCCTCAATAAGCTTAAATGATTGACGATCACAGAACTGTTGTAAATCCTTAGCTAGACTCGCATAGCAGAGAGTATGAGCCAATTTATCATTGATGCAGGCATTGGGCAAACGATCAAATGCAAGTTTTATTCGCACGCAAACTTTTTGAGGTAGCTGCCGTTCTTCAGGGGTATGACCTAATTTAACGTGTAAGTTAAGTTTTTCTATTATGAGTTGTGATTTCATGTGCAAAAGGCGTAGCTAATTTGCATTAGTCCGCTACTATAATCTTATTCTGGCTATTAAGCGAGAAAAATTTATTTATAATGAGGTTTATCAGAACCTATTTGCCTGAGGAGAAAATCCTAGTTTTTGTATTGAGAAAATGGAAAGAAATATGAAAGCAGGTTAGATTATTTAAAATTATTTTTCCATTGACGCAGATAGGAGAATATTTCAACAGGTGTCGTAAGTTTTCTGCCGGTTCTTTTTTCTATACGTGTTTTTATTTCGGGATTATCGCAACGTAAAAAAGGGTTGGTTAATCGCTCTTCAGCTAAGGAACTAGGTACACTGGGTAAATTTTTTTGACGTAATTCTCTTGTTTTTTCTAAACGTTCTTTAATATGAAGGTTATTGGGCTCTATTGTTTGAGCAAAATGTAGATTAGCAAGTGTATATTCATGTCCACAGAAAACTTTCGTTTCATCTGGAAGCCGTGATAATTTATTCAAGGAATTTAGCATTTGCTCGGCAGTACCCTCAAACAACCGACCGCAACCCCCAGTAAATAAGGTATCTCCACAGAATAAAAAATAATTTCCAATATAAGCAATATGCCCTAAAGTATGGCCGGGAATAGCAAGAATTTCAAAAATGGGCCAGTGAGCTAATTCGATTTTATCACCTTCATTGATAAGATGAGTGACACCTACTATTTTTTCTTTTGCAGGACCAAATACAGGAACCGTGTAATGTTTTAAAATAGAGCGAATGCCATTGGTATGATCCCAATGATGATGGGTGATTAATAGGGCATCTAATGTAAGATTGAATTGTTTTAGGTAGGCAAGTACGGGTTTTGCTTCACCTGGGTCAACAATGATGCAGTGTTTCGTTTCTTCGTTAACAAGGCACCAAATGTAATTATCTTTAAAAGCTAAGATAGGTACTACTTGAATCATGATAATCCCCATAAAATTCTTTTATTTTTTTAACGTCCATCCTTTAAACGATAATATTAAGATCAGCCTAATGGATTTAGATTCTCGAAATACTATTTATCAATTTTTTTTCTTGATGCTTGGTGTCGACGATCACGTCGTTTACCTGCTTCCTCATATCGTCTTATTTCATCTTGAGTTTCAGGAATTACTTTTGGAACCGTAGCAGGGCGACCGTTTTCATCTATAGCCACAAAAGTAAAATAGGCAGATACGATGTGGCGTCGTGTCCCAGTGCGGTAATCTTCGGCAAGAACGCGGACGCCGATTTCCATTGAGCTAGTCCAACTACAGTTAATAGCTGCCTGAAAAATTAAAATATCCCCACGAGTGGCAGGTTGTAAAAAATGCATCGCGTCGACTGAAACAGTGACGCAAGGTCTTTGGCTGTGTCTTTCTGCAACTACTGAAGCGACTCTATCGAGAGTGGACATGACTAAGCCACCAAAAACTGTTTCGATTGAGTTCAAATCATTAGGAAATATTTTATAGGTATGATCATGTACAGCCGAGGCTGAAACAGGTTTTTCTTTTGGTATAGTCATGCATCACCTGGTTTTTTTAACCGAAACATATTATAAGCATTAAAATTTATAAGTACATCTTACATTGTCTGACCAATAGTCTCACCAAATTTTACTTTTTTTCCTGACAAATCACTTAACCATTGTATACGATTTGGAGCAAATAAAATGATGACCGTCGATCCTAGTTGAAATTGCCCTATTTCTTTTCCTTTTAATAAAGAAACTTTGTTATTTAAGTAGTGCCAATGGTAGATATGCCGTTTAGAAGCAGGGGCGATAATGCCTTCCCATGTTGTACGGATACTTCCGACAAGCATAGCGCCGATCAAAATGACAGCCATAGGACCTATAGGTGTGGAAAAGAAGGTAATAACCCGCTCATTTCGAACAAATAAATTAGGTAATTCTTTTCTAGTTTGGGCATCTACTGAGAATAATCGCCCAGGAACATAAACCATTTCTTTTAGTTCGCCACTATAAGGAATATGTACGCGATGGTAATCTTGAGGTGCTAGATAAAGGGTTGCAAATTTTCCTCCTTGAAATTGTGCCGCTAACTTTTCTGAACCTCCTAATAAGGCGGGTAAGCCATAGTTTATTTTTTTAGCTTGAATAAGCCGGTTTTCCTTTATGTCACCCATTTGACTAATACAACCATCCACGGGGGAGACAATATCATTCTTATTACTCGATATTGGGCGTATTTCAGGTTTTAAAGATCGAGTAAAAAAATGATTAAAATTAATGTAATTATTGGGGTTTTCTTCTATGGCTAAAGACATATCGACATTGTAATGACGTATAAACCCATAGATTAATCTATTTTTAATCCAAGTTTGTTTGCAGTTTGCGACCCATCCTGCAAAGCGAGATAGGCCATGTTGTGGCAATAATGATTGATAGCGAATACGCAATTAGTTCTCCTTAAGAATTATCAGCGAAAATTTGGCTATTATACCGCGGTCATTTTAATTCATGAAAGTCTGGACTATAGTTTTTTATGGATTCTCAATAGATATCACAGAAAAAATTGTGTGCCTATAGTTGTTCCTCTAATATATTTTTTATTCAAAATAAAAAGGATCTAACGGATAAGTTTAAAGAAAAGATAAAAACTTTTGTAGAAAATTAATCAGATTGGATAAAAGTTAATTTTTTGTTTTATCTTTAAGTAATAAAATGCTTTTAATTGATATAGTGTAACTTCATCAGTAATCTACTGTTATAAGGCCTGACAGTTATATTGGGATTTCGAATAATTATTTATTATTAGAGGAATAATTAAAAAAATATTTTTAATAAAAAGTTGGTTAAACTTAGAGCATAGAAATATTATATTTTTAGCATATTAATCAATTATAGATTCAATAAGAAAATAAACTGTAATCATTTTGACCACCTATTTTCTGCCCTATATAATTGTATAATTGGTGCATCTTAGTTATTGGGTAGCTAAACGATGATTAATAAATTCTGGCCAATTTTTTTAGGCTTATTGCTGACCGTCTCATTAGGATTCGCTAAAGAAATTATTATTTTAAAGACCAAAGCGGGCGAATTTACAATTGATCCTGAAACTTTAGTGATTTCAGTTGTGCCTACTGATGATAAAGCCGCGATTAGTTTGACACAAAAAGGTCAAATTTTTGATCAGATAAAAGATCTTACATTTGATAATAAAATCGCACAATGGTTTTACCCCCATCTGAAAATGCACGTTAAAGTAACAACAGATGAACAAGGGCTGAAATTTTGTTTTAAAACGGATAAAGAGCAAATTTTTCGATGGCCTATCGCAGGATCAACCCCGCAAGCTCAAGCTTTGGTTCTTCCAGATGGGGAAGGACTATATATTCCTAACCATGATTCTTTTTGGCGTAAAGAATTTAAGAAATATCCTAATTTATCGCTTAGTATTCCTTTCTGGGGAATAGCGTATTCTGATGAGGTTTATATCAGTTATATATGGGGTGATCAGGATGTTGATACTGATACACAAGTTTATGAAAAGCAAGGACAAATTTATTTACTGAATGAACACCATTTCTTAAAAAGATCACATTTTCCAGACTATACATTATTGATCCATTTTACTGGAGATACGCCAATTAGTCCCGCATTAGATTATCGTAATTTACTTATGAATGAAAATAAATTTTTTTCACTCAAGAAAAAAATATTAGAAAATGCGAATGTGAATAAATTATTAGGCGCTATCCACATTTGGATTTGGGGAGATGGTAAAAGCTTAACTATGCTAGATGAGTTAGAGCAGTTAGGTATTAAACATGCTTTAATAAATTATGATGCCAGTCCAGTGCAGGATAGCGTTAACATTGAGAAAGAGTTTATCTATAAAGCGGAAGGTATGGGATATTTAATAGGGCCCTATGATAGCTTTGATAATGCTCAAAACCCAAAAACTTCAGATAGTATTACCTCAACTTGGCCAAATCGCTTATGGCCGGAGGCGTGTATTCGAAATGCTAATGGATCGCTTTTAACTGGGTTTGCCAATCGCGGTTGTTATTTAAGTTCAGAAGCACTTCGTCTCAGAGAATCTAAGGAGAAAAATATTGCCAACCAAATTGAAAAAATGTTAAGTAAAGGAGATAATGCACTTTTCCTAGATTGTGATGCCGCTTATCCACTTTATGATGATTATTCAAAATATCATCCGATGACGCGCAAGCAAGATTTAAGTAATCGATTGGAACGGATGCGCTTTATTTGTAATACACAGAAGCTAGTGTTAGGTTCAGAAACTGGATTAGCTTGGGCTAATTCAGCCATTGCTTACAATAACGGCGCATTTTTAGCATTTCCAGAATCCTTTTGGCCTGCTTTACGAGATAAGAAGCATTTTGGTGGGAAGTGGCCTAGTACTGTGCCAAAAGTACTATTCCAGTCTTATAATGTGCCTAATGAGCTCATTTATACTTCCTATAATCCAGTTTATAGATTACCACTTTATGAAGCGGTATTTCATGATTCAGTCGTTACAACCGATCGTTGGGAGTTGAATGAATTAAAAATTCCAGCGATTAGAAAAACTAAGGCTTTATTACAAAACCTTTATAATGTCCCTCCAGTTTGGGTATTGGATCTAAAAACATTGAAAAAAAATAAAAAATATTTTGTTGATTATTACGACTTTTTTTCTCCTTTACATCAGATGGCAGGTTTAGAGGCACTGACGACATTTGATTGGTTAACAGAAGATCATTTAGTGCAACAAACCCAACTTGGTAATCGACTTATCTTAACGGCCAATTTCTCTAATCGATCTTATGAAGATATAAGGCCCAATTGCATACGGGCGGAATGGAAAGAAGATGGCAGCACAACTTTATTTTGTCCAAATAATAAATAATTTTCTGTACTGGATTTTTTTAATTTTATAAATTAATCTAATTCGTCTCAATTTAATAAAAACAATAAAAATATTGAATGAATTATCGCTCAAGCTTTATTTCTATTTGGAATGAAATAAAAAAATTTCCTAGTTTTATAGGAAAAAAAGTTACAGTGAACCAATTAAATGATTCTACTGCTTTCCCATGGTTTTTAATTTTTTCCAAGAATTTTTCTTCCTATTATAGAGAATTTAAGAGTAATAGTTGGGAGCATTTAGTCTCTATTCATAACTTTGAAAATTCTAATGATTTATTACAAGCAAATTTAAGTGATAAGAGAGAATATTTAATAAAAAAATATAATGAACGCTTGTTAGTTTATTCAGAAAATAAATCTAATCCTTTGGTCGTTGACGATAGAGACAGCACATCTCTGGTATTAAATAAAAAAAATTATTTAGAATTTGAAAAAAAAATAATTTACATTATTGACGAAGAAATCGCAAAGAAATTTTCATATAGAGACTTAACTAACAAGGAAATTGAACTAGAGAAAACACGCCTTTTATATCTTGTAAAGCTGGCTTTATTAAAAACATACAGAGAAAAAAATCTTGAAGAATATGACTCTTTAGCTATTAATTATTCTGACTGGCAGAAAGTTTATGAACAATTTCTTCAGCTTATTCTTCAAAAAATTGATGATGCTTCTGTTCAGAAGGAAATAAAAATACAGCTGAAAACTAATTATCGAGAATTTCAGGTTGAATTTTTTATAGAAAGAGAATTTTTCAGTATTTATACAGCGAGTTCAATTTGGGAAAAAATTAACCAATTTGTAATTAAAAACAAAGGAATGCAATTTTTATCCTTAGTTTGGTCAAGCTTAACGACCCATGCTAATTTATTAAACTGGATTAGTTTTATACTGCTAATTTTTTCATTATCTCTTTATAGTTATCCTTTTGTTTTTGTAATTTTGGGGATATCTTTAATCAGTTATTTAGCCATACAATTTTTTTTTTGGTTAAAAAAAAATCGGTAGTGTTACCCAAAATTAATTCAGATGAAACCGAACAAATTCTAAAATCTATTAAATTTGAAGTATTTAATGAAGAAAAAAACAAATATGAATTTAGATTAATTCATGGAATAGTTGATGATTTATCAAAAGTAAACTTGGATCTTAATGAGATTGTAAGCTCAATTTTAACAATTCAAAAAAAAATTGATCCAATTTTTTTTACAAGAAAAAATATAAAAGAGTCCCAACTTTATCAATATTTGACGGAAGTTTATCCGAAAACGCAATTTATTGCCTCTTTGACAGTCAACCTGAGCAGTGTACTGTTTTGCACTTATTTATTAACTTGGGCTATCCAAAGTTTTTTGACAGTTTTGGGTGTGTTTAGTCTGGCAGCTATCATTTCTTCTCCCGCCGTAGTGGGTCTTCTAATTTTAGCCGTAGCCAGTTTTTTTTTGATGTGGCATCTCTGTGAATTTCGTACACGAGAGAATTTTTATGAGCGGACTATTTTAAATAAAATAAAAGAAAAATGTGTGTATTTTTACAGAGATGAACATGGTCGACGGCAATCTATCCAAATTGAAAAATGGGAAAAATTTGAATATTTGCAAGCTAATATTCAGTTTTTAGAGAAAGAATTTAAAAGTTTTTTTGAGAAAAACAATTCAGATAATTTATACAGTCAATTTTATGTTTTATTTAATAGCTGTATTTCAAAAAAAATTTTTCATAATTCTCATGAACAAGATAGATTATTAGGAAATTCAAATCCTATTTTTAGACGGTTAAAAAAATTTTTGAATCGTTTTTTTGCTTTTTCCGGAGGAGGACTTTATGGATATAATCTAGCTCAACAGATTGTATGGAAGAGTGAACTAGGTTTACATGTTTCTCTTAAAATACTTACACTCCCAATCCTATTGATCTTCATACCATTAATTGTCATTAATGGTATTGCCAATCTAGTGACTTATCACTTGCATAGTAGACAACAGAACCGTTTTGAAATGGCAAAAAATTTAGATAGCAAGTTAGAAGCCTTAGAACAAACTAACAAAAATCTTTTATATTTAGCGGCGCTTTTAAATTTGAAACTTAAACAGTCCAATTCTGAGAGTGATCGGAATATAGAAAGGGAATCAGGTAAGGTATTATTGACTGAAAGCCGTATAAATATTATTAGTGAGACTTCTTTTTTTAAAAAGATAAGCCAAGAAAAAATAAACCCAGTTGAATATTTTGATACCAAAGTGAGCGAGAGATTTAACAAGCCTTAATTTGATATATTGGCAAACTGTCTGCTTTAGTCTATTTTAATATTTTGTTTATAACTTAGGTTATTACTGAAGGAAATTTTTTTGGAAATCTATTTAGTGGGCGGGGCAGTACGTGATCAATTGCTGGGTTATCCGATAAAGGAGCGTGATTATGTTGTGGTAGGCGCAAGTCCTGATGAGATGTTGAAGCAAGGATTTCGTTTGATCGGAAAAGATTTTCCAGTATTTCTTCACCCTAAAACCCACGAGGAATATGCCTTAGCCCGTACTGAACGTAAAATTGGACCTGGCTACAAAGGTTTTTCTTGTTATTCGGCACCGGATGTCACGCTAGAGGAAGATTTACAACGTAGGGATTTGACCATTAATGCAATAGCGCAAACAAGCGTTGGCCAAATTATTGATCCTTTTGAAGGGCAGAAAGATATAGAAAATAAGTTGTTACGCCATGTGGGCCCTGCCTTTAGTGAAGATCCGGTACGGATTTTACGAGTAGCGCGTTTTATGGCACGATTTTCCGTTTTAGGATTTCGGGTTGCTAAGGAAACGATGAAATTAATGAAAGCCATGGTAGCTATCGGCGAAGTGCAAGCCTTGGTACCCGAACGAGTTTGGCAGGAATTTTGTATCGCACTGACTGAACCCGCACCACAAGCATTTATTAAAACTTTATATGATTGTGGGGCATTAGCGCTATTGTTTCCCGAATTACAAGACCTCTACAAGCAATATGACCGTCTTGCCGATCGACGGGTTCTCGGTCAACATAGTTATTTATCCGTTTTAGAAAAAGCAGTGGCATTGACCGATGATCCACAAGTACGATTTGCTGCAATACTTTGTGATTTAGGTAAAGGTGTTTCAAAAGAAGAAACACAAGTAGGAATACAGGCGATACAGGTATTGTGTAAGCGTTATCGTGTGCCTCAGATTTATTCATCTTTGGCGATTATTGCAGCTAAGTATCATTTACTTTGTCATCGTGCATTAGAATTGGATGCGACTTCTTTGTATCTATTGTTGGAGAAAACAGGTGCCTTTAGACAATCATCACGTTTAGATCAATTTTTAATAGTTTGTGAAGCGGATTTTCAAGCCTATACTGGCTTAAGCCATCGCATTTATTTACAGAAGGATAGAGTATTAGCTGCTTTTGCTGTTGCTAAAAAAGTATCTGCGAATAAGATAAAAAATGGAGTGACAGGTGCAGCATTAGGAAAAAAACTGGTTGAGTACCGTATCAAAGCCATTGCTAAATTTTTACAAAATATCTAATCATCTGATCCGTTTGAACGATTAGCACATCATTTGTTTACGAATTTAAGTGATTGCATGGAAAAGCGGAGTCTCTTAGAATGTGAGCTCATTTATGATCCTTATTCATCGGAAGACATATTTTTTATAGTGAGTAGTTCATATACAATAGCGGTGGATTAAGATTATTTAAAGAATAGCTCGAATTTAAAGGATCCAACTTTTATTTATGTTAAGTGATGAATTACTCAACTATGCAAAAAAGCTTGGTTTTGGTGAACTTTTTTTTAAAGTAGATCAAGTTAATCATCTTTGTGCGATTGTAGCAATTCATAGCACACATTTAGGTCCCGCTTTAGGTGGATGTCGTTTTGTTGAATATAAATCTATCGATCTTGCGATTCATGATGCGTTACGTTTAGCACAGGGAATGAGTTACAAAGCCGCATTGGCGCATTTGCCTTTAGGTGGGGGTAAAACTGTGTTAATGCGCCCTAAAGAAATATCTGATCGGAGTGCTTACTTTCGCTCGGTGGGTCGTTTTGTGAATGAATTTAAGGGACGTTATATTATTGCGATGGATAGTGGCGTGATAATTGAAGATATGGATGCTATTGCACTCGAAACTCCCTATGTGGTGACAACTTCTAAACATAAAGGTAATCCTGCACCTTATACGGCTTTAGGCGTGTTATACGGTATTGAAGCAGCCGTCAAATTTAAGCTTCATCGTGATCAGTTAGAAGGTATCCATGTTGCTATCCAAGGTATGGGGCATGTGGGTTTTGCTTTAGCGAATGCATTACTGAAAAAAGGGGCTCGCTTAACTATTTGTGATAATAATATCGAGTTAATAAAGCCTTATGCAAGAGATTTAAAGGCTACCGTTGTGAACCCTCGGGAAATTTATGCCGTTAAATGTGACGTTTTTTCTCCTTGTGCTTTAGGGGGAGTTTTGAATGACAAATCAATCGCTCAGCTTAATACGGAGATAGTGGCGGGTGCAGCTAATAACCAATTAGCCGAACCCTATCATGCGGAGATTTTGCGTAAAAAACAAATTTTATATGCCCCTGATTATGTCATCAATGCGGGAGGATTGATTTATGCCTATGCAGAGTATCAAAATCGTTTGAATCGAGAATGTGTAGTGCAATATATATCAAAAATTTATAGTACACTTTTAGGAATATTTAAGTGTGCTGATAGAGAAGATAAGCCCCCTAGCATGGTTGCGGATAGTTTAGCAGAATCACGGTTAAATAGTACTTAAAAAGGGTTTCTATTAAGTTTAGACGGTACTTTTTAAAGAGGTTAATGTATGAATGAAGTTGCGAGATTCTCTGTTGAGTATACGCGTTTTTTGGATTCTAAAGGTGAGGTTCAGCAAGAACTACCTGCGTTTACACATAATGTTCAGGAATTAATAAAACTATATCAGCAAATGATGCTCACCCGTTTATTTGATTATAAAGCGGTGGCTTTACAAAGAACAGGTATGCTCAATACCTATGCTTCGATCCTTGGTCAGGAAGCTATTTCGGTTGGAATAGGTGCGAGCATGCAAAGTAAAGATATCTTATGTCCTTTCTATCGTGATTATGCTGCCCAATTGATGCGTGGCGTAAAAATGAGTGAGATTCTAAATTTTTGGAAAGGAAATGAATGGGGAAATTATTTTAGTGAATGTCCTTTAGATTTCCCTATTTGTATCCCGATAGCAACGCAGCTTTTACAAGCAACTGGCGTTGCAACCGCTTTTAAAATTCGTAAACAAGCCAGAATCGTTGTATCAACTTGCGGTGATGGGGCTACATCGGAAGGTGATTTTTATGAAGCTTTAAATATAGCGGGCGCTTGGCAATTACCCATTGTGTTTGTCATTGATAATAATCAATGGGCCATTTCTGTGCCGCGGAAACATCAAACACATGCGCAAACTTTAGCGCAAAAAGCCATTGCTGCAGGGATTCATGGTGAACAGGTTGATGGAAATGATCTGATTGCTATGAAATTTGTAATGGATAGAGCCATTGCAAAAGCGCGTAATGGAGAGGGTCCTAGTCTCATAGAAGCTTTAAGTTATCGATTATCTGATCATACCACTGCAGATGATGCAAGTCGCTATCGTCGTGAAGAAGAATTACAACAAGCATGGCAAGAAGAACCTTTAAGACGTTTAAGAAATTATTTAATCAAAGAGGGAAGTTGGTCCGATGAAGCAGAGAAAAATTTTAAAAAAGAATGTCAACAGATGATTGAAGTTGCAGTGAATGATTATTTCTCTTTAGCTAAGCCAGCCGTTACGGACATGTTTGATTACCATTATGCAGAATTACCACAGGATTTAATTGAACAACGTATTGAAGCTGAAGCTTTGCTGATGCTGAATAAGGAACTTGCTAGTGGCTGAAATAACGTTGATAGAAGCCATCACGCAAGCATTAGCTTACGAAATGTCTGTTGATAAAGAAGTGATTTTATTGGGGGAGGATATTGGTATTAATGGGGGCGTATTTCGAGCAACCACTGAATTATTTAAAAAATTCGGTGCCGATCGTGTTTTAGATACGCCTTTGGCAGAGTCTATGATAGCGGGTCTTTCAATAGGCATGGCGACACAAGGCCTAAAACCGATTGCCGAATTTCAATTTATGGGATTTAGTTATCCGGCGCTCGATCAAATCATTAATCATGCCGCCCGCTTTCGGAATCGCACGCGTGGACGTTTACATTGCCCTTTGGTGTTTCGCATGCCTTATGGTGCGGGGATCCATGCTCCGGAGCATCACTCTGAAAGTACGGAAGCAATCTATGCACATATTCCAGGTTTACGTACAGTAATTCCTTCCTCGCCTGCACGAGCTTATGGTTTGTTGCTTGCTGCCATTCGTAACCCCGATCCGGTTATTTTTTTAGAACCCACGCGTCTTTATCGCTTAAACAAACAAAAGGTAGTGGATATGGGTGAAGCTTTACCTTTAGACCAAAGTTTTATTTTAAGAGAAGGAAGCGATATTACTTTAATTAGTTGGGGTTCAATGTTGCAAGAAACCTTGCTTGCTGCAGATAAATTATTACAAGAAAAAAAAATGCATGCTGAAGTCATTGATCTTGCTACGATTAAACCTTTAGATATTAATACACTTTTAACCTCTGTAGAAAAAACGGGGCGATGCGTTGTTATTCATGAAGCTGCACGTTTTTGTGGAGTGGGTGCAGAAATTGTTGCTCAATTGACTGAAAAAGGATTTCTATTTTTACAAGCACCGATACAGCGTGTTACGGGTTATGATGTAACGGTTCCTTATGCACAGTTAGAAAAACACTATTTACCCAGTGTTACCCGAATATACAATGTGATTGAGCAAACATTGGAGTTTACATGACGACGTTTAATCTGCCTGATTTAGGCGAAGGTTTACCTGACGCAGAAATTCGTGAGTGGTATGTGCAACTCAATGATTATATTAAAGTTGATGAGCCTATGGTGGCTATGGAAACGGCAAAGGCATTGGTCGATATTCCAGCCCCTTTTAGTGGTAGAGTGACTAAACTCTATGGTCAAGTCGGTGACATTATTAAAACAGGGGAAGCTTTAATTGATATTGGAGAGGGAGATGGTCAAACAAAAACGGCTGATCAAGCGACTGTCGTTGGAAATTTGCAGCGAGGGAGTCACATTATTGAGGAATCCCCTAGGGGGATTCAAACTAAGCAAACCGCTATATCACATCAAAGAGGTATTAAAGCAACACCAGCGATTCGAGCATTAGCAAAGAAACTCCAAATTAATTTAAATGATTGTAAAGGGACGGGTCCAGATGGGCAAATCCTAGTCGCTGATATCGAAAAAATGAGACAGCAAAAATCGATCAAAGAAGTTTCATCGTTAACTCATTCTCAACAATTTTCCATAGCTGATTATGAACCATTACGCGGTGTTCGTCGTGTAATGTCCAACGTAATGAAGCAAGCGCATCAGTCCATTGTACCCGTCACTTTGGTTGATGATGCGGATATCCATGCATGGCCAGAAAAAACTGATATTACTTTACGGCTTATTCGTGCAGTGATGGCCGCTTGTCAGCGTGAACCAAGACTTAATGCTTGGTTTGATGAATCACAATTAGCCTTATGCCAACATAGTCAGATTGATTTAGGTATTGCTATGGATGCGCCTGATGGTTTATTTGTTCCCGTTTTAAAAAATATAGCACAAGAAAGTGCGGTTAATTTAAGAAGAGCCATAGATAAATTTAAAGCTGAAGTCAAGAATCGTAGTATTTCGCCGGATGCATTACTTAATCCAACTTTTGTGTTATCCAATGTAGGTGTCTTTGCAGGTCGTTATGCTACACCTATCGTTATTCCACCGATGGTTGCAATTCTGGCTGTTGGACGAATGAATGAAAAAGTTATAATTGAGCAAGGAAAAGTTAATGTACACAAACAATTACCTTTATCTTTAACAGTGGATCATCGCGTTATTACGGGTGGTGAAGCCGCACGGTTTTTATCGGCTTTAATTATTGATTTGCAAGCTATATGATGTTTAATAATGTTATCTTTACCTGTGCGTAAACGTTTTGGCCAACATTTTCTACATGATGGCGCTATTATTGATAGAATCATACAAGCAATCGCACCCCAAAAGACGGATGCTATGATAGAGATAGGTCCTGGTTTGGGCGCTCTAACTCAGTATTTGTTACCACAGCTTGAGCGCTTAACTGTCATAGAGCTTGATAAAGATCTAATTCCCCTACTCGAGGAAAAGTGTGCTGGCTTAGGAAAGCTAATTATTTATCAAGGAGATATTTTAAAAATTGACTTTCACTCTTTAGCTGAGTCTAAGCAAGTTTGGCGTTTGGTAGGAAATCTTCCTTATAATATTTCGACACCTTTATTGTTCCACTGTCTTAAGCAAGTTCATCTTATTCAAGATATGCATTTTATGCTACAGAAAGAAGTAGTTGATAGAATTAATGCTTATCCCGGCCAAGCGAGTTATGGTCGTTTAAGTGTGATGATTCAATATTATTGTCGAGCTGAAAAACTATTTAATGTAAAGCCCGGGGCATTCCAGCCACCACCAAAAGTTGATTCAGCCGTTATTCGCTTAATTCCTTATAAAGAGCTATCTTATAAAGCAAAGGATCCAATACTGTTTGCTGAAATAGTAAGAAATGCATTTAATCATCGTCGAAAAATGCTACGTAATAATTTGATTAACTGGTTAGAAGAACAAGATTTTGAGCAATTAAAAATTAACTCAATGTTGCGCCCAGAACAATTGATGGTGAATGACTATGTTAAGTTAGCTAATTTCGTTGCTAAAAAAAATGAGTTAAAAAAAACTTAGATTTTTTATAGAAAGTTTTAAGCATCTCACGCTAATAAAATTATTGCGAGATGGTTAAAAAAATAAACTTTAATGATGATCTTTATATTTATTAAAAAACTCATGGAGTTCTTTTTGTGCCTGTTCTTTGCTAGTACCGTATCGTTCCTGAATTTTTCCAATTAATTTTTCTTTATCGCTATGTAGTTGTTCCCAATCGTCATTGGTTAATTTTGAAAACTTTTCACGAAGTTTACTTTTAAGTTGGTTCCATTTCCCTTTTAACTCTTCAGGGTTCATATGCTTCTCCTTGAGTTGAGATAAAAAATATTTCCATTAATTTTTATTCAATTCAGTATAGCTTGACTGTAGTGGTTTGAGGTAATAAAAATTATTTAGCTTTTAATCCAACGAGATATGATTGGATTTAACCTAAATAAATTTAGGTATTTTTCTTTATTTCAATTAGGTGAATAGTAAATACCAGTGTTTGATTAGGTCCAATCGCTTTATCAACACCATGTTCACCATAAGCTAGTTGTGGTGGAATAACTACTTGATAGGTGGCGCCTGGTTTCATGATTTTTAAAATTTCTATCCAACCAGGAATCACATTATTTAAAGGAAAAGTAACAGGCTCTTTTGATTTTTCGAAAACAGTTCCATTAATATAACTTCCAGTATATTCAACTTTCACTATAGAAGTATCGGTGGGGTTATTGCCGCTACCCGCTTGTATGACTTTATATTGAATTCCACTTTTAGTTGTTATGACACCTGGTTTTGTTTTGTTAATGGCCAAGAAAGCATCGCCTTGCTCCTTATTTTTAAGACTAATATTTTTAAATTCAGCTTGTTTCTTATGCATCAATTCTTGTTGAAAGTTTTTCAAAATATCCGCCATTTGTGCTTGGGTTAATAGAAGTTTACCATGAGTGCTATCAGATAATCCTTTTTCTAAAGCCACTGGATCAACATCGATGCCTTGTTCTTTAAAATTGGCCGCCAAATCCGCACCAATACTATAACTAATTTGGCCTTTAGCCGTTTTTAACAAAGGAGAGTTAGAGATAATTTTGGAAAAAGTAGAATGAGTTTTGAGTTGATTAACCGTAACTGGAGAGGTACTCTGTGCAGCCAGTATGTTTGAACTGATGAGTAAACTAGCCAGGGCAGTCAATACAGGTAATCTTGTCATTGGATTTCCTCTAGAGAGACGGTGTTAAAAATGAATAGTTTGCCCTAACTTTCGTTAGAAAACTACAGTTAATTAATAAAAATTTAAAAATTATGCCATTTTCTACAGAATATGATGTCATTATTGTCGGCGGAGGCCATGCGGGCACTGAGGCGGCTTTAGCGGCGGCACGCTTAGGAGCGTCAACTTTATTATTGACGCATAATATTGAAACACTTGGCCAATTGTCTTGCAATCCATCGATAGGAGGGATAGGTAAAAGCCATTTAGTGAAAGAGGTGGATGCATTAGGAGGTATCATGGCGCATGCGGCTGATCAGGCAGGAATCCAATGGCGGATACTGAATGCTAGCAAAGGTCCTGCCGTACGCGCAACAAGAGCTCAGATGGATCGATGCTTATATAAACAAGTAATTCGTAATGTTTTAGAAAATCAAGAAAATTTATATATCTTCCAGCAGAGTGTTGATGATGTAATCCTTCGATCTAACCAAATAGTTGGTGTGGTTACACAGATGGGATTATATTTTTATGCAAAAGCAATTGTGCTGACTGCGGGTACCTTTTTAGCAGGGAAGATTCATATAGGTCTGAAACAAGCCCAAGGGGGACGTGCAGGGGATCCCGCGGCTAATTCCTTAGCAGAGAAGTTGCGCCAATTACCTTTACGGATTAAACGTTTAAAAACTGGGACGCCTCCACGTTTAGATGGCCGTACGATTAACTACCCAGTTTTACTAGAGCAGCCGAGTGATACTCCTTTGCCGGTGTTTTCCTATTTAGGAAAAATAGACCAACATCCTCCACAAATAAGTTGTTTCATTACTTATACCAATGAAACAACTCATTCAATCATTCGTTCCGGTTTAGATCGTTCTCCCATTTATAGTGGAGCGATAGATGGAATAGGGCCGCGTTACTGTCCTTCTATCGAAGATAAGGTGGTACGTTTTGCGGATAAATCAGCCCATCAGATTTTTCTTGAGCCCGAAGGCCTTCATACGCATGAAGTCTATCCCAATGGAATTTCAACCAGTCTACCTTTTGATGTTCAGTGTGATTTAATTCATAGCATAAAAGGACTAGAAAAAGCACATATTACTCGTCCAGGTTACGCGATTGAATACGATTTTTTTGATCCTCGCGATCTTTATCCTTCTTTAGAATCGAGATTATTAGAAAATTTATTTTGTGCGGGCCAAGTTAACGGAACAACCGGGTACGAGGAAGCGGCTGCACAGGGACTTATTGCTGGCTTGAATGCCGCTTTAAAAGCCCAAGGAAAAATGGCATGGTATCCACGTCGTGATGAAGCTTATATGGGCGTATTAATTGATGACTTGATTACACAGGGTACGCTTGAGCCTTATCGAATGTTTACGAGTCGGGCAGAATACCGCTTATTGTTGCGTGAAGATAATGCGGATCTGCGTTTAAGTGAGGCTGCGTTTCGATTAGGACTAATTAATGAAGCGCGCTGGCAAAGTGTCAATGATAAACGAATTACCTTAGAACAAGAACAACATCGCTTGAAGAGATTGTCAATTAAGCCTAATACATCGATAAGTGCAGCGATAGAAACACATTTAGGTCAAACTTTAACACGTGATTATCGTGCTGCTGAATTATTAATGCGGCCTGAATTAAATTACGTTGATCTAATGAAAATAAAAGGTTTGGGGCCCGGAGTTGATGATCCTGTTATTTCGGAGCAAATTGAAATTCAAGCTAAATATCAAGGGTATATTGATAGGCAATTGATTGAAATTCAACGGCAAGCACGTTATGAAAATATTATTTTACCGATCAATCTTGATTATAATCAAGTTAAAGGTCTTTCAAATGAAGTTAGAGAAAAATTAATCCAACATAAGCCATTAAATTTGGGACAAGCATCGCGTATTCCCGGCATTACTCCTGCTGCAATTTCATTGTTATTGGTCTACGTTAAAAAGTAAAAATTGACTCTATGCTTATTTCTGAATTTTTAGATTTATCCATTCCTACTCAACCAGGTCAAAGTTTACGTTTAAGAAACCTACAACAAGATAGTCTTGCTTTGGCCTTAGATCAGATAGCCAATCGCAGTGAAGGTGTAATTTTATTGATTACACCCGACAATCTAATGGCTAACCGACTTGAAGCGGCATTAAAGTTTTTTTCACCCCATTTAACTATCATGAACTTTCCCGATTGGGAAACGTTACCTTACGATTATTTCTCGCCACATCAGGATATTATTTCACAACGGCTTTCAACCTTAGCACAATTGCATCAGATTGATCGTGTTTTATTGTTAATTCCTATTACGACCTTAATGCAAAAAATTGCACCGCTAAGCTATATTCAAGCGACAACTTTAATTGTTCACTGTGGAGAGAAAAGAACTATCGAAGGGATGCGAAAAAATTTACAACGAGGTGGTTATCATGGTGTCTCTCAAGTTTTAACGCGTGGGGAATTTGCCGTACGAGGATCTATTTTAGATATTTTTCCCATGGGTAGCGATTTACCTTACCGCATTGATTTTTCTGATGATGAAATAGATAGTATTCGTTACTTTGATCCAGATACACAGCGTTCAATAGAGAAAGTAGAAAAAATAAACTTACTTCCTGCACGAGAATTTCCTCTATCTGAGGATTCAATTAATTTTTTTCGCCAACAATGGCGTCAAAATTTTATTGGAAATCCTTTAAATTGTCCTTTATATGAAGCCGTAAGTGAGGGGCATGCTCCAGCTGGAATAGAATATTATTTGCCGTTATTTTTTTCTGAAACCCAATTATTAATAGATTATTTGCCAAAAAAATCTTTAATTTTACAAGTTAATAATGTAAAGCTTGCCGCAGAAAATTTTTGGAAAGAAACCAATGAACGTTATGATCAACTTAGACATGATGTAGAACGACCCCTATTGGATCCTAAGCAACTTTATGCAGATGTCGATCCATTATTTAATCGATTAAAAGAATTTCCAAGGATTTTGTTACAACAAGCACCCACTGAAGCCATTGATACTTATCATTCGCCTGTTAAAGGCTTTCCTAACTTAATGGTTGATTATAAGCTTGAGTCCCCATTAGAGCATTTAGATGCTTTTCTATTTGAGTTTTTAAAAGATCCTCACGCTCGCGTTTTGTTCTGTGTGGAAAGTGCAGGTCGCAGAGAAGTGCTATTGGGTTTACTTAATAAATTTTCCATTCAAGTTTATCGTTGCGGAACTTGGCAGGAGTTTTTGCATTCCTCTGAACGTATTCATATTATTATAGCGCCACTCGAAGAAGGTTTTTATTTAGAAAAACCACATATGGCATTAATCACCGAAGCCCAGTTATTTGGTAGTCAAATTATCCAGAAGCGACAATCCAAGTCGAAAGATTTAGATAGTCATACGATAATTCGAAATTTAGCAGAGCTCACTGAAGGTAGTCCCGTTGTACATATCGATCAGGGTGTCGGACGTTATCGAGGGTTGCAGCATTTAAAAATAGATGGCCAGGAAAATGAATTTTTGATTGTCGAATATGCAGCCAAAGCTAAATTATATGTTCCTGTTTCTTCGCTTAACTTAATTAGTCGTTATAGTGGAAACGACAGCGAACATGCTCCTTTACATCAATTAGGTTCTGATCAGTGGGAAAAAACAAAACGTAAAGCCGCTGAACAAATGCGAGATGTTGCTACTGAATTACTGGATATTTATGCCCATCGTGCCGCACACAAGGGTTATGCCTTTCATCTACCCGAGCAGGATTATCAAGCATTTGCTGCACAATTTCCTTTTACAGAAACACAGGATCAAGCGCAGGCAATCCAGCAAGTAATCAAAGATATGACTTCAGAACGTACTATGGATAGATTAATTTGTGGTGATGTTGGTTTTGGTAAAACTGAAGTTGCAATGCGAGCTGCGTTTTTGGCCGTGCAATCTAATAAGCAAGTGGCCATACTTGTTCCAACCACATTGTTAGCACAACAGCACTATCAAAATTTTAGTGATCGTTTTGCGGAATGGCCAGTGCAAATTGAAATGATTTCACGTTTTCGTAGTGTAACCTTACAGAAAAAAATTCTAGAGCGTTTACAGCAGGGAAAAATAGATATTTTGATAGGAACGCACAAATTATTAAGTAAGGAATTACAATTTCCAAGGCTAGGATTATTGATTATCGATGAAGAACATCGTTTTGGTGTGCAACAAAAAGAACGTTTAAAGGCTTTGCGTTCGGAGGTGGATATTTTAAGTTTAACTGCAACGCCTATTCCTCGTACTTTAAATATGGCTTTATCGGGCTTACGCGAATTATCTATTATTGCTACACCCCCGGCACGGCGTTTATCGATTAAAACCTTTGTGCAAATGCGGAATACGAGTTTGATTCGTGAAGCAATATTGCGTGAATTACTTCGTGGAGGCCAAGTTTATTTTTTACACAATCAAGTGGATAGCATTGAAAAAACCGCAAGAGAATTAGAAACGTTAGTTCCAGAAGCGCGAATTCAGGTGGCTCATGGTCAATTACGTGAAACTCAACTTGAAAGAGTGATGTCAGATTTTTACCATCAACGTTTTAACGTATTGCTTTGCACAACAATTATCGAGACTGGAATTGATGTTCCGTCGGCTAATACCATTATTATTGATCGTGCAGATAAATTTGGTTTAGCGCAGCTTCACCAATTACGTGGACGCGTAGGACGTTCTCATCACCAAGCTTATGCCTATTTAATGACACCTTCTAAAGAAATAATGACAGCGGATGCTATGAAACGTTTAGAAGCATTTACTTCTTTAGAAGATTTGGGAGCAGGTTTTACTTTAGCTATGCACGATTTAGAAATTCGAGGTGCAGGTGAAGTATTAGGTGAGCAGCAAAGTGGCAATATGCAATCCATCGGTTTTTCACTGTATATGGAATTACTCGAACAAACTGTAGAGGCTTTAAAATCAGGGAAAGAACCTGCACTAAAATCGGTTGGTAACGCGGTAGAAATTGATTTACAAATCTCGGCATTAATTCCAGAAAATTATTTACCCGATGTACATACGCGTTTAGTTCTCTATAAACGCATCGCGCATGCAAAGAATAAACAAGAACTAGAACAATTGCAAGTTGAGATGATTGATCGGTTTGGTTTATTACCACAAGCACTGAAGAATCTATTTCAGTTAAGCGAATTAAAACTCATTGCACAAAAAATTGGGGTTAAAAAAATTGTAGCTGGACCAGAGGGAGGGCGTATTGAATTTAACGAAAAGCCTAATATTAATTCAATGGATATTATCGAATTAATTCAGAAAAATCCGACAAGCTATAAATTAAATGGACCATCACGCTTAACTTATATGATTAAACAATCCACTGCTGATTTAAGAATTAAAAATATAGAAATTTTATTAAATAAATTAAAAAATAATGAGATAGATTAATTATTATTTTATTTACAAATTTATTATTGTAGAATAATTTTGCGGGGACTGATCTGAAGTATTAGATGAATGCAACTTAATTTTAAACTTTCCATTTTTTCGTAAAGTTTCCGATTATTACATAATTTTTACGTAAGACTGGTTACGTAATTGTCTAAGCCAATTTTTTAGTGCTTGCTGAAATTTACGTTGATAAATTAATTGGGCCGCTTGTTGGCGAGAAATGTCTTTGGCGGTTTGTAACTTTTGTGCACGACCTATAACCTGAACAATATGCCAACCAAATTGAGTTTTGAAAGGTAAGCTCATTTGGTTAATAGCGAGGTTTTTTATTTGTTTTTCAAAGGTGGGATCAAAAACGCCCGGTAAGGTCCACCCTAGATCACCCCCTTTGTAAGCGGAACCCGGGTCTTGCGAATATTTTTTTGCAAGTTTAGAAAAATCACCACCACGTAAAATATCTGCACGAATTTCATTAAGTCGATTTTCTGCTTGTTTATCATTAAGTAAAGGAGAGGTTTTAATTAAAATATGTCGAGTATGTGTGGATGTGACATAATGTGCTTTAGTTGTGTCGCCTTGTATTTCTAACAAACGAATAAGGTGAAAACCATTGGCCGCCTGAATAGGACCTGTGACTTCACCCGGCTTAAGGTTTTGTACCGCTGCTTGAAAGACATCGGGTAGATCATTCAGTGGACGCCAACCTAAATCTCCACCCGTTAAAGGAAAATTAGATTTTTTGGCTTGTGCTATTAACGCTTGAAAGAGCGCACCATTTTTGGCTTTTTGCAATAATGAGGAGGCGGTTTCTTCTATTTGAACAATATCCGAAGCAGAAGGTTGATTAGGAAAAGGAACAAGCAAATCTTCAACATGATAAATTATTTTTTGTGGGGCTGATTTGGGCAAATGCGCTAGCATATCCTTGATTTCTTGGTCAGTTACGCTAATCTTTGTGCCCACTTCACTTTGTTGAAGGTGGTTAATAATGAGCTGTTGGCGGATTCGCTGTCGGTATTTCGCATAAGGTATATTATCCTGTTGTAACTTCTCGCGTAATTGTTCGAGTGTTATACCATTGCGCTGTGCAATATCCTGAATTGTTTTATCTAATGCGGCCTCATTAATCTTTAATCCTGCATTGGATGCCCATTGTAATTGTAATTCATGATCTATCATCTGATTAAGTACTTGTTTGCGAAAGACTGTGAGGGCTGGGATAGGTTTGTTTTCAGCTTGCCATTGTTGCCGTGTCATTTCAATTTGTTCATTGAGCTGCTGCTGTGTAATGACGCTATTATTGATCACGGCAACAATTTGATCCAGGGTTTCCAGAGCATAAATAGATTTAAAAGTTAGCACACTAATTAGTAAGAGAGTGAGTGGAAAAAATTTTTTAAGAAAATCCATAATTGCTCGTTATTAAAAATGGCTTGCACCCGACTGAAAATTGTCAGTATAGCCAGGGATATTATTCATTAAAAAGTTGGTTATATCACTGATGCCAACCGTACTCAAGCCTTTGAGTTGAAATTGCAAATAAACAACATTATTAAAGATGGGGTTGCTGTTTTGATCTAAGGCAAAAAAAGTACGACCTGCAACCACTCGAAACGCCCAACAACAACTATCATATTGTAAGCCATAAAAAAAGCTTTGTGAGTACTTATGACTAAAATTATAATTCCAGCCGCCGACGGTACTCCATTGATGTTTAAGTGGTGTTGCAAAAGAAAAACCGAGCCGATTAAAATCATTTTGATGGCTATCGGGTGGCGTGGGCGGTGTCGTGACAAATAAGTCACCAAAACGGATACGTCCGTAGTTAATATTAAATAACTGATTGGGATGAGGGTGATATTGGATATTAGCCGCTGCATTAATAATGTCGTGGCTTGTTGGATCCCAGGCAATATTGGCAGTGGTGCTCCAAAGCGGATCAATATTGTAATTGATTTGCCCTACAATAGGCGAAAATTTTTCTGTAGGAGAAGTTGCTCCTACTACAGTAAATGGATTAGCGCATAACGTTCCGGGCGTACTTAACTGTCTTTCTAATGGACTGCATAAAAAAACCCGCCTATCTTTAAAATAATATATTTCACCAATACTGGCGCTAAGTTTTTCCTCGCCTGTATCTTGATCCAAGAGTCGAGTGGTAAGTGCAAAGCTAATTTGGTTAGCATCCCCGATACGGTCATAACCACTGAACCGGTTGGTCATGAAAAGACTATCATAGCTAAAAGGAATGAGTGCACTATCAAAAATAGGAATATTATTTTGATCACGATAAGGGACATTCAGATAAAAAAGACGAGGTTCTAAAGTTTGTAGATAGGAGTGTTCCCCCCAAGAAGCTTGACGATCAAAATACAAACCGCTATCAATACTGAAAAGAGGGGTTGTGCGTTGAATTTCGCTTTTATATCCTGCGACTTGGTTTGCTATATTATAATGCGTTAGACTCAGCTGAACCCGTGGAATCAGGAAAGCACCTTTACTTCGCATGGGATAACTGATAGAAGGCAGTACATTGAGTCGTAAGGCTTGTGGTGGGGCGATCAGTTCACCCGGATCATTAAGACGTTGAAAATAACTTAACTGATTGTCTATCTGAACATTAAATCCATGAAAATTTTGTGTGATACTGTTTAAATCAATTTCAGGTAAGCTATTATAAGGGTTATTAACGGGTGATTGATTTAATGGGTGTAAGGTTTGGTAACGATTGATGCGAGTCGTAAAATTCCAAACATCACCGGTATAATTTAATTGCGCTTGCTGTGCAAGTTGGTTAATAGCAATTATCGGAGGCTGATTAAAATCCTCTAAATAATAATCATCCCCAACCCAGTTAAAATTTACCGTACTGGTCCAATGGGGTGACCATTGACGTTGATCTTTCCAACTCAATGATTTTCTATCCGTGCGCGGATAAATAAGCGGGTTGATGTTGGGATAAAGAAAAGGAATTTGATCCGAAAGCTGAGCCGCTGCTCGGTCATAGGGTAAATAATTAGCGACTATTCTTCCTTGACTATTGTGTGTCAAATAACGGAATTGACCACCGAGTTGTACTCCACGTTTGCTTAAAACGGTAGGTGTAAACAAGAAGTCATAATTACTGGCTATATCCCAATAATAAGGAAATCCAATGGCTAATCCAGATTGTGAAGAAGTGCCAAAATTAGGAAATAAAAATCCAGACTCACGGCGATTATCAATCGGAAAAGTAAGATAGGGGCTATATAGAATGGGTATACCACGAAAATCCAACCAAGTGTTATACGCTTTGCCGCGTCCCGTATCGCGATTTAATATTATTTTTTTAGCAGAAAGTTTCCAGGTCGGATTCATCGGCGAACAGGTTGAATAATTGCTATTATGTAAAATAATTAATCCAGGATGGGTTTGCTCCACAGCACTTGCCGATCCCCAAGCATTAATAGGCATTTCTTCGTTTGTGCCCATTAATATCGTCGTATTTCTTAATAAAATACGATAAATAATGTCGGTGAGATAACCACTTTGACTGTTCAAATTTAAATGTGCCTTATTTGCTTTTATTAAAAGGTTAGGTTCCTGAAGTTTAATCCCTCCTAGTAGATCCATATTAGTGATCTTTCCTGTTTTTGGATCACGATAAAAATACACTTGATCGGCATACAATAATCGTCCTGGTTGCTTAATAATCACATTGCCACTTAAAATAGAGGTTCCTTCAAATGAAAAATGAGATTGGGCCGCGTCAATATGTGTGAAAGCTTGATTAACTTTAGTTAAAGAAATCCTTGAATAGGCTTGTAAAGGATCTAGATAATGTCCTTTGCAAATACCGAGTTTGCTCGGGATCCAGCCGAGTTGTTGTGCCATGGTGAGTTCTGTCGTCCAACTCGGTGAAATAAAGAATAAAAAAGAAAAATAAATGAGCCATCGAATGCTTATAGAATTAGAATCTTTTTTTGATGGAAGTGAGTTTCTTTTTTTTCTATAAATTATCAATTTTTTTAGCTCCTTTATGCAGTCTTTAATTAAGTTTCATTTTTATATGAAAGCAAAAGGTCTATTTTTTTAAGATTAAAATATGAAAAGTCTATATCAACCTCAATAATTAAGGAAGAAAGTTGTTTGATACACAATTGTTTCCTTTAAAACTTATGTGGATGATATGGCCACTCGGGGTTGTTTCAAATGAAGTCCGACATGAAAGAATGATTGTTTGGTAAGTGTTCCAAGGTTCATCATAACTAGAAAAACGGTTTCCATTATTCGTACGTAATGGGTTACGTTTAACATCAGGAATTGAATAGACAGTTTTTCGTGTATATTGATAGATCTTATGACCATTGGGGAGTTGTATCCCCGCGTCTGGGTCCCCCCAACTAGAAATAAGTAATTGAATATTTTTCCCTTGCCATTTATCAATTTGTTTTTGGTAATTTGCCGTGGTCGCACAAGCGGTTAATGTTAACAAAAAAGAGAGGATACAAGAGGTTAAAAAAAGGCGCATATTATTTTCCCTTATGAAGTTAATTGTGATCGTAATTCAGTTAAGGTAACCGCATAGTTTTTAGTATTAAAAATACCCGATCCTAAAATAAAAGTATCTGCACCGGCTTTGGCGATTCGAGTCAAGTTGTTTTTTTTTATTCCACCATCAACGGCTAAACGAATGTGAGGGTTGTGCGCTAAGATTAACTGATGGACAGCTGAAATTTTATCTAAAATCTCAGGAATAAAATGTTGTCCAGCGAAGCCTGGGTTAACAGACATCATTAGTACGAAATCTAAATAATCCCAGGCTTTAGCCAAACAATTTAACGAGGTTTGTGGATTAATCGCTAAACCGGCCTTAGATCCTAAGTTGCGAATTTGTTTTAAATTTTTAATAACATCAGTGCTGGCTTCAGGATGAAAGCTAATTTGGTTGGCGCCTGATTCGGCAAAGGCATTGATTAAATGATCCACTGGATTTACCATTAAGTGCACGTCAAGAAAGGCGTGCGGCAAATAGTTACGTAAAGCAACGCAGATCCAAGGCCCGAAGGTTAAATTGGGAACAAAATGATTATCCATAACATCAATATGTAAACGATCAGCGCCTGCTTCTAGCACTGCAGCAGCATCCTTGGCTAAGTAACCCATATTAGCGGATAAAATAGAAGCGGAAATAATTAAGTCATGCATTATATCCCCTTAGCCGCACAAATACGGTCGTAGGCCGCTTTGATATTTTGAGTTTTTTCAGTCGCTATTTTTATCATTTCTTCAGGTAAGCCTTTAGCTAATAATTTATCTGGATGGTGTTGGCTCATTTGTTTACGATAGGCTTTTTTTATCTCAGCGGGTGTTGCTTGTTCTGAGATCCCTAAGATAGCATAAGCATCTTTTAGATTCAGCTGGTGGGCTGAGTGCGACGATTGATAATACCCTTGTTGCCTCTGGCCGGAAGATTGTTGGCGAAAAGCTTGTTCAAAGTTAAATAGATGCTCGAAAAAGCTGAAATTGAGGGGTGCAAAGCCTAAATATTGACATATTTTTTGTAATACTCTTTGTTTTTCAGCAGTAAGATGGCCTTCGGCCAAGGCTGTTTGCATTTGTATTTCTACAAAAAGCTTAAGTAATACTTTATTAAAATGACAGGTTTGAACCAATTTTTTTAAGGTTTCTTCCACATTGAAAGAGGCTTGTTTCCCCTGATTAAAAAGATTAATCGCTTTTTGGCGCATCGTATCGGTAAGGCCCAAACGGTTCATAATGGCTCTTGCTGCTTGAATTTCTGCCTCGGAAACTCTCCCGTCTAATTTCGCGATATGCCCCATCACTAAAAAAGTGCTATCAAAAAAAACTTGCTGTGCAATACTTGGATTAGTCGAGGAAAAAGTCCAGTTTTGATTTTGACTCAGTCCTCGATCAAAGAGATGCCCAATAAAGACGCCTAATATAAGGCCTAATGGCCCTGCAAGAAGGAAACCAAAAAACCCACCAATGAGTTTGCCCCATATATTCATGCTAAACCTAACTTCTATAAAAATTTAATTCTACTCTTCGCACTTGAATTTTTGCCTGTGTTGCCGATTAAATCGCAATCCTCAAGGGGTTATAAGACTAACAGGATATTATCTTGTCTTAAAGTTGAATAAACGATAAGCTCTTTTTCTCAGGATATTATTATAATTTTATTAAATCATGCGATACCTCTATACAATAATTTTTTATTTATTGTTACCGTTTATTTTATTACGTTTATGGATAAAAAATCGTAAAAATCCTAACAGTTTACAATTCTGGCATGAACGATTAGGTTTAGGTTTACGACGCCCCTTACCACTCGGTGGAATTTGGGTACATGCTGTTTCAGTCGGCGAATCCTTGACTGCGATACCATTGGTGAATAAACTGCAGCAGCGCTATCCATCGATACCTATCATTGTGACCAATGAAACGGCAACAGGCGCCGAACGTATCCGTGATGCATTGGGAAACAGCGTGACACAGCTTTATTTTCCTTATGATTTGCCTTTAGTTTTAAGTAAGTTTTTTAAGGCGCTTCAGCCAAAATTACTGATTTTGTTAGAAACAGAGCTTTGGCCAAATCTCCTTGCAGCTTGTCAGTTGTACCAAGTACCCGTAGCGCTTGTCAATGCTCGCTTATCAGAGCGTTCAGCTAAAGCTTATCAGCGGATTTCCCCTTTAACTAAAGGCATGTTGGAACGTATTAATGTGATAGCCGCACAGTTTCAAGCGGATGCTAATCGTTTTATTAAACTAGGTTTTCCTGTCGATCGAATACGTATCACAGGGAGCTTGAAATTTGATGTGACGCTACCGACAAAATTATATGAACAAGCCCAACAATGGCGAAAAATTTGGGGAGAAGCTCGGCCCGTTTGGATAGCGGCAAGCACTCATGCTGGAGAAGAAGCACTGATTCTTCAAGCCTTTAGCCAAGTACGTCAATTTTTTCCAGATTTATTATTAGTTTCTATCCCGCGCCATATCGATCGAGTCCCTCAATTGGAACAACTTTATTGCGGTCAGAAATATAAAGTAAGCAAACGTAGTGAAGAGAGCCCTGATATGAAAGATGTCGATATCTTAATCGGTGATTCCATGGGAGAATTACTCATCTTTTACGCAGCAGCGGATCTTGCTTTTGTAGGCGGAAGTCTGGTTAAAAAAGGGGGGCAAAACCCGCTTGAACCCGCTGCAGTGGGGTTACCTATATTAACAGGTCCTTATACATTTAATTTTGCGACAATAACTGAACAGTTACAACAGCGCAAAGCAGGAATCCAGGTCCGTAATGTGGCTCAGTTAACTAAGCAAGTGAGCGCCTTATTAGCGGATCCTGTTCAACGCCAACAAGTGGGTTATGAGGCTAAAAAATTTGTCGCAGAAAATAAAGGTTCTGTGTTAAAACAAATGCAATTAATTGAAAATTTATTAGAGTATTAACTTATGTTTTCTGGAATCACAGAAGGTTTATTTGAAGTCAAATCGATTGTGAGGCACAAAGGTTTATTGCATTATAAAGTCATTTTAAATGAAGTATTGTCAAAAGATTTAAAAGTGGGCGCGAGTCTATCGATCGATGGTGTTTGTCAAACGGTTGTTGCCAAGCATGGCGTTGAAGTCAGCTTTGATGCGATCCAAGAAACCTTAGACAAGACCACTTTAAATGAACTTTTTGAAGGAAGAAAGGTCAATGTGGAAAGAAGCATACGTTACGGTGACGAAATGGGGGGCCACGAAGTGAGTGGTCATGTCTTTGAAACCGCAACCATTATTGATAAAAAAATTACTGAGAATAATGTCGCTTTAACTATCCAATGTTCTGAAGCTTGTTTCGCTTTTATTAAACCAAAAGCCTATATTGCCGTGGATGGCTCCAGTTTAACTGTAGGCTTAACCATAACCAATAAGCAACAGCACAGCTTTGAAGTCTATTTAATTCCTGAGACCTTACGTCTTACCCATTTTTCTAATAAAAAAGTGGGCGATAAAGTAAATATTGAACCGGATATGAAAACGAAAGTATTAGTTGAAGCAGTACAGGATTATTTTTCTAATATTGAAGCTCGATTAACTATACTAGAGAAGGAATTAAAAGCTGTTTTGGAGAAAGAGAATGATAAATCATAACACAATCGCTAAAACGTCGACTAATTGCTTAATTGTATAAGTTGGATGCAGTTCTAGGCAAGCTTTTTTATTCCCATAGCCGTATTCCGCCCAGCATGAATCTGCGTCAATATTTTGTGCAAATAGTAAATCAGCCGGCGTATCGCCGACCATTAATATCTGTTTAGGGTTGATGGATTTAAATTTTGGTTTGATATAATCCGTATAGGCCATAGGATCTGGTTTTTTTCTCAATGTTTTCGTATCACCAATGACCATTGCGATGTATTGTTTTAATTGAAACCGCTCTAAAGCCACGTCAACAGAAGCAATCGCTTTGTTACTGACCACAGTGAGTATGAAATTTGCCGCATGAAGTTTTGCTAGTGTTTCGACCGCTTTAGGGAAGGGCGCACTTTTATCCTCGCCTTCTTCTAAATAGATCTTTTCATAGAGGGAGAGTAAATGATGAATTTGTGGTTGAGTTAAATCGGGACTGAGAACTTCTAAGGTCTTTTCCATCCCAAGCCCTGCACGTATGGTTTCGTCAATAAAGTCATGATTTGGCACCGTCATATGGAGTGTTTGATAGGTACGTTTGATGCAAAATAATATCGCATCATGTGTCGCACACAGTGTGCCATCAAAATCAAGGATCAGTAATTTATAGTTATTCATACTAGGTTACTTATAGAAAACAAGTAAAACTCAGCAATCTCTAATAAAGTGTAGCTTCCTATGTTTAATTGGTAAAGAAAAATTAATAGGCAACAATTAATTTTAGCAGGTTAACAACTTAGAATTTTAGGACAGATGCTTTTTAAGTCTAGCATCGATTTTTAACCTAGCCTTTGCGTGGTGGTAGAAATTGATTCAGTGTGGTGTTTTGGAAGCATGCCTCTTAACTCTTCGAGCGCGCGTTCTGAATGAGTTTTAAATTTAAAAAAGTGATTAATAAAGAAGCTCAAACGATCTCTATGTACTAAAAGTTTTTCTTTTACATCAGCGCTATCTAAATCATTTCCTAGTTGATCCAAATCCGTATTGTCACTGATTTTTCTAGAAATGCTTGAAAAGACCTCAATTTTTTTCTTGGCAGACTCTCGTGTGTCTTGTTTAAGTCGGATTATTTCTTCTGAAATAATTGTCTGAAGATTGATTCGAGTTTGAATTTCTTCATTGTGTGAATTATCACGACTAAATGGTTGGGTGTTAGTAACGTAAGGTATATTTAAATTTTCCAAAGCGAAAGTTTCACTATTTTTTAAATCACGGATTACATCGCTCAAAGATCCTGTGGGAAAAAGGTAGATCCTTTCAGATAGCGTTGGTAGGCTCTCTTTTCCGGTGGCATAGGTTGAAATGCTGCATAAAGGAACATTATTTCCTGTAAAATCTTTGGGTATTTCGCAACCCAAATAATAGGTTTTATCCTCTTTACTTATAGTTTCTAGTACAAACACATTCAATAAATTTTTATCCGACACTTGCTTAGACTTTTTTTCCTCATCTAGTTTAAAACGAGCAAGAGAAGCTCCTTCTTTTTTCTCTATGATTGCAGTCGTTTTTACATCGAAACCTAAGTCGACAAAATGGTGTAAAGCCTTTTCTTTATCAAAAAATTTTCTACCTTGTACTTCGCTATTAAACTCTTTTAATTGAGCATTTACTTCATTTAAATTAAGCCGGTTATTATTCTGTTCAAAAAAAATCTGAAAGTGATAGTTGGAATCGTCAGGCCTTGTAATATCTAAAACACCAATTTCTCGGTTATCAACAATTTTGTAATTTTTTATAGCTAATTTAAAATCAATTGTAGTGGGCATAGGGCATCACATTAAAAATATTATTATTAATGGCCATGGTAACATTTATGTTCAAAATTATAAATAGCTATAAACAATCGTTATCTGATAATCTATTTGTAATAAATTTATCTAATATGGACTACACCGCCTTTTACCGACTGAAAAGGAAAAGCTATGAAAGGTCTAATATGGTTTCGTGAAGATCTCCGTTTACATGATAATGCGGCATTGTATCATGCCAGTAAATTGTGTTCAGAAGGTATCCTAGGTCTCTATGTTGTTGATACCTGCTTTTGGAAAAAACATCATATGGCTGCTTGTCGAGTTCAGTTTTTGTTAGCTGGATTGGCGGAGTTAAGCCAAAGCCTTCAAAAACGTCATGTTCCTTTATTAATTAAATCAGTAAAAAGAACTTCAGACATTCCTGAGACATTACATCAGTGTATTAAAAAATATCAGCTGGACGCCCTCTTTTTTAATAAACAATATGAAATCGATGAAAAACGGCGTGATCAAGCGGTTTGTGCTTATTTAAGTCAGCATAAAATGAAATGTTATGCTTATGATGACCAAGTGATACTACCGCCAGGTGCGATACTGACTCAACAAGGTAAGATATTTAGTATTTTTACGCCCTATAAACGTGCTTATTTGAAGCTATTATTGAACAACCCCAATAGTATCACAAATTATTCACTTCCTAAATTACAATCCATAATAAACATTCGATCCAGTAAAGTTCCGCTCAGATTGCCTGGGTTTTCTTCGACTATTATTTGGCCTTCCGGCGAAAAAGAAGCGCAACGGCGCTTAAAAAAATTTATAAAAGATAATTTGTTTAATTATCATAAAACACGGGATTTTCCGGCATTAGCTGGGACAAGTTTGCTTTCACCTTATTTAGCTGCAGGGATGATCTCACCGCGTCAGTGTTTTTTGGCCGCTTTAATGGCCAACAAGGGTGAATATGATAGTGGAAATAAAGGGGCTACCACATGGATGAGTGAATTAATTTGGCGTGATTTTTATAAACATTTGCTCGTGGCTATTCCCCGTTTATCAATGCATCAGCCCTACCGATTAGAAACCGAAAAATTAAAATGGCGATTTAATACGAAACAGTTGCTTGCTTGGCAACAGGGCAATACAGGCTATCCCATCGTGGATGCCGGTATGCGTCAATTAAAGCAAATAGGCTGGATGCATAATCGTTTACGCATGATAGTAGCGATGTTTTTAACTAAGAATTTGTTTTTTGATTGGCGTTTAGGTGAAGATTTTTTTATTCGCCATTTGATCGACGGAGATTTAGCCGCGAATAATGGCGGTTGGCAATGGAGCGCATCCACTGGAACCGATGCCGCACCGTTTTTTCGAATTTTTAACCCGACTCGACAAAGCGAACGCTTTGATCCTAAAGGTGATTTTATTCGCCATTATTGTCCTGAACTTAGTTTATTGGATGCTCGTTCTATCCATGATCCCTATCAACGGGCGCCCAAACTGGCTTTGCAAAGTGGTTATCCAAAACCGATCATTGATTTTAAACGCTCGCGGATAGCGACAATAAAAGCGTTTAAATCACTTTAATAGTGATTGGAAAATTTGCGGGTGAAAACCTGTCAACAACAAATCATCATTTTCAGGAGGCAAGTTAAAGTGGTCTTTGGATTGTAAAGTGCTGCGGTTAACAACTTTAGATAAAAATCCTTTATTTAATTAATTTTTCCATTTTTAGTGAAACACATGCGAGGTAGTTTTAGTCGTTATTTGGTGACCGTTGTATAAAATATAGTCAATTTAAGGTTATAGGTTAATAGCGATAGGCTATATAATACAAAAGATTTAACCTAAATTAAGGAAGGCTTAAATGGCAAGGCCTATTTGGAAAGGATATATTACCTTTGGTTTAGTCAATATCCCCGTTATTTTGTACCCTGCTGAAAAAAAATTTGATATACAACTTAAATTAATCGATAGCCGAGATAAAGCGAGAATCCGCTATATGCGCATCAATGAGCATACCGGTGAAGAAGTTCCTTGGACGGATATTGCTAAGGGATACGAATATGAGGATGATAATTATTGGGTATTAAAGCCATCCGATATTAAAGCTATTTCAGGTGAACATTCGAAAACTATCGATATTGTTACGTTTGTTAAGAGAAATAGTATTAATATGATGGATTTCGAGAAGCCTTATTATTTAGTCCCAGATAAAAAAGGTGAAAAAGCTTATGTTTTATTGCGTGAAATTTTAAAAGCTACTAAAAAAATTGGTATTTCTAAGGTTATCATTCATACACGCGAATATTTAGCCGCATTGATGCCCTATGAGAATGCACTTGTACTTAATTTGCTTAGATATCATCAGGAACTTAGAAAAGTCACTGATTTTGAATTTCCTTCATCCCGCTTAAAAGCCTATAAAATTTCGACGAAGGAATTAGCGATGGCTAAACAGCTCGTTAATGGAATGACTACTCGGTGGAACCCTAAAGATTATCATGACGTATTTAGAGAAATCTTAACTAAATGGGTAGAAGCTAAGCTCCAACATAAAAAAGTTTCTGCAAGAAAAATTAAAACCCAGCTTAAAAAAAGTAATATCATTGATTTTGTCGATTTATTGAAAAAAAGTTTAGAAAAAAATAAGAAAAAGATGACGAAAAAACATTGATTAATTGATTATAAGGTAATTATGTCTTTAGAAAAGTACCGTAAAAAAAGGAATTTTAAACGTAGTGCTGAACCTTATGGCCGTATCAAACGTAATAAGCAGTTAATTTATAGTATCCAGAAGCATGCAGCCAGTCATTTGCATTATGATTTACGTTTGGAATTCAATGGTGTTTTGAAAAGCTGGGCGATACCGAAAGGGCCTAGTCTTGATAATTCCATTAAGCGCTTAGCGGTACAGGTTGAAGATCATCCCATTGAATACGCAAAATTTGAAGGTATTATTCCCAAGGGTGAATACGGTGGCGGAACGGTGATGCTGTGGGATGTGGGGACCTGGATATGTGAGAATGAAAATGCTAATTCTGCCTATAAAAAAGGGCATCTAAGTTTTATTCTGAAAGGGAAAAAGTTAAAAGGAGTTTGGAATTTAGTTCAGATCAAAAATAATCCAAAAAATTGGTTGTTTATTAAGGGGAAAGATAAATATGCGCAATCAGAACGGCAATACGATATTACGCACGCTAAGCCTAATAGTGTCTTAAGCCGGCGATCTTTGCAGGGAATAGCCAAAAAATTTCAGATAGATTTACCCAATAAATCTAAAATTATAAAAAAAACTTCTAAAAATTTTCATCTAAGCAAAACTAAAAAATGATGCCTGATAAGATACATCCTGAATTAGCTACGTTAGTTAAAAAACCACCTATCGGCGATGAATGGCTTCATGAAATAAAATTTGATGGTTATCGAATAATTTGTTTTATAAAAGATAACAAAATAAAATTTATGACGCGAAATCAAAAAGATTGGACAGAGAAATTTAAAGAATTACAATTTGAAATTCAAAAACTTAATTTAAAGTCGGCCATTTTAGATGGAGAAATCATTGCATTAAATCAAAAAAATCAATCTGATTTTCAGTTGTTATCTAATTCTTTTAATAAGCAGAAAAAAATCGATATTAAGTTATGCTGTTTTTGATTTACTTTATTATCAAGGTCAGGACCTAAGAGATTGGGCTTTACAGGATCGTAAACAATTATTGCGAACATTAATTCCGTTAGATAACAAGAAGCTTATTTTTAGCAGTCACCTGAATGGAAATAAGGGCGATATTTTTTTTAAAAAAGCCTGTAAAAAGGGTTTAGAAGGGATCGTCTCTAAAAAAAGATCGAGCCCTTATATATCCGGTAGAAATCGAAATTGGCTTAAAATTAAATGTAGCAAACGTCAAGAATTTTTAGTTGTAGGATTTACACCAGCGAATAAAAATCGACACTATTTTGCATCCTTATTATTAGCCGTGCACAATAATAAAAAAAAATTACTTTATTGTGGTAAAGTCGGTACTGGATTTAACGAAAATTCCCTTAAAAACATACGAAAACTCTTGAATAAATATAAAACTAATAAAGCGCCACTTAAGGTATTGCCGACTTCCATAGATGAAGTGATTTGGGTAGTTCCGAAAATAATCGTTGAAGTACAATTTACCGAATGGACACGAGCAGGTGCGTTACGCCATCCTAGTTTTAAAGGATTGCGGAAAGATAAGTCACCGAGTGAAATTATCAAGGAGTCTAAGTGAATACCCCAACTAGAAAAAAAGCAACAAATAAAAAAAATAAGCAATCAAAGGAGACATTTAATTTGTCTCATCCGGACAGGTTATTATATCCCGATGCAAATATTACTAAATCAGATTTGGCCAATTACTATCATAACATAGCAAGTCAAATATTACCTTATATTATTAAACGCCCATTAACATTACTCCGTTGTCCTAATGGACAAAAGAAAAAATGTTTTTATCAAAGACATTTAACTACAGAAATTGAAAATTTATTTGGAATAACGTTGACGGACAAAACCGATAAACCGGAACCTTATCTTTATATTAAAGATAAGTCGGGTTTAATGAGTTTAGTACAGTTAGGTGTTTTAGAAATTCATCCCTGGTCTAGTCAAATTGATAAAATAAACAGGCCTGATTTTATAACATTTGATCTAGATCCAGGGAAGAGTATTGAGTGGAAAAAAGTTATTGAAGCGGCTTTTTTTATCAAAGATAATTTAAAAAAACTTAATTTGCAAAGTTTCGTTAAAACAACTGGGGGCAAAGGATTACATGTCGTAGTGCCTATAAAACGATTGTATAATTGGGATAAAGTTAAATTATTTGCGCATACGTTTGTCAAATATCTGGCAATGCAAAATCCGCTATTATTTGTGGTTAATATGAATAAGACTAAACGTAAAGGAAAGATTTTTGTAGATTATTTGCGTAATCAACGCGGTGCCAGCAGTATCGCACCCTACTCAACCCGTATCAAACAAAATGCTTCGGTAGCTACCCCTCTGTCTTGGCATGAGTTGAGTGTGCGGATCAAACCCGATACCTTTACTGTTAAAAACCTACCGCATCGACTAGTTAAGCTTACACGTGATCCTTGGGAAGACTTTTATCTATTAAAGCAAAAGCTAAGCTTACCCATGGTATAATTTAGTAAAAAAACCGAATATGAGTTTTTAGATAAACTTATATTATGCTTGTTAATCCAATATGCTGACACCTCCGCCATTATCTCTGTATATCCATTTTCCCTGGTGTATTCGTAAATGCCCGTATTGTGATTTTAATTCACATGCTTTATTGAGCCAATTACCTGAAAAAAGTTATATCAATACATTACTGAAAGATTTAGAACTAGATCTTAGTAGAGTTCAAAATCGGCCGATTATCAGTATTTTTATGGGGGGAGGGACCCCTAGTTTGTTCTCGCCCGACGCGATTAACTATTTACTCGTTGAATTAGCTAAACGTTTGGAATTTTCTGATACGATTGAAATTACATTAGAAGCCAATCCAGGAACGGTAGACTATCAACGTTTTTGTGGTTATCGTGAAGCAGGTATTAATCGACTTTCATTGGGTATTCAAAGTTTTTCTACTGAGAAATTAAAAACCTTAGGACGTATTCATGAGGGTGACGAAGCGATTAAGGCGGTATTAGCGGCTAAAATAGCAGGATTTACTAATGTTAATCTCGATCTTATGCATGGCTTACCGAGACAGCGTGTTATTGAAGGACTTGAAGAGTTACAAATCGCTTTTTCACTGGATCCGACACATATTTCATGGTATCAGCTGACTATTGAGCCCAATACTGAATTTTACTTAAATCCTCCGCAATTACCCCGGGAAGAAAATCTGTGGGAATTACAAGAACAAGGCGAAGCGATTTTTAAACAAAAAAACTACCAACATTATGAAATTTCTGCTTTCTGTAAAGACCGATATCACTGTATTCATAATCTTAATTATTGGCAATTTGGTGATTATATCGGTATCGGAGCCGGTGCACATAGTAAAATAACCGATAGCGAAAAAAATACGATTAGACGCGCTTGGAAACAAAAAAATCCTAAATCATATTTAGCGCAAAAAAACAATTTTTTGGGGGAGGAGAAGTCTATTTTAACTAAAGATTTACCTTTTGAATTTATGTTAAATGCATTAAGGCTCCACCAAAGAATTCCATTTGAATTATTTCAGCAGAGAACAGGGCTAGCTTTTTCAAATATTGAGACGCTCATAAGTCAAGCCCAACAACAGGGTCTACTCAAGTATGACGCAGTGGCTATGGAAACCACAGCGTTAGGCAAACGTTTTTACAATAATTTACTTACTATGTTTATCCGAAATTAAGTTTGGAATTATACCGTCAAAAAAATTAGGTCCCAAATACGATGACCTAATTCTTGACCACGTTTTTCAAATTTGGTTATCGGTCTTGTTGGCGACCTGGAAGCAAATTGATTTTTTTTAGCAGTATTTTTCCATTGAGGTGTATTTTCTAGTATTTTCAACATCTGTTGAGCATAATCTTGCCAATCCGTAGCAAGGTGTAATTTTCCATTTAATTTAAGTTTTTCATGTAATAATTCGACAAATTTTGCTTGTACTAAACGGCGTTTATGATGTCTATTTTTCGGCCATGGATCGGGAAAAAAGATTTGAACCAAATCTAAGCTGTGTTTAGGTGTAGAACGTGCTAAAATTTCAGTTGCGTCCGCGTAAATAATTTTAATATTTTTAAGTTTATATTTTTCGATTTGCGTTAAGAGTAATGCAATTCCAGGCCGATGTACTTCTATCCCTAAATAGTTATTTTCGGGATACTGTAGGGCTTGTTGTAACAAGCTGTCACCCATGCCAAAACCAATTTCCAAAATAGTATAGGCTTCCCGCTGAAATAATTTATTAAAATCTAAAGGAGTAGAAATTAAGTTTTGATCACATAAAGTTGAAAGAGCAAGTTGCTGGCGATTACTTAATTTTTTTTGACGATGCACAAAACTGCGTATCGGCCTAACTAATCTGTTCATAGGAAAATAAGTTATGTATTAAGTAATAGCTTGAATTCTTTTACTAGACGTTCAATGCCCATCCTTACCTCTTTAATTGATCGCGCCAGCATATAAGCGGGCGTGCTAACTAGTTTATAAGTTTTGTCAACGACACATTCAATAGCAGTACAGGGGACGTGTTGGGCTCCCAATTTTTCTAGTATTTCTGCAGTTGCTTTATCATTCCCTATGGTTAATCGAATTCCTTTGGGATAAAGTTTTGGTGCTAAAACGGGTGCAATACAGATAAAGCCCGCGGGGTTTTTTGCGTCAATGAGGGTTTTTGCAAATTTAAAAACATCCGCTTGAATGGAGTAATCTTCCTTATTTAAGCCAAAATTACATAAATTTAATGCGGCGCCGAAGCCTCCTGGAAAGATCATCCCTGTGTATTCACGCGGGTTGGCAGAGGCAAGGTCTTTAATCTTTCCACGCGCAATGCGTGCAGATTCTTCCAAGACATTCCGGGTTACATGTTCGATTGTTTTACCGTTAGCCATATTCACAACGCGTGTTTGCGAAATGTTGGGCGCCAAACATTGATAAGCTAATTCAGCATGATCTAAAGCCAGTAAAGTCAGTACCGATTCATGGATTTCACTTCCATCTAAGGCGCCACATCCCGATAAAATGACTGCGATCTTATGTTTTTGCATTGCTTTTCCTTTCTAGAACCATTATAAATTTGACCTATTATCATGGTATTTTGTTATTTTCTCAACCTTATAAAAATAGGGATTAATAATGTCGAATATTCAAGCAAAGTTCAGCAATGTAAGCTGGTATTCTGATTTAATTTTATTGACAGTAAGTATTGCTTTGACTTTCGGTTTATTCTTAGGAACCAGACCACTGAGTGTACCTGATGAAGGCCGGTATGCTGAAATTCCTAGAGAAATGTTAGTGCTTCATGATTTTGTTACCCCGCATCTAAATGGGGTTAAATATTTTGAAAAACCCCCTTTATTTTACTGGCTACAAACGGGTTCGATTAAAGCCTTAAATCCTTTGATTATTCACAAGCAGGCATTTAATAAGTTTAAAAAAACAGATTATTTTTCACCTATCAGTGAGTGGACCGTTCGTTTACCTAACGCTATCGTGGCCTTATTAAATTGTTTATTAGTTTATGTGTCAGGTCGAATACTTTTTGAAAGACGAACAGGGTTATTAAGCGCCATCATATTAGCCTCTAGTCTGCTCTATTTTGCTTTAGCCCGTATGGTAACACTCGATATGACGCTATCGATCTGTTTATCCGGAAGTTTACTCGCTTTTTTAGTGGCAGCCAATCAATCGCCGAGTTTAAAACGTCGATGGTTATTTTATAGTGCTTATATACTCGCAGGTCTCGCAGTGCTTACAAAAGGGCTTATTGGTATTCTATTCCCCATCATGATTATCGGAGTTTGGATATTATTGTCTGCTCAATGGCGTTTATTGAAAGAGTGTTATCTTTTTAGTGGCGTTTTACTCTTTTTACTCATAGTTTTGCCCTGGCATATTTTAGTTCAGATGAGGAATCCTGAGTTTTTTCAATTCTATTTTTTTGATCAGCAATTTCTACGGTATTCCACACTCATCGCACAACGTTATCAACCGGATTGGTTTTTTATTCCAATACTTGTGGCAGGTTTTTTACCTTGGGTATGCTTTTTGCCTCAAGCTATAATGGAACATTTGCCTAAAAATTGGCAACAATTTAAGGAAAAAAATAATTCTATTTTTCTTTTGCTTTGGATAGGGATAATTTTTCTTTTCTTTTCTTTTTCACATTCCAAATTAATACCCTATATTTTACCTATTTTTCCCGCATTGGCATTATTAACCGGCCATTATCTTTCGAGTCATTGGCAGCACTGGGCTATTACCTGGGGATATGTTGCTGTCCCTTTACTTTGGTTAGTTCTAGGAGGAATGGGTATTTTAATTTTAATACACGATCCTTCTATTACACTAGCACAAAGCGCAAAGCATTTTTTGATTGTTAGCTATAGTCTTTTTTTATTCACGGGTCTTATTGCGAGCCTATATGCTATAAAGAAAAAACCGAATAGAGCATTTGCTAGTTTAGCAATAGGTAGTGTCGTGAGTTTTTTTATTGTATCTATGAGTATCCCTAAGTTAGATACGCGTTCTATAAAGCCCTTGGTAGTAGTGCTTATGCCGTTATTAAAACCAGGCGATAGAATTGTGTCATACTCTAAATATTATCAAGACTTGCCTTTTTATCTTAATCAGCGTGTTTTTACTGTTAATGTGAATGGAGAGTTAAGTTTTGGAATGAAACATCAACAAGAGACTCGTCGTTGGATGCTAAAGGATGCTGATTTCTGGCCTAAATGGAAGGGTTCAAACCATATTTTTATGATAACTAGCCGAATTGTTTATCAGGAACTTATAAAACAGAAAAAATATTTATTTTATTTACTTGCAAAAACGCCACAAGATGTTTTATTAAGTAATTACAGGATAGAGAAAAATAAAATTAAAAATATAACTCGGAATAATAGAGGATTAGAGAATGAGTAAACCTTATATCAGTGTCGTTATCCCTGTATACAATGAATCTGAAAATTTAGAACATCTCTATCAACGTTTGATTGCCAGCTTAGAAAAGATAGATAAATCTTATGAAATTATCTTGGTCAATGATGGCAGTCAAGATGATTCCTATGAACGACTTAATGAATTACAAAAAAGGCGACCTGATCAAATTCGTATTATTCATTTTAATGGTAATTTTGGTCAACACATGGCATTGATGGCCGGTTTTGAGCATGTAAAAGGAAAGATTATTATTACTTTAGATGCTGATTTACAAAATCCTCCTGAGGAAATCTCTCATTTGGTAAAACTTATTGAAGAAGGTCACGATTATGTAGGAGGTATACGAAAGAATCGCCAGGATACTTTTTTTCGGCGTTATGCTTCGAAACTTAATAATTGGTTACGTTATAAAATGACTAAGATTCGTTTGACTGATCAAGGTTGTATGTTAAGGGCCTATCAACGCTCACTTATTGACTTGATGATGTCCAGTAAAGAAACGACCTTATTTATTCCGGCGCAAGCTTATAGACTTTCTATAACCCCTATTGAAATTGAGGTTGGACATGATGCACGTAAAGGCGGCGAATCTAAATACAATCTTTATCGTTTGCTACGTTTGAATTTTGATTGGATGACGAGCTTTACTTTATTACCATTACAGATTTTTACTATGCTCGGATTGCTTATTTCAATTTTAAGCGGCTTCTTTGTTATTTATCTATTTTTACGACGAATTATTATTGGACCGGAAGTTGAAGGTGTATTTACATTATTTGCCATCGTTTTTTTCTTAATGGGGATAATGTTAATGGGTTTGGGTATTATGGGTGAATATATTGGACGTATTTACCAAGAAGTTCGCCACCGTCCTCGTTATGTTATTAGGAAAATAATTGATGATACGAATGAAGCGTAATATGTTTTAGTAACATGACATTTTAAAAATAAATAGGTTTAACTAATATATGAGTTTAAAAGTATTAATTCTAGGAATCAATGGTTTTATTGGTAGCAGCCTATTGGAGCATTGTTTAAAAAAAACGGACTGGCATTTGGTCGGTTTGGATTTAACCGATAACAAAATCAGCGAATTCTTAGAACATCCCTGCCTATTTTTTAAAAAAGGTAACATTAATAATGAAACAGCTTGGATAGAGCAACAGATTCAAGCATGTGATGTTATTTTGCCTTTGGTTGCTATTGCAACGCCGGCAAGTTATGTCAAGAATCCTTTAGGTATTTTTGAACTTGATTTTGAAGCTAATTTAAAAATAATTCGTTTGTGTGTTGAGCATAAAAAACGTATTATTTTTCCTTCTACTTCAGAAGTTTATGGGATGTGCATAGATGAAGCATTTGATGAAGAAACCAGTAATTTTATACTAGGACCTATTAATAAACCACGTTGGATCTACTCGTGTAGTAAACAACTTTTAGATCGAGTGATTCATGCTTATGGTCTAAGAAATGAATTACGCTATACGATTTTTAGACCATTTAATTGGTTAGGACCTAAACTTGATGATCCATTTAATGCTAATCCAGGGAGTTCTCGAGTGGTCAGTCAGTTTATTGGAAATGTATTACGTGGTGAACCTATTCAGCTAGTGAATGGCGGACAACAGCGTCGTAGCTTTATTGATATTGAGGACGGTATAGCCTGTTTATTAAAAATTATTGCTAATGAAAAGGGATGTGCTGATCAAGCTATTTTTAATATTGGTAATCCAAAAAATGATATTTCTATTCGTGAACTCGCTGAATTATTATTAGAACTTATTCGAGTTTATCCTAATTATAAAAACGATGTAGAGAAAATCCAATTACAAACGGTAGATCCGAATAGTTATTATGGAAAAGGTTATCAAGATGTGAAACGCCGACTCCCATCGATTAAACGAGCCAAAGAAAAACTACATTGGCAGCCTTCTATTGATATCAAGACGAGCTTGCAGAAGATTTTAAATTTTTATTTATTAAAATAATTCGATTGAGTACAGCATTTAAAAATTTGCTGTCTAATTCAGTTTTGGTTCTCAAGCACCAAAGTCGGGGATCAACAAATCCTGTACATTTTACTGCGTCCTTTTCAGTCATTATAATAATCGCATTATTACCAAAATTAAAATCACGTAGTTTAAATAAATAATGATCCGGGAAAGGGTGCTTAATAATCTTAAGACCTAGCTTATGTAATGTGTTAAAGAATTGATCAGGATTACCAATGCCCGCTACAGCGTGTATTTTTTTATCCTTAAAATATGATACGCCCTGTTGATTTTTAGGTTGAATAAGCTGATAAAAATAATCGGGAGTTAAGGATAATCTAAATTCATTAGTTTGAGCTATTCCTTTACTGACGATAAAATCGACCGAATTCAAACGGGAAGGAGATTCACGGAGAGGTCCTGCAGGTAAGTAAAAATTATTCCCGAATCGTCGTTCACCATCAATGACAACAATCTCTAGATTTCTGCCTAAACTTAAATGTTGTAAACCATCATCACTAATGACAATATTGCAATTCGAACGTTTAAGTAAATTTTTAGCACCACGACTACGATTAGGATCAATCATGGTGGGACATGACGTATGGCGCGCAATGAGCAAGGGTTCATCACCCACTTCGCGTGCATTACTGTTTTGATGTACTAAACAAGGGAAGTGTCGCGTATTTCCACCATAACCACGACTGATAATGCCTGGACGCCAGCCATGTTCTTTTAAAAATCGAGCAAGACTAATAACAATGGGAGTTTTACCGGTTCCTCCGATGGTAATGTTTCCAATGACGATAACAGGTACTGAGAGCGTGTTTATTTTTAACAGATGCATCTGATAAATTTTACGACGTAAAAAGATAAAACAACCATAAGCAAATGATAATGGCCAAAGTAAATAAGCCAAGAAGTTTTTTTTCTGCCAAATTTTTAACATTATTTTTTCGGTATTAACGGCTTAATAGAATATTTTTTCTTACATAATTTACGATGTCGAATCAAAGGAGTTAGTAAATTAATTAAGAGAATAGCGGCTGTCGAGAGATAGGCTATCCATAAGTAGAAACGATAATCTTTCATTGTAACTTCCTGTTGTTTTATCTACGGTAGCATAACATAATCTCGAGTCGCTTGCTTAAATCAATTTAATAATTTTAATTTGTGAAGATTTACAATTTACATTAATAATAAAAACTTATTAGGCCTTATCTTTTTTTAGGGAAAATGGTGCCCCAGGCCGGATTCGAACCGGCGACCTGTCCCTTAGGAGGGGACTGCGCTATCCAACTGTGCCACCGGGGCTGGATTAAGTTGCATTATATACGATATAAAGGCATTCATTTCAGATAAGATACCGATTTATTTCTTAATATGGATGGCGTGACTATTTTGAATTTAAAGATAAAATAATTTATTACGTTTCTTTTCTTTGTTTATCATAGATGAGTTAATCAAAGTGATAATCCCTATCTATAAAGCAATATAACGAGGAGTGTAAAATTTGACTAATAATGCCATAATGCCTCGCTAATGAAATATAAGGTTTAGTGTGTTATGCCTATTGAGAAGAAACATTTTACTGCCCATCCGTACTATCCTTGGCTAGTTATTGCTTTATCGGCGGGTTTTTTATTTTATAAATATGTCTTACAAGTTTCTCCTAGCATCATGACCGAAGACCTGATGTGCGTATTTCAGATACAGGGCACCGGTTTAGGTAATTTAGCCGCGAGTTTCTTTTACTCCTTTTTGCTCGCACAGCTTTTTGTAGGTGTTTTACTCGACCGTTATAGCCCACGGTTGCTAACGACAGTGGCTATTCTTTTATGTGCTGTAGGGGCTTATGTCTTTTCTAAAGCAAATACTTTAAATGTAGCCACTTGGGCTAGGATTTTAATGGGTATTGGGGCTGCATTTGCTACCGTTAGCTACATGAAAATGACCAGTTTATGGTTTAAACCCAATCAATTTGCTTTTGTGGGGGGGTTATTGGCTTCTGCGGCGATGCTAGGTGCGATTGCCGGCCAAGTGCCACTCTCTTTGGCGGTTAACAGTTTTGGATGGCGACAAAGCTTATATCTGTGTGCAGGGGGAGGATTACTTCTGGCAGGTTTATTTTACTTGTTAGTTCGCGATAAACCTGTAAGAGAACTTAATGAGACAGGATCTATAGAAAAGTTTTCATTTCATGAGGTCTGGAACGTAGTCAGTAATAAGCAAAATTGGTTAATTACACTGTATAGTGGATTGGTTTTTTCACCCATCGATGCTTTCGCGGGTCTTTGGAGCATTCCTTTTCTAAAAGAGACTTATCAAATTTCGCACACACAAGCGGCGTTATTGACCTCTTTTATTTTTTTTGGTTTAGCCTTTGGTAGTCCTTTATTGGGGTTATTGTCAGATCGATTAAATAAACGTGTTTCGGTGATGTTGATTAATGCTTTGGTGAGCCTAGTTACGATTACGCTGATTATTTATGTTAATCATTTTTCTTTATGGTTATTGGGAACTTTGCTGTTTATATTTGGATTTAGTACGGGTGCATTTATGCTCGGTTTCGCATTGGGCAGAGAATTAAATAAAATAACCGTTGCGGCAACGATAATTGCTTTAATCAATACGGGAGATATTGTCTTTAGTGCATTAACACAACCGCTAATAGGAAAATTATTAGATGTCAATTGGCATGGGAAGCTGATATCGGGCGTCCATTATTTTTCAGCGATAGACTACCGCCATGCGTTAAGCATCTTACCGATCTATATCTTATTAGCTTTAGGGCTATTATTTTTTATTCGTGAATCGAATTCACAACAATTAGAGGTTTAAAAAATAATTACGGACTCGTTGGACTGAGTTGATCAATAACCTTGGCCTTATAATCAGATTGCATAATCGGCAAATTTCGAAAATCCTCTAAAACCTTTGTGCAAGGGATCGTTTGATTTTTTTTCTCAATTATTTGAGCTTCTTGGCTAATACGTAGATAGACCATAGCCGCTGCCACTCGATCAGAAGGATCATTGGATAATTTATTGATAGCTTCAGTTACTCTTGCAGAAAAATCCTCTAGACTCTGACCACAAGCCTGTGAGATACCTCCGATAACACCGGCTTGTTTAGCAAACTCGATGGCTTTACTTTCCAGATTATTAGATACGGAAGATGGGGGGAAAGCACTCACGTTAGACGTATCGGCTAGTATGGGAGCGTTTACCAACAATAGAATTAAGCCTAATATTTTTTTTTGTAATGTACGCACCATTTTAATGTTAGTTAAGAGTGTAGGGTAATTCTAGAAAGTTTACTATAGGCCCTTCAAGGCTACCTAGTCTGATAATATGGGAAATAGCTTGCGTTTGCAAACAGATTAAGCCCTGATAGCGATTTTCCAGCTCTTTAGCACACCTAATCAGCGTACCTTTTTCGGTTTTTTGTTCAGCGTCTAATAAAGGCGTACCTGGCAAAAAGAGAGTAGGGCTAGTAAAGCGGACCCGATAAAGACGGCTTTTGGATTTCCCCAAATAGTGAGTACGGGCTATGATTTCTTGGCCAATATAGCAACCTTTATTAAAACTTACGCCGCCTATTTCCGGAAGGTTCATTTGATGCGGTGTAAATTGACCACTGGTTTCCGGATAAATCGTTGGGATTCCTGACATTATATCAAATAAATGCCATTGATTAATGCTATGTAGTTCAAATTGAGCCTCAATAAAGCCGATAGAGTGTGTGGCAGGGACTAACAAGATAGTGCGTAATATCGGCCCTGGAATAGATAAACTTAGTCGCTGATCATAGCTTTCAACTCCATTTTTCTTGGCCGTTTGTAATCCCAGTTCTTTTAGTACGGGGTTTATAGCAAAGCCATACAATCCAAGTTTTTTCCAATCATTACTGACCTCCGTCAAACTTACTTTTGAGAAGACGGCATATTTTTGCAAGGAGGTTAATAAAAGAGGCAAAATACTCTGCGGCAATAAAAAGTAATAATCATTTTGATAAAAAAATAATCGGAATATGGCAATTATACGTCCTTTAACATCACAGTGTGCGCCTAATCGGCTTTGTTGTGCATTAATTTCTTCCAAATCGCACGTTAATTGGCCTTGTAAGAATTGTTTCGCGTCTTTACCACTGATTCGCATGAGGCCCAGATCGATAAGGTCAATGGAGTTATTCTGACCCGTTATTTTTTCAAGCATAAAACTTAACCTTATTCGTTAAATTAGCAATTCTTCACTAGAATAAATTAACGGTTATAAATTATTTCAAAAGCTATATATAAGCGATAAACGACCTAAATACTAATTCATAAAGCAGATCAATAAGTATAACGCTAAAAGCTTTAGCGTCTGGTGTAGTTAACGTAGGAATTATTTTTTAATAATTAAAAAATTAAATAGATTAACCAAACAACTGTTTATCAATTAAGTCACACAAGCAATGAATAATCAATAAATGTGTTTCTTGTATTCGTGCCGTTGAAGTGCCTTGGACACGAATTTCAATATCTGTTGATCCCAGGAGTCCAGCCAATGCGCCACCTTCTTTACCGGTAAGGGCAATTATCTTTAGGTCTCGGCTTTGAGCGGCTTCACAAGCCTTGAGTATGTTTTCTGAATTACCACTGGTTGAAATAACGAATAAGATATCTCCTGCTTGACCTAATGCTCTTATTTGTTTAGCAAAAATTTCACTATAGCTATAATCATTGGCAATCGAGGTAATAGTTGTAGAGTCGGTAGTTAAAGCAATTGCGGGTAAACTTGGACGTTCAGTTTCAAAGCGATTAATCATCTCTGAAGCAAAATGCTGTGAGTCGGCTGCCGATCCCCCATTACCGCAAACCAGGATTTTATTGTTATTCAGAAGGCATTCAACAAATACTTGACTGGCTGTCAAAATAATTTCTGGCAGTGTTTCTGCCGCATCTGATTTGGTGCGTATGCTTTCAGAAAAATGGGTTTTAATACGTGTGAGCAGATTCATTAACTTACCTGGAAAATGCATTTTTTATCCATTCTACTTGAGATAAATCCAGTTTGGAAATATTAGATAATTTTTGAGTGGATTTAACGCCCACAACATCAAAACGACAAGCTATTTTTTCAGTTAATTGTTTGGATAGTAAATAATGTTCGGCGGCTTTGATGATTTTACGCTGTTTATGTAAATTGATTGATTCTAAACTGCTGCCAAAATGATAATGCTGTCGATAGCGTACCTCTATAAAAACTAGCACGTGTTCATCTCGCATAATTAAATCGATTTCACCCAGGCGACATTGATAATTACGAACAATAAATTTAAGTTTTTGTCGACGTAAATAAGTACAAACAAGCTTTTCGATTTGATCGCCTAATTTTTTTTTATTAATAGAAGAATTCATTAGTCAATAGGGATTAAATATCCATTACAAAATTGTGCGCAAGATAATTGCCGAACAATCCGATGCTGATTATTTAATGAAAGTGTACCTGTAGCACCTTGGAGTGTTTGCTGTGGCGATTGATTAAGACGTTCCAGTTGCTGAATAATATGAAAAGCATCGATACCTAATGCATAATATTTTCTGTTTTGGTTGAAACGTATAGGAAAAGATGATTTTAGTTGTTGATAAAGGTTAGGCTCAATGCGGTTATTGGCTAAAGACCAGGGAGCCGCACAGAAAATAACCTGATTCAAGTCTTTGTCAAAACGTGGTGAAGATGCCCCGCTATAAATTGACGCAGTTGCATAAACAGGTACATCACCTGCATAAAAGAATTTTAATAAAGGTTTTACTTGACGCCCTATTCGTGAGTTAGTGGCTAAGAAAATCACATCGAAATCAGTTCGCTTGTTGTGTGGAGGTTTGAAATGAAGAAAATGGCGCATTTGCTTAGTTATATCCGAGAGATTTTCAGATAACGACAGCGTATCGACGACAGTCCCCCCTAAAGCTTGCCATTGTTGCGCGAAGGTCTCGCCTAGATGTGTTCCCCAATTACCATTAGCCGTTATGATGAGCGCAGAACGCTTACCTCTTTGCCAAGCAAGTTGTGTGGCTTGTTGGGCTTCATCTACTGGGGATAAACCAAATTGGACTAACTGAGGAGGTGTACTAATATCAGGATTTAAATAGTTTAACGCTAAAATAGGGATGTGAGTTTGCAAACTTGCAATATTTTGTACCTGAGGTTTAAGTAATGGCCCAACGATTATTTGCACTTTTTTTACTAAAGCTTCGTTATAAGCGGCTTGCATATCGGATTCTAGACAAGTATCGATGAAAATTATACGAGGAGCTGATCGACTCTCATCTGCAGCCGCTAAAAAACCTTGTTTTACAGAGAGACCGATATTCGCTAAAGGTCCTTGTAGTGGTAGAAGTAAGCCAATCGATTGTATTCCATTATTGCTAGGAGCAGTTAATATTGAATCTGGGTTGTTTGATATGACTGGGCTAGGTGGATTATGGTTAGCGCAATCCGAAAGACCAAAATTTATCAATAGTAGGCAAGTGATTAAACGTAGCTTCATCATGAAAAATACTGTCTTCCAGTCAAATTTTAAACAATTATACTAATAATAGTTTATTCTAATACGTTTATGCAATGCTTCTGTAAATTTTGCGTGGTGACATTTATGAATAGATCTAATTCTCCTGATAAAGAAGATCTGGCATTTTTTAGGGAAGCAATGAAAGATGTCATGCGAACTAAATCATTACATCCAAAGACTAAACTAAAAAAAATTATTTCTTTAGGTGATAAACCACAATTAACCACTTTAAAAGATGAAAAACTACAAGTATCGACCGTGCTTTTAGATCCCACAGAATTAAATTTCGGATCAGAAGATTACTTATATTTTAAGCGAGCAGGATTGCAAAATAAAAGGATTAAGCAGTTAACCCGCGGAAATATTCGTCAATCGGATTATCTTGATTTACATCAAATGACTGTAAAGCAGGCACGTTTGGCTGTAATGAATTTTTTACTACAAAGCTGTGAGCGTGGTTATATTTGCGTAAGGATTATTCATGGAAAAGGAAGGCTTGATCAATCAAAAGCCAAATTAAAAAATTATGTCAATTATTGGTTAATGCAAATTCCATGCGTGTTAGCTTTTTCTTCTGCACAATCACGAGACGGTGGGACAGGGGCGGTTTATGTACTATTACGTCGAAATTGTCATGAGAAATAAATAGATATTCATTGTATTTAATATTTGATTTTTTATCAAGATTTCATGAGAATGGATAGCTATTTAGCAGTTAGTTTGGCATAACTTGCGACTAGCCATTTTGTTCCAACTTTATTAAATTTAATTAGTAAGCGAGTATGTTCTCCACGCCCTTCAGCGTCAATCAATGTCCCTTCACCAAAGGTAGCATGCGCGACCGTTTGTCCTATACGCAATCCAGTGTCGCCAATTATTGAATCACGATTTGAATTTTTTGCAGATTTTAATAATTGAGTAGGTCTAATAACAGAAGTTCGCAAACGGACTTCCTCTAATAAATCTTTTGGAATTTCTGAAATAAATCGAGAAGGTCGATGATGACTTTCGTTGCCATGTAAACGCCTGACTTCGGCATAGCTAAGAAATAACTTTTTCATTGCACGCGTCATCCCTACATAGCAAAGTCGACGTTCTTCTTCTAAACGGCCGGGCTCTTCGTGAGACATATGATGTGGAAACAATCCTTCTTCCATACCGCATAAAAATACCCAAGGAAATTCTAAGCCTTTAGCAGAATGCAAAGTCATTAATTGTACGCATTCTTGTTGACTATTCGCTTGATGTTCACCTGCTTCCAATGCAACATGCGCAAGAAAAGCGGATAAAATAGGGATACTACGGTCTTCAGGAACAAATTGTCGTGTCGCATTGATTAATTCTTCAAGATTCTCAATACGTGCTTGTCCGCGCTCACCTTTTTCTTTTTTATAATGACTCAATAAACCGCTACTATACAGAACTTGTTCTGTTTGTTCTGCTAGCGCTAGTGTTTTAGTCTCTTCATCCAACTTATTAATCAATTGAATAAAAAGAGTTAATGCATTGGCTGCACGTGCAGATAAGTTTTGACGAGTTAACAAGTGTTCAGCGGCTTGCCATAAAGAAAATCCTTGTGAGCGCGCTTCCATACGTAACGCTTGTAGAGTTTGATCACCGATTCCGCGCGTTGGAGTGTTTACTACACGTTCGAAAGATGGGTCATCATTTCGATTAGCGATTAAACGTAAATAGGCCAATGCATCCTTGACTTCGGCGCGTTCAAAAAAGCGTAGTCCACCATAGATGCGATAAGGAATTTGTGCAGATATTAAGGTTTCTTCTAAGACACGCGATTGCGCATTGGATCGGTATAAGATGGCAACCTCATTCGGATTCAATCCTTTTTTTAAACCTTGTTTAATTTCGTTTATAATAAATCGGGCTTCATCTAAATCATTAAATGCACCATATAATGAAATAAGATCGCCTCGACCACCACTACTCCAAAGTTTTTTACCTAAACGACCATCATTGTGTGTGATTAAAGCATTCGAAGCGGCTAAAATAACTCCAGTAGAGCGATAATTTTGCTCGAGGCGTATCGTGGAATTATTGGGAAAATCGTGTGTAAAGTCTTGGATGTTTTTTACACGTGCGCCACGCCATCCATAAATAGATTGGTCGTCGTCGCCGACTATCATTAAATAGTTGTTGCCACTACTTAATAGTTTTAACCAGGCATATTGAGTTCTATTGGTATCTTGAAACTCATCGACCAAGATATGCCGAAAGCGTTCTTGATAATGGCGTAAGATATCTGGATTTCGAGTAAAAAGTTCATAGCTACGTAAAATGAGCTCAGCGAAGTCGATCACTCCGTTTCGAGCACAAATTTCTTCATAGGCTTGATAAATGCGAATTAAAGTTTTGGTATAGGGATCATTCGCATTAGTGACTTGATTAGGTCTGATGCCTTCATCTTTTTGTTGATTAATGAACCATTGTACTTTTTTTGGCGCCCATTGCGCTTCATCAAGATTTAAACTGACTAAAATTCGCTTAATTACGCGATACTGATCATCACTATCGAGTATTTGAAAGATTCGTGGTAAACCCGCGACTTCCCAATGTTGGCGTAATAAGCGATGGGCGAGACCATGAAATGTGCCTACCCACATCATGCGCATCGGTATATCGAGTAAATTTTCGAGGCGTTGGCGCATTTCTCCAGCGGCCTTATTTGTAAAAGTGACCGCAAGAATATTATGTGGAGCGATGTTTTCCACATGGATTAGCCATGCGATACGATGGACGAGTACACGAGTTTTTCCACTACCTGCTCCAGCTAACACCAATAAATGTGTCTGTGGAGCTGAAACAACTTTTTGTTGAGCTTCATTTAAAGATTCTAGCAAGATGTGATTAGGATCAGACATAGACGGGGATTGTAACGAAATTTCAAAAATCTTGCATGTTTTTTTAAGATATCAATTGAGCTTGACTTAAATCTTTTATTTAATTACATAGGCATTGCTTTCTAAAGGATGAGTTAAGCTATTTTTTATTAAAAAATAATCATAATTTTTTTATAGGTCTTTTTATCAAAATTAATGAGATGGCGTGCAATATAAAGTGATGTAGCTTGCGAGGTCTGATGATTTAATGGCAGAATCATTTTTAGTAAACGCTTGCTAACTTTTTTCCGAGGAGTTTAGATCTAATAAATAAATGCATTGTTTGTTGGAATTTTGAACCGTCTGAAACTCGAGTTATTTTAAAAATTGAAGTTAAATGGGATAGCTCACACTAATTTAAAACCCAGTAAACTGGGGCAAGTATAAGATCACAAAATTGATAAATCTCATTCTACCTACTGCGAGGGACTAATATGCGTAAGATTTTTAAATTAGTGCTATTAACCAGTATTTTATTAAGTATATCTAGCCTATCATGGGCAGGTAGTATAGTCAGAGATCTTAACCTCTCTGCTTATAAAGGAAAATGGGTGATCATAAGTTATTGGGCAACGTGGTGTGAATATTGCAGAGAGGAAATTCCAGGGTTAAATTCATTTTATCAAGCTCATGCGGATCAAATTGCGATGTTTGGGTTTAATTACGATGATCCAGGTGATTTATCACAGCATATCACTGAAATGGGTATTCAATTTCCGACGTTAATGAATGATCCAAAATCGAGTTTTGGGATACGGGGTATTTCGGGTTTGCCCACTACGTTTGTTATTGGTCCTGATGGTCGTTTAAAGCATCTATTAGAAGGTCCTCAAACAAGACGCAGTTTAGAGAGGGCAGTTGGCTTATAATTTAAAAAACAGGTTCATTGCTTGTTGAGCTATTTTCTTGATTTTCTGAGGCAGGAGGTTCTGCTTGCATAGGAGTTTTTGTAGAATTAACTGGGACTTCATTCGAGTTATCAGTCGTATTGAGTGGAATGCTATCTTCTTCTTGTATCGATACTTTTCCAAGATCATCTTTACGAAAGTATTCTAAAATAGAACCCGGTATTCCGTCAGGTAATAGATTTCCAGTAGTAGGGTCAATACTTGCTATCACGATATTAGGTGGTTGTAACATCGTTTTTTCAGGCTGACCTTTTAATGCGACACGCATGAAATCTATCCACATGGGTAAAGCGGCTTTTGCACCATATTCTTGTACTGAGCTGGGTTGATCGAATCCTATCCAGACAGTGGCTACTAAATTACTATTGAATCCCGTAAACCAGGTATCGACATAATCACTCGTTGTACCCGTTTTTCCAGCAAGATCGGTTCGATTTAAGATTCTAGCCTGTGAACCCGTTCCATAACGAATAACATCCTTTAAAGCGGATGTCATGAGAAAAGCAATATCAGCAGGAATAACTTGCGGCGCATAAGGACTCTCTTTATCACTTGTTAATCGGGGTTCAATTTCTCCGCGTAAACAAGCTTCACAAGCGATTTTAGGTTCAGCTTTATAGATGATTTGACCTTGTTCATCCGTAATATGATCAATGAGATAAGGTGTAATTCCGAAACCACCATTTGCAAATACGGCGTAGGCACGTGCGAGCTCTAAAGGAGTGACCTCACCAGTTCCGAGTGCTAAAGAAAGATTGCGTGGTAATTTTTTAGCGTTAAAACCAAAACGTTTTACATAGGTTAATGCATAAGAGACATCAATAGCTTGCAATAAACGAACGGATACAAGATTGATGGATTTTGCTAAAGCAACACGTAATCGTGTCGGACCACTGAAAGTATGATTGTCATTTTGTGGCCGCCAAGGTTCGTCATGACCCGGGATGTCAAATACCAAGGGCGCATCATTAAAAACATTGGCGAGTGTGTAGCCTTTAGCCAATGCCGCTGCATAAATAAAAGGTTTAAATCCTGATCCGGGTTGTCTTTCTGCTTGAACAACACGATTAAATTTACTTAAATTATAATCAAAGCCGCCGACCAATGCAGTAATAGCACCTGTTTGCGGGTTTAATGCGACTAAAGCCCCTTGTACTTTAGGGATTTCTGATAATTGCCAAGTATTATTTGCTGTTAATTGAACACGAATAATATCGCCTACATGGACTTTATTTCTTAAGGCGTCGGGAGGTGGATTTAGATTCGTTGTATCAAGCTGAGGGGTGGTCCATGCAACACCTTGCCAGGGAATGAAAATCATTTGGTTATCAACTAAAAGAGCAGTGATCGCTTCATTAGTGACGGAAATTACAATAGCTGCTTGTAAACCATTGATAGAAGCAACTCGATGCAATGTATTTAAAGCACGGGTTACTTTATTGGCATCTAAGGGGGCAATATTTTTTTCTGGGCCCCTGTATTTATGTCGTTTGTCATAAGCTAATAAGCTGGTTCGTACGGCTTTATTAGCGGCTATTTGTTGAGCTGAGTTGATAGTGGTATAGACATTGTAACCCTTTAGATAAATATCTTCTCCAAAGCTTTTGTACATCATGTCGCGCACCATTTCAGCGACATAAGATGCTTTAATCATTCCTCCCTCATTTGTTTGTGCATGGGTTAACATCGGTGTTGCTATCGCAGCTTGATAAGCCGCTTTAGAGATATAACCCAATTCATACATACGTAATAAGACGTGATCACGACGTTGTTTTGCCCCAATGGGATTGACCAGTGGATTAATGGCTGATGGAGCTTTAGGTAAGCCGGCAATCGTTGCCATTTCCGGTAAGGTAAGTTGATTGAGTGTTTTATTAAAATAAACCTGTGCAGCGGCCGCGATACCGTAAGCGCGATTCCCAAGAAAAATCTTATTAAGATAAAGTTCTAAAATTTGCTCTTTAGTAAATTCTCTTTCGATCTTTAGTGATAATAAAATTTCAGTAAATTTTCTTAAAAAAGTTTTCTCGCGAGACAAGTAAAAATTACGCGCAACTTGCATGGTAATAGTACTTCCCCCTTGTACTTTAGTTCCAGTGAGCAATACCTCTCCGGCAGCACGTAATAAGCCATAAAAATCAACACCATGATGCTCTAAAAAACGTTGATCTTCAGTCGCTAAAAAGGCTTTTACCATTAAATTAGGCACTTCATTTAACTTAACAAGATTTCGATGTAATTCCCCAAATTCAGCAATAGGTTGCCTGTCATTTGTATAAATTCGCATAGGGATAGGAAGCTGAACAGATTTTAAATCCTCAACATCGGGTAGTTGTTTATCAAGGTAGATGTAAAGTAGGCTTCCTAGCAGCAAAAGGGTAATAAAAAGGCTTAAGAGCATTAAGAAGAAATTACGGAAAAAATGATTCGATCTTTTCATAATTAAGAAAGTTTGATTAACTTAGTGATATCTTTTGCAAATCACGTCAAAAAGCATTCTCGCCTGCTACATCTCATGACAGAGGCTTTCAAAATGAGAATCGCTATTGCTTATCTTGAAGACTCTCGCCTAACAACTCAAAACTATAGGCATACAATGGCAGTGTATTGCTCATCAATAGCATAAACTTTGTATCTGTAATTCTAAAATTACGAGCAGTATCATATCGTAACTAATCTTCTTCTGAAACAATCATTTAATTAAAAATAGTGTGTAATGGTGTCTTTGTACACTTTATTTGGATTAAAAAGAAGAGGTATTAATCTTTAACGTATCCTGTTTTAAATTTGCCCGTTAATATTTTATGTTACAAATAATTGACAATGTATTATTTAGATGCATAATAAAGAAAGTAGGTCAAAAAATCTTAGGAAAACAAAAAGAGCACGTAAGGGAATATGTTTTTTTTCAAGGATAGATTTAAAAATATTGAAAATCCTGAGGCTACAATAGGTTTGGATATTAGTAGTCGTATGATTAAGTGGGTTAATTTGGGAAGGGATTACGAGCTTAAGCGATATGCTATCCAAGCAATTCCTATGTCAAAAGGGAAGGTCGCTACTAAAAATGCCTCGTATATTGCTAATAACTTAAAGAACACACTGTTTGGACAAGATAGTATAAGAAATTGCATAATCAATATTCCTGACGTTCTGGTTTGTAGTAAATGGGTGCAGGTAGATTGTACTAATGATCGTCATATTTTAAAAATAATTGAGTTATTAGTGGAGCAATCTTTTCCCTATCCTTTAAGTAAGCTTTATTATGATTATCAATTTTATCAATCATTAAACCAAGAAAAGAGTAAAGTTTTAATCGTTGCTTGTCGCAGAGAAGATTTAGATTTTCGTTTAGATATTGTGCAGCAAGCCAATTTAATTCCTAGAGTTGTAGAGGTGAGCTCTTATGCTTTAGAAAGAGCTTATTCTTTTTTCTTTCCTGATAGTTTTGAAAATACACTCTTAATAGATATAGGAATCAATCAGTTAACATTTTTATTTTTGAACAGTTCTCAAACCTTAGTTTATTGTGAAAATCTACTCACCAAGTGTGATCAAGAGTCAATTTTATTACAAATAAAACGGTGCATAAAAAGATATGTTTTGACTTATCCTTTCCGATTTTTAAAACAACTGTTTATTATTAGTTTTAATAGTTCAGTATTAAATTTTCTGTTACATAGATTAGATGGATTTTTACAATTGAAAATAAAGACTTTAAAAAATCAAAATTGTCTCAAATATAGTACAGAAATAAATAGCAACAAAATAAAGCAGAAATTCTTAAATTTATTTTTAAGTTATGGTTTAGCCTTAAGAATAAATTTATATAATAATAAAAAAATCAATTGAGTTAATTGATTTTTTATTAATTTTTTTGGAAAGATGTTATGAAACAGATTAATTTATTTCCATGGCGAGAACAAGAGATTAAATCAAAGATAAAACAATTTATTTTAATTTGGTTTGGGGTTTCGTGCGTATGTTTTTCTTTGTTATTTATCGCAAATATCGTAATTATTCAGCAGATTAAAAACTATCAACTGATAAGTCAGCGTATCTTTTTTAAGCTAAAAAATTCTGCGTATAAAATTCAAGAAATGAGAAAATTGAAATATGAAAAAAAAGAACTTACAAGAATTATAAAGATTACTCAAGTTAATCATTATAAACTAAGAAAAATTTTAGAATTTTTAATTTACCTCGAATATTTAATTGCTCCAGATATCTTTATTCAGTTGATCGAATTTTATCCCCCTTATTTTATTTTGATTATGCACTCTAGCACAGAAAAAAATTATTTTAAAATTATTAAATCTTTAAAAATAAAAAATAAATATAAATTAAATGTACAAATTATTAACAAAGCTAAGGACAGTTTGTCATTAGATTTTTTAATAAAAATGATTGTTTAAAAATTATTTATTTTAATTGTAATTATTAATATCATAAAAAATGATTAAAATTAATTTAAGAAATGTTTATTTATGGTCGGCCCGTTTTAAAATAATTGTAATTCTAGGGACTAGCAGTATTATTTTTGTTTTAGGATATTTTTTTTGTTTGAGAGGGCATCTAGAAATAAGAGAAAAAGAATATTTAAATTTATTGGCTTTGAAAAAAAAATCAAATGAACAGTTAAAAATAGCAGTGGGCCCAAGTTATCAAAAAGAAGTTAAAAATTTAAAAGATAAATTTGATATATATGTAAATGATCAGATAGATAAACACGTTTCTCATATTTTAAGTGGGCAATTAATTTCGCCTACTATCGAGATAGATAAAAATTTATTAATTTCCTTAAAAGGTAAGAATTATTTACTAAAGACAAGTGATTTTATTCAATTTTTAAACTCAATTGCAAGTATAAATAAGTTTATTTTATTAAAAAGATTTAAATGGAGTATTTTAAATATATTTCCATATTTTAAAAGAAAAAATATATTTTTTTTATTTAAAGTTTATAGCTTTAACACGAGCAGAGAAAATTTAATTTTAGCGTTATCAAAAAAAAAATTAAATATAAAATTTACATTAGAGAAAGATGTTCTACTACAATATTCATTAAAAAAAATTAAAATGATAGGTTTTTACGCATATAATGAAATTAAAAAAATAGGATTTATTCAATTACCTAATAAAAAAATTTATAAGATTCAATTAGGTGATTTATTAGGTAAAGAGCAAGGTTTGGTGATAGGTATTTATGATAAAAATATTTTTATTTTGAATAAAAATTTTAAAAAAATAACCAGATTATCTATAGATAATAGGGAATTGGTATATGTTTAAAAGTTCCCTTAATAAAAAATTAGTGCTCTTTCTTTTAATGTTGATTTTTAGCCATAAAATTTTTTCAAATGAATTTAAAAATAATGAGCGTAATAATATTTCTTTTAATTTTCATGATATCAGAATTCACTCAGTTTTAGAATATTTATCTGAATTACATGGTAATAATCTAATAGTTGATGATAAAATTCAAGGGAAAATTAGCATTTCTTTACATCAACTTAATTGGGAACAGGCATTAAATACTATTTTGAAAACTCAAGGCCTTGTTAAGCGCCCGATTCCTAACGGATGGTTTATTACTACATCTGAACAAATATTGAAACAAGATAAAATTAATTTGAACATTCAACAGAAAAAAAAGGATCTGTCTCCATTAATTTTTAAAGTGATCCAAATTCATTATAGAAAAGCATCAGATATTAGTAAATTGTTAAAAGATAAGACTAATACACTTTTGTCTGTGCATGGCAGTGTTAGTGTTGATAGTCCGACTAATAGCTTATGGATAAGGGATTCGATTATTCAGCTCAATAAAATTGTGACATTTATTCAAGAGCTGGATAAACCCATTGATCAAGTTTTAATAGAGGCACGAATAATCAGTGTTGATCAAAGTAAGGAAAAGGAATTAGGTTCACAATTGGGTTTAGTGCCAACGCAATCAACTAATGAGCTTTTAAAATCTCACCTAAAAAATACAACTAAAAATTCTAATGTTGGTTTATTAAAACATTTAACTATGGATTTGCCCATGGCAGGTGTTACATCGATTAGCGGTATTGCCGCATTAGGTTTACGTTTAATGCGTTTAGGTCAGAATTCTTTCTTGGATCTCGAGTTAACTTCGTTAGAACATGAAGGGGTTGCTCAAATTATTTCAACACCTCATTTAATTACCATGGATCAACAGACTGCCTATATAGAAACTGGAGCTGAAATCCCCTACCAAGAAAAGGCTTCAAGTGGGGGTAGCAATGTCATCTTTAAAAAGGCAGTGCTATCATTGAAAGTGACACCTCAAATAATACCAGATAAGCATATAATATTGGACTTAAAGGTCAATCAAGACCAGCCGAGTACTTTTATAACAGTTGATGCCCCAACGATTAAAGCACGTAGAATCAAAACACAAGTGATCGTTAAAAGTGGTGAAACAGTTGTATTAGGTGGAATCTATGAGTATTCTCAAAGTAAAATAGAACGAAGAGTTCCTTTTTTAGGCACTTTACCTATGATAGGTCGCTTATTTCGCTTAACCGTTTCGAATAATAAACGTAGTGAATTGTTAATATTTTTAACACCGATCATTTTGAAATACTGAGTTGTTAGGGATATTTATCTAAGTAATTTATTTTACAAAACGAGCTAATTATGCAATTTGCTAAATGGTGGTATACACTTCGTACATTAGATAGTGATCGACTTATTCATAGCTTTAAAACAGCTATTGCATTATTAATTGGTTTGTTGACTTCTTATCTATTTAAACTTCCGCTACAAGGGGCATGGGTTGTAATTACCATTCTAGTGGTTATGTGTGCACAGTCTCGAGTCGGTGCGATTTTACAAAAATCCTATATGCGATTTATAGGGACCGTAATAGGCGCCAGTATTGCGAGCTTGACTCTTTGGCTGGTTTATCCAAATGCTGTGTTTACTATCTTAATTTTATTTGTAGCCACAGCAGTATTTAGCTATATAGCCGATAGTCCAAGCACTTGGAATGAAGCGGGGCCTTTGGGGGCAGTGACACTGGTCATTATTATTATCTCGCAAGACCCCAATTTTTATACGGTAATAAGTCGTTTTCTAGAGATTAATTTAGGTATTATTATTGCTTTATTAGTATCACGCTTTATTTGGCCTTTGCATTCCCTTACAAAACTACGTTATATATTAATAGACTCTTTACAAAATCTTAAGAATCTCGTTCAAGAATTGGAAGAATTTACGTTGATTAATGAAAAGATAGTTCAGAAATTGCCTGATGTTTTTGAAAATAAGATTTTAAATAATATCGGTGTTCAAAAAAAATTATTTCAAGAAGTGATGAGCGAATCATTTGGTCGATCTAGTCTAAGTCAGAATTTTAAAAATATTTTAGCGGCTGAGCGAGAAATTCTACGTTGTGTTTCGCTAATGAGAAATGCATTAATAAAATTTTCGGATGAAAATATTTTGATCTTTAATCAACATGTCGAAATACAGAAAATTTATCAAGTAACACAGACCTTATTTTTAAAAAGTATTGATATACTGCAGGGTAAAGACAAAGAAAGAGAAATTGAAATAGTAAAAACTTTTCCAGACTGGAATGAAATACAGTTTCATCTTAAATCTTTAGGAATAAAACAGTCGGATCAATTTGCTATAGATTTATTTATTTTTAGTGCCGATCGATTATTAATTCAACTGTACACGCTAATTATTTTAATAAAAAAAGTTTAAAATGATGAATAACTCTCCATATTGTTTAATTCGAGCACTTTTAAATCAACCGGTTAACCGCACACCCCTGTGGATTATGCGTCAAGCCGGTCGTTATTTACCTGAATATCGTATCACTCGCAATAAGGCAGGAAATTTTTTGAATCTATGTAAAACACCAGAGCTAGCTTGTGAAGTGACTTTACAGCCATTGCAGCGATTTGGTTTAGATGCAGCCATACTTTTTTCAGATATCTTAACCATCCCTGATGCAATGGGTTTGGGCCTTTATTTTGTTGAGGGTGAAGGGCCAAAATTTAAAAAACCGTTAAAAAATTTAAGTGATATTAAGACTTTAGCTATCCCTGATCCTGAAATGGATCTGAGGTATGTAATGGATGCTATTACACTCATCCGTAAAGAGTTAAAAGGTAAGGTTCCTTTGATTGGATTTTCAGGAAGTCCTTGGACGCTTGCTTGTTATATGATGGAAGGAGAAGGTAGCCGAGAGTTTAGAAAGGCTAAAACACTTTTATATCAAGAACCCGGCATATTACATAATTTATTAAATACCTTATCGGACGCAATTACCTTATATTTAAATGCACAAATTGCTGCTGGCGTGCAGGTGATAATGATTTTTGACACTTGGGGCGGGCTATTAAACACGTCCGCTTACCAAACATTTTCGTTAGATTACATGACGTATATTATCAGTCGCTTAGAGCGAGAAAAGGATGGACAAAAAATACCACTTATTTTATTTACTAAAGGTGGAGGTTGTTGGTTAGAAAAGATAGCGCTATCGAGTTGTGATGCAATAGGCTTAGATTGGACGGTTGATATCGGCTTGGCTCGCCAGAGGCTTACCAACAAAAAAGTGGCGCTACAAGGGAACATGGATCCAGCCGTTTTATTTGGAAGCCCTGAAGCTATCCGTCAAGAAGTAATGAATATCCTTCAGTCTTATGGTAATGGGTCAGGCCATATCTTTAATTTAGGTCATGGCATCTCACAGTATACTCAACCGGAAAATGTAAAAGTACTTGTTGAAGCGGTTCGTGAATTAAGTCCTTTTTTTCATTCCAATCGATAATTTATTTTCTATTTTTTTGGGTATTGAAACGAAAGGACTCGTCTCTTTATGACCAATGGTTACGGATTCTCCTTTAGTTTTTTCTAATTTTTTTAACTCCAAGGTAGCTATATAAGCTAAAACGTAAAGTTTATTTGGCGGTGTTGGATATTTTGGTAAAGGTTTGAAATAGAAATTAGCCAATTTTTTATGACATTCAAAATTTCTTTTCATGTTTTTATTTTAACTAGCTAATTTAAGCCTAATTTCTAAATCGGGGGATAATAACTTTAGTTTTAATAAATAGCAATTGATTTAAAAATTGGATTAATATAATATTAGTTATAGAGGTATCTATGACAAGGGGCAAGTTCTATTTATATTAATTTAATTTTTATTTCCTTTAATCTTTTTAATTAAAAAAATTAAGCAAATAAAAATTTTCGCAATAGAAAATATTTCGCTAATTACCCAGTGTAAATATGGAATTACCTAAATTAAGAGAGGGATTTTATGCCAGTATTGAATCGTGACTTATATAAATCGCTTTGTGACTCGAACAAAAGCTATTTGATTGGACAGGGCCTCGTGCCAGCCAATACTAATTTAGATGTCGTTTTGCCTGATAATTCAAACCAAATTATTTCTCAGCTTATCATTAATGAAAAGTTAAATAAGCAAAAACAAAGTTTTAAATCAGAATATGTTACGCAGACAATGTCTATAGCCTTGATGCTGCTAGCCGGTGGCTTTACTTTAGCTTCATTTTTCATTGCGTCCGCAATAGTATTACCTATTCTTCCCGTTTTATTGTTAGGTTTTGGTGTCATCGCCGTCATCAAGTTTATTTTAAGCTTTAAAGTAAATTGTCTTGAAGTTAATACAAATGAGATCGTTAATAGTTTGAGCCGACTAGAAGTTGATGCAAATGCAGAAGAGAGCGCTAGAAATATTGTTGGTAATGAAATTCGAGAATTAAGAGAAATAACCATTACGCTGGGCGAACAAACCGGAAATCTGAGTGAAAAAATCGACGTCTTGTCAGGAAACATTACTCAGAACTTATTTAAGCTAGGTATGTTTTCTTCAAAACCTAATCCTGATTTGAGTGCTGATTCAGCGAATGAATTTCTTAATGAGGAAGAGATGGAAGCTAGATCATCGAGTCCAATACATAGTTAAAGCAGATCATTTTTATAAAAACAAAGACGATTTTAATTAAAGATTTTAGGATTAAAGGTAACTTGGATCAGTTTGTGATCTTTTGTCGATGTAAAGCTAAAACCCAATAGCCAGCAATTCCCGATAAGATTGAACCGGCAAAAACACCTAGACGAACTAAAGATGTCAATTTATTATCACCAAAAGCGAGGTTCGCAATAAATAAGCTCATAGTAAATCCTATTCCACAAATTAGCGAAGTTCCATAAATATGGCGCCAATTCACTGAATGAGGTAATTTTACTAATTTTGCTTTTACTGCCAGCCAACTCGCTCCCAAAATACCTAATTGTTTACCAAGAAATAATCCAGCAATAATTCCTAGTGGTAGCGGATGGAAAAGGCTTGCTAAATTAATGTTGGAAAATGAAAGACCTGCATTAGCAAAAGCAAAAAGCGGTAAAACGCCGTAAGCCATCCATGGATGTAATAGATGAATCAAATGATGTAGTAAAGAATTAAAATTATGATAACTGCTTTTCTTTAAGGGAATAGTAAACCCAAATAATACACCTGCAATCGTTGCATGAATGCCAGAATTGAGAATAAACAACCATAATGCAATACCTAACACACCGTAAGGAAGAAACCGTTGGATATGGTAATAGTTTAAACTAATTAAACCGAGGAAGGCCAATAACGCTGAAAACAAATAAAGCCAGTCTATTTGTTGGGTATAAAAGGTTGCAATGACAATAATTGCACCGAGATCGTCAATAATGGCTAATGCCATTAAGAAAATTTTTAAAGTAACGGGAATATGTTTGTCAAGTAATGAAAGCACACCTAAAGAAAAGGCAATATCAGTTGCCATCGGGATAGCCCAGCCTGGTGTAAATTGTGGGTAGGGATGATTGATGCCTAAATAAAGTAGCGCGGGAACTAACATCCCTCCAATTGCAGCGATGGTAGGTAATAAGGCTTTAGTTAATGTATTAAGTTCACCTTGAATTAATTCTCTCTTAATCTCTAGACTGACTAAAAAAAAGAAAATAGTCATCAAACCATCGTTGATTAAGTGTAGAAAAGAAAAATGAATGTTAGGTCCTATGTTTAGAGTGTAACTTAAGAAAGCTTGATAGGAGGTTTGCCAGTGAGAATTAGCGAGAATTAAAGCGAGTAGAGCCGAAAATCCTAATACAAGCCCCCCCGATGCTTCGAGCTTTATAAATTTATGTAGAAATTTACGCATTATTTTCCTCGGCATTAATAGAGTATTTACATTGTCCAGAGAGCGGCATTGATAGTATTCAAATAGTTCTCATGCGCTTTTAATTCTTCGTTAGTGGCATAAATAACGGGTAGTAAAGCAATCTCTTTCGTTATCTTTTTTGGTTCAATCGGTTGAATAATATGTGAACTCTGTTCTTCTTCACTAAACAAAAGGGTTTGACCTCCCGTCATAGCAAGATAAACTCGGGCTAATAATTCAGCATCTAATAAGGCACCGTGTTTATCTCGTTTTGAATTATCTATGTTATAGCGTTTACAAAGCGCATCTAAGCTATTACGTTGCCCGGGATGTAATTGCCGAGCTAACGGAAGCGTGTCTAATACTTGGCAATAATCAATCATTTTTTTATATTTTTTTTTACTTAACTTTAATTCATTATCTAAAAAACCGAGATCAAAGGGTGCATTATGGATTATGAGCTGTGAATCCTTAAGAAAATCCAGTAACTCATCGGCAATAGTTTTAAATAGAGGTTTATCCATTAGAAACTCAGTGCTCAGGCCATGTACAGCCAATGCACCTGGCTCGCTATCGCGCTCAGGATTAAGATAGCAATGAAAGTTGCGTTGAGTGAGACGACGATCGATCAGTTCTAAGCAGCCTATTTCGATAATCCGATGTCCTTCATTGATATCTCTGCCGGTAGTTTCAGTATCTAAAATGATTTGGCGCATAAATAAACCTAAATTTATAGGATAGTAATCTTACGTGTACGGTAAGAAAACGGCTAGTTTTATCAAAAATTAATAACGAGCTCTAAAATTATACTTAATAAATTAAGTATAAAATGATTAATATTTACATGAATTAAAAGTTAAACTTTAAATGAATTTAATTGATTTTTTAGTTTGTTGTGCATGGCAGTAAAATCCACTAAGCGCTGTTGTTCTTGTGTAATAATATTTGAAGGTGCCTTTTTAATAAAGGCTGGATTAGCGAGTTTGGACTCGGCTTTTTTAATTTCTTTTTCTATTTTTAAAATTTCTTTTTTTAAACGTTGAACTTCTACCTCAGTGTTGATTAATCCTTGTATGGGAATGAGCAGCTCTAAGTTACCTACTATCGCGATAGCATGCGCCGCATTTTTTTCTTTTTCTGCTACCCAAAGTGTTTCACTGATTTTAGCAAGATTCATTATATCTTTTAAATAAACTTGAATGTTTTGGCGATCTTTCTTATCTCCTTTGTAAAAGAGTAGAGGGATTTTTTTTCCAGGAGAAATATTCATTTCACTGCGTAACGCACGGATTGTTTGAACGATAGCTTTTAGCCAAGATAAATCTTTTTCGGCATTTACATCTTTTTTAGTTTTGTCAAATTGAGGGTAGGCTTGTATCATCAAACTTCGTCCCTTTTTTCCAGTAATTGGGGCGATAGCTTGCCAGATTTCTTCAGTAATAAATGGCATTAAAGGATGTAAAAGTCGTAAGCAAGTTTCTAAAATGACAATGAGGCAGGTCAAAGTTTCTTGTGATATCGATGTATTTAAGCTTAAAACAGGTTTAGAGAGTTCAACATACCAATCACAATATTCATTCCAAATAAATTCATAAATTGTTTGCGCCATCAAATCAAAACGATAATCCTGAAAATGTCTATGCATATCTGTAATAGTATTTTGTAATAACGAATAAAAAGCCCGATTGATCGGGAGTGTTAGCTTGGGTAATGAAGATAGCTTTTCTTGTTTTTCAGTATGTATTAATACAAAACGTGAAGCATTCCAGAGTTTATTACAAAAATTTCTATAACCCTCAGTTCGATTTAGATCAAAGCGTATATCACGAGTGGGTGAGGCTAATGCACAGTAAGTAAAACGTAAAGCATCCGTGCCTAAAGGGGAAATTCCTTGTGGAAATTGCTGACGAGTCGTTTTTTCTATCTTTTTCGCCATTTGTGGTTGTAATAAGCCTTGTGTGCGCTTCATAACCAAATCATCAGCGCTAATACCCAGTACGATATCAAGAGGATCTAAAACATTTCCTTTCGATTTCGACATTTTTTGGCCTTCATGATCACGTATTAGTCCGGTGACATACACTTCTTTAAAGGGAACTTTACCTGTGAAATGTAATCCCAGCATTAACATGCGTGCTACCCAAAAAAAGATAATGTCGAATCCTGTGACTAAAACATTAGTTGGGTAAAAAATTTCTAATTCTTTAGTTGCTTTAGGCCATCCTAAAGTGACAAAGGGCCAAAGTGCCGATGAAAACCACGTATCGAGTACATCTTCATCTTGTTTAAGTATAATGTCACGATTTAAAGAATAGTGTTGGCGAATAGTTTTTTCATCTTTGCCAACATAGATTTGACCTTGCTCATCATACCAGGCAGGTATTCGGTGTCCCCACCAAAGCTGGCGGCTAATACACCAGTCTTCTATATTTTCTAACCACTGTAAGCAAACCTTTCGCCAAGTTTCCGGAATAAAACCTAGTTCTTTTTGGTTAATGGACGGTATAGCGGAGCTTGCTAAGGGTTGCATTGAGATAAACCATTGATCCGTAAGATAAGGTTCAATGACCACCCCTGAGCGATCGCCACGTGGAATCTTGATGAGATAATCTTCCTTTTTTTCTAGTAAGCCGAGATGCTCTAAATCTTTGAGAATTTTTTTTCGAGCAACATAACGTTCTAAGCCCTGATATTTTTTTGGAACCTTTTCATTAAGATGTGCATTGGGTGTAAAAATATTAATACTTGTTAAGTGATGCCTTTCCCCTGTTGCATAATCATTAAAATCATGTGCAGGTGTAATCTTTACACAGCCACTACCAAATGCTGGATCTACAGATGGATCAGTAATTATAGGAATAACACGATCAGTTAAGGGTATTTTTACTTGTTTACCAATATAAGATTGATAATGTGGATCATCGGGATGTACTGCAACTGCCGCATCACCAAATAGCGTTTCAGGGCGAGTAGTGGCGACGCATAAAAAACTATTGTTATCAGTTAATGGATAACGAATGGTCCATAAATGACCTTTTTCTTCTTGATTGATAACTTCAAGATCTGAAACAGCCGTTAAAAGCTGTGGATCCCAATTAACTAAACGTTTACCACGATAAATTAAACCTTGTTTATATAAATCAATGAATACTTTTTCTACTGCTGCAGAAAAATCAGTATCACGAGTAAATCGTTCTCGAGTCCAATCTATCGAAGCACCTAAATAACGTAATTGTTCGGTTATTCTACCCCCGGATTTATTTTTCCATTCCCATATGGCTTCTACCAATGCATCACGTCCTAAATCATGTCGAGATTTCCCTTGAGCTAATAATTGACGTTCTACAACCATTTGTGTAGCAATTCCTGCATGATCCGTACCGCCTTGCCATAAAACATTTTTTCCACACATGCGTTGATAACGACTTAAAGCGTCCATTAGAGTTACTTGAAAACCATGCCCCATGTGCAAGCTTCCCGTAACATTGGGCGGTGGAAGTACAATACAATAAGGTTCACCTTTTCCACTCGGTTGAAAATAGGAATGCATTTCCCATTGTTTTCGCCAATGAGCTTCTATTTTTTTAGAATCATAATTTTTATTTATCATGAGGCGCTTATATTGTGTGTAGTTAATTGACAGTTCTGTGCTTTATAAAATTTATATTTTTGGCGCGATTGATTTTTATTTTTTTTTTCTTCTGACACCACTTCAATAATACGCAAGAATTCTGGAAAATAAGTAGGAATTGTATGGCTGAGATTAAATAAAATATCGGCCTCAAGTCGCTTAGGTTTGTCTGTGGCGATATTGACAGCAGATGAGTATGAATCAAAGAATGGGTTAACTCCTAAATAACTATGGGGAATAAAGCTAATATCTCGAAAGGTCCATAGCAATTCATCGATGCGCTGTCCTTCTTCGTGAGAATTTACCTGTATGAAGATTTTTTTTTGCTGAAGATAGGCTTTTTCGATTAAACGACAAGTAAAACGATAAAGACTGTCTTGAATAGATGTATTTAATAAATAAAAATCAACCGTGGGATTTGGCATAGGTTTTATAATGTAATGCTAAGATGGAAAATCTGTGGAATGTTCGCTTCCTATTAGAGTTTCTTTGGATCGTATCGGTTCTGTAGGTTTTTCTGTTGCAGCTAACATACCCGGATCACGCGCTTTTTCAGCCAGTTTATTAAAAGGATGTAATTTTGCATATTGAATTATCGGATATGCATAGAATAACCCGTTTTTCAGATTTTTAGTTTTGTATAATGAAAGTACACAAGCTTGAATATTCGTGAGGTTATTGGCAGCTATGGATTGGCATTTTAAACGTAGTTTTTCTAAAATTTGTGTTGCAACAACCAAGTTTTTACAAGGCCTAAATAAATCCGAGATATGGGCCCCCATTTCTGGAAGCCATTGGCTGGGGATTTGCATTAAGCCGATTTCTGGATTCTTTCGTAATGCCACTTGGTTTTGTGTATATTGAATTGCTGCAGGAATTGTTTTAAAACTTTTTGTCTCATTATCTACTGTAACGATTAACGGATTATTTTGAGGTCCCATTTTTATCATGGCATAGGGAATGGAGTTATCAGCATAGAGACTACAAGCTAAAACTAATGTGACTAAATCCATGAGAATGCCCTAATTCAACCTAAAAATTATTTTCTTATCAAGAAATATACCTAGGCTTGCCTTCGCTTGGCAAGAGATTTCAGTTAAAAATTACCCGATATAAGATTGAGCCTATCTAAAGAAAGGATAGGTGATTGGTCTTTTTTTAGCCAGGAGACCAAAGTAATGGACGGCCTCCTAACAAGTGTAAATGCAAGTGAAAAATTTCTTGCCCCCCATTTTTGTTACAATTAAATATCGTTCGATATCCAGATTGATCAATGTTTGCTTTTTTAGCTAAATCAAGTGCTATTTGGATCATATTTCCTACTAAGATTGTATCTTTTTCAGTCAGATCATTAAGTGTTGGAATATGTTTTTTGGGTAGAATTAATTGATGAATAGGAGCACGTGGATGTTTATCATTAAAAGCAATAAAGTCTTCATTTTGATAAACTATTTCAGCAGGAAGTGCTTTTTTAATAATTTTACAGAAAATACAATCCATAATAGCCTTGCTTACTGGACTAGCTTAAGTTGGGTAGTTTGTTTATTATTATGCTTTAAAAATAAAATTTAGGAAATATAAAATTATGAGTGCGCTTATAAAATTAGGACCCGGTAAAAAAGCTCCTAATGAAATCAATGTGGTGATAGAAATTCCTAGCCATAGTGATCCGATTAAATATGAGGTCGATAAGGAAACGGGCGCGTTGTGTGTCGATCGTTTTTTAGGAACAGCCATGTATTATCCTTGTAATTATGGTTATGTGCCTTCTACTTTATCAGAAGATGGTGATCCGGCTGATGTGTTGGTAATAGCTCCTTTCCCATTATTAACTGGGAGTGTCATTTGCTGTAGACCTATTGGCATGTTAAAAATGGAAGATGAATCGGGTATTGATGCTAAAATTTTAGCGGTGCCTATCGACAAATTATCCTCATTGTACCACCAAGTAAAAACCTGGGAAGATTTACCTCAGCTACTTACAAAGAGTATCCAGCATTTTTTTGAGCATTATAAAGATTTAGAAGCGGGGAAATGGGTAAAAGTGGCCGGATGGCTGGGACCTGATCAAGCAAAAAATGAAATTTTAGAGAGTATGGGACGTTATAAAAAATAAAAAAACATTTTTATTTAAAAATAGTTTCAATCGGGTGGTTTCGTATCTGCATAGTGGACTATTTTTACGAATTGTGAAAAAAATATCCTTGAAAATACTTGTACTAAGATGAGACACTCTCTTTGTAAGTGTGTGCAAGTTTATGGATATGATATTAGACGAACTAGGATATTGGTTAGCGCTTTATACTATTCCACGCTGTAGTTTCAGCGTAGTTTCAGTGTTATTAAAAAAATTTACGAACCCTAAAAAAATATTATTAGCTTCCTATGAAGAATTACTGAATGCAGGTATCAGTTCTACTTTAGCGAATAACTTAAAAAATCCGGATTGGAAGAACGTAGAACTTTGTTTACATTGGGCAGAACAACCACAAAGGTATATTTTGCATTGGGGTAATTTGTATTATCCATCACTTTTGAATGAGATTTCTGTCCCCCCGCTTATTTTGTTTGTGGCGGGTGATTTGTCTATTTTACAACAGCAAAACTTAGCTATAGTCGGCGCTCGCAATCCGACACCCACAGGCCTAGAGATTGCCTATCAACTGGCTAATCAATTAAGTGAACAAAAATTTTCCATTATTAGTGGTTTGGCAAAAGGTATTGACGGTGCAGCACATCAAGGCGCTTTGTTAAAAGGGACTACCGTTGCTGTATTGGGGAGTGGATTGGAGCATATCTATCCGGCTTGCCATCAAACTTTAGCGATGGAAATCTTGGAAAAAGGAGGAACTTTGATTTCTGAGTTTTTTCCATATGCCTCCCCCAAGGCAGAATTCTTTCCTAGACGAAATAGAATAATTAGTGGTATGAGTCTAGGTGTCATCGTGGTAGAGGCCACATTACGCAGTGGATCATTAATTACTGCACGTTATGCGTTAGAACAAGGTCGAGAAGTATTTGCTGTTCCTGGCTCAATTCGCAATCCACTGAGCGAAGGTTGTCATGCCTTGTTGAAAGAAGGAGCTACACTGATTGAAACCTATGAAGATGTTATAAACGGTCTTTCATTCTTACCTAAACCTCGTGTATATGAGTCGGTCGATCCGATAGGAAAAAAAGCATTAAAATCGACTGTTAAATCGAGTCAAAGTAATAATTTAGATCTGGTTTTGAATCATAAAATTTCCCATACCAATTCTTACCAGCTAAAAAAGGATCTTACTGGGCTTGATTCCCAAGATATAAAACTTGTAGAGTGCCTTGGGTTTGAAACGACAACTATTGATAGTTTGGTGGCGAGAACAGGCTTAGCTATTGATAAGCTGCTGGCTCGTTTATCGGTATTACAACTGAAAGGCTATATTGACGTGGTCCCTGGAGGCTACGTGAGGAAATAAAAAAATGGCAAAAAATCTATTGATTGTAGAATCACCCGCTAAGGCTAAAACAATCAAGAAATATTTAGGTAGAGATTTTGAGGTTTTGGCTTCTTATGGTCACGTTCGCGACTTAATTCCTAAAGAAGGTGCAGTGAACCCAGACCAGAGTTTCGCTATGCAATACGAGCTAATTGAAAAAAATGCCAAACATATGGATATGATTATTAAAGTATTTAAAAAGGCCGATGCTTTATATCTCGCAACGGATCCCGATCGAGAAGGTGAAGCGATTGCTTGGCATATTTATGAAATTTTAAAACAAAAAAAATTACTAAAAAATAAACCCGCTTATCGTGTCGTATTTCATGAAATTACCAAATCAGCTATTAGTGCAGCGATGAAAAATCCACGTCATATCGCTATGGATTTAGTGAATGCTCAACAAGCACGTCGAGCGCTAGATTATTTAGTTGGTTTTACACTATCACCCTTATTATGGAAAAAAGTTCGTCGAGGTTTGTCTGCAGGACGTGTCCAAAGTCCTGCATTACGCTTAATTGTTGAGCGAGAAGAAGAAATCGAGATTTTTAAATCGGAAGAATATTGGACAATTACCGCTAATAATAAGTCAAATGATAAGCTTTTTATGGCACGTTTAATTCAGTATCAGCAAGAAAAACTGAATCAGTTTAGTATCACTACGGAAGCACAAGCGACAGCAATCAAAGAAAATCTACAACAGCTTGCAAAAGGTTGTTTGCAGGTTATACAAGTTGAGAAAAAGCAACGTAAACGTAATCCTGCGGCACCTTTTACAACATCAACCTTACAACAAGAAGCCGGTCATAAGCTGGGATTTACTGCTCAGCGAACCATGCGTCTTGCACAACAACTTTATGAAGGAATTGATGTCGATGAAGGCTTGGTTGGTTTAATTACGTATATGCGAACGGATTCTGTTCATTTATCTAATGAAGCAATAGATTCGATACGCCAATTTATTTTTCAACATTATGGTGAGAAAGACTTACCTGAAACTCCTAGACATTTTCGTACTAAGAGTCGAAACGCTCAAGAAGCACATGAAGCAATTCGACCAACACATGTTGAGTTTTCACCGGATCAACTTAAAAAACGTTTAACTTCTGATCAATTTAAATTATACAATCTTATTTGGAAACGTGCAGTTGCCTCACAAATGATTCATGCCACGATCGACACCGTGGCAGTTGACTTAAGTGCAAAAGGCGCGAAAGATCATTGTTTTCGAGCAAATGGATTGACTATTGTGCATGCTGGTTTTATGACAGTTTACTTAGAAAGCCATGATGATAGTAAGCCTAAATCGTCTGATGCGGATAGAACTAAATCTGAAGAAGAAAGTATGTTGCCTTCTCTAAAAATAGGGGATAAAGTTGAGCTTATTGACTTGAGTGCAGTTCAACACTTTACTGAACCTCCTCCACGTTATAGTGAAGCAAGCTTAGTTAAGGCTTTAGAGGAAAGAGATATTGGTCGACCTTCAACTTATGTGCCTATTATTTCAACTTTACAACAACGCGATTATGTCCTTTTAGATCAAAAAAGGTTTAAGCCGACCGATGTCGGTAGGGTAGTGAATAAATTTCTAACACGTTATTTTACGCAATATGTTGATTATACGTTTACAGCACGGTTAGAGGATGAACTGGATCAAATTTCGAGAGGAGAAAAAGAGTGGATTCCATTACTTCAGGATTTCTGGATACCTTTTAAAACACTGGTTGAAACCACTGAAGAAACTGTACAGCGAAAAGATGTAACCCAAGAAGATTTAAATGAAGCTTGTCCTAAATGTGGTAAAACTTTATCGATACGTTTAGGTAAACGCGGTCGATTTATTGGTTGTTCAGGTTACCCTGAATGTGATTACACACGTAATATGGAAGGAGAAGTGACTACAGCCAGTGAACCTGAAGTAGTCCAGGGTCGTTTATGCCCTGATTGCGGACATGCTTTACATATAAAAATAGGCCGCTATGGAAAATTTATTGGTTGCAGTTACTATCCTAAATGCAAGCATATTGAACCACTGGAGAAGCCAGCAGATACGGGTATAGAGTGTCCAGAATGTCATAAGGGTACACTACTTAAGCGTAAATCGCGTTATGGTAAGATCTTCTATTCCTGTTCGACCTATCCGTCTTGTACCTATGCGGTATGGAATGAACCTTTTTCACAAGCATGCCCACGCTGTGCTTGGCCAGTTATGACTATTAAAACAACTAAACGCCGGGGAATTGAAAAAGTTTGCCCTAGAAAGGAATGTGGTTATGCTGAGCCCATGCCCGAAGAAAAATAATTTCTATATTTTTATGTAATATACCTCACAAAGCATTTGACTGTTATTAAATGTCGCGAAACTTGAAAGTTAAACGGCAATCAGACAAAAATTCAAGTGTAAAGAATAGCTTAAAGCAGTGCTTTAACTTCACATAATAATTCACCTTGTGCTAATTTGGTCGTGATTTCTTGTCCTGATTTCACCTCTTTGCTAGTAAAGAGAATTTTTTTGCTTGTAGCATCTCTAACAATCGCATATCCACGTGCTAAACTTGCTAAAGGGCTTATCGCTTGAAGTGTGCGGGATAAACCTGAAAGATTTTGTTGATGCATATCTAATTGTCTTTTGATACTTAAGTTTAGGCGTTGAGTTAATTCATCACAGTGTTGAAATCCATCTTGTAAGCGTTGTTGCGGATGACGTAAACGCTTAGCTAGATTTTTTAAATTTTTCTGATTGTTTTTTATTAAATTGAGAATAATATTTATGAGTCTCTGATAGGTTTTATCTAATTGTTTTTGATATTCACACCCATCGGGACTGGCTAATTGCGCCGCCATAGTGGGAGTGGCTGCCCGCTTATCAGCAACAAAATCTGCAATAGTAAGATCTGTTTCATGCCCTATCGCACTAATCAGGGGTAATTTACTTTTAAAAATGGCTCTAGCGACGTTTTCTTCATTAAAAGGCCATAAGTCCTCTAAGGATCCTCCTCCTCGTGCTACAATTAAAACGTCACACTCTTTCCGCTGATTCGCAGTTTTTATTTGCTGAACGATTTGCGTAGAAGCATTTTTTCCTTGAACCAAAGAGGGATAAATTATAATCTTAATCGCAGGAAAGCGCTCCTTAAGTACGATACAAATATCACGAAGTGCAGCACCGGTTTGTGAACTAATAATGCCAATCGACTGTGGGAATTTAGGTAAGTTTTTTTTATGATCCTGTTCAAATAAACCTTCCGCTGCCAGTTTTGTTTTCAATTGTTCAAATGCTTTTCGTAACGCACCTTCACCTGCAGGTTCAAATTGATCAATGATTAATTGAAATTCTCCACGTGTAGGATATAGCGAAATCTTAGCGCGAACTAAAATTTGCAACCCATTTTGGGGCTGATAGTCTTTGAAACGTTGGCGACCATTAAAAAGTGCACAACGCACTTGAGCATTCTGATCTTTTAAAGAAAAATACCAATGCCCAGAACTAGGACATGCAAAATTAGAAATCTCACCTTCTACCCAAATAGGTAAAAATGCATCTTCCAATAAAGCTTGAACCATCTGATTAAGTTCAGAAACACTATAAATTGATTCTTTAGACATAGATATACGCTTAGTGTTAGAGTTTTGGTCCGCATCTCCATTTAATTAGAAAGTATATTAATATATTCCTTATAGTTATTCTGTTTTCGTAGGGCATTGTCAAAAATCCAATTGTTGTGAGTATATCATTAATTAAATTTATAGATAATTTAACTAATGATTTGTCTTTTGACTTCAATTACATTAGGGACTTGTTTGATACGATCTAAAACCTTACCTAGTGAGAGTAAGCTGGGTATTTCAATAGTTAGTTTTATATAAGTTTTAGGATTGGGTTTATCACTGGCTAATGTTAAAGCAATTAAATTTAATTTCTCATTCGCAATAAGTGTCGATATGTCACGCAATAAACCTGATCGGTTATAGGCTTCTACGCAAATGTCGACGGGATATATTTGACTAACTGCTTGTCCCCAATCTGCATCTACTAAACGATTTTGTTTTTCTGGTTCAAGATTGATTAAATGTATACAATCATCGCGATGTAAAATAATACCTCGACTTTGAGTAATAAAACCACGGATAGAATCCCCTGGAACAGGTTTGCAACATCCAGCCGTCTGGGTTAACAAATCAGTGACGCCGGCTATACTAATACCTTCTGGCAAGCTGCTACGGGGTTTTCCCAGCAACACTTCAGGGTGTACTGAGCTAGTCATTAGCTGCTTTTCTTGTGTTTGTATTGCATTTAATAATTGAGCAAATCGTAAATCGCCGCTACCTAATGCGGCTATCATGTCTTTTTTGGTTTTAAAATGAAGTTTGTTTGCTAATTTCTCGGGATCGATTCGCGTTAATCCAAGCCGTTGAGTTTCTTTATTAAATAAATCTTCACCTTGGAGTAGGTGTTTCTCATAATCTTGCGTTTTAAACCAATGATGGGCTTTGGCCTTAGCGCGAGCCGTGAATAAGTAGCCCAAATTGGGGTTTAGCCAATCTAAACTTGGACCCCCTTGCTTTGTAGTAAGAATTTCGATTTGTTCGCCAATTTTAAGTTGGTAAGTTAATGGAACAATTGCACCATTGATTTTTGCTCCTCGGCAACGATGTCCAACTTCACTGTGAATATGATAAGCAAAGTCTAAAGGTGTTGAGCCTTTAGGCAAATCAAGGATATCCCCAGTAGGTGTAAAAACATAGACTCGATCATCTAAAATGGTTGTAAGGCCTGGGACGGTCGCTTTCCCTCGTTTAACTAATTCTTTTTGCCATTCTAACACTTGGCGTAACCATGCAATTTTAGTTTGATAGCTTTCTTTCTGTTGTTGAGCGGTTTCTTTATATTGCCAATGTGCAGCTAAACCATGTTCAGACTCTTGATGCATTTGATGCGTACGAATTTGAATTTCAAGTATTTTTTCTTCAGGACCTAAAACAGCCGTATGAATTGAACGATAACCATTGGGTTTGGGTGTTGCAATATAATCATCAAATTGTCTGGGTACAGGTGACCATAAACTATGAATGATACTTAATGCGTTGTAACAGTCTTTTACGGTATTTACCAAAATACGAATCGCATTCAGGTCATATAATTCTTCAAATTTTAAATTTTTTTGTTGCATCTTTCTGTAAATGCTATGGATGTGCTTGACACGCCCATATATTTCAAAATTATGTAATTGTGCATTATCTAGAATCTTCCTTAATTGAGTTATAATGATTTGTACATAAGATTCACGATCGATTAATCGTTCTTGAAGAAGTTGTGCGATTTGTGCGTATATTTTTGGCTCTAGGTAATGTAAAGAGAGATCTTCTAATTCCCATTGCAATTGGCCTACGCCAAGTCGATTAGCCAGTGGAGCATAAATATCGAGTGTTTCGCGGGCATAAGCTTGGCTTGCCTTACGTTCTAACATATCTAGCGTCCGCATGGTCGAAGTACGTTCAGCTAATTTAATCAGAACAACACGCATATCTTCTACCATAGCTAGTAGCATTTTTCGAATATTTTCTAATTGAGTTTGATGAAGATTAGCTGCGGTGCTCGCAATACGAATGGCGTTCATTTGTTTAGCACCTTCAATAATTTTAGCGACATTAGGTCCTAAATGCTCATGAACGGTTTCTAAACCCAGTTCAGCATAGTTTACACAACTATAAACTAAGGAAGCGGCAATGGTTTCTTTGTCTAGGTGTAAATCTAACAGAATTTCGGCCATAGTAAGGCCTTGCTGTAAACAAGACACCTGTGTGGGAGTAGTTTTTGCTTCTCCTACAATTTGACTCAAAATAGAAGCTTGTCGAATCAACTTGAAATCTTTTTGGCTACGTTGCATTGAAGCATGGTGTAGCCAGGTTTCCAAATTAATACTGCCATCATTATTTAAGTAGAGCGTATTTTTTATTTTAACCATTTTTTCAATTATCCTTATTTTTAGTTTGTGGCTCTAAAAAAATTATAAAAATCAACTTACTTGTTTACACCTGGTTTTTGAGTGGCCATTTATTTACACATAACTTCTTGCCAAAAACTCACAAATTCGATTTTCTAATAAACGGTAACCCCCTTGATTATTTTTTCCAGGAATAGGATCATTAATTAATATAGAAAAAGCAAGAACTTGATCATTGGCAGTTTGAACATAACCTGCTAGGCTACTTATTCCGTGCATGCTCCCTGTTTTAGCATGTACCCTTCCTAATGTAGGACCTCCAAGACGATTTTTTAAGGTGCCATCAATACCCGACCGAGGTAAGGACTCAAAAAGCAAATCACTATCGGATAACTGTGTATAAGCGAAATTTAATAGTTTAACAAAGGCATTCGGCGTAACTATATTACTACGGGATAATCCAGAACCATCGACCATGATGAGATGACTGAAGTCTATATTTGTTTTGTTAGCGAGAATAGCCTGAACAGCATTTCTACCTGTTTTCCAACTACCTTGCACTGAAAAGAATTCTTCCCCTAGTTTTTTTAATAAACTATCCGCAATAAGATTATCCGACTTCTTTAACATATTTTTTATTAAAAAAGCAAGTTCTGGGGAGTTGTTTTCGGCCAATGTCTTAGCCAGTGGGGGAGTTTTTCCATAGACTAAGTTTGTATAGCGAATAGAGTATTTTCTTAATAATCCGGACAAAATATCATACGTAGCTAAATTTGGATTTTGCAAAGCGAATGCGAAAGATAAAGGGCCCATCTTTGGGGAGAGATAACCTCTTAAAGTATAATGATTTTTACTGGTTATATTCGGTTTTAAATCTAGGGAATAGCTGCCTCGTCTTAAGCGTTTGGTGACTGCTTGATTGTCTATGATGATACCTAAATTGCTATTACTTTTTGTGACAGTGGGACGTAATAAGTGTTGATTGGGCTTGATACTTAAACTAAAACAATTACGATTGATGATCGTGGCGGTTACAGGTGCGGCATAGCAAAAAATCCTATCATCTATCACTCGTCCTGGAGGCCAGGTACTGCGATCGATGACCGTATCGTCAATGACAATATTCCCTTGGACTCTATTTATATGTTGTTCCCTTAATGTTTCTAACATGTCTTTGAGATCATCGAGCGTTAAATAAGGGTCTCCACTAAATTTTATATACAAATTTCCAATTAAAACACCTTTACGAACTAATGCACCTGGATTAGTTAGAAAGCGAGTTTTAAATTGAAAATGAGGGCCTAAGTAATCTAAAGCGGCGATTCCAGTGAATAGTTTTAAGGTGCTAGCAGGAACAAAACCGCGATTGGCATTATATTGATAAAGTATTTTACCTGTTGATAAAGATTGGATAGAAACACCCGTGTTAAATCCTTTAAAGTGACTTAATATTTTATTAAGATTTTGCTGGAGAGGGGGGGGGAAGGAATTTTGACTACTTTCATCATAAAATGCAAAGCTTTTCGTTGGATTTATCGATAAAAATAGACTGAAAATTATCCCTATTATTACCCAGAAATTTTTGAGAATGCTGAGAGCTCTATTGTATCGTTTATTCATACAACCTATTTAGTAAATAAACAAATTGCTTCACTGTGATGAGTTTGCGGGAACATATCCATGATCCCTGTTTGTTGTAAGTTATAGCCTTGTTTTATTAATTCTCCTGTATCTCTAGCAAGCGTAGCAGGATTACAAGATACATACACAATACGCTCAACGTTCCAATGTGCAATTTGCCGAATGATCTCTAAAGCTCCAGAGCGAGGCGGGTCCATTAGAATTTTGTTGAAAATCTGTTGCGCCCAGGCTTTTTTGATTATTGTGCTCGTTAAATCAGCGGTGTAAAACTGTGCGTTATTAATTGCATTATGCCTGGCATTGGCTTTTGCTCGCTCTACGAGCCCAGCGTGCCCCTCAACGCCAACGACGGATCGGCATCGTGTAGCAAGAGGTAAGCTAAAATTACCTAATCCGCAGAATAAATCCAATATCCGATCGCTGAAATTAAGTGAGAGCAATTCCATAGATCGACGAATCATTGCTTGATTAATACTTGAATTGATCTGGATAAAATGCTCAGGCTCGAATAAAAGTTCTAAAGGTCTAGAGCGCTTATTTTCCAAACAATAACTAAGCAATTCATGGTTTTCTGGCCAAATACAGTGAATACTATTTTCATTACCAGGCTGGAGATAAAGCTGTATTTGATACTTTTCGGCAAAACTTTTGAGCTGCATTTGATCAGAGTTATCAAGGGGAGAGAGATGTCGAAAAACTAAACCTAAACGATTATCGCCCATTGCAACCTCAATCTGCGGGATAGACTCAAAAGCCTTTAAGCGATGAATTAGTTGCTGTATAGGGACTAAAAGTTGACCAACTCTAGGATCCAATGTTTTACAAGTATGTAACTGTGCGAGATAACGACTATTTTTTTCACGGAAGCCAACTAAAACGGCTTGCTTTTTAGCAACATACTTAACTCCCAGACGTGCTCGACGGCGATAGCCCCAACTTAAACCTGTAATTGGAGGTAATAAAGATTTTGGCTTAGTTTCAGCAAAATGAGCGAGTTGATCAACCAGTGTCTTTTCTTTATGTAGAAGCTGGGCCTGATTATTAAGGTGTTGAAGGTTGCATCCTCCACAATTATCGTAATGGGGGCACTTAGGTTGAATTCTGTCTTTTGAGGGATTTATGATCTGGATAGACCTTGCTTCATCATAAGAACGTCGTCTTTTTTTGTATGTGATCAATACTGTTTCCCCAGGTAAAGCATTCTCGATAAATGTAATTTTGCCATTGATGTGGGCAATACCTCGGCCTTCATGGGAAATTCCGGTAACAACAACAGTAGGAGTGATATGGGTTGATAAGGTTTTTAAATTTTCCATGTTTCTATAAATTGTTTAAAGTGAGGTTTATTTTGTTCTTCAATTGTTTTACGAACACAAGCACAATCTTTTTGATAAGCTTCAAAAGAAAGATTGCCTCGTATCAATTCAAAGCGGAGATAGATTAAATAAGTGTTTAACACATCTGTTTCACAGTAATTTCTTATCGCTTCTAATTTCCCATTTAAGAAATAATCCCAAACTTGGCTGCCATCCATCCCAAGCTTTCCGGGTAAACCCAACATGACGGCAATTTCTGTTAGGGGGGCATTGGCACGACCTTGATAAGCAGCTAAAATATCCATTAAATCAGTATGTCGGTAATGATAACGACTTAAATAGTTATTCCAACGGAAGCTTGCATCCTCATTTCCTATATTCCAATAACTAGGGCTACTAACTCCATAAAGTAAAGTTCGGTAGTGTAAAACAGGTAAATCAAAGCCGCTTCCGTTCCAGGAAACCAAGATGGGTAAGTATTTATCAATGCATTTAAAAAAAGATTCGATAAGGGTAGGTTCATCTGAGTTGATATTACCTAATGACCCTATTTTAAATTGATTTTTAGTTCTTAATGCAACAGAAATAGTTACGATACGTTGTAAATGATGAGGAAGGAAGCCAAGATTCCCGGTTTTTTCTTGGCGTTTGGACAGCATGATTTCAGCAATTTGTCGGTCGTTCTGCTCAGTATCTAGGCTATAAAGGATTCGGCCATTTTTTACATCAGGAACAGTTTCTATATCAAAAACTAAGATATTCATAAGATTAGCATAATTGAAGGAATTAACTATTTTTTAATGTCTGAAGTAAGAAGATCCTACATGTTCAGTCTCATTTTATAGTAGACTTCTTTCAAGCTTTTTACTGAGTTTAAGTTTGGCATAATTATTTCATGGAAAAATACAAACTAAAAGTTCTTACTATGCTGAAGAACGAGAAAAATCGTATTGGGACTCAAACTTCAGATGGTTAAATGATAAGAACATATTTTTGGACTTCTGACTAGGGTATGTTTGTTATTTAGCGAGGATGAGTCAGAAAGCATCGTTTTTCGAGTAACCGTAATAGGGTATGTTTTACTGTATGAGAGTGGAAGAAAAAAACAGGATCTGAACTTATTGAAAGGGAGGTCATATAAGGTGGGATGCAGGCACATCCTGTCAAAGGTGACAGAATCTTAAGCCTGGACTTGGTTTTTAGCGAATGAAGTTTACATTTACTTGAGATAATAACAGAACATGAGAATTATTTTACTAGGGCCTCCTGGGGCTGGAAAGGGTACTCAAGCAAAGTTCTTGACGGCGTATTACCACATTCCTCAAATTTCCACTGGAGATATGCTACGTTCAGCGGTTAGCCAAGGCACCTCTTTGGGCCTTCAAGTCAAAGCTTTAATGGATTCAGGTCAATTAATTTCTGATAAGGTTATTATCGAATTGGTCGAAAACCGCGTCCAACAAGCAGACTGCACCAATGGTTTTTTATTTGATGGATTTCCACGTACCTTACCCCAGGCTGAGGCAATCCGAGCGAGAGCTATTTTTATTGATTTTGTTATCGAAATTAAGATAGGTGATGATGAAATCGTTAAACGCTTAAGTGGACGGCGTATTCATCCTGCTTCGGGGCGTATTTATCATATGTTCTATAATTCCCCTTGTGTTCCGGATAAGGATGATATAACTGGAGAGGATCTTATTCAACGTAAAGATGATACAGAAGCAATTATTCGTGAGCGCTTGCGGATTTATCATCAACAGACCAAGCCATTACTTTACTACTATAAAAAATGGCAAAGCCACGGCGAAGAGGGCGCGCCCCGCTATCTTTCAATTAATGGTCATGCCGATGTTGAAGAAGTTCGCAGACGTATTTTTTCCGCATTGGAGAAAAATAATCAAAAATAACGTCTGATAACAATCAACAAGTTAAGCGTTTTAAAACTTGATTCAAGTCATCCGGTAGTTCAGCTTTTAGGACGATTGCTTTTCCAGTTGACTGTAGCGTAAATTCAAGTTGACTTGCATGCAAGAAAAGCCGCTTACAGCCTAATTGGCGCATCTTTTTATTATTTTCTTTATTTCCATATTTCTCATCTCCAATAATAGGGTGTTTGGCAAATTGAGTATGAACCCGAATTTGATGAGTGCGGCCCGTTAAAGGCATTGCTTTGATTAATGTTGATGCATCATAGTAATGTTGTACAGAGAATTCAGTTAAGGAACTTTTACCCTTTGTTTGGACACGTACGATACGCTCTCCTGATCGCAATTGATTTTTGTATAAAGGGGCATCAATTTTTAATAAAGATTTAGGCCAATGCCCTGCAACTAAAGCGATGTATGTTTTTTTAATTTTACCTGAACGTAATAGTTCCTGTACTTCTTTTAAAGCACTGCTTTTTTTTGCGAGTAATAAACAGCCTGAGGTGTCGCGATCTAAGCGATGGACTAGTTCTAAAAATTTTAATTGTGGTCGTAATAGACGAAAGGATTCTATTATTCCTAAGTATATTCCGCTTCCTCCATGGACAGCCATACCACTCGGTTTGTTAAGTGCTAAAAAATGGCTATCTTCAAAGATAATACTTTTTTCGAGTAATTTAATTAATTTTTTATTTAAATTATTCTTTTTTATGGAGGGGGTAAGCCGCAGAGGAGGAATTCGAATAATATCTCCTTCTTGTAGACGATAATCTGGTTTTACTCTTTTTTTATTAATGCGTAATTCGCCTTTTCTTATGATTCGGTAAAGACGACTTTTAGGTAGGCCTTTCAAGCGTGACATTAAAAAGTTGTCGAGTCTCTGGCCAGAATGGTCATTGGTTAGGGTTATATATTGAATATTTTGCACAAAATCGTTAATCTAACATAAATCGAGCGTATTTTTCTAATATTTGATTAAAATCTTCAAGTTGCCGAAATTGACATCTGTATTTTACCTTTGTTATATATCATCCCGCTTTTTAGGTAATTACTAGTTAAGTTGGTATACGAAATTAATTTATAAATCCAGAGGCCTATTATGACTCAATCTGCGGAAGTAACTATTAAAGATTTGTCTTCTTCCACGGCAACTTTAACAGTTAATGACTTATCTCCTATTAATTTGCCGATTTGCAAAGCAACATTAGGACCGGAAGTTATTGATGTGAGTCAACTAGCAAAAATTAATCGATTCACTTATGATCCGGGGTTTTTATCGACAGCATCCTGTTCATCTAAAATAACTTTTATTGACGGCGATAAAGGAATTTTACTTTATCGAGGTTATTCGATTGATCAACTTGCCGAGAAGTCAGATTTTATAGAAATTGCTTATTTATTGCTTCATGGTGAATTACCTAATTCAATTCAGAAACAAAATTTTAATGAAGAAATTAATCAACATACGCTGGTACATGAACAATTACGTCATTTTTTTCATGGATTTCGCAGAGATGCACATCCAATGGCGATTATGCTCGGCGTTGTTGGAGCTTTGTCTGCTTTTTATCATGATTTATTAGATATACATAATAAAAATCATCGCAAATTAGCCGCATTAAGGTTAATTGCTAAAATGCCAACGCTCGCTGCTATGTCCTATAAATATGCAACTGGATTACCTTTTGTTTATCCCCTTAATAATTTGGATTATGCAGAAAATTTTATGCATATGATGTTTGGCGTTCCTACCGAAAAAAAATCACCTAATCCAGTGTTAGCCCGAGCTTTAGATAAGATTTTTATTTTACATGCGGATCATGAGCAAAATGCGTCTACATCGACTGTTAGAATGGCAGGATCGACAGGTGCTAATCCTTATGCTTGTATTTCAGCAGGTATCGCTGCTTTATGGGGGCCCGCACATGGAGGGGCAAATGAAGCCTGTTTAAATATGCTGCTTGAGATAGAGAATGTTTCACGAATTAATTATTTCATTAAAAAAGCAAAAGATCCAAATGATCCTTTTCGATTGATGGGTTTTGGACATCGAGTATATAAAAATTATGATCCACGTGCAGCAGTAATGAAAAAGACCTGTCATGAGGTTTTAGAAGAAACGGGTCAAAAAGAAGTCCCCCTATTTAAACTTGCATTAGCACTAGAAAAAATTGCCTTAGAAGATTCTTATTTTATTGAAAGAAAATTATATCCTAATGTCGATTTTTATTCGGGTATTACATTAAGTGCATTAGGAATTCCTACTAATATGTTTACGGTAATTTTTGCCTTAGCGCGTACTGTGGGTTGGATTTCGCAATGGGAGGAAATGATGGCTGATCCTAAACTTCGTATTGCAAGACCTCGACAGTTATATACTGGAAATACACAAAGAGATTATATAGCTATTGAAAAAAGGTAATAAAATCCCCATAAACAGATTGTTTATTAAATTATAATTTTGCTTTGAAAATGCTGAATTTTTTATAGTGATAAAATTTTGCTAAATAGTCTATTATTTATATAATATATGTCTATTTAAAAATTTATTACATAATTTTGAGAATAGCTTAATACCATCTTAATTTTTAGTAAGTATACTGTCCAACCAATAATATTATATTAACTCTAAGGAAACACCTATGATGAACACTAAAATGCAAGCAAAAACTAAACGGGGTAGACCGCCTTTAAGTACGGCTAAAAAAATGCAACGTAGTAAAGCGGCGTTAAATGCTCGAATGGCACAAAAAGCTTTACGTGCAAAGATTGCAATGCTCAAAGCAAATTTCAAAGAAAAACTAAAAATTGCCGAACAAGAGGCTTATCGAAAAGCGTTAGAAAAGGTTATTAAAATTGAACATAAGAAAATGGAAGCAAATTTTAAAGCATTAGCTATTGCAAAAGCCAAAGGAAATAAAAAAAGAATGAAAAGAGTGACACGAGGAAGGCTTTCTCAACTTAATATTGCTAAAACAGGTACTATTCGTAAGCGTGGGAGACCGCGAAAAACAAAGTAATTTTTAATATCATATCAATACGAAAATTAATCAATTTTTGATTAAAAAATAGATTAAAAAGGATATTTAAGTTTATTTTAAATTCTCAGTTACAAGGATTTAGTTAGCTATGTAATCATTGAATGGATATTTTTACCTCATATACCGTCTGGGACTTATATTTGGATAAACCTTTTAATTAGTTATTTAGAGTAATTTAATGAGTTAAAAGGGGGGGAGTTATTAGCTTCTGTTATCCCTTTATTAAGGAAGAAAAAATAATTCTGACCGAGCTTAGTGGAAGTTTTATCATCAGAGATTTATCAACGGGACGCTTTAAACTAAAAATTGGAAAATTGAAAAGTTAGCTATTAAAGCCCAAAGTTTTGTCTTTATCATGCTTACAATTTATATTAAATTACGTAAGCTTTTTACTGATAAAAATAGCTAAAAAGTTCAATTTTTGTACGATTTATGCTATAGTAGTCTTCTCTGCCGATTAGTGGGGGGGGGTATAGTGATGATATTAAAAAAAATAACAAGCTTATTGTTGCTAGCGAGCGGTCTTTTTGTGATGACCGTTAATGCGAGTCCGATAAGCCAGCGAGTGAATGTCCAAGCTGAGATGAAACAACTTAGTGAACGAGCGCCAAGCCTAAATCCTAAAGCTTTAGAGTTAGGTTTAGAGGCATATAACAAAGCGAGAGAGGAAGGTTTAGATAATCAGCATATTTTAACAATTATTGATTATACTAAGCCATCAACAGCAAAAAGATTATGGGTATTTGGCCTTAATAACAATTCAGTGCTTTTTAATACCTATGTTGCTCACGGAAAAAATAGTGGTGGAAGCTATGCAACTTCTTTCTCTGATAGGCCAGGAAGCTTAGAATCAAGTTTAGGTGTGTTTTTAACTGAGTCAACTTATCAGGGTAAACATGGCTATTCCTTAAAATTAAAAGGTTTAGAGAAAGGATTTAACGATAGAGCAGAAGCTCGTGATATCGTAGTTCATAGAGCGGATTATGCTACCGCGCAATTTGCTCAACAGCATGGCCGTTTAGGACGAAGTTGGGGTTGTTTTGCAGTGAGTCCAGCCATTGCCGATTCATTAATCCATTCGATTAAAAACGGAACGCTAATATTTGCTTACTATCCTGATCCATCATGGTTATCAAAATCACAGTTCTTTCTTAATTAATAAAGAATATTAATGATTAACCGGAAAGCAGCCTATAAGGCTGCTTTTTTTTGCCTAAAATTACTCGATTTGCAAAAGCAATCCTCTCTTTTTCTGATAGATTTGAGATTATGCATGTTCTAATGTTTAGATGTTTTATGTAAAGTTTTCTTTAAAATTTCTTCATAAATTAAAGCTAATTTTTCAAGATCACTTACAGAAACATTTTCATTAATTTGGTGTATAGTACGATTACACGGGCCAAATTCGACAATTTCTGCCCCTAAAGGTGCAATAAAGCGCGCATCAGAAGTACCTCCGCTTGTCGAAACTGTGGGTACGATGCCAGTCAGTTTTTTTATAACTTCGAGACAAGATAACCGTAACTGGCCTGAAGGGCTTAAAAAAGGAAGTCCGCCCCGTTGCCAAGTGAGGTGATATTTTAAGTGATATTTTTTTAAAATAGCTTCTGTGAAATCTTCTAATTTTTTTGCAGTGGTTGTAGGAGAATAACGAAAATTAAATTTAACTTCTATGCTGTCTGGAATAACATTACTTGCGCCAGTGCCGCTGTGTAGATTAGAAAATTGTAAACTCGTGGGTTGAAAATCAGTACACGTTATTTCTTTATCCCAGTTAGTATTCAATAATTCAATTAAGCTTTGACTAAAGAGGTGGATAGGGTTTTTGGCCAATTGTGGATAAGCAATATGCCCCTGTTTACCTTGGATGATCAAATGGCCAGATAAAGAGCCGCGACGACCTACTTTTAAAGTATCACCTAATTTTTCTTCACTAGTAGGTTCACCAACGAGACAATAATCTATTTTCTCGTTTCTTTTTTTAAGTGTTTCAGCTACTTTGGCTGTGCCATTGATACCGGGGCCTTCTTCATCACTGGTAACTATCCAAGCTATAGAGCCTCTATGATTAGGGTGTTTATTAATGAATTGCTCACAAGCCACTAACATTGCAGCTAGGCTGCCTTTCATATCAACGCTGCCTCGACCATAGAGTTGACCATTTTGAATAGTGGGTGCAAAAGGAGGACTATTCCATTTGTCTAATGGTCCGGTAGGAACGACATCTGTATGTCCAATAAAAACAAATAAAGGGGCTTCTTTTCCACGTCTAGCCCAAAAATTATTGACATCTGCAAAAGGTAAGTGTTCAATCGCAAAACCTAAACGATGTAAATGCTCGCTTAAAACAATTTGGCAACCCTTATCTTCTGGGGTAATAGAGGGTCTGGAGACAAGCTGTTGAACGAGTTCAATGAGCGATAGCATAAGTATTTTTGGCTATATTGACATTGTGAGATATGATTCTATTCTACCTTAAAGAAGCGTGTTATAGGAAATAGAAAAATGAAGTTTAAAATAAGCTAGCTATATTTTAGGATTTTAAAAAATTAAAATGATTCAAGTCAATACAATAATTTTCTCAATTAATTATCTATGAAATATCGATCGATTAAATATACTTTTTATAAAATTGGTTTAATGTTATCTGAATGTGAATCCTACCAACGTCGTGTATACTTAAAGACAGATTTTGATAATGGAATGAATGCTTTATGACGAGCACTTTAATATTTATTTATTTCGTTGTTGTCTTAGCATTTATTTTTGATTTTATTAATGGTTTCCATGATGCGGCTAATTCTATAGCTATAATGGTCGCAACAAAGGTTTTGAAGCCTCTAACCGCTGTTTTGTGGGCGGCATTTTTTAATTTTATTGCTTTCTTATTTTTTCATCTAAATGTTGCAACGACAATAGGTTCGGGACTTATAGAACCTCATATCATTACTCCTTATGTACTTTTTGCCGCCCTTACAGGGGCTATTATTTGGAATTTGTTTACTTGGTATTTTGGTTTACCTTCAAGTTCATCTCATGGATTAATAGGAGGCTTAGTTGGCGCAGGTTTAGTGACAGGAGGTTGGCATGTTTTGAATTGGCATGGATTACTGCCTGTACTAATAGCAATAATTCTGTCGCCCTTATTGGGGCTATCAATTAGTTGTTTTTTGATAAAGTTTATGCAATTTTTTTTAAAAGATGTAAATTCTGATAAAGCACTGGATTGGGCTAAACGCGCTCAATTTGTCGCAGGGGCTTTATTAAGTTTAGGCCATGGGGGTAATGATGCACAAAAGACCATGGGTATTATTGCAGTATTATTATTTTCTACCGGCCTTTTAAATGGGCATTTTTATGTTCCATTTTGGGTTATTATTTCTTGTAACTTCGTAATGGGATTAGGAACACTTATAGGAGGTTGGCGTATAGTCCATACATTAGGACATAAGATAACTCAATTAACTCCTTTAAGTGGAGGTTGTGCTGCAACCGGTGCAGCGCTTACGTTATTTGCGGCTACAGATTTAGGTATTCCTGTTTCTACAACACATACTGTAACAGGTGCTATCCTTGGAGTGGGTTCAACCAATGGTTGGCTAAATGCGCATTGGTCTACTATACGACGGATTATATGGGCATGGATATTAACTATTCCAGCCGCTGGATTAGTTGCAAGCTTCGTTATGATCTTAGGAACTCCTTTCAAACTTTGGCTACATTAAGAAAAGATCTATATTTATTAAAACATATTCCTTATGTTTTGAAATTTAATTATTAAATTTTAAATCCTAATGCTAAGAATATAAAGCAAATTTTTTAGAAAAAAATATTATTTTATATTACTTTATTGCATTTTAGATTTAATTAAAGAAAATATATAATAAAATAAACTGCCCTACTTGAAAGGGGTGAATTTTTGCATAGAAAATCTTCATCATGAAAGTAAGGTACATTAAGGTGCGAATAGCAACCATTGATGTGTAATGGATGCAGATTATCGTAGAATAAAAAATATGGCCCGCTGGACATTAGGGTTTTTAATCGGCGTGTTATGCCTCACGCATTTTACACATTTACCTTCGGTAAGCGTTGTTTATTTACTGATCCCTCTAAGTGTTATTGTAATTATTCTAGCTTATTTTAAGTTATTTTTTTCTTTAAATTGGGTTTTATTTTTTGCTGCCTTTTTTTTAGGTTTTTCTTGGTCATTGATAATTGCGCGACAACAATTAAATTATCAATTACCTGAAATATTAGAAGGTAAGACGCTGATTGCTAAAGGACGCATAATTACCATTCCAGAAAATTACTCCAATAGCGTTCGATTTGATTTTCTCATTGACAAACTAGAAACTTTTTTTCCTATACGATACCCCCTACATGTGCGTATTAAAGGATATTTTCATAACCCGTTGAAGATTTTACCAAATTTTAAAAAAGGAGATGTCTGGCGATTTACTTTACGTCTGCGTCGGCCGCGTTCTTTTTGGAACCCAGGTAGTTTTGATTATCAAGCTGAATTTTTTCAGAAAAATAGATGTGCTATAGGTTATCTATTAGAAAAATTCCCTTTGCATTTGATTCAATCTGCAGGTCCTTATTATTTTATTGACAGTTTACGTCAAAAAATTCATCAGAATGTAAAAAAAGCATTACCTCATTATGATTTATTAGGTCTTATAGGTGCATTAACTACAGGCATACGCAATGAGATTACGGATAAACAATGGTTAATTATGCGCAATACAGGAACTAATCATTTATTTGCTATCTCAGGTTTGCACCTTATTTTTATTGCAGGAATTATTTATTGGGTGTTTCGTTTTATTTGTACTCGTATACCTTATCTGGCGTTATATATTCCCATACCTAAGATTGTTAGTGCAGTAACATTATTATTGACCCTTTTCTACAGTGCTTTAGCTGGATTTGCTATTCCTACTCAGCGTGCATTACTGATGTTATCAATCTATTCGTTTGCGATTATCCAACAACGTTATATTTCACATTGGCATTCATTTTATTTAGCTTTAATGATTATCTTAATCATAGCGCCTTTTGTAGTTTTGTCAGCGAGTTTTTGGTTATCTTTTACAGCGGTATCGCTCATTTTTTACGCAGTTTCAAACCGTATTAAACCATTAAACCGTTGGCGTAGTTGGTGTCGAATACAATTGACAATAGGTCTGGGATTAATTCCTTTATCGTTATTATTTTTTCACCAAATTTCTTGGATTAGTTTTATAACTAATTTGATAGCCATACCTTCTATTGGCTTTTTGATTTTACCACTTAGCTTATTAGGAAGTTTATTAACTCTAATAAGCCCAGTTTTTGGAAGTTATATTTTAATTTTTACAGGACAGCTATTAGAATTACTTTGGAAGCTACTTAGTTTTTTTTCAGGACTCGCTTTAACTCAATATTATGCGTATCTGTCCAATTATTGGACATTCATTTCAAGTTTAATAGGTATGTTATTACTTTTGGCACCGAAAGGAATGCCAACTCGTTGTTTAGGTTTTTTTTGGATTCTCCCTTTATTTTTCGGATCAAATCAACGACCACACTATGGTGATATTTGGTTTCATCTTCTTGACGTTGGACAAGGTTTAGCCAGTATTGTACGTACACAGCATCATATTTTGATTTATGATACAGGCCCGCGCTTAAGTTCAACTTTTGATGCAGGAAAATTGGTTGTAATTCCTTTTTTACAAACAATCGGCGCTCAAAAAGTGAATATGATGATAATTAGTCATGGTGATAATGATCACAGTGGGGGAGCTATGATTATTTTAAAACAAATATCAGTAGATGAAGTACTGAGTAGCATTCCAAAAAAATTTTTACCAAACGTTGTATCTTTATGTGAAGAAAAAAGACATTGGAAATGGGATGGAGTTACTTTCAAAATTCTATATCCACCGGTGATGCTTCCTTATTTAGATAATAATAGTTCATGCGTACTAAAAGTTAGCAATCGATCACAAAGTATTTTATTAGTAGGTGATATAGAAAAAGGAGGAGAAGATTATCTTGTTCGTGAAAAACGAAAAGATTTATTAAGCACTGTTTTGATAGTCCCACATCATGGCAGTAAAACTTCCTCCAGTATAGAGTTTTTAAATTTAATACAACCTGCGTATGCCTTATTTCCAACAGGCTTTCATAATCGCTTTAAATTTCCACATAAGCTTGTATTAAATCGCTATCGACGCCTCGGTTCTAAAATATATGACACTGCTGTCAATGGAATGATTACTTTAAAATTAATTGAACTATCTAATGATATAAAAGCAGAGACTTATCGTGAAAAAAATCATCATTTTTGGCAGGATTAAAATATGATGGTAAAAAGCTTTTAATATTTTAAAAAATAAATTAAAAAGGGCCGTAAAACGGCCCAAGGGGGTATATCTGTGTTAGTAACGTCCTTGTAGCATCCTTGCTTACACTACATCCTTGTAGTGCAGACATCCTTATCTATTCCATATAACATAAGGATTTGCTAATTAACTTTCATATAAACAATCCTTTTAGATTATTACTGAAAATTAAGTCCTTGATTAGACCGTTAGCAACACACATTACATAGATTAACAAAGTTAGAATTTATTACAATGGGTGTTTTGCGGCTTCAGTTTTAACTTACACACTTTTGCGTAAAGACTTACACGCGCGGTAAAGAGTTGGTTACCTCAAAGGAAACTAATAATAAATGAGTTTGTATTAACTTTAAATCAAAAGATTTTTTAAATCTATCTTAAAACTCTGTGGAATAAAACTCATGTTTTAGTAGCCATTTTTTTATAGATATTTCTTGCCCCTTATAACCACCTAAATCTCTTTGGGCGACCACTCGGTGGCAGGGAATAAGTATTGGAAGAGGATTTACGCGACAAGCATTACCTATAGCTCGAGCACCCGTATTTAGTTTCTTGGCGAGAGTTCCATAACTAATGGTTTTTTTTGGAGATAATTTACTTAAAGTTTGCCATACTTTTTTTTGGAAAGGGGTTCCTTGTAACTGATAAGGAATATTAAATTTAAAGTTAGGATATTGAAAGTAATGAATAAGCTGGTTTACGATGTGGTTTAGAGTTTTTCCTTTGGGTGCAATTAATGATTTATCTTCAGTTAAGAAATCTATTCGGGTTAGTAGTCGGTCAAAAGTAGAGATTCCTAACTTACCAACAGGAGTTTGAATTATAGCTTGGTAAACCATAAAATACTTAAGTAAGTATACCTTTTATAAACCTTAATTTACCAACAATATTTTCAAGCTTGTTGGTAGGATTAAGTTCTATTCCAAAGGATTGTTATTGGTTCTTTCTTTTGTTGGGGTAGCTTGTATAGCAGATGTTAATTTTTCTTTAATACGTGCTGCTTTACCGCGAAGGTTGCGTAACTGATATTGCTTTGCTTTTCTAACATCACCACGTCTTTTAATTTCTACACTATCTGTTAAAGGACTATAAAGAAAGAAAACCCGTTCTACTCCTTCACCATGTGAGATTTTTCTTACAGTAAAGGCGGAGTTGAATCCACGATTACGACGAGCAATAACCACGCCCTCAAAGGATTGTAATCGCTCACGAGTTCCTTCTTTGACTTTAATTTTGACAGCGACCGTATCCCCGGCACGAAAGTCAGGAATATTCTTTTTTACTTGCATCTGTTCTTTTTCAATAGTTTGTATGAGATTGTTCATCGCTAACTCCCAATTTTATTCGCTATTTTCACGGATGAATTCCGCCAATAATACCTGCTCTTGTTTGTTAAGTATATGTTTTTTTAATAAATCAGGTCGGCGTTGCCAGGTTCGTCCCAAAGATTGCTTTAATCGCCAACGGGCAATGGCGGCATGGTCACCTTGCAGCAAAACATCTGGAACTTTTCGCTCATTTATATTTGCCGGACGTGTATAGTGTGGATAATCTAATAGGGCCGAGCTAAAGGAATCTTGTGCGGCAGATTCTACATGACCTAATGCATCTGGCAGTAGACGGGTTATAGTGTCAATAAGGCACATCACAGCGAGCTCGCCACCACTCAAAATAAAATCTCCAATTGACCATTCTTCATCGACTTCACTGTCAATAAACCGTTGATCAACGCCTTCATAACGGCCTGCAACTAAGATAAGGCCTTGGCGCTGACTTAACTCAAGGGCAGCCAGTTGATCAAATTTTTTTCCTTGAGGGGATAAATAACTGACCAAAGGGGTTATTTGTAGCTTTTTTTGCTGTAATTTAGCCATTTTTATTGCAGCGACCAGGGGATAAAATTTCATTACCATCCCTGGCCCGCCCCCATAGGGACGGTCATCCACAGTATTATGTTTATCTACACTAAAATCTCTAGGGTTTAAATAAGAAATCTTTATTAGCCCTTTTTTTTGCGCACGCCCGGGTATGCTCAAATTCAAGGGAGTAAACATTTCTGGAAATAGGCTAATAATCTGGATATCCATCAAAATTCAGCATCCCAATCGACAACCATTATATTGCCCTCTAAATCGATGGTCTTAATGGCTTGATTTAATAAGAAAGGAATTAAATGCCTTTTTTTTCCAACGATTACCAATATATCGTTAGCACCTGTCGAATAAATAGCCGAAATTATACCGAGATAATTGCTTTCACAGGTATAGACTTTTAAACCCTCTAAATCTGTCCAGTAGTACTGGCCTATGGCTAAAGGAGGGAAATTCCTTCGCTCTACATAAATTTTATAATGGGTATAAAGTGAGGCTGATTCAGGCATTGTGCAATTTGCAAATCGTACCAATATCTGTTGGCCATGGATTCGATGCTCTATTATTTCAATTAGGGTAGGGGGGTGCGAAGATCCTTTTGCGGATAAATGCCAGGGTTGGTAGTTGAGGATATTACTGACAGGGTCCGTATAGGAATTAACTTTAACCCATCCTTTGATTCCGTAAGATTTTCCTATAGTTCCCACTAAGACCTTTTTTTTTAGCATTTTCACCTATTTTCTTTTATTTAGGCAATAATTTTCTTTATACAGCCTAAAAATAAATAGTAGAGAAGGGTAATTTTAAAAACCAGGCAGTTGTTGTATATTAAGCGGCTATCGCCTGAGGTTTATTAGCTTCTTTTTTAGCTTTTTTCAGAAGGCTTTGGACTTGCTCTGAAGGCTGAGCACCTTGGGATATCCAATAACTAACTTTATCCTCTACAATTTTTAATGAAATTTCTTTGCCTGTAGCAATAGGATTATAAAAGCCTAAACATTCAATATAACGCCCATCACGCGGTTTCCGACTATCTGTAACAACAATGTGATAGAAGGGACGCTCTTTACGACCTCCTCGTGCTAAACGAATGGTAACCATGGAATAAATCTTCCTCTCTATTTTCTATCTATTTAAACGCTCAATTGAGTAAATCTATGTTAATGTTATGTTTAACATAAGCTTGCCAAAATGAATCTGAGCGGATTCTACGCAAATTTTATTAGTTTGGGAAGAGCTTTCTTTTTGGATTTTTAGACCTCATCGCGGGTAATGGTTCTGTAGTCCTTGAAGAAGTCTGTTCATAGCGCCTGGCTTAGAAAACCGCTTCATCATTTTTTGCATTTGATTGAATTGCTTTAAAAGTCGATTGACATCTTGAATTTGGGTACCGGAACCCGAAGCAATACGTCGTTTCCTAGATCCTTGGATAATAGCTGGGAAAAGCCGTTCTTTTTTAGTCATAGAGCGGATGATAGCTTGCATTTGAACGGTTAATTTTTTATTAAGTGTACTTTTAGCGCTAGCCAATAAGGCCGCATTATTGTTGTCAGGAAGCTTATTCAAGAGCTCTTTTATGCCTCCCATATTATCCATTTGTGCGAGTTGATTTAAAAAGTCTTCTAAATCAAATTTTTTCCCTTTTTGTAATTTTTGGTTAAGTTTTTGTGCCGTTTTCTGATCCGTATGGCGTTGTACTTCTTCAACGAACGAAAGGATATCCCCCATGCCAAGTATGCGTGAGGCTATTCTATCGGGATAAAAGGGCTCAAGTGCAGTTACTTTTTCGCCGGAAGCAATAAATTTAATCGGCTTCTCTAGAATAAATTTTACGGATAAAGCGGCACCGCCACGCGCGTCACCATCCATTTTACTCAGGATTATTCCGGTAAGAGGGATGATTTCGTTAAAGCCTTTAGCTGTTTTTATAGCATCTTGACCCATCATACTATCCAGCACAAATAAAGTTTCTATGGGATTACTGACCGCATGAATGGTGCGTATCTCATTCATCATGAGAATATCAATATGTAGACGACCGGCGGTATCAATAATAACAATATCTATACCTTTATTTCGGGCTGTTTGAATTGCTGTCTGGGCAATATAGGTAGGGGTTTGCGTGCCGCTACTGGGGTGAACTAAAATGTCAATACTTTCAGCTAGATTTTTAAGTTGTAAAATAGCAGCAGGACGATGAATGTCGGTACTGGTCACTAAAACTGATTTGTTTTTTTGTTCTTTTAACCAATAAGCCAGCTTTGCAACGGTGGTTGTTTTTCCTGAGCCTTGCAAACCTGTCACCAAAATTATAGCGGGCGCTTGTGTGGATAGATTTAATTCGGCTAAATCTTTACCCATTATAGCCGTTAGAGTATCACTTACAATTTTTATAAAAGCTTGACCCGGTGCGAGGCTTTCTGTGACTTTTTTTCCAATGGCACCTTGACGTACTTGTTCAATAATTGTTTTGACAACAGGATAAGCAACATCTGCTTCAATCAGCGCTTTTTTTACTTCGCGTAGGCTTTCTTTAATGTTATGTTCGCTTAAACGGCCTTGACCACGAATATTTTTAAAAGATTGTTTTAAACGAGTGGTTAAATTATCAAACATAATTTTATAGGGGTCCTGAGTTTATCGTGATTTTTAATAAAACGTAAGTCTAAATTTTTTTGAGTGAAAAGCGTTTGAATATAAGCAAGGAGGCATGATGAATGACCCAAAAAATTCTGTTATTGTAACAGCATAGCTGAGGAGTAAGCGAACTTCATTATGGTGCCCTATGCTGATTTTATTCATATTTTTCTTTCGACTCTTGCATTGATAGTCTTAGCCACAGCGGCATTCCAAGCATTATTATTAGCCAGCCAGGAATGGATGCTTAAGCATAAACAAGCGATAAGGTTTATTCAATATTTTCCTCCTTTGGAAGTGATGGAGACTTATTTATTTAAGTTAATTTCTATCGCTATCGTTTTATTGACATTAGTATTAACAAGCAGTTTGATTTTATTTCGCCCCGTTTTTCAACAGCAATTATGGCAAAAAATACTTTTATCACTATTAGCCTGGGGGGTCCTTTTCATGTTATTAATCGGCAGAAGTTATTTTGGTTGGCGTGGAAAAATTGCAATTAGCTGGACGCTAATTGGCGCTTGTTTGATTGGAGTAGTTTATTTAGGAACCATTTACTTTATGCCTAATCTTTGAAGAGAGGGTGTCTTTCATAATCCCAGAGGCACCCTTAAAAGGATGAGATCTTAGCGTATGCATTATTCATTTTCATTTCTTTTTGGACTGTTAATTTTTTTATTACTTGCAGCTATCTTTTTTTCATTGGCAGAGGCTGCCATGTTATCTATAAATAGATATCGTTTACGGTATTTAGTGAGACAGAACAATTTACTGGCTAAGCGTGTACAAGATTTGTTAAAAAGGCCAGATCGTTTGCTCGGTGTCATCCTTTTATGCGGAACTTTTGCTGATATTCTTGCTTCTGCTGTAGTAACGTTGCTTGCGTTACATTATTTTTCAGCATCTGCTGTTTTTTTAGCAACTTTAGCGCTTACTTTTGTCGTCTTAATTTTTTGTGAAATAGCGCCAAAAACTCTAGCTACCTTATATCCACAACCCATTGCGCTATTTGCTGCTTGGCCTTTAATTATTTTATTGTATATTTTATATCCCTTAGTTTGGGTAACCAATTTAGTGGCGAATACAACTTTACGTTTTTTGGGCATAAAAACTCCGAAATTGAGCGAAGAACAATTATCTCGTGAAGAACTAGTGAGTTTATTGCGTGAAGGTGGTGGGCGTATGTCTAATGATTATAAAACGATGTTACTTAAGGTATTAGAGTTAGGGAAGGTAACTGTAGAAGATATTATGATTCCTAGACAGGAAATTATCGGTATTAATATTAATCAGGCTTGGGGAGTGATTGTAAAACAATTAATAAAAAGTGAATATACACGGTTACCGATTTATCGGAATTCTATTGATGAGATAATCGGCATTTTACATTTTCGTAAAATTTTAAATAGTTTAAGCACTCAGCAGTTGAGTAAAGAGTTATTAATAGAAACAGCTGAAGAGGTTCATTTTATACCGGAAGCAACCGCATTAAGTAGTCAACTGTTAAATTTTCGTCGTGAGAAGCATCGTATTGGTTTAGTGGTTAACGAATATGGTGAAATTCAAGGACTTATCACCTTGGAGGATATATTAGAAGAAATTGTGGGTGAATTTACGACAGATAATGCCTTAATGCGCCGTGCTGTTTTATTGCAAAAAGATGGTAGTTATTTGGTAGATGGCGGAATTGCAATACGTGATTTAAATCGCCAATTAAACTTAAATCTACCTTTAAGAGGACCTAAAACCTTAAGTGGATTGATTATTGAAATGCTTGAAGTTATTCCAAAAGTGGGCACAGTCTTTCAGTTTGAAAATAAAACCATGGAAGTTATCTTAATTAAAGATAATATGATTAAAGTTGTTAAAATTTTTCCAAGCCACGTTCCTTTATCTTAAAGATATTTAAAATACTTTATATCAATTATTTATTTTTGAAAAAAAATAAATAGTTGATATAATTACTCAGGAGTTTTTAATGTTTTATTAGAGGCGATGAAATGATTCGAAGTATTATAAGAATAGGATATTTTCAATCTAGACGGCCGTCTTCGTTTATTAATACTAGGCGATGTGTTAACGTCCTAGCGGATAGGAGTCCGGTTACTCAAGAACAAGAAGCAACCACGTTAGTGTCTACTGATTTATTGAGCGATTTCTTACCTGTAAGTGATTCATCCGATAAAAAAAATGGAACATCGACTTTCTTTTCAGATAAAAAACAACTGGAAGTAGAAACTATTCTTGCACCGTCTATTACGCCTACGAAATAATTTCTATTCATGTAATTCTCGAATAAAAATCAAAAAACGTATTCTTCTTAAACCTATAGTATTTGAACTTAAATTATCGGGAGGGCTATCCAGATCAAACTGAGCATGCGTCCTGTTATTTGATCTCTACGAAAAGAGAAAAAGCGAGTAGGGTTTGAAAAAGTACAGTAATTACCCCCGTAGATTGAAGTTATCCCTAATTTATGTAAACGTTGTTGAGCCAATGTATAGAGGTTAGCCTGCCATTTTTTATTCCCTATCGGGTGAAAAGCTATTTTAGCCGCTGGATCTTTATCTACAAAAGAATGAAAGACCTGCTCTCCGACTACAAAAGCTTGAGGGCCGATAGCAGGGCCTAACCAAACTAATAAATCTTTTTTACTCGGCAAAGCTAATGCTTCAATCGTGTTTTCAATAATACCTTTACTTAACCCTTTCCAACCCGCATGTACTGCTGCGACACAATAACTACTGGAACTGCATATCAATAAAGGTAAGCAATCAGCAGTTTGGATGGCACATACGGTTTGTTCTTTTTTTGAATAAATGGCATCTGCTGTAAGACGGCTGATAGGATGATCCGCTGAAATAACATGGTTCCCATGAGCTTGTTCTAACCAAATAATAGGCTCTTTTAAATGCAAATTATTTTGTAATAAAAGACGATTTTTGGAGACACTGTTCAAATTATCACCGACATGCATGGCAATATTTAAGCTATTATAAGGGGCATGACTAAATCCACCCAATCGAGTTGTTGAGTAAGCTTTGATCCAGTTTGGAGCTGGCCAATTAGGAATGATTAAGTCAAGCATTGAGTTTATCTTCTCGAAGACAGTTAATTAAATCTTTCATATCTTCTGGTAAAGAACTACGCCATTCCATTGGTTTTAAGCTAATAGGGTGTATTATACCTAAACATTGTGCATGCAAGGCTTGACGCGGAAATTGACGTAAGCAATTAATAAGTTGGTTGCTGGCTTTTTTGGGTAAGTGAAAGCGGCGGCCTGCATAGGTTTTATCACCTAGCAGCGGGTGATGAATATGGGCCATATGGACACGAATTTGGTGAGTACGGCCGGTTTCTAATTTTACTTTAATGAGTGTATGATGATTGAAGCGTTCTATGACTCGATAGTGGGATACAGCAGGTTTGCCACTCGACAATTCAGTGACGGCCATTTTTTTTCTGAGTCGCGGATGGCGACCGATGGGTGCACTGATAGTTCCCCCTGCAATTAAAAGACCCTGAATAACAGCAATATATTCGCGTTTTATGGTTCGTGTTTGTAATTGCTTAGTTAGCTTAGTGTAGGCACTTAAGATTTTAGGTATAACTAATAGACCAGAGGTATCTTTGTCTAAGCGATGTATGATTCCCGCTCTCGGAAGTTTTTTAAGCTCAGGTAAATAATAAAGCAAAGCATTAACGAGAGTTTTATGAGTATTTCCTACCGCAGGATGCACAACTAAGCCAGCAGGCTTATTAACAACAAGTAGAGCCTCATCTTCGTAAATGATATCAAGTGGAAGCGCTTCTGCTTCCCAACTCACTTCTTGTTTTAGGCTAGTCAAAATAGTGATTTTAGCACCCGCTTTTATTTTATCCCTGGGCCGCTTTAGTTCATTATCGACCCAAACTTGTTGAGAGCGGATCCATTGTTGTAAACGTGTACGGGAAAAAGCAGGAAATAACTGACTCAAAATTTGGTCGAGACGTTTTTCTGCTAAATGTTCTGGCACAATTGCTTGGCAATTTATTACTTGAGCTGTGTTTTTCATAGAAAATCGCTATAATGCTGACGGGAGCGATGCCTTTTTATTGTATAATTTAATAGAGGATATTATCTATGTTCAATGTAGCAAGCAATCTTGAATCTAACGAGCGCCTTTCACGTTTAGTAATTGGTATCGTCTTACTGATTGGTGTGTTATTGGGTTTAGGCAAATTATTTGCTTTTTTAGTGGGAGTCATTCTGATTATCGAAGCAATTATAGGTTGGTGTGGAATCCCTATTATGGCAGAAAAATTTAAATTAAATGAGATTTTCCGTAAAAAAGATTAAATGGATTTCAGTCAAATTTAATCATATATACTCCTAGTAGGGTTTTTGGCATGCCGTAAAAATGAGCAGCATAAGTGTCTGTTAGCTACATGAAAGTTGCGCATTAAGTGACAAAACATCTAAAATTCGAGTGCGAAGAGTATAATTAATTTTGATTTTTTTGGATGTTGAATAAAAGAATATCTCGTTTCGCTTATTCCTTCCTTCATTTTAAAAAAGGGAATAAAGCATTGCTTTATTGAAAATAACTGTGAGAATATTTGAATTTTGTTTTTTAATTAGTTTTATTTTAGCTATGCTGACGGCATGTGCCGGCCACTCGAATGATCCATTTATTGCTTTTAAGGGACAAACAGTTAATCAAGTTTATCAAAATGCAAAAAAATCAATGCTAAATCGTAATTTTAGCCAAGCAATTAAATCATATGAAGCATTAAATGTCTTATATCCCTTCAATCAATATGCCGAAAAGGCTCAACTCGAATTAATTTATTCATACTTTAAAGATGGTGATTCCCCATCAGCAAAAGCAGTTGCAGAACGCTTTATTCGTCTCTATCCAAATAGCAAGCAGATTGACTATGCTTACTATATGCAAGCTATGGCGGATATGGATCAAGATAGAGGTTGGTATTTACGTTATGTCCCGATTGATTTAGCTTTACGTGATCCAGGTACTATGCATAGTGCCTATCAAGAGTTTGCCGAGTTTATTCATCGCTTTCCTGACAGTCGATATGTTCCAGATGCGCGTCAACGCATGATCTACTTGCGTAATTTATTCGCAAGTTATGAATTGCATATTGCCGATTATTATTTCCGTAAAAAAGCTTATGTTGCTGCGGCTAATCGGTCGAATGAGATCGTACAAAGGTATCAAGGAGCTCCAGAAATCCAAAGAGCTTTAATTATTATGATTAAGTCATATCGTATCTTGGGCTTGGAAGAATTAGCTAATCAAAGTTTAGCTGTTTATCAATTAAACTATCCAGATGCAGATTATATCGATATTTGAGGATTTGAAGAATATTTATTGATAATCAGTCTATGAATTTTTGTGATGTAAATTATCAATCAGTTTATTAATAAAAAGCCAGAGGTAATTGGGTAGCGTCGTTCCCGACCAAAGGCTCGAGGTGTAACACGTGGGCCTGGTGCTAATTGGCGGCGTTTATATTCGTTTTTATTAACCAAATTAATAACTTTTTTTACGGTTTCTTTAGCAAAACCTGCTTTAACAATGTCGTCTATACTTTTGTCTTGCTCTACATAGAGTTCTAAAATAGGATCGAGTAAAGAGTAAGGAGGAAGCGTATCTTCGTCTTTTTGATTCTCAGCAAGTTCTGCACTGGGGGGACGCCGCATTAATGCATCGGGAAAAATAGGATCACGATTACGGTAATTAGCTAATTGATAAACACAGGTTTTAGATACATCTTTTAATACCGCATATCCGCCCGCCATATCACCGTATAAAGTGCCATAACCGACAGCTAATTCACTTTTATTGGTACAATTTAATAATAGGCGTCCCTGTTGATTAGAGAGCGCCATTAATAATATGGCACGACAACGTGCTTGAATATTTTCAATTGAAAGTCCTGTCGGCGGATGTTTTTGACCAATATTTAACGTGCTTAAAAAAGCTGAAAAACTCGGCTCGATGGATAAAACCTGGCAGGACACATCAAATTTTTTAACCAGTGTTTTTACAATCTCTTGACTCAGCTTAGAGGTATATCGAGAGGGTAAAAAAACAGTATGAACACGATTTTTTCCCAATGCGTCGACAGCAATAGCAAGTACCAGTGCGGAGTCTATACCACCTGAAAGACCGATTAAAACATCAGAAAAATGATTTTTGTTAACATAATCGCGTATTCCAAGAATTAAAGCGTTATAGATGGTTTCGTAAATTAATGGCTTCGGTAAAAGAGTTTGTGGTACAAATTGAGCCAATGAGTTTATTTTAAGTTCTACTAACCATAAACATTCTTTAAAAAAACCTGCCTCAGCTACAAGCTGTCCATTTACATCAAATGCTTGAGAGCCCCCATCAAATATTAAATCGTCTTGCCCTCCTACGCCATGCACATAAAGTATGGGCAAGTTTGTTTCTTTTATCCGATCGATTATTATTCTTGAACGCTGTTTTAATTTTGTGTAATCAAAAGGTGAGGCATTGATGCATACTAATAATTGTGCCCCATTTTCTTTAAGCATAGAAGAAGGTTGGCTGTACCAGAGGTCTTCACAAATTAAAATACCTACTTGAAGGCCTTTTATTGTAAATAAACCCTGTGAATTTCCAGGAGTAAAATAACGATACTCATCAAAGACGCCATAATTGGGTAAGCATTGTTTATGGTAGGTACTTACAATTTTTTTATTCTCTATTAGGCTCGCCGCATTATAAATTCCTGAAGAACTAAACTTTGGATAACCTAATAAAATAGCAATATCAGTGGATTTTTCTTGAATATGTTTTAACGCCGCTTTGATCTGTTTTTTAAAATCCTCACGTAAGAGCAGATCTTCTGGGGGGTAACCACTCAAAGCAAGCTCAGGGAAGATCATTAGGTCAACTGAAGTTTGCTTGGCTTTTTCTAAACTATCTAAAATTATTTGTGTGTTTCCTTTAATATCACCCACTAAAAAATCCAGTTGGGCTACGGCAATTCGAAATGTTTTGGACATAAGAACCTCGAGGCCTATTTTACCCAGCGCATTAAAACAATAGCAATAAACATAAAAATGAGTATAGGAAGTAATGCCGCTAAAAAGGGAGGCCATTGATAGACAATGGCAAAAGGACCAAAAAAATCATTTAAAAGATAAAAACCAAAGCCTACAGCAAATCCTGCTATTGTTCTCAAGCTGGTCGCTAAGCTTCTTAAATGCTTAAAAGTAAATGGAATAGCCAAACAAAGCATAACCCATATCGCAGCGGGTTGTAATAGTCGTTGCCAAAAAGCCAAAGTGTATTGGCTAGTATTTAGAAGATTTTTTTGACGATAACAAATATAATCGTATAGTTGCTTTAACGACATTTCATCGGGTTGAATAATAGAGATATTCAAAAGTTTAGGACTAAAAGAAAACGGCCAAATTTCATGTGTAAGATGTGCAATTTTAATTTTTTTATTATAATTAATTATGCTGCTTGAAACATCATAAGCATTCCAACTGTTTTCTGCATAGTTAACCTGTTTAGCAAAGCTCGCTTCTAGTAAATTATTATTATCATCAAATTGATAACGACTTACCTTGGTTAAATGAGCGGGATCTAAAATTGACTGAATATAAATATAATTTCGCCCATCTCTAATCCAAACCGCTCCTTGTTGGGTCATGAGGGTTTGTCCATTGGTAGTAAGAAAGAATTTATGGTTTTCTGCTAAGCGTGCGGCACGAGGTGCTAAACCTTCTCCAATCAAAACCGTTACAAATACCATAAACAAAGTGGCTTTAATTAAGCTCCAAGCCATTTGATAAAGAGAAACCCCATTAGAATGTAGTATCATTAGTTCGCTATGTTTCGCTAAAACACTTAAACCGAGAATATTCCCAAGTAAAATACCTATCGGGAAAAAATGATAAAACTGAGACGGGAGAGTCAGTAATACATAGTAAAAAGCACTGGTTAATGTGTAGTGACCATATCCAATATCACGCGTTTCAGCTATTAATTTAATGAGTGAAAAAAGTACTAGCAATATCCCAATGACTGCAAGTGTGGTACTGATGACAGTTCTACCTAAATAACGATCGATAATTTTCATGATTTTAGCTTAAATAATCGGGATAAATGATATTTGACCTTATTCCACCCCAAGACATAGCACCAGATAAAAATGATGATGAGAATGAGTAAACCATGTATCCACCAGAGACCCCAACGGTAAGATATTTCTCCATTTTCAATCCAATTACGTCCTGCTAATAATAAATTTAGATACATAATATAAATAATTATGGCAGGTAGTATGTGAAGATATTTTCCTTGCCTTGGTTTAACTCGGCTAAGCGGTATAGCCAGTAAAGCAAGAAGTAAAATGGAAATAGGGGCTGAAAGCCGCCATTGCAGCTCAGAAAAATAACTAGGCTTATTCGCTAAGCTTGCTTTCCATAAGGTGATACTCGACAAGGCATCTTGCTGTTTATTATTCATGGTTGTAACTGAGTCAATGCGTATTCCGTATTTAACAAACTGAGTAATATAGTATTCTGCTTCTCCAGGAACTCCTTGATAGCGTTTTCCATTCAGGGCAACAAAAAAAGGTTCTTTGGTGACTGGATTGATCATTTGATAACCGCTATGGGCACTAAGGATAGTCCATGGTGTGATTTCTGTGGGTAATTTTTGTAGGTTGGTTTGTGCCAAGAAAATGTTCTTTACAGATTTATGATCTGCTGAGATACTTTCCACATAAATGATGCGACGTCCCCCATTCGCTTGTTGAAAACTGCCAGGTTGAATGGTTTGTAGTTCTACAGCGGTTCCAGTCTGAGCGAACAGCTTATTCCGATAACTGAGTAAAAATGGATTTAGCCAAAGATTCAAGCCCGCAACTATCAAGGTGATTAGAAAAATAAAAGGTAGGCTTAGACACATTAATTGGCCCAGACTAAATCCACACGCGTTAAGAACAGTCATTTCGTAATCGGCATAAAGTCGGCTGTAAGTGAACAATATGGCAAGAAATAAGCTAAAAGGAAGAAGTATTGCTAAAAAGCGAGGGGATTCAAGCACTATGAGTTTCCATAAGATGCTCGCAGCAAATTTTCCACCCGCTACTTGATTAAAGTAGTGAACAAATTCATTGCTCATCAAAATAAGAAATAGAAGGCTCGTAATGAGAGAAAGACTCGTCAATACCTCTCGGGTTAGATAACGAAAGAGAATCATTTTTTAGGTTAAAAGTAGAAGATTTTAAATTATTTCATAAAGAGGGTATTGAATCTAGTAAATAAATATAATTGAGGGAACCGCTTTTTAACGCATCATACTTTAAGGGCCTATGAGATACATTGAAATGCTTTTGTTTCGGAGTGGTTTTTGATGAAGAAAATCACAATTTTTTCTTATGAGGAATCAGAGATCTTTGCTTTCACCTTTCCTGTGATAGGATAACGAACTGTGGATTTCAGTGATCGCATTTTTAAGATTACGAATGGTACAAATAAGACAATTTGAGGTGATTATGCAATATTCTATTGATTCGATTGATCGCATTAAGCAAACGAGTGATTGTTTAATCGTCGGTACATTTCAAGGCAAGCAACTCTCTCAATCTGCCCAGTTATTAGATAAACAGAGTCAGGGGTATATCCAAAAAATTTTAAATAAAGGGGACTTAATAGAAGAATGTGGTAAAAGCCTTGTGCTTTACAATGTCCCTGGAATATCTGCAACAACCCGAGTCCTTCTTATTTATTGCGGAGAAGAGTCTAATTTATCCATAGCGGATTTTCGTAAAATTATCGGTTGTATGGCCTGTGCCATCAAATCTCTGCGGATTAATGAAATAACCAGTTTCTTAACAGATCTCAATGTAAAAGCCTGTGATCTTAATAGACAGATACGTCAGAGTATCGAAATTATTGAAGATTTTTTTTACTGCTTTGACGAGTTAAAAACCAATAAAAAAAATACCGTCCCGTTACCCGAGAAATTTATTTTTAATCTTCCAAGTTCCAAAGAGTCTGTAAAAGTCCTTGAAATACTAAAACAAGCAATAGCCATCAAGGAAGGAATAAAATTAACTAAAAATCTCGCCAATCTACCGGCTAATTTATGTACGCCTCGTATTATGGCGGAACAAGCTAAAAAGCTAGCAAGAGAAGTGGGTCTTACCATTAATATATTAGATGAAGCAGCAATAAAAAAAGAAGGTATGGGAGGGTTATTAGCAGTGGCGCATGGTTCTTCAGAGCCTGTCAAGTTTATTATTTTAGAATACCGGGGGGCTTCTGAACAAAAACCGATTGTCTTGGTGGGCAAGGGAGTTACTTTTGATTCTGGAGGGATTTGCTTAAAGCCTGCTGCGGGTATGGAAGAAATGAAATATGACATGTCAGGTGCAGCAAGTGTGATGGGGATATTAAAAGCGGTTGCGGAACTTAAATTACCCATTCATGTTGTGGGTATAATGCCGTTAACTGAAAATTTACCAAGTGGTAGCGCAGTAAAACCTGGAGATGTAATAACAACACTTTCAGGACTTACTGTAGAGGTTATCAATACCGATGCTGAAGGGCGTTTAATCTTGGCAGATGCTTTAACCTATAGTGAACGTTTTAATCCTGATGTGGTGATTGATATAGCGACTCTGACAGGGGCTATTATTACTGCCTTAGGTGCCGTTGCTACAGGTATGCTGAGTAATAATGTTGAACTTGCGCTCGAAATTGAAAAGGCGGGAGAGTACAGTCAAGATAGAGTATGGCCATTGCCTCTATGGGATGATTATCAGCAACAAATTGACAGTAATATAGCGGATATTTCTAATGTCGGTGTCGGTGGCGGAAAAAGTATTACAGCCGCTTGTTTTTTATCTCGATTTACTAAAAAATTACATTGGGCACATTTGGATATTGCTGGAACCGCTTGGAAAAGTGGACCTGATAAAATGGCTACAGGTCGACCGGTCTCTTTAATAGTTCAATTTTTATTGAATCGTTGTAAAAAGTAAAACGATTTTTTTTTTACAGTTTATCACAACGCGAGAGGGATGAGATAAATAGCTTTTTACTGCCTTAAAGATTTCAGAGTCTACTATAAATCAGGTAGAAAAAAGTTGCACATAAAAATGCATTATTGCATATATATGGTATTATTAATATAATAATTAAATAAGATAGCATAGAAAAGGAGAAATTAATGCTATTTAATTATCAACAAGGATTTACACTAATCGAAGTCATGGTTGCTGTGGTAATACTCAGTGTAAGTTTATTGGGTTTTGCTCAAGCACAGTTAAATGCACTACATGCCAGTGAACAAGCAAACTTAATTAATTTAGCTGATTTAAAAAATCAAGAATTGGCTGAAAGTTTTATGATTTGTGGATCTCAGCCTTTTTGTTTACGGCAAGTATTAATTCTATGGAGAAAAGAGACACAAGAAATTTTTCCGAAAGGAATTGGACTGGTCACAAAGCTTAATTTCTCGACCTATCAAAGTAAAATTCAATGGCTATTCTCTTTTTCTAGATTTCCATCATCCCTAAATTTATTATTCAATAGTATATGAAAAGTATAGAACAAGGATATAGTCTACTTGAATTAATGATAGCTATAAGTTTGTCTTTATTTCTTAGTATAGGGATGTTTAATATTTTTATTTATAGTAAAAATATTTATCGGTTAACGATGGCTTTGAATGAAATTCAAAACAAAATACGACTCGCATTTCACTTAATGAGTCATGATATTCGAATGGCAGGTTTTATAGGTTGTGTCCCTTTAATGGATTTCTCACCGTTAAAGAGTCATTTGACAATTAATAATCGTTTAGTTGTTTGGCATAAAGGGAATACAACAGCAAAATTAAGCTTACCAAGGCTTGCTCGGTACCAAAATGAGAGTGATGCTATTTTAGTTCAATTTCTTGATCCTAATACTATCCAGATAAAGAAAACACAATCCGATCAAATTTTTTTGTCATCAAAGGTAGTTTTTCGTCCTAACGATGTTTTAATTGTTAGTGATTGTTTACATGCAGAACTTATTCATTGGCGCCATATTCATCTCAGATATCAATATTATTTAGATAGTGAAATAGGTTTTTTTAACAAAATTATTTACTACATTGGTGACACGGGCCGTTTCAACGAAAGCGGACAGCGAATTTATGCATTATACCGGCGTAATTTAAATCAATCTATACATAAGCCTATAGAATTAATAGAGGGTATAAAAAATATGTCGATACGATTGGGGATGAAGCATATCGATGGAACCTTGTATTATAAAAATGCAAATGAGGTTAAACATTGGTCAAATGTCCGTAGTGTAGAAATTAGACTATTATTGACAGATGAAAAAGGGCAATTACAAAAAGATAGGAAACAAATAATTGGTTTACGTCAACAATAGAGTTAAAGGCTATTATTTTATATAAGGGTTTTTCACGATGTAACTTACAAGTAAAAAACTCCAAAAATTTACTATTTTATATCGATAAAATGTATAAGCAAAAAGGATTTATATTAGTGATGGTATTATTTTTTCTATTTATTATCTCTTTAATGACCTTATCTTTATTAACTCGTTCTTATTTAGAATTACGTATGAGTCAAAATTGGGTTATTGCTGCACAGCGGTTTCAAGCAGCAGAAGCGGGATTAAAATTAGCCGAACATCGACTTGTATTGCTTTCAATGCCTATTCCTCTGTTACGTGAACACTACCATTATGCAGGGTTTGAAATTGATACAGAAATAAGAAGGCATAAAACACTCTATTGTATAAAACAAAGCTTAGCTTATATTTATAGCATAATAGTGCAAGCAAAAAAAATAAACGAAGGTGTTCTTACGCTAAAAACAACTTATGCAATAAAAGAAAAAAAATCATGCAAGCAAAGGTTGTTAATATTACATAAGACGGGACGTACTTCTTGGCGGGAATTAAGCCGTTCAACTTAAAGTTATCGAAATAGACTTACATGAAATGAGCGTATTAGATAAAGGGCAAGGCAGAATTTGATGCGGAAAGGGTAATTTAAGCTTAATAAGCTCCGCAGATTATAGAGTTATTAAAAACCTCATTTGAGTAAGTTGAATCAATTAAGTTACTGCTGATGGGGTTAACTATGTGGATAATGGTGGCTTTAGGTTTTTTTTGTTTAGTCTTGATAATGTTGCTGTGCGTAACTCCATTGAGAAAGGTTTTTCTGGTTAAACCTTTCTTGGCTTATTTAAATAGGATACTTCCATCGATTAGCGAAACAGAAAAGATTGTTCTTGAGGCAGGTGATATGTGGTGGGAAAAAGATTTATTTCGTGGCAGGCCAAATTGGAAAGCCTTGCATGAGATTTCTTTATCAAATTTGACTCGCGATGAGCAAGCTTTTATTAGTAACCAAGTTGAAGTACTTTGCAGTATGCTCAATGATTTTGATATTTTAACCGTAGAGCATGATTTATCTTTTTCTGTTTGGGAATATTTAAGAAAAGAAAAGTTTTTTGGTATGGTCATTCCAAAAAAATATGGTGGATTAGGTTTTTCTGCTTTAGCGCATTCTTCTGTTGTATTAAAAATAGCGACCCGTTCGGTGAGCGCTGCGGTTAATACGCTAGTTCCCAACTCTCTCGGCCCGGCTGAATTGTTACTTCATTATGGAACAGAAAAACAAAAAGATTATTATTTGCCAAGACTTGCCAGAGGAGAAGAAATTCCTTGTTTTGCTTTAACTTCTGTTGATGCGGGTAGTGATGCAGCTGCACTTAAAGATCACGGAATAGTTTGTAAAGGAATTTATCAAAATAAAGAAACATTAGGAATAAAACTTAATTTTAATAAACGTTATATCACTTTAGCTCCTATTGCTACGGTTATAGGCGTGGCGTTTAAATTAACCGATCCCGATCAAATATTAGGAGATAAAAAAGAAATTGGGATTACAGTAGCTTTAGTACCTTCATGCTTATCCGGTATAGAAATAGGTAAACGGCATGCACCTATGGGTTTAGCCTTTATGAATGGTCCTATAGTTGGGAAAGATATTTTTATTCCCATTAGTTTTGTGATTGGTGGAAAAAAAATGCTGGGCCAAGGTTGGCGTATGTTGATGGAATGTTTATCGATAGGTCGTGGTATTTCATTACCTGCTGTCAGTGCTGCGCAGGCTCAATTAGCTTACCGAATGAGTGGTGCATACAGTGTATTAAGAGAACAATTTCATCTATCGATTTGTCATTTTGAGGGAGTTGCTGCTGCTTTAGCAAGAATAGCCGGATTAACTTATTTGATTGAAGCAACTCGCCGATTTACAGTAACAGCCGTGGATACTTCGCTAAAACCTGCATTAGCCTCTTCCATAGCAAAGTATCATATGACAGAATTTGCACGCACCATTATTAATGATGCGATGGATATTCACGGTGGAAGAGCGATTCAAATGGGACCACGTAATTATTTAGCGTCGGGCTATATTGCGATACCGATATCTATTACCGTAGAAGGTGCAAATATTTTGACGCGTAATCTTATTCTATTTGGTCAAGGGGCTGTACGTTGTCACCCTTATTTAATAAGTGAAATGCAAGCGATCGATAAAAAAGATATTGTGACTTTAGATAAATTATTAATTTATCATCTTTATTATACGCTAAAAAATTTATTAAAAGCATTTTTATATGCTTTTGGAATTGGTTATTTTTTTGTAGAAACACCTATAAAGAATCTCAGTTATTATTATCAACAAATTTCTCGTTTGTCAGCAGGCTTAGCTTTAGTCACAGATTTTACTTTGATAAGCTTAGGTAGAAATTTAAAACGCAAAGAACGCTTATCGGCGCGCTTAGGTGATGTATTAAGTTATCTTTATATCGCGTCTAGCGTTATTCGTTATTTACAAGAATATCCTAGGTCGGAAGAAGATGAAGCGCATGCGCGTTGGGGATTAAATTATTGCCTTTATCATTCTCAGTCTGCATTTGAGAAGTTTTTTAATAATTTCCCTAAACCCTTTTTAGCTAAGCTATTAAACTTTATTATTTTCCCTTTAGGCCGATCGTATCAATTACCCACTGACAAACACGATAAACAATTAGTTACCGTGATGACGGAAACCGGAAAATTTCGTGATCGAATCACACAAGATTGTTATTTAGGAAAAAAGCTAGAAGATCCTACAGGGCGTATGGAAATTGCTTTTAATGAATTTATGAAAACACAACCTATTCTTGAAAAGTTAAAAAAACATGGTTTAAAACTGAATTCAGATATTGAACAACAACTCAAAACTGCTTTAACAAATAAAATTCTGACGCACGCAGAAATAGAACAACTGTTATTGAATAGAAGATTTCAGCGAGAAGCGATGCAAGTGGATACTTTTTGAGGGTTTTCTAACTATGGAAATACTCAATCGCTCAGATTATGCACGATCAGTTTATATCGTGGATGGTATGCGTACTCCTTGGTTGAAAGTACGTGGAGGTCCTGGAAACTTCTCAGCTTCAGATTTAGCGGTACAAGCCGGACGTTATTTGTTGGCACGCCAACCATTTAATCCTTATCAACTTGATGAGGTAGTGACAGGCTGTGTTATGCCAAGTCCTGATGAAGCGAATATTAGCCGTGTTATTGCATTGCGATTGGGTTGTGGTAAAGCAGTTCCTGCTTACACTGTACAACGAAATTGTGCTTCAGGGATGCAAGCAATAGATAGTGCCGCTTTAGATATAGCTTGTGGAAGATATAATTTGGTATTAGCCGGTGGTACTGAAGCAATGAGCCAAGCGCCTCTGCTATTAAATTCGGGGATGACAGCTTGGCTTGCCAAATGGAATTTAGCGAAATCTTTTTTCGCTCGTCTAAAATTACTGAGTCAATTTAAATTAAACTATTTAAATCCAGTGATAGGCTTATTACGTGGTCTAACGGATCCGATTGCGGGTTTGTCTATGGGCCAAACGGCAGAAGTCATTGCGCATCGTTTTGGAATTACTCGTGAGGAAATGGATAATTTTGCTTTACAAAGCCATCAACGCTTAGCTGCAGCGCAAGATTCAGGCATTTTTAAAGATGAGATCAATCCAATTTATGATAAACATAATCTTTATTATTCTTTTGATAATGGTTTACGTCGGGATACCTGTTTAGAAAAATTAGCTTTATTGAAACCTCTTTTTGATAAAAATTTCGGGTTAGTTACAGCAGGAAATAGCTCTCAGGTAACTGATGGCGCAGCTTTTTTAATTTTGGCAAGTGAAAAGGCAATACAAAAATACAAACTACCTATTTTAGCACGTATAGTTGATGTGGCATGGGCAGGCGTAGCTCCAAGTGAAATGGGTTTGGGTCCTGTGCATGCCGTAGCAATGCTTTTAAAAAAACAAGCCCTCTCTTTTAAAAATATTGATTTTTTGGAAATCAATGAAGCCTTTTCAGGACAAGTTTTAGCTTGTTTGGCTGCCTGGGAAGATAGAAATTTTTGTAAAAAACGATTGGATTTAATGGATGCCTTAGGCAAGCTGGATCAAGCAAAACTTAATATCGATGGTGGAGCGGTTGCTATGGGTCATCCCATAGGAGCGAGTGGTGCACGACTCGTTTTGCATTTAGCACATATTTTAAAAAGAAAACAAGCACATTTTGGTATAGCCACACTCTGCATTGGGGGTGGACAAGGTGGGGCGTTGCTACTTGAAAATATGGATAAAATTAAAACGGGAGTACTCTAATGAAAATAGATTATTTAAATTGGCGACTCCAGAAAAAAGGACCCATTTTATGGCTGTATTTGGATAAAAAAAATAGCTCCAGCAATAACTTAGATAAAAAAGTATTAGCAGAATTAAGTTCGATTATAAGAGAAATAGCGCATAATAAATCGATACAAGGTTTAATCATTACCTCAGATAAAAAAAATGGTTTCATACTAGGTGCTGATATCGAGGCGATTAGCCAATTAAAAACTAAGGAAGAGATTGCTGAGTTTATTAAGCAAGGTCAAAAGATATTTGATGAGTTGGCTGCACTTAAGATTTCGACAGTAGCTTTAATTAATGGTTTATGTTTAGGAGGAGGTTTAGAACTTGCGCTTGCTTGTGATTACCGTATTGCTATTGATGATAATAAAACCCGTTTAGGTTTACCTGAGGTTTTACTGGGTATTCATCCAGGTTGGGGAGGGACCGTGCGTTTGCCACGCTTGTTAGGAGGGCCTTCAGCTTTAGATTTAATTTTAACAGGGAAGACCATTTCACCTTATGTAGCCACTCAATTTGGTTTAATTAACAAGTGCGTGCCATTACGACAAGCTAAACGGGCTGCTTTGTTTTACGCATTAGAGTTAATGAAAAAAAATAATTCTTTTTTTTCATTAACTTGGAAGAAAATAACGAATTACCACTGGATGCGAAATGTTATTGCCCCCATTATACAGCGTCGGTTAAGTCTCAAGGTTAATCCAAAACATTATCCTGCTCCTTATGCCGCACTGCATCTTTGGAAACAGTATGGTATTAGTAACCAAGCATTTTTACATGAAGCAGAGTCTCTAAGTGAATTAGCACTGACTCCTACAGCAAAGCATTTAATTAGAGTCTTTTTTTTAAAAGAGCGCTTAAAAAAATTAGGAAAAAAGGATCTTACACGTTTTAAACAGGTTCATGTTATAGGTGCCGGAACTATGGGAGGAGATATTGCTGCTTGGTGCGCTTTACAAGGATTTTATGTCACCCTACAGGATCGTGAAGCAAAATATATCGCTCCGGCTATGACGAGAGCTTACGAATTGTTCAAAAAACAATTAAAAACATCACGTGCTATTCAAGCGGCAATGGATAGGTTAGTTCCTGATTTAGAAGGTTATGGTATACGTGGAGCGGACATTATTATTGAAGCGATATTTGAGGATTTAACGGTTAAGCAAGATTTATTTCGGCAGTTAGAGTCCCAAATTAAATCGGATGCACTATTTGCAACCAATACGTCAAGTATTGTTTTAGAAGATATCCAGCAAGCATTGCAGCAGCCTGAACGCTTAATCGGATTACATTTTTTTAATCCGGTTGCTAAAATGCCTTTGGTAGAGGTTGTGCAATCTGCTATTAGCATTCCAGAGAATATAGAGAAAGGCTTAGCATTTGTTCATCAAATTAACCGTTTACCTCTCCCTGTTAAAAGCGCTCCTGGATTTTTGGTCAATCGTTTATTAATGCCTTATTTAATGCAATCCGTGTTATTGCTGCAAACCGGGGTATCTGCAACTGTTATAGATAAAGCGGCTGTAGATTTTGGAATGCCAATGGGGCCGCTAGAGTTGGCAGATACCGTAGGTCTCGATATTTGCTTAGCTGTCGCTAAAATTCTAAGTCAATCCTTAGGGAGTGTTATTCCTGAAGGCTTAGAGAAGAGGGTAGCTAACAAAGATCTAGGACGAAAAGCAGGCAGAGGATTTTATTGTTATAAAAAAGGAAAACCGATTAAAGAAAAGATTCCTGAAGATTATAAAATACCTACCGACTTAGTGAAGCGTTTAATTCAGCCAATGATTACAGAAGCTAAAAAGTGTTTAGAAGAAAAAGTAGTTGCAGATAGCGATTTAATTGATGCTGGAGTTATATTTGGGGCAGGATTTGCTCCTTTCCGTGGTGGTTTGATGCAATACGCAAAGGAACAAGGTGACTTGTAAACTATTATATAAGCTAATTGTTATTCTCCTTTTTTAATCGTTCGATGCGTAATTCCAAGGGTGGATGGCTTGAAAATAAAGCCCTAAAACCACCGCTCTTATGTGATATTTTTAAAGTCGACAAGGAAGGAGCGCGCGTATCTTCGGGTTCCATTGCTTTTTGTAAGGCTTGTAGTGCTTCAATCATTTTGTCGCGACCTGCTAACAAAGCACCGCCTTTGTCCGCTCGGTATTCGCGATGTCTGGAAAAAGCAGCCACTAAAATACTGCCTAAAAATGTAAAGAGGATATCAAATACCATCGATAGCATAAAAAACATCGGCCCAGGGCCACTTATCGATCCTTCATCATTATTACGCCCAGCCGCGCCTACAGAAATCACATAGGCTACGATGCGTGATAAAAAAAGGGCAAACGCATTAATTATGCCTAATATAAGCGTCATGGTAACCATATCTCCATTAGTGATATGAGTGATTTCATGCCCTAGTACACCTTCAATTTCAGCGGGGTTCATCTTTTCCAGTAAACTGCTAGAAACAGCTACTAAAGAATTATTTTTAGTGGGGCCTGTCGCAAAAGCATTCAGTTCAGGTGAATTGTAAATTCCTACTTCAGGTAAAACCTTTAATCCCGCTTTGCGTGCTAAGTTATGGATAACATCAAGGATATTTTTCTCTTCACCCATGGCAGCATTAGGATCAATAACTTTTAAATCCATACTTTTTTTTGCAATAAATTTTGAAGTGAAAAGTGAAATAAAGGCCCCTGCTGTTCCCCATAATGCACAAAAAATAGCTAAGGATAGGTAATTAATTCCATGAGAGGTGAGATAGCTATGTAGACCTAATAAGTTAGTTACTATAGAAATAGTCACAATAACTAAAATATTAGTGCCTAAAAATAATAATATACGACTAAACATAAAAATAATTCCTCTTCTAGGATATCATTTTACTCTTTTCGTAAGTGTAGCTTTAATTCATAGAAAAAGAAAAACCCCGCTATTGCGGGGTTTTTTACGGGATAAAACGGGGAGGGTTTTACATCATGCCACCCATGCCGCCCATGCCGCCCATGCCGCCCATATCACTAGGAGCACCAGCACCTTCATCCTTTTTAGGGAGTTCAGCCACCATGCATTCTGTAGTGATCATGAGACCGGCAATAGAAGCCGCATTTTGCAATGCAGTTCGAGTCACTTTAGTTGGATCTAAAATGCCCATTTCTATCATATCACCGTATTTACCGGTTGCTGCATTGTAACCGTAGTTGATTTCCTTACTATGCAACACTTGATCAATAACTACATCAGGTGATCCACCGGCATTAGCTACAATTTGACGTAAAGGTGAGCGCATCGCTTCTAAAACAATACGAATACCATGTTCTTGATCAGCGTTAACGATTTTAAGTTCGTTTAAGGCTTTTAGAGCACGTATTAAAGCAACACCACCCCCAGGAACAACGCCTTCTTGAACTGCTGCGCGTGTTGCATGGAGTGCGTCTTCTACGCGTGCTTTCTTTTCCTTCATTTCCATTTCAGTCGCAGCACCGACTTTAATGACAGCAACACCACCTGATAGCTTAGCTGAACGTTCTTGTAGTTTTTCTTTGTCATAGTCAGAAGTGCTTGTTTTAATTTGAGCGTCAATCTCATCTATGCGTGCTTGGATCATGCTCTTTTCACCTTGGCCGTCGATGATAGTAGTGTTGTCTTTAGTAATCACAACGCGTTTCGCTGAACCTAAGTCTTCTAACGTTGTTTTTTCAAGGTTTAAACCAATTTCTTCGGCGATGACGTTAGCTTTCGTTAGAATAGCAATGTCTTTTAACATTTCTTTACGACGATCTCCAAAACCAGGTGCCTTAACTGCACAAACTTTGACAATGCCACGAATAGTATTGACCACTAAGGTAGCTAATGCTTCACCTTCTACATCTTCTGCGATAATGAATAAAGAGCGACCTGCTTTGGCAACACCTTCAAGCACGGGTAGCATTTCTCGAATATTAGAAATCTTTTTATCAACCAATAAGATATAAGGATTTTCTAATTCGCATGCCATGCTTTGTTGGTTGTTAATGAAGTAAGGTGAGAGATAGCCACGGTCAAATTGCATACCTTCTACTGTGTCGAGTTCGTTTTGTAATCCAGAACCATCTTCTACAGTTATAACTCCTTTTTTTCCGACTTTAGCCATTGCCATGGCAATGATTTCACCGATGGATTTATCATCATTTGCTGAGACTGTACCTACTTGTGTAATTGACTGGTTATCATCACAAGGTTTTGAAATAGTTTGTAGTTCGTTTATTGCAACACGCACGGCAGCATCTATGCCTCGCTTGAGATCCATGGGATTCATGCCTGCCGCAACCGCTTTCATGCCTTCACGTAAAATAGCTTGGGCTAATACAGTAGCGGTTGTCGTTCCATCGCCTGCTTCGTCTGAGGTGTGAGAGGCCACTTCCTTGACCATTTGTGCTCCCATATTCTCAAACTTATCTTTGAGTTCAATCTCTTTTGCAACAGAAACACCATCTTTAGTAATGGTAGGAGCGCCGAAGCTTTTGTCTAAAATAACATTTCGACCTTTAGGACCTAACGTTACTTTGACGGCTTCTGCAAGTATGTCAACACCTCGTAGGATAGAAGTCCGTGCATCGACACCAAATTGTAAAACTTTTGCAGCCATTTTTTAATTCCTCTGAATAAAAATATAAAGGTTAAAATTGTGATTAATCTTTGATTAATGCCAGAACATCATCTTCACGCATAATGAGATATTCTTTGCCGTCTAGTTTGATTTCAGTTCCACTATACTTACCAAAATATAGTTTATCGCCTACTTTAATGCTTAGAGCCTGAATTTGACCTGATTTCAAACGTTTACCATTCCCTACAGCGATGACTGTCCCTCTAACGGGTTTTTCTTTGGCTGTGTCTGGAATAACAATGCCACCCATGGATTTTTCTTCTTCTTCATCGCGTTTAACAAGAATGCGATCGTTCATAGGGACCAGATGCTCAACTAAAGGTTTTTCTAATGCAACACTCATGCAGAGTTCTCCTTAAGAATTACTATCAAAATGAGGATATTAATTAACTCCCAGTTGGGGGCTAATCTTAACGATGTTGGATAAAGCACACAATGAATTTACTTTATCACACCAACACTACCTTATATGGGGAGTAGGCTAAGAAAATTCAAGTCGGATAGGTTAAAGTGAAAGGATTAGTGTGTGTAGTCAGCATTTAACTTTTATGTTTTAATAAAGGCTATCGGTTAATGAAACTAATAAGAAAAGAGGTAAAGGTATGTTAAGTTCCAACTCAGAACAAGAACAATCGACGAGTTTCGCGGGCGCGACAGCTCAACCTCTAAAGCTGTCCGTAATAGCTGAATTTTATACAAAAGCTGCCAATCCAAGTACGCAAGAAAGTTCCCCATCGCAAGGAAAAGCGAATTCGTATATTTTTGCAGGCATTAAACACTCAGGCTCGCTTATCTTAATAGGATCAGATGGTTCTTTTTCTACTAAAAATGCAGCCGATCCAAAATTCACAAACACAGCACGTTTATTGTTTGACACTTGGATGGGTGATAAAGGCCCCACATTGCTTAGTTTTCTTAAAGAAAATCGACTCAGTCTGGGTTTGGAGCTGGTTTGCCCTCGTTTTTTAGGGGATCATGCTCAAATACCAAAGCTTGCTTATTTTGCCGTGACTTGTGTTACTGCTTTGGAAGTAGGAGGCGGAAATTACTCTCTACCTGAGCTCATAAAGTTCTGTCATCAGCATGGTTTGCCATACGGGGAATATTATTTTTTTAAAACAAATGAAAAGATTGGTAACCTCGATCAATTTAGAAGAGAACTGGGTGTAGAAAATTTAAAAAACACTTTAGCACTTAAGGAAAAGCTTAAGCAAATAGTGGAAGGTAATCAGGGAAAGTTTTTTCCAGGCAATATTCCTCACGAGGAGGTTCAAGGCGATCTTGCTGAAGGTGTCGTAGCTTGGGAATTTGAGTGCGAATCTAGTTACAATCCAATTGTTGATATGTCAGTATTTTTAGAAGGTAATAAGGACGTTGGACCCAATTTTCAAAAGGAGTCATTAAAAAAATTAGAGGAAATGGGGGAGCGATTGTCAACCTTTTATAATGAAAATAAATACGACGATAGTTTTCCCCAAAACGGGCGTCCGAAGGATAAATTTTGGGAAGAGATAAAACAAATTTTAAAAAACAACAAAGTGGAAGAACGAGTCCCTGATAAAACAGGGAAATTACTTGATAATAAAGAAAAGATTGAAGTTAATGAAAAAGAAGAATACCCCCTAAACTCTAATGGCTTAATAAAATTATTCAGCAATTTAGACAGTGAAGTGTATAAAGAAAAATTCCAGCCAGAGTTAGCTAAGCTTGTTAAAAAATCTGAACAGGTCTTTAAAAAAGACTTTTTCCATTTAAAAAAGCTATTTATAACTTTAGAAAAAACCCTCCCTTTGCATCTTATACAGGATTTAGCTAAACCTTTTATAGAAACTGAAGGAAGCAAAACTAATATATCTAATATATCTAATATAGCTAAGTGTATTTCCGTTAAAGTTTATAAAAATGGCGATGATTATCGTATTCATGTGAAGCTGAAAAACGATTCAAAGGCTTTAAAGCAAGAAGCAAAGATTGGGCGTGGTTTTATACTTGCCCTTAGTCCGTCGTCTTTATCGGAGACTAATCAAAATAAAATAGAGAGTGATGCACTTAAAAATTCAAAAAAACTCACGAAAAAAGGCAGAGCCCTGAAAGTAAAATTGCCAGTGTATGCCATATCTCGTGGACAACGTGAAGCATGGTTTAGTGTAGAAAATACTCTTAGAGATACAGGGCCGAAAAAGATAATATACCAAAGAGCGCTTGATCAGTTCCTGAAAGGAATTAAGAAAAATTTAGAGCCACTACTTAGCCAAGATAAAGAATCATTCCTTACTGAGTGTAACAATCAGCTTAAAGAGCTAAATAAAGACTGTAATGAAGAAGCTGTTAAGTTACTCGTTAATGATATAGAGCAAAAATATAAGAGTCTAATTAAAGAGAATCAAACTCAACTTGATAAGCTCTTTTCTCCCGAAGAAGTAGTGAATTCTACTCAACTATTTAATTATTTGATCGTTAAAAGATTTAAAGAAAGCGATGAGAGGGGAAACGGAGATAAACCAGAAGATAAGAAAGTTCAGGATGTTTTTTTATCTAGCTATTTTTTATTCGACGTATCATGTTTTAAAGCAATAGGCGTTAATGAAAACAACGGCGTTCAGTCTATTAATTGTTATAATAAAACAGAAGCTAAAAAGAAGTTCTGTACTCCCAAGAAGCTTGCCAATACAACTGTAGTGGCACTTGTTTATAGTAAACAAAAACCTAAGAGGTTAAATGAAGCATATAAAGATATCCCAGTGATCAATAACTTACGTAATTCGACTGAAATTCAAAACAAAAGCTTATCTGATAATGAAATTAAAAACATTAAAAAAGATGATCCCTCATTTATTCTAAAAGATAGTTTTTCTATCTCAGATAAAACTTTCAAAAGCTCTATAGAATCTCTGCTAAAAAAAGAAATTGAAATCGTCCTTATTTTTAAGGATATTCCAGATGAGATAAAACCTAAGCAAAAAGAAGATATCTTAAAGACACTTCAGCTGAATGAAAATGATAACATTACATTACTTCATAAAAGAGCTAATGAATCTAGCATAAAGTATTTATCTTCTTCCGAAGAAGCGTCAGGTTTGTCTAAACCTCCAATCCCCGCAACCAGTTCTACATCGTTGTTTCTACTGACACCAGCACCGACTCAGACAGAGGAAGCGGAAGTGCTGAAACGGCGTTCAGACGCGCCAGAAAAAGTTCTTAGTGTGAAAATGGGCTTGCAATAGACACGCGCGACATAAACTCCATCATTGCGTAAGGGCCGGGTGCTGAGTTGCTATTTTTTTGCAAGCCCTCATCTTATTCCGTCAGAAGTGGTAAGTATGTAGGTAAGCCGGCAATAAGACTATGATTTTAGCTTAGCTGGGCTCTCAGAAGGGTTTTCAACAACAGCGGGAGAAGCGTGGTTACCGTTAAAGTTTCCACGTAAATAGCAAAGTAAGCCTAAACCAGGAAAACAAGCGGCTAACGATACTAGAAAAAAGAGTGGCCAATTAAAGTGGCTAACAATTAAACCGGCCAAAGGACCTACGAAAACCCGCCCTATGCCGGCTAAGGCTGAAAATAGAGCAAATTGCGTTGCTGTATAACGGTGATTGCATAAGCTCATTAATAAAGCGACGAAGGCAATGCTGCCCATGGCATTACAAAAATTGTCAATTGAAATGGCAAGCACCAACCAATGATAGTTATGCCCTACAAGAGCGAGCTTAAGCAGCGTTAAAATAGCTATCGCTTGTAAAACGCCAAAATAGAACAAAGCACGAAATAAACTAATGCGCGCCATTAAAATACCACCGGCTAAAAGTCCGAGCATAGCGGCTGCAAAACCGACAATTTTATTGACAAATGCAACCGTAGTTAGAGAAAAGCCTAAACCTCGAATTAAAAACGGAGTCGTTAGTGAAATACTGAGCGCATCACCGAATTTGTAAAAAATAATAAACAACAAAATTAACCAAGCTGATTTTCGACTGAAGAATTCTTTAAAAGGGTCAACGATGGCAGCATGCAGGGAATTGGGCGGACGTTTTTCTTGTTCATCAGAGGGTTCTTCGCCAAACCAGGCACCAAAAAGTCCTATGCCTATCAAACCCGCCATGAGCAAATAAGTGCTACGCCAACCGATATATTCCGCCAGCGCAAGTGCTAAGGCACCCGATACGAGCATGGCGGCTCTATAACCCCAACTGTAAAGCGTGGTTCCTAGGCCTCGTTCGTTAGGTTTAAGTATGTCTGTTCGATAAGCGTCAATGGCAATATCTTGAGAAGCTGAAAGAAAGGCAACTAAAAAAGCTATCGCAATTAATAATGAAGCGCTGGTACGTGGATTTGCTAAAGCCATAGCAAAAATAGCGACTATCAACACCAGCTGAATTAAAATAATCCAACCACGGCGTCTTCCTAAAAGAGGAGGAATCCAGCGATCGAGTAGGGGTGCCCATAAAAACTTATATACATAAGGTTGTCCGATTAGGCTTAGGCTCCCAATGGTGAGCAGACTGGCTTCAGTGACAGTAAACCAAGCTTGGAGTGTGCTCGAAGTTAATGCCAATGGTAAGCCTGACGAGAAACCCAATAATAAGGTAGCAAACAAATTGCGTTTACTGAGTTTATTCGTAGACATTTTTTCCTAAATAAATAGAAAACGCCTTAATTTAGTCAAGCAAATAAGCCAATTTTTTAAAATGTTTAACGTGCGTAATAATCAGGATCTGCAATGATACGGGGACGACCACCTACACCATATTGTACTAACACATGTTGACCACGGTTAAAGAGGGGTGTTGGTGCTTGCACAACAGAGATTAATGAGTTATTTCTGAGTCTAACGACATATTCAATCCCTGTTTGTGTAGAAAGACCTTTTTGGATTTGATGACCTGCAAACCCACCTAATAAGGCTCCACCTATGCCAGTGGCTAAACTACCTTTTCCTCCGCCAATTTCAGATCCCGCGATAGCACCTAACGCACCACCTGCTATGCCTCCGACACCCAGGTCCCCGTTTCTAGTTACTTTTACAGCCCGACTGCTAGTTACTACACCTTTTACTACCTGATGAATTTGATCGGCACCACTTGTTGTATAGACGTCGGGCGATAAAGTCGATGCACAACCTACTAAAAGTGATAGACCTAGAATAGAAAGCAAGCAGTGGATATGAAATTTCATTATAAATCCCTTGGTTTTTTATTTATGAGTATAAAAGCCTAGTAGTGGTTAAGCTTTTAAAAAATAATACTAGTAGATGATAACTTGTACGTCAACGTATTTGATCGCTTGGACGAGTTAATTCAAGCAGAAGAATTGTGCTGTTTCAAAGACAATTTAAATAGAAAAGAACGTAAGGATACGAGTCCCTGATTTTTATCTGTTATCGATTTTCTCGACTAGAAGCATGAAATAGTGGGTTTATGTCAATAGCACCGTACTATCTAGACAGCACGATTAATTCACGACTACGAATCATTTTGCCTTCGAGCAGGTAGTTTAATGCGAGACGGAATAAGCGTTTTGCATCTAATAAGTGTGCTGAGGTGTCCCAAGATTCATGGTGTATTGCCAGAAGAGAGGCTCCAGAGAAAGTGAATTGTTTCGATGTCGATTTATTTAAGCAAATGACCAGACCTTGGCTGGGAATAAATTGATAAGACTGATGTGGCAAAATTTCTTGATGCGTTAAGCTCTCTTTATCTAGATTTAAAGCATAACCTAATTCAGCTAATAATTTTTTTTCAAATACACGTAAAGCAACCGCTGGATTATCCGATAAGTTACATAACGCGGTTTGATAAGCTTGGAATAATTGTGGGTAAGGATCGTAACGATACAACAAACGGATTAACAGCTCATTGAGGTAAAGACCGCACACTAACCGTTTACCGGTTAAGTGAGGAACAAGAATAGGATTGGGTTCGGCATTGAGTAGATTCATGAGATCTGTTTTTCCACGCCAGGAAAGCAATAAGGGGACAAAGGCTTGTAGTGACCCTTTAAAGCGTGATTTTTTATTTCGCATGCCGCGTGCAGCCTTTGCAATCAGGTTTATTCTACCTTGCAATGCCGTGAATGCGTCTATTAATAAACTGGTGTCTCGATAAGGGCGGGTGTGCAAAATATAGCCCGCTTGTAATTGTTCAAAATTTAACATTGTGCTAGAAAAGATAAGATTAAGGATAATATCAATTTATCAGGTATTTTATTGTACAAAAAATAAACTTTTCTCTTTTGCATAAGAAAACTTTCACTTCCTTTGGAAATCCAGTAATATTAGTCTATATAGACATTCTAATGATATTTTCATCAATATATAGTGTACATTTACTAAAGCAAATGTCGGTAAGGGTCTAAAAAATAATCTTAACTGAAATAAAATCGTTACAAGATTAATTTTTTGAGAAGCATGAATTTGCCTGAGCTTGCAGTGGGTGACTAGCGAGAACCAAAGTTTTTGAAGTAAATAACGGATAGAATCCAATGTCTAATGATGGAATCAAGAAAATAGCACGTAGTTTTGAAAGAAGTCTAACCTTTTAAATTGATGAGGAGCAAAAATCTTGGCTGAAGTTATTGTTATTACATCTGGGAAAGGCGGCGTCGGTAAAACGACAAGTAGTGCGGCAATGGCGGCAGGCCTTGCCTTCCGTGGGTATAAAACAGTTGTTATTGATTTTGATATTGGTTTACGTAATCTCGATTTGATTATGGGCTGTGAAAGGCGGGTTGTTTTTGATTTTGTGAATGTGATTCGCGAGGAAGCAAATATTAAGCAAGCTTTAATAAAAGATAAAAGACTTGAAAATCTTTATATTTTACCTGCTTCACAAACACGTGATAAAGATGCTTTAACCAAAGAAGGCGTAGAGAAGGTTTTAGAAGAATTAAAAAAAGATTTTGATTATATCCTCTGTGATTCACCTGCCGGAATAGAGCGTGGTGCAACTTTAGCCATGTATTTTGCGGATACGGCTATTGTGGTAAGTAACCCAGAAGTCTCATCAGTGAGAGACTCCGATAGAATGTTAGGGATCCTAGATAGTAAATCAAGACGTGCAGAGTTGGGTCTTGATCCAGTTAAACAGCATTTATTATTGACTCGATACTCATTAACCCGTGTAGAAAAAGGTGATATGCTGAGTGTGGATGATGTGTTAGATATACTTTCTATTCCTTTATTGGGCGTGATCCCAGAATCACAAGCAGTTTTACGTGCTTCTAACGCAGGTATTCCTGTTACATTGAATGGAGAAAGTGATGCGCATCAGGCTTATGCGGATGCTGTTTCTCGTTTATTAGGCGAAGAAATACCTTTTAAATTTATTAAATTAGAAAAGAAAGGTTTACTCCGTCGCCTCTTTGGCCGTGAGGAGGTAGCGACGTGAGTTTATTAAACTATATTTTTAGAAATAAACCCAAAAGTACCGCGACGCTTGCGAAAGAGCGTTTACAAATTATTGTATCTCATGAACGTAGGGCCGAGAATAATTCTGACTTCTTACCCAAATTACAACAAGAATTAATAGAAGTTATTGCTAAATATGTTGATATCGATCAAGACCAAGTCAAGGTAGAGTTAGAAAAAACAGGAAATTGCTCTATATTAGAATTAAATATCACGCTTCCCAATGCAGAGATAACGACACAGTAAGTGGTAGCGGTTAGTACACAGGTTTTATTCGACTGGAATTAAACGTTTTTCTCCAGGTTTTGACACAGCCACATAGATAAGGTTTGCTTCTGAAACTTTAGTGCTTGTAGCTTCGTTGACACCCTCATTATAACGTTCTGCGTAAACCTCTACCTCAATGGTTATTGAGGTTTTCCCAACAGCAGTAATCTTAGTATAAAAACTTGCGATGTCGTAAATGAATAAAGGTTGTAAAAATTTTAACTCTTTGACGGCAACCGTAACAACAGACCCCTTGGCACGTCGTGCTGCAGCAATAGCTCCTGCAATATCGATTTGTGACATTAGCCAACCCCCAAAAATATCACCCGATTTATTGGCATCATTGGGTCTAGTTTTGACGCGTAATGTCGGTTCTAGTAAATTAGTCATTTCTATACTCAATAGACAAAGAAATTTAAGTATAGCAAAAAATTTTTTAAGTTTTTTAATTTAAGTCTATTTCTACATATTTTAAATTTTTTAAATAATAAAAATTATTTATTATTTAAAAAATACGACAAATGGTGAAAATATGTTTGAAGAAATAAGTGATTCTGAAGAGGAAACAAGTTTAAATAAAAGCAGCTTGGTAAATTTATTATTACAATTGGAAAATGATTTGAAAAAATCACATAAGAGTTTACATAACTTTTCATGCGATTTGAAAGAATTAAAAAAAATTGCAACGTTACCTGTTATTAGTATAAATAATATAACATGGTTTTTGGAATCGACTACTTTTAATCTAATGAGAGAAACTCCAAAAGAATTTAGTATTTCACCTATAGCGCTTTATGAGTGTATGTTAGAACGAACTGGGAATTCCTGTGAAGAGGATTATCTTAAACATAATAAACAGTTATTAGAATTAAAAAACAAAGAAAATGCTAAATTATCTTCCTTATTGTCTTTAAGGAAAGAATTAGATAAAAAAATAAAGACAGAAATTAAAATAAAAGAACAAAATCCCGTTCGAGCTTTTTTTCATGCCTTGAGTACAAGAAAAAGCTCTTTAAAAGAAAGTAATACATCTCCTATTCCATCCAAACGAATTAAATTACAGGCAATAAGTCCCTTAGCATTACCAAGCAATAGTATTCCGAAGGAGGTTGATCGTGAAAACACGGAGTGTTTATTACCGGCCAGAATGCAATTGTGTTAAGTATTCAACGATATCCAGAGGCGAGGAAATCATGGCAGAGGCATTCCATTTGTTAACATCTTCTTTATCTCCTATAAAGCCATAAAGAGCGATTAGGCTATACATTCCTGCTGTATTAGCCGCTTCAATATCTTGTTTGGCATCACCTACATAGATGCAATTCTCCGGAAGACAATCTATGTATAAACAAGCGTGCAATAAAGGTTGAGGATGAGGTTTGCTATATTTAAGTGTATCTCCAGAAATAATACATTTTGCTGTGTTGAGTAGGGGAAATTCATTGATTAAGCGTTGAGTTAAATTAGCCGATTTATTTGTAACGATCCCCCAAGGCCATTTTTTTTCTTGTAAGTAATTAATTAAAGCTTCTACACCGGAAAATAAATGCGTATGGTCACAAATATGCTGATTATAATACTCGAGAAATTGAGTACGCAAAGCGGTGAAAATAGGATCGGTTACTTTAATTTGAAGCCCTAAATCTAATAAACCGGCCACGCCAGAGGAAATGAAGGGTCGAACAGCGTCAACAGATAAAGGTTTAATACTTTGGGATATTAAAACTTGATTAAGGGCCCCAGCTAAATCAGCGGCAGTGTCTAATAAAGTTCCATCGAGGTCGAAAAGTACACCGTTTATTTTTGCGTCCTTTAACATTGAAAATGGCATAATTTAAAATCGCTTCCTAAAAGCCGCAAGATAGTTGACATGAATATCTTTGCTTAATGCATAATATTGAATAATAGGATTAAAATGGATACCCTGAAGTTTATGCAGTATTAAATTAGCTTGCCGACCTGCTGTAGCTAACTCAGAGGGGCGGATAAACTTTTTATAATCATGCGTTCCTCGAGGCAAAATTTTAAGAAAGTACTCAGCGCCCAGTATCGTTAATAGATAAGCCTTAGGATGACGGTTAATGGTCGAAAAAAAAACATTTGCGCCTGGCTTGGCTAAATCACTACAAGCCTGTATCAGTGAGACGGGATTAGGAACATGTTCTAATAGTTCCATGCAACACACAACATCATAGGATTCACGATGATGTTTAGCGAATGATTCCGCGTCAGCAAGGAAATATTCAATCGAAAGCTGGCTTTCGACAGCATGTTTTTTCGCAACCTTTATAAGAGCATCACTTTTATCGATCCCAGTGACTTGTGCTTCTAGCTTAGCCATTGCCTCTGTCAATATTCCACCCCCACAACCAATGTCGATTACCTTTTGATCTTTTAGAGTAAGGTGGTTAACCATAAATTCTAAACGCAAAGGATTAATAATATGTAAGGGCTTACATAGACCTTCGGTATTCCACCATTGCTCAGCCATGCGTGTAAATTTATCGATTTCTGCCGAATCGTAATTAGAAGCCGACATAAAATTTAAATGGTTTTCATTGGTTTTTTACAGGGAGCGTATTACAATGGTCTAGTTTACTTGACCCCTCATAATGTGTCTATTGGTTATAAACAGGGAATAGTGGAATTTAGGATAGCTTACCGACGGGTATGGGGAATTTGTTATCATTCAATTTTTTTAGTTCATATGAACAACCTAACTAACCGTGTTTATAAGTCGATCGTAGGTACGATTTTAAGATCTGCATTGTTAAAAATTCCAAAGGCGCAATCTAAGTTATTTACTGCTTTCGCTGAACAGTATTTTGCTCATATGGACTTAGAAACGTTGGAAAAACGTTCTGCGGAAAATCTAGCCGCTGCACTGGTAGCTCATTGGAATCTGACATACCAACGGTTACCTGGCCAAGCAAAGATCCGTATTTATAACCCCAGTCTTGAAAAAGAAGGCTGGGAAAGCCGATACACGATTGTGCAGATTGTTGCTGAAGACAAACCCTTTTTGGTTGACTCCACTCGTATGGAGATAAACCGGCAGGGGTTTAATATCTTTTTCAACATTCATTTCGGTAATATAAAATTACATCGAGATCAACAAGGAAAAGTGATAAAGGTTTTACCTTATGATGTTATTCCCGATAAACAAACTGAAGCTTTAATTTACCTAGAAATTGATAAAGAATCGAATATTGAAATTCTCAATAAGTTAGCTAAAAAGCTAGAAAAAGTATTAGAGCAAGTAAGTTTGGTCGTAAACGATTGGTCTGAAATGCGGTCAAGAATGCAAAGCTGCTTAAAGGAATTAGAGCAAAATTCTCCTCCTTATGATCCAGAGGATGTTGCAGAGTCAAGAGACTTTTTAGCTTGGTTGCTAAATGATCATTTTACTTTTTTAGGTTGTCGTGATTATGATTTGAGTAAAGATCATAAAACATTGCGTATGATTAGAAAATCAGGTTTAGGTGTGTTAAGAGATGAAACTAAAAGCAAAGAAGAAAAACTATTAACTGAATTACCTCCTGAAGCACGCCGCTTAGCTTTTTCTCCCCAGGTACTTGTTATTTCTAAGACGAATAGTAAGTCGAGAGTGCACCGTTCGGTTTATGCGGATTATATTGGAGTTAAACGTTTTAATGAGCAAGGGAAGTTAATTGGAGAAAGACGCTTTATTGGTCTTTATACATCCACTGTGTACCATAGTGATCCCCGTAGCATCCCGCTAATACGGCGTAAAATCCAATTAATTTTACAAAACTCGAGTTTACCTTTAAAAGGTCATGCAGGGAAAGCATTATTGGATATTCTGTCTAGTTTGCCTCGTGACGACCTATTTCAAGCTTCCGTTAAGGAGCTGACTCAACTGGCTTTAGGTATTTTGCATATACAAGACCAAAGAACCGTTCGATTATTTGTTAGACAAGATAATTATCGCCGCTTTATTTCATGCCTAGTGTATCTTCCGAAAGAACAATTAAATACCGATCTGCAACGCCAAATGGAGAGAATTTTGGTGCGAGAGTTCTCGGGTATTGAAATTGGTTTTTCGACATTGTTTGGAGATTCAAATTTGGCACGGATCCATTTTCTAATTCGGACCGACCCTAAAAAAGATTTGACCTATGATGCGAAAAAAATTGAGGCGCAACTTGTTGAAGTGGCACGTTCTTGGAAAGCAGAGTTACGCCAAGCGTTAATTGAATATTATGGGGAACAAGAAGGCGCGCGTCTTTTACAAAAATATATGTATGCTTTTCCTAGCGGATATAGAGATATATTTTCTGCTAATACGGCTGTACATGATATAGAGCAATTAGAACGAATCTCTTTTGAACATCCGCTGGAAATGAACTTTTACCCCTCTGGGGATGAAAAAGGTGTTCCATTACGATTTAAACTTTTTCAAGCCGGCAAGCCTATTATTTTGTCTGATGCATTACCTGTTTTAGAAAATATGGGTTTACGCGTTATGGACGAGTGGCCACAGGAAATTACATTACCTGATGGTCATCGTATTTGGATCAATGATTTTGGTGTAAAGCCCGTTCATATTGATGACATCGATGTTTCACAGGTTAAGGAAATTTTTCAAGACGCTTTTTGCAAAATTTGGTCTGGAGAGGTCGAAAACGATGGTTTTAATCGCTTAATATTGGCTGGCCAATTAACTTGGCGTGAAGTCTCCATATTAAGGGCTTATACCAAATATCTTCGTCAAATCGGTGTTCCATTTAGTCAAACCTATGTAGAAACTGTGGTGTCGCGTAATGCCAGTATTGCTAAAATTTTAGTTAAATTATTTAAATATTACTTTGATCCCAGTCGTCAAGATGAATCCGGTAGTGTAACAGCGAGCTTAGAAAAAAGTTTACAGTCTGCTTTAGATGCCGTTGTGAGTCTAGATGAAGATCGGATTTTGCGAAACTTATTTGAAGTCATTCAGGCGACTATCCGAACTAATTATTATCAAACCGACCCGAATAACCATCCCAAATCTTGGTTAGCATTTAAATTAAATCCAAGTCAAATTATAGATTTACCATTACCAAGACCCATGTATGAAATTTTTGTGTACTCACCTCGCGTTGAAGCCGTTCATTTAAGAGCAGCAAAGGTTGCACGAGGGGGTATTCGTTGGTCTGATCGAAGAGAAGATTTTAGAACAGAAATATTAGGTTTAATGAAGGCACAACAGGTAAAAAATGCAGTCATTGTTCCTGCGGGTGCTAAAGGAGGGTTTGTTTGTAAGCAATTACCCGAAAACGCCGATCGTGAAGCGGTTATGAGCGAAGTGATACTTTGCTATCAAACATTCATGCGCGGACTATTAGATTTAACTGATAATTTACAAAATAATAAAGTCATACATCCAAAAAACGTCGTTCGGTACGATGAAGATGACCCTTACTTAGTTGTTGCTGCGGATAAAGGGACAGCCAGTTTTTCAGATATTGCCAATGCAATTGCGGCGGAATATAACTTTTGGTTAGGCGATGCATTTGCCTCAGGAGGGAGTGTTGGATATGACCATAAAAAAATGGGGATTACTGCACGTGGTGCGTGGGAATCTGTTAGAAGACATTGCAGAGCATTAGGTTTAAATCCTGATAAGGACGATTTTACTGTCATTGGTATTGGCGATATGTCCGGCGATGTTTTTGGTAATGGGATGTTGCTCTCTCACCATATTAAGCTCGTTGCGGCATTTAACCATATGCACATATTCATCGATCCTAATTCTGATCCGGAAAAAAGCTTTCGAGAACGCCAACGCTTATATAAATTACCCCGATCGACTTGGCAAGATTACAATGTGGATTTAATTTCCAAAGGCGGTGGTGTTTTTCGACGCTCGCAAAAATCTATCGTATTGTCGAGTGAGATTAAAAAATTATTGGATATCCATCAAGACTCCATAGCGCCCGATGGCTTAATTCGAGCTATCTTAAAAGCCAATGTCGATTTATTATGGAATGGTGGTATTGGCACTTATGTAAAGGCATCCAGCGAAAGAAATGCAGATGTCGGTGATAGAACGAATGATAACTTGCGTATTGATGCTAAAGAATTACGTTGTCGTATTGTCGCTGAAGGAGGGAATCTTGGTCTAACGCAATTGGGTCGCGTGGAATATGCTTTAAATGGGGGATTAATCTACACCGACTTTATTGATAACTCAGCAGGTGTTGATTGTTCGGATCATGAAGTTAATTGTAAGATTTTATTGAATGCGGTAGTGGCTTCGGATGAGATGACTTTTGCTCAACGCAATAAATTACTTGCGGAAATGACGGATGAAATTGCTAAACTTGTTCTTTACGATAATTATTCTCAAACTCGTACCATTAGTTTAGCGGCTATGCATGCTCAGCAAGAACTCGAATTTCATCGACGTTATATTCAAGAACTTGAGCGACATGGTAAATTGGATCGTGCATTAGAATTTCTTCCGGATGAAAAGGCCTTATTAGAAAGAAAAGCAATGGGAAAAGGATTAACCAGTCCTGAGATTGCCGTATTACTTGCTTACACTAAAATGTGGGTGAAAGCAGAATTGTTGGAAGAACATTCTTTAGAAGAAGATTATTTGAAACGAGTTTTAGAATCTGCCTTTCCTAAACCCTTGCGTGGTCGTTTTTCACAATTTATGCAGCAGCATAGTTTACGACGTGAGATTATTGCGACCAAGATTAGTAATGCCATGGTCAATGATATGGGCATTGCATTCGTGTTTCGTTTAAAAACCGAAATTGGTGCTGATATTGCGTCTATCGCACGGGCTTACGCGGTAGCACATCATGTATTCGGTTTCTCTGAGCTGCTTGGTTTAGCAGAAAACTTAAGTGATGATGTCACCCCAGTTATTCGTTACGCAATTATGCGCCAGTTTAATCGTTTAATAAGACGGGCAACACGATGGTTTATCTGTAATTACAAAGATCAATTAACTGATATTTTGCGAATGGTTGATCGATTTAAACAATCGATAGTTAAATTAAGTAAAAATTTATCTAATTTACTTATTGGTGAAGAACGAGAGCATTGGGAAAAAAATGTCCAAGGCTTGGTTGAAGCAGGTATATCTGAAGATATTGCTAAACGTATTGCCAATGTGGATCATGAATATGCTTTATTAGATATCATAGATGCAGCACAAAAAAATAACCTATCTCAGCAAAATGTGGCTGAGTTGTATTTTATGGTCGGTGAAAGATTTGGCTTTACTTGGTTGCGAAGCCAGATCATGAAGATAGTAGTTGAAACCTTATGGGACAATTTAGCGAGAGTGATTTTGTTGCATGATCTGGACACACAACAACGCCATTTGACTGTTATTATTTTACAGTGTGTTATTGATAAGCAGGCCAATAATGAAATTTGCTTGGAGCAATGGGAGGCAGCCAATCAAGGTTTTATTCAGCGCTGGGAACAGTTTTTAGCTGACTTACGCAGCACCGGCGAATTAAAATTAATGATGTTTTCTGTAGTTATCCGAGAATTAGTCAGTATGGTCAATGCTTCTAATGTATCTGAAATAACAAATTAAACTTGAGCTTTGTTACTTCAATTAATTCTTTTTAAAGTATTTTATTAATTATTTATTTTAAATTAATAAATGCTTTATTTCCAAAATTTAATATTTTAAAATTTAATTTAATTTAATTTAATTTAATTTACTTTGTACGGGACAAAAATTCACGAACGAGCATCCAATAAGTTATCCGG
>CAMSHF010000002.1 GCA_947058615.1 uncultured Rickettsiella sp. | reverse complement strand
AACACGAATTCTGGATTACTCATCGAGCTGATTCAATTTTTTGTCCCGTACAGAGTTTAATTTAATTAAGTAGTAAAATTATTAATAATTTTTAATGTATTTAAAGGTTTAATACTTTTAATATGTTTAAAATGGTAATATAATTTGCCTTGCGTGAATTCTTACAACAAAAAATGGAAATTCTAATATGTATATTCTCTCTTCTTTTACCATTTCTCCCCTCCAAGAACCACTGAAATATTTACTTAAAAAATTCTATCCGAATACAGTAACTTTAGATTATGCGAATACAAATCTTACGATAAAAATTTCAGAATTATCACAAAGCAAAAAAGGTCTATTTGTAATTTTTTTTAGATTATTTGATTTATTAGATCTTAACGAAAAAACTAAAGTTAATTTTAATGAAAATAACGAATTTATTAATTTAATTATTAACCTTAAAAAAAATAAAGAAAATCAATTAATTATGGTGCTTTGTCCTAGTTTATATAAAAACAATATAAATGATCATGAGTTACGAGAAAATTGTAAGAAAATTAAAGAATATGAACAAAGTTTTTTGGATAGTATGAAAGAAAATAAAATTCATACTATTTCTCATGCGGATATTGAAGCTTATTATGATCTTCCTGTATCTAAAATTGTAAATCAAGCAGAAGGCGAAACGCACATCCCTTATAATTTCAATTATTACATTGCCTTAGGTAATTTATTAGTAAGAAAATTTCATAGTATTACACTGCCACCTTATAAAGTGATGATAGTAGATTGCGATAATACCTTATGGACAGGAATTGCAGGTGATATAGGCGTGAAAAATGTCGAATTTGGCGAACATAATTTAGCTTTACAACAATTTTTAGTTGCACAAAAAAAACAAGGAGTGCTTATTTGTTTATGTAGCAAAAATGAGGAAGAAACAGTGGATAATGTCTTTTCTCAAAGAGGAAAAGAAATGATATTGAAAATGTCAAATATAGCGATTAAAAAGATTAATCGTGATACTAAATCTAACAATATCGAAGCAATTCTGCAAGAATTAAATTTCGCTAATGCAAAAAATGCGATCTTTATTGATGATTCTGAACGAGAAATTGAGGAAGTAAGAAAAAATTTTCAAGAAATTTTATGTGTCCAAATGCCACAAACTCACAGGGAATTCATTAAAATTTGGTCATTTGATATCGATGAATATCGATCTATTACACAAACAGATAGAAACAGACTCGAGTTAATGCAGAAAGCGGAAAATTTAACGCAGATTTTTTCTAATATCGAAGATCCTATTGAACGTATAAAAGCAAAACGAGAGCGAAACCCTTTGACTATCAGTAAGGTAGAGAACAGTCAAGCTGCTGAAATAGAAAGAATTGTACAAATGCCGAAAAAAATTAATCAATTTAATCTTTTTCCACTTTCTTATAGGAGTGATGAAAAAATAGATATAGATATAAAGCGTTTAATTAAAACGGATAAGATAACTTGTTTCATAGGCACAATAGAGAATGAAAATAAAACTGCCTCTGAAAAAAATCAAGAAGTTAACTCTTACTCTGTTCAAGGAGACTTGACTGCTTTAGCTATTTGTAAACTTAATACAGACCATTTACTAGTAGATGGTTTTTTTCAGAGCTGTAGAAACACAGGGCTTGAGATTGAATATGCGCTTATAAAGCATATTGCTATATATGCCGATGCGAAACAATTAAATGAAATCAAGATAAAATTTATAAAAACAGAAGTTAATAAATTAGCAGAAACATTTATAGATATTCTATGTGATGAATATTATAAAAATTCATTAATAAGATTTTTATTAAAACATACTAAAAAAACCTCACAATTTCATGCGTTTTTTAAATTTGTTTTTAAAAAAACAGGTCTTTTTCCGAAGGATTTTGATAAGAAATTAAATGAGGAAATAATTTTTGAATTTCCTACTCGCTGGTTAGCTCAATTAGATCCTTATGTATTAACACGTAAAACAATGGAAGCAAATAAAGTAAATAACAATATTTCAAGCAAAAGATTATTAAACAAGCAAGACTTATCTAATGCTAAGTTGTATTTATCTGAATTAGAGAAAGATACTGCAACACTTGACCCCTTAGTTAAAAGGTTTTCTATTAAATCTAAATATCAATCAATTATAGAAATAATAGATTTAGAAGCAGCGCCTACTAATAAATCGTTTGATCTTGAAACGACTACTTTAGCCCATTTAGGATTAAGCTCATTAGATGTAGTGTATTTAAGCACTTACATAAATGATAAAAAAAATGTCGAGATAAAGTATTATGATCTATTTAACATGTCGGTAAAAAGTTTAATAAATCATATAAATAAAGAAAAAGATAAACCAAATTCTATAGAAAAAAATCCTACTGTTCATGAGTATGATAGAGGTTCTTTACCACTTTCCTTGCAAGAGCGAAGAATTTTTGCTGCTGAGCAAAGTGAGGGAGTTGTCGATAGTACTCGATTTCATATGCTTGCTTGTTTTTTAGCTCATGAATTAAATATTGAGCAACTTAAAAGTGCTTATGAAAGAATGATAAAATATCATGATGTCTTTGGTTTTTATTATTCAATAATTAACGACCAAATAAAAAAAACTATCTTATCACCAGAAAAAAGAAAAATTAATTTTTTTCATGAAAAAATTATTGGAGAATTTAAATTAGAGGATAAAATTAAAGAAAAAGTAAAAAAATCTTTGACCATGCATAATTCCTATGAGCTTATTAGGATTTTTATTTTTGAAACAGATAAGAAACACTATATTTTTCTTCATGTGCACCATTGTATTTTCGATGCGTTTTCATTAAATATCTGTTTAAAGACTTTATCTGAATTTTATAATGTTGAATCAAGATCCATGCCATTGAAATTAACTGAACCGGTATCTTATCAGCATTTTGTAGACTATCAAAATACAACTGACAATGATGAATTTAAATCTGAGGCTAGTCAATTTTGGTCCCAACACCTTTCGATCTGTGAAAACTCAGTTGAAATTCCACCCGATAAATCAAATATTTTAAAGTTTAAATCAATCACCGAGTTAAAGGTAGATCGATATGAGTTTGAAATTTCTCAACAAGATTCGGAAGCACTAAAATCCATAGCTAGTGAAAATGGAGTAACGGTTTATAATGTAATGATTAGTTTATTTAGTATTTTAATAGCTAATTATTCATATAATAAAGTAATACCTATTATTACTGTTGCTTCAGGAAGAGAACCAAAATTTTCATCTACTCCTGGTTTTTTTGTAAATTTACTTATCCATGCTTTTGATTTGAGAGAAAAAGAAACGCTTAATGAATTTTTCGTTAAAAACCATAAAAATATTTTAAATGGAATTAAATTTCAAAATACACCCTTTTCAGAGATTCAAAAATATTTTCCTTATAATGCCGATCAAACTGTTGCCATTGTTTTTCAAAATAATAAGGATCCTGAATTTGTGTTTAATGACCAAGTAGCTAAATTGGTTATGCCTAAATCTATTATCTTAGATATAAGAGAATATTGTCGATTTAGTCCACTAACCCTTTTTATACAAGAAAATCAAGGAAAATATCGATTCGTTTTTGAATATGCGATAGATAAATATTCTAAAAATTACATAAAAAAAATTTCTAATAATTTATGCCATACAATTACGAATATTTGTAAAAACCGTAACCAATCTGTCCATAAAATATCAGTGGTTTGTGATGAAGAAAAAAATAAATTGTTTGAGTTAAGTGAAGGACCTAAACTAATATTTGATAAAAATGATAGTTTAGTAAAAAGATTTCAAGAAAATGTTAAAAAAAATCCTATTAATAGCGCCCTTTGTTATAACGATACCAAGCTTACGTATCGAGAGGTTGACAGTCAATCGACTCAATTAGCGCTTGCTTTACATGAAAAAGAGGTTCAACAAGGTGATTTAGTAGGAATTTACTTGGATCCTACGCATTTATTCTTTATAGCCGAATTAGCTCTATTGAAAATAGGTGCTGTTTTTGTTCCTCTTTCTAAACAAGATCCCTTTGAACGTTTAAACTCAATTATTGAAAATGCAAAAATTACTTTTTTCATTCTGGATAGTGATAAAGAAAAAGTATTTATAGAAAATCTTAAAGGAAAAGGAAGGAATTTAAATTGTATTGATATTAATGAAAAGCCTTCAAATCACAATTCGAACCTACCTGCATTGAACACCTCAATGGAAGATGCTGCCTGTATCTTATATACATCAGGATCGACCGGTACTCCAAAGGGTGTTAAGTTATTGCAAAAAGGAATTTTTCGCGTGGTCGAATCACCAAATTTCGTAAATGTTAAGGTAGGGGATAATGTGTCACAAACTGCGAACCAAGCCTTTGATGCTGCACAGCTAGAGTGTTGGCTTGCATGGAATAACGGGGCATCTTTAGTTATTTTCAGTAAAGAAACTATCTTAGATGTGGAATCATTGCGCAATAAATTGAGCGCTGAGCGTATTACCCATATGTGGTTAACAGCGGGATTATTTAATCTTCATGCGAATAGTCATCCTAATCTGTTTGCAGCGTTAAACTATTTAATAGTCGGTGGTGATGTGGTTCACAAAGATGCCGTATCAAAAGTTCTAAGCTGTGAAGATGCTCCTACTATTATAAATGGCTATGGTCCGACTGAAACCAGTATATTTGCATTAATCCATACGTTTAATAAACAGGAACTTGATAAACTTGCTACATCTCCAATTGGATCTCCCATTAATAACACGAAAATACAAATATTAACTCCATGGGGAAATTTGGCACCCTTTGGAGCAATAGGTGAATTATTGATAGCTGGAATGGGAGTCGCAAGCTATATCGATCCAGAATTAGAAAAGGGGCGTTTTATTGGAGCTTTGGAATCAAGAGAATATTTAACCGGTGATTTAGTCCAATATCATTCGGAATCAAAACAAATAATGTTTGTAGGCCGTGCGAATGAACAACAAGTTAAAATTAATGGAAATCTTGTATTGGTGGAAGAAATTAGACGTGCTTGTCTTGAACATAAAGCGGTTAAACAAGCTGAAGTGATAATTCAAAAAACAAAGAGAACTAATCGATTAATTGTTTTTTATACTTTAAATGAAGAAAAATTTAATAATCTAACCCATAAAGAATGGCAAGCATTTTTAACTCAAAAGCTACCTAGTTACATGATTCCAAATAATTTTATTAAAATTTCTTCTTTTGTAATAAATTCCAATGGGAAATTAGATAAAAAACAATTTGATAAACACTTAAAAGAAATTGCTAAGATTAATTGTAATGTTGAAAAGCTTACTGGATCTTATAAAATAGTATTACAACAAATTAGGGAGCTAATACCGAATTTTCCTGAGGATAAAGAAGCAAATTTATTTAACTGGGGTTTAAATTCCCTTCAGACAATAGGGTTGGTGAATACACTTAATAATAAATTTTTTCCGAATGATTTAAAATTTACTCCTGTCCATCTACGAGAAAGACCTACTATAGAGCAATTAACTGAATATTTAACGAATTCAGACACAAAGTTATCAAGGCTATATCAATTTAAAGAAGGCGATCCAGACTTACCCGCTATTGTTTTTATTCACCCTGCAGGAGGCGGTATTAGTTATTATGACAAATTAATAAAGCATGCTGATTTTGGGAATACTTGTTATGGTATTGAAGACCCTTTAATACTAAACAACGAACTAAAATTATGTGCTATGGAAGCTATGGCATTTGACTATCTTTCTATCATTAAAGATGAGATAACAGGGCCTTTTATTTTAGCGGGGTATTCTTTTGGGGGTATGCTAGCGACAGAAATGGCTTTTCAATATGAAAGAAATCCTGAAAATAAATGTTTATTATTATTAGAAGTGATTTTATTGGATACACGAGAAGTTTCGTCTGCATCTGAAGAAGTTAAGGAAAAATTAAAGGAGAAGGTTTTAAGTTATTGTGAGAAACAAAGAGAAAAGATAAGGAGTAAAGATAAAGCATCAGACGACGATTTAATGAAGAACTTAGAAGAATTATGCAACCATCAACAAGCTATTGGATTTCAATATGCTATAAAAAAGCTTTTAAGAATACCCGTCTCTATTATAGTCGCAAAAAATTTAAATGATAAACTTTTTAGTGAGATACCACCAAAGCCTTACCATCAAGAAATTTTTGAAGTGGATGCATCACACGAAGATATGTTAGAAAATCCAGATACGAATCAAGTAAGTTTAAAATTTTCAACCCATATTGTTGATACAATCAATAAAAAGATACGGAATCAACATAATAACGTGAGAGCTTGTTTTTTTCAAAATCCCTTAATAAATAAGGTTGAAAATCGTCAAGTTTCTGGTTTAAATCAAACTCCATGAATGTAAGGGTGTTATTTTTTAGGAATTAATAAAATGAATTTTCAACTTATCCTAGATGTATTACCTTTTTCGATTTATTGGATAGATAGTAGAAAAAAAACTTTTAAAGGGGCGAATCAGTGTTTTCTATCTTCTTACAATATTAATTCTTTAGCGGAGTTAATAGGTAAGCCTGTATCCAGTTTTTTTTTAAGTGATTATTTAATTGTAGTTAATGATTTATTAAATAAAACTAGGAATAAAAGCAGAAATTTATCGGCCATTTATCATAAATGTCTTAATGATTATGCGGAGCCTATATTGATTCAATGTAACTCAATGGTTTTTCAAAAGACATCTATTACTGTCTTTAGTGAGGTTAATCCAAAACTAAAAGATTTTAATCAATACCTTCGTGAGGAAAATGAAAAATTAACTATTTATTTAAATAATATTATTGAAAATATTCCTGCGAGTATCTATTGGAAGGATATCAATAGTATTATTTTAGGTGGAAGTAAATTACATGCTGAATTAGCTGGATTTTCTGATTCTAAAGCGGTTATTGGTAAGACCGATTTTGAATTTTCTTGGAAAAATCAAGCTGAAAGTATCCAAGAAAACGATCGCTTTGTGATACAGAATAATCAAATGATTAGTTTTGAGGAACGAGCTAGATTATCTGATAATAGTATGCATGTTTTCTTGACACAGAAATCACCTTTAAAAGGAAAAGCTGAAAAAATAATAGGTATATTAGGGGTTTCAATTGATATCACTGAGCTTAAAAGTACACAAAAAAAACTGAATAAATTAAAATTATTAGCTGAAGCAGCGAATCAAGCAAAAACTGAATTTCTTGCGAATATGAGCCATGACATTCGCACTCCTTTAACAGGTATTATTGGTATATCACAATCACTTAAGCAGCGTTTAAACATTCAGGAGAATAAAAATGATTTAAATTTAATCTATGAGGCAAGTAATAAACTATTAAATTTACTTAATAACGTACTTGATATTGCCTCTTTAAAAAAGATTGATGAAACACAGCTTAATATCAATAGTTTTTCTTTCAAAGATCTCGTCGAATCTTTGAAAAATTTATTATTACCATTGATAATCACTAAAGGCCTTACGTTGGAGATAAACTTAGATATAGCCATTAATGAAAATGTAGTGAGTGATCAAAATAAACTTGAACGTATTTTACTTAATTTAGCGACTAATGCAATTAAGTTTACTGAGCAAGGAAAGGTAACTTTAACGATCAAAGAATTAATGTTGTTACCATATCAATCATCGGACGGTCTATATGTCGAATTTAGTCTCAGTGACACAGGAATTGGTATTCCACCTGATAAATTAACCTCCGTGTTTGATCCTTTTTTTCAAATAAAACCTAGTTTTAAAAAAACGGATCAGGATCTGGGTTATGGAGTTGGGCTGTATATTGTGAAAAAATTTGTTAATTTGCTAGGAAGTGAGATACATGTAAGAAGTAAAATAGCTGAAGGTACCACTTTTTCTTTTACATTATTTATGAATTTAGCTAAGAAAAATAAGCTTATAGAATTTAAAAATCAAAATAAAAAATCTGAACCTTTTATTTTTTTAGAAAAAAAAATATTACCTGAAAAAAAAGCAAGGAAATTAGAACGAGATCAAACTAAAAAAAAATCAAAAAATATTTTATTGATAGAGGATGATCTGTTAACAATTAAATTTTCCAAAGAACTTTTTACTAAGGCGGGATATAACTTGACAATTATATCAACGGCGCAAGAGGCGTTAATGTTTGCAAAAAATCATACATTTAATTTAGTTATTTCTGATTTAAGTTTGCCTGATTTAAGTGGTATTGAAATTGCTGTTTTATATCGTTATTGGGAGCGAATTAATCGAAAACCAATGATACCTATTATCATGTTAACAGCCCATGGAGAAAGTAAATTTAAAGAAGAATGTAATATAGCAGGTATTAATGATGTTTGGCTAAAGCCTTTGACTAAAGAAAAAATAAGAAAATTAGATAAGTATTTTCAAGAGAATAAACTTAATGTCATTGAATTTAATCCTATGCTAAAACAATCCAAATTAATTAAAAAAGAGATAGAAGGTAATAATGCCGTCATAGAGAAATCTAATTTAATTGATATTATTAATTCGTACCCTATTTATAATAAAACGATTAGCCTTAAAAACTTAAGTGGTAATATAGAATTGTTCAATGAAATTATAAAGATGTTTAAACAGTCTATTCCACTCTATCTTCAGGATCTTAAAAAGACTTACGAGTTAAAAGATTGGGAAGCCATTGAAAGTACAGTGCATAAAATAAAAGGTGGGGCCTGTTATGCAGGAGCAATTAGATTAAATTATGTATGTAAAAATTTTTTACGTTGTTATTTAAGAAAGCAAACCCAAGAATTAGATTCATTTTATAATTATTTAGTGAATAGTCTTAAAGAGACGTATAAAGCACTCGAATAATCCTAATCTTCAAACAGAGAGAGCTTTACCTTAATATGGATTTAAATTAATTAAGAAGGTTTCTTTTTGCGTTAAATATGGCAAAATAAAGAATTTCTTTGGCCCATTGACTGAATACTTGCCGTAGCTGCATTAGGCTTTGGGTAATTGTCGCGAAACTAGAAACCCGTCTGAATGTTGCTGTAAATGGTGACATAGATAAAAAATTCAAGTTCGAAGTGTATATGCCGTCTTTTATTCATCTGCATCTTCATACAGAATACTCCTTAAATGATGGTCTTATCCGTATTGATAAGCTTATTGCTAAAGCAGATGAGCTATCTATGCCCGCTATTGCAGTGACGGATCTATCCAACTTATTTGCAACTATTAAATTTTATCAGGCCGCGACTAAAAAGGGGATTAAGCCGATAATCGGTGCTGAATGTTGGGTAAAAAATGAGCAATGTCCGGATCAAGTATTTCAGTTAATCTTACTCTGTCAGAACCAACTCGGTTATCGAAATTTAATTCAATTAATTTCGCGTTCTTATTTAGAGAATCAGCAAGAAAGTAAGCCTATTCTCAAAAAAAGTTGGTTTGAAAATTATTCGGAAGGATTAATTGCCTTGTCAGGTGCGCGGAAAGGTGACATTGCGACGTGCTTAACAAATAATAATAAATTATTAGCCGTAGAGTATTTACGATCTTGGCTAAAGTTATTCCCCAATCGTTTTTATTTGCAGTTACAACGTTTAGGTCGCCCTTTTGAAGAAAACTATATCAAATCAGCTACCGAATTAGCGAGAGAGCAGAGTGTCCCTGTTGTAGCGAGCAATGAAGTTTGCTTTATTTCACCGGAAGATTTTGAAGCACATGAAGCCAGAGTTTGTATTAATAGAGGTTATACCTTAAATGATCCTAAGCGACCTAAAGTTTATACCGGTCAGCAATACTTACGATCGATAGAAGAGATGGTTGATTTATTTGCAGATATTCCTTCAGCATTGATAAATTCAGTTGAAATTGCGAAGCGGTGTAATCTAGAAATTGAATTAGGCTCGTCTTTTTTACCTAATTTTCCAATTCCTGATAGAGTGAGTGCAGAGAAATTTTTAATTCAAGAAGCTAAGCAAGGTTTGCGACAACGTTTGAATAAACATCCCAAAATTTTTCTATCTTTGTCACCCATTAAAAATGAAGCGTCCAGATTATCGATAACAACGGAACAACAGGAGATACCGCAATTAGGCGATTTGAATGAAATAGAAAAAATTTATTTTGATCGCTTAAATTTGGAGCTCAATGTGATTAATTCGATGGGTTTTGCAAGTTACTTTCTTATTGTGGCCGATTTTATTCGATGGGCAAAGAAAAATCAGATTCCCGTAGGGCCGGGCAGAGGATCTGGAGCAGGTTCTTTAGTCGCTTACGTATTGCAAATTACAGGGTTAGATCCTTTGCAATATAATTTGATTTTTGAACGATTTTTGAATCCCGAACGTATCTCTATGCCAGATTTCGATATCGATTTTTGTATGGAAAGACGTGATAGAGTGATTGACTATGTAACAGAACGTTATGGTCGTGAGGCAGTTTCTCAAATAATAACGTATGGAAGTATGGCGGCTCGTGCGGTAGTTAGAGATGTTGGACGTGTTTTAGGTTATCCCTATGGAATGGTAGATAAAATAGCTAAGCTAATTCCTTTTGAATTAGGTATTACACTTGAAAAAGCACTTGCTCAAGAAGACGAGTTGAAAAATCATTATGATAATGAAGATGAGATTAAGACACTTATCGATTTAGCTAAAAAATTGGAAGGCCTGGTGCGCAATGTAGGTAAACATGCCGGAGGGGTAGTGATTGCGCCTTCTAAGTTGACTGACTTCACCCCGCTCTACTGTGAACCTGGTGGTATGCACTGTATTACCCAATTTGATAAGGATGATATAGAAAAAGTTGGCTTAGTAAAATTTGACTTCTTAGGGCTTCGGACTTTAACCATTATTGATTGGGCTGTACAAGCAATTAATAAAAAAAAACGACCAGGGGAATCTTTACTGGATATTACAGACATTCCTATTAATGACGTGAGGACTTTTGACTTATTGAAATCATGTAAAACAACCGCGGTGTTCCAATTAGAATCGCGGGGAATGCGTGATCTGGTTCACCGATTATGCCCAGATAGTTTTGATGAAATCATTGCATTAGTTGCTTTATTCCGCCCAGGACCTTTGCAATCGGGTATGGTAGATGACTTTATTAATCGCAAACATGGACGCGCATCTGTTCAATATGATCATCCTTTTTTAGAACCTATTTTAAGTCCTACTTATGGAATAATTTTATATCAAGAACAAGTGATGCAAATTGCACAAGTGCTTGCAGGCTATACCTTAGGTGCCGCTGATTTATTGCGTCGAGCGATGGGAAAAAAGAAACCAGAAGAGATGGCACAACAAAGAACTATTTTTATAAAAGGTGCAGAAAAAAAAGGTATAGAATTCCATTTGGCGAATCAAATTTTTGATTTAATGGAGAAATTTGCAGATTATGGATTTAATAAATCGCACTCGGCGGCGTACGCTTTGGTTTCCTATCAGACAGCTTGGTTAAAAGCACATTATCCTGCCGAATTTATGGCGGCAGTCTTATCATCTGATATGGATCATACTGAGAAGGTGGTTACCTTTCTTGAAGAAAGTCGTGTCATGAATTTAAATATTTTACCTCCTGATATCAATTATAGCGAGTACAAGTTTACCGTAGATGACTCGACAGGCTCGATACGCTATGGTTTAGGTGCAATTAAGGGCTTAGGTGAAGGCGCAATAAAGATGCTTGTTGAACAACGTAAACAACAAGCGTTTAGTGATTTATTTGATCTATGTCATCGAGTTGATTTACAAAAAATAAACCGCCGAAGTTTAGAGGCTTTGATATTTTCGGGTAGTCTAGATAGTTTTGGTACGAATCGAGCCAGTCTTTTCGCAAATATAGAGGCTGCTTTACAAGCGGCCGATCAAAAATTATTAGCGGAGTCTTCAGGACAAAGAGACTTTTTTGGACTTGATGTGGTTTCTCAATCGAGAGGAGTTGCGCAAGAAGATTGGCCGAAATTTGAACGTTTAAAGCATGAAAAGGAGGTCTTAGGTTTTTATTTAAGTGGTCATCCTTTAGAGAATTACGCGCAAGAATTATCACATTTTATTACGGCACCTTTAAATGCGTTAACTTCTAAAGCAGGGCACCCCATTACACTGGCAGGTTGGGTACTGACTATTCGCTCATTATGGACCAAGCGTGGTGATCGTATGGCGATACTTCATTTAGAAGATGCCAGCGGCCGCTTAGAGGTGACTTTATTTAGTGATACTTTCGCTAAGTATCGTGAGAAGTTAAATAAAGATAAATTATTAATCATTGAAGGAGAGATTCAACGTGACGAATACACGGGTAATACGCGGGTACTAGCAAAAAAAATTCTAGATATCACTGAGGCACGTGAAAATCACGCGAAAAACTTAACGATTAAGCTTTCTAAGTCGGCTATTAAACCTACTTTACTTAATGATTTGCAAAACATAATGAGCAATTTTTGTCCAGGCACTTGTCCCGCGCGTATTGTATATCATAGTCCTGAACTCAATACGCAAGTTCATTTGAGTTTAGGGAATAGTTGGAAAGTAAGGCCTGCAGATGATTTATTGAAAGATCTACGTGCAAATTTTGGTGAAGAATCTATCAGTATTGAGTATTAACCAGTACTTTTTTACCTAAACTGAAATTTTTACAAGGTGTTGTGAGAAGATGCACATTCAGGTTGATAATGAGCTTCAATAATCATGGCTCAAGAAATATGAATTACATGCATAATCTAACAAAAAAGATATGTCGAACGAGAAGTTTTAGATAACGCGCAAGTCTATAGCAGAGCGATTTGTTAAACTCGCATAGGCTTAAGTTAACCCAGTAAAACTGGCAGAAACACACTATATAGATTATTATTCCCTTTGATTTCATGTATTTCTGATGGTTAAGCGATGGTGAAAAATAGCAAACTAGTTGAAAACCAACGATTTCAACGGCGACGCGATAAACCTAGACTGATTCCATTGAGTTCTCAATTGCCTTCAAGAGGATGGTTTTTTAAATTTTCATTGAGTTTGCTATTAATATTAAGCTTTATTTTATTATGGCAAAAATTAGCCGATCCAAATTGTTTTCCTATCAAAAACATTAAGATTAGCGGTGATTTAACTTATGTTAAACGGAGTCATTTGCGTCAAATTATTTTACCTTTTACTGAAAAAAGTTTTTTTCGTTTAGACACCCAAGGATTAAAAGAACAGATTTTACATATGCCATGGATAGCTGAGGTAAGCATCAAACGATTTTGGCCAGGGACATTAGTGGTAAATTTTATTACTAAAAAACCAATCGCTTTTATTGGGAGACAAGGTTTATTAGATGAACAAGGTAATGTTTTTTTTCCAAACAACATTAATTCACTAAAATTGGATCTTCCTACTTTTTTGGGCCCAGTAGGTCTGCAAAAATATTTATCTCAGACTTATGACACAATGAGTCCTTTGTTAAAGCAGTTAAATCTAAAAATCAAATTATTAAGACTCGTCGATCAACAATACTGGTATCTAAAATTGAGTAATGGCTTATCTGTTTATTTAAGTCGGAGTCAACCTTGTATACAATTGGAACGGTTAGTGGATGTTTACTCTGATGTTATTGCAAGCAAAGTATCTATGATAGATTATGTGGATCTTCGCTATGTCCATGGTATGGCCGTAAAATTTAAGAAGCATATTTCTTAGAAAAATTATTATTCATTTAAAATAGAAGGTTTTTTAAGCCCGGGTTTATAGGAAACAGTTTCGGTTTGACAAACAATAATAAAAATGAGCTATATCCTAACAATGAAGTCAAATGATGAAGGATGGAAAGATCTAGAGAATTTAATTGAAGGTGGAATAATATGGCAAAGAAACCGACTAAGAATTTAATTGTAGGTTTAGATATTGGCACATCCAAGGTCAATGCTTTAGTGGGAGAAGTAAAACCTAATGGCATCGAAATTATTGGCATGGGAATTTATCCTTCATTAGGATTAAAGCGAGGTGTTGTCGTCAATATCGATGCTACAGTAAATTCAATTCAACAAGCTGTGGGTGAAGCAGAATCAATGGCAGGATGTCCAGTGCGTAGTGTATATACGGGCATTGCAGGAAATCATATCCGGAGTTTGAATTCTCATGGAATTGTTGCCATACAAAATCAAGAGGTGACTCATGCTGATGTTGAACGTGTGATTGATGCAGCAAAAGCCGTGGCTATTCCGGCCGATCAGAAAATATTACACATTTTACCGCAGGAATTTATTATAGATAGCCAAGAAGGTATTCGTGAGCCCATAGGGATGTCAGGCGTTCGTTTAGAGGCAAAGGTGCATATGGTAACGGGTGCAGTGAGTGCTGCGCAAAATATTATTAAATGTATTCAGCGCTGTGGTTTAGAAGTTTCAGAAATAATCTTAGAACAACTTGCTTCCAGTCAGTCTGTATTAACAGAAGATGAAAAGGAGTTGGGTGTCTGTTTAATCGATATTGGAGGGGGAACAACCGATATCGCGATATTTACTGAGGGCGCTATACGTTTTACCTCTGTGATTCCTATTGCAGGCGATCAAGTGACTAATGATATTGCTGTTGCTTTAAGAACACCCACCCAGAGTGCTGAACAAATTAAAAGAAAGCATGCTTGTGCTTTAGCCGAGTTAGCGAGCTCTGACGAACTTGTTGAAGTATCTGGAGTAGGGGATCGACCAGGTCGAACACTTACTAAACGTGCTTTAGCGGAAGTCGTGGGACCACGTTATGAAGAGCTTTTCCATTTAGTGAAGGCAGAATTAAGCCGTAGTGGCTTTGAAGAGTTTCTTGCGGCGGGCATTGTATTAACAGGCGGTGCATCTAATGTAAGCGGTAGTGTTGAGTTGGCAGAAAAAATTTTTAAATTACCCGTAAGACTCGGTCATCCTCAATATATTACGGGAAATAACGAAGTTACAACGAATGGTATGTACGCTACCAGTACAGGCCTAGTATTATATGGCTATCAACAACTCTGTGAGCAACGAAAACCGAATGTTTTATTTGGTAGAAAATTAGCTCGTATAAAAAACTGGTTATGGGAAAATTTTTAAATAATACTGGAATTCTTAGGAGTTAACTTTATGAGCATTGAATTTGATTCGCTTAATGCCCCTGTTCAAAATGCTATTATCAAAGTCATTGGTGTCGGTGGTGGTGGTGGTAATGCACTTGAACATATGTTGGCGCAAGATATTAAAGGAGTAGAATTTATTTGCGCTAATACGGATGCCCAAGCATTAAGAAACTCTTCGGCTGAATGTTTATTGCAATTAGGTCAACAAATTACTAAGGGTTTAGGGGCAGGGGCAAATCCTGAAATTGGTCGTCAGGCGGCTGAGGCCGATAGGGAACGTATTCGTGCGGCTTTAGAAGGTGCGAATATGGTTTTTATTACGGCAGGTATGGGCGGAGGCACAGGTACAGGGGCTGCGCCTGTTGTCGCTGAAATAGCTAAACAAATGAAAATTTTGACGGTAGCGGTTGTTACAAAGCCTTTTGAGATTGAAGGAAAGAAACGCTTGCGTTTGGCTGAGGAAGGAATTAAGCAATTGAGTCAGTATGTCGATTCGCTGATTATTATTCCAAATAATAAATTAATGAGTGTCTTAGATAAAGATATTAGCTTTTTAGATGCATTTAAAGCGGTAAATGAGGTATTATTTGGCGCTGTCAAAGGAATTGCTGCTTTAATAACACGTGCGGGTTTAATTAATGTCGATTTTGCTGATGTTAAAACGGTGATGTCGGAAATGGGTATGGCAATGATGGGGACTGGGATAGGAACAGGACCTGAAAGGGCACGTTTAGCTGCGGAGGCCGCTATTGGAAGTCCCTTATTAGAAGATATCGATTTGGCAGGTGCTCGAGGTGTACTTGTTAACATAACTGCCGGACCCGATTTGTCGATGCGAGAATTTGGAGAAGTGGGTGAAGTCATTAAAAAATTTACTTCAGAAGAAGCAAATGTTGTGATTGGAACAGTTATCGACTCTGAAATGTGCGAGGAGTTACGTGTGACCATAGTGATAACAGGCCTTCTTGGTCATCTTTCGACCAAGTCTTCAGCGGTAGTGGGAGATTCGAGTCTTGTTAGAGCTGCTGACGGTAGTTTAGATTATCATCAATTAGAACGCCCTACTGTATTGCGCAAACAAGGTGTTGTTGCATTAAATAAACCTACAGTAGAGAGTACGACGCCTGCCGATATTGAATATTTTGATATTCCGGCTTTTTTACGTAAACAAGAAGAGGTATCTTAAGGTGTCCAAAAAAAATAATTCTATACAAACTTCACGCGCATTGAAACAGCGTACACTGAAAAATGTGATTAAAGCCACGGGTATCACCTTACATAGTGGTGAAACAGCCATTTTAACTCTGCGGCCAGCCCCCATTAATACAGGAATTATTTTTCGACGGATTGATATTAACCCTATCGTTGAAATTCAAGCACGAGCTGAGCATGTTGGAGAAACGACTTTACAAACAGCATTACTCAAAAATGGGGTTAGAGTAGCTACTATAGAACACTTAATGTCGGCTATGGCGGGTTTGGGTATTGATAATGCTTATGTTGATATTACCGCATCAGAAATTCCTATTATGGATGGTAGTGCAGGACCGTTTATTTTTCTGATTCAATCTGCGGGTATTGAGGAGCAAAGCGCTTCAAAGCGTTTTATCAAAATAAAACAAGCGATTAAAGTGACAGAAGGAGACAAATGGGCTTCTTTAGAGCCTTTCGATGGATTTAAGGTTTCATTTGAAATTGGTTTTAATCACCCTCTTTTTCAAAACCGTAGCCAAAAATCAAGTATTGATTTTTCTACCACTTCATATATTAAGGAAATAAGTCGCGCAAGAACTTTTGGCTTCATGAAGGATTACGAAAAATTACGTGAAGTTCGACTGGCCTTGGGGGGAAGTCTTGATAATGCCGTTGTTGTCGACGAGTATAGAGTGCTTAATGAAGATGGTTTACGTTATGAAGATGAGTTTGTACGCCATAAAATTCTTGATGCAGTGGGTGATCTGTATTTATTAGGACATAGTCTTATTGGGGAATTTCGTGGCTATAAATCGGGCCATGCATTGAATAATCTGTTATTACGTCGTTTGCTGGCTAATGCAGATGCTTGGGAATATGTTGAATTTGAAGATGAGATAAAAGCACCGCTCGCTTATCGACGTGTTTTACTCAATGCACATTAAATTTTCTTGCTTCTTAGTTTTTAGTAAAGTTTCTTAAGCAGCGTATCTAATGCGGCATTAGCAAGACTGTCTACCTGTTCATTTTCTGGGTGACCGTTATGCCCTTTCACCCACTCCCAGCAGATTTGATGTTTTTCTGCCTGAGCAGCTAATTCTCTCCATAAATCAGAATTTTTAACAGGTTTTTTATTGGTAGTGAGCCATGCTCGCCGCTTCCATTGAGGTAGCCATTCGGTAAAGCCTTTTTGGACATATTGAGAGTCTGTGCTGAGAGTTATTTGGCAAGGTTTTTTGACGATCCTTAAAGCTTGAATGGCAGCCATTAGCTCCATTCGATTGTTGGTAGTTGAAGCTTCTGTTCCAGAGATCGTTTTCTGTTTTCCTTGGTATCGCAAAAGGGCTGCCCAGGCCCCTGGTCCTGGATTCCCTCGGCAGGCCCCATCCGTATAAATTTCTATTTGAGGGATCTTAAGCATGATGAGGTCCTCTGGCATTGGGTGCTAAAACTTTGTTATTAAGCACAGGAGGAAATTGCCAAACTAAGCCTAAGCAGCCATTAAGGCGTTTAACCCGCTTTTCAGCAATAATCAAGTAAATACCTCCCATATAAGGAGTAATCCAGGGCGATACCCGCTCTAACCAGTTTAGTTTATTAAATAACCATAGACCCAGTGAACTCGATAAAGGGGGGCGAAAAAAAAAACTTTCGGTATGCTGAATTTCTCCGCCTAAGTAGTGAATCCACTGACATATAGTTTGAATCAAATGAAAACGTCCTCCTTCCCCAGCGGATTTTTTGCTTATAGAGAATAACCGATAAAGGTTCCATAAGCTCAAGGGATTAATTCCTAATATAATCAAATGGCCATTAGGGGCTAAAACACGCCAGGCTTCAGTTAGTATAGCTTGTGCTCCCGCTGTATTTTGAGCGCTTTCTAAGGTATGAGGCATCAAGACTAAATTAATGCTATCGTTCGCAAAGGGTAGAAAAGGGTAAAGGCTTACTAGAGAAGAGGAGTTATAATTGGCCGTATTTTGCTGACATTTTGAGTTTTTGTATAGCCTGATTTTATGAATAATAGGGCTTGAGGATAGGCTTGAAAATCTATAGGGGCTTAATTGTAATAAATGTCGGCCTACATATTTTGGAATTAGGCTAGCCAAACGGCAGTCTTCTATTTCGAGATAATGTTGTTTCAAGGGTTTGTCATCCTATATCCTAGTTAACCGTTAATTAGGAGTCACTTTTCAATGGATTTTAACATCATTTTATCTCTTTTATTATCTCTCATGAGGTATAAGTTCTCAAAGAAGGCTTAGAAGTCTGAATTCCCTAGGCTTGTGTCCTTTAAAATATTAAAGGCTATACAAAAATATAGGGTTTTTAGCCGGGATAATTTCTTACAAAATGTAAGTAATTAGCTTACAATAATTGTTTGGATTTCACTATTGTAAGCCTCTTTCCTTGACCTGCCTAAAGGGTCCCCGTAAGATCTTAATATGACTTATAAAATGCTTAAAATTTGTACATTATTACTTACAATACTATTCATTCTAGTAGTCGGTATCACCGCTTGTGTGCAGTACCCTAGTGCTGAAGAAATAGGGGGGGGCCTCAGCTATGCTAATAACGATATGGATAGGAAAACCTATCAAACCGTTATTATGAAATCGACCGGTAGTAGTTTAGCACCTCAGAATGCTCAAGCGCTTTATAGTGCTGTAGACAAGGGTACGCTTTGGGTACCTATTCGGGCTCACTTACTATTGTCGGCTCGTGAGGAAAATCAACCGCAGGTCCAAAAACAGATCCGTTGGTTTGCTAAAAACCCGGCTTATTTAAAAGACATGATAAACCAAGCAGCGCCCTATATTTACTATGTTTATGCGCAGGTAAGAAAACGTGATTTACCCACGGAATTGGTTTTATTACCTATTATCGAAAGTGGTTATAATCCATCGGCAACGAACTCATCTTCTGGGGCAGCGGGTTTATGGCAGTTAATGACGAGCACCGCTAGAGGGTATGGTGTTCACCAAGATAGAGGTTTTGACGGTCGTCGAGATATTTATAGCTCAACCAATGCCGCTTTAAACTATCTGACCTATTTGAGAGGCTTCTTCGGTGGTGACTGGTTATTAGCCATTGCTGCTTATGACACGGGTGAGGGTAACGTGCAGAGTGCGATCCGGCATAATACACAGCAGGATAAGAGCACCCATTTCTGGGCACTACCTTTGGCATCTGAAACACGGTCTTATATTCCGCGTTTATTGGCTTTAGCTGCAATTGTTAAACACCCAGCTAAATATGGCGTAAACTTACCTCCAGTCAGTGATAAGCCTTATTTAGAGTTGGTAAATGCAGAGCGCATGAGTTTAACTCGCGTAGCTAAATTAGCAGGTATGAGTGTCACGGATTTAAAAGAACTAAATCCGGGAGTGAAGAGTAGTTCAGCTGTGATTAAGCGAGGTCAATTAGCCTTGCCAATTGATAGGGTTGCCTTGTATAAACAACAGTTGGCTTCTATATCAAGCGCAAAAGCAGGAGATGATAATCAACTTGTGCTAAAACAAGCAGGAACTAAAGATAGGGTTCAGTTGGTGAATAAAAAGACTAAACCGACTACCTTAGGCAATCCGGCTTCACAGCAAATCCATTTAGTAAAAAGCGGAGATACACTGACCCGTATTGCTAAGCAATATCATGTATCCGTTAAAAAAATACAGGCCTGGAATAAACTGGATGATGATTTCCTTAAACCAGGTGAAAAATTAAAAATCATGATTTCATAAGCAGGATTTTAAAACGAAGTAAGTACGACTTCGTTTTTTTTCATATTTATTGAGTTTTTATGTTCCTAGGTAAGGAATAGCACAATAAGGCGGTAGAAGATATTACTTAATGATCTTTTTTTAAAAGATGGAGCTATTATTTTTATACCAATTTACTAAAAATAGATAAAACCTCTAGGTTCGAATAGCTAAACAATTAAAGTTTACTGCTTGAGCGATCAGAGATTGTGTCTAAGATAAATGGTGAGTTTCCAGTCTAAGACAAGACCCTTACGAGTGCAGCTCCCTCTTCTCATAACGATGTTTGCAAAGAAAACCCAGTGAGATTTTTGATTAGAGATTCGGTTGATTAGGCAACAAGGTTTTTAAATATTGAATAAAAGAGCTTTTAGTTTCTGGATGCTTTAAAGCATAGGCTATTGTTGCTTTTAAATAACCAAACTTGCTTCCACAATCATAACGTATCCCTTCAAACTCCCACGCATACATTATCTCATCTTTTAATTGGCGAGCAATGGCATCGGTGAGTTGAATTTCTCCATTTTTTCCAATAGATGTTTTGGAAAGATACGGGAAAATAGATGAAGTTAGAATATAGCGGCCAACGACAGCTAAATTAGAGGGTGCTTCTCTAGGAGTCGGTTTTTCTATGATGGAATTAATCTGACTTAATCTTCCTTCTTTAGATGTGTAACCGACAATTCCGTATCGTTCACTTTCTTCAGGAGATATGGCTTGAACTGCGATGATAGTTTTTTGATTTTCTTGATAAAGATCTACCATTTGTTTTAAACAAGGTGTAGTCGAGTCAATTAGATCATCCGCCAGTAAAACAGCGAAAGCTTCATTATTCTTAATAAGAAGTTGCGCGCATAAAATGGCATGTCCCAGACCCAATGTATCTGGCTGACGCAGATACACACAACTGACCCCTTTGGGTAGGATATTTTTTACAATATCTAAAAGTTTCCCCTTGTCTGCTTTTGCCAATTTAGCTTCTAGCTCATAATGGGAATCAAAATGATCTTCAATGGCTCGTTTATTGCTATTTGTTACAAAAATAAGCTCGGTACATCCCGCTGCAATGGCTTCATCTACCGCATACTGAATTAGCGGCTTGTCCACGATAGGTAACATTTCTTTAGGACTTGCTTTAGTAGCCGGTAAAAATCTTGTGGCTAAACCTGCAACCGGGAAAACAGCTTTAGTAATTTTTTCTGACATCGAGATGTTCCCCGCGACCCATAGCAAAGTATTTAATTCCTAGCTGTTTTAAATGATTAGGATCATAAAGGTTTCTTCCATCAAAGATAACAGGTTTTTTTAAACGTTTTTTAATTATTTCAAAATCTGGATTGAAAAAGACATTCCATTCAGTGACAATTACCAAACAATCGGCATTGATTAAAGCTGCTTCAGGGCTATCAAAGCACTGAAAATTGATCTGGTCTTTATATAAATAAAGGGCTTCAGGTATGGCGACTGGGTCATAAGCTTGTATCTTCATACCGGAACCCAGTGCCGCTTCAATGAAAACTTTGCTCGGTGCTTCGCGCATATCATCCGTGTTAGGTTTAAATGATAATCCCCATAAAGCAATTTTTTTTCCGCGTAAATCATTTTGAAAGTATTGGGAGACTTTGCTAAATAAAAGTTTTTTTTGCTCATCATTAACCTGATGGACCGCATTTAAAAGACGAGGTTGATAATGAACCCTTTTAGCAGAGGCCTCTAGCGCCAGTACATCCTTAGGAAAACACGATCCTCCGTAGCCGCAGCCAGGATTAATAAATTCATAGCCGATACGCGGATCCGAACCGACACCAATACGTACTTGTTCAATGTCGGCACCTAAGCGTTCAGCCAATTGACTCATTTCATTCATAAAACTGATCTTAGTGGCTAAAAAGGCATTCGCAGCATATTTGGTCAACTCGGCTGAACGAATGTCCATAGCAATTAAACGATCATTGTTACGATTAAGCGGTCGGTATAAGTGACGTAGATGCGATTCTGCAACATGGTTATCGATGCCGATTATAATTCTGTCGGAGCGCATAAAATCATTAATTGCAGCACCTTCGCGTAAAAATTCTGGATTCGAAGCAACTTCAAATGGGATGTTAAGATTACGCTGATCTAACTGTTTTTGGATGATTGTTTTCACTCGATTCGCCGTACCCACCGGTACGGTTGATTTATTGATAATCAATTTTGATTCTGTCAATGTTTTACCTAAGTATTCGGCAACCTCAAACACATAGCTTAGATCCGCTGCACCATCTTCTTCTTGGGGTGTTCCAACGGTTATGAATTGATAGAAACCATGCTCAACCCCTTGTAGCGGGTCAGAGCTGAAATTAAGTCGACCCGCGTTTAAATTCTTTTGTAGTAAAGCAGGTAAGTCCGGCTCATGAATAGGGCATTCTCCTTGCTGTAAGCGCTTTATTTTTTCTTGGTCAATGTCGACACAAAGTACTTGGTTTCCATGCTCTGCTAAACACGCCGCTGTCACCAGACCGACATAACCTGCACCAAAAAGATTAATTTTCATAATTTTAAAACTAAACGAATATTTTTATTGGGAGGCCAAAGTAGCTCTTCAATATTGAGCGGTATAGTATCGCAGAATAGTGAAGGCTTCAATTTTAGCTGAACATAGTCTAGACTCGAATGTTTTAGATTAAAGTTCTGATGCACGTCTATTTAGATTTTCTAAAGCATATTCTTAATAAGGGCCAGGTTAAAACCGATAGAACGGGAACAGGTACACTCAGTACTTTTGCCTATCAAATGCGTTTTGATTTGAATCACGGCTTTCCGCTTGTTACAACAAAAAAATTGCATTTAAAAAGTATTATTTATGAATTGTTGTGGTTTTTACGCGGTGATACCAACATTCGTTACTTAAATAATCATCAAGTTACTATTTGGGATGAATGGGCTGATTCAACAGGTAATTTAGGACCTATTTATGGCAGGCAATGGCGATCCTGGCCAACAACAGACCATAAAACGATTGATCAGATGAGTCAGCTAATAAAACAAATAAAAATGAATCCAGATTCACGGCGCTTAATTGTGAGCGCTTGGAATGTTGGCGAGCTCGAAAAAATGGCGTTACCCCCTTGCCACTTATTGTTTCAATTTTATGTGGTTAACTCACGGCTTTCTTGTCAGCTATATCAACGTAGTGCCGATGCTTTTTTAGGCGTGCCATTTAATATAGCTTCTTATGCATTATTAACCCATATGATTGCACAACAGTGTAATTTACAGGTGGGTGAGTTTATTTGGACAGGAGGTGATTGCCATATATATAGTAATCACCTTAAGCAAGTTCATTGTCAGCTATCTAGGCAGCCTTATATCGCTCCGCAGTTAAATATTCTACGCAAACCGGAATCACTCTTTGATTATGTTTTTGATGATTTTTCATTAATTGATTATAAATATCATCCAACAATTAAAGCCGTGGTAGCGGTTTAGATTCCAAGTAAAAATTTAAGATAAAAATTATGTTTAAAAAGGCTATTTATTTACTTTTTAAGTTTGTTAGCAATTTGAAAAATTAACTAGTGTATTAGCGAGCTCTTGGCACTAACATTGATTCACGGAAGCTCGATGTTAACTTAGCTAAAAAATAAAGATAAAAAGAGGTCATTATTTATTTAAAAGAAAACTTTGTGAGGGGCTTAAATGTCATAAAAAAATAAATTTTTTTAGAAATTAGATATACTCCACTTTATCGATTTCTAAATTTAGCAAACCTGAGGGGGTTTGGACGTCGACATTATCGCCTTCTTCTTTGCCAATTAATGCACGGGCCATTGGAGAGGCGACCGATATTTTAGCATGTTTGATATCGGCTTCGTCTTCACCAACGATTCGATAAATCATTTCTTCCTTTGTTTGAGTGTTAATCAGATGTAGGGTCGAACCAAAAATGACTTTTCCTTGATTATTTATTTTAGTGACGTCAATTACTTGAGCACTGGCTAATTTATTTTCGATCTCCGTGATACGACCTTCGATAAAGCTTTGCGATTCTTTGGCAGCGTGATATTCCGCATTTTCTTTAAGGTCACCATGAGCACGCGCTTCAGCAATAGCCTCAATAACTTGCGGCCGTTTTATAGTTTTTAGTTGTCGAAGCTCTTCCTTTAAAGTTTCAGCACCGCTGATAGTCATAGGAACTTTTTTCATGATTTCTCTCTAGCTTTGCTTATTAGATCTTTTTTCAGCGTCCATAGTGAATTATTGATGTATTCTTCACACTTGAATCAGTGACCTCTCAATAGGTAACCCTTATGTATCTGAAATATATCCGGTTGCTCAACATGAAGGTGTCTTGCAAAAATTTAACTGCTATGAGACCAATCATACCTTTTTTAATCCCATTTTTCGAGTTTCGGTTTTATTTTCGGAAAAATTTTCTTACATTCTCAAACCATAGTCGCGCTTTAGGGTAGTGGTTATCATCTTGTAACTCTTTGTTAAGTGCAATGAGTAATTCCTTTTGCGCTTCGCTCAGATTAATGGGTGTCTCTACAATAACACGGCAAAGTAAATCCCCATTTACACCAGGGCGTCCAGGGACCCCTTTACCACGCAAACGTAATATCTTTCCACTTTGCGTTTCAGCGGGGATACGCAGGTTGACCATACCCTCTAAAGTAGGTATCTGTGTATTGCCACCGAGTGATGCAAGCGTCATGTTAATGGGGACATCACAATATAAATGATTCCCTTCGCGTTTAAATAGGGGATGTGGTTTTAAATGAATTTGCACATAAAGATCACCGGCAGATGCACCACGACTTCCGGCTTCGCCTTCCCCAGATAAACGAATTCGATTCCCTTCGTCGATACCAGCGGGGATTTTTACAGATAAAGTCTTGGTTTCTTGAATTTGACCTTGCCCACGACAATCTGGACAAGGATCCGTAACAATCTGTCCTTCACCGTGGCAATCGGGACAGGTTTGTTGAATCGTAAAGAAACCTTGTTGAATTCGAACTTGTCCCTGGCCTTCACAGGTTTTACAAAAAGTGGGTTTAGTTCCTTTACGCGCGCCTGTTCCTTGACAGCTTTTACAAGTCACAAGACGCGGAATACGAATTTGTACAGTGGTTCCATGAATTGCGGATTCTAAATCCAACTCTAAAGTATAGCGTAAATCGGCACCGCGTTGTGCACGCTGGCTTTGTTGAGACCCGCTACGATTACCGAAAATATTGCCAAAAACATCACCAATATCGCCGAAGACATCATTAAAGTTAAATCCATGTGTGCTTTGTGCCCCTCCCATCCCAGTCGCATCTACACCGGCATGACCAAATTGATCATAAGCCGTGCGTTTTTTATTATCAGATAAAACTCCGTAAGCTTCATTAACCTCTTTGAATTTTTCTTCAGCCGCCGCTTTTTCTGATTGGCTTTCAGCAGAATGATATTTGTCGGGATGATATTTCTTCGCTAATTTTCGATAGGCTTCTTTTATTTCTTTGTCGGTAGCGCTACGTGATATACCGAGTGTTTCATAATAATCAGTTTTTTTTGCCATAGGTTAAGAACCAAAGATAAATCCCCTTAGCGTCCTTGCATGCTAAGGAATAAATTTTTAAGATTTTTTAAAAAATAGAATGTATTTATTTGCTCCTTATTACTGGCCTTTTTAGCCAGTAATAAGGAGAGCGGCTTACTTTTTATCCTTATCGTCTTTTTTATCTTTATCTTTAACTTCTTCGAATACCGCATCAACAACATCGTCTTTATTGTCTTTAGTACTGTCTTGAGCAGTGTCAGTTTGACTTCCGGTATTATCCCCTGCTTCAGTATTCGGCTGTGCATAGAGGCGATCGGCCATTTTGTTAGAGAGCTCGGTTAGCTCTTTAAGTTTAGCATCTATGTCGTCCTTATCAGTGCCTTTGATCGCTTCTTTCAAGTCTTCTATTGCTTTTTCTAGCTGAGATTTTTCAGCAGCATTAAGCTTGTCACCGGCATCAGTGATTGCTTTGCTCGAAGTGTGAATCAAAGCGTCTGCATCATTACGCGCTTTAACAAGCTCATGGAATTTGCGATCTTCAGCCGCATGAATTTCGGCATCTTTGATCATTTTTTTAATATCTTCTTCAGATAAACCACTTCCGGATTTGATGACGATCTTTTGTTCTTTTCCAGTGGCTTTATTTTTAGCAGACACATTAATAATTCCATTTGCATCGATATCAAAAATAACTTCGATCTGTGGTGTGCCACGTGGAGCAGGGGGAATGTCAGTGAGATCAAAACGCCCTAATGTTTTATTCGCCGAAGCCATTTCACGTTCACCTTGCAGTACATGGATAGTAACGGCAGGTTGATTGTTCTCTGCTGTTGAAAACACTTGGCTTTTCTTTGTTGGAATGGTGGTATTTCTTTCGATTAATTTAGTCATTACGCCACCTAAGGTTTCTATACCTAATGAGAGTGGAGTGACATCTAATAAGAGTACGTCTTTAACATTACCAGATAACACACCTCCTTGAATAGCTGCGCCAATAGCCACCGCTTCATCTGGATTGACGCTAGTGAGTGGTTTTTTCCCAAAGAGATCTTCAACAAATTTTCGCACTTTAGGCATGCGGGTTTGTCCGCCGACCAAGATAATTTGCGATATTTCATCGAGAGAGATTTTGGCATCTTTAATGGCGTCTTCGCAAGGTTTTTTAGTGCGTTTAATCAAGTCTTCTACTAGCGACTCTAATTTCGCGCGAGTTAGCTTAATATGTAAGTGCTTGGGACCATTGCTGTCAGCCGTAATGTAAGGGAGACTAATATCTGTTTCTTCGGCTGAGGATAGCTCAATCTTTGCTTTTTCAGCCGCTTCTTTTAATCGCTGTAAAGCCAAAAGGTCATTATGTAAATCAATCCCTTGTTCCTTTTTAAATTCATCGACTAAATAATTAATAACACGTAGGTCGAAATCCTCTCCTCCTAAAAAGGTATCACCATTAGTAGCCAATACTTCAAACTGACGTTCACCATCAACATTAGCGATGTCAATAATGGAAATGTCAAAAGTACCCCCACCTAAGTCATAAACTGCTATTTTCGTATCTCCAGGATTTTTATCTAACCCATAAGCGAGAGCAGCTGCAGTGGGCTCATTGATAATACGTGAAACATTGAGTCCCGCAATCCGTCCCGCATCTTTAGTCGCTTGACGTTGTGAGTCATTGAAATAAGCAGGGACCGTAATCACGGCTTCATTAACTGCATGGCCTAAATAGGTTTCAGCATCTTTTTTTAATTTCATTAAGATTTGTGCTGAAATTTCTTGAGGTGATAGTTTCTTGCCTTGTACTTCTACCCAAGCATCTCCATTTTTAGCAGGAACTATTTTATAGGGCACCATTTTGATATCTTTTTGGACCTCAGGATCATCAAATTTTCGACCTATTAAACGTTTGATTGCATAAAGGACTTGTTCAGGATTAGTAAGGGCAAGGCGTTTTGCAGGCATTCCTATTTTATTTTCTTTGATATCTCCTTCTTTTTTAGCGTTGTAAAAAACAACAGAAGGGGTAGTTGTCTGACCTTCGATGTTATTGATTACTCTTGCCTTTGCGCCTTCCATAACAGCCATACAGGAATTGGTCGTTCCCAAATCGATGCCGAGGACAGCAGTTGGGTTTGGTTGTGCACTTGCCATAAATTTCTCCGCGTTAGCTTACTTTACTGATATTTAATAAGTTAAAAATGTGAATTGTCGATTAAAAATTAATAACTCCTACTAAGGTTGGGTTACAAGGTTGGATTTTCAAGATATAAAATCATGAAGTTTTTTCTTTAGCTTTCGAGACTACAACTCGAGCAGGCCGAATAAGCCTTTCATGGAGCAAATAACCTTTTTGCAGAACTTTAATAATAGTATTCGGTGCAAATTCAGCATTTTCTTCTATAAGCATGGCCTCATGAAAATGGGAGTCAAAGGGCTGGCCAGTCGGTTCTATTGGTTTTACGCCGTGCTTTTCTAATAGGCTTTGTAGCTGTTTAAGCGTAAGCTGGATGCCAGATAAGGCGGCATCTTGTTCTTTCGTTTCGACATGATTGAGCGCTGCTTCTAAACTATCTTTTATAGGCAGCAGTTCTTTAATGAATTTTTCTAATGAAAATTTATACGCATTTTCAACATCACGTTTACTACGACGTTGGATATTATCCATCTCGGCCAACTGATAAATTTTTTGTTCTTCAAGCTTGGCGAATTGGTTTTTAACTTCATTAAGTTGATTTTCTGTTTTAATTAACTGCGCTTCTAGCGCTTTATAAGAGGGACTGGTTATTAGTTGTTCCTCTTCTAGCTTTTCGTTTTCTGTAGAGGGGGGCGTTTTTTCATTAGTCGGTTTAGAGGAGTCTTTTTTTGCTGCAATATTGAGCTTTTCCCAAGTGGATTTTTTAGAGGTCTCTTTTTTGGTCATTTCTGAAAGGCTCCCATTTTTAAAGTAAAAAATACCTACTCAATAATTAGAATAGAGGCACAATAAATAAAATATGGAGACTCAAATGCTTGGATTCAAGGGCATAAGTTTCAGGAAAATAAAACTTAACTAAAAAAATAATTGAATAGGCAGATATATTGGTTGACTCCCTTGGTAGTTTCGACCAGGATATATGCTTCGCTCTAGAGTTTTGGTCTACGCTGCCGTTCCTTACAACCTTTCTGAAATTCCAGATTGTTGTATGATTCGGTACCTGTCCGAAGTCCAACTGTAATGAGTATAGCCAATCTTTTTTACGTGAAACAAACGTTATGAGTAAAATTTTTGCAACTATTGGTTTGATCGGAAGACAGGGAATGAAGGATGTGAGTGATACACTCATTGCCGTATTCGATTATCTGCAATCTCATCATTACGAAGTATTGGTTGAAGAAGAAACCACACATTGTTTTAAAAATCGTCAATTGACTTCGGCTAAGCGCGATCAATTAGCACAAAAAGTGGATCTACTGATTGTCGTGGGTGGTGATGGCAGTCTTATCAATGCGGCTCATAGTGCGGTAAAACATAATACGCCGGTGTTAGGAGTGAATCGAGGCCGTCTCGGTTTTCTTACTGATATTCATCCTCAGGATTTAGAAAAGAAGATTGGCGAAGTATTAAGCGGGAATTATCAAGAAGAAAAGCGTTTTTTACTTAATGCGACTATTACCGTGCAACTAGATAAACAGCAGGCAGGTATTGCTTTAAATGAAGTGGTGTTAACACCAGGTAATGTGGCCCGTATGATTGAATTTTCTATTATGATTGATGATCAATTCGTATGTGCTCAACAAGCGGATGGTTTAATCGTGGCAACACCAACAGGCTCAACGGCGTATGCCTTATCAGGCGGGGGGCCGATTTTATACCCACAACTCGAAGCGATAGTATTAGTACCTATGTTTCCACATACCTTAAGTGCAAGGCCTATCGTTGTTTCAGCAAAAAGTCGAATTGTCATTCATGTCGATACACATAGCATGGCTGCACCCTGGTTAAGTTGTGACGGTCAAGAGCGAATCTCAGTACCGGTAGGGGCTAATATTAGTATTCAAAAAAATGCTAAATCTCTCCGATTAATTCATCCCTTAGATTATAATTATTTTGAAACTTTACGCTCCAAGTTACATTGGCATAAACATAACCATAGCCCATTCAACTAATAATTATTAACAATAAACAGACATTGACTGTGCAGATACCGAATAAGAAACTGTGTGAAGTTATATATAGATGGGAGCGTTTAGACAAAGAACTTGTTAAGCTTTCAACTAAAATTGATTTAAGTGATGAAACTCAAGGCTTAATTCAAACTTTAACTTCTGATTGGGATAAATTAAATAGAGAAAATATCAAACTGGATCAATTAATGTTTTGTTTTTGTTCAAAAAAAGAATCTCCTGCTTTACTAAAAGAAACGAGCGAAAGATTTCAAGTTAATCTAACAAAATTAAAGGATCAATTAATTAACTTACCTTATTCTAAAGTCAAATTGCTTAATAGCTTTCTCAAAAATATAAATAAATTATTAGAAAGATTAGCTGATTTTTTTATGAGCGAATCGCTTTTTAATGCACCTATTTCAATTTATGGGCCGCTAGAATCTCACAAATATAATTTTTTCCATCCATGTAAATCCGCAAATAATCGTTTAGACGATTTTTTGAAAGCGTTGGAATTAAAGAACAGCAGGTACTTGTGGTTAAGAATCAGTTGAAAAAATAAGGTTTCCGGATAATTACATGTACTAAGAAAACAAAAGGGAAAGAAGTTGTTTTGTATAGACAAATAGAGAATCAAAAAAAGATACAGAAAATATTAGTCGGTTTACTTTATAAAAGGGGCTATTGCCTATGTATTCCAGACATTGAGTTTATTAAACCCTATTTAGAGCAGATAAATCCAATTTGGATACAAAAATTCTTACTCACTAAAAATGAGCTTAATCTTATGGTAATTCCAATGTCTATGCTCATTTTTATAAAAAATAAATGCTTAAATGTTGATCAAAGTAAACGCTTACTTGAACTACTGTATTTATTAATAATGAAGGCTGATTTTGATACGATGGATCAACTTTTCGTTGATAACAAAATTCAGGAATTAACTTGGCCTTATTTTTTTTTAAACGAATTAATGAGATTCACATTCGCTGATTTTGTAAAATCTGAAGAAAATAGTGAAAGAATTATGGCAATGGCTAACGTAATAGAATTTTTTTTAGAAAAAGCCAGCCCATTTACTTTTTCAAACTTTTGTTTCAATACTCAAGATACGGGGTTTAATGTTATTCAAAGACTTTTGTATGTAATAGCTTATGAAAATTTACATGCTGAACAAGTTATTTATTTAAGCAATATTACCCAAAAAATTATTAAAAAAATAACTGTTTCTGAAATAAAAATACTTAGTTTTCAAATCTACCACAAAGGTTATAGTCTTATTTGGTATGTTTTGGAAGCATGGATGATGTTAGTCTTTAAGCGTGATAATTTAAACCAAATTAAGATTAATTGTTATACTAAATTAATTCACAGTATCGTTGAAAAAATAGATAATGAAAAAATTGCATCTATTCTTTTAGAAAATGAAAATAAAGGCTATATCATAATCTTACGTTATATTTTTTTTAAGCGCATGCAACGGAATATTTTTCATGATAAGTTAGTAGAAGCTTTTAACTTTTTTACTTTGTGGTGTAAAAAAATTTTTTCTCAACTTACTTATCATCAAATAAAATTAATATTAAAAACGCTACCTTTGGTATTAAACAATAATCGCAGACTTTCCATGAGTGATAAATACGATATACTAAATGGTTTTTTTTGATTATTTTTTTAATTATAGTCAATTGAAAACACAAGAGTTTGTTGAGCTAAAAGATCTAAAGGATCAAATAAAAGAGATTTTTTCTCATGGTTCTAATAACATAATGCTTAAATTTTTTAGGCAAATGAGAAAAAATTGGTTTTCTTTTAATCGCTTCAACTTCAAAATTGATCAAATTTCTCTTGATGAAAATAGCGATCTGCTGACTTCGGACTGTGATAAACTGACTGCCAATTACTTGTCAATGTGAGTGTGTAAGAAGGAATCTAAATGCGTAAAAAATATATCATTGGAAATTGGAAGATGCATGGCAACAAAGCTTCTGTCACCCAATTATTAAATAACATTCAGTATCGTGAAAAAATAATTCAACCTGATGTTGCTATGATTGTTTGCCCCCCTTATGTTTTTCTTGATCAAACACAGATGTTGTTAAACAAAACTAAGCTGGAATGGGGAGGTCAGAATATGGCTGCTGAACCACAGGGGCCCTATACAGGTGAAATATCAGGTCAAATGTTGTATGAGTTTGGTTGTCGATATGTTTTGTTAGGTCATTCAGAACGCCGTCAATTTTATGGAGAAACCGATGAGCAAATTGCAAGAAAATTTAATTTAGCCATTAAATTAGGTTTGATTCCTATCCTTTGCGTGGGTGAGACGTTAGAACAACGGCAAGCCAATCAAACTCAAGAAGTGTTAAAAACCCAGTTGGAAAAAATTGTTCGATATGATAAGCAGATTTTAAAACAGTCTATTATTGCTTACGAGCCCGTTTGGGCTATTGGTACAGGTATATCGGCGCAGCCTGAGCAAGCACAAGAAGTTCACCATTTTTTACGTGAAAAAATTAAATTTTTGGACCTGGATCTTGCGCAAGAATTACCTATCCTGTATGGTGGCAGCGTTAAAGCTGACAATGCTGAGGCTCTGTTTCGAATGCCTGATATTGACGGTGGCTTAATTGGGGGCGCATCATTAGATGCAACAGAGTTTTTATGTATCTATGAAGTACTTGCTTCATTGGCTATTAATGCCATTTAATTTTTCTATACTATAACACGTAAGATTTATGCTACAGCAATTTTTAATTTTAATGCATGTGCTTATTTCAATAGCATTGATTGCCTTAGTTCTAATTCAACAAGGCAAAGGTGCTGAGTTGGGTGCCACTTTTGGGAGCGCTGCTTCACAAACGGTCTTTGGGAGTCAAGGATCGGCTTCTTTTTTACTTAAATTAACAGGTCTGCTTGCATTATTATTTTTTATTACGAGCCTTAGTCTAGGTTATATAGCCGGTCATAAAGTAAGTCAGGATCCCATTCAAAAACTGGCTAATTTGACCCAACAATTACCATCATCAGTGAATAACCAGATTAAAGGTGGTTCAAAAAAGAAAGATTTACACTTAATAAACAAAAATACAGGAAAATCAACCTTCGATCATCAACAATCTTACCCGCTACCCTCTGACTTTTCTTAAGAGTTTTTCGTTGCCGAAGTGGTGAAATTGGTAGACACGCCGTCTTGAGGGGGCGGTGGCGCAAGCTGTGCCGGTTCGAGTCCGGCCTTCGGCACCATATGTAATCACAGATATTCCGCTATGGGGAATATATTCTTATGAGGCATTGTTTGGTAATGCAGATGAATGATGTGATGAAATCAACCATTGGTGCCCATCCCAGCGGTAGGTAAACGTATACCGAGCGTGAATTTGTTTTCCGTTTTTCAATGTGAAGGTATATAAACCCGTGTCAATCGCTTTGTCACACCCGATTTTTATGGTACGAGCATCAATTTTACCTACAGGACGTTCGCTTAGAAATTCTTTAAAATACGCAATCCGTTCTGCGCTATTGACTCTAGGTTTGCTGGATACGGTTGCTAATAATATAGCATTATCCGTGTAATTGGCATTGACTTTGATTGGATTTCCAGTTTTAAGTGAATTATTCCAGCGGTCAAACAGGGCCGCAATTTCTTGCGGATTAGTTTTAACACAAGCGATATGCTTACTTGAACTCATCGCCATGATTGCAGGAGTTGCGGTTAATAGACTGCTTAATAAAACAGCGGTAATAATAGCTTTTTTAGTCATTAGAAAAATCCTTAAAAATGATGAGCTTTAATTATAAATAATAGTAGGTTAGTTATTTGTGGTATGCAATTTTTTTATAGATCTCTAAGTAACTCATTGATCGCAACTTTACTACGAGTCCGTTCGTCGATTTGTTTGACGATAATGGCACAATTGAGATGACAATTCCCTGTTTTAGACGGAAGGCTTCCGGGAAGAACCACAGAACCTTTGGGGACGCGACCGTAAATCACTTCATCTGTTTGACGATTATAGATAGGTGTGTTACTGCCTATAAAAACGCCCATGCCAATAACACTATTTTCTTCAACTATCACACCTTCTACTATTTCAGAACGTGCGCCGACAAAACAATCGTCTTCAATAATTGTGGGTTTGGATTGTAATGGTTCCAGAACACCGCCAATTCCAACACCGCCCGATAAATGCACATTCTTGCCAATTTGTGCGCAGGAACCAACCGTTGCCCAAGTATCAATCATGCTTGCCTCATCGATATAAGCACCGATATTAATAAATGAAGGCATTAAAATCGTATTTTTACCTATATAAGAACCATATCGGACACAAGCGTTAGGAACAATACGCAAGGCCTCTGATTGGAACTGCTGTAACTTGTAATGTGAAAATTTTAAAGGGATCTTATCGAAGTAGTGCGTATAGGTTGCATCAATCAATTCAGATTTGGTAATACGGAAAAATAGTAAAATAGCTTGTTTTAACCATTCATGAACTATCCATTCGTGATTTATTTTTTCAGCAATGCGAAGTTTTCCTGTATCGAGTAACGCAATAGTTTCTAAAATAGCCGTTTTGCTAATATTATCTATTGTTTCTGAATTAATTTCATTGATTGTTTGATAGATTTTTTCAATAATAGACTTTAATGGAGCCATAGTTTATAAATTCAATCCGGTTAATAAAAAATAATAATCTCGAATTATATAATAATTTTGTATAACGAATCTTTATTTTTTTCTAAGCGCTCCCACCGTTGCAAGGATATCTTTAAAGTGCGGTGTCAATAGTTTTTTTATGGCGATAAATCAAAGTATAGACCACGGGTAGAATAAATAAGGTAAAAAATGTACCAATGGATATTCCTCCTAAAATAACCCAGCCCAATTGATTTCGTGCATGAGCGCCGGGACCATCCGCTAAAGCTAATGGAATGGCGGCAAGCAGCATGGTTGCTGTTGTCATAAAAATGGGACGCAAACGTAATGACGCTGCTTCGATGACTGCTTCTTGTATTGAAAGCCGCGGATTGTTTTTTAATTGTCGGGCAAATTCTACGATTAAGATACCGTGTTTAGTAATTAATCCAATTAAAGTAATTAAACCGATTTGCGTGTAAATATTTAAAGTACCTTTTGTTATATATAAAGTTAATAGTGCTCCTGTTAAGGATAAAGGTACGCTAATGAGGATAATAAAAGCGGCGCGAAAACTTTCAAATTGTGCAGAAAGAATTAGGAAAATAAACAACAAGGCAAGCAAAAATGTCTGTTGTAGACTATTTCCTGCTTGTATGAATTGACGTGTTTCACCAGCAAAATCAATTTGTACGTTATGGGGAAGAATTTTAGTGGCTAAACCGCTTAAATAGTTAACCGCAGCACCGATAGTGTAACCCGGAGCAAGATTCGCACTTAGCGTCACCGCGCGTAATTGTTGAAAATGATTAAGACTTAAAGCAGTTGAAGTATTTTCGATATGAACGAAGTTTGCTAAAGGAATAAGTTGATTATTTTGTCCACGAACATTAATGAGTTTCAACTGTTCTTCGGCACTCATATCATTTCGATATAATTCTGGGATTATTTTGTAACTACGACCCTTCCAGTTAATAAGGCTTGCTTGTGGAGCGCCAACTAATGTATTTAAGCTATTGCCTATATCACTCATTGAAATACCTAAAAAGTTGGCTTTATCTCTATCAATATTAAGTTGAATTTGATCGGCATCCATTTTGAGATCCGATTGTAAACCGATAATCCGGGGATTATTTTGTGTAATGGCGATCTGCAATTTTTTACTGAATTGGTATAAGCTGTTATAGCTATCGGTACTTTTAAGCACAAATATTAAAGGAGCATGGCCGGTTGCGCCGGGTAGAACGTGAGGATTAAATGCAAATCCTTGTAAGCCGGTAATTCCCCAAAAACGTTTAAATAAAGTTTGGATAATGGCTGCGCTTGTTGTCGTGCATTTATTCCAAGGTTTTAAAATTAAAAAAGACAATGCATTATTAGTCGTAGGTATTCCTATGATGTTAATGACCGTGTCTATGGCAGGAATCGTTTTATAAATCGCTTGAATTTTAGCCATATATTTTTCCATATAAGCTAAATTAGCGGATGTAGGTCCAGTGTTTGCACTGATAATAAAGCCTTGATTTTCTTGCGGAGCTAATTCGCTCGGCAAGCTTTTAAATAATCCAAAACAAATAAGATAAACCACTATACCTAGGCTTAAGATAGCTTTTCGGTGGTTTATGGCTAAAAGTAAATATTTTTTGTAAGCAATTATTGTGATATTAAAAAAATGATCGACCTTTAAGCCAAAACGAGAGGTTTGATGTTCATGTTTTAAAAGCTTAGCGCACATCATGGGTGAAAGTGTTAAAGCGATAAAGCCCGAAATAATGACCGCTGCAGATAAAGTGAAAGCAAATTCACGAAATAATAGACCCGTCATATCATGGATGAAACCAATCGGTGCGTAGACAGCGGCTAAAGTGAGTGTCATTGCAACAATGGCGAGTCCAATTTCTTGGGTACCAATGATAGCGGCATTTTCGGGCGTTTTTCCCAAGCTGATATGACGATGGATATTTTCTAACACTACAATTGCGTCATCTACCACCAATCCAATACCTAATACCCAGGCCAAAAAGGTTAGTACATTGAGTGAATAACCTAGTGCTAGCATCGCGATACACACACCCATTAAAGACAAAGGGATAGTGGCCAGTGGAATTAAACCGGCACGAAAGCTTGCTAAAAATAAAAAAATAACAGTAAATACTAATAAACAGGCTTCAAAAATGGTTTTTTTAACGTCATGTAAGGAGGCAGCAATAAATTTTGATGAATTCCAAATTAAGTGAATTTTTATATCGGCAGGTGCAGCTTTTTCTAATTCAGGTAATTGAGCGATAACTGCTTTAGAAACATCTAATGGATTGGCGGTATTGAGAGGCACGATACCCATAATTACCGAGTGCGTATTTCCGTTGACGTTGGCACTATTCTCATTATTTGATTCAATACCTAGTACGGCTTGACCGATATCCGATAAACGAACTAAGTAATTACCTTGCTTACGAATCACTAAGTTATTTAATTCGGCTGTGGTGTGTATATCGGTATTGGTATTGATGTTAATGATTTGATTGGGCGTAATGAGTGATCCAGAAGCGGATTGAATATTATTGTGTTGTAGTGCAGTCGTTATATCGCTCGCTGTGATTTGATGCGCCATCATTTTTATAGGATCGAGCCAGATTCGGAAGGCATAATTGTTATTACCGAATATCTGCGCTTGGCTTACACCTGGAATAATTTGTAATTCGGGTTGAATAACACGGGTTAGATAATCCGTAATGGCAGGAAGACTTAAAGTATGACTGGTGAATGAAATAAAAAGTGTCGGATCGGCATTGGGATCTTTAGTATTAATTACGGGATCTAAAACAGCAGCCGGCAGTTGTTTTCGTACGGAGGCAATCGCGTTACTGACATCCGTCATGGCTTTAGTCAGATCATAGTCAAGCTTAAATCGTAAAGTAATTTGGCTCACACTGAGTGTACTTGAAGATTGCGTCACATCGACACCCTCGATACCGCCTAATGCATTTTCTAAAGGCGTTGTAACAAAGCTTTCCATTAATTGTGCAGGGGCACCAGGGTAAGCCGTTTGTACGTTAATGACAGATGGAGAAATGGATGGATACAAACGTATGGGTAAGGATAAAAAGGCTTTAACACCCACGAGTAAAATGAACAAACTAAAAACGATGCTGAGTATCGGTTTGCGGATAAAGATTTCAGTGAATTGCATCAGCTATTTCTCAACGATTACTACTGTATTAGGCTGCACTTTAAAGCCACCCACACTGATTATTTGATCGCCGGAATGAATATCAGGACTTAATAAGCCGATTTTTCCGTCTTCATGAAAACGAACGGTAACGCGCGTTTTAATCGCTTTATGATCAATGATTCGGTATACAAAAGAACTATTTTCGTCCGTATTAACAGCAGTTTCTGGGACAATAAACAAGGTTTGTGGTGTGCCGAGTTCGAGTTTGATATCAACAAAGGCACCGGGAAGCAGTTTTTGATCGGCGTTATTAAGACGAGCACGCACCGCAAAACCACGTGTGTCATTATCGATATGAGAATCTAATGCCTCAACATAAGCGACAAAGTACTTATCTGGATAAGCACTGGATTGAACTGTTAGTTTACTGCCGACAGCAATTTTATTCGCTTCAGTTCCGGGTATACTAAAATCAACTTTTAGCGTGTTAATAGATTCGAGATCGACAATCGGTGTATTGGGGTTGATAATGTCGCCTATGTTAATTTGATTGAGACCTAATTGACCACTAAAGGGCGCTCGTATCAAGGTTTGATTTAATGTGGCTTGGATTTGGGTTTGCTTAGCGAGATTGACTTGGTAATTTGCTGAAACTTTATCAAGGTCTGCTTTTGCAAATACTTTCTTTTTATAAAGTGTCAAACCACGGTCGTAGTCCGCTTTACTTAATTTAGTAGCCGCCTTAGCCGCTTCTAACTGAGCATTTAAAATAGCGGGGTTAAGTTGTAACAAAGGAGCACCGGCTTTAACATCTTCACCAGAACGAAAATAAATAGCCGTGATGCGTCCAGATATTTCCGCTTTAATGAGCGTGCTTTGACTGGCAGATAGACTTCCGACAACTTGAATCGTTTTTTGCCAAGATTCTAAATGCGGTGTAATTGCTTGAACAGATACGGGAGGAGTCTGGCCTATGCTTTGCTTATCATAAAAAGCAAGGCAGGCCATGCTGCCAATAATTAAACTACACAGAAGAATACAGTAAACTAAGCGCATTGTTTTTTATCTTTTTTTTGACGCTTTTATCTAGTAAAAATACTAGAGATTAGGGACTATAAATGCTCAATCACATAAAATCAATAATTTAGCTAGGTGTGGTGCGTAGGCTAACCCTTGTACTTAGTTTGAAAATTTAAGTGTGGGATGAGGGTTAGGGGCCGGAGATATTCGACGGTTCACTTTTTTAGGAAAGTAAAACTCAATTCAAAGGATACCTTGTTCTTCGGTGCGTAGCGTGAACACCTCGTATCCTGTCTCGGTAACGAGTAGAGTATGTTCCCATTGTGCTGATAAACTATGATCTTTCGTTACAACAGTCCATTGATCTGGCATGAGTTTAATGAAACGTTTACCGGCATTGATCATAGGTTCTATCGTGAAGGTCATACCGGGAACAAGTTGAATGCCTGTGCCTGCTTGGCCATAGTGCAATACTTGCAGGTTTTCATGAAAAAGCCGTCCTATGCCGTGGCCACAATATTCGCGTACCACAGAAAAACCTGCTGATTCGGCATAATGCTGAATACATGCGCCAATGTCTCCCAAGTAACATCCTGGCTTTACAAGACGTATTGCTTGATATAAACATTCTTGCGTTATTGTTGATAAACGCCGAGCTAATATCGAAGGTTTACCCACAAAAAACATTTTACTGGTATCACCATGATAACCTTCTTTAATGATAGTAACATCGATATTAATCAGGTCACCATCTTTTAATATACGGTCACTAGGAATACCATGACACACTTGGTGATTAATCGATGTGCAAATTGATTTTGGAAAACCACGATAATTTAAAGGGGCAGGGATGGCTTGTTGTTGATTAACAATGTAATCATGACAGATCTTATCAAGTTGATTCGTAGTGATACCCTCTTTGACATGGGGTGCAATCATTTCTAAAACTTCTGCCGCCAGTCGACCGGCAATACGCATTTTTTCAATTTCTATAGGTGTTTTTTTATTAATAGAGGACATAACTTTTATTTAAATGGGCTTATTAATCAATTGATTTGACCATGGCAATGTTTATACTTTTTTCCAGATCCACAAGGACAAGGGTCATTACGCCCCGTTTTATTAGAATTCCGTTGCGTATTAATAGAATTGGATGTCGTTTTATTTATTAACGAGATTTCATCTTCTGTCTGTAAATTTTGATGTTGGAAATCAAGTAATTGTGGCATTTGTTGGCGTCGTCGTTCTTCTAAACGTTCGGCATCTTTGGGTGTACTTATCTGTAGACAACTCAGTAAACTAATGACTTGGTATTTTAACTGATCTAATAGCTCAGTAAATAATAGGAAGGATTCACGTTTGTATTCTTGTTTTGGATTTTTTTGCGCATAGCCACGCAGATGGATACCTTGGCGCAAATGATCCATCGCTGCAAGATGATCCTTCCATAAAGTATCAAGTGTTTGTAACATTAAAGTTTTTTCAATTTGGCGTAAGGTTGAAGCACCAAATAGTTTTTCTTTCTCTATATACGCATTTTGTGCAGCCAGTAATATTTTTTCTCGAAGGTTTTCTTCCAGGCAATTAGGATCTTCTAACCAAGCGTCTATCGGTAAATCTAAACAAAAATCTTGTTTTAATTGATTTTTTAAGCCAGGGATATCCCACTGCTCTTCTAAACTTTGTGGGGGAATATATTGTTCAATAGCACTATCGATAACATCGGCCCAAAGATTGTTAATAATAGGTGAAATATCATCAGTTGTTAATAGTTCATTGCGTTGCTCATAAATCACTTTACGTTGCTCGTTAGCGACATTATCAAATTCTAATAATTGTTTTCGTACATCAAAATTACGACCTTCTACTTTTCGTTGCGCATTTTCTATGGCGCGCGTAATCCAACGATGCTCAATGGCTTCACCGGGCTGCATTCCGATCTTTTGCATGATCATGGCAACACGATCCGAAGCAAAAATTCTCATTAAATTATCTTGTAAAGATAAATAAAAGCGCGAAGAACCGGGATCACCTTGTCGACCCGAGCGCCCCCGTAACTGATTATCAATACGTCGCGATTCATGACGCTCGCTACCAATGATATGTAAACCGCCGGCGGCAATGACTTCATCGTGCTTTTTTTGCCAGTTAAGTTGATGTTGTGCAATTTCTTCTGCAGAGGTGTCATTCGGCAAGGCAGCGAGCTCAGCTTTTAGATTACCTCCTAGAACGATATCGGTTCCACGCCCAGCCATATTAGTGGCAATAGTGACGGTTCCTGGACGACCTGCTTCAGCAATAATTTGAGCTTCTTTTTCGTGAAATTTCGCGTTGAGTATTTGATGTGGAATATTTTCGTTTTGCAATAGTTGTGATAAATATTCGGATGTTTCTATCGATGCCGTACCGACTAACACAGGTTGTTTACGTGCACGACAAGTTTTAATGTCTTCAATGATGGCATTAAATTTTTCATCTTTAGTCAGATAAATTTGATCGGCTAAGTCTTGACGTGAAACGGGTAAATGTGTAGGGATCACAACAACTTCTAGATTATAAATTTGTTGAAATTCATAGGCTTCCGTATCGGCGGTACCGGTCATTCCTGCCAGTTTATGGTAGAGACGAAAATAATTTTGAAATGTAATTGAAGCTAAGGTTTGATTTTCGTTTTGTATTTGAGTTTTTTCTTTCGCTTCCACTGCTTGATGTAAACCATCCGACCAGCGTCGACCTGACATTAAACGCCCCGTATGCTCATCCACAATAATAACTTGATTATTTTTTACAATATAATCGATGTCACGTTGAAAAAGATAATGGGCACGCAAAGCGGCATAGACGTGATGCATCAAGCCAATATTAGTCAGGTGATATAAATTTTCACCTGGATTTAATAAATCCTGCTTGACTAATAGCGCTTCTAATTTTTGATGTCCTTCTTCGGTTAAGTAGGCCTGCTTGGCTTTTTCATCAAGATAAAAATCACCAGGACCCTCTTCTTCTTTTCTTAAAACAAGTTGTGGGATGATTTGGTTGATTTTGATATAAAGTTCTGAGCTTTCTTCACTGGCGCCTGAAATAATTAAGGGTGTACGTGCTTCATCAATTAAAATGGAATCTACTTCATCTACAATAGCAAAATTTAAAATGCGTTGTGATTTTTCTGCTAATGAAAAGGCCATATTATCGCGTAAATAATCAAAACCAAATTCATTATTGGTCCCATAAGTTATATCGGCAGCATAAGCGGCTTGACGTTGTACTAATGGAAGATCCGAAACAATCACACCCGTACTTAATCCTAAGAAAGTATAGACAGGTTTCATCCATTCCGCGTCACGTTTGGCTAAATAGTCATTGACAGTGACGATATGCACACCCAATTCACTTAACGCATTCAAATATGCAGGTAGTGTTGCGACTAAGGTTTTACCTTCACCGGTACGCATTTCGGCAATTTTGCCGCTATGTAAAACCATACCCCCAATTAACTGTACATTGAAATGACGTAAGCCCAATACGCGTACACTGGCTTCACGAACTACTGCAAAGGCTTCTATGAGCAATTCATCTAAAGCGCAACCCTCTTGTAAGCGCGCTTTGAACTCAGCTGTTTTGGCTTGTAGTTGCGTATCGGATAGACTTTGCAGCTTGGGTTCTAGCGCATTGATGGCAACAACAGTTTTCTCAAATTGTTTTAGCAGTCGTTGATTACGACTAGGAATAAATTTACTTAAAAGCTTGGAAATCATAAATATAAAAAGGTCTCTGTATACTTCCTAACAAATCCATTGGGACAAAGCCCAGAAAATGCACTCACTGTACTAAAAAGTCCGTGACAGTGCTAGATGTAGTGATAAGATATCTTAATCGTTGCTCAATAGCAGACAAGATAGAAGCCACATCTAAATTAGCTTCTGCAAGCAATGTGTTAGGATCGCCATGTTTAATGAATCGATCAGGAAGTCCTAAGATCAGTATATTACAAAGAATATTTTGTTGATGTAAAAATTCACTGACAGCAGCACCTGCACCACCTGCCTTAACATTTTCTTCTAAGGTGACCAATAAGTCGTGGGTTTTTGCTAGGTTTCTTAGTAACTTTCCATCTAAAGGTTTTACAAATCGCATATTGATTACGCTGGCATTCAATATGTTGCCGACACTGAGTGCGGGATGTAACGTTGAACCAAAGGCTAATAGAGCCACTGACTGTCCTTTCCTGCAGATTTCAGCTTTGCCTATGGGGATGGATGACATGGTTTGTTCAACCTGTTTGCCCTTTCCTGTTCCACGTGGATACCGTATGGCACAAGGTGTTGTGAGTTGAAAACCGGTAAATAACATTTGTCTTAATTCATTTTCATCACTTGGCGTCATAATTGTCATATTTGGGATACAACGTAGGTAAGTGAGATCAAAACAGCCATGATGTGTAGCGCCATCGCCACCGACAATTCCGGCTCTATCTAAAGCAAATAATACGGGTAGATTTTGTAATGCGACATCATGTATTAGTTGATCGTAGGCGCGTTGCAAAAAGGTAGAATATATGGCAACAACGGGTTTTAGACCTGCACAAGCGAGTCCTGCGGCAAACGTAACAGCGTGTTGTTCGGCAATGCCGACATCGAAGTAACGATCCGGATAACGCACTGAAAACTCTATCAGATCAGAACCTTCACGCATTGCGGGAGTAATTGCAATTAAACGTTCATCGATAGCGGCCATATCGCAAATCCAGCGTCCAAAAACATTTGCGTAGGTTTTAGGCTTAGACTGATTGACTGTCACTGTTAGAGGCGCTAAAAAATTTGGACTTACGGAATGATAAGCGATAGGATCTTTTTCAGCAGCAGTATATCCCTTGCCTTTGGTTGTAATGACATGAATCAGTTGTGGGCCAGAGAGTTGTCGTACATTATTGAATGTATGCAATAACAAGGGTAAATCATGTCCATCAATCGGGCCAATATAATTAAAACCTAGTTCTTCAAACAAAGTGCCGGGTACTAACATCCCTTTAACGTGTTCTTCGGTACGTTTAGCGAGCTTACGTACACTCGGAACCGATTCCAAAATTTTTTTGCTTCCTGCTCTGACGCTCGAATAAAGCTTGCTCGATAAGATGCGTGCAAAATAATTAGATAGGGCACCCACATTGTTAGAAATTGACATGTCGTTATCATTAAGTATAACTAACAGATCGGCATGGATATCCCCAGCATGATTTAAAGCTTCGAAAGCCATGCCTGCCGTCATTGCGCCATCACCGATGACGGCAATCGCCTTTTGACCCGTATTATTTTTCTTTGCTGCGACACAAAATCCTAATGCAGCACTGATTGAAGTACTCGAATGACCCACGCCAAAACTATCAAATGAACTTTCGTCGCGAGAAGGGAAGGGTGCTAAACCCTGATTTTTACGAATGCTACCCAATTGCTCACGGCGGCCCGTAAGAATTTTATGTATATAGGCTTGATGACCAACATCCCAAATAATCGGATCATGCGGCGTATTAAACACGTAATGCAACGCAATCGTTAGCTCTATAGTTCCCAAGTTAGCCGCAAAATGTCCTCCACATTGATTAAGTGTTTGAATCAGAAACGCTCTTAACTCAGTGGTTAGTTGTAGTAATTGCGTGTGCGTTAGCTTACGCAATTGCGCAGGGGAGTTAATCTGCTCTAAGAAATTTTCTGCGCTTAAATCTTTGTCGGTTTTACTGCTCAATTTGCAATCCTCATATATGTTATATAAACGAAGGTTGCTTCACAATGCAGTCCATTTCCAATGGCAGCCAATAAAAAACGATATATGATTACGTTGGTCCATGCCGTTTAAAAGTAATTATCCTGAAGTTTGGTTATTAGGGTTAAGAATATTTTGTACTTGATTCTGTAATTGAACACGTTCATTACTATTGAGTACAAGGACTAAGACTGACATAGTAGCGAGTAAACGCTCTAATGTCATCCTTGTCTGATAGCTTTCTGCCAAGTTTTCAGCCAAAAGCTCTACCTGCTGTCGCTGCAAAGTAGCTGGATTTTCTGATATTAAATCGTTATGCCATTTTTTACTTAGAATTCGACGGGTTGCCATATAGTTTTCTAATTTTAATAAACTAATGGGGCCGTCTGTTTCAGCCGCGATGGCTCGGAAAGCGGGACGTAACGCAGGATCTAATTTATTGGAATCAATTTTTTGCCGTTCAGTAAAAAGCTGATAAAGATTATTAAGGGCTACCGTTTGTGTTGCTAAATAACTGCGCAAAGTAGCTAAATAGGCCTGAATTTGCTTTTTTTGAAGTGTGGCATTCAAATTATTTTCTTTACTGCCAGATAAATTGGCAATGAGTTGTTCGAAATTAATTAGATTAATAGGCATTAAAGAATTGCTGAGCGCATTAATCACATTTTTAGCCTCATCGGCTTCAGTGTCATTGTAACTAATGGGTTGGAGTAGACTATTGATATCAATTGATTGTAAAGGATTCTTCTTTAGTTCAGGGTTGATTTTTGTATTTGGGTTCCAAAGAAAAGATAAAATATTATTATTGTTATCGCTCAAATTAGCCGATTGAGAGAGTAATTGCTGGGTTAAAGTTCCTACAGATGAATAGCCTGAAGATAATAAATAGGCCGCTTGAGCCGTAGTAATTGCAATTGTTAAAGCATCATCCGTTGGGGCCGTATTCATTAATTTTTTTGAGATAGCTGCACTCCCATAACCGGCCACTAAATCTTTTATGCTTTTTTCTATCTGCATTTCGGCAAAATTAGGTGTGGATACTGGTCCTATATTGGCATAGCTTGGTAACGCACATAAAGTGGTTGAGAGTAATAAAATACTTAAGGGCTTTAATTTTTTTATTTTTGATAAATGAGACATAACCGCATCCTCATTGAATTTGAATGTAAAATTTTTTAGAGATAAGTATTAGATTCATTGGTTGTGTATAGGTTGAGAAGGTGCAAAAATATTCGGTGGACTCGGAATATTCGTCGAGGTATTAGACGGTATGGGCCCAGGAATAGGTGCATTGGCATAGGGATTTACTTTAGCGTTTTTTTCCCAAATATTGGGGGGCTGTTTTGCCCAAGGGTTAGGCTGTACCCAAGGATTTTTATTTGATGAATGCATTGAATTTGCAGAGGATTTATCTGTTGGTTTAAAGGCTTTATCAGCATTGGAGCGAGGTGTCTGTAGGGTAGTAGATGATTCCGGTATCGCTGGGTTTTGTTGAGTCGTGTTCTCGGAATCGGTGTGGGTACCTTTTAAAGCATGTAAAACAGCTTGTGAGGCATTGCTTTCAGACTGTCGGATCTCATCTTGATAAGCCTGTAAAGGATCCTTCGGAGGGGATCCAGGATAAGCGTATGCTAAGCCAATGAAAGAACAACTTAATAGAATAATAGGGTATCTTGCAAACAATGACTTAAACATAATTTACTCACCTTCTAATGCTTTTAAAACTAAATTCAAGCGGTCTTGTGAAAAAACTCGAGCCAGCAAACGTAAACGCTCAAAGCTAATATTCCTACGTAGAAATAAACCGGCTTCATCTCCAGGACCTTGGCTGACTTCTTCCGCATGCATGAGTAACTTAGCCGCAGAACCAGGGTGTGAGGTATCTAAGGCTTGGAGTAAACGTAAGGTACGAGACATACCTAAATGGTTACCCAAACGGATAAATAAGGCTTGCTGTGCAAGCTTATCCAGATCAATTCGCTCGATATCATCAAGCTCTTTACTCAGTGCTAAAAGGCTGGCTTCAAGTGCTTCATCACCGTCTTTGGTCCAGGACTCAACACTTTCCATGAAGCAAAGAACTCTATAGATCAAGGGGTCTTGATAATGTTTCCAATAGAGATGTGAGCCTTTATGCGTAAGATCGGGCATAAATGTGATATGGTTTTATTTGTTTATTCTATTTTAAGTCATATAAAACATCAGGGTAAATTCAATTATCCAACTTAATGCCAGTTAAATCAAATAATATTTAGCTTCTCTCGTTTCCGTTTTCCTATTAATTTATTAAAATAATGAGTAACCCATACGCCTAAGGGATGCTGAGTTCCGTTTGCAAGTTTAATTTGGACGAGATAAGATAGACCTATTCAATGCGGGGTAGTACGTGAGTTTTATCAGTGGAATAAAAAAAATAATTAAGCCGGCTATTGATATCCCTAAGTGGATAGACTATCAACATTTATCTAAAAGCAATCGTTCAGTGTTTGCTTTTATTAAAAAATTTTTTATTCCTGAACAAGCGTCAACACAAGAATCCTTTGAAGAGGCCTTACTACGCCTCAAGCTAACCTCAGAGGACTTAGCTCAACGTAGCAGAGAATTCACACGCTTAATGTGGATTTGGGTTTTTCTTTTTCTAGTCAGTATTTCTTATAGTATCTATCTTTTTCATATCCATGCATTTCGGGGGTTTTATCCAGGTTTAGGGATTTGTTTTATTATTTTAACACAGATTTTTCGTTATCATTTTTGGTTGTTTCAAATTAAACAACGTCGTTTAGGTTGCGGTTTCTGCGATTGGTTAAATCAGTTTATTAGAGTGAAAAAATAATGAAAAAGATTTTATTAACAACTTTATTTTGTTTATTTCCACACTTTTTGTTAGCTGATACATTAACTCCCCCTACCACTGATTTATCCATCTCTTATTTAGCGACTATTTTTGGTGTCGTGGATGGTGTGTTACATGGAACAGGTAGCCAGATTTTAGGCGCCATGTTTGGTACATTTAATTCCATCATATTAGTGATGTCTTCCATTTTATTGAGTTATGTTTTATTTATCTCGATCTTAAATACATCACATGAAGGAGAGTTTTTAGGTAAAAAATGGTCGTCAATTTGGGTTCCACTTAGAACCGTCGGTGGGGTTGGCTTATTACTTCCTAAGGCAAGTGGTTATTCGTTTATACAAATTCTTGTTATGTGGGTGGTAGTACAAGGTGTGGGTGCGGCCGACCAAGTCTGGAATGTCACTTTGAATTATATTCACCGTGATGGAACCATCGTTGAGCCTATTCAATCATTGGATCCCAAAAAAGGTTCTGGAGCCAATAATACTTTTTTAATTGACAAAGCAGGCAGTATTTTAAAGTCAGAAATATGCATGTTAACGGTGCATAATGCATTATCTAAACAATACTACAACACTGATCCGAGTAAAACGGTAGTCGTCCCTGATTTTTTAACTTCACTGGCTATAACAGGCAAAGGACCTGATGGAAAAAATACGGGCTTACCTATTGATTATGTAAAAGATACCGGTGGATTTATTAGTTTTCCCGGAAAATTATCGGGCGCTTTTGCCAACTTACAAGGAATGTGCGGTACAGTTTCGTGGAATTTTATTGGTAAAGCGGATAATGGACAGGTCAGTAACCCGGCTAATTTAAATGCGAATGATAGTGCAAGTATTGCCATGAGGCAAATGACATTGGATTTAAGTAGCCAAGCAACCAGTATTGCTAATCAATTAGCACCTTCTACTCCTCATACGGTTGCATCTTTAGTTCATTTAAAATCGACAGATCTTGATCCTTTTGAAAATAATTTAGTGGATGCAGGAGAAGATTATTTTGGTATTGTAAAGCCTGCTTTGCGCTCTTTAGCCGATGATGGAAATAAGAAATATAAAGATTTTATTGATAATGCAAAAAAATCAGGCTGGATACTTGCCGGTAGTTATTATTACAACATGGCTCGTTTGAACCAAAGCATTAGAAAAAATACTGGGAAGCTTGCCATCAGTGATAAAATTTATCCAGAATTTAATCCTAACTATGATGGAAATACTTTTTCTCAAATTAAAGATGATACGGTAATAGCGAATCTTAAAAATAATTTACCGAGTGTAGATGGCGTTATCGATAGTTATACGACAGCAGAAAAAGCACGGGCTGCAAGTAATAATAACCCAGGTGATGAGCCTAACCCTTCTTTACCCGATCATCCGGCTAATGTAAATGCCATTGGAAAGGTCGTATCGGCTATTCTGGATACGATATTTCCTCGAGTTCAAGATTTTGAAAAAACGCTAGCGGATAACATTAACAATAAAGATATGGATCCTATAGTTGCCTTAACATCGGTAGGCAATGGCTTAGTGTCGATGGTAGAGCAGGTGTGGATCTCTCTTTTAGCCGCAATGACTGGATTAGGTATTGCAGGCATTGCCGCAGGTTTTGCCTCGGGCTTTTGGACAGTAGGTGCTGCAGTCAATGGAATGTTAGCGATTACTAATCTTCTGATCTTGATAGTTCCTATGCTAACTGTTTGGATGGCAGTTAATTTTGTTTTGGGCTCAATACTTTCCTATTATCTCCCTTTAATTCCATTCTTTCTGTTTGCATTTGGCAGTATTACTTGGTTTGCAGTGGTGTTAGAAGCAATTTTAGCGGCTCCATTGGTTGCATTAGGTATTACGCATCCTGAAGGACATGACTTTTTGGGTAAGGCAGAACAATCAATTATGTTACTTGCCAGTGTTTTCTTAAGACCTATGTTAATGGTATTTGGTTTCATTTTCGGTATTGTTTTATCCTATGTGGCACTTTCAGTATTTAATCGGGGATTTAGTATCGCCGTGCAATTTTTAAATGATTATAACGGTGATATTTTTGCAATTGTTTATCAAACCGCTATGATGGCTATTTATACCGCCGCAGTATTAGCGATTATTAATCGTAGTTTTGCAATGATCTATGAAGTACCGAATAAAGTACTGCGTTGGATCGGTGGGCCACAAGAAAGTGGCCATGAAGAATCCATGTTACAAGGGATACGTGGCCAGCATGATCGAGATGTTGGACAGATTACACAACAAATGCCTACGAGTCAGGGAATTAGTGAAAGTTCAGCCGGCGGTATGCAGTTAGGTCGTCGTTTGAGAGAACTCAAACAAACTAAATCACATTCCTCGAGCTCAACTCCACCCACCGGTGATGCTGAAGAAAATACGACACCTTGAACGATATAAGTGAACTTTAATGACGAATAACAATGAAGATACAGAATTTCATTTAAATGTCGATGAATTATTGAGTCAGATTGCTGAACTTATGGGTAGTCGTACTGTAAGTTCTTTAAACTCTCAGCAATTCTATTCGCTTTTGTTATTGATGTGGGGATATTTCGAAGTTTCGATTGTTGAAGCTAAGCAAGGAGCAATCGGTCAAGGCGGGATCGGAACTGAAACGCTTGCTGTACCGAAGATTTTTCAAGTAGAAAACGGTTATCAAATCTTTGATTATGGTTCTTATTTAAAAACCGCATCTGGAAAATTCTATGGAAGTTATACAACAGGCCGGTTATTAATTACGGTAAAAGCCATTATTGAATTATTAGTTAAACGAGGCGCTCAGCGTGTTAAGATAGATGGGCTTGATGCGGCTAAACGTCTTGCTTCGATTGAATGTGAAAGAAATCATATAAAGATTGTTGATTACAAACCCGATATTAAAGATCAAAAATTAAAGGATCGATTGTCCCGATTAGATCACTTGAGGACTTATGCTTATTCTCATTCAGCAAAAAGCTAAAAACTGCACTGTTTATAGGTCTTAAAATGAGTGTTCAGGGTATTATAAAAAAACACAACAGAAGGTTGTGATTGCCCCACTAATAAAATAAACGGCAATCACAATAGGGTTTATAAAGAAGTATTAAACGGAATGAAAGACAGGAGAAATGGAATTTTGTTTACTTGCTTCATCATTATCACTTTCTTCAGCAGGAGAATTATATCCTGAATCGGGCGATAAAGAAGGAATCTTATTTTTTTCACTACTATTATATCCTTCATGCAATATTTTTTTGATTTCTTGGCTAGATCGATTTAATTGCTTCAAAGAGGGTTCAGATAAATCTCCTTCATGAATAACGTAATCCTTTCCATTGTGACCTATCTGACTTATTTTTAACTTTATATCGTTAGGGTCGATACTAAGGCCATCTCCTTTAATCAGTTTATTAATGGCATCAGTAACTTTTTGTTCATCGTTCTTTAAGACCAGACGTAAATGGACGAATAGTAAAAGAAGCATGGACAGTAATAAAGCTAAGCCGGGGGTGCGGTATTGTAAACCGGCTTCGGCTATCTGACGCTGATTTTCTTCCCTGTTAGGTACAGTTAATTCGATATTAATCCTCTCCCCAGATTTCTTATTCGCAAGGGTATACTTTAATTGTGAATAAAGCTTATTGCTATTCACTGTAAAGCCTGGCATTGGAGCAGAAGGTTTAGGAATATCTGATAGCGAGTGAGTATTATTTAATCCCATTGCACGGAATGTCGCGTCGGTTGAGTTAATAGCGTTATGTGTTTGTAACCTAAGTTTAATCCGATTTAGTGATTCAAACTGTTTCAAAGACTCATTCAGTTTCTCAGCCGTTTTATCCATGTATTGATTAAAGGCATTATTAAGTTGGGCTTGATCTTCTGCATTAAATACTTGACCGTTAGAATTTAATTCGGCAGTCAGTTTTTCAAGTAGCTTCGCTTTCGTTGTTTTTAATTTTTCCGCTAATCTCGCTTGGGCATTTTTAACAGTTATTTTTAGTTCATTACTTTGTAGTTCCTGTTGACCTAAATCAATAGTGTCTTGATAATCGTTGTTAAAATCTTTTTTTAATTGTTCTTGTAAATTAGTCAGTGCATCAATATTTAACCCTGTGCCAAAAGTTTGTTTTCCTTCTTCAGAAAGATTTTTTTGATCAAATAATTGGCTAAACGCTTCAGTATCTACGCTTTTCAATAAGCTCTCTTGTAAAGTTTTTGAAAGCAAGCGCACGCTGGCTTGATAAGTTTCTAATACGGGGCTTTTAGATATCGTTGCCATAGTTATAATCCTCTTGAGCATCGTCGTGTAGTGCTATTATTTATAGCAAGGTCGTCAAGTTTTTCATTGGACATAGTGACTTCATTGTTATAAAGCGTTAATTTATGTTGAATTTTTATTTTTTCTTTTTCAATTTTATCAGATTCCATTGTAATCGTATTATTCTCTTTACAATAAAGCGTAGGACCTTGATTTAATTCATTATAAGCGCGTATGAAAAGGCGATATTTTTTTTCTAAGTCTTTAGAGCAGCCATCAAAGCTAAAGTGTATAATCTGGGTTTTGCTCTCTTTAAAGCTATTTACTGCATCTATCATCTGCGTAAAAGCGATCTCTTCAGGAGTTGTGCCAAAATCTTTATACCAAGCATTGGATTTTCCGGGTGTTTGGTATTCTAAGCTATCTTGAGTGCTACGAGTAACAGACCATATTTGATGCTTATTATTCGGTAATTTCTGCTTATAAGTAATGGTTTGGTTTAGCTCGAGTTCATCTCGTTTTTGAAAGATAGTGCCGCTTACCTTAAAACAAGCACCGGAAAGTGGTTCTGCATGATTATCAATAACCTCACAATCCTTAGGCAGATAGACGAGGAAACCAGATTCTTCAGAGGATTTAATCTCTCGCATAGCTTTGAGTATAGATATTCTATCTACTATTTCTTCTCTAAAAATAGCTATATCTTTTTTATTCTCTGCGAAGGTGGATCTAAGTGATTCTTTCCATTGATTTCTTTTCTGGAGTGTACCGTTGAGGTCATGACAATCTTTTAAAGTTTGAAGTGCGGCGCCGATTATTTTTTTTATATCGGACTCCATTATTAAGTCGTTCCTTATTAAAGCAGTGTTTTGCAATGTAAGCTGAGAGTCTGCAAAAATTTTTTCTACAAGTTCATTATCCTTATTACCAAAGAAAAATAAATTCCATTTACTCATATCTTCTTTTAAATGCGAATCCATTACATGCAATAAGTTTTTTGTTCTTGGTGTGTCTTCAAGCTGCAACGCCGGATTAACTTTAGATAATTGCGTATTGAGATTGGTTTTGAAAGCTTCAGTATCAGCGAGTGCGGGATAACTTAAAAGGATTTCTTCAATTTTTTCGAATTTTTTACCAGTAACAACCATTGATTTTAAATATGACCGAGTTAAATTATTCAATTCATTGTCTAATTCTCCAATAGATTTATGTGTCACTGCAGCAAGTTCCAGTGGAGAAAGCGGAGGAAGTATTTTAGTTAATTCCTTCTTAGCTGCATTTAATTTCAAGTCAATAGATTGATTCGTAATTAATTGATATTTTTTTTCTAACCAAGATTTGCCGTTAAGTGCATTTATCTCTTCTGCTTCTACAGTATCAATAACCTTGTAGGAAGCTTGATATCTTTTTTTAAGGGTGTCGAGTGCGTTGGTTCGTGATTGATGACGTGCTTCAGCAAATGAAGACCAATTTACACCACTAGAATCGGTAGGGTTAATTGCTGGTAGAGTTAATAAAGATACATCTTCATCCATATATTGTAAGATTGAATTTAAGCTTTTTATATCATCTTCTGTTAGCAAGTTACTATTTTGTATTAACCCTTCTTCTTCTGACGTTAAATTTGAAGGAGGAAGATTGAAGCTTTCATACGAGCAAGTACTAGATTCGGGAGATGGCGTAGTCGATGGGCTAGAGATTTCTGAGCTTCTACCCGAGTCTTTACTAAGAGCAGAGTTGCTAAGTTCTGGATTTGTCGAATCACCATCCATTTTATTTGTTCTCCTTTGTAGGCCTAAGTTTTCTTTATTTAATTGTTCTTCAAGGGTAGCACATTTGTCTTTAAGTTGAGTTATTTGATTTTCAGAGGCTTCTAATTCTTTTTTAAGTTCATTACAAGCTACCTGTAAAAGACTATAAACATTTTGATTGGTTTCAAGCGCTTCATCTGAATCAGATAAATTTTCAATCAGCGTATTAATTTCTTCTTCGAGGCCTGAAAAATCAATTTCAAATTCTAAATTATCATCTGAAGCTAAACCAAATGAATCTTCTTTTGATGGCATTTTTTTACCTTTTTTTAAAATTATTATTTTTATTTTTACAAAGGCTTTTTACTAATTTAATTCTACGCCTCGAAGCTTAAGAAAGTCTTAATATTTTATTAATGAAAGGTTATAGACTCACTAGTTTTAAAAGGTAAAGAATCTAAGAAAACTTTATAAAACTCGATCAAATAAAATGAAAAAAACAAAAATGCAGCTTAAAATTTATTTCATTGGCAATTGATAAAATTGAGCAATAATCCTCCAGGCCTGTTCGGCAGTTTCGACATAACGAAAAAATTTTAAATCTTTGGCATCCACCATGCCTTCACTGACTAAAAAATCAAAATTAATCAGTTTTGACCAATATTTTTTGCCGAAGAGTAATAAGGGAATTGGTTTGATTTTTCGGGTTTGCAATAGTGTTAAGGCTTCAAACAGTTCATCTAAGGTGCCATAGCCACCTGGAAAGCAGACGAGGGCTCTGGCACGGATCAAAAAATGCATTTTGCGGATGGCGAAATAATGGAATTGGAAGCAGAGTTCTGGCGAAACATAAGGGTTTGGATTTTGTTCGTGTGGTAATATAATATTTAGACCAATACTCTTTGCTTTGACGTCTTGGGCACCGCGATTAGCGGCTTCCATGATGCCAGGTCCGCCGCCGGTGACGATGACGAAATGGCGACGTCGATTTTTTTGACACTTTTCAGAGACGATTTGACTAAAACGTTGTGATTCTTGGTAATATTTGCCCTTTTCGAATTGATTTTTAAGTAACTTTTCCTCTCTTTTGGCAGAGGCATTATTGGGATTTTGCTTTAATTTCTGCTGCACTTGCTTGAGTTGTTGTTTGGTTATTTCGGGATCGATGACTCGAGCGCTGCCAAATACAACGATGGTGGATTCTATTTTTAGCTTTTGTTGTGAGAGTTCAGGCTTCAATAGTTCCAACTGTAAACGTACCGAACGCAAGGATTTATGCAGCAAAAAATCATGATCTAAAAAGGCGAGTTCATACGCTGGCCAGGCTACTTTTTGCCGACGGCGTTTTTTAACTTCAACTTTCGCGGATGAAAAGGGCTTAGAATTTGCAATATCCATTCATTCCCCTTGAAAAGTAAATCCTAAGTATAACAGTGCCAATCGAGTGTGCCTAATATTAATCAAGGGTAGCAATCCGTCAGAAAGTGATATATATTAAAGATATCATTTTGATGAGGATATTATGAGAACCTTAGTAGACATACCCGATAAACAGTTGGGTGAATTAGCCGAGATATGTAAGCAAGAAAAGCTATCGCGTGCTGCAGTCGTTCGAGAAGCCATAGCGGCTTATATCGTGGACCATCGATCAAAAAAGCCGATCGACGCTTTTGGTTTGTGGGGAAAAAAGAAAACAGATGGTCTTAAATATCAACGCAAGATTCGTTCTGAATGGTAAAAGCACTTTTTGATACGAATATCTTAGTGGATTATTTAAATGCTGTGCCGCAAGCTCGAGATGAGCTGGATTTATATCGCGAGAAAGCAATTAGTGTTATTACTTGGATGGAAGTTATGGCGGGGACTACGGTAATAACTGAAAAAAAAACAAAAGCTTTTCTTAATGGTTTTTTTCTTATAAAGCTTGATACTTTGATTGCGGAACAAGCAGTAGCACTTCGTAAGCAATATCGCATTAAATTACCTGATGCGGTCATATGGTCTTCAGCACAAATTAATTCAATGTTGCTCATTACTCGAAACACTAAGGATTTCAATAAAAAAGTGCCAGGAATTCGAGTTCCCTATAAACTTTAGGTATAATAAATAATCTTAAGCACAGCGTTAGATTCTATAAAAATAATAAGGAAGTATATCAATGGCGGCACTGATGAAATTCGATACCTTAAGTTGGGCAAAAAAATTAGAGCAAGCGGGTGTTCCGCCTCAACAAGCAGAGATTCAGGTCGAACTTATTTTTCGTGTTATTGATGACAATATTTGTACCAAGCAAGATCTACGCGAGCTTGAGGGAAATATCAACATTAAATTAAAAGAGCTTGAGCTTAAAATAGAAGCGATAAGAAGGGAAAATTTAGGAATAAAAAGTGATTTAGAGTTAAAGATAGAAGAAAACAAAAGAGATCTAGGAATAAAAATAGAGGAAACCAGAGGAGATCTAGAGTTAAAGATAGAAGAAAGCAAAAGAGATCTAGGAATAAAAATAGAGGAAACCAGAGGAGATCTAGAGTTAAAGATAGAAGAAACCAAAAGAGATCTGGGAATAAAAATAGAGGAAATCAGAGGAGATCTAGAGTTAAAGATAGAAGAAACCAGAAGAGATCTAGAGCTAAAAATAGAGGAACTAAGAAAAGATTTAACAGTGGCTCTTGAAAAAGTTAATGTGAATATTAGTAAGCAGATCGCTAAATGGGTGTTAGGGGTTTCTGCTATTCAAGCTACCGTATTACTTACCTTAATTCGTTTTATGCACTAGCTTGACTTGACTCGAGCTAAGTTTTTTCATAGATTATGAGCTATTAATTTGTTGATAAAGCTCGATTAAGGCATCTGTTGAAGAGTCAAAGTGTCCGGTTTTCTGTTTTTCGCCATTTAAACCTTGATAAATCTTTTTATTTAACTGTTTGCCATATTCAACTCCCCATTGATCAAATGGATTAATCTGCCAGATGACACTTTGAACAAACACTTTGTGTTCATAAAGCGCGAGTAACAGACCTAAATTAAATGGGTTAAGTTCATCCAGCACCAGCATGTTATTGGCATGATTTCCAGTCAGATTTTTATAAGGGATATCGCTCGTGTAACCTTCCATAAACGCTTTACTTTGGCTTAAAGCACTAGCGAGGATATGTCGATGAGACTGAATATTTATTTCAGGATCGCGTAAACTACAAATAAAATCAGCTGAAAACGGTACCGTGCCTTGATGAAAGAGCTGATAAAAAGCGTGTTGGGCATTTAAGCCAATGCCACCAAAGATAATCGGACAGGTGGCATAATCTACTGGCTCGCCATTGATACGGGTTGACTTACCATTACTTTCCATCTCTAATTGTTGTAAATAAGCCGGTAAGTATTTTAATTCTGCATCGTAAGGTAATATGGCATGGACTGAAGATTGGAAAAAATTGACTTGCCAGATGGCTAATAGACCGAGTAGCACCGGCATATTGGATAACCAGGGTTGATTCAAGAAATGCTGATCCATGGCATGAGCGCCTTTGAGCAGTTCTCGGAAATTTGACATACCCATCGCTAAGGCAATAGGCAAGCCAACAGCCGACCACAAGGAATAACGACCGCCGACCCAATCCCAAATTGGAAATATACATTGAGCATCGATGCCGAAAGCCATCGCCTTTTCGATTTGACTTGTGACAGCAATAAAATGTTGCTTGGTGGAAGCTGGACTAAATTTTTCTTGAAATAGTTTTAGCAGTGTTGTCGCATTTAATAGGGTTTCGCAGGTCGTAAAGGATTTGCTGTTAATAATAAATAACGTAGTTTCTAAATTTATTTTTTTTAATAATGTGATTAAGGTTTGATCGTCGGTTTCTGAAATAAAGTGAAAGCATAATGAATTTTTCTGTAAGGGCTTCAATGCATGAACGACCATGAGTGACCCTAAATCTGAACCTCCTATTCCTACATTAACAATATCAGTTATTTCTTTTCCATTGAAACTACGCCATTGATGCTGGTGAATTTGTTCTACCAGATATTGCATTTTATCTAAGCTGGCGTGAACCTTGATTAAAATATCTTCGCCATTAATAATCAATCCGGTTTTTCTTGGATCGCGTAATGCGGTATGTAAGGCAGGGAGGTTTTGTGTGGTATTAACCCATGCGCCGGAAAATAGATTATAAATATGTTGCTTCAATTTTGCCTTATCGGCCAATTGGGCTAATAGAATGAGCGTATCTTTAAGGACAAGATTTTTTGAATAATCAAAATATAAGTTTTTTTCGGTTAAGCTAAATTTTTTAGCCCGCAGGGGATCGTTAAGAAAAAGTTCAGTGAGCGATATTTTTTTTATTTGTAAATAGTGCTTGTTTAAATCTTTCCAGCTTTTTGATTGAGTGAGTCCCGTTTCAATTCCATTCATAGTGTTCTTCCTCGTTTTTTGGGACGTTTGTTTTCTCGAGGGGCATGTATGACGGTTTGTATTAACTTCTTTCTTGTTTCATCATCTGCGGCTAAAAAATTTGTCCACCAATATCCAATTTCTGGATCGACTTCTTTGATTTCAGCACGTAATAATAAAAAATCATAGGCGGCACGAAAACGTGGATGGTCCATTAAACGATGTACCATAAAAGGACGTCGTTGTAACAAACGATGCTGTAAGTCCCATATTTCACGTATAGTTCGACTATAACGACGAGGAATAGTAACCCTTTTTTGTTGTTGGCCCAATACATAACTAACGGCATGTTGATAGGCAATAAACGTGGGGGTGTGTTGAGTAGTGATAAGCTGTTGCGCTTTGCTTTGCACATGAGGCCATAAAAACACGGCAAATAAAAATGCCGGTGAAACGGTTTTTCCTTGTTGGATCCGTTTATCCGTGTTTTCACAGGCTAATTTGAGTAATTTATCGGCTGCTTCATCAAAAGAATCTTGTTTGATTTCCGGGAATAATTCATTCAGTAATTGATAGCGCTGTAATAATTGATAGGTTTTTAAAGCTTGTCCGTGATGAAAAAGTTTAAGTGCTTCTTCAAATAAACGTGCGGGAGGTATATGGCGGAGTAAAGGGGCAAGTTCTTGTATGGGTTCGGCGGTAGCCGGATCTAATTGAAAATTTAATTTTCCGGCAAACCGAATAGCGCGTAACAATCGAACCGGATCTTCTTGATAACGGAGTCTGGGCTCGCCAATAATTCGTACGATTTTATTTTGTATATCACTCAGTCCGCCACAAAAATCAATTAAAGAAAAATCGGCGATATTGTAATACAGGGCGTTCATAGTAAAATCTCGTCGCCAAATATCTTCTTCAATAGTTCCGTAAACATTATCACGCAATAACATACCGTGGGTTGCAATCTTGCGGTGTTTAAAGGATTTTTTTTTGCTTTGAGCTCGAAATGTGCTGACTTCAATAACCTCCCGACCAAAGCGGATATGTGCAAGCCGAAAGCGTTTGCCAATCAATAAACAATTACGGAATAGTTTTTTGATCGTTTCTGGACGGGCATTGGTGGCAATATCAAAGTCTTTAGGTTTTTGCTCAAGCAAAATATCACGCAAGCAGCCACCGACTAAATAAGCGCTGTACTTATGTTGATTGAGTCGGTAGAGAACCTTCAGTGCATTATGATTAATGTCCTTACGAGAAATAGTATGTTGGGCCCTAGGAATAATTTTGGCTTCAAAAGGCGCTATTTTTTTAGGAAATAGTCGATGAAATAAGTGCTTAATAATAGGAATCTTCCTCTTGTGTGTTATTGATGAGTTGCTTGAAGCATTGATGGGTATAACTGCTTTGCTTAAACTCTGTACTAGATGGTTTATAGATTAGGGTTATCAAAATTCTTCTCAAGTGTCCTAAATCGCTTATGCTAGCATAATGCAGAGTTTTTGTACTCCAACAAAGCGATGAGTTGAGAAAGGGTCTTGTTGCATCACTTAAAAAAGTTATTGAGTGGAAACTTGGAGGTCAATCAAGCCGATGTTTTGTATAATAATAAAATCAATAAATCTTCTTTGCGCAAGCGTGTCTTTTTGTTCGGATTGACTTTTCTGATGCCTCTTCGTTCGATGCCAAGTACGATTCCATCGATGTGATTTTTTTGCATGGCTTCTTCAATACTTAGACCGACAAAAGGATGGTTTTTATCAAGTAAAAAAGTTTTTAATTCGAGATGGTTGAACAATTCAAGTTCTTCTTGATAAGTGTTGACCTGTAATAGCTGGCTAAAAGTGTCGATTTGCTCATCGCTACCTAAAATAAATAATTTATCATAAAGTCTAATTTTTTCATGGTGTGGAGGAGTTAATATAATTTTAGGGCCCCGATAAAGTGCAATCACATGAATACCAAATTGTTGAGCGAGGTTTAATTCTTGTAAGGTTTTATTAATGAAATAGTAATTATTCTGAATATCCGTTCCTTTTAAATTAATGCCCCAGGCGGCCAATTCATCTTTAGAAGTTTCTTGAATGCTGGGTGTTTTAATATTGGCTAGAAATCTTTTTTCTAACCAGGGATAAAATTTTTGCAGTGGTTTATGTAATAAGCTAAATAAAGTAAAAGCAATAAGCATTAGCAGTAAAATAATTGACCAAGTATGGAAATAGGTAATCGCTAATGTCGTGATGACAGTGAAAGTAAAAATCCATCCTAGTGCAATAATCGGTCGAATAGCGGCATGGCGTCGATGAGGAAAGGCACGATAGGCAAAGATCATGCCCCAAATAAAGGGTGAAGCTAATAATAAGGCAATGAGACAGCTTAAAGCATTGACCCAATAGATTGCAGTAATCCATTCATTAATTTTTGGAAATATCCATTTTTCACTTAAGCTAAAAATAATCGCCACCATGACGCTATTTATTAATAAACGCGTAATGTATTGGCTATACATAACTCGCTTTTTCTTAAGTCTTAGGTAACGATGAATAAGTATCGTGTAATAACTTAATGCGGTTCTTGCATGCGTTGGAAGATTTTTTTCCAAAAATTTACTGACGTGGCTCGAAGACATAATGAGATAGGGCGTGGTAAAGGTTGTAATAGCCGATACCGCAATAACAATCGGAAAGAGTGCCGGGCGTGTGACTTGTAGGGTCAGGCCTAAACCCACAATGATAAAGGAAAACTCACCAATTTGTGCCATGCTAAAACCTGCACGTACAGAAGTGGTTAAGTTTTGTCCCGCTACTAAGGCGCCGGCGCTGGTAGATAAGATTTTAGTGGCAATAGTGATAATGGAAACGAGTAACACTATCCAAATATTATGAATAATTATGCTGGGATCGATAAGCATTCCAACGGAAATGAAAAATACCGCTGCAAAAATATCACGAATGGGTCGCATGTATTGCTCAATAAATTGGATTAAATCGGTTTCCGCTAATATGGAACCCATAATAAACGCACCTAATGCTGAGGAATATCCAAAGTATGCGGCGATACAGACCAGTATTAGACATAAAGCAACTGAGACGATAGTTAAGGTTTCTTGATTCGCAACATTAACTAGTTTTCGAATCAAGGTTGGAATTAAAAAGTAACCAATTAAAAACCAGCTGCCAACAACGATAAAGAGTTTAATTGCTGAGTCGGCCAGTGTTGCGGAAATAATTGCGTGAGTACCGACAACAATAGAAAGGCCGGCGAGCAATAAGATAGCTAATAAGTCCTCTACGATTAGAACACCAAATACCAATTCAGCAAAATGTTTACTTTTTAAACCCAGTTCCTCCATCGCTTTAATAATGATCGTGGTTGAAGAAATAGAAAGAGCAGCCCCTAAAAAAATGCAATCATAAGTAGACCATCCTAAAAATTTGCCGAGTATGAAGCCTATGAGTAGAACAATCAGTACTTCCAATAAGCCTGTCACAATAGCCGGTGTTCCCACGCGTTTAAGTTTATGAAAGCTAAAATCCAAACCGAGAGAAAACATCAAGAAAATAACCCCTAATTCAGATAAGGTATGTAAGCTGGGTACATCGGTCACGAGATCATGGGGAGGGACATAAGGACCGACAATAATGCCAGACAATAGATAGCCTAGAACGACCGGTTGCCTTATTTTTTGAAATAAAAGCGTGACTAAGCTGGCCACGCCTAATATGACAGCGAGATCTTTAATCAGTGGAGCAAGGGGTTGCATAGATCTATTGTTAGTCGTCTTTTCGGATATATCAAGTATCGTTTATGAGAAACTTCAGTGATTCATTTTTTTTAAAAACTGGACTTACATAAAAATGATGAATTGAGATAAAGCACAAGCAACTTGAGGGAGCTTATTTAAGCATTTATCAATGCTGCTAAGGAATTCACATAGAAGTCTCATAAACCAGTTTTTGTATAAATTTAGACAAATCTTTATTGCTAAAAATCATAGAGTAAGTTATAAACTTGCTAATAGGGAAGCCTATTTGTAACTAACAGTGACTTACACACTCTACAGGCCTCATTTTTTAATGTTAGTCAAGAATTAGTATGTCATTACTACAAAAATTACTAACATGATCACTTCATTACCCTTAATTGGTTATGCATCCGGTATTGCCGCTAATGATCCCGGTTGTGCACAAGGCCCGTTACAATTACAACATCATCTTTTAGAAAAACGGCTTTTTGATCAACAGTTACACAGTCATTGGCAAGCCATGTTAGTTCCGCGTAGTGGTTCTAAAGAGAATTGTTTGGAACGCGTAGTGGAGTTAAACACTGAACTGGCTAACATCACCCAGGATCTGGCTCAGCAGTATAAGCGTTTTGCTGTATTGGGGGGTGATCATTCTTGTGCGATAGGGACTTGGAGTGGAGTTGCTTCCGCACTCGCAAAACAACAACAACTTAATGAATTAGGATTGATTTGGATCGATGCCCATATGGATAGTCATACCTTCGAAACCACCTTTACAGGTAATATCCATGGTATGCCATTAGCCAGTCTCTTAGGCTATGGTGATACATCACTTGCCCATATCGGAATATCGCATCCTAAAATAGATCCAAGGCGTTTAGTTTTAATTGGCATTCGCAGTTTTGAAATGGAAGAAGAGAAATTATTACAACATTTAGGCGTGCGTATTTACAATATGGAGGAGATTGAAAAAAAGGGTCTAGACGCAGTATTTTCTGAAGCGCTTGCTTACATTAAAGAAAAAAGTGTTCGATGGGGTATCAGCTTGGATTTAGATGGGATTGATCCTTTTGATGCACCGGGTGTGGGTGTGCCAGAAGCCAATGGTATTTCTGGAGAAAGTTTATGTCGAGTATTGACTCAATTACGTCAAGAATCATCACTGATTGGAGTTGAAGTGGTTGAGTACAACCCTTATCATGACAAGCAACAAAAAACGGAAAGATTAATTCAAAAGATATTGCTGAGTATTTTTGGAGTTTAAACTAAATGAGTAAGCAAAGTGTTATCGGCGATCAACAGTCCACTTTTTCTAATGACTTTAAACTCCATAACCCTATCGAGCTTGAAAAACACTATGGTGCGGCCATTTACGATCCTTTGCCTGTGGTGCTTAGTCGTGGTTTAGGCGCTGAACTTTGGGATACTTCAGGTAAGCGTTATATCGATATGATGAGTGCTTATTCGGCGGTGAGTCACGGGCATAGCCATCCTCGTTTAGTGAATCTCTTAACGCAACAAGCGCAACGGTTATCCATTTGTTCTCGTGCATTTTATAGTGATAGATTGGGCTTTTTTTTAAAGAAAGTGTGCGATTTGACTCAGATGGAATGTGCTTTACCCATGAATACGGGTGCTGAAGCCGTAGAAACAGCCATTAAAGCCGCTAGAAAATGGGCTTATACGGTTAAGAAAGTAGCATGTAATCAAGCTGAGATTATTGTTTGTCGAGGTAATTTTCATGGTCGTACGACGACCGTGGTGGGTATGTCTTCAAAGCTTCAATATCAATTTGGTTTTGGTCCTTTTGCACCGGGGTTTAAAATGATAGAATATGGTGATCCAGCCGCATTATCTGCAGCGATAACCTCTAACACGGCAGCCTTTTTAGTAGAGCCGATTCAAGGAGAACGAGGTATTGTTGTGCCCCCCAATGGTTATTTACGAGCAGTTGAAAAAATTTGCCAAAAAAATAATGTTTTACTTATTTTGGACGAAATACAGACAGGCTTGGGTAGAACAGGCCGATTTCTGGCTTGTGACCATGAGGGTGTTAAGCCAGATGGATTGATTTTAGGTAAAGCGCTCGGTGGTGGTTTGTTAGCAGTTTCTTTATTTTTAAGTCGTCGTGAAGTGATGGGTGTTTTTACTCCCGGTGATCACGGTAGTACTTTTGGCGGAAATCCTTTAGCGGCAACAGTTGGGCTAGAAGCTTTAGAGATACTGTTTGATGAGAAATTGATCGAGCGTTCAGAAGAACTCGGTGAATATTTACATCAGAATCTATTAAAGATTTCATCCCCTTTGATTAAAGAAGTTCGCGGTAAAGGATTATTTATTGGCATAGAATTGGATTCACATTATGCAAAGGGGCGAGAGATTGTTTTGCAGTTACTAGAGCACGGTTTATTAAGCTACGAAACGCATGATACGGTTATTCGCTTGGCTCCCCCGTTAGTGATAAGTAAACAGCAATTGGATGAAGCATTAATCCTATTAAAAAAAGTATTGCAAGTGAATACTTCAGGCAACAGAAATTATTGATTAGCCGCTTATGTATTTTAATTTAAGTTTGGCTAAGATAGGCACCCAATCCAGTTAAGAACATTTGCACGGCAATTGTAGTGAGTATCATTCCCATTAAACGCTCTAACGCCGCAATGACTTTGACACCTAATAATTTTTGTAAAGGGACTGCAATCAAAAGCAATAATGTGGCTATTAACGAAGCGGCTGCTAAAGCGGTAAACCATTCACCCATTTGATGAGGCGCTTGACTCGCAAATAAAATGACGGTAGCTATAGAAGACGGTCCTGCGAGCAAAGGCATCGCCATAGGAACAATAAAAGGCTCACCGTGAGTTTGCTCAATTGATCTATTTTGTTCCATAGGAAATAACATTTTGATCGCAATAAGGAATAAAATAATCCCGCCTGTAATGCCTAAAGCCTCTTGACTGATATGTAAGCTGTCTAAGATGGGTTTTCCGCAAAATAAAAAAAGCGTCAAGATAGCAAATGCAATTAAACTTTCACGCAAAATTATTTTAGTGCGTCTTTTGGGGTCGACTTGTTTAAGTAATGATAAAAAAACCGGGATATTACCAAGCGGATCCATGACTAAAAAAAATGTTACGGCGGCGGAATAAATGTTCATTTGAAGAATAAAATAATAACCTACAAAAAATATTTATGTATTGTAGTAAGAATAGTGGTTGACATCCAGGCTTGACTTTCGCAAAATAGCCCATCAATTTTTGAGGAGGGGTTCCCGAGCGGTCAAAGGGAGCAGACTGTAAATCTGCCGGCTCAGCCTTCGAAGGTTCGAATCCTTCCCCCTCCACCACTTATTTGTAGATGTAAATACGAGCGTATTGCGGGTGTAGTTCAATGGTTAGAATTCCAGCCTTCCAAGCTGGCTATGTGGGTTCGATTCCCATCACCCGCTCCAGAGAAAATATACAAGCCCACATGGCTCAGTGGTAGAGCACTTCCTTGGTAAGGAAGAGGTCACCGGTTCGATCCCGGTTGTGGGCTCCAAGACGATATGTGAGTGTGATTTAGGCCAGTAGCTCAATTGGCAGAGCGGCGGTCTCCAAAACCGCAGGTTGGGGGTTCGATTCCCTCCTGGCCTGCCAAATCTAGATTTGATGATGTTAGTTAAGTGTTAAGTAAAAGGTATTAAGCATAAAAAAGGTGAGCCGAGAGCGAACCAAATAGCTCATTTTCCGAAATGATATAGATAGAAGGTGAAATGAAAAACACAAAGCTTGAAACCAAGACATCTAATAGAAATAAAAGAGATTTAATGCTCTGGATAGCAATGGGACTTGTTCTCTTGTCGGCGGTTTATGCAAATAATTATTATTCTCATGAGGCCATTGCTATTCGATTGATAGGCTGGATAATGACGGCTCTTGTGCTAGTTTCACTGTTTTTTTTCACCACTCAGGGGAAGCGGTTTTGGGTATTTGCACAAGCTTCGCGTGCTGAGTTGCGCAAAGTAGTCTGGCCAACCCGGGAAGAAACAGTACGCACGACGTTGATTGTTATGGTGATGGTTATTGTAACCGGTTTATTTTTATGGGGTATCGATACCTTTTTATTATGGGCGGTTGCTTTTTTAACGGCGTAAATGAAGAGGATAGTTAGCATATGACAGAAAAAAAATCAGCACTTCATTCCGATGTTTCAAAGCAATCATCGAACAATCCTGCCTCAGCTAATGAGAAGTCGTTGGCCATAGAAAAAAAAGCGATACATGGATCGATGCAATGGTATGTTGTACAGGCTCGATCAGGTTATGAGCGCAAAGTTTTAGATGCTTTAAATGAGCGGATTAAACAACAAAATTTAACAGAAAAATTTGGCCAAATAATTGTGCCAACTGAAGAGGTCATTGAAATTCGTCAAGGTCGTAAACGTAAAACAGCACGTAAATTTTATCCAGGTTATGTTTTGGTCGAAATGGATATGGATGAAGACAGTTGGTATCTTGTTCAAAAGACACCGGGAGTCATTAAATTTATTGGTGGGACAAGTGATAAACCGGTACCGCTTAGTGGCCGAGAGGTTAATAAGATTTTACAGCGTATGCAGGAGGGTGTTGATAAACCTCGGCCTAAAGTTTTATTTGAAGTGGGTGAAGTGGTACGTGTTGTCGATGGGCCTTTTGCTGACTTTAATGGTGAGGTTGAAGAAGTTAACTATGAAAAAAATCGTATGCGTGTTTCCGTAGTTATCTTTGGCCGTTCCACGCCAGTCGAATTAGAATTTGGTCAAGTTAAAAAGGCTTGATGCGTTAGTAGGGCCCTTTTTTAGTTTTTTAATTTTAACTGGAAAAGGGAATAGAAAAAATAAATACGCATAGCAATTAAGTTTTTGATGGCGCGCAACAAAGCTAAACAACCGAAGTGTATAGGAATACATGAGGATTGCGGGTTGAGTGGCAGTACAGACAAAAATTTAAGTGCGAAGAGTATTGACGTCAATGGGGAGCTTAATTTGAAATTAAGCGTTAGTACCCGGAGGTAAAGAAATGGCGAAAAAAATACAAGCTTATGTGAAGTTACAGGTTAAAGCCGGCGAGGCTAATCCTGCGCCACCTATTGGTCCTGCTTTGGGACAACAAGGTGTGAACATTATGGAATTTTGCAAAGCTTTTAATGCACATACGCAAAATGTTGAAAAAGGTATGCCAATGCCTGTAGTAATTACAGTCTATACCGATCGTAGTTTCACATTTATTATTAAAACCCCACCCGCTTCCTTTTTAATTATGAAGGCAGCAGGGATCGAGAAAGGAAGTAGTATTCCTAACAAGAATAAAGTAGGCAAGCTTACTCGTAAGCAACTTGCTGAGATTGCAACCACGAAAATGCCTGATCTTACCGCAGCTGATTTAGAGGCAGCAATGCGTACGATAGCCGGTACGGCGCGTAATATGGGTATTGAAATTGAGGGGGAGGTATAAATGGCTAAGCTAAGTAAACGTTTCCGTTTGATTAAAGAAAAGCTACTTCCTGATAAGACGACCTATACAGTACTAGAGGCGATTAACCTGCTTAAGGAATTCCCGGTTAAATTCAATCAAAGTGTTGATGTTAGCATCAGTCTGGGTGTCGACCCGCGTAAGTCGGATCAAAATGTACGAGGTGCGGTAGTATTGCCACATGGGATAGGTAAAACAACGCGCGTTGCTGTATTTGCTCAAGCGGCCAATGCGGAGTCTGCAAAAACAGCAGGTGCGGATATCGTAGGCTTTGAAGATTTGGCTGAAAGCATTAAAGCCGGTAATTTCGATTTTGATGTGCTTATTGCGACACCCGATGCAATGCGTCTAGTCGGTCAACTGGGACAGATATTAGGACCAAGAGGTTTAATGCCCAACCCTAAAATAGGCACGGTTACTATGGATGTTACTACAGCAGTTGCCAATGCGAAATCGGGTCAGGTGCAGTATCGTACGGACAAGGGTGGGATAGTCCACTGTACGATTGGTAAATTGAGCTTTGAACCCCAACAATTACTTCAAAATTTAGTCGTGTTATTAGGAGCGGTTAAAAAAGCCAAACCTGTTACGGCTAAAGGGGCTTATTTAAAGAAACTCACTCTTTCTAGCACGATGGGCCCGGGGTTATTAATTAATTTAGGGTCGTTAGAAGCAAGTTAAATAAAGAACTGCAGAAAATGCGTAGTTGCAGCTTGACTATTATTTGTATTTACGATAGAAAAGCTACCCCCTGATCGATTTATAAGTCAGTGGGAATGAATTCGCAGTTAAAGGGCCTCACCCTCTAACTGTCGGAGACCGTAGGTGCGTTATTACCATTAAGAGAAAAATAAATATTTTTTGACTAATTCAACGCTTAATTTTACCTACGCAGACGGTGAACCTTACGGCCACCGAGGCTTCAGCCATCAGATAATGGTTGAATAATATAGAGGAGAAAACCAACGTGACATTAAGACTTAAAGATAAACAGGCCATTGTTGCGGAAGTTGGAGAGGTTGCAAAAAGTGCGTTATCGGCAGTGACTGCCGAATATCGTGGTTTGAGCGTAGAGGAAATGAGTCAATTGCGTTTACAAGCGCGTAGCGGAGGGGTGTATATACGTGTTGTGCGTAATACCCTGGCGCGGCGTGCTTTAGAAGGTACGGGTTTTGCGTGTTTACAAGATACACTCATAGGCCCCTTACTTTTAGCATTTTCCCAGCACGAACCTGGTGCAGCAGCCCGGCTAATTCGAACCTTTGTCAAGCAAAATGAAAAATTGGTTGTAAAGGCGATTGCCTTTGATGGTCAGTTATTGGCGACGAATGAACTCGAAAAGCTAGCAAATCTTCCAACCCGAGATGAAGCCATTGCAACATTGATGGCGGTTATGAAAGCACCAATAACTAAGTTAGTGCGTACACTGGTGGAACCACATACCAAATTGGTACGCATATTAGCTGCTGTGCGTGATAAGCAGCAAGCCACCGCGTAATGAATAGGTCAATAATTAGAATTTTTATTTTTTGGAGTGATAACTATGAGTGCAGAAGGTAAAGCGAAAGAAGCGGTATTAGATACAATTTCTAACATGAGCGTCATGGAAATTGTCGATCTTATTAAGAATATGGAAGAAAAATTTGGTGTTTCTGCCGCCGCCGCTACCGTTGCAGTGGCAGCCGCACCCGGTGCGGCAGCAGCGGCTGAAGAAAAAACCGAATTTGATGTGATATTGAAAGAGGTGGGTGCTAATAAGATTAACGTGATTAAAGCAGTACGCGAAGTAACAGGTCTTGGCTTAAAAGAAGCTAAAGACTTAGTTGAATCAGCGCCGAAAGTTGTTAAAGAAGGATTGTCTAAAGCGGATGCTGAAGCGCTCATGACTAAGCTTAAAGAAGCCGGTGCTACAGGCGAAATGAAATAATAAACTTATGGAGTAATAAAAGAATGCTCAGGTTTATACTGGGCATTTGTTGTCTATAGCCCCAAATATGGGCACGGTTTTTCTTTATTTATTTCTGTTCTCTAACTAGGTAAACTTTAGATGGTAATTCGGACATCCCCAGCAACTGATCAAACAAATACTTCCTATTCGTTTACTGAAAAAAAACGTATTCGTAAAAATTTTGGTAAACAAACCACCATAATGGAAGCGCCCTATTTATTAGCGACGCAAATTGAGTCTTATCATCGATTTTTACAGATAGATGCCTCGCCGGATGCGTTAGAAGATGTCGGGCTTAATGCGGCTTTTAAATCGATATTTCCTATATCCTCTTATTCCGGTGGCGAAGCGACATTAGAGTATATCAATTACCGAATAGGACAGCCCCCCTTCGATGTTAAAGAGTGTCAGGCTCGTGGTTTAACGTATGGTGCTCCTTTACGTGTAAAAATGCGTTTGATTATTTATGATAAGGAAGCGGCACCAGGCTCTACAAAGCTAAAATACATTAAAGAGCAAGAAGTTTATATGGGTGAGTTGCCTTTGATGACAGACACGGGAAGTTTCGTGATCAATGGAACAGATCGTGTGGTGGTTTCGCAATTGCATCGTTCACCGGGTGTGTTTTTTGAACATGATAAAGGCAAAACGCATTCTTCAGGTAAGTTATTGTATGCGGCACGTATTATTCCTTATCGCGGCTCTTGGCTGGATTTTGAGTTTGACCCTAAGGATAATTTATTTGTTCGTATCGATAGACGCCGTAAATTAGCCGCTACCATCCTATTACGCGCACTCGGTTATACATCAGAAGAGATACTAGAATTATTTTTTAGTAATAATGTCTTTCATTTGAAAGATGAAAAAGCAATTTTAGATTTAGTGCCGGAGCGTTTACGGGGAGAAATAGCAAGCTTTGATATTAAAGATGCCTCTGGGAAAGTCATTGTTGAGCAGGGAAGGCGTATTGCTATAAGACAAATCCGTGAAATTGAAAAAGCTAAGATTAAACAATTAGAGCTACCGGTTGATTATTTAATGGGTAAAACATTAGCTAAACCCATTATTAATGCAGAAACGGGAGAGATTCTTTTTGAAGCAAACACAGAATTAAATGCAGATATTGTTAAAAAATTGCTAGAGGCACAGGTAAAAAAAATAGAAACCTTATATACCAATGACTTAGATTCAGGTGCCTATATTTCGACAACCTTACGTATTGATCCAAGCCATAGTCAGCAAGAAGCCTTAGTCGAAATTTATCGGATGATGCGCCCAGGTGAACCACCGACTAAAGAAGCGGCGGAAGCCTTATTTAAAAATTTATTTTTTGTTCTGGATCGTTATGACTTATCGGCTGTAGGACGGATGAAGTTTAATCGTCGTTTAGGTATAGAAGAAATTACTGGATCGGGTACTTTGACCAAAGATGATATTATCGCTGTGTTACGGATATTGATTGAGATTCGAAATGGGAAAGGTGATGTTGACGATATCGATCATTTAGGTAATCGTCGTGTTCGTAGTGTCGGTGAAATGGCTGAAAATCAATTTCGTATTGGATTAGTACGTGTTGAACGTGCCGTCAGAGATCGTTTAAGCGTCGCTGAAGCGGAGAACTTAATGCCGCAAGATCTTATTAATGCGAAGCCTATATCCGCGGCGATAAAAGAATTTTTTGGCTCGAGTCAACTCTCGCAGTTCATGGATCAAGTGAATCCTCTTTCGGAGATTACGCATAAGCGCCGCGTTTCTGCCTTAGGGCCCGGTGGCTTAACGCGTGAACGAGCAGGGTTTGAAGTTCGAGATGTGCACCCAACGCATTACGGTCGAGTTTGTCCAATTGAAACGCCAGAAGGTCCTAATATTGGTTTAATTAATTCCTTAGCAGTCTACGCGCGGACCAATCATTATGGGTTTCTTGAAACACCTTACCGTAAAGTTGAGAAGGGTAAAGTAACCAAAGAGATTCAGTACCTATCTGCCATTGAAGAGGGTAAGTATGTTATTGCGCAAGCGAATACCCGTCTTGACGCGCATGGTAAATTGATTGATGAGCTAATACCGTGTCGGCACCGTAATGAATCGATGTTAACAACGGCGGATAAAGTCAACTATATGGATATTTCGCCGGCGCAGGTTGTGTCAGTAGCGGCTTCTTTAATTCCTTTCTTAGAGCATGATGATGCGAACCGTGCATTAATGGGTTCTAACATGCAACGTCAAGCAGTACCTACTTTACGAACGGAAAAACCCTTAGTTGGTACGGGAATGGAACGTAAGGTAGCTGTTGACTCCGGTGTTGTCGTGGTAGCTAAACGAGGTGGTATCATTGATTCAGTTGATGCAGGTCGTATCGTTGTGCGTGTTGATGATAAAGAAGCCGCTGCAGGTACGGCGGGTGTTGATATTTATAATCTGACAAAATATACCCGCTCTAATCAAAATACCTGTATTAATCAACGACCTTTAGTGGAAAAAGGCGATAAAGTTAAAAAAGGCGACGTCATGGCCGATGGTCCTTCGACTGACTTAGGTGAGTTAGCATTAGGACGTAACCTGTTGGTCGCTTTTATGCCATGGAATGGCTATAACTTTGAAGATTCTATTTTAATTTCTGAGCGTGTTGTCTCTGAAGATCGTTTTACCACAATACACATAGAAGAATTAACCTGTATTGCGCGTGACACCAAGTTAGGAAGCGAAGAAGTCTCATCAGATATCCCTAACGTTGGAGAAAGTGCACTTTCTAAATTAGACGAGTCGGGTATTGTGCATTTAGGCGCGTGGGTAGAGGCGGGTGACATACTGGTTGGGAAGGTGACACCTAAGGGCGAGACCCAATTAACGCCCGAAGAAAAATTATTACGCGCGATATTTGGTGAAAAAGCTTCGGATGTAAAAGATAGTTCGCTACGTGTTCCATCCGGTATGCGAGGTACAGTGATTGATGTCCAGGTATTTACGCGCGATGGTTTGGAGAAAGATAAACGTGCGTTAAGTATCGAGGAAATGGCTTTAGATAAAATCAAAAAAGATTTGTATGACGAATTTAGAATTTTAGAAAATGATTGTTATCAACGTTTAGAAACTTTATTAGTCGGCGCGACAGCGAGCAGTGGACCTAATAAATTGAAGCCAGGCAGTAAAATCACATTAGAATACTTGCAAAAATTACCAAAAGATCAGTGGTTTTCTGTTAGCTTACGTGATGAAGCGACTAGCCAACAACTGGAAGCAGTGGCTAAACAGTTAGAAGCAGCACGTCTTGCATTAGATGAAAAGTTTGAAAATAAACGAAAAAAACTAACTCAAGGTGATGACTTAGCGCCAGGTATACTTAAGATTGTTAAAGTTCATTTAGCTATCAAACGTTGTATTCAGCCAGGCGATAAAATGGCAGGTCGACATGGAAACAAAGGGGTTATTTCTAGCATTATTCCAGTTGAAGATATGCCTTATATGGAGGATGGCACGCCCGTTGATATTGTGCTTAATCCTCTCGGCGTACCCTCCCGTATGAATGTGGGTCAGGTACTTGAAACGCATTTAGGTTGGGCCGCAAAAGGTTTAGGTATTAAAATTGGGGATATGTTGGATGCGCAAAAAAACACTAAAGAAATTAAAAATTTCTTAGGATCTATTTATAACGATAATGAGGAAAGAGCGCAAAAAATAGATTTCAATAAACTATCTGACGAGGCTGTCATTGAGCTTGCCAAAAATTTACGACATGGAGTACCCATGGCAACCCCTGTCTTTGATGGTGTTACTGAAGCGGAAATTAAACGTATGCTAAGTTTGGCTGGTTTACCAGAAACAGGACAAACCACGCTGTATGATGGTCGAACCGGCGATCGTTTTGAGCGGCCGGTGACGGTAGGTTACATGTATATGCTTAAACTGAACCATCTTGTGGACGATAAGATGCATGCCCGTTCTACGGGTTCCTATAGTTTAGTGACTCAACAACCTTTGGGTGGTAAAGCACAATTTGGCGGTCAACGATTCGGTGAAATGGAAGTGTGGGCATTGGAAGCCTATGGAGCGGCTTATACTTTGCAAGAGATGCTAACAGTTAAGTCGGACGACGTGGCCGGTCGAACAAAAATGTATAAGAACATTGTGGACGGTGATCATCAAATGGAAGCGGGTATGCCAGAATCATTTAACGTATTAGTCAAGGAAATACGCTCCTTGGCAATCAATGCAGAATTAGAAACCAAAGATTAATTTAAAGTGGAGTATTACCTTGCCAACGTCTAAACCGAGATCAGACTTTTATATAAAAACTGAGGAAGAAAATCGCACTGTGTCTGAGGCAAAAGCGTCTGAAGAAGTGCTATCCTCTAATGAAACGACTCAAAAAATATCAAGTCAAGAAAATCTGGCGATGATAGCTGAGGCAATGCAATCTGCGCATCGCGATACCGATAAAGTGAAGGCGTCAGCTGAAATCCAGGTATCTGATAAGCCACTCATGTCAGACTTACTCGGTATTTTGAAACAAGAAGATTATTTAGACGACTTTGATAATATTCGTATCTCTTTAGCCTCTCCTGAAATGATCCGTACCTGGTCTTATGGTGAAGTTAAAAAGCCAGAAACGATTAATTATCGCACTTTTAAACCAGAAAGAGATGGTTTGTTTTGTGCCAAAATCTTTGGTCCAATCAAGGATTATGAATGTTTATGTGGTAAATATAAAAGACTTAAACATCGTGGTGTGATTTGTGAAAAGTGTGGTGTCGAAGTCGCATTGACTAAAGTACGTCGCGAGCGTATGGGCCATGTTGAATTAGCCAGTCCCGTTGCACATATTTGGTTTTTAAAATCTTTACCCTCACGTATCGGCTTATTACTTGATATGACACTGCGTGATATCGAGCGAGTTCTTTATTTTGAAGCGTTTGTGGTTATAGAACCCGGCATGACCACGTTGGAACGTGGCCAGCTTTTGACGGATGAGCAATATTTAGAAGCGATTGAGGAGCATGGTGATGAGTTTGATGCGCGTATGGGTGCCGAAGCTATACAGCAATTATTAATTACATTAAATTTAAAAGAAGAAATTAATACCTTACGTGAAGAGATTCCAAATACGAACTCAGAAACTAAATTAAAGAAATTTTCTAAACGTTTAAAACTATTGGAAGGATTTGAACAGTCAGGTAATAAGCCAGAATGGATGGTCTTGACCGTATTGCCTGTTTTACCACCCGACTTGCGTCCGCTAGTCCCTTTAGATGGTGGGCGTTTTGCTACATCGGATCTCAATGATCTTTATCGTCGAGTCATCAACCGTAATAATCGTTTAAAACGTTTATTAGATCTTAATGCACCTGACATTATTGTCCGTAACGAAAAACGTATGTTACAGGAATCCGTCGACGCTTTATTAGATAATGGCCGTCGTGGCCGTGCCATTACAGGGAGTAATAAACGACCATTGAAATCTTTAGCGGATATGATTAAAGGTAAACAAGGTCGGTTTAGGCAAAATTTATTGGGTAAACGTGTCGACTATTCAGGTCGTTCGGTGATCGTAGTAGGTCCTACATTAAAACTACATCAGTGTGGTCTGCCAAAAAAGATGGCATTAGAGCTATTTAAGCCATTTATTTTAAGCAAATTACAATTCCGTGGTTTAGCTTCTACGATTAAAGCCGCTAAGAAAATGGTAGAGAATGAATCGCCGGAAGTTTGGGATATACTCGAAGAAGTGATTAGGGAACATCCTGTCTTATTAAACCGAGCACCGACATTACATCGTTTAGGTATACAAGCCTTCGAACCTATTTTAGTTGAAGGCAAAGCCATTCAACTGCATCCTTTAGTTTGTACCGCTTATAATGCTGACTTTGATGGTGACCAAATGGCGGTGCATGTTCCACTGACTATCGAAGCTCAGTTGGAAGCACGTACATTAATGATGTCGACTAACAATATTTTATCTCCAGCCAATGGCGAGCCAATTATCCTTCCGACTCAGGACGTGGTGTTAGGGCTTTATTATTTAACACGAGAGAAAATTAATGCCAAAGGTGAAGGTTTAATTTGTTCTGATGTGAATGATGTCCGCCAGTTGTATGATGCGGGATATGCGGATTTACATGCCAAAATTAAAGTGAGAATAACGGAAGTGTTATTCAATGCGCGGAGTGAGCGCAAAGAATTGACTAAGCTCGTTGATACCACAGTGGGTAGAGCGTTGCTTCGTGAAACTTTACCTGAGGGTTTACCATTTTCTTTAATTAACAAGACACTGAATAAAAAAGCTATTTTAAGCCTTATCAATGAATGTTATCGACGATTAGGTTTAAAGGCGACCGTTATTTTTGCTGACAAATTAATGTACATGGGTTTTGGTTATGCAACACGCGCGGGTATTTCGGTTGGGATTGAAGATTTAATTATACCTGAAAATAAAGCTACGATTATTTCAGGCGCCGAGACTGAAGTAAAAGAAATTGAATCGCAATATGCTTCCGGTCTGGTAACTCAAGGTGAGCGTTACAACAAAGTGGTTGATATCTGGTCGCGTACGAATGATCAAGTGGCTAAAGCCATGATGGAAAAATTAGCGACTGAAAACGTTAAAGCAGCGGATGGTAAGCAGGTATCGCAAGAGTCGTTCAATCCAGTTTACATGATGGCAGATTCAGGTGCCCGAGGTTCACCCGCGCAAATGCGTCAGTTAGCCGGTATGCGAGGTTTGATGACTAAACCGGACGGCACTATTATTGAAACACCGATTACCGCTAACTTTCGTGAAGGTTTAGACGTATTACAATACTTTATTTCCACACACGGTGCACGTAAAGGTTTGGCCGATACCGCATTAAAAACAGCGAATTCGGGTTATTTGACGCGTCGCTTGGTTGATGTTGCACAAGACATGGTCGTCACTGAGAGAGATTGCGGAACAACCTTAGGTATTATGATTACTCCCCACGTTGAAGGGGGAGAAATTATGGTGCCATTACGTGAGCGTGTACTAGGTCGGGTATTGGCCGAAGATGTGAGCTTACCAGGAAGTGATGATATTGTTGTTAGTAAAGGGACCTTACTAGATGAGGATTGGGTTAATATTCTCGAAGAACGTGCTGTCGATCAAGTCAATGTGCGCTCGCCGATTACGTGTGAGGCTAAGTATGGAATCTGTGCGGCTTGTTATGGTCGTGATTTAGCGCGAGGACATTTAGTGAGCATCGGTGAGTCGGTCGGTGTTATTGCGGCTCAGTCAATAGGAGAACCTGGCACACAGTTAACCATGCGTACTTTCCATATCGGTGGTGCCGCTTCACAGGTCGCTTTAGCTAATCATATTCAAGTGAAATCTAAAGGTCGGATTAAGTTACATAATATCAAACTTGTTAAGCACAATGATGGACATTATGTGACTGTCTCGCGCTCAGGCGAATTAACTTTACTTGATCCTCAGGGTCGAGAAAGAGAGCGTTACAAACTACCTTACGGTGCCACCATTAAAGTTTCAGATAGTACCGAAGTGGTGCCAGGTCAGCTCATTGCGCAATGGGATCCCCATACGCATCCGGTTGTTACCGAAGTAGCCGGTTACGTTAAGTTTATTGATTTAATTGATGGTATCACCATGAATCGCCAAACGGATGAGCTAACCGGTTTAACGAGTAGTGTGGTTATGGATTCTAAGCAGCGAGGCTCGGGAGGTAAGGAATTACGTCCTATGATCCGGCTGACCGATAAAGAAGGGAATGATTTGTTTTTGCCTGGTACGCGATTACCCGCGCATTATTTCTTACCGATCAATGCTATTTTAAGCTTGGAAGATGGAGCCGTAGTCGGTGTAGGCGATATTGTGGCACGTATTCCACAAGAAACATCAAAAACGCGCGATATTACGGGTGGTTTACCTCGAGTGGCTGATTTATTTGAAGCACGTAAGCCGAAAGAGCCTGCTATCTTAGCAGAAATTTCCGGTATCATTAGTTTTGGTAAGGAAACAAAAGGTAAACGACGTTTAGTCATTACGGGTAATCATGGTGAAGCGTTTGAAGCATTAATTCCTAAATGGCGCCATGTGACCGTTTTTGAAGGTGAACACGTAGAACGGGGTGAAATTATTGCAGATGGCCCCTTAAATCCCCATGATATTTTACGTTTATTAGGGATTAATGCATTGACTAATTATATTGTGAGTGAAGTTCAAGAGGTTTATCGTTTACAAGGCGTAAAAATCAATGATAAACATATCGAAGTCATCGTTCGCCAAATGTTACGTAAAGTGAATATTCTGGATGCCGGTGAAAGCCGTTATTTAAAAGGCGAGCAATTGGAAGAATCGCGTGTCAAAGAAGCAAATAAAAAATTGATTGCTGAAAATAAATTACCCGCGCGTTTTGAGGCGGTATTGTTGGGTATTACCAAAGCTTCTTTAGCGACGGATTCTTTTATTTCAGCGGCGTCATTCCAAGAAACGACTCGTGTATTAACGGAAGCGGCGGTGACTGGAAAACGTGATGAATTGAAAGGCTTAAAAGAGAATGTGATTGTAGGCCGTTTAATTCCTGCGGGGACAGGATTTGCTTATCATGCGGAAGTGCGTTGCCAACGAGCGGCTAATGTATTAGCAAGGCAGCAACGTTTAAATGCCGCAGCCGCACCACAAATGACAGCCAGCGATGTGGAACAAGCCTTGAGTCAGGCACTGTCTGAAGAGCCTAAGAAAGACGAAAAGTCATAATGATTATTCCTTTACTTTTCAAGCCTAAAAAAAATGCACCTTCTGGTGCATTTTTGGTTATGGCGAGCCGTACTTTTAACCCGTAAAATAGACTTCTGCCAACTCATTTAACAGAACTAATCGTAGACTTTTCCTTGAGTTTGCGCTCATACTTTCCTTGTTTCAGCCCTAATAGTTGTGAATTTTGAGGAGGTGCCGACTACTTTTTTAGTTTTCTCTCTCCTATTCTGAGCGTGCAATTAGGAGGCCATTCATTTTTTGTTAATAATGCTATGTTTTAATTAATAAAAATGAATAGTATTTCTAGGAGTATTTATAAAATTTATAAGCGAAGCAGAGAGTGGGAATTATGTCAATCGAAAACTTATCTACAAATTTTATCCAACGTGGCAAGTCTTATAAAGCAGGGATGTTGTTATTGATAAAGCACTTGTCTGAGCAAGACTGGAAGCTAGGCACTCTATTTTCAGCGCGATTAGAGGCTATAACTGCAAAAATCGCAGCGCTTAATAAACAATTTGAGAGCGACCTTACAGGCAAGAGCATTTCTTTTAAGACTGGCCAAGCGAGACTTCAACGTTTACTTGCGTCTTATTCTTTAATATTAGACCAGCATACTATACTAAAACCATTTCAAACACTTGTCGATGCTGAACGTTATTCTGTGTACTTAAAAGAGGCTGAATTTTTAGAGACAAAAGCCGATTTTTCAGGAGATGAAAAAGATTCGAACAGGTTAGCGTTAATTTTAAGTGAAGAACCTGTCAATGATAAAGAGTTATTGCTTTCAGAATGTAAAAATGTAAAGGCTGCCTGGTTTGAATCTTTACCTGCATGGGAAAAAAAATGCATTCAAGAAATTACTAAAAAACTAGAGGAGGAGAACCAACAAGAAAAGATTGTTCATTCTATTCCTTCTTCATTACGCCATATTCCTGGTCTCGCTAATGCTTCATTTCATGCGTGTAAGAGGGGGAGTAAGCAAGTTATCGCTTATTTTCGACATGCTACGCAATTGCCAATTGGTCTGTTAGATAAGAGGAGCGCTGAGGATGAGCAACTTCGTTTAACCTGTTTCAATGTGGCCTCTCAAATCAGACTAAGTCTAGAAAAGATAAACACTCAAAGTGAGTCTGAACCCCTTAGCGAAGTTGTTATTTTAACCCAATCACTTGTATCTCCAGGAAAAGCAGCTGATTTCAAGGCTAAATATATCAGTGATTCTAGCGATAACGATACACAAATCTACGAAACTAAAGAAAAAGCGGTACAGCTTTTTCAAAAAGCTTTAGCAAATCCAAATAAGCTAATCCAAGACGATAAAATTAAATCACTATTTTTTAATAAAGAAGAATTAGATCAGAAAAAAGATTCGCTTTGTTATAAAGATTTTTTAGAAAAATGGGGATTAATTAGCCAGAGTAATGAGGTGTTTGAATATGGAAAGCAAAAATTTCATAAAATTACCTTATTATCGACAAATCACCCGTTGAATGTGTTACGACATCTTGGAACGTATCAACCTCAGGTTGAAAGGAATGAGAAAAACACCACATTATTATTAGGTGCAATATCACGTTATTTAGAATCAGTAAAGAGTAAGAATGAAAAAAGCGCTGAGAATAATAGACAACGCTGGAAAGAAGAAAGATTGTCTCATATTTTAAAAGACTTGGCTGAACCGGAGTTAAGCTTTCTTCAAAGTAAATTAATTGAAGAACTTAGATTTTGCGAAGAAGCTAGGGAGCTTTCTGCTAATCGTAAAAAATCCATCATTGAGCAGGTTAAAGCTTTACTAAGCCCAGATATTAAAGCCTTTTTAGATGAAAATACACTGCAATTAGTACATGCCTTACATAGCTTATTATCTATACCAAGTGGCCAAGGTGTCTTTGCAGCGGATGAACGCCACAAGCCACAGCTGAGAAGTTCTGCTGAGATAATAATTGTTAATTGCTTGAAGGGTGCGGCTTGGATAGCGTGTAAAAGTGGAAAGGATCGTACGGGTGGTGCCTCTATAGCAGCGGATGCGGCAGCGATTTATTATGATCAATACAAACAATTTCCTTTGTATTATGATGATAACGTTCATAGAGAGCGCTATTTAAAACTATTAAAAGTGCTTTACGACTCAGGTCATCAGCAAACAGTGGCTGCAAAAAATGCACCGAGTGCAGCAGGTTTAGTTAAAGCCACTTGTTTTTTTCCTGGTGATCTAAAATTAGATGTTAAACGTGTACAATCAGAAACCCAATTAGCACGTCTAAATAAACCTAAAGCAGTAAACAGTTCAAAAAAGGAAACCTTTGATCATCGAGCCTTAAAATCAGATTTGCAGGATATAAAAAATAAGACAACCAATAGTTCCTTAGGTGTAAATGTCACGCTTGCTGATTGGCGGAGGAATTGGGAAAGTTATTTTATCAACGGAAAGCAGGTTAAGGTGCTACGAAAGGATAAAAGCTTTAAAGACGGGGAGGATCTATCTGCATTTATTGAAACTCATCTGCTAGCGCAGATAAAATGCCAGGATTTAAAAGAACATTACAACGCACTCGCTCTTTATACTTTTCATCATGGAGGTTTTCCACATGCTATTCAAAAAGTCAGTATAGACTTAGTTAATCAATATCTAAATAAAAAAGCTATTATTGGGCAACCTGAAATGCAGATAAATTTTTCCTGGTCCAAAAAACACCAAGGTATTCAAATTGAAACGATTGACACCTATAAAGAAAAAAAAGATGTAGAAACAGGCGAGTGTGTTCAGTTCCAAAATGGAAATTACCATTGTCAAACCCAATCTTGCCTTTTGCTGAATCTAAGTGAAGTTAAAGGTAAAGGCTATAATTTAGCAGTCGAGCTTCAAAGTGCCAATGTAGATTGTATCGATGCGTTTAAGCCGTTATTTTTTAAAAAGTCCAATTTTTTAGAAGCTTTTATACACTATTTACAGTTGCTGTTGGCGGCTATTAAACGTTATTTGGATAAGCACATCAAAACGACTCCTGATCTAAACGAAAGATGGAGATCTGGTGTTAATTCTCAATTTTTTAAGAAATCAACACAGACTGAAGAGCAGCCTGATGAGCTAGCTCAGTATCGCTTCAGTTAAAAGAATGACTTCCCCATCAATATGTGAAAGTTTACGTTTTTCAGTAAAATTTATTTTTCCGTTCTTTGTAGTGATAAGGAGACTAGAAAACACACAAAATAAGTGCGAAAATTAAACACGGAAAGCAATCCTGATACTTGACATCTTAGAGCGCTCTCTTTACAATCTCGCCCCTCTTCGTTCGATGAAGAAAGATTTTTTGAGCTTACTAAAACGCCTAAAAAATTGAGTTGTAACAGCAAATAAAAACTTGTTTTGACTAAGAAAGAAAGTATTCAGAGTAGATTTAAGCTGCATTTTTGAGTAAAGAGATGACATGGCCACAATTAACCAGTTAGTACGAAAACCGCGTGTGCAAAGACGCACTAAATCCATGGTTCCCGCGTTAGGTCAATGCCCCCAAAAAAGAGGGGTTTGTACGCGTGTCTATACGGTTACACCTAAAAAGCCAAACTCGGCCTTACGTAAGGTTGCTCGGGTTCGTTTAACCAATGGAATGGAGGTCACGACCTATATCGGTGGTGAGGGTCACAACCTTCAAGAGCACTCTGTTATTCTTATGCGTGGCGGGCGGGTAAAAGATTTACCGGGTGTTCGTTATCATGTTGTGCGAGGCGCTTTAGATACTTCAGGAGTATCAGGTCGAAAGCAAGGCCGCTCTAAATATGGTGCTAAAAGGCCTAAAGATAAATAAATTAAATAGCTAGGATTTGAATTATGCCAAGAAGACGTGTTGCTGCTAAAAGGGTTATCCTGCCTGATCCCCTCTATAAAAGTGAGTTATTAAGTAAGTTTATTAATTCAGTTATGAAGAATGGAAAAAAAGCAGTTGCGGAAAAAATCGTATACGGTGCTTTAGAGCGCTTGGATGCCCGTTTAAAAGATAAGTCTAAAAAAACTGTAGATAGAGAAGATGGTGAAGCAGAAGGTGAAGACGGTAGTGGAAGACAGGCTTTTGATTCAAGTGCATTACTCGATATTTTTGATCAGGCACTAGATAACATCCGTCCTAACGTCGAGGTAAGGGCGAGGCGTGTTGGCGGTTCGACTTATCAAATTCCAGTTGAAGTGCGTCCATCGCGGCGTACGGCTTTGGCTATGCGTTGGTTAAAGGTAGCAGCAAGTCAGCGTAGTGAAAAAACAATGGCTCAGCGATTGTCAGCTGAAATTTTAGATGCTTATGACAATAAAGGCATTGCAGTGAAAAAACGAGAAGATACGCACCGTATGGCTAAGGCTAATCAAGCTTTTGCTCATTTTAGGTTCGGTTGATTTAAAAAATTTAATAGGTACTGAGTGTGGATCGACAAACACCCATAGAGCGCTATCGAAATATTGGTATTATTGCCCATATTGATGCGGGGAAAACAACAACAACAGAACGAATTTTATTTTACACGGGTATATCCCATAAGCTTGGTGAAGTCCATGAAGGTACAGCTATTATGGACTGGATGGCTCAAGAGCAGGAGCGGGGTATTACGATCACATCGGCTGCAACGACTTGCTTTTGGGATGGTATGGCTCATCAATTCCCTCAGCACCGTATCAATATCATTGATACGCCAGGACATGTTGATTTTACTATTGAAGTTGAGCGTTCGCTACGTGTTCTGGATGGGGCTTGTGTTGTCTTTTGTGCCGTAAGTGGTGTTGAGCCACAGTCTGAAACAGTATGGCGTCAAGCCAATAAATATAACGTGCCGCGTCTGGCTTTTGTTAATAAGATGGATAGAGCAGGAGCTAATTTTCTACGCGTGGTAGAACAGATTACCAAACGTTTAGGGGGACGTCCGATTCCTATCCATATCCCGATAGGTGCGGAAGAAAATTTTGAAGGTGTCGTCGATTTAGTGCAAATGAAGGCGGTTTACTGGGATGAAAGTACGCAAGGTATGCGTTTTGAATATCGAGATATTCCCGATAATCTAAAAGCTGAGTGTGAAACTTGGCATGAAAAATTGATTGAGACAGTTGCTGAAGCTTCAGAAGAGATGACAGAGCGTTATCTTAGTGGTGAAAAATTTACTATCGATGAGGTCAAGCAGGCGGTACGCATGCTAACCTTAAATAACAAGATTGTACCAGTGCTTTGTGGTTCAGCCTTTAAGAATAAGGGTGTACAGGCAATGCTAGATGCCGTTATTGAGTATTTGCCAGCACCTAATGATGTTGCGGCTATAAAAGGGGTGCTTGATGATGCAAATCAGACAGTTGCAGAAAGGTCTTCTGTTGACGATGCGCCTTTTGCTGCATTGGCTTTTAAGATAGCGACTGATCCTTTTGTGGGTTCTCTGGTCTATTTCCGAGTTTATTCAGGTGTTGTAAAGGGCGGCGATAGTGTTTACAACCCAGTTAAAAGTAAAAAGGAACGCATAGGTCGTCTCGTACAAATGCACGCTAATACGCGTGAGGAAATAAAGGAAGTGCGAGCGGGAGATATTGCCGCTGCCGTAGGTTTAAAATATACAACCACAGGTGATACACTGTCCGATCCGGATAACATTATTACATTAGAGAAAATGGAGTTTCCTGAGCCCGTTATATCCATTGCGGTAGAGCCTAAAACCAAGGCAGATCAGGAAAAGATGTCGATTGCACTTAGTAAGTTAGCGCAAGAAGATCCTTCTTTTCGAGTACGGGTCGATGAAGAATCTGGCCAGACAATTATATCTGGAATGGGGGAACTTCATTTAGAAATTATTGTTGACCGAATGAAGCGAGAATTTAGTGTCGAGGCAAATGTAGGTAAACCACAGGTTGCTTACCGGGAAACTATCCGTAAATCGGTTGAACAAGAAGGAAAATTTGTTCGACAAAGTGGTGGTCGCGGTCAATACGGACATGTATGGATAAAGCTCGAGCCTTTAGAAGCAGGCAAAGGATACGAATTTGAAAATGCCATTGTGGGAGGGGTTATTCCTAAAGAATATATTCCCGCTGTGGATAAAGGTATAAAAGAGCAATTAGAAAATGGTGTGATAGCGGGCTACCCCGTAGTCGATGTTAAGGTTACACTTTTTGATGGGACTTACCATGATGTTGATTCGAGTGAAATGGCTTTCAAGATAGCGGGCTCTATGGCTTTTAAAGAAGGCGCACGCAAAGCGGCGCCCGTTTTGCTGGAGCCTATTATGAAAGTTGAAGTAGTGACGCCTGAAGAATATATGGGTGATGTTATGGGGGATCTAAATCGTCGCCGTGGTATTTTACAAGGGATGGAAGACTTACCTGCGGGAGGTGGAAAAATGATACGTGCAGAAGTGCCACTTTCTGAAATGTTTGGTTATGCCACAGACTTACGGTCAGCAACGCAAGGGCGTGCTACCTATACGATGGAGTTTGGTAAATATAACGAAGCGCCCACTAACGTTGCGGATGGTATTATTCGCAGAAAAGATGAGAGTAATTAATAGAAATTGAGGTAAAAAATTATGGCCACTGGAAAGTTTGTACGAAATAAACCCCATTTAAATGTGGGCACTATAGGCCACGTTGATCATGGTAAGACAACATTGACAGCAGCGATCACCAAATGTATGGCAGAAAAGTTTGGTGGAGAAGCGATTGCTTTTGATAAAATTGATAAAGCGCCTGAAGAAAAGGCTCGTGGGATTACAATTTCGACTTCGCATGTCGAGTATGAAAGCGAAAAGCGCCACTATGCGCATGTAGATTGTCCTGGCCACGCGGATTATGTTAAAAATATGATTACCGGGGCTGCGCAAATGGATGGTGCAATACTTGTGGTAAGTGCAGCAGACGGACCTATGCCGCAAACACGTGAACATATTTTATTAGCTCGACAAGTAAATGTGCCTAATATTGTTGTGTTTATGAATAAGTGCGACATGGTAGATGATGCCGAATTACTTGATTTAGTGGAAATGGAAATTCGAGAATTACTCTCTAAATATGAGTTTCCCGGTGATAAGATCCCTGTTATTCGGGGATCCGCTAAGATAGCGCTCGAAGATAAAAATGATGACCGTGAAAAGGGTGGTATTCTTGCCCTAGTTAAGGCAATGGATGAATATTTTCCTGAGCCAACGCGTGATATAAATAAGCCATTCCTAATGCCTATTGAAGATGTGTTTACGATTTCAGGGCGTGGAACCGTGGTGACTGGTCGTGTTGAGCGTGGGGTTGTGAAAGTGGGTGATCCAGTAGAAGTTGTGGGCTTAAGGGCGGTTCAAGATACGGCAGTGACCGGCGTAGAAATGTTTTGTAAGTCTTTAGACCAAGGACAAGCAGGCGACAACATAGGGGCGTTAATTAGAGGGTTAAAGCGTGAAGATGTAGAGCGCGGACAAGTATTAGCTAAGCCGGGCACAGTGGAGGCTTGGACAGAATTTGAAGCTGAAATTTACGTATTAACTAAGGAAGAAGGGGGTCGTCATACTGCCTTCATGAATAATTACAAACCGCAATTTTATTTCAGAACAACCGATGTTACAGGAACAATTAAGCTTCCTCAAGATTCTGAAATGGTTATGCCAGGAGAAAATGTCAAAATTACCGTAACCTTGATGAATGAATACGGTGTTGCAATGGAACAAGGCTTGCGCTTTGCTATTCGTGAAGGTGGTAAAACGGTAGGGTCGGGCGTTGTATCTAAACTCATTAAGAAAGGAAAAAGGGCCTAGAGCTTAGTAGGAAATATTATGTCGTTACAAAATCAAGATTTTCGTATAGTGTTACATGCCTATGATCATCGTTTAGTGGATAAAGCAACTGAAAAGATTGTAAGTTCATTAAAACGTACGGGTGCCATCATAAGCCCTATACCTTTACCAACAAAGATTAAAAAGTTAACAATTAATACCTCACCGCATGTTGATAAAGATGCGCGTGATCAGTATGAAATCCGCATACATAAACGTTTAATCGATGTTTACGCTTCAACGGATAAGACAGCCGATGCACTTAAGCGTCTGGATGATTTACCTTCAGAAGTGAGTATTGAGCTTCGCACCATGAGTGACAAGAAAGAGAAAAGCGATAAAAAAAACAAGTAAGTTTCTTAAGAATGCTAATTCAGTGAAGGTATTTAGTTATGATAATGGGTTTAATCGGTCGAAAGTGCGGTATGACGCAGATATATGCTGAAAATAATGAAGCGATACCTGTTACTGTTATTGAAATACTGCCTAACCGTGTAGTTCAAGTTAAAACTAAAGAACGTGATGGCTATGAATCTGTTCAAGTAACCACGGATAAAAAATCTTCTTCGCGCCTTAATAAACCTAAAGCAGGTCATTTTGCCAAGGCAAATGTTGAGCCTGGAGATGGTCTTTGGGAGTTTCCTATAGAGGGACAAAAGAAAGGCAAAAGTGAAGATGAGCAAGGTGAAGGCGATGCCGCTTTATTACCAGGAAAAGAGGTTACTGTTGATATATTTGATTCACTCGAATGGGTCGATGTGATCGGTATTACGAAAGGAAAAGGGTTCTCAGGGCCTGTTAAACGCTATAAGTTCTCCATGCAAGATGCTACGCATGGAAATTCTTTGTCTCACCGTGCTCATGGTTCGATTGGCCAACGTCAATCTCCTGGCCGAGTTTTTAAAGGAAAGAAAATGGCAGGGCAATTGGGAAATCGCCGCCGTACCATTCAATCTTTGAAACTAGTTCGGATTGATGTGATTCGAAATTTACTGTATGTAAAAGGTGCCATCCCGGGAGCTCCAGGTGGAAAAGTGATTGTTAGACCTGCAGTAAGAAAAAAGAATAAACAAAATAAAAATTGATCTCATTTTTGGGGATTAAATTTAACTATAAATTTTTGGAATGGCTTTATGCAAGTGGCTTTATTTACAAAGAATGGCGATAACCAAGCACTGAAGTTGTCAGATGCGGTCTTTGGATGTCGTTTTAATGAACCTTTGATTCATCAAGTGGTCACTGCTTATTTAGCAGGCGGACGTCAAGGGACGCGGGCTCAAAAAAATCGCGCCGCAGTGAGCGGTGGTGGGAAAAAGCCATGGAAACAAAAAGGAATGGGTAGGGCCAGAGCGGGTACTATTCGTAGCCCTTTATGGCGTAGTGGTGGCGTTACCTTTGCAGCAAGTACACAAGACTTTACGCAAAAAGTAAATAAAAAAATGTACCGTGCAGCAATGCGTTCCATTTGCTCAGAATTATTGAGGCAAGGGCGGTTTATAGTTTTAGAGTCTTTTGAACTTGAGAAAGCTAAAACACGAGACTTAGTAGCTAAACTTAAAGTGTTCAATATTGATCAAAAAACACTTATTGTTCTTGATGAAGTTAATGAAAATATTTATTTAGCTGCGCGAAATTTACATAAGATAGAATTAACGGATGTTGAAACAATTAATCCTGTTAACCTAATCCATTATGAAAAGGTATTAATTACTGCGTCTGCTTTAAAAAAAATTGAGGAACTCTTGGCATGACGAATATTTCCCTAACTCAGCAATTGCGCCGGTTTAAGATTATAGAGCGGCCTCATTTATCTGAAAAATCAACAATGTTGGCTGATAAACACCATCAGTTTGTCTTTAAAGTGTTAAAAAATGCGACTAAGTCAGAGATTAAACAAGCAGTAGAAATTTTATTTAAAGTTAAAGTCAATGCGGTTCAGTTATTGAATGTTAAAGCTAAAAACCGCCGTTTTAAGCAGGTTGAAGGTCAATTAAAGGGTTGGAAAAAGGCTTATGTAGGCTTAGAGCAAGGTTACGACATTGATTTTACCGGAACAAAATAGAGAGAATTAAGTACTATGCCTACTAAAAAAGCAAATCCAACTTCACCAGGCCGTCGCTTTGTTGTTGAGGTCACAAAAGTAGATCTTTATAAAGGTAAGCCCTATCGCAATTTATTGTGCACAAAACCTAAGAAAGGTGGGCGTAACAATCAGGGAAGAATTACAATCCGTCATCAAGGTGGAGGGCATAAGCAACAGTACCGCTTAATTGACTTTAAACGAGATAAAGAGGGCATAAAAGGACGTGCTGAAAGGATAGAGTATGATCCAAATCGGACTGCGCACATTGCTTTGATATTATATCCAGATGGTGAGAGACGTTATATTCTGGCTCCGAGTGAACTTAAGGTAGGTATGTCGGTAATGTCAGGGTCTGATGCTTTGATACGTCCCGGTAATTCATTACCTTTGCGTAATATTCCAGTAGGAACAGTATTACATGCTATTGAAATGAAGCCTGGAAAGGGTGCTCAATTGGCTCGTAGCGCAGGCGCCTATGTTCAGCTTATTGCGCGCGAAGGTGATTATGCTACTATACGGCTTCGGTCGGGGGAGTTACGAAAAGTACCTGTGGAATGCAAAGCAAGCATAGGAATAGTCAGTAATAACGACCATAATTTACGTTCTTTAGGTAAGGCCGGCGCAGCGCGTTGGCGCGGTGTTCGCCCCACAGTTAGAGGTGTCGCTATGAATCCCGTTGATCATCCACATGGGGGGGGTGAAGGTAAAACTTCGGGAGGGCGGCATCCTGTGAGCCCTTGGGGTCTTCCGACTAAAGGTTATAAAACCCGTCGAAATAAACGAAATGCAAAAATGATTGTGCAGCGGCGTAAAAAGAAATAATTTAATTTAATGAGGTAATGCGAGTGCCACGCTCAGTAAAAAAAGGTCCATTTATACATGGGCATTTAATGAAAAAAGTCCAATTAGCACAGGCTTCGAGTGTTAAAAGGCCTATAAAAACATGGTCACGTAGCTCTATGATTTTGCCTGAAATGATAGGTTTGACTATCGCAGTTCATAATGGCCGTGATTTTGTTCCTATCTATATTACAGAAAACCTGATAGGTCACAAATTAGGAGAGTTTTCTATTACGCGCACTTTTCGTAGTCATAGGGCAGCGGATAAGAAAACCAAAGGTCCAGATGAAAAAAAATAGTTAATGAGGTATAAAAGGTGGAAGTTTCAGCACATTTAAAATATGCACGTTTGTCTCCGCAAAAATGTCGATTAGTTGCAGATCAAGTGCGTGGACTCACCGTGGAAAAAGCGCTCCGCTTATTGACAATGAGTGTTAAAACCAATGCTAAGTTTATAAAAAAAGTATTAGAATCAGCTGTAGCCAATGCAGAACATAATAGAGGTTTAGATATCGATACGTTGGGCGTATCGGCTATTTATGTTGATCAAGGACCTACCTTAAAACGTATGCATGCGAGAGCAAAAGGCCGAAGTAATCGTATATTAAAACCAACATGTCACATTACCGTAAAAGTGTCAGATGAAAATGGGGAGAAAAACTAATTATGGGCCATAAGGTAAATCCCGTTGGAATTCGATTAGGTATTACCCGAACATCGACAGCAAAATGGTATGCAAAAAAATCTCGTCAGTATGCGGATAATCTGTATAAAGACTTATGTGCCCGTAAACTGATAGAAAATGCACTATTACAAGCTGGAGTTTCATCAGTACATATAGAGCGCGCTTCAAGAAAAGCCAAAGTAACTATTTACGTAGCAAAGCCGGGTGTAGTGATAGGAAAAAAGGGTGAGTACATAGATCGATTAAGAGAAAAAATAGAAAAAATAATGCAGATGCCCGTTCGACTTTCTGTAGTAGAAGTAAAAAAGCCTGAATTAGATGCTAAGCTGGTTGCAGAAAATATTGCGCAGCAACTAGAACGTCGTGTTATGTGCCGTCGAGCAATGAAGCGTGCTGTACCGTCTGCTTTACGTGTAGGTGCCCTCGGAATTAAAATTAATGTTTCAGGTCGCATAGGCGGTGCAGAAATAGCGCGTAGTGAGCATTATCAAGAAGGAAGTGTACCATTGCATACTTTTCGTGCAGATATTGATTACAGTTTAGCAGAAGCGCAAACAACTTATGGAAAGCTAGGTATAAAGGTTTGGATTTACAAAGGTGAAGTTTTTGACCGCTCAAAAATTTCAAATATGGAATCTGCGGAAGCTAAGACACAATTCCTTGAAGAGCGAAATCGAAAGCATTATAGTCGCAAACGGCAACAACCACTTACGACTAAACACAAGGCTACTGTAAATAAAGAAATTGTTGATGAAGCTATACGTTAAATAATATTGAAGAATAGGTAATTGGGAAAAAATTATGTTGCAACCCAAGCGAACAAAATATCGTAAGCAGTTTAAGGGCCGTAACCGCGGTGTTGCCACACGGGGTGCCGAAGTTAGTTTTGGGCAGTATGGTTTGAAAGCAACGGCTTCAGGTTTTATTACCTCTAGGCAAATTGAAGCGGCACGTCGTGCCTTAACACGACACATAAAACGTGGTGGGAAGGTTTGGATCAGAATATTCCCTGATAAACCCATTACTAAAAAACCTTTAGAAGTGCGTCAGGGTAAAGGTAAAGGGAGTGTTGAGTATTGGGTAGCCGTTATTCAACCGGGACGTGTCTTATTTGAAATGGAAGGGATACCTGCTGAAACGGCAAAAGCCGCTTTAGAATTGGCTGCAGCAAAATTACCTGTGACGACTCACTTTGTTACGAGGACGGTGCTTTAATGAAAAAGAAAGAAAAAAATAAATTACGTAGTTTGTCGCTTGATTTGCTTAAAGAAGAATGTTTTAAGTTAGGGCAAGAGATATTTAAATTAAAAGCACAACAGGCAACACACCAGTTGACTGCAACGCATCGGTTGAAAGCAGCGAGACGATCATTGGCAACAACATTAACTATTTTACATGAAACTATAGGCCAGAAAATATGAGCCAAACTAATAAAATTAACCGGACCTTAGTCGGACGTGTGACGAGTAATAAAATGTGTAAAACGATCAGTGTCTCTATTGAACGTACAGTGAAACATCCTAAATACGGAAAATACTTAAAACGTCGTAGAAAGATCCTTGCACATGATCCTGAAAATCAATGTCAGGAAGGCGACATTGTTCTTATTCAGGAAGGTCGTCCTATTTCGAAAGATAAAGCCTGGTCACTCGTGCAAATACTTGTTAAATCGATAAATCAGCAACCCGTTCCTGAACAAACGACGGGATAGGGGGAAGATTTTTTATGATACAAATGCAAACTGAACTGGCTGTAGCGGATAACAGCGGTGCTCGTAGCGTGATGTGTATTAAGGTTTTAGGTGGATCAAAGCGGCGTTATGCACGTGTTGGAGATGTTATAAGAGTGAGCGTTAAGGACGCTGTACCCCGTGGCAAAGTAAAAAAAGGTGAAGTCTGTCATGCGGTTGTGGTGCGCACGAGAAAGCGGACCCGAAGAGTTGATGGGAGCGTGATTCGTTTTGACAGTAATGCGGTTATTTTGTTGACGGCGCAACTACAACCTTTAGGTACACGTGTATTTGGTCCTGTTCCACGAGAATTACGTACGGAACGTTTTATGAAAATTATTTCATTGGCATCTGAAGTCTTATAAGGTAAGTTCAAACTATGCGTAAAATTAGAAAAGGTGATACCGTTGTTGCCTTAACGGGCAAAGATAGAGGTAAGCAAGGTAAAGTATTGAATATTAAGACTACTAAGAATTGTGCGCGGGTAGAAGGTATTAATTTAGTAAAAAAACATATAAAGCCTAACCCACAAAAAAATATTGCGGGTGGAATTGTCACGCAAGAAGCTTTAATAAATTTAACCAATCTTGCATTGTATAATCCAGTAACAAAAAAAGGCGATAAAGTTGGAATAAAAATACTGGAGAATGGAAAAAGAGAACGTATCTTTAAATCTAACGGCGAGCAAGTTGATATTTAATAATTAGGTGTTGTGTGATGGCAAGGTTAAAAGAATATTATTTAAGTACGGTTACGAAACAGCTTAAGCAACAATTTGCTTATAAAGGTATAATGGAAGTACCGCGTATTACAAAAATCACGCTTAATATGGGGGTTGGAGAAGCGGCTGCCAATAAAAAAGTAATTGATTCAGCGGTGTCAGACATGGCACTTATCGCTGCTCAAAAACCTATTATTACTAAGGCCAAAAAGTCGAATGCGGGATTTAAGATTCGTGAGGATTGGCCCATTGGTTGTAAAGTGACCTTACGTAAGAATCTTATGTATGAGTTTTTAGATCGTTTAATAAGTGTAGCGATACCACGGATTCGGGATTTTCGTGGATTTAGTCCAAAGTCCTTCGATGGCCGTGGGAATTACAGTTTAGGAATTCGAGAACAAATCGTTTTCCCAGAAATAAAGTACGATACAATAGATGCACTAAGAGGTATGGATATTACGATTACGACGACTGCGAAAACTGATAAAGAAGGCCAGGCCTTATTAGCTGCATTTGAGTTTCCGTTTAAAGAGAATTAATATTTATGGCAAAGAAAAGTGTTATTATGCGCCAGCTAAAGCGCGAGCGTATTGTTGAAAAATACTCGAAGAGACGAGTTGAACTAAAAAAGATTATTTATAATCCAAGCTCTTCTGATGAAGAGAAATGGTTAGCTCAACAGAAGCTTCAATTATTGCCACGAGATTCTTCTCCGGTGAGATTACGTAACCGCTGCCGTTTAACAGGTCGACCACGTGGAGTTTATCGCCACTTTGGCTTATGTCGAAATATGCTTCGCCTTCATGCTATGAGAGGTGAGCTTCCAGGAGTGGTTAAATCAAGTTGGTAAGGTAAAAAACTATGAGTATGCAAGATCCTATCGCAGATATGCTCTGCCGAATAAAAAATGCACATGCTATTGGAAGGCCAACGGTATCGATGCCTTCGTCAAAAATAAAGTTGGCGATTGCTAAATTATTAAAAGAAGAAGGATATATATCAGATTATCAATGCGAAGAAAAAGGAACCAAAGCTTCGCTGACTATAATCTTAAAATATTATTTAGGTAAGCCCGTGATAGCTTCATTAAAACGGATTAGTCGTCCCGGCTTGCGGATTTATCGCTCAACAAATGATTTACCTAAAGTCGTGGCAGGTTTAGGAGTCGCTATTATATCGACTTCAAAAGGCTTAATGACCGATAGAGCGGCACGTGCTTTGGGTCAAGGCGGCGAAGTTATTGCAATCGTTGAATAAATTTATTAGGAAAGGTTAGTATGCGAGAAAAGAGGCCCCTACACATTGGTGATGCGCAAGTCACTTTGGGTGAAAAAACACTGCTTGTTAAAGGCAAAAAAGGCGAGTTGAACATCAGCATAGTAAAGCAATTTGTAAATGTTCAATTACAAGATAACATGATTAAAGTTAAGCCAGTAGGGTCTAGTACGGATGCGGCTAAGTTAACAGGTACTTTGCATGCTCATCTGGCTAATGCCATAAAAGGTGTAAACCTAGGTTTTGAAAGAAAACTGGTACTTATAGGTGTGGGTTACCGTGCAAGTCTCCAGGGTAACAAATTACACCTAATCTTAGGTTATTCAAAACCTAGAAATTATGAAATACCCAATGGGATTATAATTACAACACCGATACCTACTGAAATTATTGTTCAAGGTTTTGATAGGCAGCTAGTTGGGCAGGTAGCAGCGGATATACGTAGGTTTCGTTCACCTGAACCCTATAAAGGTAAAGGTATTCGTTACGCGGATGAACGTATTAAATTAAAAGAAACTAAGAAAAAATAGTGATTTAGAGGTAGGCATGTTAGACAAAAAGTTAAAGCGAAAACGCAGAGCAACTAAGGCCCGCGCTAAGATACGTCAGCTAGGTATTCCGCGTCTTTGTGTGGGGCGTAGCTCAAAACATATTTATGCGCAGATTATTATTTCTGCAGAAAAAGGTGATAGAGTATTAGCCGCGGCTTCTACGCTTGATAAAGAAATCAAGGCTCAGGATCCCATGGGAAATAACATAAAGTCAGCGAAAATAATCGGTGATTATATCGCTAAGAGGGCATTAGCGTCTGGAGTTAATCAAGTGGCGTTTGACCGATCGGGTTTTAAATATCATGGTTGTGTTAAGGCACTGGCAGAAGCAGCCCGAGAAGCCGGATTACCATTTTAATTAAAAGGTTATTTATCAATGAGTTTTGATCAATCAACAAAAAGTGATGGTTTACAAGAAAAGCTAATTTCGGTTAATCGTCATGCTAAGGTCGTCAAGGGCGGGCGTATTTTCAGCTTTGCAGCCGGCGTCGTTGTAGGTGATGGGAAAGGCCGTATCGGATTTAGTAAACGACCGGCGAGAGAGGTTTCAGTTGCTATGCAAAAAGCACTGGAGAAAGCACGACGCGATATGTTGCATATCGAGCTTAATAACCATACGATATTTCATCCATTAGTGGGCCGTCATGGGGCAACCAAGGTAATTATACTGCCCGCGATTGAAGGCACGGGTATTATTGCAGGCGGACCTATGCGCGCAATTTTTGAAGTATTAGGAATTAAAAATGTTATCGCAAAGATTATTGGTTCTTCAAATCGAATCAATGTTGTGCGTGCTACTTTAAAAGCTTTATCCAACATGTCTACGCCTGAAATGGTTGCGGATAAACGTGGAAAATTAGTTAAAGAAATTTACGAATAGGTAAATCAATATGTCAGAAAAAAAATTGCGTTTGACGCTCATACGGAGTATTTCAGGTCGTCTACCACATCACACAGCAACCGTCCTTTCTCTAGGTCTAAAGCGGTTAAATCAAATTGTTGAGGTTAAGGATAATTTGCCTACGCGAGGGATGATTGATCAGATTGCTTACTTAATCAAAGTAGAGGAAATATAACTATGTATCTTAATACATTGAAGCCTGCTTTGGGTTCAAAGCCTGCTGCAAAGCGTGTAGGTCGAGGAATAGGTTCTGGCTTAGGGAAAACTTGTGGAAGAGGTCATAAGGGACAACGTGCGCGTGCCGGTGGTTTTCATAAGTTAGGTTTTGAAGGTGGGCAAAGTCCCTTACAACGTCGTTTACCTAAATTCGGCTTTACCACAATTAAATCATTATCCTTTCAAGTCCTACGTATTGATGTTTTAAACAAAATAAAAGATCACGTCATTGATGTACAAGTATTAAAAGATGCTCGATTAGTTCCAGAGCAAACAAAAGAAGTTAAATTTATCGCAACGGGTCAACTTGAAAGATCAGTGACTATAAAAAAGGATATCAAGTTAACTAAAGGAGCGAAAGCATTGGTTGTGGCAGTCGGTGGTAGTGTCGAGGCCTAAATAGATGGATAAAATTAGCCCTCTGGCAATGCCCGCTTTGGCAAAGAAACGTACACCTAATAGCGGTTTTAGCGAGCTAAAGAAACGTTTATTATTTGTATTGCTCGCCTTGCTTGTTTATAGAATTGGCGCACATATTCCAGTTCCTGGTTTAGATCCCCATCGCTTAACTGATTTATTTAGCCACCAAAGCAATAGCATTTTAGGCTTGTTTAATATGTTTTCAGGAGGAGCTCTTTCAAGATTCACTGTTTTTGCTTTAGGGCTTTTACCTTATATCTCTGTATCTATTATTGTGCAGCTCTTAACCGCTGTAACACCAGCGCTGGAAGAGCTTAAGAAAGAAGGTGAAGCTGGACGACGTAAGCTTAATCAGTATACCCGTTATGGAACCGCCTTACTCGCGCTGATTCAAGCCCTTGGCATGGCGAAATGGTTAGTCAATAATCAAGTCGTTATTGACCCAGGTTTTTTTTTCTATTTTGTTGCGACAGTGACTCTGGTTACAGGGACAATGTTTCTGATGTGGCTAGGCGAACAGATAACTGAACATGGAATTGGCAATGGTATTTCTCTGATTATATTCTCAGGAATTGTGTCGGGGTTACCCGTCGCTATGGCTAAATCTTTAGAGCAATTTAGACAGGGCCAGGTTCAGTTTTTGACTTTACTTTCTATTTTGGCGGTTATTATTTTAGTTACAGCATTTGTTGTATTTATGGAGCGGGGTCAACGCCGAATTACAGTGAACTACCCGCAACGTCAACAAGGTCGAAAGATATACAGTGCCCAAACGAGCCATTTGCCTTTAAAAATTAATATGGCAGGCGTTATACCCCCCATCTTTGCCTCAAGTATCATGTTATTACCCGGTACCTTTGCGAATTGGTTTTCTAATGCAAAAGGTATGGCTTGGCTGGGTAAGCTTAGTTTTTGGTTAGCTCCAGGGCAACCTCTCTATATTTGCTTATTTGCTGCAGCCATTATTTTCTTTTCATTTTTTTATACGGCATTGGTTTTTAATCCTAGAGAAACAGCAGATAATTTGAAAAAATCCGGTGCTTTTATTCCAGGTATTCGGCCAGGGGAGCAAAGTGCTCGCTACATCGATGCTACGATGACTCGACTTACTTTAATAGGGTGTATTTATCTGGTTTTAGTTGCTTTATTACCTGAGTTTATGATATTCACATGGCATGTGCCTTTTTACTTTGGGGGCACATCTTTATTAATTATAGTAGTGGTCATTATGGACTTTATGATCCAGGTCCAGTCCTTGTTGATGTCGCATCAGTACGAATCGTTACTTAAAAAAGCTAATTTGAAGGGTTTATCAGGTGGGAGCTAGCGTTAATTAGCGCTTAGTAGGTTTTTTCCGAGAGAGTTATTCTCCTTACACACTAAAATAGCAATAGTTTGAGCTTATTTGTAAAATAGATGAGCGTGAAGTACGTTTTAAGAGGTTATTATGAAAGTTAGAGCATCAATTAAAAAAATTTGCCGAAATTGTAAGCTGATTAAGCGAAAAGGAAAACTTAGGGTCATTTGTTCTTCTGAAGCCCGTCATAAACAACGTCAGGGTTAGCTCTTTGTTTATTTTGCTGGGTTCGTTTCTTATCTTATCGAGCAATGGGTGTTTCATTCGGCTCAATTTGTTAAGAAATACATGTTGGACATGGGCGAAAAATACTAATTTTTTCAATACTTGGTCCCAACTATTGAAGGAATAGCGTTTATTCAAATCGGTACGGCTATCTCTATTAATGGTAAACTGTTGGTTTTTTACTTTTACTTTAAGTGTTGTTGATTTTTAGTCAGGAGTGAGATACCCTACTGCGCCTTCTGAAATATCTTAAAATTAAGGGTTTGGAGTAAAAAATGGCTAGAATAGCCGGTGTCAATATACCAATAAACAAACATGTCGTGATAGGCTTAACTGCCATCTATGGGATTGGACGCTCAAGGGCTAAAAAAATATGCCAAAACTTGGATATTTTGCCTGAGATCAAGGTTAAAGATCTTTCTGATAAACAGTTAGATACTCTTCGACAATCGATTTTAACCTATAAGGTTGAAGGGGATTTGCGGCGTGAGATTTCCATTAGCATTAAACGTTTGATGGACTTAGGCTGTTATAGAGGGATACGCCATCGTCGTGGCTTACCCGTCCGTGGCCAACGTACTCGTACTAATGCACGTACGCGTAAGGGGCCTCGTAAAATGATCCGTAAGGATTAATTAATGGCCATCGATATAAAATGTATAAGTGTAGGTATTTACTAATATGACAGATTACAATTCACATGCATCTCGGCAACCGTCCTTGACTATGGCTGATAAGACTTTAGCAGGAGCTAATCGTAAGCGTAAAGAGATTACGCCAGATGCAATAGTTCATTTGAGTACTTCCTTCAATAATACGATTATATGTATACGAAAAGGCGGTGATACTTTAGGAATATCTTCTGCTGGGGCTTGTGACTTTAAAGGCACTAAAAAAGGTACCGCTTTTGCAGCACGTGTTGCTTTTGAAAAAGCCATAGAAAAAGCTTACGATAAGTATCGAGCGAAATATAAACATAATTTAGGGCGTGTTGAAGTGAGGATAAAAGGGCCAGGGCAAGGATCAGAGCAAGCTATTATGGCATTGAAAAATAAAGATATCGAGGTCACTCAGATTTTGAATGTTACGGGTGTTCCACACAACGGTTGTCGGCCTCCTAAGCGCCGTCGAGTATAGAAAAAACACATGATTACAGTCATTGCTTTTTGAGCGATGTGAGAAGCGTATCAATTAATAACGGGGAGTAAATAAATTAATGGCTAGATACCGAGGTCCTACTTGTAAATTAGCGCGCAGACTTGGAACTGATTTACAGTTAAAAAGTGGTATACGCGCACTTGATAGCAAATGTAAACTCGCTACGCCTCCAGGTATGCATGGTTCGAAGCGCGGAAGATCATCCGAATATGGTACATTGCTGCGTCAAAAGCAATTAATTCGACGTACTTATGGAGTATTAGAAAAACAATTTAGACTTTATTACACTAAGGCATCTAAACGTAAGGGCATAACAGGTGAAAATTTACTTAAACTACTTGAATGTCGCTTAGATAATGTTGTGTACCGCATGGGGTTTGCTACGACACGAGCTGAGGCAAGACAATTAGTTTCGCACGCTTCACTAAAAGTAAATGGAAGTATCATTAATATCCCATCCTATCAAGTTAAAGCGGGTGATGTAGTTGAAATTAAGGAAAAAAGTAAGTCTCAAATTCGTATTCAAGCTGCACTTGAGCTTGCAAAACAAAAGCCCCAGCCTGCTTGGATAGACGTGGATCCCACTAAACTACAAGGGGTCGTTAAGTTAGTTCCTGCGCGTAGCGAATTGCCCCTAGAATTTAATGAGAATCTGGTCGTTGAGTATTACTCTAAGTAAGTAAAAAGGTATCCCATGTCGACGAATGTTAAGAAGTTTTTAACCCCTCAAACCATTGAAGTTCAAAGTATTGCTCCCAATAGGGCGCTGATAACGCTGCAACCTTTTGAAGCTGGATTTGGCCATACTTTAGGAAATGCGCTACGTCGTATATTACTGTCGTCTATACCCGGTTGTGCCGTTGTAGAAGCAAAAATCGAAGGGGTACTGCATGAGTACAGTAGTTTAGAGGGAGTACAAGAAGATATCATTGATATTTTACTTAATTTAAAAGGCATTGCTTTTCAACTACATGATAAAGAAGAAGTTACGCTTGAACTAGCTAAGCACGAAGTAGGGCCTGTTCGAGCTGGAGATATTACCTTATCCCATGATGTGGAAATTAAAAACCCAGATTTTATTATTGCGCATTTAACTAAACCACAAGATTTTAAAATGACGCTTAAAGTAGCTAGAGGTCGTGGATACCAACCTTCTGCTTTACGTAAAGCGGATGATCAATTTGTGAGTGAAGTGGGCGCTTTACAATTAGATGCACGCTTTAATCCTATTTTACGTGCAACCTATTCAGTTGAAAACGCACGAGTTGAACAGCGTACGGATTTGGATAAGCTAGTTATTGATTTGGAAACTAACGGTACGATTGAGCCTGAAGAGGCGATACGCCGTGCCGCTACGATTATACAAGAGCAATTACATACCTTTGTTGAGTTGCAAAACGAAACTGAAGACGAAGTCGTCGAAGCTCTCGTTGATATCAATCCTATGTTGTTACTTCCTGTTGATGAGTTAGAATTAACCGTTCGCGCAGCCAATTGTTTAAAGGCGGAACATATTTATCGCATTGCTGATTTGGTTACCAAAACAGAGTCTGAGCTTTTGTCAACACCCAATTTAGGTAAAGTGTCTTTATGGGAGATTAAAACTGCTTTACAAAAACGTGGGTTATCTTTAGGCATGGATGTACCTTTGCAGCAATTGACCTCTCTAAAAAAATCTTTAGAAGGGACAGAAGAAGCTGAAAAATTAGAAAAAACTGAAGATATTAATAAAGATTAATTTAAAGGGCTAAGTCTTATGCGTCATTTGAATTCCGGTCGCCGATTAGGTCGAACATCCAGTCATAGAACGGCGATGTTTCGTAATATGGTTGCTTCGCTATTAACTAACGAAATTATATGTACTACCTTAGTTAAGGCTAAAGAACTTCGTCGAGTTGCTGAGCCACTTATTACTTTAGCAAAAAAGGACGGTGTTTCAGAAAGACGTTTAGCTTTTGATCGTCTTCGTAACAAGGAAGCTGTTGCGGTGCTTTTCAATAAAGTCGGTCCACGTTTTAAAAAAAGACCCGGTGGCTATTTACGTATTTTAAAATGTGGGTATCGTGCGGGTGATTGTGCTCCTATGGCCATGGTTGAACTAGTGGAACGCACAGAGAGCCTTACGTCAGAATAAGGAAAAAATACTATTTAGCTTATAACTGGATAGGGGCGAATGTCAGCAATGATTTAAATCTCGGTTTTTACTTGTGTAATCTTTCTTGCTGTATCTAAAGAGGCTTTTAATTCCCGGTTAAATTGATCAAGTAAATCTTTATTATAGTTACTCTGTGATGTGGACCTTTCTAGTAGATTAACGACTGCCTTAAGCCTTATCCATCCACAATAACTACAAGAGCCTTTTAATTTATGTAAGAGATCTTCCAGTTTATTTTTTTGCTTTTTTTGGAATGCTAAATTGATTTCCGATTGTAACTTCGGAGCTTCTTCTATAAATAGATTCAGTAATTCTTTTAAAATTTTATTTGAATTTTTAGCGAAAGCTTTATTTATATGGCTATCTATGATAGGAAGTTCCGAAATCTTTTTATCCATCTTTATTTGCCTATAAAATTTCTACAGCATTTAGTCAGTTTGCTCATTGCCTAAAAGGCCTATTCTTTTTTACCTAGTATGAATCAAAAACCATGATTTTTCGAGTAACGGCGCGGAATATTTGAGTAGTCTAAAACTTTTTTTGATAGTTCAGTTTATCTTTCTCTGTGTTGTAATCTATTGATTGTTTCTACTGTAGGCCTATGTTTAAATATAAAACGTTTATTCAAATTTTAAAAAATCTGTGACTAAATTACCCTATCGTATCTCTGACGAAGCGCTTAAAGCAGCGTTATTTGAATTTAGGCATCTACAAGATATATTACGTTGGGGATTGACTCAATTTAATAAGGCTAACCTTTATTATGGTCATGGTACCGATAATGCCTGGGATGAAATAATTTATTTAGTATTGTCTACGCTAAAATTAGGTTCGTATTTAAATCCATGCTTTTTAGGGACGAGTTTGAGTCTCGCTGAGCGTCGTTTACTCATAGAAAATATCCGCCAGAGAGTCGAAGAACGTATTCCTACGGCTTATTTAGTCAATGAAGCGAGTTTTGCTAATTTATCATTTTATGTTGATGCACGTGTGCTAATTCCGCGTTCACCGATCGCTGAATTAATTCAGTGTGAATTCAGCCCGTGGATTCAAAATACTCAAAGAGTCAATACCATACTCGATATTGGAACGGGTAGTGGTTGTATTGCTATTGCATGCGCTTATGCTTTGCCAGAATCACGTATTGATGCGGTGGATAATTCTAAAGAGGCGTTAGCTGTAGCCGCCATTAATGTGGCAGAACATAAGTTACAAGGTCAAATAAACTTAATACACTCTAATCTTTTTCAAAATTTAAATAACCGACTTTATGATATTATTATTAGTAATCCTCCTTATGTTGATGCTGAAGAATTTGCTAGCTTGCCCTTAGAATATCAACATGAACCGGCTGTTGCTTTGGCGGCAGGAAAAGATGGCCTAGATTTCGTTATTCAAATTCTTAAACAAGCTAAAAAATTTTTAAAAGAAAAGGGTATTTTAATTGTAGAAGTGGGTTATAGTAAAAAAGCTTTAATCGAACGGTATCCGCAAATTCCTTTTTTTTGGTTAGAATTTGAAAATGGTGATGCGGAAATTTTTTTATTAACAGAAGAGCAATTAACTCATTATGAGCAAGAAATTTAATTTAGCCATAGTTGGTGCTACCGGTTTTGTTGGTCAAGCGGTATTATCGATTTTACAACAGCGAAAATTTCCTATTAATAAGCTCTATCTACTTGCCAGTGAACGCTCTTCCGGTGAGGTTGTGGAATTTAATGACCAAGGATTGCAGGTTTCTAATTTAGTTGAATTCGATTTTAAGCAAGCGGATATCGCGATATTTACGGCGGGATCCCCTGTTTCTGCTGAATATGTACCTAAGGCCACGCAAAAGGGATGTCTGGTTATTGATAATACACCCTATTTTCGTTACGACACCGATGTTCCTTTAGTGATTCCAGAAGTGAATCCTGAAGCATTAGCCGCTTATAAACAACGTTATATTATTGCCAATCCAAATTGTTCGACAATACAACTATTAGTTGCTTTGAAACCTATTTATGATGCCGTACAGATTACGCGCATTAATATAGTGACATTCCAATCGGTTTCCGGAGCGGGTAAGGCGGCATTCCAAGAGTTGATTGATCAAACGGGCCGATTATTAAATGGTTTGCCCATTAAGCCGCCAAAGGCATCATTTACTCAGCAAATTGCCTTTAATATCATTCCGCATATTGATGACTTTCAGGAAAATGGATATACACGTGAAGAAATGAAAATAGTCTGGGAAACACAAAAGATTTTTTCTGACCCTGAAATTCAAGTGAATCCTACGGCTGTCCGAGTCCCTGTGCTTCATGGACATTCTGAGGCAGTACATATAGAGACTAAGAAGAAAATTAGTGTGAATAAAGCCCGGCAATTATTAAAAAAGGCACCTGGGGTATCCGTTATTGATAAGCCTGCTAATAATGGCTACCCAACGCCCATTTCGCATCTCGATAGCGATAAAGTCAAGGTAGGCCGAATTCGAGAGGATATTTCCCATCCGTTGGGGTTGGATATGTGGATAGTGGCCGATAATATTCGTAAAGGTGCCGCTTTAAATGCGGTACAAATTGCTGAGTTGATGGTTGAGCACTATTATATTTAGCTCAACTAAATTTTTATAGTTTTTTTAATACTGTGAAGTAAGGGGGTTTTAGGTTAAAATAGTAGCAAATTCTACTATTAAAAATTATGACGGATTATTTAACGAATAAAAATCCTTTTTTAAAACATGACGACGAATTTTTGGCGCCAGCTGAGGTAGAATTTTTTTATCCATCCTCTCTTGATGCCGTAGATTCAGACGATGACGAGAGTGATAATGGTGGTGTTGCTACGCTCAGTGTTGAAGAATTGACTGCCTATCTGCAAGCCGCGTTTAATAAAGATCGTCGTGAACGTGTCGATGGACAAAAAAAATTTGGTCTCTGTCCTTATTCAGAGGATCCCAACAGTTTACTCGGTAAAAAAAGGTCGAATCCTTGTGGTCTTGGCGAAGCGATACAATCGCACCCTTTATTAGCCCATAGTCAACAATTTAGTGGCGATGATCCTTCAATAAGTGCAAATCCTATCGATAATTCTGAAGCGAAAGAGCAATTTCCCGAAAAACGTCTACAAAATCAATATCGGTTACAAAAGAATCTTGGTTTAGGCGCACGTAAAAGTGTAACCCTTGCTAGATAATCATGCTAAAGCCTACTTTCGCTCAGGAAATTTTGTTGGGTACCTATGAGGGCGTAGAGCAGTATATACTCGCTGGTGCGGATATCGAAGAAACCGATGAATATGGTTTTTCCCCCTTAATTGAAGCAACAATTGCCAATAAGCATGATGTTGTCGCTTTATTGTTAGAATATGGTGCCGACATCAATAATATCGATACTACGGGTCGAACTGCATTACATTGGGCGGTAGATAATCATAATATCCCTTTATGTGAGTTACTACTGGCCAATAAAGCCGATGCCAATGCTTATACATTATCAGGGCAACCTGTTTTAGTCTATCCTTTGCTTAGACAGCAAATTCAATTAAAAAAATTACTCTATCGATATGGCGCTCAACTTAGTTTTGCTCAAGATTTTATTCAGGCTAAGCTACTTGGACATCGTTATGAGTTAATAGGTCAGGTGGATATCGTTAATGTCTTAGGACATTTTATAGAAATTAATTATGAAGGGTTTTTTTTAGAGTTTACTCTGGATGTGATACTTAATTCATTACAACGTTACCGAAATAATTTTTCTTCACGTCACCTACGGCCTTACTTCCAAAATTTGAAGAAATTGATTATTGCATTTTCTAACGCGCAGAACCTACTCAAGTACCAACGTTATACAATTAATATTAATGATTATACGCAGTATATTAACCCCTTACTTGATCAAGAATTATTACTATTACCGGTGGCTTATGAAGGCCATGCCATTGCGTTAATTAAATATAAAAATCTTTTGATTCGTTGTGATCGAGGGGAGAATAGTCAGCGCGAAGGCAGTGTCGTTATCTACGAGTGTCAACGTCCATCTGCTTGGAATACGGAGTTTTGTAAGAAATTAATTTATTCACGTCAATCCTGTAATTTCTTGACTCACGGAATAAAGCAGCATTTGGGTTTAGTGGCCATAGCCAATCTACCCATTCCCGGTCAAATTATTGGTAACTGCTCTTGGGCTAACATCGAAGCGAGTATTCCTGCCATATTATTTTTATTACAGACAATTAATTTAAATGGTCACATCATTTGCTCACACGAAAAATATCAATGGTACGCGCTTAATTTTTTTCGAGATTGGCAAACGTGGGATAAAGAACGTGCTTTGGAGGAATGCATTCAGAGTTTTTATTACAGCAATAAAGCGCGAGCAGCGACTAAAGCCACACTTCTAGCGGCTATTTTGTTCCAAAATTTAACACAAAATTTAAGTGATTTAAAACAAGCGGAGTCCATTTTAAAATTATTGACTTTGTCTGATTATAAGTATTTGTTAAAAAGTTATTTGCAGGTATATTGGCAATCCAATAAAACAGTACAAGGTAAAAACCTAATAAACTTGCTCGATGCTTGTGGTGTAAGTCGGAAATTTTTGTAGTGTAGACGCCGTATTTAAACTTGAGTCGCCTTACTATTTACAGTTTTTAGGCTTGTAATTTTGAATTAAAGAATTAATAAACATGAATAATGAATTGTAACAGGTCGACAAAGGCATTTACCCTTCATTAAGAAAAAGGAAATAGAAAAGCGGGTTAGGGATCTCTGCAGATTTAATAGTAAATCTATTTACAAATTAACTTGGAGGCAAGTTTATAAAAGTTTACATGAATTAGGCACAAAAAATTTTTTACAGCAATATAGATCTTCTTCAAAAAGAAGTTTACAACGCTTATTATCAGTTTTTTAGCGCAAAATCTACATGGACTTTTAATGGACACCCGTTTTTGTCAACAGTTACCAAAAGATAGTATTTGATGTTCCTTATGCAGAACCCAGACTGGGCATTAGTGAGAGGGTATTAAGGTTTGTGGGTGCGCCAAAAAAATGAGTGGTATTGGGGCAAAAATGTGAGTGTTCAGTGGTTAAGCAAGCAACGGTTAGGGTGAGTTCTATAAGGTATAATCAGAGTCACTTATCCCATTGTAATTACAACACGGAATAGAGTATACTCTGTGCCGCTATCGCGGGGTGGAGCAGTCTGGTAGCTCGTCGGGCTCATAACCCGAAGGCCGTAGGTTCAAATCCTACCCCCGCTACCAGTTTATTGCGTAAAAGCCCCATTTAAGGGGCTTTTTATTTGGAGACGGGTAAATTTATAATACTAAGCCTCCTTTGATTAAGACGATGAAAAATAATTCGACAGTAGAAGCAAAAATATTACCGACGATTAAGGCCTTAGGTTACGAGCTATGGGCTTGTCTCTATTTGACTCAGGGCCAACACAGTGTATTGCGTGTTTATATTGACAGTGAAAAAGGGATTAAGCTCGCTGACTGTGAGCGTGTAAGTCGTCAAATTAGTGCGTTATTGGATATAGAGAGCCCTTTAGCAGGTCGCTATAACTTAGAGGTTTCTTCTCCAGGCTTGGATAGGCCTCTTATAAAAGAGGAGCATTTTCAGCGTTATGTGGGACATAAAATACGGGTTTCTACACAGACCCCTATCGATAAGCTACGCAAATTTAAAGGGCTTTTACAATCAGTGGGAGTCACCGGGATAGTGTTGAAGCAAGAAGAGAAGGAATTAGTATTAACGTGGGATAATATTTTGCGTGCGAATGTATTGCCTGAAATGAATAAATAATCGGAGGCAGGCTATGAAAAAAGAAATTTTATTAGTGGCAGAGACGGTCTCTAATGAAAAAGATGTTGATAAAGAGCTAGTTTTTAAAGCCATAGAAGCCGCTTTAGCGGTGGCTGTTAAGAAAAAAACAGGTAAAGACATCGATGTCCGTGTCGCTATCGATCGTCGTACCGGTGATTATGAAACTTTTCGCTTTTGGACAGTAGTTAGTGATGATTTTTTAACTGATGAAGAAGACAGTGGTTTAGGAGAGAGCAACGCTCAAAAGGGATTGAGAGGAGGTTTCGAGCCGTTGAAACAGATTCGTTTAAGCGAGGCTAAAAAACGTAATCCAACTATTCAAATAGGCGATGTGATAGAAGAGCGTATGTCTTTGGATTCAGATTCGGAAGAGGAAGAGTCTTTGGATAAATTTGGTCGTATTGCAGCGCAAACGGCTAAGCAAGTTATTATTCAGAAGCTAAGAGAAGCTGAGCGTGCCAAAATAGCTGAGGCTTATACCCGTCGAATCGGTGATCTATTATCAGGTATTGTTAAACGTATTACACGAGAAGGCTTGATCGTGGATTTAGGAGCGAGCGTAGAAGCATTTGTCCCACGTGAAGAGATGATCCCTCGCGAAGAAGTGCGTTCTGAAGATCGGTTACGTGGTTATTTATATGCCGTGAATCCACAGGTGCGAGGTCCTCAACTATTATTGAGCCGTACGCGCCCCGAAATGTTAATTGAACTCTTTAAGATAGAAGTGCCCGAAATTGGTGAAGAACTGATTGAAATTAAAAGCGCAGCACGTGATCCCGGTTCTCGTGCAAAAATTGCGGTTAAAACTAACGATGGTCGTATTGATCCAATAGGTGCGTGTGTGGGAATGCGTGGAGCACGTGTCCAAGCGGTGTCCAGTGAATTAGCCGGCGAACGAATTGATATCGTGCTGTGGGATGATAATCCGGTTCAATTGGCCATTAATGCAATGGCGCCTGCTGAGGTCGCATCTATTGTGGTGGACGAAGATACTAAAGTGATGGATGTGGCGGTGCAAGAAGAGCAGTTATCGCAAGCGATAGGTCGTAATGGGCAAAATGTACGTTTAGCCAGTGAATTGACGGGATGGATTATTAACGTTATCACGGTAGAAGAAGCGGCAAAAAAAGTGGTTAAAGAGTCAGAAGGATTACAAAACCTTTTTATGGAACAACTTGCTATTGATGAAGAGATAGCCCAAATATTAGCACGGGAAGGATTCACAAGTTTAGAAGAAATTGCTTATGTATCAGAACAAGAATTATTAGATATTGAAGATTTTGACTCAGAATTAGTAGAAGCTCTGCAAAATCGAGCTAAGGAAGTGTTAGCAGCACAAGTGGCGAATAAGCAAAAATCATCATCAACCGATCATGAAAAATTGTTAGAGCCGCATCAAGATTTACTTTCCTTAGAAGGGATGACTGAAGAAATAGCGATTGCATTAGCTAAAAAAGGTGTTTCTTCACGTGAAGCATTAGCTGAGTTAGCTGTTGATGATTTGTTGGATATTATCGAATTAGATCGCCAAGAAGCCGGTAGACTGATTATGGCAGCGCGTGCTCCTTGGTTTGCTGAAGAGAAGAAATAGTAAATAGTCTTCGTGTAAGCCCAGATAAAATTCAGATGCGACTAATACGTAGTTTTTTGAAGCTGTCAAATATTGGCAGGAGAAGCATAGCATGACAGAAAGTATTAAAGATAAGACTTCAAATAAAGTGTCCAAAGAACTTGGGAACGAAACCTCTGTGGATCAGAATCCTAAAAAAGTGATTACGTTGACGCGCACTCGTAAAAGCACGAGTTTACTTAAAATAAAGGATACGTCAGGTAAAGCTAAGACGATTAAAGTTCAAGTCCGCAAGAAAAGAACTTATGTAAAAAGTAATGAAGGTTTAGTTGATGAAGAAACAAACCGTGCTAAAGAAGCAAAAGAAAAGAAGGCTGAAAAATTAGCGTATCAGGCCGAAAAAACCGCTGAGGGAAAGTTAAGTGTGCCCGAAACTCAAGCAGAAAAAACCGCTGAGCTGAATGCGCCAATCAATGAAGAAACCGCCATATCTCATGAAACAGAAACTAAAGAAAAAGAGCAAAACTCCCCGGATAAAAAATCCATAGCGCTATCCGAAAATCCAGAAAAAAAGTCTAAACCAATTAACGAAAAAGTGATCATTGCCTTACCCACGAATACAGAAAGATTGGAACGTGAGAAAAGACATAAAAATCGCAATCTAAAAGAAAAAGAAATGGCGAAATATCGGCATAAAGCAATATATCCACTCGAAGATGAGTCGGATGAACAATTTCGTTATCGTAAAAAAACCGGTAAGCACAAACAAGCTGACCAATTTTTAAAACAACAGTTTGAAAAACCAAGCGTAGCCATCATCCATGAGGTTGAAATTCCTGAAACGATTACAGTGGGTGATTTAGCGCAAAAAATGTCAATTAAAGCCGCTGAAGTTATTAAGCTGTTAATGAAGTTAGGTATGATTGCAACCATTAATCAAACAATTGATCAAGATACGGCCATACTCGTTGTTGAAGAAATGGGACATGTTGCTAAACCTTTGAGCGCTAATGCATTAGAAGAAAGTTTACTGAATACAACACAGCAACAAATGGGTGAGTTACAAGCCCGTCCACCTGTGGTAACCATTATGGGTCACGTTGATCATGGAAAAACATCTCTTTTAGACTATATTCGACGAACCAAAGTAACTCAGGGAGAAGCAGGTGGCATTACACAACACATCGGCGCTTATCATGTTGAAGTACCCAAAGGAGTGATTACGTTTTTAGATACGCCAGGTCATTCTGCTTTTACAGCCATGCGAGCGCGTGGCACACGAGTAACAGATATTGTTGTTTTAGTTGTTGCTGCAGATGACGGCGTTATGCCTCAAACAATCGAAGCTATTCAACATGCCAAAGCCGCTAATGTTCCTATTGTCGTTGCGGTCAACAAAATTGATAAACCTGAAGCGGATCTGGACAGAATTAAAAATGAATTAGCTAAACAGGGCCTGAATCCTGAAGAATGGGGCGGAGATACCATGCTCATTCCTGTCTCAGCAAAAACAGGTCAAGGCATTGATGATTTATTAGATTCACTTTTGGTACAAGCAGAAGTATTAGAATTGAAAGCTTCCAAAGAAGGCCTAGCTCAGGGAATCATCATAGAGTCGCGTTTAGATAGAGGAAAAGGGCCTGTTGTGACAATATTAGTGCAACAAGGAAAGCTGCATAAAGGTGATTTGTTGTTAGCAGGTACCGCTTATGGTCGTGTTCGAGCACTGCTTGATGAGAGAGGTCAATTAGTTGAAGCAGCGGGACCTTCTATGCCAGTTGAAGTATTAGGTTTGTCGAGAGTCCCCATTGCGGGTGATGAAGCTGTCGTTGTAGCGGATGAGCGTAAAGCGCGAGAAATAGCCTTATTCCGAGAAGGTAAATTAAGAGAAGCTAAATTAGCGCAGCAACGCATGATCAAAACTGATGATATTTTTGGCCAGTTAGATGAAAGTCAAGTTAAAACATTAAATATTATTTTAAAAGCCGATATGCAAGGATCCGCTGAGGCTTTACAAGAAGCATTGAATAAACTTTCTACGACGGAAGTTAAAATAAAGCTTGTGTATGCGGGCGTGGGAGCGATTACTGAATCGGACGCTAATCTTGCTTTGGCTTCGAAAGCATTAATTTTAGGTTTTAATGTTAGGGCTGATGCAACAGCAAAGAAAATGGTAGAAAAAGAAGGTTTAATAATGAATTACTATAGCGTTATTTATGACCTTATCGATCAAGTTAAAAATAATATGAAGGGATTGTTAGCTCCTCAAATAAAAGAAAATATTTTAGGCTTAGCCGAGATTCGCGAAGTGTTTCGTTCAGCTAAGCTGGGTGTGATTTCCGGATGTATGGTAACGGAAGGATTAGTGCGGCGTAATGCGCCTATTCGTATATTACGCAATAATGTTGTAATCCATGAAGGGGAACTCTATTCTTTGCGTCGTTTTAAAGAGGATACGACAGAGGTTCGTCATGGTATGGAATGTGGGATTGGCATTAAAAATTTTACTGATGTGCGGGTGGGTGACATGATTGAAGTTTATGAACGTGTTTCTATATCAAGAACACTCTAATGCCAAAAGAGTTTAATCGTGTTGATAGAGTGGCTGATCTCATTCAGAAAGAATTAAGCCAGCATATTTTGAATAAAGAAATTGCGGATAATCGTTTGAAATTTATTACAATTACCTCAGTAAAGGTTTCACGCGATTTATCTTATGCAGACATCTTATTTACACAGTTAGATGTGGAGAATTTAAATGACAAACTGCAAAGTAAAGAATTAGCAGTTAAACTATTAAGAAAAGCAGCGGCTCGTTTGCGTTATGTTTTGGCGCAACGATTACAGTTACAAAAAATGCCTCGTTTGCGGTTTTTTTATGATGACTTTATGGAAGAAAGTACGCGTATCCACAATTTAATTGATAGAGTTATCGCAAAAGATAAGGCCAAGCGTTTTAAGTAAGGTCATAAAAGGCAAGTTCATATGAATCCTATATCATCGATTCTAGGTCATAGATGAATACCACAAATAAAGTGATCAAAGCTAATACATTCGTTATAAAAGAATAAGTTATGTGTCGTGTAATTTCTAAAAGGCGTTCTATCAATGGTATTCTATTGCTTGATAAGCCTAAGGGTGTGACTTCTAATCAAGCTTTACAAATCATTAAACAGTTATTTTCGGCAAATAAGGTAGGACATACGGGGAGCTTGGATCCATTGGCTATCGGTTTATTACCTTTATGTTTTGGAGAGGCAACCAAATTCTCTCAGTTTCTGCTTAATGCCGATAAAACTTATCAAGTGAAAGCGCGCTTAGGTATCAAAACAAATACGGGCGATGCCGAAGGCGAGGTGATAGAGACACGTGATATTCCTAATTATACGCCCGATCAACTGGAGAGTGTTTTATCACTTTTTCGAGGATTGATCTCTCAGATTCCACCGATGTTTTCAGCTTTAAAACACAATGGGCAGCCTTTATATAAATTAGCTCGACAAGGCCTCGTTGTAGAACGAAATCCGCGTACCGCGACGATACATCGTTTATGTTTGCTTAAAAGTAGCAAAAATCTGCTTAATTTAGAGATTAAATGTAGTAAAGGAACTTATATCCGTACTTTAGTAGAAGATATTGGTGAAGCTTTGGGTTGTGGTGCTTTTGTACAAGATTTGCGGCGTATCGGGGTTGCTTATTATGATGCTGAACAAATGATAAGTTTGGAAGAATTAAAAACCTTGAGCCAATCGGAACGTGATAAAAAATTATTGAGTTTAGATAGTTTGTTAATAGAATGGCCAGTTTTAAGGGTTACTCAGGCGGCGGCTTATTATCTTTATCGGGGTCAGGCTATCTTACTGCCTAATTTGCCTAAGCAAGGTTTGCTGCGTTTATTGCTGCAAGAAAGTGACCAATTTATTGGTGTCGGGGAAATCTTAGAAGATGGTCGTGTGGCACCTCGCCGATTAGTTAATTTTAATGCAGTATTAACTGACAAGTACTAAGCACATTTTCTGACGCGTTCAAATTATTTTCAGTTTAGTTATTAAATATTGTTAACAGACGGCTTTTTTTGATTTGGTGTTTGCCTTAGCTATAGGATAAATTGAGCTTGTTTTGACCAATCAACAGCCATATTATGGTAATTAGCGAGGTCTTTGCTAGGCTTAAAGGGAGAGACATACTTAATCTGTTTTAATTAGGAGCTCATATGAATAAAGGTAAATTTCCTCACGATAAGAAACAGCAAAAAAACCCTTTCCAAAGCCAAGGGGGCAAACCACAATGGCCAGGTCATAACCCAAATCAAGAACCTAACAAGCATAATCCTGGACACAACCCACAAGGTAATCCAAACAAACCACAATGGCCAGGTCATAAAGACAAACGTTAATAGAACGAATTAATGTTAGTTTAATAGTGCGCTTTTGGATAAGCAGGCTATTATTTTTTAGGCGTTGATTGGAGCAGGAGCGCAACTGAGATGGATGATTCCATAGTCATCCATCTTTTTTTATATTCTTTGCATTTGTTATATATCCTGCTCATTTTTTCGTTTCCTTGTCAAAAACCTTAGGGTTGTAAATAGGTAATTTTAGGTTTTAATGCGTGAAAGATATTCGCCAGTACGTGTATCGACTTTAATTAATTCACCAATTTGGATAAAGAGAGGAACACGTACAATAGCACCGGTTTCTAACGTAGCGGGTTTTCCACCCCCTCCTGACGTATCACCACGTACGCCGGGATCTGTTTCTAAAACCTTTAAAACCACAAAATTTGCAGGGGTTATACATAAAGGAGCGCCATTAAATAAGGTTAATGTGCATGAATCTTGTTCTTTCAACCATATTTTGGCTTGAGTCACTGCGTGTGCATCCGCGCCGTATTGCTCAAAAGTATCCGCATCCATAAAATGCCAAATTTGACCGTCGTTATAGAGATATTGAACCTCGATATCAAATACATCCGCTGCAGGTAGCGTATCTCCAGATTTTAACGTACGTTCAATCACACGACCATTTTTTAAGTTCCGGAGCTTGATTCGGTTAAAAGCCTGTCCTTTCCCTGGTTTTACATAGTTATTTTCTAATACAGAATAAGGATCATTATCTAATATGACCTTCATACCGTTTCTTAATTCATTGGTTGTGTAGTAAGGCATAAGTGCATTCAAAAATTAAAGTTTAAATAGATGTTCGCGATAATAGCGTAATTCATTAATAGAGTCTCGTATATCTTCTAAAGCTAAATGCTTGGATTTTTTCTTACAGCCTTCTAAGACGCTTGGGTTCCAACGGTAAGCGAGCTCTTTTAGCGTGCTCACATCCAAGTTCCGATAATGAAAATATTTCTCTAATACCGGCATACAGCGGGCTAAAAAGCGACGATCTTGACAGATACTATTGCCACACATCGGCGATTTATTAGGAGGGACATGTTCCATAATAAACTCTAAGGTTTGCTTTTCGGCTTCTTCTTCGGTCGTTTTACTGATCCTTACTCGATCGAGTAAACCTGAACCCTTATGTTGGCGTTTATTCCAATCATCCATACTAGACAATATTTGTTCAGTTTGGAATATAGCAAACACAGGACCCTCTTCTATAATCTCTAGTTGAGAATCTGTGATAATGGTTGCAATCTCGATAATTTTATCTTGATTGGTATCAAGTCCTGTCATCTCGAGATCGATCCAGATTAAATTATCTGCTTTAGGCGTCATGTTAGGGCCTTAAATAATTATTACTATCTATAAAGTGACTAATTTTTAATTTTCCATCACGAAAATTATTTATCATTTATATTATACCGTGGCCGCTATTCAAGATGCGAATATTTTAAAAAAGTGTTAGCTGAGAAAATTTATGTTACTACTCTTTGTTTTTATCTTACTGGCTTATTTGTTGGGTTCTTTGTCTAGTGCAATTATCGTGAGTAAATGCACGGGACTGCCTGACCCTCGTACGCAAGGTTCAGGAAACCCAGGGGCTAGTAATATTCTTAGGATAGGCGGAAAAAAATTAGCGATAGTTGTTTTATTGGGCGATGTCCTCAAAGGATGGATCCCAGTGATGTTAGCTAAATTATTCGGTTTACCTCTTGCTTATTTGGCTTGGATCGCTTTTTTTGCTTTTATAGGTCATTTGTACCCTATTTTTTTTAGTTTTCGCGGCGGAAAAGGCGTAGCAACAGCATTGGGTGGATTAATTGCTTTAGCATGGCCTTTAGGTTTAATAGGAATATCGAGTTGGGGTATTGTGTTAGCCTTATTTCGTTATATTTCGGTGGCGTCTATATCGGCAGCCATCGTGACTTTTTCTTATGTTTTTTTTGTTTATCCTTTACCGGTTTATTTGCCTGTCTTTTTAATGACTATACTATTAATAGCATGTCATTTTTCAAATATTCAACGTTTAATTCGAGGGAAAGAACCAAAAATAAACTTAACTAAATTGAAATAGAAAATATTTTTAGATTTTTAATAATAATTTTTTTGTAAAAACTTTTTAGTAAAATAGTTTTATGTTATATTAAATAAATAAAGAAATTTATTAAGAATTAAAAGGAATTACGCATGCCAATCAAGCTTAAAAATATTCCTTCTTCTGCAAAGACAGTCTTGGATCCTTTCCAAGAATATATAACGGATATTTTGCTGCCTAAAAAAGAAATAGAAAAAATAGATTACGCAAAAAGAAAATTAAAGGCAGCTTGTCATGCGTCGGAGTTGAAAAAAAAAATAGAGAAAAATTAGTACAAGAAGAGCGTGAAAAATCTGGATATTTAGATTTAAAAACACCTGAAGCTAAGGATAAACTCGCGATACTTGATGCTGCGACTCAAGATAGCTCGCAAGCGAATCAAAACACACAATCAATAAAAGATTATTTGTCTGATTTAGATAATATTAGAAAAGACAACCAACTTGTTTATGGTAAAAAACTTGAGGAAGATAATTTAAGTTTAGGTTTAGGTTTAGTCTGTTTTGAAGAGAAAACTCAAGTACCCTTATTTAAAAAGGCAATGAAATCTACGCTACTCTCTGTTTTTCCTATGGGGCAAGGTACAGGAATGGGTGCGGTTGAATTTGGAGTGACTTATGATAATGAAATTTTTCTTGTCTCTATACCAAACAGTTCCGCTAAGAATTTATATAAAATGGCTCAAGGAACGCTGCTTAAAGCATTGGGATGTATACAAATTGGAAATATAAAAGTAAAGAAAAATATCGATGGAGTTCCCCGCTCAAAAATTTTAGCAGGACAAGTAGAATATATTTCTGTTTATAATCCCTTTTTCGAGGTCCCTCAAAACAATATAGCCATATCGCTATTTGCGTTGAAAAATTTACATCTGGATTTAAGTGGGACTAAAGTCGTCGTTCCGGATGACAATTTTCCATTTATTAGCGTTCTTTCGGGTTGCCATATTACAATTCGTGGTAAAATACAAGATGCAGAATATTATTTGAATGAAACTCGTTTTCCTGGCGCCAAAAAACTAGCAAAAAAACAGTTGACCTTGTTTGATAAACTCATTGAGATTTTTTGTATTATCGATGATGAAATTTTAATAAAAAAAGATAAAAGTTTTACAACAGATCCTTATGATAAAAAAGAATTTCTTAAACTAAATCTAATTAAATTATTTAATTGTGTCGAAATAAATAAAACGGTAAAAAAAGTTACAGAAAATAAAACGACAAAAAAGATTGAGGTTATAGGTCAAGCAAATACTTTATCTGAATCTGTAGATAATCAAGCGCCTAAGTTTGGTGCTAATACCGAAAACACATCGGAATCTTTTAAAGATTATTGGCAGCACATAAAAGCTTGTATTGAATTTTTTAAAGAAAACAAGGTCGATCTCAGTTTTTTGCTTTATGAAATCAATATGATATTAGCCTACCTATTGAAAGGTAGTTTAACACTTGAAGAAAAAAAGCAACTCAAGGAATGGGCTACTTTAGAAAAAATGCCAGGTCGGGGATTAGATAAAGAAGATATTTCTGATTATGCCAATTATCTTAGATTTTATGAGCAGAATCCCGTAAAAACTTGTATCAATTTATTAAAAGATTATTCTAAAGGTAGTGGTTGGCAGGGAATGATATGTCGATTTTTCTCGGGTGCTTGGAATCGAAATTATAAAGATTCCGTTAATAAATTTTTGATAATTTATAATACAAATGAATTACCTGATAATATAACTATTTGCAGTATTTATAAAAAATTAAAAGAATTAGGTTTAATATTTAACTATGATGCCAGTAGTAAAAGTAGCTTAAGAAAAATACTTTTATTTTGCGCTAAGCTCAATAATGAAGAAGAAGCCTTGCTTCATTTAATTAACACCTCTTTAACGTTTTTTCCTCCTTTCCGTAGTTGATTCGATTGTTGTGCTTAGGTTCTAGAAGATTCCGGTTGACAAAATGCGTGTTAAATTTAAAGTAATCGCTTTAATTCAATTCATCTAAAGGATAACGTACAATAGTTTTTATGCCTTGATTATCACTTTGACCTAAACTCAAACGTCGATACCCTAAATAAGCAATCATCGCACCATTATCTGTACAAAAGCGGGGTCTTGGATAATAAAGTGTTATGTTGTGCTTGCAAGCCATGTAGGCAAACTCTTTTCGGAGGCTCGTGTTGGCGGCTACCCCTCCTGCGACCACTAAACGGCGTAGGCCAGTTTGTTTTAAAGCGCGTACCGTTTTGCGCGCTAAAGTATCGATTATTGCCGCTTGAAACTCACAGGCAATATCGGCTTTCGTTTGTTCATTTTTATCACTGTTTTTTAGTGTGTTACTCACAAATGTTTTCAAGCCGCTGAAGCTAAAATCGCAACCAGGTCTATTCATCATAGGGCGTGGGAAGCGGAATTGTTTAGGTCTCCCCTTCTCGGCTAATGCGGCGATAGCCGGTCCTCCGGGATAATTTAAGCCTAATAATTGAGCTGTTTTATCAAAGGCTTCACCTGCAGCGTCATCTAAACTGACACCTAATATCTTGTAATCGCCTAAACCATTAACCCGAGCCAGTAGTGTATGCCCCCCTGAGACTAAGAGCGCCACGAAGGGAAATTCTGGGGTAGATTCTTCTAACATAGGTGCAAGCAAATGGGCTTCCATATGATGGACGCCTAATGTCGGTAGGCCAAGCGCCCAACCTAAACTACGGCCAAAAGCGGCTCCGACCAATAATGCCCCGGCTAAGCCTGGGCCTGCGCAATAGGTGATCCCATCAATGGCCGAAAGCGTGAGGTGGGCGTTAGCAAGTGTTTGCTTAAGTAATGGCAGTATTTTAAGTATATGGTCGCGTGATGCGAGTTCTGGAACGACGCCGCCATATGGCTTGTGTAACTCAATTTGGCTATACAGAGCGTGTGCAATGAGGCCTTTTTGGCCATGATAGAGCGCAATACCGGTTTCGTCACAGGAGGTTTCAATCCCTAATACACAATGGATGCTTTTCGGATTGAAATCAGTTGGTTTTGAATAGAAACTTTGCATTTTTATGGATTGATGGTTAGAATTAGTTCCTATTTTAACTTTAATTGAGGAAGAGCACTACATGCCCGGCGTAATACTTAAAACCAGCGAAACACTCGAGTCGGCTATCCGTCGCTATAAGCGTGCTTGTGAAAAATCAGGTATTTTTGCTGAAGTTCGTCGCCGTGAATATTACGAGAAACCAACAGAGGCCCGTAAGCGTCGTTTTGCTGCAGCTGTTAAACGTTGTCGTAAGCGTCTGATGCGTGATAATCCTTGCTTTATCGTAAAAACGAAGCGTAAGCATTAAAATTATGACGCGTACTCTCAAACAGCAAATTCAGGAAGATATGAAGAACGCTCTTCGAGCACAAGATAAGTCACGCTTGAGTGTGATACGGCTTATTTTGGCAGCGATAAAGCAGGTTGAAGTAGATAAACGCATTGAGGCAGATGATATCTGTATTACACAAATCCTGGATAAAATGATTAAACAACGTCGCGATTCCATGGCCCAATATGACAAGGCTAAGCGAAAGGATTTAGCGGATCAAGAACGTTTAGAAGTTAAGATTATTCAAGCTTACTTACCGGAGCCTTTAAGTGAGGCGGATATTGATCGCATACTATCTGAGGTTATCACCCAAGTAGGCGCTACTTCAGTTAAAGACATGGGGAAGGTCATGGCTGAATTGAAAGCAAGATTACAAGGTCGGGCAGACATGACACAGGTTAGCGCAAAAATCAAAGCGCGTTTGGTTTAAAGATTTATTTAATTTCTGCAAAAACACGGATTGGCTGTCTTAGCTTATTTAAGCTGTCTACTTGTATCTCAGGAATGTATGTCGCTAATACCTATCCCACAAGAATTTATTAATGAACTTTTAGCGCGCGTTGATATTGTACAGCTTATTGATGCGCGTGTTCCGTTGCGAAAAAAAGGCAAAAATTATATTGCCTGTTGTCCTTTTCATTCCGAAAAAACACCTTCTTTCACTGTGACACCCGAGAAACAATTTTACTATTGTTTTGGATGTTCTGTCGGTGGAAATGCGTTTAGTTTTTTAATGGAATATGAAAAACTCAGCTTTATAGAAGCAGTGAGTTTACTTGCAGAACAAATCGGTATGGAAATTCCACAACCTATAAGACATCAGGAGGTTTATAGAGGTTCTACGCATCTTTATGATGTATTAGAAAAAGTCACGCAGTTTTATGCTAAAGAACTACGACAAAATACATTGGCTATTAATTATCTAAAGCAACGAGGACTTTCCGGCGAGATAGCTAAGAAATTTAATTTAGGGTACGCGCCTGCTGCTTGGGATACATTGCTCAAAACGTTTAAAGATACAGAAAATTTATTTGCAGCCGGTTTATTAGTCAAAAAATCAGAAGGTCAAGGTTATTATGATCGTTTTCGGGATCGAGTTTTGTTTCCTATTCGGGATAGAAGAGGGCGTGTTATCGGACTGGGTGGTCGTGCTTTATCAGAACAAGAACCTAAGTATTTGAATTCACCTGAGACACCACTTTTTCGTAAAGGTAAAGAGCTCTATGGACTTTATGAGACATTACAGCAAAATCGTCAACTTGAACGAGTCTTGGTCGTTGAAGGTTATATGGATGTTTTGGCATTATTTCAAGCCGATCTTCCTTTTGCTGTTGCTACCTTAGGTACGGCAACCAATCGAGATCAAATAAGTCGATTAATGAGTTGTACACAGGAAATAATTTTTTGTTTTGATGGTGATATGGCCGGACAAAAGGCCGCATGGCGTGTGCTTGAACAGAGCTTAGATCTATTAACCGACGGTTATATATTCCGTTTTTTATTATTACCTAATGGCGAAGACCCTGATTCGTTAATACAAAAGAAAGGGCGAACTGAATTTGTGACTTATTTGCAACAAGCACAATCCCTAGCTGAGTTTTTATTTAATTATTTGTTAGCACAAGTGGATATCAATCAATTAGAAGGCAAAGCTCGCCTAGCAAAATTAGCCGCTCCACTGATTGGAAAAGTTGCAGCCGGTATTATGCAGCATAAATTGTTTGAACAGCTTGCGGCTTTAGTCAATATGGATGTTATGACCTTAAAAAAAGTGATTCATAGCCATAAAACTCCTTCAATTAAAACGCTACAGAAAAAAATAAATAAATCTAGTAGAATTAATCGCTCTTCACCGATGCGATTGGCAATTGCCTTATTAGTACAATTTCCTCAAATTATTCAATCGCTCTCAGTCAGTCAATGCGATGCTTTGCGTACGTTAGAATTACCTGGCAGTGCTTTATTAATTAAATTATTTGAGTTACTCAAACAAAAATCTGAGTTAACGAGTGCAATGTTACTTGAATATTGTCGACAAGATGAGTCCCAGTATAAAACTCTTAAACAATTGATAAATTATCCTCTTGCTATTCCAGAGTCAGGTGCACAAGCTGAGTTTCATGATCTACTTAAATATTTTAAGAAAACCGCGGTAGAAACTGAAATTGATAAATTATTGCAACAAGGAAAACAAGGTGGATTAAATGAAAAGGAAAAAAAATATTTATATGATTTAATGTTGAATAATTTCAATGATAAGTAATTTCATTATTTATTATTAGAAAGTCTTTCTTGATAATGCGCGTCTACTTAAATCAAAAAAGTTTAATGCTCAAAAATGGACTTTTTATAAAACCTGTGTATTTTGTGTGATGTCTAATCTAAATCCTGACAATATCCTTTAAATTGGGGGGTTAATATGCGTATTGGTGTACCTAAAGAGATTAAAAATCATGAATATCGAGTGGCTATCGTCCCTTCTATCGTTCGTGAATTGACCGGACACGGTCATCAAGTATTTGTTGAAACCCAGGCGGGAATAGGTGTTGATATTTCAGATAATGATTATCAAGAAGCAGGTGCTTTAATTCTTAACACACCCGAAGAGGTTTTTGAACAAGGAAATTTAATCCTTAAAGTGAAAGAACCACAACCACACGAATGTACTTATTTAAATGAAGAAAAAACTTTATTTACTTTTCTACACTTAGCAGCTGACAAAAGACAAACAGAATTGTTATTAGCTTCAAACTGTACAGCGATTGCCTATGAAACAGTAACAGATGCGCAGGGGGGGTTACCTTTATTAGCGCCTATGAGTGAAATAGCAGGGCGTATGTCGATACAAGCCGGCGTCCATTGTTTAGAGAAAGCCCAGGGTGGGCGAGGTATTTTATTATCCGGTGTACCGGGTGTGGCATCGGCCAGTGTGGTTGTTTTGGGTGGAGGAGTTGTTGGAAGTAATGCCATTCGTATGGCTTTAGGTTTAGAAGCTCAAGTGACGGTATTAGATAAATCTGTCACTAAGTTAAAAGAGCTCGATCGACAATTTGGTGGTCAACTGAATACTATTTTCTCTACACAGGATGCAATAGAAAAGTATGTACCATTGGCCGATTTATTAATAGGTGCGGTGTTAGTACCAGGTGCTGAAGCACCAAAAATTGTAACACGAGACTTATTAAGAAAAATGCGTCCTGGATCGGTGGTTGTGGATGTCGCTATAGATCAAGGTGGGTGTTTTGCAAGCAGTCGACCGACAACACATACCGATCCGACTTATATTGTTGATGACATTGTTCATTATTGTGTGAGTAATATGCCCGGTGCGGTCCCCCGTACTTCTACCTTTGCTTTAACACATGCTACGCTTCCTTATATTTTGGCTTTAGCTAATAAAGGGATTGATAACGCATTAGTCGAAAATGTCAATTTACGTAATGGTTTAAATATTTCACGTGGGTGCATCACTCACCAAGCGATAGCCCAAGTATTTAATAAGCCTTATGTTTCAGCCAAGGAGGCTTTGAGTGTTTAATTGTTTTATCCATAAATCCTCGCGATCGATTCCTATTACGTCTATTTTACCGGTGCAATGGTCAACCTGGTTAAATGAACAAACTAAAGTTACACGACAATGGTTAAAGGCAAATAATTTTATGCCTAATCCAGGAAGCTATAGTTTACTTCCTGGAACAGAAGGGCAATTGCAACAGGTGCTTTTAATTTGTAATGATGAGAAGGATTTTTGGACATTTGGTTTACTTCCCTGCGTCTTACCCGAAGGACATTATTATCTCGTAGATAGAGATGACGATAAATTATTGGATCAGATTGCTTTAGCTTGGGGTTTGGGTGCCTATGAGTTTACGCGCTATAAAACTTCTATACGACCCTTAGCGCAATTACTTATTTCGAATAAAACACACACTCAATTAATAAAAAAACTCGAAGCCATTTATCGGGTGCGCAATTTAATTAATACACCCGCCGAGGAGATGACACCTACCGAATTGGTAGAAAATGTATTTCAGATCGGAAAAAAATATCATGCTACTGTGACACAAATAGTCGGCAATGATTTGCTAACCGCAAACTATCCTGCTATTTACACTGTCGGTAAAGCCAGCTGTCATGAGCCACGCTTAGTTGATTTAAGATGGGGAGAAAGTACACATCCTAAAATTACACTGGTGGGCAAAGGAGTCTGCTTTGATTCAGGTGGATATAATTTAAAATCCAGCAGCAATATGCTCTCGATGAAAAAGGATATGGGCGGTGCAGCCAACGCCATTGGTTTGGCAGAAATGATCATGGCCTATCAGTTACCTTTACGTTTGCGTTTACTCATTCCTGCCGTGGAAAATTTGATTTCAGGTAATGCCTATAAACCCGGTGATATTATTCAGACTCGGCATGGTCTCACAGTGGAGGTTGGAAATACGGATGCTGAAGGTCGGCTTATTCTGGCGGATGCATTGTGTGAAGCCGATAGTGAATGCCCCGATTTATTGATCGATTTCGCGACATTAACCGGTGCCGCACGCGGGGCGGTGGGAACAGAAATCAGTGCGTTTTTTACTGATCAAGAACACTTGGCACAGGATATTTTTCGTCATGGTCAGCAAGAACAAGATCCCGTATGGCGTTTACCTTTATATAAGCCCTATCAAAAATTACTTGATAGTAAATTTGCTAATATGAATAATTGTGGTTCATCTCCATTTGCTGGGGCTATTACAGCGGCTTTATTTTTACGTAGTTTTATCAGTGAAAAAACCCCATGGTTACACTTTGATTTTAACGCATACAACGTTAATACCCGGCCTGGTCGGCCCGAAGGTGGCGAAGCCATGGCAATCCTAGCGGTTTTCAGTTATTTAGCCCATCGATACGCATCTTGAAAATAAAATTACTAGCCCCACGTCATGAGCCATGGGTAGCCAACTGGAATAATGCTAATCCTTTTAGCGCTTTAGTTCTTTTCAAAAAGGATAGCGATAAATTTATTGGACATGTGGTGTTAGAAGAAACTGAAAGTGGTTTGTACCAAGACAAACCGTTAAATTTATTATAAACTAAACGAGTTAGATGGCGCGGGGTGTCGGAAACGGCTGAGAGTATGACCCGTCGAACTTGAACTGATTCATATCAGCGTAAGGATCGCCTTCAAAAAAATCATTTCGCACTTCTATGTGAGTGTTTACCTTTTGCCATCTTCATTTTCTATTTATTAAAGTGAGGTTTGGCAATGTCCGTATTAAAATCTAGAGTAAGCTTATTACTTAATTGGAGTACTAATCCATATCATGCGCCAATTATTATCGCGCAGCAATTAAATTTTTATGCGCAAGAAGGTATTAAATTGGCAATACTTGAACCTAATGATCCGAGTGATGTCACAGAATTAGTCGGTTTAGGTGCAGTTGATTTTGGTGTGAAAGCGATGATCCATACCGTCGCAGCCCGAGCGAAAGGCTATCCAGTTCGATCAATCGGCACGCTACTCGATGAACCTCCTACCGGCCTAATTGCCTTAAAATCCAGTGGAATTCGAAATTTTCACGACATCGTTAATAAACGTGTGGGCTATATTGGCGAGTTTGGGCAGAAAATTATTGATAATCTAGCCGAGCTTGCAGGGATTGATCCCAATAGCTATGAAACTGTACGTATCGGTATGAATGTGACGGATGCAATTTGTCGTGACATTATCGATACCGGTATGGGTTTTGTTAATTTCCAAAAAATTGAATTGGAACATCTCCGTGGTGAAACAGTTTTTTTGCGTATTGATCAACTTGCCGGTTTGGGTTGTTGTTGTTTTTGTTCCGTACTATTCATCGTTCCAGAACAAACCTTAGGAAAGCCAGAATTAATTCAAGCGTTTTTGCGAGCAACGCAACGTGGCGCCGCATTGACTACCGAGCAACCTGAAGAAGCCTATGAATGTTTATGTCAAGCCAAACCCCAATTGCGCACACCGCTCTATCACAAGATCTTTATGCATAGCTTGCCATTTTTTTCGCGTAATTTACTCAACGTTGAGCGAGATTGGGATAAAGTAGGTCGCTATACGAAGCACTTAAATATTATTGATGAAGATTTTGCACTAACCGATTGTTATACTAATCAATTTTTACCCAAAGCACCTTATTCGGAAATACCGGCGGTTGCCAATTGTCTAGCCAGTGAATGATGATGCAAGCCGGTATTGTAGGAATGGGCATCATGGGCCGCTTATTGGCACTTGCCTTACATAATGCGGGTTGGAAAGTCAGCTTGTTTGATGAACAACAAGCGGATAATAATTGTAGCTCAACGGCGGCGGGTTTATTAACTCCCTTTTCGGAGTGTGATAAAGCGGATCCTGTGATTGCTCGCTTAGGTCAAGAGTCGGTAACACATTATTGGCCTACTATTCTCCAACAATTAGCAAAATCCATTTATTTCCAACAAGCCGGCTGTCTTGTTGTTCATCATCCTCAAGATAAAGCCGAATGGCAGCATTTTTCTCAACGACTCAATCGTAAATTGGTAGCAAAGGATTATTTTCAGCATTTGTCAAAAGACCGCTTGCTGGAACTTGAACCTGGACTTGATAAATTTGCAACAGCCTATTATTTTCCCGCTGAGGCGCAAATAGATTGTCAGTCAGTCATGAACAGTCTAAAAAAATATTTGCAAGCACAAAATCTTTCACTTTTTTTCAACAATCCAGTGACAGCATTGACATCTAGACAGATAGTGACACCGATCAAAACCTATCCATTTGATTATGTATTTGATTGTCGAGGGATGGGTGCGCGTACGGTGTTTAGTGATTTACGTGCAGTACGTGGCGAATTAATTCATTTATATGCCCCTGAAGTGCAATTACATCGTCCGATCCGTTTTTTACATCCACGTTATAGCTTATACATTGTTCCAAGACCGGAACATAATTATCTCATTGGTGCCAGTGAAGTGGAGTCGGAGGATTATAGTTCGATTTCAGTGCGTACCAGCCTAGAGTTATTAACAGCGGCGTATTATGTCCATTCAGGTTTTGCCGAAGCCCGGATTATAGAAACAAAAACCCATTGCCGGCCGACTTTAGCGTCGCATTTACCGCGTATCCATTATCAAGAGGGTTTAATCGCCGTGAATGGACTCTATCGACATGGTTACTTGATAGCGCCCGCATTAGTTGCAGAGATTTTGCGTGCCCTTAAAACTAAACAACAAGATATTCATTATCCTGAACTTTGGAAATCTTATGATCACTGTTTTTCTTAATAATAAAAGCCATACTGTTGAAACTGGAAAAACTTTGTATGATTTTTTAGTTCAACATCATCAACTTAAAGAGTATGTTGCTGTAACGATTAATAACCACTTAGTGGTACGTAGAGATTTTACAACGACGCTATTAAAACCCAATGATTGTATTGATATTCTGATCCCCATGCAGGGGGGGTAGTGATGTGGAATTTAATGGGAAAAAGCTTAACGAGTCGCTTGTTATTAGGAACCGCGCATTATCCCTCATTAGCGGTCATGACCGCCGCGATTCAGGCTTCTGGCGCAGAAATTATTACCTTAGCGATTCAACGCCAAGCACCTTCAGCAATGGGCGGCGAAGCTTTTTGGCAGGCCATAAAAGACTTAAATTGCCATCTGTTACCTAATACTGCAGGATGTGGGGATGCCAGTACCGCGATTCGTACCGCCGAAATAAGCCGCGAATTATTTAATACCTCCTGGATAAAATTAGAAGTCATCGGTGATGAATATAATTTACAAGCCGATCCCATCGGATTAATTAAAGCCGCAAAGATTTTAGTTGAACAAGGTTTTGAGGTTTTTCCTTATTGCACCGATGATTTAGTTATCTGTCAAAAGCTTGTGGATGTCGGTTGTAAAATTTTAATGCCTTGGGCGGCGCCGATCGGATCGGGAAAGGGTATATTAAATCCCTATGCTTTAGCCACTTTACGCAAGCGTTTACCTGATATTACATTGATTGTTGATGCAGGTATTGGTAAGCCTTCGGATGCAGTGCAGGTGATGGAGTTAGGATTTGATGGCGTATTACTCAATACGGCAGTGGCACTTGCGCAGCAACCCGTTGCCATGGCACAAGCATTTCGGCATGGGATTATCGCAGGACATGAGGCTTATTGTGCTGGCATGATGCCAGAAAGAAATGTTGCACATCCCAGTACCTCATTAATTGATACACCATTTTGGCATCAAGAAAATAAAGTATGAAAAAGCTAATAATCCTTAATGATTCAAACATGCCAGAGGATAATGGCCGAGTCGATTTAGAGACGTTAAAAAATTTTAATGTTCCAGAGACAATAGCGCGTAAGTGCCTAATAGAATGTACTCAGCCTAACCTGGGCGAGCTGATCAATTTATTACCTAATGCGGATCTTCTACTTTGCAATATAAGTGCAATTGAAAGCTTATTGCCACTTACTTTGAATAACTATCAAGACGTTTCCACAGCAGCACAATACTTGTTAGCGTTAGGGGCTAAAAGTGTGTTAATCAATGCCAGCCAATTAAAAAAAGGTGACTTTTGTCAAGACTATTGGAGTAATCAAGAGGAATCGTTTTGGATAGCGACTCCACGTTTAGTTGAACATGCCATTGTCAAGAAAGCTATTTTTTCTACGGCACTTGCGGCTTGTTTAGTGCGTAATTATTTGCTCAAGGATGCCATTGTTATTGCCAGAATGTATGTGCAGCGTGGTTTGCGTAAAGCGACTATCGAAAAGCAAACACAGAAATTTTTTCATAGCGGATGGCCAGAAGAACAAACGGATCTTCCTTATCTTTCGAGCAAACCGTTAGTCGAATTGCCATACGCTTTTAAGCCTTGTAAAACCCATTTATATCCTATTGTTGATAGTAGTTTCTGGGTAGAAAAATTATTGAGCCAAGGAATTAAGTGTATTCAATTACGAATTAAACAAGCCGATGAACATCATTTGGAAAAACAAATTCAGCAGAGTGTGGCGCTCGCCAAACACTATCAAGCTAAATTATTTATTAATGATTATTGGCAGTTGGCTATTCGCTTTAATGCCGCAGGCGTGCATTTAGGCCAAGAAGATTTACATGATGCGGATATTGATGCCATTTATCAATCAGGTTTATATTTGGGTGTGAGTACGCATTGCTATTATGAAGTGGCACGTGCTCATACGCTGAGTCCCTCATATATGGCCTGTGGACCTATTTATTTTACGCATAGCAAACCCATGGCATTCGAGGCACAAGGTATTGAACAATTAAAGCGTTGGCGACGAACACTTTCTTATCCACTGGTAGCGATTGGTGGCATTAATCTTGAACGTTTATCCGATATTGTCGAATCGCAAGTCGATGGGATTTCCGTTATTTCAGCAATTACTCAAGCAAATGATCCGACAGCAACCATTAAAAAATTTTTACAGCAGATACGTCAGCTGTCATGACATCAAGTTTTTTTTCAGCCGATGAAATGCTGCGTTATGCTCAACAAATTAAATTATCTGAAATCGGCTTAGAAGGACAAAAAAAACTGAAACAGGCACGGGTTTTATGTATCGGTCTTGGAGGTTTAGGTTCTCCTTTACTCCTTTATTTAGCCGCAGCAGGTGTTGGAAAACTCGGAATAATTGATCATGATCAGGTGGAGTTAACTAATTTACACCGACAAATTCTTTACCGCACGCAGGATTTGAATCGATCAAAAGCAATTTTAGCGAAACAACATTTGCTTGCGCTTAATCCGGATATCGAAGTAAAGGCTTATCCAGAAAAGCTCACCCAAAATAATGTGGAGGACCTTATCAGTCAATACGATATTATTGCCGATGGTTCAGATAATTTTGCAACACGTTATTTAATTCACGACAGTTGTTTTAAGTTTCATAAACCCTATGTTTACGCCAGTGCCGGACAGTTTCAAGGTTATTGTGCGATATTTCATGCTAATTCGGAAAATCCCTGTTTGCGTTGCTTATTTCCGACTACCGTCCCCGATAATCAGATGAATTGTGCAACCAACGGTGTCATCGGTGTATTACCTGGCCTGCTGGGTATTCTGCAAGCGACTGAAATAATCAAAGGGATAGTCAAATTAGGATCAAGCTTAGTAAAACGTTTATTGATAGTTGATCTCTTAACTATGTCGTTTAAAAAAATTTATTTAGATAAGAATCCGGATTGCCAACTCTGTAGTTATGGAGAGTTGGCTAAAGAACCGATCCCTGAAATGGTCTCTTCAGAATGTTCATCAATAAAAGATTATGCGATATCTGCTTATCAATTGATTCATTTATTACAAAAAAACAATATCTCGTTAATTGATGTGCGGTCTGAAGCGGAACATAATGATAAAAATATTGGAGGTCAACTCATTCCATTAATAGAATTACCCGATCGCTTAAGCGAATTAAATCCTAATCATACATTAATTTTTTATTGCCATTCTGGAAAGCGAAGCCTAGAAGCAGTCAAACTATTACTATCAGCGGGATTTACTTCGGTCAACTATTTAAAAAACGGAGCGGTTGAATTTTTTTAGGTTTGATTTTTTTATTCATAAGTTTATCCCATAACCAATTAAGGAGTTTTTCGCATAAGACGAGCGTTAATTGGGATTATTTTCTGCAGCAAATAGAGTATTTTCTAATAACATTGCGACAGTCATCGGTCCTACACCGCCAGGTACCGGCGTAATATAACTGGCAATCTCTTTGGCGGTGGCGAAATCAATATCGCCATGGAGTTTGCCGTTCGCATTGCGGGTGATGCCAATATCAATCACAATCGCTTTAGGTTTAATCCATGGAGTCTGAATAATGTCGGCTTTGCCTATGGCACTGACTAACAAATCAGCTTGTTGGATGTGTTGTTGTAACTGACGTGTGGCACTATGACATACAGTAATCGTACAACCGGCGTTCAGCAGTTCGAAGGCCATAGGCTTGCCGACGATATTTGAGGTTCCAATGATGACAGCATTTAAACCCTTGAGTGAAATTTTTTTCATTTCAAATAAGCGCATCACGCCATAAGGCGTGCAAGGACGTAAAAAAGGACGGCCTTGCGCTAGAAGGCCTAGATTGTTTGGATGAAAACCATCAACATCTTTTTTGGGGTCGATACTTTCTAGAATATGGGCAGTATGGATAGCGGGTGGAAGGGGTAATTGGATCAATATACCGTGCACTTGAGGATCGATATTGAGTTTTTGGATCAATGTCAGCAGCTCAATTTCAGTTGTCGAACGGGGTAAATCATAAGCAAAAGAGTTTATTCCGACATCCTGACAGGCATCACGTTTATTGCGTACATAAATTTGCGAAGCGATATCGTCTCCGACTAAAATCACTGCCAAGCCCGGAGTGATTAGGCCTTTTGTGTGCCGTTTTTGCAAGCGATGTTTAAGTTCACTACGTATTTGTTGAGCAATTGCTTTGCCATCAATGATATTTGCGTTCATAATTATCTTTAGCTTACCGTTTTAAAAAAGAGCAATTTAGGCCATTATATGTTAGATCCAAAATATTTACGTAATGATATTCAAATTGAGAAAATTGCGAAGCAATTGGCAAGTCGCGGCTATCAATTGGACACCCGCTTGATATCGCGTCTAGAAACACGCCGCAAAGAGTTGCAATCTGAGACGGAAACCTTACAAAATACGAGTAATCGTAGCGCAAAAGCAATCGGTTTAGCAAAAGCTAAAGGAGAATCTATCACGACCTTACTCGAAGAAGTGAATGGAATAAAAAAGCAACGGGAGATCTGTGAAAGTCAGCTTAAGGATGTATTAGAAGAGTTATCCGCTATTTATTTGACCATTCCTAACTTACCCCATGAGTCAGTTCCTATTGGTTTGGATGAATCGCAAAATAAAACAATACGACATTGGGGAAAGATTCCACAATTCAACTTTGCCGTTAAAGATCATGTGGCATTAGGTGAAGCGAAGGGTTTCATGAATTTTGAGAGTGCATCAAAGATTACAGGATCACGATTTGTGGTGTTAGTGGATAAGTTAGCCAAGTTACAGCGTGCACTGATTCAATTTATGTTAGAGGTTCATACTAAAGAACATGCTTATCAAGAGGTTTATGTGCCTTATATTGCTAATACGACAAGCTTAATCGGTACGGGTCAGTTACCTGGTTTTGCTGGAGATTTATTTTGTTTAAAAGGCGAGCCAGGTTTTTATCTTATTCCTACCGCTGAAGTTTCGGTGACTAATCTCGCTCGTGATATTATTTATGCGGCAACAGACTTACCTAAAAAATATGTCGCACACACGCCTTGTTTTCGTAGCGAAGCAGGTTCTTATGGTAAAGATACACGAGGGATGATCCGTCAACATCAATTTGAGAAAGTAGAATTAATTCGTTTTGTCGAGCCTAAGAATTCCTATCACGCTTTGGAAGAGTTAACGCATGAGGCCGAAACGATATTGCAAAAATTAGAATTGCCTTATCGTGTTATATCCTTATGCACTGGTGATTTGGGTTTCAGTTCAGCCAAAACCTATGATCTCGAGGTCTGGTTGCCGAGTCAAAATACCTATCGCGAAATTTCGTCGTGTAGCAATTTTGAATCCTTTCAAGCGCGTCGTTTAGCGGCGCGTTGGCGTAATCCTGAAACAGGTAAGACTGAATTGCTGCACACACTGAATGGTTCGGGTTTAGCTGTGGGGCGTACATTAGTTGCATTGATAGAAAATTATCAAACTAAAGAAGGGAAAATACGTATTCCAAAAGTATTAAAAGATTATATTCAAGAAGATTTCATTTAAAGCAAAACTATGCATCATGAGAGTCAACAGCAATCGGGCGTAATCACTTTAAGAGTGGTCTTTTTAGGGATCTTTTTAGCCATATTATTAGCCGCATCAAGTACTTATCTCGCTTTAAAAGTTGGAATCTTACCTTCAGCGTCTATACCCGCTGCTATTTTAGCGATGGCGATACTTCGCTTGTTTCATGACGGAAATATTTTTGAAGCCAATTTGATTCAGACGGCGGCCTCTGCTGGTGAAGCTGTTGCAGGCGGCATCGTATTTACTATTCCCGCCTTAGTTATCATCGGCTATTGGCATTACTTTCCTTATTTCGCCAATTGTGCGATTGCTTTATTAGGCGGATTATTAGGTATTCTATTTTCGATTCCTCTACGTAGAATTTTAATCAGTACACCACAACTTCATTTTCCAGAAGCGCGTGCAATATCCGAAGTGTTAAAGTTAAGTCAAAAACAAACCTTTCATATTAAAAAAATGCTAGTTGGTACCAGTTTAGGTGCGGGTTTGGAATTTGCACAAACGGGTTTAAAAATAATTGCGGTATCCATTGAAAAATGGTACGTGTTTGGATCATCCAATATTATGGGCTTTGGTTTAGGTTTTGCACCCGCTTTAATTGGTGTAGGTTACTTAATCGGTTGGAATGTAGGCCTTAGTTTGTTGTTAGGCGCCTTCATTGCATGGGGGATCAGTTTGCCGTTATTAAGTTATTTTACACCCGTAGGTAAAACCTTTATTTTGGAAAAAAGCTTAAGCGTTTATGCAAATGACATCCATTATATTGGTTTAGGCGCCATGTTAGCCGCGGGGTTGTGGACTTTATTACATTTGTTTCGACCTTTTTATCTCAGCCTACGTTTATCTTTACAAGGTTTATTTCATCCTCGAAAATCTCAATTACCTTTAACTGAACAAGATATACCGCTGAATTATTTATTTGGAGGATTAGGTTTAGTGGTTCTAAGTATCTATTTTTTATTCGATTATTTATTACCACTACCGAGTTTAATGTTTGCTTGTCCACCATTATTTATTATCGGGGCTGTTTGTTATGTACTACTTATCGGTTTTGTATTTGCAGCACTCTGCGGTTATTTTTCAGGTTTGGTAGGTGTGACAGCGAGTCCCGGTTCAGCGATCGTTATTTCAGGTTTGTTATTTATGGCATTAATTTTACGCGGCTTATTATTTTTAAAAGGGCATGAATTATTGGCTTCACAGTTACTTAATGCAGCAGCCATGACGATCATGATAGGTGCCGTGGTAGCCGGCGCGGCATGCATAGCGAATGACAATATTCAAGATTTAAAGGTTGGCCATTTGATCGGTGCAATCCCTCGCCAACAACAAATCATGTTAATAATCGGTGTGCTGATCGCGGCAATCGTTATTCCCTATGTCATGCAATTACTTTTTAATGTCTATGGATTAACCACCGTATTACCTCATGCTGGCATGGATCCACAACAAACGCTATCAGCGCCCCCTGCGGCGATGATGGCGGGATTAACACAAAGTGTATTTAATCATGATCTACCTTGGACTTTATTAGGCATCGGTGCAACGATCATACTGATATTAATTCTAGTGAATACGCTAACAAAGATTAAAGTTTCATTATTAGGTGTCGGTATGGGAATTTATCTCCCTTTAAGTTCTTCAACGCCTTTATTTATTGGAAGTTTGTTTGCTTATGCCGTTAAATGTTATTTACAAAGAAAGCGCGGAGATTCAACATCACCCTTGGATTTTCAACCTCATGATGCTGTTTTGTTAAGTTGTGGGTTAGTTGCCGGTGCGGCGTTAATGGATGTCTTATTGGCTATTCCTTTATCCATTACAGGAAGTACTTGCTTATTGGCTATTTTACCTCCCAGATGGGAAGTATTTGCCAGTGTGTTGGGTTTTTTAAGTTTATTGGCTTTAGCGGCCTGTTTCTATTGGGCTATCCGTTTGAAAAAGTAAGCCCCCTTCCTCTCACTAAGCTTTAAAACCCTGAGTAAACCACCCCTTTTGATTGATAATAATGATCATTAATAGGCACTCTTATTACCCATAGTGTTGGGATTTTCGTATCTCTTAGCACTAGGTTACCCAAAAAACTTTGTTTTTTGTTTAAAGTCGAGTTAGGCTATTTTAGTTGGAGTTGTTTTATTAGTAACTTCTTGCTTTTTCACTGGACTTTTAGGAGTTTAAAAAAATTACCCATACTAAAAATAAACTTTTATCTAATGAGTATTCGAAAAAGAATGCGTGTTAGGATTGCTATTCACCAATAAATTGTCTACAATCTCGGCTTTCGTTTTTATGGGCCGTTAGCTCAGTTGGTAGAGCAGTAGACTTTTAATCTATTGGTCGATGGTTCGATTCCATCACGGCCCACCAGTTAAATCAGGGTCTTTCGGGTCTTTCGGGTTTTTCCCACTTTGAATTACCATAACCAAAATATATCTAACAATAATTAAGGGCTAGCCGGCCTTAATTTACTTACTAATCTATTACAGTAAAAAATTAAAATTATTAGTTTAGTGTGGATTGTTATACCATGTCCGCTTTTTTCGCCAATTTGGCAACCTCATCTCTCATTCAAAACTAAATGATTTGTTAATAAATTTTTTATTTTTTTAGAGAATGATAACGTTTTTATTGAATTTTAGTCTTATAACAACAATACACGACAGGATTTTTCATGCCACAAGAATTACCAGAAATGATACAAGTACTGATAACCAAAAAAAGCAAAGCTCGTGGTAGAAGCTTTGTTACTGTGATGGATCAATTTATTCAACGTATGCCGATAATTCATTCTACCGATAAAAAAGAGTTTTTTATCGCTTATTTTTTAGGGGGTGTTTACAATTTTCAATACACGCAATTAAAAACAGATCTTCAAGTCACGGCGAGTTTTTGGAAATGGGGAGAGGACGAAAACACATTAGATTTTGTGTTTGAAATAGATAACCGAGTCAATAACAACAATAACAACAAGTACTTGGTTTTTAGATCAATTACTGTTCTTAATGAAAATTCACCTTACGCAGGTAGACGTATAAATGAACGACCTTATGCGGGTGTGGCTTTTAAAGATGTTGTACTGGCTAATGTAGCTTATAAGCAAACGGATCATGCAGAAGGATTGCGCTTTAAAGAAGAATTTTACTCAACGGGGTATATCCCTCAACCGAATAGGGATTCTTCAGCAGAGTCTGAGCGTAAATTACTCGAACTTGGCTTCGAGAAAATTCAATTCAATCCGAGTATTAATGGTATTGGTGAAGGAGAAATCCAAAAATTTAGTTTGGAGGAAGCAGAGGTTGAAAGGGCATTGAAATCTTATTTGACGGGTAATGTTGAACTTTTTAAAGAATTCAAACCTATCTTTAGCTCACAGACACAAAAAGCAGTGGCGTCTCATTCAGAAAGGAATCCAAATCTATCTGGAAAAAACAAAAAGAATTACCTCAAAAGAATGGAGCGTATGGTATCAACCGAAGCCTTTTCACACGGATTTCTATATGGCAGTTTAAGCTTAAATTTTAAGAATCGCTACCGTATCGATTGTTATGTAGAACGTATTGCAGGAAATGGCTACACCGATCTTATGATGACGAGTCGTACTAACAGCCAAAGCCACAGTGTTCCTATTATTATTGAATTAAAAACAGGCACGGCTACCGCAAGAGAGGCGATTAGTCAAATAGAAAATAAAGGTTATTTCCAACATGTGTTGAGCTTAAGGACCTATCATGAAAGCGTGATTATTGCCGGTGTTAATTTTAATTTAGCCAATGAAGAGAATGGGTTAGCAGGCGTAGCACAGACGAAAGAAGACATTATTTTCGTTACAAAAGCACAAATACCTACTAAAAATGACGTGATTGGACAAATTTTAGAGTCCTCGATGAGAGACCTATCAGACGCTGCTACAAGACGAAGAGCGGTTCAAAAAAGTCTCATGGACCTTTACTACAGCCGTTTTGGCAAACTCAATTTCCGTTCTTTTGTATCGCTTTTGATGGGATATGTCATTTCATACGGTAGTCCACAGGATCAAAATAACAATTTGAATAATCTTCTCGAATATAAGAAATTTTTTTTATTACTTAATGATCCTTTACAGGATCGATTTGCGATGTTGGTCATCGATGTTCAGGAACAAGGTGTGAAAAAAACAATTGTTTTTGAGTTGAGCGCGGAAACAGGAGCACGAACGCGTAATCATCCAAAAAGTCCATTGCCTGAGGCTTTAGCTTGGTTAGGTTCTCAGCGCAAAAGTCAACAGCCTGAACTATACAAAATTTCAATAAGAATGGATGCGACAAAAACAGGCGCGGATTTTTTTTCATCAATTGATTTAGAGTGTATTAACTTAGCTGATTTTAACGCAGGAGAAACGGTTGACACATTAAAAGAAGGCCGTTTTCATGAGTTGAAAACGTTAATTTTTTCTGATTTTTTCAAAACAAAAACAGGGAACACGGATTTATTCGACTTTTCTTCCACCCTAAAAGATAAGGTACAAGAAACACTATTTCCCTTGCGAAGTTTATTTCAAGGTGAAGTAGAAGGACAAAGAAAGGAATCTATTTTCCAAGCCGTCTTGCAAGGGATGATAGCGGGATTTAATCAAGAAAATCATCGAATCAGAGTCTTTGTTGAACCTAATTATTCCGCCCAAGGGCGTGCGGATCTCGTTGTTGCGCTTCCCTATTTTAATGCACAAAAAGAATTGCTTGCAGAAAGTCTTTTCATCTTTGAACTCAAAACACTTGTTTCGAATTCTATGGTCCGAAAAGCAGCGAATATGGCACTAAGACAAGCAATAAAGTATGTAAACAATCTTAAATCGCTTAGCGATACGAGAACCGTAGCGCTCATGGGCTTAGTGATGAATAGTCAGTCTCAAGAAGAACGTGATTTTTTAACCGAGCGTTCGGACCAGCGCACAGTGGAGCATATTTCTACTGACGAGCGTTTGTCTTCTCCTGAACGTTCGCCTAATAAAAGAAACCGAGTGAACCTCGCATCGAGTTCGGAAGAGGAAAACACTCCGAAGCGAAGACGATGCCAAAGAAGCGTAGGGGTCTCCTGCCATGTAGATTTTAGTTTGGAGTCAGATGAGTCCACGTGGATAACCGATCTGGCGGAAGCAAGGCAAAGAGGTCATGTTATTTTATTGGGAGTTCAAGATGCCTTATTACTTGCGCTGGTTCACGTCCAAAATTCGGCGGGAAAAATATTTCTTTTGGATGAAAATGTCGATCGCTTAAATCAAGTTTTTCAGATGTTGGCACAGGCGCAAGATTCTGAAACGATCGAAACCTATTTGCAAACAGTACAACCACGCTTTCCTGAAGCGACTCGTTTATTGGAAGAAGGCATCGCGCAACTGGGCGATAGAATTGATTTTGAGCAATTCAAAAACATGTTGCTAGATAATCAACTGGTCTTGGTTAAAACAAATGAGCTTTTTCGGAGTCAGAATGGCCGTCAAGCGCTCAATATTGGAGACGAAAGGATCGCAGCGATCGGTGTTGATCATTATGAACACAGTGTAGATGGGGAAAGTTCAGAAGCAACGTTATTAAAGCGCTTTCCATTCAAGGATCGCGTTTTATCCCTTTTATCATCAGAGGACAGGACGGATCTATATCAAAGAAGATTGCCAGATAATAATGACTTAATCAGTGTTTATAGCGGATCTAAAGATTATTTGGAACAAGCGTGGCAGCCGGTTAAGCAATCCTTTTTTTCGGCTAGTCACGAAGAAGGCTTACATCTCTTAAAATCAGCGCAGGACTGGTACGCGGCTATTAAGCAATTTTCAAGCTTTAGTAACGACTGGATTCCTATTTTAGAGACCGCGCGTGAAGGCTATTTAGGTCGGGAACAACTCCATTTTCTGCATGCGAATAACCACGAACTTCGTATCGTAGAGCTAGAAGGAATTGCCTCTACTATTCTTCGAGAAAACCTAAACCTATTCTATGAAAACATGGGCGCAAGCTTTTCAAAAAAGAGCATCCCTGAATTTTTAAAAGATCCGGTAGGCAATATAGAGAGTGTCGATGCATTAAATATGGCCTTTGCTGTGCAAGCTATTTTTGATTTCGCGAAAACCCAGGACCGCGTACAGTTTCAAACAGAACAAGGACCTTTATACACAGCGCTGCAAGTTCATCATTATCTTAATCTGGCGCAGATGGCGCATAGTACGCTAATGGATGTTAGCAAAGTGGTTGATATCGTTAAAACATTGTTGCGTGAAGAAATTGTTTTAGCTGAAAAACGAGAGACTTTTTTTCAATTGGGTTTGAAACAAGGGATAGGTGAAGGTTTAGCTGTCCTGTTTGGCGTGGCTAATGTGGTCCTAGATAGTATAGAACTTCATGCTGCCAAAACGGAACAAGAGAAAGTCATATTTAGTGCACAACTGGCTTTGGATACGGGTAGTTTGTCGTTATCCGTATCGAGTCTGGGAGCCGCTGCTCTGGGTTCAACTACGACAGCAGCTGTTTTGGGCGCCGGTGCAGTTATTTTTTCTGGAGTGGCTATTGGAATTATGGCCTTAGTACAAGCGTTTGAGTCTGTTGCCAGCAGAGCTGAAGCCGTAGGTAATTATTTTTATCGCTTAGATCAGGCTTATCAACGTCAGGGCTATACGAAGCAACTATTTTCGCAGGACAAGCAACCCTTCATGAATCCAATCTATGGAGCCGTTGTAACCGAAATTAATTTTATTAACAATACACTTTATTACGGAAGTCCATATATTTATTCAGCTATTTATCGCGCACTAGGTAGTGGGAGAGCGAATGATCTATGCTGCTTTGTTGCAATGCCTGATAAAATTCTTAATAAAACGCGAGCGCTTAATATCCGCGAGCGTTTGGGTTATCCTAAAAGTAAGCAATTAGGGCACTGGAAAACTGTAACGAACTGGATCCTTCCTAGCACACCTATTACTTATCTTCGTTATGATTGGATGATTCTTCCTGGTGCGACCACGCGGCATGATCGCGGCTTTTCTGTGCTGAGAAAGTTGGAAGCGCAGCGTGACTTTCACTATGATTTTTATTCTTTTCCATCAGAATACATTATTGATAGCCTTCATCAAGAGATTATTGCAACGAGTATTAAAGTTATTTTGGACGAAAATGAAAGAATGTTAATCGTGCCTAACTTTTCAGAACATGATAACAATATCTATAGTCATCTTAACTACCGGATCGAAGCACCGGCTATCCCAGGCCGTTGTTCTATCGTATTGAATCGGATAGGTTCACTGTCGCTGCTGAGTCAGCAGACCCATTATACCTGGGTGTTAGTAAAAGAAGATTTTACTGTAGACTCATTAAAATTTACTGAAACAGGAGTGGAGATAGCTCAGACGGTTCTTATCAAACTACTTTCTCCGCATAAGGAAACCTGCCTGTTAGTCGATAAGAATCTTTTTGTTTTTGCTATTGACTGGCCGATGAAACAATTGTTACTAAGGGAACTTCATTTTCCCTTCTTCAAAAATAATTTGCCTGCCTTAAAAGCTTATATAGCCAGTAAATCCTTTAATATACCGGTCAAACTAAAAGACTTTCCTATTCACGATCATCAAAATGCCATTTACAACGGCACGGCTTATTATTCTTCTGAAGAAGATCCCTATATTTATACGCTAGGTATTCCAAAATCTATTAATGAGCAAGCTTACTTAATCGGGTGCGTAGCGAATGCCTGTTATTTTGTGGCGGCTGATCTGCTTTGGTGTAGCAATCTTCACACACATCAACTGGAAGAAAAGTATCTACTTTATCCAAGCCACTTTATTAATTTTGTCATCAATGAAAGAATCATGGTCGATGAAAAAGATCAATTAGAGTCGGTTGTCATCGAAAAAGATAGCCGTTTAACGATCATTCAAGTTGCTAAAAACGAACAAGAAAAAATCATACAAAGAGTTCATTATCATTTAATTCAGCGTAAATTAATTTTACGCACTATTGAAAATGATCGACTCGCGCAGGCTTTTATTAATATATCTAATGAGTACGAGCTCGCTATTTATTTAAGCGAGCTTTTTAATCAAATACCTAATTCAATATCTGTATGGAATGATTATCCTGAAATTTCAGGAAGAACGCTATTGGCCGAGATGGGTACTTGCATAAAGGTGATGTCACTTTCTGAAACAGTTAATCCTCACCCTATTTGGCTACGAAAGAAAAATAATCTGCGTTACCAATTGATAAATCCCCACGTCAAAGAAACACAACTCACTTTTTTGGGATCTTTACTAGCCGCGGATGGAAGTGACGTCTTTTATTTTTATCTGCCGGCTCAAGGTCAATCGCCTGCCCAACTGTTTCGGCAAACCGAAAAAATGGCCGTTGCAATCCCGCTTGATTTATCCATTACACAAGCACACTTTTCAAAGGGAATGCTTTTTATTTTGACGGCTGAAAATATTATCAAAAACGTCGATGCTTTAGGTGAAACCTCCATTGTTAGCTTTAACACGGCATGGATACAGACTCACGCGCAGGATTGGTGGGAAAAAATTCCTGCGTTGTTAATGACCGAAAATCATTTAAAGCAAGATTCGATTAGACTCTACGGACTCCGTGATCGCTCCGGAAAAGCGTTAGCCGCATGGTATAAACCAGATCAGTCATCCTTCGTTATGATGTCCCCTCCGATGAAACCTACTGGCGAGTCGTTTTATGTGAGTTATTTAGCAGGTGTAGCCGGTGTCGATTTTTTCTTTTGTGATAATGGCATACTCTATCAACAAGCGTCCTGTTTAGGCGAGATGTCAACTTACTTCCATGGGACACAGTTACAACGAGAACTTCCTCGTTTAGTTGCACTGGCCGATTCGTTACAGGCGGCTTATTTTGATAAACAGCGATTATGGTTAAACCAAAAAGGTGCTATTTTCTCATTGTATCCAACTTCACCTAAGTTAGGCTATTTAGAAAAAATAGCGCACAGTTGGTTTCAGGATGAGCCGATGAATGAGCCTTTTTTTGACAATAAAACACGTTTTATTCAACACTTCAAATCAAAATTTAGGAGACGCTATGAACGTAGCGATCTTTTTAGAAGTAACTTTTCTTTTTCGAAAATCAATTTTTCAGATGAAACTTTATTTATCACGCATCGAAAAAAATCGTTGATTCCTATTATGTTGAGTGGAGAGGAAAATCTATGGTGGAACCCCAACGAAGACACTTTTTTTTATAACCCTTTCAAGGAAGATATCTCTGATTGGCGTTATCTCGGAGTGTGTTCGGACCTAAACTCTGTAGCAGGGGCTTGTTTTTTTAGTCCTAAATCCAAGGTACTTTATTTCAATCCAGATTATCAACATTATCAAGGAGAGAGTTTTTATTTTCACACTAAAATGGCTGCAGAATTAGCAATGTCTCATCAGGATGTTTTTTTATGTGTTCTTGATCAAGTACCTCCTTCGCTACCTACTTTTTTCCCTTTATTTCGTGATAAAAAAAATCTTAGTCTCTATATTTCAAATGAAAATGCCTATACCTTCGATGTTCCCCAAATCCTTCTGAATTACTATCAAGTCACCTTTTATCAGTCTTTTAGTCTCGCTAAGAAAACATTAATTTTTCCTTTTAACGGAAAAATGGAATATAAAAAAAATGGACGAGACATTAGTTTTTTTGGTTCGACGGTCACAGGCCAATGGACTTTTTTAGAGGGCATGCAAGATGAAACTTGGAATAGAACTATTTTTGATATTACGCGTTATGACAATAACCCCCTCTATTCCTTTTTGAAAAAAGCGAGAGAGTGCCTATTAGATCGAAGTGGAGAAAATATAAATAGCCATCATTCTTGTTGTTTTATTTTTTTCTTCAATTGCTTCTATTGCTTGTCGTTTGAAAGTGAAGAAAGCCTTTTATCAAACCTGGACTTTACACATTATGCTCATCAAAGTAGGCATCATCATGAAGTAGAGGGACCTCGCTTTGTCGAAAGAAGGCTAAAAACTTTGGAAAAAGCTCCAGAGATGTCGACAGCGTTAATTATTTCCTCCCTATCTGCTATCTTAGGTGTGGTGGTCGGCAGTGTATACTGTGTCTTGACAAGACGTTTTCGTCAAAATAATCCTGGCGTGTTGCCCGTAGTCGAGGTATCTATTCCGTTGTTAACAATCCCAAGTGTTACCAGCACGTCTACAGCAGAAGCCAATTCGATAGTTGTTTGTCGTGAAGAAGTATTCAAACAGATACAGTGTGTACAGAATGAATCCTCGATTGGTTTTTTAGGTTATTGCGACAACGGAAGAGAAGCGCTTCTTTGGCTTAGAAAGCCTCATGCTTCGACAGAGCTTGCAGTGCTGTTTTGGGATAGGTTGGGGTACCCCAGTGAATGGCCATCGTCTAACTCTACCCATTTAAATTGGCAAGTGGCGGCCAGTCCGAATTATCTTTCTTTTATTTCGGATAAAGGGTGTAGGCAACGCATTGATTTGAGAAAGATTCAGCCTGTGTCTATGGCATTCTTATTTCCTTATCTTCCTAATGAAGCCAAACAATGGTTACAAACACAGTGGAGTCATGAAGCAATAAAACGCAATAAGCGCTTACAAGATGAAGCGGCACATCAGCTTTTTAAGCAATTAGCACATTCTGTGGGATTGAATTATTTTGCAAGTGAATGCTTACTACATACCTCTGTAGGGGATTTTTTCCAGTTATTCGGTTTACGACCTCACTGGCGCGATCAAGACCATCGCCATTATTTAGCACGTTGTTTAACGGCAGGGCAGCAGCTTTGTTCGGGCGATAAAACCCATCCCCTCATGACCATAACGTCAGTCTGTTTGGAAACGGCCTTGTTGCATCCTAAACTACAAGCGCTTTATTTGGGTGTATCCCGTAAAAATTTTCGCCACGCCAAACAAGCGACACGTTTTCTAGCTGATTTATTACAGTTTGGTTACTCTAATTTTGCGTATCTACCGAGTATGCTCGAGTTTTTATTTTCCGATTACGCGCCTATTTCTATGATCGCCTGGGGATTACGTGCGGCATTGAGCCTGTTTTCAATAAACAATGATCCCAGCTATTATTACCTAGGAATGGCTTTATTTCTTTTACCACAATTGCCCTTATTATTAGAGCACCTTGGTATTCCTGTAACCCATTATGTGAGCCAGACATTAAAAAAGTTAACGCAATTTTTTATTGCTCAGAGTTTAATAGTAAGATTCACGATTAAAGAGGATCCTGATCGTTTAGTAGAGAAGGGAAGGGCCTTAGTGGAGGCCGAACAGCGCGTTGATCAAGGGAAACAACGATTATCACACATCACTAAATCCTTAGTGGGTTTCTTTAACCGAACAATTCCGCATGGCGTCATGGAACAGAACCACCAAAGAATTCTGAGGCACTGATACGTATCACTAGGTTTAAGATCATACGATGAGACAAGCAGAAGAACGGAGTCACCGCTCCGTTCTTTAATTAGCTTGTCAAACAGCCGTGGTAAATCTCCCTTATAATGCCGCAAGTAGGAAATAGAGTTTCTGTTAAATTAATTAACCAGACGGAGATTCTAGATGAAGAAGAAACGATTTACCGAAACGCAAATAGTATCGATATTAACGGAATATCCACGGTATGGATTTAAAAAACTATTCCAAATGATAAGGGCCCAAGGTTATAGGGTAAATCATATAAAACACCATACCAAATCAGAGCAAAATTTAGACCAAAATAATGAATAACTCTATTTCAAATCTGAGGTATCAATGGGAGATTTACAGAGGTATGCTAAACTAAAAAATAATATAACTTCCAACGTAGAAGCGCGAGGATTTTTTCGACCTTAATGGTAAGAGAGTTTCGTCAAGGAGGCATGCTAAAGATGTTAATTGAAGACATTCTTTTTCCATTAACTTCTTGAAGTATATCCATTAGAGATCTTTATGATACAAAACTTTATTGCATTTGCTCTGTTATGCTTTGTTTTTAATGCTTATGCCAATGAATTAGCACCTAAACAGGTGACGCAATGGACTCAACAAATCAATCAATCTTTTGTAAAGTCCTTACCCTTCAACAATAAGCAAGATTTTGCTGATGCAAAAAATGGCTTGATCGGCAATATTCCCAACTTACAGATTACAAATAGTCAAGGACGAGTTATTTGGTCGCTTAAAGATTATGCTTTCTTATTAGCTTCGCCGCAAACTCCGGCAACGGTTAATCCTAGTCTTTGGCGTCAAGCGATACTCAATATGAATAATGGTCTTTATCAGGTTAAGGACAATATTTATCAGGTCAGAGGTTATGATCTATCAAATATAAATATCATCGAAGGCAGTAAGGGTCTTATTATTATCGATCCTTTGTTAACGAAACAAACCGCACAAGCAGCGCTTGAATTGTATTATCGATACCGCCCTAAAAAACCAGTGGTTGCGGTCATTTATACACATAGTCATGCGGATCACTATGGTGGCGTCAGAGGGGTTACCACACCCGAAGCGGTGGCCAAGGGCAAAGTAAAAATTCTCGCCCCTCAAGATTTTTTAGAAGCTGCCGTCAGTGAAAATGTGTATGCGGGAAATGCCATGAGTCGGCGTGCAACCTACATGTATGGAGCATTATTACCTAAAAATGAAACGGGTCAGGTTGATGCGGCCTTAGGAAAAACAGTGTCACTGGGTGATGTTACATTAATACCCCCCACTGATCTGATTACCAAAACCGGTGAAAAACGAATTATTGAGGGTGTTGAAATGATCTTTCAAATGGCACTTAATACCGAAGCACCCGCTGAAATGATCATTTATTTTCCACAGCAGCGGGCCTTATGTATGGCAGAGGATGCAACGCATACCTTACATAATCTGTATACATTACGTGGCGCACAAGTGAGAGATGCCGCTAGTTGGTGGAAATCCTTAAACATGACGATTGAAATGTTCGGAAATAAATCCGACGTCGTGTTTGCGCAACATCATTGGCCAATATGGGGTACAGAAAATATAGTGAATTTTTTAAGCAAGCAAAGGGATTTGTATAAATATATCCACGATCAAACCCTGCATCTAATCAATCAAGGCTATACACTGACTGAAGTCGGCAATCAGCTTAAATTACCTTTATCCTTGAGCAATGAATGGTATAACCGGGGTTACTATGGATCTGTGAGTCAAAATGCAAAAGCGGTTTATCAGCGTTATTTGGGTTGGTATGATTCGAATCCGGCGCATCTTGATCCGTTATCGCCGGTTCCTGCGAGTAAACTTTATGTTGAGTTTATGGGTGGTGCCGATGCAGTGATACATAAAGCACAGAAATACTATGAAAAAGGAAAATATCGTTGGGTGGCTGAAGTGATGAATCACGTGGTGTTTTCGGATCCTAAGAATCAAACGGCACGTCATTTGGAAGCCGATGCCTTTGAGCAATTAGGTTACCAAACTGAAAATGCAACCTGGCGTAATGAATATTTGATGGGTGCTTATGAACTACGACACGGTGTACCAGACGCTACTGGAACTGAGACGGCAAGTCCAGACACGTTACGCGCTATGCCTATCGAAATGTATCTTGATTATATGGGTATTAGGCTTAATAGCCAAAAAGCAGCGGGTAAGAACATTCAAATTAATCTTAATTTAATCGATAAAAATCAATCCTATGCATTAGAAGTAGTCAATTCGGTATTGATTTATACGCCCAAAAAACAATTCAAAAACGCTGATGCGGATTTATATCTTAATAGAAACATTTTTGATGAGCTCACCTTAAAGCAAAAAAATATCATGCAAGCTATTTCGGATGGCGACATTAAATTAACTGGAAGTAAACAAAAACTTCAAGATTTTATGGACTTATTTGATAATTTTCCTCCTATGTTTAATATTATCACGCCAAATTAAATCAGGGACTTATACCGTGCCACTTGAATTTAACAGGGGGGAGTACGATAAAAACGATCAAATATTTTATCGGGCTCAATTATTTTTTAATTCAGCGGATGTAATGAGCTGAGAAAATGAAACACACCAAATCACTACGGAATGAATTTTTGACATATTAACTTGGTTTGGGACCTTGTAAACCTGGCTTCCTTGAAAGCTTTTTAACATACCTAAATCATATTTTTTAGAATGCTGAAAATCCGAATTGGTTTTAATGCTTTTAGCATTTGCTAGAAAAACGTGAAAAGCGGGCCCTGGACCGACTTTGAAATCTTGATTCAGAAAAATCTCATGCTGGCCTTTAGTTTGGTATACGCTGACTGACCCTTTACCGTAATGAATAAAATCTTTTGGATTGGGATGGATAAATGTACCCGTTGCAATCTTAGTTTTAGTTTTAATGTTCGAGATTTGCTCGTTCAGTACGGGAGGTGGAAAAACAAAAGGATAGATAAGCAGCATGGTGGCGAGTCCAGCCAGAAAACCCAGCAAGCAAGCACTGAGTAATCGAATAATCGATCGGTTATTCATTATTTCTCCTTAAGGGAATGCGCTTAAGGAAGTATACAAATGATTAAGTCAAATTAAAAGGAATAAGAATTTTTGGATCTTGCTTATCAGCAGGAAAAATAAATACAAACGATGTTAGAATCAAAAAACACTCAGCTTTGGGGTGAGAATATTGGTTGAACAGAGCAGCAGACTTTGAATAAATATCGCGATCTTTTAAAATAGCTTAAAAAACCCGTTATAGGAGAAAACTATGCTAAAACCTACATTCAAGACTTCAATGATACTTGCCGTGAGTTTAGCGACTTTTGCAAGTCAAACCTTGGCTTTAAGTCAATCGGTTACACCGACTGATTCGAGGGTATCCCAAACTAAGGATAGTAACCACCCCATTGAACAATCGACTCCGATGGATGTCTGGACTTCTTTTCAAAAGGGATTTAATACAATTCTGCAGCTGGATTCGGCAATGACTCAACAGTTTTTTGCAAATTCTACACATTTTAATCAATTTAGGCTGCAAGAAAATCCTAAGCAATTTTTAATCTCATTGAATGTGCCGGGCGTCGATCCACGCAAGATTAAAGTATCTGTTTCACAAGGCGTATTATTTGTCCAAACCAGAGAAAATAAGCGTAACGATGCTAAGCAAAACGAGAATTACGCTTATTTTTCTTATCAAATGGCTTTGCCGGATAATGCCGACACAAAAAAAATGAGCGCTATTTTAAAACGGGGAGTCTTGCAGATCACGCTTGAAAAAACCAACAAACTGGCGGCAATGACCGAAATTCCAGTAAAAGAAATCGCTTAAATTAATTAATAGGTTTCTAGGCATAACTCATTTTTAATGAGATTTTTAATAATGCAATTGGTAGGTTCTGAGCGGTTTAAGGTATAGAAATGAAATTCTTTAACGCCATTTTTTAATAGGCTATGGCAAAGTTTGGTGACAAATTCAATACCGATTTCTTGTAAGGAAATAGGGTCATTGTGATAGGTTTTAAGATGTTTATGTAACCACAGAGGGATCTCTGCGCCACAAGCGGTTGAAAATTGCACGAGTTTTTGATAGTTCATAATGGGCGTAATGCCAGGAATAATTGGAATATGTATAGACCTTTTGTCACAGGCTTCTAAAAATCGAAAATAGGCATCGCTATTAAAGAAAAATTGCGTAATAGCGCTGTTTGCACCGGCTTCAATTTTGCGCTTAAAATTTTCGATATCCATCGCAGGACTGGTAGCGCGCGGATGAAACTCAGGATAGGCGGCTATAATAAGATGAAAATAGTCGCCGGTTAGTTTACGGATAGCTGTAATTAGTTCGGTCGTATAATTAAACTCAAGCTTTATTTGGGTTATATCGCTGGGTAAATCGCCTTGAATGACCAGTAATTGCTTAATACCCAATTGTTGGTATTCGCGGAGTAATGCTTGCAAACGCAAAGTCGTCATATTGACACAGGAAATATGGGGTGTTACAGCCATTCCATCGTTTACAAATAATCGAACCACTTCTAATGATTTTTGTTGTACTGATCCTCCAGCCCCAAAAGTGACTGAATAATAGTTCGGTTTTAACTGAGACAATTTTCTTCGCGTTTGATTTAAATCATTTAAGCCTTTTTTTGTTTTAGGCGGAAAAACTTCAAAACTGAAACTAAATTTTTGATGTAACGACATATGAAGGCTCCTTGCCCACTGAATCCGACGTAACAAGCGCTGTTTCCTGACGGAGTGATTTAGCGGCAGCAATCATATTGGCTAATGCAACAGTGACTTCGGGCCAATTACGCGTTTTTAAGCCACAATCCGGATTAACCCAAAGGCGGTCAATAGGGATATATTGTAATGCGCGCTTTAATTGTTGCATCATTTCAGTTTGGGTTGGAATGCGAGGGGAATGAATATCATAAACACCGGGTCCAATTTCATTAGGATAAGAAAAGTGTTTAAATGCTTGTAACAGTTCCATTTGCGAACGAGAACTTTCTAGCGTAATAACATCGGCATCGAGTGCAGCAATCGCTTCAATAACATCATTAAACTCCGAATAACACATATGCGTATGAATTTGTGTCGTAGCTTGGACAGCGGAGGAAGCAATGCGGAATGAAAAAACCGCCCAATCTAAATATTTTTGCCAATCTTTGCGACGTAAAGGCAAAGTCTCACGGAAAGCGGGTTCATCGATTTGAATAATACGTATACCGGCTTTTTCTAAATCGATCACTTCATCGCGTAACGCCAAAGCAATTTGCAGGCTTGTGGCTTCGCGGGATTGATCATCACGGACGAAAGACCACGCTAAAATCGTCACAGGACCGGTTAACATCCCTTTAACAGGACGTTTTGTTAAACTTTGACTATAAGCGGACCATTTGACCGTCATGGCTTGTGGTCTGCTGACATCACCATAAATAATAGGGGGTTTAACGCAGCGTGATCCATAACTTTGTACCCAGCCGTTTTGGGTGAAAGCAAAGCCATTAAGCAGTTCGCCGAAATATTCCACCATGTCATTGCGTTCGGCCTCACCATGGACTAAAACATCCAGATCTAAAACTTCTTGTTGAACAATGACGTCCGCAATATGTTGTTTGATTTTTTGTTGATAGATTTCATAAGTCATTTTCCCAGATTTATATTCTTGACGAATTTTTCTTATATCGGACGTTTGAGGGAAAGAACCAATCGTTGTCGTCGGTAATAAAGGTAATCGTAGCGCAGCGTGTTGTTGTTTAGCGCGCGAAATATAATCCATGTTGCGTTGAGCGAGCGCCTGAGTGACGGATTGGATACGATTTTGTACTAAATTATTATGGATACGTGGGGATGTATTACGTGTTTGCAATGCATTTTGATTCTCTTTCAATAAATCAATAATCGTTTGCTCATCTGAATTTAAAGCACGAGAAAGCAATCCTATTTCGGAAAGTTTTTGCTTAGCAAAAGCGAGCCAAGTTTTTATTTCCGGATCAAGTTTGGTTTCGTTATTTAAATCAACAGGGGTATGCAGTAACGAACAACTACTGGCTATCCATAAGTTATCTGCATAAACTTTTTTAATAGGCTGTAATAGTGTTAATATTTTGTTGAGATCAGCACGCCAAATATTGCGGCCATTAATGAGTCCGAGAGACAGAACTTTATTTTTTGGAAAATATTTTAAGCAATTGGACAGTTGTTCGGGTGCAGTACAACAATCGATATGCAAGCCGGCTATAGGGAGTTGTTTGATAAGCGATAAATGGTCGCTTATTGAACCAAAGTAAGTGGCTAATAAGCAATTGATTTGATTAAAATTGAGTTGTTGATAGGCTTTAAGATAAGCTTGTTGCCAATCTTCAGCTAAATCTAAGACTAATATAGGCTCATCCAGTTGTATCCATTCAATCTTTCTGGTATGGAATTCCAAAAAAATTTGATTATAAGCGGGTAATAAATGTTCTAACAAATCGAGTTTGTCAAACGCTTTTTCTTTCGTTTTGCCTAACCAGAGATAGGTTAAAGGTCCGAGTAAAACGGGTTTTACTCGATAACCCTTCGCTAAAGCGCGATCGATCGAGGCAAATAAAGAATCGGTACATAACTGAAAATCTTGAGTGCTATTAAATTCAGGAACGATATAGTGATAATTGGTATCAAACCATTTTGTCATTTCACAGGCAGTGGTTTCTTTTACATGGGGGGCTTGACCCCGTGCCATACAGAAAAGTGTATTAAGATCGGCTTTTCTGTTTTTTTCTTGGAAACGATGAGGAATGACACCGAACAAAACGCTATGGTCTAAGACATGGTCATACCAAGAAAAATCACCGACAGTTACGAAATCAAGACCGGCATCGACTTGCATTTGCCAGTTTTTATCTTCTATTTGTTCGCCTACGTAGTGTAATTTTTCGATAGAAATTTCGTTTCGCCAATAGCTTTCCACGGCTTTTTTCATTTCTCGGTGGGCACCGATTCGTGGTAGACCCAGTACATGAGAGGAGTTTAGATAACTAGACATAATTATTTTCCCTTAAAAAAGTTAAATTTTTTAATGTTAGAGAAAGTAGTCCTCATGTGATTAAACAGGCTACTTAGACGATAAAAATAAAGAGAATAAAAACCGCACGTGAGCGGTGTGCTGAATAGATACGAGATTTTTAATACCATCATCCCTGATACTCTGAGTGGGTCTTAAAAAAAGCAAAAAAAACACCTGGCTAAAGCAGGTGGTTTTTTGACGCTTTAGCTAAATTTAATATAGCGCCAGCAAGCTGTAGCTCAAATCGGCGCTTATTCCACCGAAAAATTATAAAGCAAAAATAAAAAAACGCAATTGGTTTTTATTAAATTATGTTTAATAAATATAAATAAATTTCATGATCAATTTTTTTTGAGTTAGCATTTATCGAATTAAATTGAATTAATAGGTAAGTTATCCTGAATTGTGGGCGCTTTCTAAAACAACCATGCTTTTTAACAGGTTTAATGTTTCAAATAATTGATAATCTTTTTTTATAAGATCATGGCTATTTGCTGGAGACGAAAAAAAGGTTTTTTCTTTGGAGTTTCCATTTTTTAAATGGCCTTTTAATTCTGCTTCATGCAAATAAATAGGTTCGGTCGGATTTTCAGCTAAAGAATTTATTTTTAATTCATCCAATGTAATATCAGGAGAAATACCGGATGCTTGAATGGAGCGGCCCGAGGGTGTGTAATAGAGAGCGGTCGTTAGTTTAAGTGCGGTCGATTCGTCGAGCGGGATCACTGTTTGCACTGATCCTTTCCCAAAACTTTTCCTACCTAAAATGACGGCACGTTTATTATCTTGAAGTGCCCCCGCAACGATTTCAGCACCCGATGCACTGCCCTGGTTGATCAAAACGAATAATGTTCCCGCATAGATTTGATCATTGGGTTTGGCAGTAATCTTTATATTGGCCTCGGATGATTGGCCTTGTGTATAAACAATGAGTTGGTTATAGTGCATTTTCTTAGTATCTAGAAAAGCATTCGTTACCTCCGCTGCAGAGGTTAATAGGCCACCGGGATTATTTCTCAAATCCAAGATTAAACCTTTTATGGGCGTTTTTTGTTGGTGTTGCAATTTTGAGATCATCTGGTTTAAATCTTGGCGTGTGCTGGCTTGAAAACTATTAATCCGGATATAGGCATAACCTGGCTCGATCATTTGTCCTTTAACACTTTGAATGCGGATAATTTCACGTTTTAAATTAACGAGGAGTGGTTTGTGTTGACCTTGTCGCACGATCGTTAATTGTATTGAACTCCCTTTTTGACCACGCATTTTTCTTACGGCTTCGCGTAAACTCAAACCTTGAATAGGTAAATTATTAATACGTATTATCCAATCTCCTGGCTTAATGCCGGCTTTTTGTGCAGGTCCATCATCGATAGGTGTGACCACACGTAATAGACCTTCTTCCATACCGACTTCAAGTCCTAAACCGCTGAATTCACCGGTAGTGGCGGTATGTAAATCTTTTAAATCATCCGCATCTAAAAAGCTTGAATGCGGATCGAGTCCGCTGACCATGCCTTGCATCGCATTTTGTAAAAGCTCATGTTCAGACGTTTTTTGTACATATTCATTTTTGATTATTTCAAGCTCACGATTAAATCGTAAAACGTCTTGAGAAAGTTTTTCCTCTTGGAAAGGCGTTGCTTGGTCAGAAAAAAGTGAGCTACTAAAACCTAATAATGCAAAGGTAAGCAAGAAAAAAAAGAGTGTTTTTACAGGCATAAAAGCTTTATCCTTTTAATTGAGTATCTGTATAAAATTGGGTGAGCCGCATGATTGACTGCTCTATTTTATAGTGTAATTCACTTTGATGAATTTGCGAGGAAAGCGGCTTAAAATAGCGGTTTTATTGGCCAATAATCCAAGTAATAAAAACCCATGTGCGATAAAAATTATTCCAGTATGAGCAAACTTTGGCCGGTCATTTCTTTGGGTTTGCTTATATTTAACAAGCTTAGAAGAGTCGGTGCAATATCTGCTAAGCTGGCGTGAGGGATAGGGTTTATTTTTGCGGGACGGCCTATATAAATGAAGGGGACGGGTTCATTCGTATGCGCGGTATGCGCTTGCCCCGTTTTTTTGTCGAACATACATTCGGCATTACCATGATCGGCGGTAATGAGGGCTTCGCCTCCATATTCTTGCAAGCAAGCGATGAGCTTTCCGATACAGTCGTCAATACATTGTATGCCTTGGATGGCAGCAGGTAAATTTCCAGTATGTCCTAGCATATCAGGATTAGCAAAATTACAGATGATGACATCATATTCTTTTTCTTTAATTGCTTTTAACAGATGGTCGGTAATTTCGATAACGCTCATGTTAGGTATGAGATCGTAGGTGCTGACTTTTTTTGAAGGTATTAAGACACGGGTTTCCTTTGGTAAAGGAACTTCATTACCTCCGTTAAAAAAGAAAGTAACATGCGCATATTTTTCGGTTTCTGCAATGCGTAATTGCGTCAAATGATGCTCGGCCAAATAATCACCCAAACCATTCTGCAAATTTTGTTGCGGGAAAGCGATTTGGCTCGGTATATCTGCGGCATATTCGGTTAAAGAAATAAATCCTGCGAGGTGTGGATGAGATCGCCTTACAAAGCCTGTAAATTGCTTATCAAGAAAGGCATGACTCAGTTGACGCGCTCTGTCGGCACGAAAATTCATAAAAATAATGAGATCGCCGTCTTCAATTTTTATAGGGGATTGATTGGTTTCCACGATCATTGTCGGTGATACGAACTCGTCACTTTCACCTCGATCATAGGCCAACTGCAAAGCCTGTGTTGCAGTCGCTGCCTGGTAGTGTGCTTCACCTAAGGTCAAACAATCATAGGCTCGTTGTGTACGTTCCCAGCGCTTATCTCTGTCCATGGCATAGTAACGACCGATTAGACTGACAATTTTACCCACACCGAATTGTGCGCATTTTTTTTCAAGATTTTCTAAATAAGTGATTGCACTTTTTGGTGGCGTGTCGCGACCATCAAGAAAAGGATGCAGATAACATGGTTGAATGTGTTGTTCGGCGGCTAATTCGAGTAGTGCATACCAATGTTGTTCATGACTATGAATACCGCCAGGTGATAAAAGCCCTAGGATATGCACCGATTTTTGATGGATTTGAATGTTTTTTAATTCAGCTAGTAAACAAGAGTTTTTAAAAAATTCACCGGTTTCAATCGCGTTATTAATACGGCTTAAATCCTGGTAGAGGACTCGGCCGGCACCCATCGTCAGATGTCCGACTTCTGAATTTCCCATTTGACCTGCGGGTAAACCAACGGCCAAACCGGATGCATCGAGTTGCGTGTGTGGACAGGTTTGCATGAGTTGATCCCAATGCGGTGTATTCGCCATTGCAATCGCATTATGCTCTTTTTCTGGCCGAGAACCCCAGCCATCTAATATAAGTAATAGAATAGGGCGTGGATTTTGCTGTGACATATAAAACCTAAGTGCATCCAATAGTGTCGACTCAAGGTAGATAGTTTAAGGAAGATAGTTTTGTGTTATACGGCGATATTGCCATACTAACAAAAAAATACCGATAATTTCAGCCAAGATGGTAGCCCACCAAATCCCGTAGCCCCCCAAACCATAAGATAACCCGATAGCACCTAAGGGTAAAGCAATAATCCAAAAAACTAAAACCGAAGTAAATAAGGTAAATCGAGTGTCTTTTAAACCACGTAATGCACCGAATAAAGCAAAACGCGGTGCTTCAAAAAGTTGAACGAGAGCAGCTAAGCCTAAAAACTCTTTGGCGAGCATCACAATGTTCGCATTATTGACATCGTGTAGATTAAAATCGATAGCGATAAGTTTTTCTGGAAATCCCCAATAAAGGATGGCAATCAACAACATAAAAGCGGTCGCATAAAAGATACCAATATAAGTTGCATTATTCACGGCGGTTTTGTTATTTTGGCCCACGCTATGACCGACTCGAATCGTAATACCTTGCGCCAATGCAAAAGTGACTATTGAAAATAACCAAAAAAATTGCAATGCGACCTGATTGGCACTTAATGTATCGGCACTCCTGTGGCCCATCATTAAACTCATGACCAGAAAAAATCCGACTTCAAAAAAATAGGTAAAGCCCAAAGGTAAACCGACTTGAAAAATCTCATAGAGTTGAGGCATTATTTTTTTCCAATGGGGCCATTTAAAATAGATTCGATAACTTTTGTTTAAACAAAAATAAATACTAAATCCAAGTGTAATGATCCAAAACGTTAGCGCAGCCCCCCAGCCAATTCCAGCAATCCCTAAATTTGGAAAGCCAAATCGGCCAAACATTAAACTATAGTTGAAAAAGATACTCAGCGGAACGAAGAGTAAGCTGAAGGTTAAGTTAATTTTGGTCCGACCTAAACCCGCAACAAATTGGAGTAATACGGTAATGATAAAATCAGGAATGATGGCCCAAGTGAGGCCATGGAGATAAAATTCGGCTAATTTAACCGTTTCTGGCACTTGACCAAAAAACAAAAAGAGTGGCGAAAGATTCCATAGTAATAGCATGGCGGGTAACATTAAAACAGCCGCCAGAAATAGGCCAGCATAGAAGACATAGGCTATTTCGTTAATTTTTTTTGCTCCATAATATCGAGCGACTAAGGTGGTAATGGCCGACAGTGTGCCCCAAATAATTACCATCAACGTGGTAAAAACCCAATTAACGAGAGCACCGGCGGCTAAACTACTTGATCCAAGATGCGCTAGGAATATATTCGAAAAAAATCCTACTGAGGTATCAATAACGCCACTCATAATCAGTGGAATAGATAAGAGGAGTAATGTTTTGCTCTCAGAGAAAAAGGTTTTGGATTGCATTTAAAAAAAGCGGATTTAGTACAACATACATCCTATAATTCTTTTTTGGGGGGTGTATGTTTCATGAAATAAAATTGAATAGGACACGTCAAGTTTTATTACGGTATATTCTATATAACAAAAATAAACCAAAAAAGATCATTGGAATAGAAAGTAACTGACCCATGGTTAACCAATTCCATGCGAGAAAGCCGAGTTGTGGATCGGGTTCTCGGAAGAATTCGAGGCTAAAGCGGAAAAATCCGTATAAAATAGCAAACCACGCTGAAACAGCCATGCGCGGCCGTTTTTTATTCGAATAGATCCATAGGGCAATGAATAATACGACTCCCTCAAAAAAGAATTCGTAAAGCTGTGAGGGATGTCTTGGCAAGCCTCCGGCATGTGGAAATACCATAGCCCATGGCGCATCGGAAAAGCGGCCCCATAATTCACCATTAATAAAGTTACCCATCCGACCGGCACCTAAACCTATGGGAACAAACGGCGCAGCAAAATCGGTGATATCAAAAAAGTGTCTTCCTGTTTTTTGATGATATAAATAAAAAGCGAATAGGACTCCTAAAAGCCCACCATGAAATGACATACCACCTTGCCAAACTTTAAAAATAATCCAAGGGTGGTTTAAGAAATTACCTAAATCATAGAACAACATGTAACCGACACGTCCGCCTAAAATAACACCGAGTGCGGTGTAGAAAAGGAGATCACTAACTTCTTCAATTGTCCAGCCGCTATTGGGTTTTTTTACTCGGTAAATAGCGAGTAACCACGCGCCGATAAATCCTACCGCATACATAAGGCCATACCAGTGCACCTTAAGAGGTCCTAGACTAAAGGCAATCGGATTTATCGAAGGGTAGTTCAACATAAAATTTAATCCTGGTGAGCAACGAGTGCGTATTGCTGGCTATCCTGTTTACTGTGTAACATCCAATGGTGCGTGGCTTTACCTATCCCTTGGTAAGCGGGCAGAAAAACCATAATACCGACTAATAATAACAAAGAGGAAGGTGTTTTTTCAAAAGGTTTACGCTTCGTACTTGAATTTTTGTTTATTTTGCCGGAGAAACGCAGCCAAAATAATAAATTTGTTAAACCTATCAAAACTAAAAAGTACAGTGAAGAGCCGAAAAATATGCGCACAACATTCTTTCCCTGGATAAGATCGCTGTTGTATAAGCTTATTGGGATATTACTTAGAAAAAGGCACGTCATTAAAAATAACGGCAAAGCGATAGGATAAATCCCCTTATTTGCAAATTTCCATAAAATTAAGATGGGAATACCGAGTAAAGGAAAATAATAGAGCCAACCTAAAGGGGATAGCAGTAACATGCCCACAATCATAATACAGAAATCAAGATCTTGTTTTCTGTCGGTAGGGATAGAAGGTGCAGGGCGCAAAAATTTTAGAATGGCGAGAAAAAATAATCCGGCCACGGTGGGGTAAAGAATTGTAATGAGTCCGGGGATAGGTAATAAAGCGGTATTGTTTTCTATGCCGCCAAATAAGCGTAATAAAAAACCATAAAAGGAAACGTTCCAACTTGAAGCTGCCCAGGTTATTTGTTGGCAGGCATGGTAATAAGCGACATAACTCTCGAATCCTAAAAAAATTGCGGCAATTAAAGCGCAACTGAGTAGTGTGAGTAAAAATACGCATAACCCACGCCATTCTTTGCGCATCAAAAAATAAAACAAAAATAAACCGATAAAGGGCTTTAAGCTGGTGGCTATTCCTAAAAAAATGGCCGCGCAGATCACTTTTTCATCACGCGCGGCAGATCCACCATAAACTAATAAAGGGATTAACAATAAGCTGACTTGGCCAAATTGTAAGCTCACAAAACTAGGAAAATAGCTGAACAAGGCAATTAATAGTAATAATGCACAAGCGACTGAAAAATTCTTAGGATCTTGTTTTTTTTGTAATAGCAAAATTCCTAATGCTCCGCCTATCATTGAGATGAGCGTCCATACCACTAAGGCATGCGGATAACTAAGATAAGCCAATGGAAAGCTCACTAATGTAAAGAAAGGCGGATTTAAATTTCCACTGAGTTTTGCAATTTTGGAAGCTACGGGCTTAGTTTGAGTAGACTGTATCGATGTAGGTTGTTTGTTTTTTACGAAATAGACCGGTGCATAGATATTTTTCCCTTGAATAAACAGCTGCTGAGAATGATAAAATTTCCCGAAATCACTGTACAGAATATTCGTTTTTCCAAGCGTTAATGGATAAATAAAATTAAGTATCAGTAGAACAACAAGGAGAATGACTCCACAGAAGAAAAGGAAAGAATGATAGATCGCTTTAAATGACATATAAAAAATCGGCAATTCGCATCAAGGTTTAAATTGCTTATAGCGAGGGTCTAATCCAGCCAGCTTTAGCTGATGTGTTAGTTGTTCTGAACTCTTACTATTAGGTAAAGGTCCGATAACCACTTGATAGTACGATCGTTTGTGAATTGAGGTTTTTTTTACATTAACTGGCGAACGCGTCCAATCCTTGACTAATAACGCGAGTTTTTTTGCAGATGCATGTTCCTTAAACAAGCCCAACTGAATGTAAGTGATCGATTTGTTTGAGGCATAATGTTTATTAATACGCTGTGTGGATCGATTCGCTCTCGCTAAACAGGTAACGCCTGGTGTGATTGCAACGATGGAAACCGGTGCGGTACCGGTTGCGATTATATCCAGTTTTTTAGCCGCTACGTAAGACAGATCGATCAAGCGATTATCAACGAAAGGACCTCTATCATTCACCTTCACGATGATCTTTTTTCCATTGTGTAGATTAGTGACTTGTAAGTAGGTAGGTAAGGGTAAGGTTCTGTGCGCCGCTGTCATGCTGGCCACATTATAAATTTCGCCATTAGAGGTTTGAAAGTTATGAAACTTCATACCATACCATGAAGCAATGCCTCGAGCATGATAGCCTCTCGCACTTTTCATGACGTAATAGCGACGTCCAAAGACAACATAAGATTTAGGGTTGCCACGTTTACTTAAAGGTTCTGCTCGGGGTTTTGCATTAGGAATACGCTTCGCATTAATCCTAAAGCGTGGTGCTTTGTCTTCTTGTAGACGGTAACGATAATTGTTACTTGTTGTAGATGAACAGGCGGTGAGGCACAACAAGATTAGAAATAAAATCAATCGGTTAAAAATTCTAAAAAATAGGCTTCCATGCTCCGCATTATTTTTTATGGGCATGAGGAGGATGCTCTTGTTGATGGAGGTGATGGATTAATTCGCTTAATTGAAAAACGGCCATGGCGTAAAGCGTGCTGGAGTTATAGTGTTTGATCGTTTGGAAATTATTAAACCCTAACCAATATTCATTACCGTGTCTAAGCGGTAATACAATTAAAAAAGGTTTGAGATGCTTCGATACCTTTTTTTTCGGATAAATAGGATATTTTGAAAAATCTTTGATAGTCAAGTTTTCCTGCGATTGAGGTAAATGGAGCAGAGTGTGTGGCGAAATGCGTGCTGGAATCGCCACGGGTTTATTTTTCACCCAGCCAAAATATTTTAAGTAATTGGCAATACTAAGGATGGCGTCGTCGGAATTATTGATAAGATCACTATAACCTTTGTGTGTGGAATCGACGGATAAATGCCGGTAATTACTCGGCATAAATTGAACTTTCCCAATAGCACCGGCATAAGAACCTCGAGTTACTTTGGGGTTTATCACGGGATTTTCTCTACTTAGTAGCAAAAATTGTTCGAGTTCGTTTTTAAAAAATTCGGATCGGCGCGTATGATTGAAACTTAAGAGACTCAAAGAATCGATGACACGGTATTTACCGATGATTTCACCATAGCGGGTTTCAACGCCTAAAATAGACACAATAATCGAGGCGGGAACACCATACTGTTTTTCTGCTTTGGCTAATGTTTTAGCATGTGCATCCCAAAATTTTACGCCAAGATGGGCTCGTTTGGTGGTGACAAAAATAGGTCGATAGTCTGACCAGCTTAAATGTTCTTTAGGTGTAATAAAAGAATGTAGTATTGATCGGCTTGATTTAACCGTATTAAAGAGTTGTTGCAATTGTTTTCGGTTAAAATGATATTTACTTACCATTCTGTCGATAAATGAACGGACTTCAGGTTTGTCGGCATAAGCGGTACAAGCGGTTAGACTCAGTATCATTAGTAAGAGAAATGCTCGTAGGTTATTATACGAACCTTTGTTCTTCATCATGCGGTTATCCTCAGTTACCGACCAACTTTCTATGTGTTTGAATTGACATTAGAATACCAAAACCCGCGACTAAAGTAATTAAAGAGGTTCCACCATAACTAATCAAAGGCAATGGTATACCGACGACGGGTAATAATCCGCTGACCATACCGATATTAACAAAAGCGGCAATAAAAAAACTTAGGCTTAATCCTCCGCCGAGTAAACGCGAATAAGTATCTTGCGCTTTCATACTGATATAAAGACCGCGTGCAGCGATCCAAAAATAAAGACCCAGTAGCACAACGCCTCCGATTAAACCAAATTCTTCACCACAAACGGCAAAGATAAAGTCCGTAGTATGTTCAGGTAAAAATTGTAAATGCGATTGCGTCCCTTGCAGCCATCCTTTGCCTAAAATTCCACCCACACCGATAGCAATTTTTGATTGAATGATATGATAACCCGCACCGAGTGGATCCCTTTCGGGGTTTAAGAAGATGAGTATACGTAATTTTTGATATTCATGCATAAAATGCCAACCCAGCGGAGCGATGATTAACAGAAGTAAGCTTCCGAGTAGCAGCCAACGTCTATTGATACCGGCTAATAAAATAACACTAAAACCCGATGCAGCGATTAATAAAGCCGTCCCTAAATCCGGTTGTTTTACGACTAATAATGTGGGAACAAGGATAATAATAAGCGTAATCAATAGGTCAAACAAAGAAGGGGGCAATGATTTATCATGCAAATACCAGGCTAACATCATGGGGACGGATAATTTCATGAGTTCAGACGGCTGAAATTTTAATAGCCCTAGATTTAACCAACGTTGAGCACCTTTACCTACAACGCCTAAAATTAATACCGCAAGGATTAAGCTAAAACTAAAAATAAATAACCAAGGAGTCCACGCGCGATAAGTAGAAGGTGATATTTGTGTAAGCATTAACATAACAAAAAAAGCAATCAACAGGCGCAATGCTTGTTTGCCGATGATACTTAAGTTTTGATTACTTGCACTATAAAGTATAATTAAGCCGACAAAGACTAGGATGAGCAGCCCGATTAACAACGGTTTATCGACTCGAAAAAATCCTTGTATGTTGTGTAATCGCGGACGGTATTTGCTTATCGCAAGCATAATCACAACCTAGTAAAAGTAAATAGCTGTAGTATAGAATAAAATCTTCTGACTTACGCAAGAAGATGTCTTCATACACACTTAAAATGAGCGCTTGTGCCTCACCTACACAAAAGTGCCGCAGATAAAGTTGACAATAAATTTATATCGCAAAAAATTGAAATGCATGTCAATCCGAATGCGGTTGCGTAATCACTGATTCAATGTACAATACCGAAGTTTAAAAAAAGCTGTTTTTTTACCAATCATTATGTTTACACGAATGTCTTTTATTGCATTTATTGAACGTTTTAAGAAATACTTCAAGTATTTAAGAGTCGGTTTTTTTTTCCTTTCTAATTTTGTAAGTTCTGCTACTGCTTTAACATTTGTGCTCCCACCTAAGGGAGACGATATCGTTGGAAAGGTGCAATGGACACAAGCATTACCTGGAGATACATTCAATACAATTGGCCGGCGTTATGATATCGGTTATTTTGAATTAGTTGAAGCCAATCCCATGATCAATCCCGAACATCCTAAAACGGGTAGCATTATTGTTATTCCGAGCCGTTTTATTTTACCGCCTAAACGACAGGGTTTAGTTATCAATTTAGCCGAATTACGTATTTATTATTATCCACCCCATCGTCACGTTGTCATCACTTATCCGGTAGGAATAGGTCGAGAAGGGTGGGATACTCCTTTAGGACCTTCGTGGATTGCTGAAAAAATGCGTAATCCTATTTGGACAGTGCCCGAATCCATACGGAAAGATCGGGCTAAAGAGGGCGTCTATTTGCCCGTAAAAGTACCTCCCGGTCCAGATAACCCTTTAGGGGGTTATGCGATGCGGCTTAAGCAAGCCACTTATTTAATTCATGGCACCAATGATTCGCAAGGGATTGGACGACGAAGTAGTGCAGGGTGTATTCGGCTTTTTCCAGAAGATATCGAGAGTTTATTTGCAGAAATACGTCGAAGAGAAAAAGTCACAATTATCGATTTGCCTGATAAGTTTGGCTGGAAAAAAAATCAACTTTTTTTAGAGGCACACGTACCTTTGCAAAGGCAAGCATTACCTAATCCTTTAAAGATAGAAAAGCTTATTCGAGCAAATAGTACAAAAACTGCTAAAATTCAATGGCAATCAGTCGATCGCATTAGTTTACAGAAAAATGGAATACCTCAGGTGATCGGATACGCTAAAACAACGCTAGAGCCTACTCTATCGTCGATTACTTGTCATAAAAATAAAAAATCGACTTAATTTGCGGTATCATTGAATCATTCGTTTTTTTAATGACATTTGAATTATGCGTTGTGTTTCTTTTTGTACAGCCGCTAATTATAAATTGAGCTTACTGGCAGATTTTTTTCGCTCTAAGCACTTTATTGCCAAATTATTTCGCAATGTCTTGTATGTGACTAAGCCAAATAAGCCAATGGATATTTTTTTCTTTAATCATGGTTGTTTCGTGACCTGGAATCTCAGTAAAAAACAAGAGAAAAAAATAATTGAAGATATTAAACCTTTTTCTATCGATCCTTTAGAAAAAATTGAAATGGATCGGTTTATTTATTATTTCGATAAAGACACTCGTCTTTTCCCGCATCAGCGTTTCAATGTGGATGTAATTACGATAGAAAATAGCGAGTCGGATAATGTACAAATTAAACTGGCCATTTCTTATGGTTTAGCACAGTCGATAAAGCTTGAATCCTATGAAGAATCCGTTAATAAAACGGTTTTAGCCAATAATCATTTTCCTAAAGAATTAGCGCGTTATGGAAAAATTTCACTGTCCCGATCAGAGATTTCAAAACGTATCGGTGAAATTTTCTTGACACGAAGTTCAGTTAATTTGAGTAGTGAATATTTAGATGTTCCCGAATATTTTTGGCGTTATTCGAATCTTGAATCCTATTATGAGATGACTGAAAAATTTTTGGACATTCCCAAAAGAGTGGCTGCTTTGAATCATAAGTTGGATGTCGCCCATGAAATTTTAGAGATGTTAAATAGTCAATTACAACATCGTCATTCAAGTATTCTAGAGTTTGTGATCATTCTACTCATCTTTATCGAGATCCTCGTACAAATTCTACAGCATGTGTAAAATGGGGATTATGCTTTTTTGATTTGCATGGTGGACTGCACTAACTTGCTAACATGTAAAATGTTATACGAAGCGCATCATTTTTACAAAAGCAAAGAAACATAAAATATTTAGTAGGACCTCTAGCAAAAAACTAGAAATATGCTATTTTATAGAATCCTAACCTTCTCTTTACTCCTTAAAATTTAGAGGAATATAAACCATGGCTAAAAAATTAGCTAAAAGAAAGTCTTCAACGACTAAAGTGCGTAAAAAACCTAAGGCAACGGCGAGTAAAAAACTTGCTGCAGTAAAAAAGTCTTTTACTAAAACAGAATTATTGCAATGTTTAGTCGAAAGCACTGAATTACCTAAGAAAAAAATTGCTGAGGTGTTAGAAACATTACAGGCGATTATGCATGCGCATGTCAAAGCCGGTTGTGCTTTTGCACACCCCGGCTTGTATAAAATTACTGTAGTGAAAAAACCCGCAACTAAAGCACGTAAAGGGATCAATCCGTTTACCGGGGAACCTACGACTTTTAAAGCCAAACCTGCACGAAAAGTGGTGAAAATAAAACCCTTAAAAAAACTTAAAGCGGCGGTATAGTTTTAGTTGTGTTCAATTAAAAAGGCGCTCAATGCGCCTTTTTAATTAACGTTTCGCACTTGAATTTTTAACGATGTTTTCGCTAAGCGCGCGGTAGCGTTTTTTGTTTAAAGGCGGCTAGACGACTTTTAGTTCGCTCAAATTCAAAACTTAATCGACCTTTGGCATAAATCGCTTCGATAGGGAAGGTGGATGTAAGAATAAGCCTTCGATTAGCATCATAAAGAATGTCGATTAAGTGAATAAACAAGCGCGCAAGATTGTCTTCGTATTCGGCTATGGGTTTGACATCGCTGATTAAAACCGTTGAAAAACGCTGTGCAATGACTAAATAATCTAATTGACTACGGGGTATAGCGCAAATAGAACTAAAATCAAACCAGATTAATTGTTCGGTACAACCTAAATGCGAAACAAGACGCCCATTAATCGTAAGCGCTTGATAATGAACACTCGTCTTTTTGCTTAATTCATCAAATAAAGTTTGGACTTGGAGTGGATCCATTACCCAAACTAAGCCGTTTTCTATATGATTGGCATACCTATGTCGATAATCAATGTGATTATCTAAGTGAAAAATACGTAAATGTTGTTTGATCAACGAAATGGCGGGTAAAAAAAGTTCTCGTTGTAAACCGTTCGCATAGAGATCTTCTGGGCATGTATTGGCCGTTGTAACTAAAACAATACCTTCTGCAAATAAGGCGTTTAATAATTGCGTTAATAGCATCGCATCGCCTATCTCATGAACCAAAAACTCATCTAAACAAATCAATTGAACTTCTTTACGTAAGCGTTTCGCAATGTGCTTCAATGGATTCGTTACGCCTTGTCGTTGTGCAAGTTCGGCATGAATGTAATGCATAAACGAGTGAAAGTGATAACGAGATTTAGCCACTGGTAAATGATTGTAAAATAAGTCCATTAAATAGGTTTTTCCTCGACCCACAGCACCCCATAGATACAATCCTTGTTGAGGTTTTTTTCTGCGTAACCATTTTCTGGGTGAGACTAATTCATCATAAACGGCTTGGAATTGTTGCATGGCTAAGGCTTGCTGCGGATCACTTTGCAACTCATGATGTAATACGTGTTGTCGATAGGCCGCTAAAGGTGTCATCGAGGAAATCCTAGCACAAATATTAATTATTCTAGTCAGTTTTTATTGAGTGCGATGCTTAAACTGTCGCGCAATTCTATTAGCTTGCCATGAAAAAAATGGCTCGCTCCTTGGATTTTAATGATTTCGGGGGGTTGCGCTAAGGAATTTAGCCAAGAAAATACGGCAGTCGGTGATACGACTTCATCTTCATCGCCTTGTACGACAAGCCAAGGGCATGGAAAGGGTGGAAGTTCTTTAAATGGAAAGTTCTCAATCGGAGGTGCGACACAGATCAATTGTTTTACTGGCCAAATCTTGGCAACGCGAGCGGCAATATAAGCACCGAAAGAAAAACCGGCTAACCAAATATGAGATCCAGGACAACTTTTTTTTAGCCAAGCTAAGAGAGCTAATAAATCATCACTTTCACCATGGCCTTTATCATATTCGCCTTGACTTTGACCGACACCGCGGAAATTGAAGCGCACCGTAGCAAGCCCCATGCTATTGAAACATCGCGCCAAGGTGTAGATGACCTTATTGTGTAGCGTGCCACCCAACAAAGGATGCGGATGACAGATCACTGCAATAGTTAGTGGTGTTCGTGGTGTTTCTGGAAAAGTGGTCATGACTTCAAGCTGTCCCGCAGGGCCAGGTAACAACAATTTAGCTTGTCGATCACTAGGAAATGGTATTATGTTTGTCATGTTATACTCATTGTTTAAATTGATAGCATTTTCAAAAAATAGATAAAAAAGTGGGTAACGCGTAGGCGGGTCCCTTGTGTTGCGTTTAAGCAACACAGGGTGCCGGAAGCGGCAGGACCCCAGCAACTTTGTATCACTATTTTTTGAAACGGCTATAAAAATAGATTGTTTAAAAACAGTTCTTATTGTCAAGACAAAGTCTTATTTATTTTAAAGTGCTCTTAAACTTATGCAAGCATTGCGTATACTCGGTCTCAGTAAAATCTACAAAAATGGCGTTGTAGCCCTGAATAACCTGGATCTTAATGTCGATGAAGGGGATTTTTTTGCACTGTTGGGTCCGAATGGTGCTGGAAAATCGACGACCATCGGCATTATTGCCTCACTTATTAATAAAACCGCAGGGCAGGTTAAAGTTTTTGGACACAGTATTGATAATGAATTAGAAGCGGCTAAATCCTGTATTGGCATCGTGCCACAAGAACTTAATTTTAGTATCTTTGAAAAGGTGATCGATGTAATTGTGTATCAAGCCGGTTATTATGGAGTACCCAGACGTTTGGCCAAACAACGGGCGGAGTTGTATTTAAAAAAATTAGATCTTTGGGATAAGCGCGATCAGATTTCCATGCAATTATCGGGCGGTATGAAACGACGTTTAATGATAGCACGTGCTTTAGTGCATCATCCCCGATTGTTAATATTAGATGAGCCTACGGCGGGTGTTGATATCGAAATACGACGTTCGATGTGGGAATTTCTACGCAACATTAATCAACAAGGAATAACCATTATTTTAACGACGCATTATTTAGAAGAAGCGGAATATCTTTGTAAGAATATTGCGATTATTGATAAAGGTCGCATTATCGAAAATACCCGTATGAAACAACTTTTAACGACTTTAAATATGGAAACCTTTGTGTTTGACTTAAAAAAACCGCTGGTCAAATTACCGCAATCGCCGTTTGCAATGCGCTTATTAGATAATGTGACGTTGGAAGTTGATGTGGCCAAGGAACAATCGCTGAATAATTTATTTGGATTTTTAGAAGGTCATCATATCGAGGTAACAAGTTTACGTAATAAAGCCAATCGTTTAGAAGAGCTTTTTTTAAATCTGATTGCCGCGAACAAAAATAAATGACTCTATAGGTGTAAATTCATAAATATAAAAGAGGTAAACAATGGAAAGGCAAATATTTTTTATTCGTCCTGATCAAGGAAAATCCAATACTTCGAAAAGCTTAATAACCGAGGATTAAATTAGAACTTTTAAACCATGCAAGCAAAAATCTATTGGATCGCCTTTATAAGTTTATTACGCAAAGAAATAAGACGTTTTTTGCGTATATGGGTGCAAACCTTATTGCCGCCATTGGTGACGATGACCTTATATTTTTTAATCTTTGGAAATTTAATTGGTCAACGCCTGGGCTCTATCGAAGGTTACAGTTATATGCAATATATTGCGCCCGGCTTAATCATGATGTCCGTGATTACTGCCGCCTACACCAATGTCGTGACCTCCTTTTTTAGTATGCGTTTCCAACGCAGTATTGAAGAACTGTTAGTCGCACCCTTACCCCATTATTTATTATTATGTGGATTTGTTGCCGGCGGTGTCGCACGTGGTTTACTGGTGGGCTTATTGGTGACCCTCTTAACCTTATTCTTTACGCAATTACCTGCCTATAATCTTTTTGTGTTATTCGCTATTGTGCCATTAACCACAATCCTATTTTCATTAGCAGGTTTTACTAACGGTTTATTTGCCAAAACTTTTGATGATGTTTCGATTGTGCCTACGTTTATTTTAACGCCGTTGACTTATCTGGGCGGGATATTTTACTCGATCGATTTACTGCCGAGTTTTTGGCGTCATTTATCCTTATTTAATCCGATTTTATATATCGTCAATAGTTTTCGTTATGGTTTATTAGGTATCAGCGATATTCCGGCGGTTTCAGCGCTCATTATTATATTCGTGAGTTGTGTGGTTTTATTTTTCATTAACCTTTATCTACTAAACCGTGGGAAAGGCATTCGCACGTGAAAGGTGTATTACTCATTAACTTAGGTACACCGCAAGTACCGAATAAGCGTGCCGTACGTGATTATTTAGCGGAGTTTTTATCCGATAGACGCGTGGTGGAATTACCGACATGGCTTTGGCAACCTTTGTTAAAAGGGGTTATTTTGCCGCTGCGTGCAAGACGTTCGGCCACACTTTACCAAAGTATTTGGATGGATGAAGGTTCACCGTTAGCGGTCTATACCCAGCGCTTAGCTAACAAGCTACAAATTAATTTAGGTGAAGCCTATAAAGTCGTATTGGCGATGCGTTACGGTCAATCCAGTATTGAAACTGCTTTGAAAGAATTGTTAGCAGCAAACGTATCGTCTATTACGATCTTGCCCTTATATCCGCAGTATTCTGCCGCTACCACGGCCAGTTGTTTTGATAAAATCAGTCAGTTGCTACAGCAAACACGTGTTATTCCACACATACGTTTTATTGCATCGTATTTTGATCATCCGCTGTATATTGAAGGACTGATAAAACAACTCAAACAATATCGATCGACACCCCATCGTTATTTGTTGTTTTCTTTTCATGGCTTGCCACAACGTGGTGTCGAGCTCGGTGATCCCTATCAACAACAATGTTTTGCCACCGTACGTTTAGTGGCAAAGCAATTGCAGCTAGCCGATGATAAATATCAAGTGGTATTTCAATCCCGTTTTGGCGCAGCTAAATGGTTGCAACCGTATTGTGATGAGGTATTGCAACAATTACCGGCACGCGGTATCAAAGAGGTAACAGTCATTTGTCCTGGCTTTGCTGTCGACTGTTTAGAAACCTTGGAAGAGATTTCTCAACGTTATCGAGCCTTGTTTTTAAAGGCGGGTGGTAAGTGTTTTAATTATATCCCGGCTTTGAATGATTCAGAAGATCAGATGAAGTTATTGGCGAGCTTGTTGTAACAGGCGGGCTAAAGAAGGTAGCTTGTTGTGAGGATGAATAAGCTTTAGTTTCTAGGAGTTTTTTAAGTAACTCAGCTAAATCATGCGAGAAAAATTCTTTTTTGATTTTTTTACCGTTAGCTTCAACTAAAAAATTTCTCATCGAGGAAGTTGATGAAGGCGCGGTACTTTCCTTTGGACTCAATACCGCCATTTTACCTTTCATAAGGAAAAAATTTGATGGAAATTTTAGTAAGTAATGCCTGTTTTCCAACATATTCTGAGGTAAAGTGACTTCATTTTTAGCTAATAAAGTTGACCAGTTCGCAAGACAACAATCATTCCATGTATTGATATTCTGATCATGCAGTAAGTCATTTAATCCTAGGTTTTTTCTGTGTTTCGTCTGGAATCATGTTGTGCTCTCTGTTTAAAATATTCTTAGGAGCTACGGCATTGAGATTAATAATGCTTAAATGATTCCTTACGCTTTTGACAAAGTTTTTAAGATTAAACATTCCTCCATCACAGCGATTAATGCTGAGGCAATCAATTGCTCGGTCGATTTCTTGGTCGTTAGTGAGATTTAAATTAGCCTTAATTTCATCTAAAATAAGCTTCGGTAATACAACATTACTCGATTTATTAATTCTAATAGTTATCGGATCATTAGGCTTCAAGTGGCTTAATATTGATTTTTTTAAGAAATGATAAGCCGCTAATTGACATTGTGTTTGAGATTGCCAATCAGAGCCATAATCCTTGTTAGGATTCCATTTGCATCGATATTGATTTTCTTTAGCAATAAGGTTTATTTTTTTGCGGATTAATTTCAGTATCTGATTGGGATCGTGAATAATCAAAGTTGAAGTGTCATTCTTTGCAGTAATGACTTCAATAACGGCAATGCCTTTTTCGTCAGCCACGGGAAGTAAGGTTTTTTTGGTAGAATTAATTGAAGTTCCTGAATGTTCTATTACTTTTTGTAAAGTCGACACACTATTTTTATACTGAATCCTATGAAAAATAGTTAGATTTCCAGTTGTCAAACCTGAAGCAAGATTATTTTTACGATTCCTTTCAAGGGTACTGGCTATCGAGATGCTATTTCTTCGCACGTACTCTAGTTTTTTTTCAAAATTTGCTGAAGAAGTTTTTATTAGTTGTGAGTTGTTTATTGATTCATTTTTATCATTGATTTTTTCTATTGTAAACTTCAAGCCGGATAATTTTAGTTTATGGATGAAAGTGGCGAGTAACCCTTCAAATAAATGAGGTGAAGAATTATCCGGCAATAAGCAATCTTGTAAATAATTTTGGATTAAATTTTTTATAAAATAATAACTGGAATCACTCTCCAATAATTCAGTTTTTTTAAATTGATAAGTATGTTGTTTAGCGAGATTTTTAAAATTTTTATTCGCTTCTTTACCGAATGCTTTCGAATTATAAATTGTTAGATTATTAGATGATTGAGTTGCATCGGGATATGTTTCTAGTTCAACGATAGAGATGGTTTTGCTAGGTACGATAAACAATTGTTTAGAATAGATTGTATTATTAGATTTATTATTAGTTGGGTTAGCAATAAAATACGCTATTTTTTTGAATAAGGGATTGTCAATTGTTAAATTATCTGAAGATTTGGGAATGATAATGTTAAAAACACGGAGTCCATAAGTAATACAGATTGTTTCTAAAATAGAATCAGGGTCTCCGGGGATGCTTTTTTTGGATTTAAATTTAAATTCACTACTAAGGAATTTTAATTCGGCAATAAAATCCTCTAAAAATTTTTTAAATTGCGCAGCGTTATTATTTAATTTATTTTCTTGGCTTGGATTATTTTTAGTGTCATTATCTAAATTAAAATTACCCTTTGTAAAGCAACTTGATTTAACAGTAAGCTCGTCTTTAGGATCAATAGAACTATTTCGGGTATTTTCACTGTATTTGCGTTTGAAAAATGGCATAAATTTATGTGCGAAAGTTAATGTAAAAAAGCATTGCTTTATTTTTGTACAAATGATTATAACTTTGTAAGCTTAGGATAAGATTAACGGGATGTATTTTTTATATAAATTTAATTTAATATTTAATAAATGCTTGAGTTTTTTAGAGGGTGAGGTTTGACAAGTCATCGCATTACCACAAATAAAAGTAGGATAATTTAGCGAATTTAAGCTAAATTTTTGCTAGGTCGTTTGATTTTCGACATAGACTAAAGGAGTAGGGATGAATGAAAAGTGATGAAAAGGCCTATCGTGCACGCTTACGTGAACTATCCGATCGTATTGTTCAGGCACAGGATACCATAAAAATTTTAGATAGTATTAAATGGGGCCCCGAAATCCAAGCCGAATTTTTTAAAAAGCAATGCAAACAATTACCTAAAGTTGATGCGGCATATTATCAAAAAAATAAGTTAGCCTTTGATATTCATAAAAAACGCGAAGAATTTCAAACGCTTGAACGGGATATTAATCGTGAAGTCGGACAAATCAGCAGTATTGGTAACATCATGTTGCGCATGTGTCGAGAATATCAGGATGTATTAGACTTAATAATGGCACGCGGTAAACCAGAATTTAGTGCGTTATCACAAGAATTGTATGGCAGTGCCGATGATGCCTTTTATGTGAATGCGCCTCGTTTAAAGGATTTAGTGCCGAGTGTCTCACAAGCCTTGATGAAAATCAAAGATAAAACACAGAATGAATTAGATGAGAAGCGCTACGATAGTCAGCAAGCCGCCGATATTTTGAATCAGCGTTTATCCGTGTATTTTAAAACGCATAAATCTTCTAAATCTAAAGAAAAGTCTAAAGTAAAGAATTGGGTTATTGTCAGTGACGGTATCATTGCAGATGCGGCCGCCGGTGCTCAAACGATCAAGATTCGCAAAGATGCCTTATTTAGTGAACGAGATCTCCGTATTTTAGAGGTGCATGAAGGTTGGGTGCATATGGGCACGACACTAAATGGCATGCATCAACCGATTTGTACTTTTTTAGGGAAAGGCCCCCCTTCAGCGATTGCTAATCAAGAAGGTTTGGCGATTATAATGGAGTTATTTCATTTTGTTTCTTCGCCGATGCGCATTAAAAAATTAACCGATCGGGTCACTGGCATTGCGATGGCCGAAGAGGGGGCAGATTTTTTGCAAGTCTTTAATTTTTTTCTTGAGCAAGCCCATACGCCCGAAGAAAGCTACAAAAGCAGTGTTCGAATCTTTCGTGGGAGTTTACCGAGATTAGGCCCCTTTACTAAGGATTTGGTTTACAGTAAAGGTTTTATTTTAATCTACAATTATTTGCGTTTAGCCGTTGAACAGGGCTTAGTCGATCGAATCGATTTATTATTTGTCGGGAAAACCAGTCTAGAGGATCAACGTTTACTTTCTCACCTTTTTGAAGAGGGATTACTGGTCAAACCCTATCATATGCCGCATCAGTTTCGCGATTTAGCGGCGTTAAGTTGTTGGATGTGTTATTCATTGTTTTTTAATCAATTGGATCTAAAAAAATTAGCCATCGATTATCGGAATATTTTACAGGGCTAACATAACCAAAAAAGCCTGAATAACAGGCTTTTTTTAGCAAAGTGATTCGCTGAAACGAACCGTTGTTTTTTTTGACTTAAATTTTAGGATTAGCGCCCCGAAGGAAAGGGATTTCTTGTTGTGAATCGATGGGGTTAAACACACTGTTTCCAGATAGTGTTGATTGGTTGGATTCATCAGATTCATCTGAAACAGTAGAGGTTCTCGAATGATCACTCGCTATAGAGAAAAATTTGGTGCTCGCGACTTGTTCACCCTTTATTTCCCCTTTACGGCCGGCGTTGAAGGTATTATATATTCCGATAAACAACTTCACTGGGGATAATAATGTGTTTAATGATTCAGAAATAGCATTTAAATTTTCTAGTGTGTCGGAATCAAAATTTTTTTCCTTACCTTGAACAAAACCAATTGCTTCGTTTAAAACATTGCGCAAATTATCACTTTGTGTGGTTGATTCATAGTAAATTTCCATAGATTTAAATACATTTCCAGTTTGTTCCATTACGCTATTAAAAATTTTGTAATCAGTGTACTCTTTACAAGCCTCATTATGCTTTTCCTCCATTAATAATTCATGAAGTCGCTGCACCTTCATAAACGGTGGATTTAATTTTTGTAAAATCGTATTTTTATTCTCAATAACTGCTTCATATGCAGCTATTAGAGTTTCAGCTTGACTATTAGGATTAGTGTTTTTATTTTTATTGTGATTATTTATACTTTCTTTCAATGAAGAAATGAAATTTTCAAGTAAATCTTTTAGCTTAAGTGATTTTTCTCTGATATCGTTAAGATTTTTTTCAGATAAATAGTGGAATGTTTTTCTTATAGGAGGCATTAAAGCTTGTATTTCAGTAACAAAAGTATTCGCGTTACCGCTTTTTACTTCTTGTCTAGCTGTATTTTTACTTGCTTCGGTATCACCTTTTAGTTGATTTTTTGCAGAAATGCATCGGTTAAATGAAAAATAGGTCATTGAACTGACGGCTAGGGCCGTTAATACATTTGCACTAAGAATAATTAGGTGTTCCATAAGACTTTCATCACTATTAGCTAGCATCCATAAGCCGGCAAATAGTGGTAATAGATTGAGAAGATTTTTTAATATTAATTTTTTAGGAAAAGTATAGCGCATACCGGCGGCATTAATGCCTTGTAACGCGATGGAGGTAATGAAGGCATAGGTGCAAGTGAGTACTTTTTGAGAGTTCACTAACGAATCGGTTTCTTCATTCGCTAAATTTTCAACAATGGAATAAATCAATGGCAAAGTTGATATCGCTAAAGAATTAGCCAATGCTAAAGTGACAGCTAAGAAGCGTTGTGTTGGCAATGAACATTGTTTTTGTTCAGCGATGTGTAACAAAATTTGACTTCCGCCGTTTAAAAATCCTGTCAATGCACCGAAGCTCATAGCGGTACCTATTTTGTATCCTAAGTGAAATGTCCTATTTTCCATTACGGGTAATTCTGTTGTCGTTATCCCTGCTTTTGTTGTGAGGTTAACTGGATCTACTGAAGTTATTATGAGGGGAGTCGTTGTTGTCGTCAAAGGAGCGCATTCATGGGTACTGAAGACGTTTAGGCATGCGCTTTCAAGCTCACGATCTTCAAAATATTGGGTTAAAAATTGATATCTTAGTTCACTTAATTCTTCAGGTTTAAGCGTGCGTTTGGCGGTATTTATCAATTTCTGAGCCCCTGGTTCAATAAAGTTGTAAGTTTCATTATTGTTTTTGCGCTGTAAAGCAAGTCGACCTGATCCCACCAGAAAACTGTTTAACGGAGATTTAATATCCAACGGATATCTTGGAGTTGAATTTGGATCGTTTGAGATTTGGGTTGGATTAGAATCAAGACTTATAATTTTTTCAAGTAGACGTTGAGTGTAGATAAAGGTCTCGTTGCCTGAATGATGTTTAATTTCTTTGTTTATAAAATTTGGAATCTGAATGAGTTCGCTTATAAATTTAAAGTAACTTTTTATTATATTGGAAGCATATTCAGTGAATAGATAATTTTTACCGGAGATTGCGTTATAAAGTTTGCTATAAACATGGGAGTGCAATCCTAAGAGATTTATAATTTTTTCTTCTGAAACGGAATGCTTTTTTGAAATAAGATCGTTACTGCCTTTATCTAAAATATTTGTAATCGAACCATTTTGAAATAACCGATTTAATAGAGTTAAATAATTTAGGCTATTATTAGTATCCATATATACCCCTGCAAAAAATTATGTTTATCGTAGTTATAGAATCTTAAGAAATCCTTAAGAAAAAAATCGATTTATTTTTTTTATATTAAATAAAAAAATAATTATTATTTTTTTTATAGCATTTACGTTCTGATCCAAGCTAAGATTTAAAAAATTTTTACGTGATTACTATCTAGTTCTAGATATTTTTTGTTTAATTATAAAAAATAATTTAACGACTTACATAATTTTTCCATCAGGCTGTTAGAAATCTGCCTTTTCTTATTTTTTCGTATCAATTTTTTAAATTCTGAATTTAATCTTAATGAATTCTTAATCTTCACTATTTATGATTTACGCCTGGTTAGGTCCTGTAATCTTATTTATTAAAGAGAATTAAAATGCCAGCAAAAAAAAGAGAAAGCTCAGCTGGGAAGCAATTAGATCCCCATTCAGAACTTTTGGAAATAAAAGAACTCACATCAGAGGCAATGGGACGTGAGTTAGTTTTTAAAATTTTTCAGCGTAAATTTGATCAATTTAAAAATTTGTTAGAAAAAGGAGCAAACCCTAATTTTTGCGATACGAATAGTGGGAATACGCTATTACACTTTCTTTATTTTTATGATCAGTGCGACACTCAATATTTAGAGTTACTTCTCAATTATGGGGCTAAAGTGAGCGTTAATAAGGAAAATCTATCTCCTTATGCAGTAGCTGAGAAAAGATGTAGTGCCACCCAATTGCAAACGATTAAAACTTTTTTTAAAAGATTTTCTACCGCTCACCTAAATGCTACTATCTCTAAGCCAAAAGAAACTGAATTGATTCCCTATGAGCAAACAAAATTAGCAATTACTATCGGAATACCGATATCCGCTTTGGCCAGTGGTATCATAGCGGGCGGCTATAATGAGATGGCTGAACGTTATAAGCATTCTTATTCTTCCCCTATCATTTCTTATGGCTTAAAACCCGTTACCTTAGCCGTAGGTAGTGCGGTAATGAATTCATTCTTAGCGGGACCCGCTGATTCGATAGGTATAGAAGATGCTTGGCTAAGCTTCGCTTATTATTTGCTCGTGAATTATTTAGGTTTATTGTTTGCGCAGTTTGGCGAGAAATTGACGCGAAGAATTCAAAATAAAGCATTAAATTCAATAGCATCAATCTTGCTTTATACCTTTTTAATTAATCCAAGCTTACTCGTAGAACTAACAAGTGCGGGTTTAAATAGTAACGCATTTTTTCATTTTATATTGCCTTTAATAAATATGTTGGCGAATGGATTATTGTTTAAAATAGGTGAATATGGCACACAAAAAGTCATTGGAAAATTTTTTACAAAAAATTCAACCCAGGATACTACGAGTAGAACTTACATGAGTTACTTGCAGAGTGAAATAAACGAGGATTTTGATAAAGATTTAATTCGGGTTAATGAAAGTGATGATGTGACGTTCGGTCAAAGATTCGGGATAGCATTAAATAATACTTTTACTGGAACAAGTAACGGTTGCGAGCGGAATAATATGGGTAATACTTAGTATTATAATCCGCCACCTGGCCCGGTAAAAAAATAAATTTTTTCTATTGTATCTATAGGGCTTCAAAGACGAGATTGCTTGAGCGGCGTAAAATCGTGTATTTTCCTGATATGTTAGATACACAGCAGAAATTATTAAGCATCTATGAGAATTTGTTGAGTAGGTACGGCCGCCAGGCATGGTGGCCGGCCGACAGCCCTTTTGAAGTCATGATAGGCGCGATATTGACGCAAAATACCAATTGGTCGAATGTTGAAAAAGCGTTAGTTCTTTTGAAGCAAAAAATACCTTTAACGGCTGAAGCACTTTTAAGTTTGCAAACTGAAGATTTAGAAGCCTGCTTAAAACCCAGTGGTTATTTTCGGATTAAGGCACAGCGTTTACAGGATTATTGTCGTTGGTATTTAGAGCAAGGTGCTTATGCGGGTTTAGATCAGTTAAGTACTGATGATCTGCGTGAACGATTACTTAACGTGAAGGGTATCGGACCTGAAACGGCGGATGATATCGTGTTGTATGCCTTTAATCGGCCGGTGTTTGTCATCGATGCGTATACGCGACGTTTGTTACAGCGCTTAGGATTGATTTGCGGTAAGAAAAACTATGAGTACTGTCGACAATTCTTTGAAGCACAGCTGCCTAAAAGCGCCGATCTTTATCAACAATATCATGCGTTGATCGTTATGCATGCTAAGCAGCATTGTCGGAAAACAAAACCGATGTGTTTTTCTTGTCCGTTACAATCAGGTTGTTTGTTAACAATATAAATAAAAATCCTACGATTTATAAAAATTTTTTGTTGTTAACAAAGGTTTAATTTTCAGTATATTAGAGGACTAAAATAACTACTTTTAGTATGGGATTTAGATCGGGCTTTTTCTTTAGTCTTGGAAATTAAAGAGATAGTTTAGGATTTATTCTTCAGGTGCTGTATACGACTTATGAATCTTTAAGTGGTTTTCGTCGGCAAATTTCATGACACAGTTAAAAATATCGGGATTGGTTTCTTTGAGTTTGGGGTCGATGACGAGACATTTAGTGCGACTTTCCTGGTCGATCAGAGGTCTAAGTTGAGGGGAATAGACCATCCGCCGATTAGTAAAGCTGGCCAAACAACCACACATGCGTTCAGCCCAGTCACTGGGTCTGAATTTTTCACCTGTTTCAGTGACGCCTTCGATTAAAATGAGTTTTTCTCTTTGGCGCTTAGGAGTGGCGATATTTTTTAGCATAAGTTTAAGATTTTTGTTAAGTTGCAGTATATTAACGTAATTTTGGGTAATTAACTATCCATGATTAGAGGACATTTTATTGTCATTATAGAGTAGGTAGCCTCGTTCCGCCTTACTGCGGGTTTCAACGATGAGCGGGATCGTTTGCTTGAGAAGGTCTGCTATTAAGTAGAGCGCTTGGCTGTCCCCTTGCTTCAATTCAAGCTCGATTTCGTGTAATACGGCTTGGTGTGTAGCGGTTTTAACATGGCCTTGGTCTAAAACCAACTCAATAAGTGTTCCCTTATCGGTTTTTAAGTTCCATGCGCTGCGTTTAAAATCGGTATGAAACAACTCGATTAATTGCTTATGGCCAAGGATGGTTTTTAGTTTAGCAATTAAGTTGGGATCCGAAAATTCGTCAATATTGGGATTCGTTTGTGTCACGGGTTGATCCCATTCATGTCGATGTTGGAGATCACCTATTTGTTCACCGATTGTTTTTAAGGTTTGAATACTACGACCACCGGCTTCTCGGATACGCATGGATAAGCCTTGTTGCCATAAAGCCAGGTCAGAGGTATCAAAATAACGGCTGATGAGTTGTTCTACGGAAATTGCTTGTGTGGAAGGGCGCTGTAATAAAGGGTGTTGGTGCAAGAGATGAACATCTTGAGGTGCAATACGGAGTTTAAGTTCAATTTCTAGAAACATAGGGCACTATGGATTATTAGTTTTTGTGTCGCGTTGCCTCATGAGTACTTGGTATTTTTCAATTTCTTTTTCCTGTGAGGCCGACCTCTCTGGATGTCGTTTATCAAAAGTAGTTAAAAATCGATCAATTTCACTGACAAAATTTCGATCAGGATTCCGCTTTTTTTTTGTCATGTCATAGCTCATGCGGCTTGCTGTATCAGTGCGTGGCGCAGTTCTTTAAATGCTTTTTGCTCTAATTGGCGCACGCGTTCAGCCGATACTTGATAGCGATCGGCCAATTCTTGTAGCGTAATTTTAGGTTCGGTAAGCCAACGATCCCGGATAATGTTTTGTTCTCGTTTGTCCAACTTGGCCAGCGCTTTATGCAAATGATCTTGGCTGGACTCTGTTGTGTCACTGGCTTCGAGTAGGCGTGCCGGATCATAACGGTTATCCTCAAAATGTATATCGAGGAGCGGATAGCTTCGAGTTTTGGAGTCGTTATTTTCATCACTGCTGACATCCAGACTCATATCGTTAGAAGCCAAACGGGATTCCATTTCGCGTACTGCTTCGGGTTTGACACCGAGATCACGTGCGACGGCTTCGATTTCTTTTTGATTAAACCAGCCTAAGCGAGCTTTCCTTTTTCGTAGATTAAAGAATAATTTACGTTGTGCTTTAGTGGTGGCGATTTTGACAATACGCCAATTACGTAAAATAAATTCTTGAATTTCGGCTTTGATCCAATGAACAGCAAATGAGATCAGGCGCACGCCTACTTTAGGGTCGAAACGTTTCACGGCTTTCATGAGGCCAATATTTCCTTCTTGGATCAGATCGGCCAGTGCAAGACCATAACCCATATAGGTTTGTGCAATATGTACGACAAAACGCAGGTTAGCAATAATGAGTTTTTTAGCGGCAAGCAGGTCGTGCTGTTGATAATAACGTTCAGCGAGTTCGGTTTCTTCTTCGGCACTTAATATAGGAATTTGCTTTAGCCGGGCCATATAGGCATCGGTACTGTTAACGGGAAGTGTTTGATAAAGGATTTGTAAGTGAGTATTCATAACCATCATCTCCGTTGTCTTTGGACTTGTTTTAGTGGATTCACTTGACCTCATAATGTGCTAAAGTATACCTCAATAGATTCCTATTTTCATCTGTATTCATCGGTACCTTAAAAATAAAGGAAAATCTCTAATGCCTGCGTCTCAACTTACTCCCATCGTACGTCGCATCAGTACCCCTGTTCAAGTGGGTTCAGTTCAGCTGGGGGGTGGGGCCCCTATTATTGTCCAGTCCATGACCAATACCGATACCGAAGACGCTCAAGCAACGGCTCAGCAGATTATCGAATTAGCCAAATTGGGTTCGGAGCTGGTTCGATTGACCGTCAATACCGAGGAAGCGGCTCAGCAGGTCCCCTTTATTCGCGATAAGGTTCGCGAGGCGGGCTATAGCGTGCCGATTGTCGGGGATTTTCACTATAATGGCCACCGTCTTTTGCAATCTTATCCCGCCTGTGCCGAAGCCTTGGATAAATATCGGATTAATCCCGGTAATGTGGGTTATGGCGAAAAACGCGATGCCCAATTTACGCAAATGGTTGAGGTGGCTCTGAAGTTTAACAAGCCTGTGCGGATTGGGGTCAATTGGGGGAGTCTGGATCAAGACCTGAGCGCGCGTCAGATGGATAAAAATGCAGCGTCGGCGCATCCACGTTCTGCCGCGGAAGTTTTACAGGAGACCTTGGTATTATCCGCTTTACTCAGTGCGGAATTGGCTGAAAAGATTGGCATGTCAGCGAGCCAGATCGTTTTATCCTGTAAGGTCAGTCGCGTACAAGATTTAATCGCTATTCATCGCAATTTAGCGGCGCGTTGTTCGTATGCGATCCATTTGGGTTTAACCGAGGCAGGAATGGGCTCAAAAGGTATCGTAGCGACGACGGCGGCGTTAGCCGTTTTATTACAAGAAGGTATCGGCGATACGATACGCGCGTCATTAACACCTGAACCCGGTGGTGACAGAAGTCGCGAAGTCATCGTTTGTCAACACATTTTGCAAGCAATGGGTTTGCGTACCTTTATGCCCTCGGTATCGGCATGCCCTGGATGTGGACGTACCACTAGCCGCTACTTTCAAGAATTGGCGAATCAAGTCGAAGGCTATATTAGTGAGCGTATGCCGGATTGGTCACGGCAATATCGCGGTGTGGAGAACCTGTCACTGGCGGTGATGGGATGTATAGTGAATGGACCCGGTGAAAGCAAGCATGCCAATATTGGTATTAGTTTACCGGGCACGGGTGAACATCCTGTGGCGCCCGTATTTGCGGATGGTCGTAAAGTGGCTACGTTGCGTGGTGATACCATTGTTCAACAATTTCAAGTGATAGTGGAAGACTATGTGGCGAGTCATTATGAAAAAAGATCGTAGGGTTCAAAGCAAAATGTATCGATTTAGCTTGAATGTATTAATCCGCTTAGTGCTTGTTTTAGCGACGTTGTGTGCACAAGCACGTACCCATTCGGCAAGTGTTCCCGCTTATCTGCGGCTCGAAGATAAGCGGGGGTTTTATCAAGATGCGGCACAACATCCATGGCCACGCTTACAGACTCATCAAATCTTATCGATAGGTATACAGGATCCAGCGGTTGCTGTATTGCGCCGGCGTTTATGTGCCACTGAAGATTTGACTGGGAGTGCTTGCACTAATGAGTCTGATTTGAATGAGTTTGATGAACAAGTCGAAGAAGGGGTCGCTTTTTTTCAAGAACGTCATGGATTAAATGCCGATGGTGTGGTAGGGGCCGCAACCCGTCTTGCACTGAATGTTTCAGCGGCACAACGCTTACATCAAATTCAACGCAATCTGCAACGTTGGTCACGATTGAGAGACTTAGCGAATCCGGCTTATATTTGGATTAATATACCCGATCATCGTTTACGTTTAGTTAAGGATCATCATGCCATTTTGACAGCGCGTGTGATTGTCGGTAAACCCTCACGGCAAACACCGGAAATCAATTCTAAAGTGACTCGGTTTATCTTAAATCCGTATTGGACGGTGCCTCCTGGAATTGCGCGTAGAGAGATTATTCCGAAAGCGATGCGCGATTCTAATTTTTTGAGTCGTGCACGCATCCGATTATTTGCTGCCAATCAACCGAATAAAGAATTGGATCCGCATGCGGTGGATTGGTTAGCGGTGAGAAAAAATCCTGGACTTTATATTTTACGCCAGGATCCAGGACCTCATAATTCCTTGGGGCAGATTAAATTTGAATTTGCCAATCCACATTTAGTTTATCTGCATGATACGCCTTCCAAAGCTTTGTTTGACGCCGAACGACGTTTGTTTAGTTCGGGGTGTGTCCGTCTGGAGGATCCGTTTCAATTTCTTGAGGCGCTAGAAGCACTGGATCCTTCATTACAACAAGTCGCATCGCGTATTGAAGACGCTTTAGAGTCAGGGCGTACTACGGTGATTAATTTGAAAACACCCATTCCCATCCATCTGACTTATATTACTGCTTGGGTCGATAAAGAGGATGTCTTACATTTTTGGGATGATGTGTATGAGCGTGATCCAATCCTTCCGACGGATAAAAAACAATTAGTGAATGATCTGCCCGAACCTATTTAATAATAATCTCGGTAAGATAACAGATAAGCTTAAATAAGCAGTCGTACCGTTTTTAAAAAAGATTTTAATTAAATGGGATTTCCCCATTAAAAAAATTGAAAATTTTTAAGAACATTTAAATAATTCGTGTTAAGATCCAATGGGCGTATTTCCTATTAGAGAGTATTTTTTATGGCATATAAACAAAGCGAAAACTTAAAAAAACTCACGAGTAAAATTCAGCAATTAAACTCTGACCTTAAACAACATCCGGCGCGTGATAGAAAAAAAGCAGATGAAAGAAATCGAGAGACTCTTTTGGTCGTTTTACTGGTGATCACTTTAACGGGCATCTTAATCTTTGGTGCAGGGTGGTTGGCTGTGGCGCTGCTAGGAACCGCTTTACCCATTATTATAGTTGAGTCGGGGTTGTTTTTATCAGTGGCTGTGGGTTTTAGTTCAGGGTTTTTACATAAAGCTTATATCGGGATACGTGATTTATTTGCTTCAGAAAAAATAAAGAATCAAAATAAAGATTACGATAGTTTGCAAAAAAGATTGGTCAATATAAAAAAATTATTATTCGTAGAAACTGTTTTATCTGGAAAAATAGATACGCAGCTTAATGAAGTTATTCAATTAACCGCTATTAAACAGAGAAACCCTGATTTTTTAAATCTCAGTTTAAAGGATCAAATAAGCCAATTAAAAGAAGGGAAGCAAAATCATCCGGCTTATGAGAGAAAGCTTAAAGATAAAAAGAATTGGTTTAAACTTATTCGATACGCTGGGATCACCTCCATTATGGCCGTGTGTACTTCCTTTATAAGTATTTTAATGGGGGGAGGGTTGTCTTTTTTCCCCCTATTAATCGGTCCCGTCTTTCCTGCAGTAGCTATGATTGAGTCTATGCTTATTCTAATCTTGATAGCTCCAATTGCGGTAAGTAGTCTCTTATATGGGTCTTATTTATTGGTACGTGATATCTTCAGTCCGCCTAAAATAAAAGCAGAGAACAAGGAATATGCGCAATTAGAAAAAATTATCGATAAGTTGGACAAATTATCCCGACAACAAGATGCGCTTGATCTGATCATCGAGAATCAACTTCACGAACCGGGTACGCGTAACGCAACTACGGAAGTGGATAATAAGCTTAGTGATAAAAACCAGGCGCAGATTACAGATTCAGGTAAGATGCAATATAGCCTTTTATTTACAACTTCGGCTAATGAAGCGAATAAAACGGATCTTTCTAGTGGTAGGGATTGTACTGCGGGTAAAACTTTTAAAAGGTGAATCAACGAAAGTCCAAGAAAATTTTTTGGATAAAATTATTTAAGCGGTTGTTTTGCCGATTAGCAAAGCAGCGGCGACATCCCGTCCTTCAGACATTAAAACGGAGTAAGTTCGACAGACAGCCCCATTATTCATGACTTCAATCCCTATTTTTTGTTGATAAAATACGTTTAACAAGGCAGCATCGGGAAAGGCGAGGTTTTCGCCGCTACCCAGCAATACAATGTTCGGTTTCAATCCTAAAATGATTTGTAAATGTTCTTCATTGAGATCTGCAAGCGAGTGGGGAGGCCAAGGATCGATAAGTTGATTGGGCGTGACGATAAGGCTATGCATGACTTTTTGTTCATTTACTTGAATAAAATCTTTACCATACGCGCGAATCTGATAACGGCCTTCATCTGTGTCGAGATTTAATTCCATAATGGGACTACCAAGTGGATAACATTTACATTAAATTATACACGGACGGAAAAGAGTCTTGTAGACCCTCGACTCGCAATCGCTCTTCGCCGCAACCTGAAGGAAACCAATGCATTTATTTAGAGTCTGTAGATTTTTAGCTTGAATGAATTCAATCATGAGTAAAACCATTGTACGTCGTGATTTTAATTTAGTTGAAGGCTTGAATCACTTACATCCTGTTCTTGCACGCGTATATGCCGCACGCGGTATTCAATCAGTAGATGAAATAGACTATCGTCTACAAAATTTACTTCATTATCAATCCTTAATCGGCATTGAGGCGGCTGCAGAATGCCTTGGTTTGGCGGTGATGCAGCAACAGCGTTTACTGGTTGTGGGCGATTTTGATAGTGATGGTGCAACCAGTAGTGCGTTAGCGGTGAGTGCCTTACGTGATTTGGGTGCGCAACAAGTCGATTTCTTAGTTCCGAATCGTTTTGAATACGGTTATGGTTTAACGCCTGAGATTGTAATGCTGGCTTTACGCACAAAAAAACCGGATGTCATTATCACAGTAGATAATGGCATTTCGAGTCATGAGGGTGTAAACGCAGCTAAAGCGGCCGGTTTAAAAGTAGTGATTACGGACCATCATTTAGTGGCAAGCAGTCTACCTGCAGCGGATGCGGTGGTTAACCCTCAGCAAAAAGAGGATCCATTTCCAAGTAAACACTTGGCCGGTGTCGGTGTTATTTTTTATGTGATGTTGGCACTTAGGCATTACTTACGGAGTCATCAATGGTTTGAAACGAGGAATAGGGCGATTCCGAATATGTTGCCATTTCTGGATTTGGTTGCACTAGGGACGGTCGCTGATTTGGTGAGCTTGGATCGAAATAATCGTCTGTTGGTTGCACAAGGTTTGCAATGGATTAAATCCGGTAAGGCTCGACCCGGAATTTATGCCTTGCTTAAGTTAGCGAAGCGTGAAGTGAAGTATTTAGTGGCCAGTGATTTATCGTTTTGTATTGCGCCCCGTTTAAATGCAGCGGGACGTTTGGCGGATATGTCTTTAGGAATCGCTTGTCTATTAGAGAAGGATCATAATCGTGCGCATGAGTTGGCTGTGCAGCTCAGCCAATTGAATGAAGCGCGTCGTTCAATTGAAAATACGATGAAGCGAGAAGCGTTTAGTATTCTAGAAAAATACATCGAAAAAAAGTCTTTAAAAAAAGGGATCTGTCTCTATGACAGTCGTTGGCATCAAGGCGTCATTGGTTTATTGGCTTCACGATTAACAGAACGTTTGCATCGACCTGCCATCATTTTTGCCGAAGGGCATCAAACTGACGAATTAAAAGGTTCTGCACGTTCGATTGCGGGTTTGCATATCCGTGATCTATTAGACAGGATTGCAACGCAGCATCCCCATCTCATTAATAAATTTGGTGGACATGCCATGGCGGCAGGGTTAAGTTTAAAAAAGGTATTTTTTACTGAGTTTGCTGAAATTTTTCAGCGAGCGTGTGAAGAACAACTGCAAGCAGACAGCTTGTGCGCAAGGTGTTATACGGACGGTGAGTTAACGCAAGAAGAACTGAGTTTAGACCTTGCGAAGTTAATCTGTTATGAAGCTGGTCCTTGGGGGAAAGATTTTCCCGAACCGTTATTTGAAGGTCGTTTTTGTCTCATTGAGCAACGTTTAGTGGGGGATAAACATTTAAAGATGACATTAGGGCTTCAAGAGACTCACAAACAACTCGACGCGATTGCATTTAATGTTAATTTAAGTCATTGGCCTAACCATCGCGTTACCTGTATCCAGGCCTGCTATCGTTTAGGTATCAATTATTATCAAGGCCGTAAAACCTTACAACTCATTATTGATAGTTTAGATCCGATATAAAGCTTAACTCCATTAGAAAAAACAAAAGGCCGAATATCGACCTTTTATTCTTATTTAAACAAAATTAAGTCTTATTTTAAATTAAGCCTTATCTTGATTGTTTTCCGTTTCATCTTGACCAGAGGATTCGGAAAGCGCTTTTAGTTCATCTAATTTAGCGTTTTGTTTGGCTTGCTCATCCTCTTTTTTGATTTCCATGGAAACTTTTTTATGACCTTTTTTATGATGAGAAGCTTCTTTAGTCCCAGCAGGGATTGCCATTACTCTAGGCTTCATAGCTGTAGCGTCTTTATTAAGCTCAACTGCTGATTCAGCGGCGATAGCGGGGAGCGCTAAAAGCGCACTGCTTAAGCCGATGATAAAGGCTTGTTTCAATTTCATGATGAGAACTCCAGTTATTTTTATTATAAACAGGCTTTGTATTACAAAGCGAGTAACGCTATCATACCAGTAAAAAATGGGTATGGAAGCCCCTTTCCGAAATAAAAACATGCTAAATCCCCAGAGAAAGCTCATTAATTTGTATCGCATCGCTCCGATGATGGGTTGGACTACCCGTCATTACCGCTATTTTTTCCGTTTAATTTGCAAAAAAGCACAACTTTATACTGAAATGTTGACGACCGGTGCTATTTTAAATAGTTCCCAGCGGGATCGTTTGTTGAGTTTTGATGAAAGTGAAAAATCCTTAGCTATCCAATTGGGCGGTGGAGTTGCGGCTGATCTCGCAAAGGCCGCCAAAATAGTTGAACCCTACGGTTATTCAGAGATTAATTTGAATGTCGGTTGTCCGAGTGATCGCGTAAAGTCAGGTTGTTTTGGTGCAATATTGTTTAAAGAGCCGAGCGTAGTGGCCGATTGTGTTGCCGAGGTGTGCGCGGCAGTTAAATTACCTGTGACTGTTAAAACTCGAATTGGAGTCGATGATTATGAAAGTTATGCGTATCTCACCAAATTCATACAAGAAGTCAGCTTGGCAGGATGCCAAACCTTTATTATTCATGCGCGAAAAGCCTGGTTGCAAGGATTAAGTCCCAAAGAAAATCGCGAAATTCCTCCATTAAATTATCAGTGGGTGTATCAAATTAAACGAGATTTCCCGCATTTAACTATTGTTCTTAATGGTGGAATTGATTCTTTAAGCGCAGCGCAAGCGCATTTACAACAGGTGGATGGTGTTATGTTGGGCCGTGTGGCTTGGTATAATCCTTATTTATTTGCTGAGTTGGATGCATTGCTGAGCCCACAGAAAATATTAATGATTCCAAATCGCACGTCCATCGTTTTGAATTATTTTCCTTATTTGGAAAAGGCGTTTATTTCAGGTGAAAATCTGTCGCCTTTAATTCAACCTTTATTGGGCTTATTTCATGGTGTGGCAGGGGGGAGACGTTGGCGACAAAAGTTAAGTGAAATTTTACAGGGGCGTAATCCCTTAATTGAAATAAAAGAGATCGTGCACGAAATAGTCTCTCGCTTTTCAGAAAAACCTTAATTAGCGTGTAAGTCTATGGATGATTCTATCCATTGATACAAAGCAAAGGACTCAGGCATACATTTAAAGCAGTAGGTTGCGCAGGGGGGGGTAGTCATGCATTTTTTTATATACCCTTTATGAATTAAACATTCTAAGATCGCTAAAACTTCCTCTTGCTTAGCGCTAAAGGTTTTTAAGAGGAGTGATAGATTAACGGATTTTTTTTCAGCAATAAATTTTTTTAAGGCTATTAAGCTAATCATGACAGTCTACTTGAGGTGATAACGGTGGAGGTTCTAGGGTTATGTTTCTGGCTTTAATAGTTAAGAGGCGATGTGTCGCATAAAGTGCAATAGTCACTATGAGATACCCTAAAAATGTCGTTAAGCGATGTTGGCTGAATGTCGCGGTTTGATAGAATAAAGTGGCTGTGGCATAGGCTATCCCAGTACTCCATAGCATAGAAAAATAGGCCCAACTTCTACCAATTTCACGTTGCATAACAGCCATTGTCGAGATACAAGGGAAGTACAGTAAAATAAACAATAAGTAAGAGAAAGCACCGAGCTTACCGGTAAAATAACGCGACATTACGCCATAAACACCTTCTGTGACATCAGGTACTTCCGCTTTAAGCGCCATAGGATTGGTAAAAGTTTTATCCAAATCATGCAGATTTTTTGGGATAGATAGTACCGCTGTTTTTAATTCATCACCGATCGAGTGCAAATCAGTTTGTTCATTGAGCTGACCGGCTTGCGAATAGAGTGTATTTAATGTACCGACAACGACCTCTTTGGCGAGTAAGCCCGTCGCTAGACCTACGGTAGCAGGCCAGTTATTCTGTTGTATTCCCATGGGCGCAAAAAGGGGCGTGATAGTTTTTCCAATATAAGATAGCAACGAATGTTGATTGGCTTCTCCTGAAATTAATTGGCCTTGAATACTCATCGTATTAAAAAAACCAATCAACATACAAATTGGAATAATAAAACGACCGGCTTTAAATAAAAATAATTTTAAACGTTGCCAGGTTGTTTGAAAAATAGTGCGCCAATGTGGCCAATGATAATTAGGTAACTCGAGGATCATCGGTGTGGTTTCTGCCTTTAAAGTGGTGGAACGCAATAATAAACCGGTGAGAACTGCCATGAGTATGCCGATGACATATAATGCAAAAATAATCATGGCGCCATTTTGTGGGAAAAAAGCAGCAACAAAGAGCGTATAAACGGTCAGGCGTGCACCACACGACATAAAAGGCGCCATCATTGCCGTTAAAATACGATCACGCGGAGAAGCTAAAGTGCGTGTGGCCATGATGGTAGGAACGTTACAACCAAAGCCAATAATAAGCGGAACGAATGCCTTTCCGGGCAAACCGATAGCCCCCATTAATTTATCGACTACAAACGCGGCACGTGCCATATAACCCGAATTTTCTAATAAAGATAAAAAGAAAAACATCGCTCCAATAACAGGAATAAAGCTAATCGTTGTATTAATTCCTTTTCCTAAACCGTTAGCAATGAGTGCAATCAGCCAAGTCGGTAAATGCCATTGTGTGAGCACATGGATACTGCCGTGTATGAATAATGCCGTGCTACCGATGTCAAAAAAATCTTGAAAGGCTCCTCCAACATTGATAGCAAATAAAAAAAGTGTGTACATAACTAAAAGGAAAATAGGAATACCTAACCATCGATTTAACATAAATCGATCGATGCGTGCAGTAAAAGTTTTTCCAGATGTCTGTGTAATGAGACTTTGCTTCAATAGGGATTGGATCCAAGCATAACGGGCATCGGCGATCAGCAAATCAATCTCTTCTCCAGATTGTGCTTTGAGTCTCTCAATCAATGACTGAGTCAATTTAAATTCTTTTTTGGTAACATAATTGCGAGCCAGCGCGTCACCTTCTAATAATCGGTAAGCTAACCAATTCCTAGGTACGGCTTTTGTAGATAATTGTTCTTTTAAGGTTTGCACAGCGCTTTGTAATAACGGCCCAATAGTATAAGGAAGCGTTGTGTGTGCGAGGAAAGGTGTTGACAATGTTTGGCGTAATTCTGTAATTCCAATACCATGAACAGCTGTTAAGGGGATGACAAAGCAATTTAATGAACGGCTGAGTTGTTGAATAGGGATATGGATGCCACGCCGTTCGGCGACATCCATCATATTCAGCGCAATGATAACCGGTATCTGCATTTCTAGGAGTTGAGCCGTCAAATACAGTTGACGTTCGAGATTGCTTGCATCCACGACGTTAATGATGGCGTCGGGGCGTTGCTTGACCAGATAATGACAAGCAATCCATTCATCCAGAGCCGAATTATTTTCCATGACGCTTAAGGAATAGATGCCAGGAAGATCAATGATTTCAAAGGTTTTTGAACCGACGTTAACGTATCCGCTTTTTTGCTCAACGGTAACACCGGCCCAATTACCGACTTTTTGTCGACTTCCCGTCAGTGCATTGAAAATAACCGTTTTACCACAGTTTGGATTTCCAATGATTGCAAGAGTCTTTTTTTTTTGCATAAATTTTTATTTAGTTTGAATATTCTACATAAATATGACAGGCTTCACTTGCACGTAAGCTAAATTGGCTACCTAATATTTGTAACTGTAGGGGGTCTCCCAGCGGCGCACGTCGAATTAACGTAATTTTAGTTTGTCGAGTAATCCCTAAATGTTGTAATAACTTGCGACAGAGGGGGGCGATGTCTGCGCTGAATTTAGTGACCGTGGCGGATTGTCCGTTCTGCAATTGCGTAAGTCGTATCTGTGTGCGTAGCATAAATAAAAATATTTTAAATGAGAATGATTATTATTTATAATAGCGGTTTTTTTATGCGGATGCAAGGTTTAGTGAATCTTAAAAGAAATCAGTGGAGTGAGTAGTTTTTTATGCAATTAAGTCAGTTATTAAGGGATTTCGATGTTCCAATAACGCAGGATCCTATCATTAAAGGGCTTTGCCAAGATAGCCGTCAGCTCCGAGCGGGGGATTTATTCTTTGCTTATCCAGGTTTGGGTAGTGACGGTCGGCACTTCATAGCAGATGCAATAGCTAAAGGCGCGGCAGCGATAGTTTTTGAACCGGGTAGGGATGCAATTCATCAAACGATAGCCGCGTCTATTCCCCTATTAGCTATCCCGCATTTAGTGACCCAATTAGGACCGATTGCCACAAGATTTTATGACTACCCCAGTCGTTATCTGCCGGTTATCGGCATTACGGGTACGAATGGTAAAACCACTTGCACGCACTTTTTAGCGAAGAGTTTACAGCTATTACGAAAACCCTGTGGCGTTATTGGTACTTTAGGTAATGGTTTTTATGGTCATTTGCAAGCCAGTCCTTTAACGACACCGGATGCCATAGAGTTACAGAAATTGTTAGCAAATTTTCGTGATAAGCAAGCACAAGCGGTGGTCATGGAGGTCTCTTCACATCGATTAGCACAGCAACGGTTAAATGGAACTAAATTTTCGGTGGCCGCATTTACTAATTTAACGCGCGATCATCTGGATTATCATGGAACGATGGAAGCTTATGCGCAAGCTAAACGTTCTTTCTTTGATTTGCCGGGTATTCAACAGGCAATATTAAACGCAGATGATCCTTATGCCAAAAATTGGATACCTGAGTTGGCTGAACATCTTTCTGTTTATGTGTATTCTTTACAAGGTCCCCAAGCCGTATGGTCGCATATTCCACAGATCACAGTAAAAAAATTTGATTTTAATCATCACGGCGTACAAGCAGAAATCGATACACCCTGGGGTGAGGTGTTTATTGAAAATCCATTTTTAATCGGCCAATTTAATTTAAGTAATTTATTGTTGGTATTAACTGTGTTAAGAAGTTTACATTTTTCTTTAGCGGAAATCTCACAAGTACTCTCCCAATTGAAAAGCGTAAAAGGACGACTACAAACCTTTCATGCGCCGCAAAAACCTTTAGTCGTTGTGGATTATGCACACACGCCCGATGCCTTGCAGCAAGTTTTGCGAGCCTTACGACCGCACTGTAAAGGAAAACTGTATTGTTTATTTGGCTGCGGTGGAGATAGAGATAAAGGAAAAAGACCGTTAATGGCCGAGATGGCGGAGAATGAAGCGGATCACGTCATTATAACCAGTGATAACCCGCGCGATGAAGATCCCATGCAAATCTTGCAGGATATACAATCGGGTTTTAAGCAGACAAAATCTGTCCATTGTGAACCGGATAGACGACGTGCTATCGCGTATGCTTTAGCGATGGCGCAGGCAGAGGATGTTGTTTTAGTGGCGGGGAAAGGACACGAGGCTTATCAGTTAATTAAAGGGATAAAATATCCTTTTGACGATGCGATTGAGGTACAGTATTTTTTAAATAAGAGAAAATAGCTTATTTTTTACACGGGCTAAAGTTGTTCAGTGCATGGATACACTATTTTTTGTTGAACGCTTTAATGGCTTTTATTTTTGCACGCGGCGATATTTTAAAAGAGTGATTAATGGAAGTTGCAAAATGGAAGGCGCCTATTATTATAGGCACAAAGTCTGAGATTCTAGTATAGAATGCGCTAAGTTTAAAAATCCCTCTCTATTTATTTTTTGGTAATCTGTGAAACTATCGATATTAGCTGCAAATATTCAGGGAGAGCTCTTAGGTCTGGATGTGAATTATACCGGAGTGAGCCTTGATTCGCGTACTATCAAACCGAATTCGCTTTTTATCGCTGTTCGAGGCGAAAGGTTTGATGGTCATGATTTTATCAAACTTGCTAAGCAACGGGGCGCGGCAGGTGCTATCGTTGACCACACGATTGACATTGACTTTCCTTTAGTACTCGTTCAGGACACGAGAAAAGCTTTAGGAGAATTAGCTAAACAACATCGTTGTCAATTTTCCATTCCTATTATCGCGTTAACCGGGAGTAGTGGAAAAACTACAACCCGCGAGATGATTCGATCGATTTTAGCTGAAGCAGGTCCTGTGTTAACAAATTATAAAAATTTTAATAACGATATTGGTTTACCGTTAACCTTACTGAATTTAAATACACAACATGCTTACGCCGTGATCGAAATGGGTGCGAATCATGCTGGAGAAATTGCATACCTAACGCATCTAACACAACCGAATGTGGCGTTAGTTACCAATATTGGTCCCGCACATTTAGAAGGATTTGGATCGATGGTCGGTGTAGCTCAAGCTAAAGCCGAAATTTTTTCGGGCTTAATCAAAACAGGTGTGGCCATTATTAATTCGGATGATAAGTTTACTGACATTTTACAAAAAGCTTGTGTCGGTTTTAGGCAAGTCCGTTTTGGTTTAGTACAACCGGTTGACTTTTTTGCAACGGATATTCAGAGAGATAAAGAAGGCAAAACCACATTTTTATTACATGCCCCTTGTGGGAAAAAAATATGGATTTACTTAAATCTTCCTGGAGAGCATCATGTGATGAATGCATTAGCTGCCGCGGCCGCAAGCAGTCAAGTGGGTATTGAATTAGCTCAGATAAAATCAGGTTTAGAAAAAGCTGAGGCAGTGCCAGGGAGAATGAACGTGTATAAAACAAGGAGGGGTACAACGCTTATCGATGATAGTTATAATGCCAATCCAAGTTCTGTCACTGTGGCTTTGAAATGCTTAGCTCGATCTTCAGGACGACGAATTTTTGTCATAGGTGATATGGGAGAATTAGGTACAGCGGCCCCTGATTATCATCGTCAAATCGGAGAATTAGCGAAAGCATTAACAATTGATGATGTTTATACTTGTGGTGATTTAAGTCAAGAAACAGCAAAAGCATTTGGTCCCAATGGAAAACATTATGCAAGTCATCGTGCATTGATTTTGGCATTGAAACCCTACTTGCAAGAAAATGTGACTATTTTAATTAAGGGTTCACGAAGTGCTCGAATGGAAAAGGTCATAGTCGCTTTAAAAAAAGCGCTTGAGGTGGATGAAAGTGGGAGTTTACTTAAGTAAATTAGGACCCTAGACTAGCGTTTAATAATGAAATCGAGTCTATAAACTCGATTTGAAGGTCGCCTTTTTATCGGAGAAAACGAAATTCATGTTGTTATGGTTAACTGCCTTTTTATCAAATTACTATCGCGCCTTTCATGTTTTTCAATATTTAACTTTAAGAGCTATTTTAGCAACGTTAACGTCATTTCTTATTTCACTCTTATTAGCGCCTCGAATGATACGTACTTTAAGTCATCGTCAAATTGGCCAATCCATCCGAAGCGATGGACCACAAGCGCACTTAACCAAAGCAGGTACTCCAACAATGGGAGGTGCACTTATTTTAATTGCTATTGTGATGACGACTTTGTTATGGGCGAATCTTAATAATCATATGATTTGGATAGTGCTTTTAGGCATTACTGGATTTGGTTTGATCGGGTTTGCTGATGATTATCTTAAATTGATACTGAAAAATAGCCGAGGGCTTATTCCACGTTGGAAATATTTTTGGCAAACGTTGCTCGGTTTGACTATGGCTGTTTTGCTTTATATGAATGCGGAAATGCCCATAGAAACCCAACTCGTCCTTCCTTTTTTTAAAAATTTACTGATTCCATTAGGAATATTTTATATTCCCTGGGTTTATTTAGTGATTGTAGGAAGTAGTAACGCCGTAAATTTAACCGATGGTTTAGATGGTTTAGCGATTATGCCGACGGTACTAGTGGGTGCAGGACTCGGTATCTTTGCCTATCTTACCGGTAACATTACGTATGCTAAATATTTAGCGATTCCTTTTGTCCCAGGTGCCGGCGAAATAGTTGTTATTTGTGGTGCAATAATTGGTGCAGGTTTAGGTTTTTTATGGTTTAACACCTATCCCGCGCAAGTTTTTATGGGAGATGTTGGCGCTTTAGGTTTAGGTGCCGCATTAGGGTGTATTGCTGTTGTCGTAAGACAAGAGTTTGTGTTACTCATTATGGGGGGTGTCTTCGTCCTTGAGACGGTCTCTGTCATATTGCAGGTAGCCTCATTTAAACTGACTGGGAAGCGAATTTTTCGTATGGCACCGATTCATCATCATTTCGAGTTAAAAGGTTGGCCAGAACCTCGAATTATTGTAAGATTTTGGATAATTACGTTCATTTTGGTGTTATTTGGTTTAGCTACTTTGAAATTACGTTAATGCATTATCCTCGCTTGAATTGTTATTCCTGAGTTATTTTTTTGGGTCACTATCAAAAAGTCCAATGTTGTAAACGTCTATTACTGTTTTAATATTTTATATGTGCAACCACGAAAAAAAAAATATCGAACGTAGTTTAGCGCTAGCCGGCGTTTTCCAATCGGCGGCCCTAGTGCGCGACCTGGCGAGAACTGGAAAAACTGAAAAACTAGCGTTTGATACCAGTATCCAAAGTATTTATACCGTAGATGTTAATACGGTGGAACAGGTTTATGGGGGGTCAATTAATGGCTTACGTTTAGGCTTGCAAGAATTAGTCAATTTGCTGGCCTATACTAAAGTCAGGCAAGATCGGGAATTAACACGTTATTTAATGGGTCTAATGCATCTTGAACGTAAACTCATCCGCTCTCCAGAGGTTAAAAATAATTTAAGTCGTCGTATTAAGCACGCCATTTCTCAAGCAAACTATTTTGCTTCCTCCCCTCAATTGATCATTAATGGTTTAGCGGATATTTACGTTGCAACCTTAGGCGCGTTATCTTTTCGATTACATGTTGTGGGGAAAGGCCAATATTTAATGCATGCGGATACAGTTAGCAAAATTCGTGCGGCTTTATTAGCTGGAGTCCGATCGGCTGTTTTATGGCGGCAATTAGGTGGTGCACGTTGGCAACTTTTTCTGATGCGACATCAATTAATGGGAATTAGTAAAAAATTATTGAGCCGACTTAATAATTCGACTTAAATTATTATTTCATTAGGCTATTTTTTAATTGAGTGTTATCAAAAAAGATAGTTATGTTATACTTTACTTTAATAATCGGTGTAAATTCCGTGTATCTAATGCAAGCTGAGAATGTTATTAATAAGTTGGATAATAAATGGCTATTTATAAGATAAATTTTAAAAAATAATGTTACAATTTCAATGATTAATAAAAATCAATGATGCCATAAATTATGGAGAGAGAATGAAGATTTTGACTAACTTGTTAATTCTTACTACGTGAATAAAACGTTCTAATTTTTTTAGAAAATAAGAGCGATTTTAACGATCATTATACCATAATTAAGCACTATCGCTGATAGCGAATTATTAAATTTAAAAAAAGAGCAGAGAAAAATTTGAACGTACTCAATTTGCCTCTTATATTTATTCGGAAAAATTTTTAGAAGATCATTTTAAATAATTAGAAAGGAAATAAGCTTGTAAAACCCCTGAATAAAAAATTTTAAGCTTACACAGTAAGAGGGATGATAGTTTATGAAACCTAATGAAGATAATAAAGTTTTAATCTTAGGCGCTACTGGAAATTATGGGAGAAGAATAGCCAAAGGCTTAGTAGAGAAAAATGTGGCAATTATTATTTCAGGTCGTCGTGAAGACGCATTATTGGCTTTAAAAAAACAACTTTCTAAAGTCGCAGTCGATACATGTATTGATATACTTTGTTTCGATTTTAAAAAGAGATTATCTCACGAGCTGTTACGTTTAAAGCCCCCTTTGGTTATTAATGCTTCGGGACCCTTTCAAACGGCTGATTTTACGACAGCGATTAATTGTATACTGTTGGGCGTGAATTATATTGATATATCGGATGCACGAGAATATGTAAAGGATTTTTCAATTTTAGAAGAAGAGGCTATTAAGAAAAATTGTATTGCTATTACGGGTGCAAGTACATTACCTTGTTTGCCATCGGCTGTTTTAGATTATTATAAAGATGAATTTAAAATAATAGATTCTTTAAAATATGGAGTAACATTGGGTCAAAAAAATGAAAGGGGTTTGGCGCAACTCAAGTCGGTTTTAAGCTATGTGGGATGTCGTTTACAAGATTTTCATGGCATACCTAAGAAAATGTATGGATGGCAAGATTTACATCGACAAAAGTATCCCATCCTAGGAAAACGCTGGATGGCAAATTGTGATGTTCCTGGTCTGGATTTATTCCCGGCTTATTTCCCAATTAAATCTATTCGATTTTCTGCTGGCATCGAAAACAGTGTTTTTCATCTTGGCTTATGGTTTTTATCCTGGTTAATCCGTTTCAGGTTTCCAATTAAATTAGAAAAACATGCTGAAAGCTTATTAAAGCTGAGTCATTATTTTGATTTTTTGGGTAGTGATGCAAGTGGTATGCATATGTTAATGTCGGGTACGGATTTTAAAGGAAACCCTAAGACTATCAAATGGTTTATGATTGCAAAAAATGGCGATGGTACTTATATTCCGACTATTCCGGCTATTCTTTTAGCAAAAAGGATATTAGAAGAAGAAATCTATGAAACCGGCGCGGTTCCTTGCACGCAGTTAATAACGCTCGAAAGTTATTTAAGGGAATTAAAAAAGCTTGATATACACATTTTTTCAGAAGTCAGTAAGAAATTTTCTTAGTAGAAAAACAGGATTTTTAATAGTTATTTTTTGCAAATTTGCCTATAGAGCCAGGGCCTATTAAGTTCAGCTATCCTGTCTTGCTTACCTGTGGAGAAAAAGTGGGCATCGTGACTGGCATGATAACTCAACGAATTTGATGTGACTTTAGTTGGAACCGTTGATTTTTTTAACTTGTTTACCATATAGGAAGAGTCTTTTTCTCGTATGGGACTGTCAAATAGTATTTGGGTTAAATTATATCTTTCATAAATACACAGTGAATTGTATAACGCATTTAGATCAGAATGATCTCTAAAACTTTATCAAAGTTTTGCTGTATAAAAAGATTAAAGTTTAAAAAGCACATTGACCACCGAATGGGGTTCATCCGACGAGACATGGAGAGCACGAAGTGCGAAGTCGAGGAGCCCACGATAGGCGTGCGTTGACGGGCGAAGCAGGAAACGCATCACGCCGTCAAGTCATTGTGGAAGCCACTGCGCGCAGCCCAGAATGGGCCAGTGCGTGGCGGACGCAGGACGAATCGGGGCCTAATATAAGTCGCGTGATGCGAACAAATTTTGGGGACACGACGGCCAAAATTTTTCGTGAGCATAGCGACTCGCTTGAGAATTTAATTTTCCTTTAGCAGAAGGAGTTAGAAAGCAAGCATCGTCTATAATATCACAGAAATCACCATTGTCTATTGAAGCAGATACGAAAAAAATTCTGTGCTAGTGATTGAGGATAATACTTTAGTACTCTTTGCAATAAAAAATCTACTTAACAATTTAGGTTATGAAGTAACTACTGTTACTGAAGGAAAAGCAGCCTTACAAGTTTTACAAAGCCAATCCTTTGATTGGGTATTGCTGGATATCGGGTTACCTGATTTAGTAGGGACAGAGGTCGTAAGAATTTATCGTCAATGGGAACTTGAAAATAAAAAACCCCATCTTCCAATTTTTGTTTTAACTGCTCATGAGGATGAAAAAATTAAAGAAAAATGCCAAGAAATAGACATTGATTATATACTTAAAAAACCTTTTACAGAAAATGATATCCTTATGATTAAAAAATATATTAAATAAAATTGATTACTATCTAAGAAAATAAATTAATTATATACATTCAAATTATAAAAAAATTGGAAACAATTACAATAAAAGGAGTTACCATGCCACCTAATTTTAATGCTCAAACCCAGCTAACTCGATCTGATGTGGATGAAATTTTAGAATCCTTTCTAGAAACGGGTCAATTTATTTTATCCGATGGAGTCATTACACCCAAAGCGTTGAATTATTTTATAAAATATTTAGGACGACAACCGAAGAATTTTATTAACTTGGATTGTAGAGTCGATTTGAAAAATGTAACTTTTATTCTAGATCCGCTTGAAAATCCTGCTTCAAAGCCTAGCTATCTAGATGCGGAAATTCAAATATTGTTGGATCAAATTTTGAAGTTTTCGTCTAAATGGAGTGTTATTGCGTTAGATAATGTGACTATTTTCCACGAAGAAAATTATTATCCATTTAGTGCAAGTTTTATATTTGAATTTTTGGCAGGACTTGCACCGTTTCAAGATGGTTCAGTTGAGTTTACTATTACGAAGGAATTGATTATAACAAATGCTGAATTTCATTCGTGGGCCTGGATGAAATTTTTAAAAATTCCACCAACACTTGATAACTTGACCTTGGAATTGTTACCTGATGAAGACCAACAAGAGAATTTATTGCATCTTTGCGACGCATTACGATACGCTAAGATCAAAATCTTGAACTTAGGTGAAACTGAGATCAATCTGGAAGGGTATCACGCTTTAAATGAATTACTAGATAAGAACTACTTTATCGAAAAGATGCTAATAAAAAAGCCTACCGATCCTGAATCCCGTGATATCTTTAAAAAAATTAATGAACGCTTACCCGCAGGTAGAACGGGAAAACAACGATTCGATATTGTAAAATTTAATCAAACAGAATTTCTTCGTTTTATATTGAATGCACAAAACGTCTTACAAAGCGAAACAGACGAAAATGAAATTAAAAGACAAAAGGAAATCATTGAATTTCTATTAAGGAAAAAATCGAATCCTACCATTACTTATCAGGAACATCGTTTACAAAAGGCCCGTGAGAGTTGCGCGTATCTCGATGTGTCTTTTTTTAACCCTAATTTAAGCGAAACTTATCTGGAACGTTCTTTAAACGAGGCCCGTAACGTCGATAGTGTGTATCCCGATCACGCAGAATATCTCGATAGACGTTGGTCTTCATTTAATCTTGATTTAAACAAGTTAGCTGATAGCGAGACAAAAACAATAGGTTATTACTTATTAGAAGATGCATTGGAGCGAAATGACAGTTTTATGGTGAACCGTTTGATTGAAGCAGGAACCAATTTATTGGAACAACAAGGTGACGAAAAACCTTTATTAATTCAGATCTATGAAAAAAACAGAGATTATAAACTAATTATTCTAGATCATATTGTTTATGGTCGAACTTTTGGGAGTACGACAGAACGAGTCTTAGGTGATTACTCAAAAAGTAAAGAAATAATGGCCGACATGGGGAGCTTTTTCAAAAATTATGCTGAAATTCTAAAAAAAAGAACCTGCCCTTATTTATTAAGTGATTTTCAGAGATTATTCAACCTATTTAAAGATATCGCTCGTTTATCACGCCCTTCTAAACAAAGGGATCAGGAATTTATAGAAATCTACTGGCGAGTGTGTAAATGCCTTATTTTGTTTCATGATGCTCGAGGAAAAGTGACCGCCGAATCGATATCCAACGTGCAAAGAATGTTGAGTGAAATAGGAGCTATTACAGGGAGTGTAGATTGGGGCTGGAAAAATGAATCTCAATTACATACTGGCCTACGAGATCGATTAGGCCCACTGAGAGCAAATATGCAAGAAATTAAAAAACTAGCAGAAAAAGACGATATGATTCGTGCGAAAGATATAGTTATTCAGCAGAAGGACAATACAATAAAAAATCTCAGTGAACAATGTAAGCATTTAGAAGCTACGATTCAGCAAGTTAAAGAAAACGTAAAAACTGAACACCAGCAAATGCAAGAAAATTCAGAAGCTGAACGTCAGCAATTTAAAGCAACGATAGCGGCTCTTGAAGCTCAATTAAAAGCGTGTAAAAATTCAGAGACTTCAGAATTAGATGAACCAGGGCCTAGTACGAGATTTTTTCCTAGGCGCTGAGACCAATGGAGGTTAAAGGAAATGCAAAATAGGTTATTGGCAGACATAGGGATTGAGCTGGCTAAAAAACCTTTTGAGTGGATGTCCTGGTGGTCGGGGTTAAAATGGGGGGACTTTATTTGGATGGATCCGCCACTCACAATTGATAATCCTTTATGGAGCCGAGAAGAAAGCAGCCTAAAAAAAATACGATTGTTTGGGGTATCTCCGGATGAACTACAAGCAGAAATCATTCATTATTGGCAACAAGCTTTCTGGAAACGCTGGCTTTTAACTTTATTTACACCGATTCATCGCAAGATCAAAGTATGGACTTACTATCAACGCTGTAGGTCTTTTCACAAAGTTTGTATAAAGAATCCATTTGATGAAAAAGAACCCATAGCGTTTATCTTTGAAAAGTGCCTAGGAAAAGAAGCTATATATGGATTAAACAAATGTAGAATTCAAGTTGAAAACTATTTAGGCCAACACGCTGGAAACTTAAAATGGAAAAATAATAACAATGTTTTTATGTATCGCTGCTTCCGAAAAGATTGGAATTTTTTTAAGAAACTAATGCAGAAGAAATTAGCTCGACTATCTGAATCGGATAGAAACGACCTGAAAAGTCATTTAGAAAATGAATATAGGAGGCTCGAAGATATTTTATCTCGTTATTTATATACTTTGCGTAAAAATATTTCTAAGCTTCCTTCGACGAGACAAGGAGAGCATGCGCAAGCAATGCGCAGTCGAGGAGCCCCCGATAGGCGTGCGTTGACGGGCGAAGCAGGAAACGCATCAGGCCGTCACGTCATGGTGGTAGCCACTGCGCGCAGCCCAGAATGGGCCAGTGCGTGGTGGGCGCCGGACGAATCGGGGCTTAATATAAGTCGCGTGATGCGAACAAATTTTGGGGACACGACGGCCAAAATTTTTCGTGAGCATAGCGACTCGCTTGCTTCTGATGAGTCTATAAAAAGTGATATATTCGTCGATACCTCCGGACAAGGAACAAGCTGCTCGATCCACTCGATAGAAGATTGGGTCAAAATAAAACGGCAGATAATAGAGACTATGTTACAGGAGGAATCATCTGTACAATTTTTTCAGATAAAAATTTTTCTAGAATCTTGTTTTTCCAAGGTAAAGTTATTTACCAATCATCAGATAAAACAATATGAAAAATTGATTGAGAAGGTGATATGGAGACAATTAGCTTGTCCTGAAGCGATTCAACAAATGCAAACGCTACAAACTGATCTCATTTATTTTTTTAAAAAAAGCGCTTTGCTATTTCACCCCGATAAGTCATTTGGAAATGAGCAGCTGCAAGAGATACAAACAGAACTATTTAAAGTATTTAAACAGCTATCAGAAGAATCAGTAAAAAAAATAAAAGAAAGTTTACAGGCATTAAAAGCTCGTTTACCTCTGCAAAGCAATTCACAAGAAGTTCAAAAAATGGAGCAAGATTTTGATTTACAGGTAGCAGAATTGGATCAAAGGATAAATGCGCTTACAGTTAAGATCGAACAAATTCGGGCGGAGACAGAAGCTGATCTTAAGCAAACGCGTGCAAAAATGGAAGCTAATTCCAAACAAACTCGTATAGAAATAGAAGCGGTGAAAGTTAAAATTGATAAATACGTTCAATCTCAAGTCTATTCAAAACTCATTCTCAGGCCACCCAATGACTTCATACAAGAAGAAAATGAACCACAAAAGAACTTACCCCGCTACAGACGGTTAGCTCGTTACACTCCTGTATTTTGATGATTACTTAGCTTGAAAATGTGAGTCAGGCCAAATAGGTACATTGATCTCTTGTAAAGGTGCTTTCCAAGCACAACTAGCGATCCAGCCGATCATTATTCCTAGAGTTAAGAGTAATAATATTTTTTTTATCATAAAAAACTTTATTTAATATTTAATAACAAAATTAACTGCACTATTGAAAGGTCTTGATTCGTTACTTCCGTGATGATCAACGTAAGAAGTTATGGGATCTTGAGCGTGATAACAACTTGAGGTTATTACTGGTCCTGACATACGATTTTCAAAAGCAGTTGTAAAAGAATGACCATGAGAAAGCAGCTCATCCAATTCGAATGATCCAATAGTGTTTGTAATAAGGCCTTGTCCATACGTAAAAAATCGATCACCGGTATCTATTTTTTTATCCTTATCTGGAATAGTTCAGACTTGATGTGACACAAAGGAATGAGTAAGGTTACCCGTTTTG
>CAMSHF010000001.1 GCA_947058615.1 uncultured Rickettsiella sp. | reverse complement strand
GTAATTTACCAAAAAACTCTATCTCTTTCCTGGGGAATTATAAGGGAGGGTTACCCCGACAATAAGCCACGCTGATATTTCATCGCAGGATCAACTTCCTGATAGGTTTTCAAACACAGGTGTTGCATCAACCGGATGACGTGAAAGCGGTCTGCTACGATTTTAGCCTGAGGAAAGTAGTGCCGAACTAGCGAACGATAACGACTACTTAAATCAATACAAATGACTTTAACGCGCTCTCTTCCTGGTAATTGCTCTAAATAACCTTTTAAGTCTCTCGTTGAACAGCCTTTTACCACATCAAATATTTTATGTTTTCTTAAATCACAGAATGTCGTCGCATAACCTTGCTTTTTACTGAAGAAATGCTCGTCGATACCGAGTACGATAGGACACGGAGCATTTTTAATTTCCTGATGCTCAAGCTGATAGCGTTTATGATACCAACGTTCTATCGTTGCTTTTCCTAGCTTGAAATCCTTTGCTAACGCTTGCTGAGATACGCCTTGCGTACGAAAATGAAATATTTGTTTCTGTAAGTGCTCTGTTGCACGTTGATGCTTTCTTATCCCTGGGAACTGTTGGTTAAAGTAACAGCCACACCTACGGCAATAAAATTTATGTGCAGTAAATTCTAGGAAGGTTCGTCTAGGTCCTATCGTTTCGTGGGCAACTTTACGAATAAAACTGGCTTTCTTGCGTAAATCCTTACTCTGACAGCTTAGGCAGCGCACTTTCCTATGATACGTAACCTTGAATATTAATGGGTTTGTCCCTTTCACTGCTCTCAGTTTAAATCCGGGTAAATTTACGATACAATTTTTAACGGGCATTTTAATCTCTCTATCTTAGTCTTTTCAATTACTTAAGATAATTCTACAAGATTAATTTGCCCCCTTAAGTGGGGGAGACCCCCCTTTAAAATCTTTTGCGCGACTCCTGATTCCATGTCCCTTCATTCTCAGCAAGGTTAAATGTGAGAACTGCTAATATCAGTCTCTTTATTGATCGTTCGAAAGTCTTTATTTTCAAGCAGTCAAAAAAGTATAGCAAGATCATTAAAATTTTTTAACATAAAAATGACAGTAAGGTTTTTTTCGATTTTTTTCATAATAATTTTGATGGTAATTTTCTGCTTTCCAGAATTTTGTTGCTGGAGTCACTTTAGTAACTACTTTAAAACCTTTATTTTTTAAACTATTTATTAACTTTATAGCGATATCTTTTTGTCCTGGAGTGGTATAAAAAATTTCTGAACGATACTGCTCTCCTTTATCAGGGCCTTGTTGATTTAATTCTCCAGGATCATGAATTTCGAAAAATCGTTTAGCTAAAACTTCATAACTTAGCTTGCTAGGATCAAAAATAACTTCGACTGCTTCAGCATGACCCGTTTGTTGCTTACAAACTTCTTCATAGCTAGGATTGGACGTTTTACCTCCAATGTATCCCGAAGTTACTGAAATAACTCCTGGAAGTTGTTTCATTAAATGTTCCACGCCCCAAAAACATCCCCCGGCAAAAATAGCAATTTCCGCTTTCAAATTCGTTTTAGTGTCAGTTCTTTCAGAACTCATTTTATTTAATTCGTTGGTATTTTCAGGAACAAATTCTAAGGATATTGAGTTGACGCAATGTCGAGTATTTTTAGGCGTCATTCGTTCACCTAGAAAAATATGACCCAGATGGGCTCCACACTTGGCGCAAGTAATTTCAGTACGATGACCATCCAAATCAGGAAGCCTTTTAATAGCACCCGGTATTTCGTCATCAAAACTGGGCCAGCCACTACCTGACTCAAATTTAGCTGACGAATGATATAACATTGCTCCACACTGCTTACATGCATAATTCCCTTTTCCATTAAATTTATAATATTTTCCTGAGTAAGCAGGCTCAGTTCCTTTTAATAAAATCACTTTTGCTTCTTCAGGAGTCAGCTTTTTCATAGACAATAATCCATGTTAAAAACTAAATTATAGATTAAACCTAAATCTTTCCACTGCCTGTTATTAAATAATCGAGATGTAAAAAAACCCGCAGTTTATACGGGTTCCTTTGAATAATACTTTTAATTTAAGCTGCTTCAGCAATATTGATGGTTCGTTGGCCTTTTTGCCAATTACAAGGACAGAGTCCTCCATCTTGCAAAGCATGAAGTATACGTAATACTTCTTCAGGATTTCTTCCCACACTTAAATCTGTCACCATATTAAAACGAATAATACCTTCTGGATCAATGATGAACGTGGCTCGCTGTGCAACCCCTGCTTCATTATCTAATATACCTAAACTGTTACAAAGTTCATGCTTAATATCACTTAGCATAGGAAATGAAAGATCACGTAAATCATCATTATATTGACGCCAAGCACGATGTACAAATTCACTATCTGTACTGCCGCCTAATAGTACGGCGTCACTTTCTTTGAATTTAGCATTGAGATCATTAAATGATACAATTTCAGTAGGACATACAAATGTAAAATCTTTAGGCCAGAAAAACAGGACTAACCACTTGCCGGGATAAGAATCATGGTTAATCTCAGTAAAAGCTTTGTTGATGTCAGTATCAACTGTCGCTGTAAGTTTAAACTCAGGTAATTTATCTCCTACTTTTAGCATTGACATATTTTTTTCCTCTGATTTCATTAATAGTAGAATACTTAGAATTTTTATAAAAATCTAGTTTTTAGCCGCTTCTAGGGCAAGTGGGCACAAAGCTATATTCCATTTTCTTGTACCTATGACTGTTATTGAAGCCACTCACTGATTATAACAGCCCCTTCTCTATTAAAGAAATGATTTTTCTCTATTGAGTTGATAGTTATTCTCAATGGCTCTACTAATAAACAAATCATTTATCAATTGAAAAACAGACTGATTTTTTGATTCTGAAGGTCCTAAAACTAAATCTAAATCAGCCAAAATTTGCTCTTTAAGCCTTTGTAAATGACTCTCTCTCTGTATATCATCCTCCCAGAAATAGGCATTTTCATTATCGCAGACATCATCTTGAATTTGATAAGCTAAACCTATGTTATTAGCTACATTCTTTAGCGCTAAAAGATAATCATCCGATAAATCCGCTATTATGGCAGGCATCTGGAGGGCCGCTACGAATAAAGCACCTGTTTTTAAAAAATAAATATTTTCAGTACTTACTTGGTCTGAGCAACTTGAACGACTAAAATCCATCGCTTGTCCACCGACCATACCCCATGGGCCAGCCGCTTTTACCAGTGCAGTAAGCATCCTTACTCGTTTAATCGAGTCTATAGGAGCCATAAGAAGTACATCAAAAGCTAGGGTTTGCAAAGAATCTCCTGCCAATAAAGCCATCGCTTCACCAAATTGTTTATGGCAAGTCGGCCTACCCCGTCGCCAATCATCATTGTCCATACAAGGCAGATCATCATGAATTAAAGAATACGCATGAATTAGTTCTATCGCACAGGCCGCATGATCTAAACGCTGTAAAGGGACTTCTAATGCAGTCCCTAACGTATAAACAAATAAAGGCCTTAAACGTTTACCCCCATTCAAAACCGCGTAGTTCATCGCATCAGACAAAGGCTTCAATAATGACGGAAGACTTGACAAACAATGCGCGAGAAATCGATTAATACGCTCCTGATAAGCTGCAAACTCAGTTTTTACATTCACTAGGCTAATTCTTCGTTTATTTCAAAAGGGATGAGTTCTTTCTGGTTGGTATCGGTGTTCATTAAAATTTGTACCTTTTGCTCGGCTTTTTTTAAGGTCAATTGACAATCCTTTAATAAAGCCACAGCACGGCTAAATTGCGCGAGAGAATCTTCTAACGTTGTGTTACCTTGCTCCATTTGCTCCACAATCTTCTCAAGTTCTATCAAACCTTTTTCGAACTGGAAAACTGTATTTCTTTTAACCTTTGGCATGAAAATAAACCTCTTTTCTCTGCTTAAATAATAAAGCAATAGCGCAGAATTTTTAAATAGGTGAAACCTCAAAATCATAAGATTATGAAAGCCTAACAAAGTGATGTCAAATAATGACAATGTGTTACCATAATCTATAGAATAAGGAGGCGAATGAATTAAAAAGCAATGAATTTTCTTAGGAAGTGAATCAATGTTTTTAAAAAAAATTCTGGTTTATCTAGGTTTAATAGCCTTACCTATTTTATGCTGGGGAACCGCTATTCATGAATACCACTTAAAAAATGGACTAGTTCTGTTAGTTAAAGAGGACCATCGAGCACCCGCAGTAATTTCAGAGATTTGGTATAAAGTCGGTAGCAGTTATGAGCCTAATGGAATCACTGGGATTTCACACGCTTTAGAACATATGATGTTTCGTGGAACGAAAAAATTTGGGCCGGGTACTCTCGAGAAAATAGTTTCAGAAAATGGAGGAGTGCAAAATGCCTTCACTGATTCAGATTTTACTGCCTATTATCAAAAATTCTCTTCCGATAAACTAGCCCTAAGCTTTAAATTAGAAGCCGACAGGATGCGCAACTTACTATTGCACTCACAGGATTTTCTTAAAGAAATTCAGGTTGTAATGGAAGAACGACGGATGCGTGTCGATGATAATCCACAAGAGGTTTTGTTAGAGCGACTTAATGCTGCCGCTTTTGTTTCTAGCCCTTATCGTCACCCCGTTATAGGTTGGAAAAATGATCTAAAAAATATGACTGTTGAAGATTTACGTAATTGGTACAAAACCTGGTACGTCCCTAATAATGCGGTACTCGTTGTTGTTGGAGATGTAAAACCTAAGCAGGTTTATCATTTAGCACAAACCTATTTTTCTAACTTAAAGCCTCTTTCTGTCCCTAAGTTAAAACCAGAAAAAAATATTCCGCCATTAGGTGAAAAACGCCTTAGCATCCATACACCTGCTCAGTTACCTTGGTTAGTGATGGCTTATCCTGCACCCGTAATTAATCAAAATCTAAACAATCCTGATCCTTATGCCTTGGATCTGATTGCTACATTATTATCGGGCGGTAATAGTGCCCGCTTTGCCAAAAAGCTTGTCAGAGAACAACAAATAGCTGCTGATGCTAATGCCTCTTATAATCCTATTAGTCGCCTGGATAATTTATTTTTATTAGAAGCCACACCCACACCTGGACATAGCTTAATAGAGCTGGAATCTAGTTTATTAAAACAGATTAAACTATTACAGACCTTTAGCGTAAATAATGAAGAGTTAACACGCGCAAAAACTCAAATAGCCGCAGACAAAGTATATCGAGAAGATTCGATCACTGCAGAAGCCTATGAACTTGGGAGCTTAGCTGCAATTAACTTGCCCTGGCAACTTGATAGAGATTATTTAAAACATATAAATGCTATCACTCCACGCCAAATACAAATGGTCGCCAATAAATACTTACAACCCTCTTTTTTAACTATCGCTTACCTGCACCCTTTATCTATCCGATCAACTGATCCAAGTTTTAATTCTTTATCGAACATAGGATCCTTACATGTCCGTTAAGCATTTTCTTTATTTTTTTATTTTTTTCACAACATTTATTATTGGTACTACGCAGGCACAGACTTCTTTTGTTCAACTAAAAGTTGAACATTGGATTACAAAAAATGGAGTCCCCGTTTATTTTGTTGCTAAAAGCGAAATACCTATTATAGATATCGGCGTGTTATTTCATGCGGGCTCATCTCAAGATAGGAATTCTCCTGGAATTGCGGAGTTTACAGCACAAATGCTCGATCAAGGCACACACAGTCTAAGTGCAGATCAAATTGCTAACCGCTTTGAATCTGTTGGTGCGCATTATAGCGCTAATGTTAATCAAGATATGACCCTATTAAATTTACGTTCACTTAGCGCCCCACAATTTTTTAATCTCGCATTAAACACTTTTTCTTCCTTAATCAAAGATGCTACCTTCCCAAAGAAGGCGATCACTCGAACCAAAAAGCAATTTTTAATCGCTCTACAACAAGAGGCGCAAACGCCTACCGCAATTGCCGAAAAAGTTTTTTATCAAATTTTGTATGGCACTCACCCTTATGCCTCACCATTATTAGGAAATAAAATAAGTATTGAACAACTCTCTCAAGAAAAATTATTAAATTTTTATCATCGCAACTATGTGTCTGAAAATACAATCATAGCCATCGTTGGAAATATAACTAAAGTTAAAGCAATGAATATAGCTGAACAGATTTCAGCCACCTTAGCAAAGGGTAAAAAATCTATTACTCTCCCTGTCCCCTTATTCCATCCTCTAAAAAATCAACGGATAAAAATTCCTTATCCCTCCAAGCAAACGACTATTTTTTTAGGACAAATGGGCATAGCTGTAAACGATCCTAATTACTTCCCTCTCATTGTAGGCAACCAAATTCTGGGGGGCGGAATACTCACCTCAAAACTTTTTAATGAAGTTAGAAATAAGCGAGGTCTATGCTACGGGATAAATAGTGGATTCAGACCATTACAAACTAAAGGTCCTTTTTTGATTGTATTACAAACACGCCATGATCAAGCTGCTAAAGCACTTTCATTAACTCAACAAACTTTAAAAAATTTTCTTACTAAAGGCCCTACTCTGCAAGAATTACAAGAAGCCAAACAAGCGCTTATAGGAAGCTTTCCACTTTCAATTACCAGTAACAAGGACATTTTAGCCGCTATAGAAAAGATCGGCTTCTACCAACTTCCTCTAGATTATTTAGACACCTACCAACAAAAAATTAATTCCGTAAGTTTAAAACAAATTAAACTTGCTCTCCAACAAATTAAACCAGAAAAAATGACAGTCATCATGCTGGGGAAAAAATAATCCAAGCTTGAGTACTATGAAAATCGTGAACAAGCCCAGACAAAATATTTTTGAGTATACTGAAATCTTTTATAATAATCACCGCCGTTAACGTTAGACTATTTATCGCCTACTGAATTTGAACGAAAACGCAGATAATGATCCATCAGCACCAAGCCTGCCATGGCTTCAACAATCGGAACAGCACGCGGTAAAACGCAAGGGTCATGCCTCCCTTTGGTCGATAGTGCAACCGTTTCATTTTGTAAGTTAATAGTTTGCTGCGTTTTAGAAATACTGGAAGTCGGCTTGAATGCGACTCGGAAATAAATATCTTCACCTGTAGAAATACCACCTAAAGTGCCGCCTGCATGATTAGAGATGAACGCCGGCTTTCCGTTTTTGATGTTCATTTGATCATTGTGCTCACTGCCATGCATGTAGGCCCCCTTAAAACCTGAGCCGATTTCAAATCCTTTGACAGCATTGATACTCAACATAGCTTTACCTAAATCAGCGGGTAATTTATCAAACACAGGCTCACCTAATCCTGGAATCATATGACGAATAATACATTTGACAACTCCACCTACGGAATCACCTTCACGCTTGACCTTCTCTACTAACTGGATCATTTTCTTGGCAAGAATTGGGTCAGGGCAGCGAATAATGTTAGCTTCAATCTGGGCTGAGGTTACAGTTTCATGGTCTATCTGTGTGCATAAATGACCAACTTGCTCCACATAACTAAGAATCTCCATGTTTAGTGATTGTTTTAGAAATTTTTTCGCAATAGCACCGGCAGCAACCCTAGCAAGCGTTTCTCTAGCACTGGCACGACCACTCCCACGAAAATCACGTCTTCCATATTTCATCATATAGGTAAAATCCGCGTGCGAGGGTCGGTACACGTTTTTTAATGACTCATAGTCTTCGGGTCGCATATCTGCATTATAAGCTAGCAATAAGAGCGGTGTTCCTGTAGTCTTTCCTTCGAATAAACCGGATAATATACGAATCGTATCACGTTCATTTCTTAGTGTAGTAATAGAACTTTGCCCAGGTCTTCGTCGATCTAACTCCTGTTGAATATCCTGTTCCGAAATAGACAAGCCTGATGGACACCCATCAACTATTACGCCTACAGCTCCTCCATGTGATTCACCACAAGTCGTTATTTTAAATAATTGGCCAAATGAATTACCTGCCATAAATTTTAATCCTCAATAGTTTTTTTTATTGCTTGTCTAACTAATTGGTCTGTCACTGGGTGAACATAGTTGTCATAACTAATATAGGGACTGCCAATTTTTCTTAGTAGCGTATAGTACACTTTCCTTGATCGGTTTTTTTTGTCCATTTTTGTCGCTTGAATAAGTTCAATTTGACTATATCTTTGTAAATTTTTTCCACAGATACCCAGTCGTCGAAACATATTTTTTATGTCTAATAATGACTTTCTATCCAATAAACCCAATAGATAGGAAATAGTTACCTCGACTAACAATCCATAAGCTACCGCATATCCATGTAATAACGAATAATTCGATATTTTTTCTAAAGCATGTCCTAGGGTATGCCCAAAATTAAGCACGAGGCGTTCACCTTGTTCTTTTTCATCTCGACTGACAACAGCAGCTTTAATTTTAACGGCTCTAAATATAACTTCTTTCAGTAAACAATTGTCCCCTTGGATAAGAGACTCAAGATGCGACTCAGCATAGTAAAAACTTTCCGCATCGAAGATTAAAAATATTTTAATGGCTTCTATTAAGCCATTAATTCTATTTTTTTTAGACAAGGTTTTTAACAAGTTAATATCTATAATAACACTTAAAGGTTGATAAATAACGCCTATCAAATTTTTACCGTGTATGGTATTGATCCCTGTTTTACCTCCAACGCTACTATCTACCATGGCTAGCAAACTCGTCGGAATCTGAATATACGGTACGCCGCGTAAATAACTAGCTGCAATGAATCCAGCTAGATCGCCGACTACTCCGCCACCTAATGCGATAATTAATGTGTCTCGATGACAACGATGCAATTGCATGCTGTGTTCTATCATTTGTTTGGTCTTATAGCTTTTAAATTTTTCTCCCGCCGGAAAGGAAAATAACAAACTATTATAGCCTCCCTGACGAAAACATTTTTGTAGTTGCAATCCATAGTAAACTTTCACCACTTGATCAGTGATAATAACTATTTGCTGGAAAGCCTGCTTTGGTAACCACGCAGTAAAATCATATAAATTAGCACCTATGATAATAGGATAATCTAGGCTTTTGTGGATAGGTGTCACCGATATTTTCTGCATTACAATTTTACCTGATTGGCTAACGCAATTAGTAAAGATTCTGTTTGTTCCCAATTTAAGCAGGGATCAGTAAGAGATAATCCACTTAAATCAATTGTTTTCTTATTACACATTTCTATTTTTTGGTTTCCTTCTTTTAAATAACTTTCGATCATGAACCCTTTCATTAATTTACGTAATTCGGGATATTTTTTTAAGTATTTCGTCACTTCAAATATAGTAGTAATTTGTTTTCGAGGATCTTTTTTTCCATTTAGTAAACAATTATCATGACTGACATCAATGACAACAGCAGGATTCTTTATCTGATGCGCTGACATATGTTTTTTTACTGCTTCAAGATAATCAGGTGTGTAATTGGGTTCTCGATTACTACCACGCAGTACCAAGTGTGCGTGTGAATTACCCGGCGTTTGCACCGCATAACCGTTTATTGCAGCGATATGTGCATGTTGAGCGGCAACTACACTGTTGATAGCCACCTCGATTGAGCCATGCGTTGGATTTTTCATCCCTACAGGACAATCTGCGGCAGACGCAAAAATCCGATGTTCATGATCTTCACTGCTTCTAGCGCCAATCGCAAACCATGATACTAACTCTAAAAATCCACGTGAGTTATGTGTGAATAAACATTCATCGGCGATAGGTAATCCGAGCTCCACAATCTTCACCATCATTTCGCGAACATAATGCATGCCTGCCTCAATATTAGGTTCGGCGTAAGGATCAGGTTGGTTAAGCGGGCCGACCCAGCCTTTTGTTGTACGAGGTTTTTGAATATACGAACGCATAACAACTTTTAAGGATTGTTTTACCTGCTCATTTACTTCTAATAAACGTTCTGCATATTCAAGCACAGCTTCTTTGGGCCATGCTGAACAAGGACCCACTATCATCAGTAAACGATGATCTCGACCCTCTAAGATAGCCTTTATTTCCCTTCTATGATGCATAATTTTTTTGTGCCCTTCGTCCGATAAGGGGTATAATTGAATCATTTCCTCGACACTAGGCAATTTTTTAAGCTGTATATATTTCATTTGTAAGCCACTTGTTGATTTCTTATTAATATTTTTTTGAGTGCATGAATGTTTGTGGGAGTAAAAACTTCATCTGTTAATAATTCAATTTGTTTTAAGCCTTGACCAATAAACATATCTAAACCAGAAATAATCTTTGCTTGTTGTTTTTTCGCTTGTTTTAATAGCGGTGTTACTAACGGATTGTAGACCAGGTCAAATACTACTTGCTTTTTATGAAACAAATAATGAGGCAAGGGCGATACCTTACTATTAGGATATAATCCAACAGGCGTTGTGTTAATAATGATGTCTATCGGTAAGTCGCTTAATTCATCGTGATAAATAACGCGACCGCCAAATTTTTTGGCTAAAACGCTTGCTTTTTTCCGCGTACGATTTATCCAAAAAAGCTTAGCGTGATTTTTTTTAAGAAAATAAGCGATTGCACATGCAGCACCACCTGCGCCAATGATAAGCGCTTGCTTTTTATGGAGTGTGATATGTCGTAATGCGAAACTAATACCATCGATATCCGTGTTATAGCCACATAGTTTTCCATCGCGCTGAATAATTGTGTTAGCGGCCTGTAATTGACTAACTTCAAAACTGCATTGATCTAAATATTTAATGACTTTTTCTTTGTAAGGTGCCGTTACAGCGGTTAGCTTCACTGCAAGCGTTTTTATTGTTTGAATTAATGATTTAAATTGCGAGCAGGGCGGTGATGCCAATAGAACAGCATTTATACCTAGTTGTTGATAGCACGCCTCGTGTAATACAGGGCTTTGCGAATGTTCAAGCGGAGCACCTATGAGCAGATTTAATTGAGTTTTATTGGTTATTTTCATGGTTTTAGATATTCTATTAATACATTCACAGCTTCTCGATAACCTTGCTCTTTTTTGCCTTTAATTGTTTTTATGCAAGCAGGTGCGATCACCGATCGTTTTCTCCACGGTTCACGCTGGTGAGTATCAGATAAATGTACTTCAACGACAGGTAACCCAGTATCTATTAAGGCATCATATAAGCCATAGCTATAATGAGTGAATGCACCTGGATTGATAATGATGCCTGCGCAATGTTCCGTTTCTGATTGCAATTTATCAACCAAGTTACCCTCATGATTAGACTGATATGAAATAACATTAAATCCATATTTTTCTGCTTCTTTAGCAGTGATCGCTTTAATCGCTTTAAGTGTTAAATGGCCATAATGCAATACATCACGTTTCCCTAAACTATTCAAATTTATTCCATGGAGTAGTAATAATTTAGACATAGTCGCTCAACTCCAATTGCATGTAGACATGTAGATAGGCCAATGCTTCATTGACTGCTTTTTTAACAGTATTATTGTTATTGATAGTCACAGGAGTTAATTGCTTATATACATTAAAGCGTTCATCCCATAAACGGCTGAATGAAGCATAGCAATCTTCTTTCGGATCAAAAAAACTTGGAAGGCCTTCTTGCGCCATAATGCGTTCAAACACGATACCACGGGGTGCTGTAACATGAAGTAAACAATAGGGTTTTAATACATCTTGATTTGACTGATTTAAAACGGTGCCCCCCCCTAATGAAATAACACACGATGATACTTTTAATGTATGGTGTAAGGCTTCTGATTCTAATTGGCGATAATACAATTCGCCATGTAATTGCATAATTTGTCGACAACATAAGGGCTCAAAAAAATATTTTCCATAAAGATTTTCCACTTCTCGATCAAGATCAATAAAGCGTTTCTTAAGCATTTTGGCTAATTGTTTGCCAATGGTCGTTTTACCAACATGCTTAAATCCGATAAGAATAATCGGATCGCTAGAAGCTTTTTTTTCTAAGTTGGGCAAAAGTCCTGAATCAAAAGGCGGTTTTCGCGTAGGTCCTGTTAATAAGCTTATCTCAGCGCCAACGGCCTGCATAGTTTTAACAAATTCAGGATAAGTTTTATTAATCGCAGTAGCATCAGTTATTAGCGTAGTTCCCTGTGCAAGCATTCCCGCAAGAGTCAAAGCCATCACAGTACGATGATCGTTGAACCCTTGTACTAAACTACCTTTAAGCTTACTTTGGTATACTACGATCCCATCTGAATTTTCTTCGATCCTTGCCCCCATTTTTCTTAAACCTACTGTCATTGAATGAATACGATCGGTTTCTTTAATTCGCGCTTGTGGGACATTGTAGATTTCAGTTTTCCCTATGGCTTGTGTAGCGATTACCGCTAAAGTGGGTAGTAGATCAGGAATATCATTGGCATCAATGCGTATTCCTTTTAATGGCTTCTTACTTGTAATTTTTACATTATTCTGGTTTATCGCTACCTCTGCACCCATTTGCTTTAAAATAGTGACTAATCGCTTATCGCCTTGCATATCCTGATCATCCAATCCTTGTATTTCTACTTCCCCTGGAATAAGCGCTGTGGCTGCTAAAAGATAAGATGCAGAAGAAAAATCACCCTTGATGTGCATATGAATAGGTTTATAGTGTTGTTTTCCAGGGATGTGAAAAATATCGATATGATCAACACGTTGATGGCTATAATTAATTTCTTGCTGCTTCAAACAGGCAAGCGTCATATCCACATAAGGACGTTCATGTAAATTTTTTACCGTGATGACACTACTGCTTTCAGCGCTCGGCAATCCCATCAATAAGGCTGATAAATATTGTGAACTAAGACCCTCTACTACATCAGCAACACCACCTTTTAATCGCCCACTCACCGAGAGAGGTAGATGACCGACTTGTTCAAGGTATTGAATAGACATACCTAGCTTACCTAATACATCGACTAATGGTTTGATAGGTCTTGCCTTCATTTGTTGGCCGCAGTTAATAATGATGGGTTTAGCATAATCTTTACGTAATCCCAATAATGGCAGTATAAATCGTGTTGTAATACCCGAATCACCCGTATGAATTTGGGTCTTGCGAACAGTGAGGGGTGTTCCTTTGCTAGTGATTTTTATTCCATACGGTGTATTCTGAATGTTTGCACCCAATGATTCCAAAACCTCTTGGGCGGACTGTGTATCGTCAGAGGCCAATGGCTTGAGCAAAGTAGACTCTCCTTTGGCCAGCAGTGAAAATAGCATGCCGCGGATACTGAATGATTTTGAACTAGGTGCGCGAACCTTCCCACTTAAAACCTTGCTTTGATTAACGCTAAGAATCACTTTTATTTCCGGTTATTGGCTATTGATCTTATTTTTGTAATACTGTATCATTACATGAGTTCATCATAACGAGGCTTTATAAATAATGCAAGCTTTTACTTTTAAAGAATTTCAGCATTACGCCAAAGAGGCCAAGCGGGTAGCGGTTTTTAAAGAAATCCCAGCTAAAAGCTTAACTCCTACGTGCATTTACTCCTTGCTGAATAAAGCCTATGGCTCTGAGGGTGTAATGTTTGAAGACCTGCACCAGAAAAACAGTGCTCGTTATTCTTTCATCTGTTTTGAGTCTATGGATAATCTGACTCGAGATTATACAGATGATACGCATCCATGGTCAGCGCTACGAGAATTGCAATCTCGCTATAGGTTTGCAACCCGGAGTGAGGTAGCGCCATTAATTACTAGCACGATGGGATTTGTTAGCTATGACGCCATCCGCTATTTTGAAGAAATACCTGAAACGCAGATAGTGGATGCTTCATTACCTAGACTCTTATTTAATTTTTATGCACTGAGTTTAAGTTTTAACCATGAAAAACAAACGATTTTAATTAGTTACTTAGTTGAAACGGGTTCAGATCCCGAGCGAGCCTATGATCAAGCAAAGCAGAAAATAGCGACTATTATTAAGATTCTTTCTAGACCATTCTGTAGATCAGACACGCGCATAGAGAAGCCAATAGCATTTCCCATCGAAGTTGATATTGCTGATTCAGATTTCATGCGTAACGTAAATAAGGCAAAGGAATTTATTACTCGTGGGGATGCATTTCAAATTGTTATCTCGCGTTGCTATAAGCGCCGCTATCGTGTATCTCCTTTCGATATCTATAAAACATTACGTCGTGTTAGTCCTGCGCCTTTTATGTTTTATTTTCCGAGTGCTTCAACGGTTCTAATCGGCGCTTCGCCTGAACGTTTGGTAAGCGTCTATAACGACAAAATTACTGTGAATCCCATTGCAGGGACACACAAGCGCACCAAAGAGCTTAAGGATCAGTTAATTGAAGAGCATTTATTAAATGACCCCAAAGAAAAAGCAGAACATGTAATGTTGGTTGATTTAGCCAGAAATGATGTAGGAGTCGTTAGTGTACCTGGGAGCGTATGGCTCAGTGAGTGTTTTCAGGTAAAACATTATCCGCATATTAGCCATATTACATCGACTGTTATGGGCCAGCGGCAAGAAAAATATGATGCATTAGACGTATTCGCTGCAGTTTTTCCAGCAGGGACTCTCAGTGGTGCTCCGAAAATTCGCGCCATGCAAATTATTAATGAACTAGAAACTACAAGTCGAGGAATATATGGAGGCGCAGTTTGTCGTATCGATTCTTTAGGTAACTTAGATAGCTGTATCAGTATTCGAATAGCCGTGCTAAAAAATGGAATAGCCACTATTCGTACGGGAGCGGGTATTGTTTTTGATTCGGATCCTGCCACCGAAGCGCAAGAAACCTATCAAAAAGCAAAAGCTATGTTGAGTGCTATCGCTCAAGCACACGGGGAGCAATAGAGATGATATTAATCCTAGATAATTACGACAGCTTTACTTATAACCTTTATCAAGCCATTGCGCCTTTTTACACAAAGATAAGCGTTATTCGTAATAATAAAGTAACGCTTAATGAGATCAAACAAATGTCTCCAATAGGAATCATTCTCTCTCCTGGCCCAGGAAGACCTGAAAAAGCAGGTATTTGTATCGATCTCATCCATGCCCTATTAGCAAACGATATTCCTGAAACACCACTATTAGGGGTTTGTCTTGGCCATCAAGCTATTAGCCTTGCATTAGGGGGGCGAGTTATTCAATCCGAAGAAGTTATGCATGGTAAAGAGGATCGTATTTTTCATTCACAAACTGGGCTTTATCGATCACTTTCTTTGCCGTTTAGAGCAGGTCGCTACCATTCATTGGTGATTGAACGTGACTCATTGCCATCATCCACTTTAATTATTGAAGCTGAAAATAAGCAGGGATTAATTATGGGGATACGGCATTGTCAATTACCGATTTATGGAGTGCAGTTTCATCCCGAATCTATTTTGACGCCAGAAGGGCCTCTTTTATTACAAGCATTTTTTTCCCTATGCCATAACAATATAAAATCAGGTGTGGCCCATGCTACTTAAATCCAGTATAGAAAAGTTGATGCGTGGTGAAGATTTACAGAGCAAAATTTGTCAACAAGTATTAGAGGAGATCTTATGCCCCACTATTAACCCTTTACAGACGGCCGCTTTTTTAGTTTTACTACGCGCAAAAAGTGAAACCGTGGATGAATTATCTGCGATTGTGAAAGTATTTCGCAGTAGAATGCTAGTAGTTCCTACGGATCATACGGTACTAGATATTGTTGGAACAGGTGGCGATGCATTAAATACAGTAAATATTTCTACCGGAAGTGCGATTCTCGCGGCAAGTTGCGGAGTTAAGATAGCTAAGCATGGCAATCGCTCTATGTCATCGCTCACAGGTTCCGCTGATGTGCTTGAAGCTTTAGGTGTAAACATTCAATTGACGCCTGAACAAATCAGCAAAAGTATTGATCAAGTTGGCATTGGTTTTTGTTACTCGCCCAATTTTCACCCTATAACACAGGCGTTCCGCGATTTTCGTAAGACATTAAATGTACCCACCACGTTTAATATTTTAGGCCCCTTATTAAATCCAGCTAAAGCATCACATATCATTTTAGGTGTACCGGATGAAGCCTTATTATCGATCATGGCGGATGTCTTAATTAAACTAGGCAGTGAGCAATCGATGGTCGTGCATAGCAGGGGCTTAGATGAAATCAGTTGTGCAGGCCCTACAAAAATCATTGAAGTGAAGCAACAGGAAAAAATTGAAAGAATTATTGATCCACAACAGTTTGATTTACAAACTTGCACAATTGCAGATTTACGTGGAGGAAATGCGAGTATCAATGCAGGACTACTGTTAGAGGCATTCAAAGGAAAACGAGGCCCTATTGCAGATACACTGATTCTCAATGCGGCGATAGCGCTCTATCTCTATGGATTACATTCATCAATTTCTGAGGCCTTATTGCAGGCACGTGATAGCTTATATCATGGTGCCGCTTTAAGATTATTAAATAACTGGATTGAATTTTCTTATGAACAAACTTGAAACTATCTTATTACAAAAAAAGCATGAAGTCGTTGATTTAAAGCAGCGATTAGCACAGGATGTTAAGCATCCTATTGCACAGGTATTACGCGGGGAATTACTACCGAAACGTCCAAGCTTTAAAACAATGTTGAGTTCTGCTTCGCTTTCTGTGATTGCAGAAATCAAACGTAAATCACCTAGTAAAGGAGAGATAGCCGCTATTTCCGATCCTGCTCGTTTAGCGGAACGTTATATTCAAGGTGGTGCTAGCGCTTTATCTATTTTAACGGATAAGCAATTTTTTGCAGGTGATATCAATGATCTGATTCAAGTAGCAGAAATAATAGGCGATCGATCGATTCCCATTATTCGCAAAGATTTCATTATTGATGAAGCACAGATTGCAGAAGCAGCCATCGCCGGGGCAAGCGCCGTATTATGCATTGTTGCTGTGCTTGGTCAAAAAACTAAAACCCTGTTGGAATTCGCACGCTCGATTAACATCGATGTACTGGTTGAAATTCACGATCAGGATGAGCTTGCAATGGCATTAGATTGTGGCGCAGAGATCATCGGTATCAATAATCGAAATCTCAAAACATTCACGGTGAATACGCAACATGCCTTAACCATTGTTTCAGCAATACCAGACACTATTATAAAAGTTGCAGAATCGGGTATTACTAATCCTGCTTTGGCACGGGAATATTATAAAGCGGGTTTTAATGCAGTATTAATAGGCGAAGCCTTAGTGAAATCGGATCATCCTGAACGCTTTATCCGAGATTGCTGCCATGACTAATTATTTAATAAAAATCTGTGGGGTTCGCGATCCAGAAATGGCCACACAAACCGCAATGGCGGGGGCTAATTTAATTGGGATCATATTTCATCCTTTATCCCCACGTTATGTTAGCCTAAAAAAAGCGGCACTTATTTCTCGCGCCGTGAGAACATCCGGTGCATTACCTGTTGCAGTATTTGTAGAGCACACCTTTAGTGAAATGTGCTGCATTTGTGAGTCAACCCATATTCAAATTGTTCAGCTACATGGCACAACAGCACGGGCGCAACATCATTTACTACCTGTTGAATACCAACGGATCTATGTGCAAACGGTATCAACCCAGGGTGAGTTACAAACAGACGCGGGTTTGCATTATCTTGATCCGGCTCGGGATTTAATTTTAATTGACCATGTAAACCCGGGACAAGGAAATAAAATTCATGCCTCCTTTCATTATAATCTGCCTTTTCGATGGTTATTAGCCGGTGGATTAACTGCATCTAATGTTGTAATGGCCATTAACACATTACAACCCGATGGTGTGGATGTATCCAGTGGAGTTGAGCGAGAGAAAAGCAACAAGGACATCTCACTCATTCAACAATTTATCCGATCAGTGCGGAGCAATAAGCATGATGGCACATAAAAAATTACTACTAAGTCAAATGGGCCGCTACGGTGAGTTTGGTGGAATATATCTTCCAGAGTTATTAATGCAAGCTATTCATGAGCTTACGCTTGCTTGGGATGTCGCTAAAAACGATTTTAAATTTAAAGAAGCATTGGCCTTAATATTAAAAAATTATGCGGGAAGACCTACAGCATTAACAGAAGTTCATTCCTTTGCCACAAAGATTAATGGGCCAAGAATTTTTTTAAAACGAGAAGATTTATTACACACCGGCGCACACAAGCTGAATAATGCCTTAGGGCAATGCTTACTCGCCAAACGAATGAATAAAACGCGTGTTATTGCTGAAACAGGGGCAGGACAACATGGCGTTGCAACGGCAGCGGCTTGCGCACATCTTGGATTAATATGTGTGATCTATATGGGTAGTACCGATATGCAACGTCAAGCATCTAACGTATCGCGCATGCAACTGATGGGTGCTCGTGTAATCCCTGTTGAACAGGGCTCAGCCACTTTAAAAGAAGCTGTGAACGAAGCGCTACGTGATTGGTCGTCATCATTTAATGATACCCATTATTGCTTAGGTTCAGCGCTAGGTCCACATCCCTACCCTGCTATAGTTGCAGAGCTTCAGTCGGTTATTGGTATCGAATGTCACGAGCAATGCCAGCAGCAAATCGGTGCTAATCCAAATTTAGTGATTGCATGTGTAGGGGGTGGCTCGAATGCGCTTGGTCTCTTTTCAGGGTTTCTTTCGAATGAAAAGGTACGCATGATAGGTGTCGAAGCAGGTGGGCATGGTAAACAGTTGGGGGAGCACGCCGCACGATTTCATAAGCCGAGCCGTGGTGTTTTACATGGCTGCGATACCTATGTATTGCAAGACCCGCATGGACAGATTGCACCGACTAGCTCGATTGCAGCAGGGTTGGATTACCCTGCCGTTGCACCACAACATGCACAACTCTTCACAAATCAACGTGTTGAATACGTGGCAGCTACCGATAGCGAAGCAATAGCGGCATTAAAATTATTAGCTCGCACAGAAGGTATTATTTGTGCGCTAGAATCGGCACATGCCTTGGCTCATTTAATTAAGATTGCCCCCACGCTCGCAAAAAACCAGGTTGTAATCGTTAATTTATCGGGGCGTGGAGATAAAGATTTGCCACAGTTGATGGCTAAGGGGATCGTTTAAAATGAAAGCTAAAACGAAATCGATGTCACGAATACAACAATTATTTGCTGAGAGTAAAGCCTTAACTGCTTATCTAACGGCCGGAGATGGCGGAATACAAGCAACACGAGATGCAGCATTGGCGCTGATTCAGGGAGGGGTAAATATGTTAGAAATTGGCATGCCTTTTTCAGATCCTATCGCCGATGGACCCATTATTCAGCGTGCCACCGCGCGATCAGTAAAAAATGGAACGACCTTAGAAGATATTTTATGGTTAGCTAAACAGATTCGTCAACACAGTAATATTCCTCTAATCTTATTTAGTTATCTCAATCCAATAATATCAGCACTCCAATCAAACTTTCTGTGCGCCGCAAAAAGTGCAGGTATCGATGGTCTCTTACTAATTGACTGTCCTCTGGAAGAATCACAGTTCATTCGCCAACAATGTGATCAACATGAAATAGCGCTTATTTACGTCATCGCACCTACTACTGCATTAACACGTGTTAAAACAATTGATGCTTACGCACAAGGATTTTTATATTATGCTTGTCGAAAAGGAACCACCGGTATACACAAAAAATTACCGGATGATTTTCAAAAAAAAATTAAGGCTATCAAATCTATCGTGAATTTACCTGTTATTGTTGGATTTGGTATTTCAAATCAGGAAATGACAACGCAGATATTAGAACATGCTGATGGTGTGGTGGTGGGTTCATCATTTGTTAAAGCTTTAGAAACAGGACCCCCATCCGCTTTATCAAAACTTGCACGAGGTATATTTCCAATATAGTGCAATGCACTAAATTGATGTAAGCACGTACTTTTGTAATAATATAATATTCCTCTATGACCTGAGAAACCGTCTCTATGAATCAAACTGCTTGGCGTGAATTTATCAAATTGTGTTTAATCACTAAAAACGAAAAGATGCTATCAGATTTTTTCAGTTTTTTTCTAACACAGGAAGAAAAAGAGAACATAGCTCTGCGTTATTTAATTATCAATGATTTGCTTAAGCAAGAAAAAACGCAGCGAAATATAGCAAAAGATCGGCATGTCAGTATTGCAAAAATAACACGTGGGTCAAATGAACTTAAACGGGCATTACCCAAACTTATTAAATTTTTGAAAGAAAATATATACCACTGATTTCTCGGCAAGTTCAGAATGTAAGTAAGATACGTTCTAAGATCAAATGCAACAAATCCAAAAAACACTGATTAAATTAATAAATTACAGCAGTTTGACATGACGTTGCTATTACTATCAAGCAAATCATTAACAGTTCTTCTAGGATAAAATATTTCACTCACTGTATTGTAATGTCAATATTTCGTCGGCCTTTGATTTAGCGATTTTAATTTCGATCGAACTGTTTTGGGCAATATTTTATCTATATGTGCATGCAGGTTAAACAATACGGTGTTTGCCAAGCCTATCAAAAAGCTTTACAGATTTTATTTTTAATAGCAAGAATATAGCGACTTTGTCGTTCACATAAGATCATTAGATTTATCCTTTTTTTCTTACTAAACTGCATTAAATCACAGTTAAATCATTTCTCCATAAATTTATTATACTTTTTCCATTAATTTTATCTTCCATTAAATCTTTTAAACTTCTGCACCAAATGGCATGCTAATTGACATTTTTGTCTAAATTACAGAAAGAAAAAAATAAAATGAAATTTTTTAATACTGAGAACTAAGCGGTGATTAAATCTTGTTCCTTTAGCTTAGCAAATATTTTTTCTGCTGCAGTTAAAGTAAAGTCTATTTCTTGCTCACCATGTGAACTGGATATAAACCCTGCTTCAAAAGAGGATGGGGAGAGATAAATGCCTTCAGCCAACATTCTATGAAAAAATTCTTTGAAAAGTGATTGATTAGCTAATTTTACTTGTTGATAATTATAAATTTCTGCTTCTTTGGTAAAAAGAAACCCGAATAATCCTCCAATATGATGGGCTTGGAAACTGATACTATTATCCTTCGCCAGCTCTAATAATCCAGAGACCAATTTTTCGCTTATAAAATTTAATTCAGCATAGAATTCCGGCTGGCTAATTATTTCTAATGTAGCCAATCCTGCTGCCACTGTTATTGGATTACCTGATAAGGTACCTGCTTGATAAACATTCCCTAAAGGGGCTAAACAATCCATAACTTCAGCTCGGCCACCTAAAGCCCCGACGGGTAAACCACCGCCGATAATTTTTCCTAACGTGGTTAGATCGGGTTTAACTTGATAGATTTCTTGAGCCCCGCCTAAAGAAACTCTAAAGCCTGATATCACTTCATCAAAAACAAGTAGGCTGCCATAATAATCACAAAGTTCACGTAATCCTTCTAAAAAACCTGACAAGGGTAAAATACAATTCATATTTGCTGCAATAGGCTCTACGATAACAGCAGCAATCTCTTTTCCATGTTGCATAAACATTTGAGTAACTTGCTCAAGATTATTAAAATCCACACTCAAGGTTTGGTGTACTACATCCTTAGGAACGCCTGCGCAATCAGGTAGGCTAAAATTGGCTAACCCTGAACCTGCTTTTACCAATAATGCATCCACATGGCCATGATAACAACCATTAAATTTTAGAATTTTATCGCGACCCGTAAAGCCACGAGCAAGACGTATGGCTGTCATGGTCGCTTCAGTACCGGAGTTCATTAAGCGAACTTTAGTCAAATTAGGCATTAAATTAGAGATTTTCTCTGCCAAATCAATTTCTACAGAAGTAGGTGCACCAAAACTTAAGCCTCGTTGAGCGGCTTGTTCTACCGCTGATACAATTTTCTCATGAGCATGCCCTAGAACCAAAGCCCCCCAGGACCCTACATAATCGATATAAGCCTTATTCTGAACGTCAAATAAGTATGCTCCTTTTCCATGCGAAAAAAAAATTGGTTCCCCTCCTACGGCATTAAACGAGCGCGCCGGAGAATTAACCCCTCCTGGAATAAACTGCTTAGCCTTAATAAATAACTCATGTGAAGAAATCATATTTCTAACTTAGATCTATTTTAAGTCTTTACTTTTTTATATACTCAGAAAAATTAATGGTTTGATGATATGTGCACCAGGTCTGAACTGAGCCGAATATTATTGTAAACGATAAGCAAAATGAAAATGTCATCAGATTGCTTACAATAATGCCTTTTTAAGCTAAGACATTGATTAATGATAAAAATCTTTTCACCATTAGGGATTCTTGAGATCTAAAATAGAACTGAGGATAGTGTAAAAACTAAGGCGCTTATTTTATGCTCAAACCAATTAATACATTTAAAAGCACTCATCAAGAGCATAAATTATTCAAACGTAGAGCGATTGCTATTCTTATTGGCATAGCAATTTTAAGCAGTTTACTATTAAGCCGATTAATATATTTGCAAATTTTCCAGCATAAACTTTATACGACCTTAGCTCGTCAGAATCAATTGAGTCTCATCCCGATAGAGCCCAACCGGGGCTTAATTTATGATAGAAATGGGGTGTTATTGGCAGAAAATAAGCCGATTTTTAATCTGGTTATTACACCTGATTTGGTTAAAAATATAGATAGCACTATTCAGCAATTAAGTTGCTTTATCAAAATAGATACTGAAGATTTAAAGCAATTTAACCGCCAAAGACGCCTACATCATCGTTTTGAACCGATCCCTTTACGTTTAAAACTAAATGAAGAAGAAGTTGCTAAATTTTCCTTAGAAAAATATCGCTTTCCTGGTGTGGCAATACAAGCTCAAATGATTCGTTATTACCCTCAAGGCGCTCCTTTTGCTGCTATCGTCGGCTATATGGGAAGAATTAACGAAAAAGATTTAAAAAATCTAGATCTGGTAAATTATAGTGCAAGTAATTTCATCGGAAAAACAGGCGTAGAAAAATACTATGAAGCTCAATTACATGGCACCGTCGGCTATCAGCAAGTGGAAACCAATGTTCACGGTCAAATCGTACGTATATTAAAACAAACTCGACCTATAGCAGGAAAAGGCATTACTTTAACTATAGACAGCAACTTACAAAAATTGGCAACACTCGCTTTAGGCAATCAAAAAGGAGCTATTGTGGCGCTGGATCCACGTAACGGTGAAGTATTAGCCTTTGTAAGCAACCCTACTTTTGACCCTAATTTATTTGTGAGTGGAATTCGACAACAGGATTACGAGCTGTTACAAAATGAACTTGGAAGTCCGCTCTTTAACCGCGCGCTACGTGGGACTTACCACCCTGGCTCCACCATTAAACCTTTCATCAGTACTGGAGCCCTTCTAGAGAAGGTAATCACACCTACCTTTAGCATTTACGACACCGGTGAGTTTCAAATTAATGGAAGAGGACGGATTTATCATAATTTTCGACGCCATGCCTATGGCGAAGTAAATCTACTCAAAGCACTGACTGTTTCTTCTGATATTTATTTTTATAACTTAAGTCTAAGGATGGGAATTAGTCGAATTTATGCCGCACTGCATCACTTTGGATTTGGCAACCCAACTACTATCGATCTTCCTGATGAAGGCAGTGGAATTTTACCTAATCCTCAATGGAAGAAAAAAACTTATCATGTTTCCTGGTATGCTGGAGATACGTTAAATTGTGGTATTGGTCAAGGCTTCCTTTTAGTAACACCTTTACAACTTGCTTTTGCGGTTAGCACACTCGCTGAATGGGGAAAACGTTGGAAACCTCATGTTATATTAAGCTGGCACCAAAGCGATGGAACGGTAAATTTTACTAAGCCCCAGGAATTAGCATCAGTAAGTTTACCCCAGGATATTTTAAGTTTTATCCGTACTGCAATGCAACACGTTGTTAATGCCCCCGGCGGGACGGCTGAACGCTTTTTTCCAGGTGTTCCTTATACTTTGGCAGGTAAAACTGGAACAGCGCAAGTCTATAGCTTAAAAAATAATGAACGATATAACACTAAGACGGTTGCTACTAAACTACGTGATAATTCATTATTCATCGCCTTCGCTCCTGTTGAGAACCCTACTATTGCCCTTGCTATAGTTATTCAAAATAGTGTTACTCCGGCACCACAAATTGCTCGTAAACTTCTAGATTATTATTTAATACCCTCTTCGCCCATACCTACTATTACTTCTCCACAAGCGCTTACTGCCATTATTGTCCCTAAAAAAAAATCGAGCAGTCAAAATGATCCCTCAGATACGTCTAAAAACCCATCACAGGCCTTCCCCGTTTCAGCTAAGTCGATACAATCTAGAATTAGCGAAGATGATAATACAGATGAAGAAAACGATGAAATAGAAGAACCTAATAACCTCCAAGACAGGCAATCGGTTAAATCAACAAGAGCAAGCAACGATCATCCTTCCCCCTTTTCAGATACAAAATCTAATAAAAATCATGATGTTGAAAACGACTCGGAAGAAGATGACAACAATTCATTTGAAGAATGATCAATTAAATCAAACTTATGTCAAATGCGACTTAAAGACGACTTTGAATGGATTGACAAATATCGTCTGTAAGGGCATGATTGCTGCTTATTTACTCAAACTTACCTAATTTACTGTAAGTTCGTTCGTTAATTCAGGAGCAGGAGGGATTGTCCATTGGCCAATACAAAACAAGCAAAAAAACGCGTACGACAAGCGGAAAAACACCGTCAACATAATACGAGCCGTCGCTCAATGATGCGAACCTATATCAAGCGAATCGTTGTCGCCATTGATGCTGGAAAAGCAACTGAAGCTAATGAAGCCTATCAGGTTGCTTTACCCATTATTGATCGTATGGCTGATAAAGGGTTTATTCATAAAAACAAAGCGGCTAGGCATAAGAGTCGTTTGCTAGCCCAAATTCGCAAATTAACAGCTACAGCAACCACTTAAATCTCCACTTAATAAAAGCTGCGTTAATGTTTTTTTTAGGGCGTTATTATGTCCAGTCAATGTTAATGTGGCTTTTCCTAGACTTTTATAAATATCTGTTAACTCAGGAAAAGCTTCTAATGCAATTAGGTGTTTTTTTAAAGTATCTCTATCGGCCCGTTCCATAGGCCCTGTTAACGCTTTTCTAGGACCCAATGCACGAACTTTTGTTAGGGCTTGAGTCATCAGCGCTAACGTAATATCTTCTGATAGTTCTTCACTTAAACTCGCTTTAGAATAACATTCACTAGCCATAGCTGACAACGTAATGAGATAATTAGAAGCCAATACACTCGCGGCGTGATATAGCGGTTTATCTTTTTTTTCAATTAAAAATAGCTGGGCATCTATGGCTTTAAGCAATGGAGACAAAATATCCAATGCTTTTTTATCTCCTTCAAATGCACAATACGTCCCTCTGAAATTTTTTACATCCATCAATGGCTCAGAAAAACTAAATAATGGATGTAAACTCGCCGTATAACAACCGAAACGAGCCACCGAATTTAAGGAACTAGAAGATAATAATCCACTACAATGAAAAACAACATCCCCTCGCTTCAATTTTCCTTGTTTAGCTATTTGCTTTGCTATAAACTCAACCTGATCATCCGGTGTAGAAATTAAATAAAAATCGGCTGATTCAAGTTGCCTAAATGTTTGACAAGCTCTACCCTGACCAATAAAGGCAACGGCTTTTTCACTACTCGAATTATTTAAATTGATGATATCTTGAATGCAAACAAATCCAGTTTTTACAAATAGAGTCGCTAAAACTTTGCCTAAACGACCACAGCCTATGATGCTCAGTTTTAATTTCATTTAAATTACTCATTCATCCTTATATTCTTATTATTTATCATTTTGATTTTGAGCACTAAAAAATTCGGCACTTTCTTTGTTTAGATAAATATTATGACTAGGGAAGGACCACTCCGCACCATGACGTCTAATGCAAGCTAACAATTCCAAAAATAAGCTTTGCTGTAATCTTAAAAAATCCGTTCCGTTAACAATATGGGTATAAGCGATAACTAATAAATTTAATGACGTATTACCCAGCTCGCTAAGATTAACAGTAATCGATCTGTTTTTATCAATGGAGCTAGTATTTTTTAATATTGATTGGATATCCTCTAAAATAACTGGTACTTTCAATAAATCCTGGTAACGCAAACTAATTCGACAATAAAATCGTCTATATTTCATTCTTGAAGGATTTTCAACAACTAAATTTGAAAATAAAGCATTTGGAATATATACCGGCCGACAATCCGAAGCGCGAATTTTACAAACCCGCCAACCTATTTCTTCGACGACACCTTCTACTTTAAGTGCAGGCAAACCGATTTGATCGCCTATCACAAACGGTCGATCTAAAAAAAGCATACAACTACCAAATATATTAGCCAATAGATCTTTAGCGGCAAAACCAATAACGATTCCTCCCATACCACCAAAAGCTAATATCCCAGCAATGCTAAAGCCAAAAGTTTGAAATAAAGATAAAATAGTTAAAATAATGATGGCTAATTTTGCAATTTGACTCAATCCATGGATTAGAGTTTTATCAATAGCTTTATTCCCCTTTTTATTACTTATGAGAAAAGCTTCTTTAGAAAAAGAAACAAAACGCCATAAAAACCATGCAAATAAAACTGTAAAAAACAAATTGCGAATTAAATGAAATTGATCATTAGTAATACCTCTCCAAGCCATACACAGGGACTCTAGGCCAAAAAGTATACCCGTAGTAGCAATCAATACGATTAACGGTTTATAAATAGATTCAAGTAATGCAACAGTTAAAGTAGGCGATTTTTTATTTAAACGTCGTTGATATTTTTGATAGAAAACAGACACCAAAAAGCAGAGAATACCCGTTATTATGAGAATGACGAATGCTTTTAATATGCAAAATTGCAATAAAGTTCTAAATAATATTTGCAAAAATTCACCTTGTTGTTTCAAACCTAAATTCAAATCCGATAAGCAACCATTGACATAAAGTTAGCCAAGCTCTGCATAATCCATTGAATGACTAAAGGGAGGGGAACTGCCCCAGCATGTTCGGCCGTTAGTGCATGCTCCAATTCCTCTTGACGCATTTTTTCCAAAATAGCACGACTTTTTTTATCTTGTAGCGGTAGTTTCTGTAAATGCTTACATAAATGCCTCTCGACCTGATGTTCCGTCTCAGCTAAAAAACCTAAACTCACCTTATCACCCCATAAACCGGCAGCTAAACCAATTAATAAAGAATTCAAATACCAGAAAGAATTCAAATAACTCACGTGAGTGTCTAACTCATGGATACGCTGCTCGCACCAATTGAGATGATCAATTTCTTCGCCTGCCGCCTTTTTTAATTTTTTCTGAATATCCTTAGAACTAGCACTAAGCGCTTGACCAGTATAGAGTGCTTGGGCACAAATTTCACCCACATGGTTTATTCTCATTAAGCTACCCGAAAGCTGTAATTCTTCTTTACTGAGTACACTCTCGTGAGGAATTAAGCCTTCAGCTGGACTTGGACGCGTCACAGCCGAACATCTTTGTATTTGCATTACTGGTAAAGCTTCATCGATACAAAAAACTAACCGGTCCCAAAAAGAATAATAGCGCATTAAATAACCTTTAGAGTGATCAATTCAATGACATCACAAGATGCAAACCGCATCTTTGATTCAGAACAAAATTTCTTATCTTCCGTACGAGCAGTATACTTATCAATATTGCAACAAAACCAAAAAATAGGCTAAGCTTAGCGCTATTAGTTTGATATCACAAATCTATGAAGAAGTTATTATACCAACTCAGTGCTTTACTTATAATCGGCTTTTGTCCTTTGAGCTATGCAGGATGGCCTCTAAGTTTAGCACACCAAATAAACAAAAATAGCGTCTCCCAGATCCTACAGCCAATACTTCCCGCTGTAGTGAATGTTTCTGTTCAAGGCGATATCCCCCTTAATCAATTACCACCTCCTGTCCCAGGTCATCCTTATCCTCGGCATTTTGAAAGCATGGGCTCTGGTGTCATTGTAGATGCAAAAGCAGGATACGTTTTAACTAACGCACATGTGATTCATGAAGCTAAAACGATTACTGTAACCTTAAGTGATAGTCGCGTTTTTAAAGCGACACTTAAAGGTTCAGATCCAGCATCTGATATTGCTTTACTAAGCATCGCACCCGATCATTTAACCGCTATCCCTTTAGGCAATTCTGATACTTTAAAAGTAGGTGATTTTGTAGCGGCGATTGGTAATCCTTTTGGACTCAATGAAACAGTCACTTCAGGTATTGTAAGTGCATTACAGCGTACTGGCCTGGGCATCGAAAGTTACGAGAATTTCATTCAGACTGATGCCTCTATTAATCCAGGTAATTCGGGTGGCGCCTTAATCAATTTGCAAGGTCAGTTAATGGGGATCAACACCGCCATATTAACTCGAAATTCAAATGCTGGAAATATAGGCATTGGTTTCGCTATACCCATTAATATGGCGTATGGAGTTATGAAGCAACTTGCGGAATATGGCTCAGTAAAACGTGGCTTAATCGGTGTATTAGTTCAAGATTTAACCCCTGCACTCGCGGCCGCTTTGCATCTACCAACGGATATGAATGGAGCATTAGTAGCTCAAGTATCTAATTACTCACCCGCTGAGACTGCGCGCATACAAGTTGGAGATATTATTCAATCAATTAATAGCACACCGATCCAAAATGGCGGACAAGTAAAAAATATCGTCGGCATGTTAAGAGTCGGCGATAAAGCCACCATTAAGCTATTACGCAAAGGAAAAACAATTACTACGATATTAAGATTGACTGACCCTAAGGATTATAAAAAAGTAGCTGCGCATGATAATCCTTTTTTATATGGATTAGTATTACGTGATTTCAATCAAACGGTTACAGGTCAGGGTGGTCATTTGATTGGCATTGAAGTCGTGGATATTGATGAAGATAGCATGGCTTGGCATGCAGGTATTCGTCCTGGGGATGTCATAACATCAGCTAATCAAACACCGGTAAGCAATGTTGCTCAATTACAGAAGATCGCAAAGCAAAGTAAGCACGAGCTTCTAGTCAACGTATTATCCCGGGGGGGCTTTAGATTTGTACTGATTAAATAAAAATAGCTATTCAAGTTATACAATAACACATAATACGAATACATTAGAGGATATCTTCAATTGAACTAGACTAAAACAACCTATCAGCGATAGAAAATTTTGGGATATGCTGAATAACACGTCCCCATTCCTTTTTTTTAGCCGCAAACCGAGGATCTATGTCATAACCGACGACCGCAATTAATTTTTTCTGGTAGTAAATTAAAGGAAGTTTATTGCGTTCCCAAGGAGGGATAGCCCATTCTTGGAACATTTTTTTTAAGGGGTGGGAACCTTGACGATTACTGGAATGAAATCGTTCTCCCCCTTGACGGAAAGCTACCTCAACCCGTTTTCCTTCTAATAATGAACAATTTAGTCCTGCACCTCGAACTCGCTTAGACGTTAATTGATCCAATGTAGGTAATGTAATAGTGGCCTCATCCAATTTCCATGATGTGAATCCAATATTTAAATATTTTTTATTTTCTATTGAAGAAAACACATAGATATAATCACGATATCGCCGTAATTCAACATTTCCCCAATTAATTTGAGGAGATGCATCCCGTCGACTTTTTAGTAGAACATCTATTTGCTGTAATTGTTTTTGACTGGGTAAGGAAAAATGTAGTTGCTTTAACCAATAACGTAATAGATTTATTCGACGCCTAATACTTAACTCCATTAATCGAGAGATAACTAAAACATTAGACGCAGATCCTTGAGCGTTACCCCAGTCTTGGTGAGCTACTTCATCAAGCAAAGAATGTGCTTCTGCTAAATTTACAGCCGCTCTAGCAATAGTTTTGTCTGCTTGGGGCCAACGCTGCTGCACAAGGGGTAATACTTTATGACGAATAAAATTACGATTAAAACGTAAATTCATGTTGCTGTCGTCATCTATCCAAGTTAATTGCTGCGCTTTCGCATACGCATAAAGCTCTGAACGTGTAAAATTAAGTAAAGGTCTGATTAAATAAACATCGCCAAAAAGCTGGCAAAATGGCATGCTAGCTAAACCCTTAAGACCTGAACCGCGTAATAATTGTAATAATAAAGTCTCTGCTTGATCATTGCGATGATGCGCAGTTAATAAATAATCTCCGGCGTGGATTCTTTTAACCATCGCAGCGTATCGTACTTCTCGAGCATAGGCCTCTAGACTCCCACCCATTTTAGGATAAGCATCTACCGAAATGATTTCACAATAAATATCCAGTTTTTTACAAGTCTCTTGGCAAGAATTAGCCCAATTAATTGAATCAACATGCCAACCATGGTTGACATGGATCGCTCGCAATCGCTTTTTGGGTAATATGTGACTTAATGCATAGAGTAAAACCTGCGAGTCTAAGCCGCCACTATAGGCTACCCAGAAACAAGCCGACCTAGCGTACTGCTTTAATAAGAAATCAAGGTTTTCGTGTGTAAACATAAGCTAACCATACTAAATTTTCCCAGAAATTGTAAAGCCTGAGAGAATATAAATGGTTTTAAGTGCTTAATTCGATTTAATTTAAGCGATGGATTGAGACCATATTGATTTACTGAGGGTTCCTTTCCATTCAAAAAACCCCTTGATACAAAGCAGCATAAATACGAAATAAAGTAACGCGGTTAAATATAAAGTTTTGTTGATATATAGCCCAATAGAAAAGACATCAATAATTATCCATAAAATCCAATGATGTAAATATTTTTTACTCATCATCCATTGGGCAATCAAACTTAATGCTGTAATTGTAGCATCGGCATAAACAGTTGTAGAATCGCTATTATGTCTTAAAAAAAAACTAATACCGACAAATAAAATAACAGTGGTCAGAATTAAAGACAAACAAGTAGAATAATTTATTACTTGTATCCCTATAAGCTGCTTTTCATGCGTACCATAACACCATTGATACAATCCATAAAACTGAAAAAATAAAAAAATTCCTTGTAAACTCATGTCAGCATACAACTTAGTATTAAAAAAAATAATGGCATAGAGAGAAACAGTTATAACTCCGAAAAACCAATTCCATAAACTACAGCGTGTTAAAAGATAAATATTGACTATGCCGGATATGAACGCAAACACTTCAAGATAGAACAACTTCATATTTTTATGAATTAAATGATTTATTCAATTCCAATTGTTAAAATTTTATTGTAACGCAACTCAAGTAACTTCTCGATTGAAAAATATTGGAGCTGTGCTAATTGTTTAATGAGTTCAGTTTTTAACAGATTAGCCATTTCGTCGAAATTAGTATGTGCGCCCCCTAAAGGCTCCTGAATCACTGCATCAATAAGCTTGAGCTTATATAACCTATCAGCATTCATTGCCATCGCTTCGGCAGCCTCAGGCGCTTTTTCAGCACTTTTCCATAATATAGATGCGCATCCCTCAGGAGAAATAACCGAATAAACACTATATTGTAGCATCAAAATGCGATCGGCGACCCCAATCGCTAAAGCGCCACCTGACCCGCCTTCACCAATTATTGTAGAAATAATTGGTGTTTTAAGCTGGGACATTATTTGTAAATTATGAGCAATTGCACCACTTTGATTACGTTCTTCTGCGTCTATCCCTGGATATGCACCAGGCGTATCAATAAAAGTTAAAATAGGTAATTTGAAACGCTCAGCTAATTCCATTAACCGGATCGCTTTACGGTAACCTTCTGGCTTAGACATTCCAAAATTACGCTGCACTTTTTCATTAGTTGTACGGCCTTTTTGTTGGCCCATAATAACAACTGGCTGATCCGCTAAATTAGCAAGCCCGCCGATAATAGATGCATCATCAGAAAACTCTCTATCGCCATGGAGCTCATCAAAATCAGAAAAAATTCTACTTATATAATCAGAAAAATAGGGTCTTTGCGGATGACGGGCAAGTTGAACGATTTGCCATGCATTTAATGAATAAAAAATAGATTCCGTTAATTCAACTTTTTTTTGTTCTAAACGTTTAATCTCGTCATTAACATTGAGATCGGCGTCATTACCCAGTTTACGTAATTCTTCTATCTTTGCTCCAAGTTCTGCGATAGGCTGTTCAAAATCCAAAAACTTAAAATGCATAGCTACTCACTTTTTTTCGCATCAGAAGCTTCTGATAAATGCTCATTTTCAAACTCATAATCAAATTCTTCTCGTAATCGTCGTTGCTCTAAATAATCTTCAATAGCTCGACGCTTTTCTAAGGAAAATCGAACGGGCGATACCTTTGTTTTTTTATTTAAGGCATCTAAGGCCAACTCTTCTGGCCATGTATCTAATTCTTCATCTTCAATATGTAAGATATCAGGCGGTAACTCAGTATCATTACTTCCATCGCCATCATCTTCTTCTAATAAAGTGTCTGTTTCTTTATACTCCATAGATCCTACCTATTTAATAATAGCAGCCTATTTTACTGTTTACTTTAGTGTGTATAATACCCATTTGGCAAGTATATTCTAGCGTCTGAAGCTTTACCTAAATCCGCTCAGTTTGCAATCATCATGTGGAGCTCATACACTCCGGCTTGCTTCACAATCCAGTCCATTTCCAAAAATCTAATTATTATTGTGAGCCAAACCTACTTTCTATTATGAATAAACTCCTACCTCTAATTAAAAACGTTCGGGAATGTCAACGCTGCGCAAATCAGTTACCATTAGCCCCTAAACCGATACTACAAGCACACCACCTAAGCCGCTTACTTATCGTTGGTCAAGCACCCGGGATTAGAGTCCATAACACAGGAATTCCTTGGAATGATCCGAGTGGTGATCGCCTACGAAGTTGGTTACAACTCGATAAAAAAACATTTTATGATATTAAGCAAATCGCCATTATTCCTATGGGTTTTTGTTATCCAGGGACAGGTCCTTCGGGTGATTTACCTCCGCGAAAAGAATGTGCGTTCTCATGGTTGCCTAAACTTTTGAACAGTTTACCAAACATTCAACTGACCTTATTAGTTGGTCAGTATGCCCAACAACATTATTTAGGAAAACGTAATAAAACTAATTTAACCAAAACGGTAGCTGCTTTTGCAAATTATCTTCCGACTTACTTCCCACTACCGCACCCCTCACCTCGTAATAATATTTGGTTAAAGCGAAACCCATGGTTTGAGAAAATCATCCTCCCGCCTCTACGTAGAGCATGCGCTACGCTACTAAATTCAACTCAAAATAACTAGCTTTATACAGGATTTACTTACCTAATCCATAGCTAATTGAAAGTTAATCTTTTTTATCTTCCACCTTTATTTTTTTGGCTGAAGCTTTTTCTCTTTTAGGAATAATGATTCTAAGTACACCGTGTCTACCCTCGGCTGTAATTTTATCCGCATTTGCAGTATCAGGCAGCGCAAAACGACGGTAAAAACTACCTTTTGATCGCTCAATTCTTGTATATTCTCGGCTTTCTTCCGTTCGAGTCACCGTTCTTTCGCCTTTAATCGTTAATACACCATTCTCCATAGAAATTTCTATATCTTTCGGATCAACACCCGGAATATCTGCCAAAAGCAGAAAACGTGTTGGCTCTTCTATAATATCTACGGCGGGTGCCCAATGACTGGTTTCAACCATCGAGCCATCTTCAATAAGTTGATGACTAGGATCAAACAATTGATCCCATTCCTGGGATAAGCGTTGTAATTGGCTTAATAAAGGGGGTCTATATCGTATAACATTTGCCATAAAACCAAATCCTCCTTGTGCTTGACCCTACTAGTTTAACCTAAAAAGACAGATTTATCAGTTTATGAGGCCCATAGAACCTTTAGATAAAAATATCTAGAATCTATACGAAATAAACGGAATCTATTCAAAATCGGCTTTATCTTTTTTAAGCCGTGGGCTTGTTGCGGCACTCATTAACATTTAAGTATCTGCTTTCTTAATCAAGTCCATGCCCGCTCTCTTTATCTAAAGTCCTTTTTCAAAGCCGAATAGAGATACTTTTTTTTTTCTGGTAGAGTAAAACTTTACTACAAAAAAAAATTATGCCCTATGAACAACATTATATCTTTTTATGCATTAATTAAAAGGAAAATAAAGTTGCTACGCTAAACGCAATGTTAAGTCTCTATTAGATTATTTAAAAATAAAAATTAGCGTAGTTGGGTAAAAATCAACAAGGTAAAATCGGTATAAGTCATTCGGGATGCCTAGGACATTGTAGTTACGAAACAAAAAATGATATTGACGAGATTATAGAGCAACACTTACTTAAACAAAAAATAGTACATCGATTATTATTACCTAATGAAAAATAAATTTTTAGTTCTTATACATCCTCGTTACTGGCCTACTTGGTTGGGGTTGGGAATTTTGTATCTCTTAACCAAACTACCCTACCGGCTGCAATTAATATTTGGTAAAAATTTAGGGCGTGTTTCTTATTATTTTCTAAACAGATTTCGGCGAGTTGCAGAAATTAATTTAAAACTTTGTTTTCCTGAACTACCTAATAGTGAGCGTAAAAACTTACTTAAAAAACAATTTCAATCGTTAGGAATGGGACTCATTGAATCGGCTATGGCTTGGTGGATGCCTGACCATAGGCTCGATTCACTTGTTCATGTAAAAGGCTTAGAACATTTGCAAGAGGCAATAGCCAGAAAAAGAGGTGTACTTATTTTAAGTGGTCATTTTACATCTTTAGATATCTGTGGTCGACTCTTTTCAAGCATTTTTCCCATGCACGTTGTTTATCGTGAACAGAAAAATCAAATTATCGATAAATTATTAAAACAACATCGGCATTTGAAATGGATGCAAACGATACATCGTCATGCAATTCGTCAAATCATTAAAACCCTGAAGCAGAACAAAGCGATTTGGTATGCCGCCGATCAAGACTATGGTCCTACACACAGTCTTTTTCCGCCATTCTTTAATATCCCTACAGCCACTATCTCAACCCCTAGCCGATTTGCCAGTCAAACTGGGGCACAGGTCGTCACTCTGTTTTATTATCGTCTTCCAAAAGGAAAAGGCTATCAAATTACTATTGGGCCTATTTTAGAAAATTTTGCTCAGGGTGATAATTATCAAGATACCTTACGTTTTAATCAATTATTAGAACAGGCTATCCGAGCCTATCCTGAGCAATATTTATGGATACATCGGCGCTTTAAAACACGACCAGAAGGCAGCCCTTATCTTTATTGAAGATAAACACATGCACAATAAATTTATCGGCGGTATATTACTCATTATTGGCACCAGCATTGGAGGAGGAATGTTAGCGCTCCCAATTGCGACGGCACAACTCGGTTTTATAAGCGCGCTTATTTTTTTAATAATATGCTGGGCAATAATGACAGCGGCAGCTTTGCTAATTTTAGAAGTTAATCTCTGGCACTCTACAAACAGCAACTTAATTAGTATGTCTAAAACTACATTAGGGAGACTTGGCCAAATTATTGCTTGGCTTAGTTATCTTTTATTGTTGTATGCTTTACTAGCGGCTTATATCGCAGGTGGTGGAAACTTCTTACAGCATGTGCTACTAACATTTCATTTAAATTTATCTGCAAAGCTTTCTGCGCTATTATTCGCAGGATTATTAAGTTTAATCGTTTACAAAGGATTAGGCTCAGTTGATTATGCTAATAGAGCCTTAATGTTTAGCAAACTACTAACTTTGATTTTATTAGTGATATGTATTTTTCCTTTTATTTCAATTCGTTTCTTATTAACCTTGCAAAATACTTATCCGCTAAGTGTTATTTTAGGAAGTACTACTGTTATTATGACCTCATTTGGTTTTGCAGTAATCGTCCCAAGTTTACGTAGTTATTTTAACAATAATTTATTCCTATTACGCAAAACAATCCTAACCGGAAGCTTAATTCCTTTGTTTTGCTATGTTTTCTGGGAGCTTACTATTATGGGCGCCATACCGACGCATGGAAATTCGGGTTTAATATCCATGTCTCATTCAGGGCATTCCACAAGCGATTTAGTAGTTACCTTAAGTCGTTTACTTGATAACAAATTTATTAATTTTTTAACTAAAATATTTACATCCATCTGTTTTGCCACCTCTTTCCTAGGAGTTGCGTTGAGTTTATTTGATTTTTTTAGTGATGGACTACAGATTGAGAAAAAAGGCCTAAAAAAGCTAATGCTTTATTCAGTCACCTTTTTCCCTCCATTGTTCATTGCAAACCATTATCCTCATATTTTTATTACCGCTTTATCTTACGCTGGAGTACTTTGTGCCATTTTATTAATACTACTTCCCGCTATGATGGCATGGAGCGGACGTTACATTAAAAAATGTGCTTATGGATATCAAGTAGCCGGAGGAAAACCTTTATTGCTTAGCTTAATACTTATCGCATCATTTATTATTATTTTAAGTCTTTTTAATTAACGCGCTATGAACATAAAACAATTTGGGGGTATTTTATTAATCACTGGCAATGCGATAGGCGGCGGAATGCTAGCTTTACCACTCGCAACCGCTCAAATAGGCTTTTTTAATTCTTCACTTTTTTTAATTATATGTTGGGGAATTATGCTTACGGGTGGTTTGTTGATTTTAGAAGTTAATCTTTGGTTCCCCCCCCACAGTCACTTAATCTCTATGGCGCGTGCTACTCTGGGAGTCCCAGGAGAAATCATAGCCTGGTTATGTTATTTATTATTGCTCTACGCTTTATTATCCGCGTATATCGCAGGAGGCTCAGATTTTTTGCAAGGGGTTTTACAAAAAGTCGATATTCATTTTTCAGCTATTGCGACGACTACCCTATTTGTATTGATTTTAAGTCCTATCATTTATAAAGGAATGCATTCTGTTGATTTAATGAATCGAATTCTGATGGGCGGAAAGTTATTTATTTTTTGTCTTCTTGTCCTTTTCTTATTTCCATTTATATCCACTAAACTACTTAGGCAAGGAAATGTATACCATTTACCTCATAGTCTTACTATCATCATTACCTCATTTGGCTTTGCAGCCATCATCCCCAGTTTACGGAGTTATTTTCATAGTAATATTAAGCAGTTACGCCTAGTTGTTATTCTTGGTAGTTTAATACCTCTAATTTGTTATATTTTCTGGAATGCAGCTATTATGGGAGTTATCCCTACCAATAAGCTTTTAATTATTGCTAAATCTAGCCAATCTACCAGTCATTTAACCAACACATTAAGTTATTTACTAAATAAAAGTAATATCATTTTACTGACTTGGATGTTCACCTCTATTTGCTTAGCCACTTCATTTTTGGGTGTAGGAATTAGTTTATCTGATTTCTTAATGGATGGTTTAGCATTAACGCAATCTAAAAAAAATAAATTTATTGTCTCCTTACTTACCTTTACCCCTCCTTTATTAATTATTTGGCTTTACCCCGCTTCATTTATGCTTGCATTAAATTATGCAGGTATATGGTGTGCAACTTTACTCGCTTTACTTCCGGCACTAATGGCCTGGTCCGGACGTTATAAACAACAAATCGATGCTCCCTATCAGGTAATGGGTGGAAAAAGTTTATTATGTTTGCTGATCCTGTCCTCCTCTATTATTATTGGGCATGCAGTTATAGCTGATGTTTTTTAATCTATTTGGATTATATTTTTAGTTAGATTGTTGAATTCAAGTTATGGGTAAGTAGGAACATATTAAATGTCTTATCAAAAAAAATTGGCGAATGCCATTCGGTTTTTAAGTCTTGATGCTGTGGAGAAAGCTAATTCGGGACATCCTGGCATGCCTATGGGTATGGCAGACATTGCGACTGTCTTATGGAAAGAATTTTTAATTCACAATCCCCATAATCCTAATTGGAGTAATCGCGACCGCTTTGTTTTATCAAACGGGCATGGATCAATGTTGCATTACGCACTGCTTCATTTAACTGGCTATGATCTTTCATTAGATGAGATTAAAAGATTCCGGAAATTACATTCAAAAACACCAGGACATCCTGAAGTAGGCTTAACTCCCGGCATAGAAACAACAACAGGTCCCCTGGGTCAAGGATTCGCTAATGCGGCGGGTATGGCTTTAGCAGAAAAAAATCTAGCGGCTTATTTTAATCGTCCTTCCCATCCGATTATCGATCATTTTACTTATGTATTCCTAGGCGACGGTTGTCTAATGGAAGGCATTTCACATGAAGTAGCTTCTTTGGCGGGATGTCTAGGTTTGGGTAAGTTAATTGCTTTTTGGGATGATAATAATATTTCTATTGATGGCAATGTTTCGGACTGGTTTAAAGACAACACATCTGAGCGTTTTAAAGCGTATCATTGGCATGTAATCCCTGATATTGATGGTCACGATCCAGAGCAAATTAAAAAAGCTATCGAAAACGCTCGTGCTGTTACAGATAAACCCAGCTTACTTTGTTGTAAAACAAAAATTGCTTTTGGTGCGCCAAATTTAATGGGCAGTCATCAGGCACATGGGGCCGCATTAGGCGAAAAAGAAGTCGCTGCCACAAGACTTGCTCTCGACTGGAATTATCCTCCTTTTGAAATACCAGAAGACATCTATCAAGCTTGGGACGCTCGGTCAAAAGGAAACGCTTTTGAAAGAACTTGGCAAGAAAAATGGAAAGCTTATCAAAAGGCATTTCCTGAACTCGCAAAAGAATATCAACGTCGAATAAATAGAAAATTACCTTTAAATTGGGGGAGGAAATCCCAAAAGTTGATTAAAGAAATTTATCAAAAGCCTTCTGAGGGGATAGCCACTCGTAAAGCCTCGCAAAATACACTCAATGCCTTTGGACCTTTATTGCCGGAATTATTAGGCGGGTCTGCCGATCTGACAGAGTCAAATTCTACTTTCTGGAAAGGATCTCAAGTTCTAACTAAAAACAATCCATCCGGTAATTATATTCACTATGGCGTACGCGAATTTGGCATGTCTGCCATGATGAATGGCATTGCATTGCATGGAGGATTTATTCCTTATGGAGGAACTTTTTTAGTCTTTAGTGATTATGCACGTAATGCCGTCCGTTTATCTGCACTAATGAAGCAACATGTTATTTTTATTTATACACACGATTCAATAGGGATAGGTGAAGATGGCCCAACACACCAACCTATCGAACATATTAATAGCTTAAGACTAATTCCTAATCTTTCTGTTTGGCGCCCTTGTGACACTTTAGAAACCACTGTGGCTTGGCAGCAAGCCATACAACATCGTGGGCCTACCTGTTTACTACTGACTCGACAGGCCATACCTCCACAGTCGCACAATCAGGAGACTTTGAAATTTATCCGCCGAGGTGCTTATATTCTTCTCGATACTCCAACACCTGAAGCAATTATCCTAGCAACAGGTTCTGAAGTAAGTCTAGCAATGAATGCTGCTCAAATTTTAAATCAACAGGGCAGACAAATTCGAGTCGTATCAATGCCATCAACTGATCGTTTTGAAAAACAAGATCCAACCTATAAATCTAAAGTTTTGCCCAATTCGATAACATTGCGCATTGCTATAGAGGCAGGAACTAAAGATTTTTGGTATCGGTATGTCGGTAATAAAGGAAAAATTATTGGACTCAATCAATTTGGAGAGTCTGCGCCTGGTGCCGAGAACCTCAAAAATTTTGGATTAACTATAGAAAATGTGATTAAAACACTAAATCAACTATTAGCCGAATAAGGTAGGAGAGCTATTATGACAACCCGTATCGCTATCAATGGTTATGGTCGCATCGGCCGTAATATTTTAAGGGCTTTTTTTGAGAATTCTAAGCAATACGATATCGAAATTGTTGCTATCAATGACTTAGGCAATATTGATATTAATGCTCATTTAACACGCTATGATACTACTCACGGAAAATTCCCAGGAACAATAGCCATTGATAATGATTCTTTAATTATCAATGGCAAACGGATAAAAATTTTATCGGAACGTGATCCAGAAAATTTACCTTGGAAAGAGTTAAATATTGATGTAGTGCATGAATGTACGGGCTTATTTACTTCATCAGAAAAAGCTGGAAAACATATCAAGGCCGGTGCCAAAAAAGTCCTTATCTCCGCTCCTGCTGGAAAGGACGTGGATGCAACGATTGTTTATGGCGTTAATCACCATACTTTAAAAAGTAGCTATACCATTGTTTCTAATGCCTCCTGTACAACCAATTGTTTAGCGCCTATGGCCAAAGTTTTACATGAAAATTTAGGGATAGTTCATGGCTTAATGACCACAATTCATGCTTATACGAATGATCAAGTGCTTATCGACACTTATCACAGTGATATGTATCGCTCACGTTCGGCCACTCATGCTATGATCCCTACAAAAACTGGAGCCGCTTCTGCAATGGGTTTGGTATATCCTAAGTTGGATGGAAAACTTGATGGTTTAGCAATACGCGTTCCTACGATAAATGTGTCCTTAGTTGATTTAAGCTTCCAAGCAGAACGAAAAGTCACCTCTAAAGAAGTGAATGAAATTTTAAAAAACGCCTCCGAAAGTAGTGTACTGAAAAATATTCTTAATTATAGCGAAACCCCACTGGTTTCAGTAGATTATAATCATAATCCGGCTTCTTCTACAGTGGATGGATTACAAACCCGAGTAATAGGTGATTTTGTCAAGGTATTAGCGTGGTATGACAATGAGTGGGGGTTTTCTAATAGGATGTTAGATGTGACTACCACATGGATGGCCGCCGCTTAATTTTAAGAAAAAACCTTTAAAACTAGCCACCTAAAGCTATTTTTAAGCTTAAAACCTTAAAAATTCAGAGAAAATAGTATCGATAAAGTCAAATAATGTTATAGTAATAGGTTAAAGTTTCGCTCAATTAATAGAGAATTTATATGGCACGCGTTACAGTTGAAGATTGTTTAAAGAAAGTTAAAAATCATTTTGAATTGGTAATTATCGCTTCGGAACGAGCGAAGCAAATTGCTAAAGGTGGCATGGCCATGGTTGATCCCGAAAATGACAAACCTACAGTGATAGCCTTAAGAGAAATCGCTGATGGAAGACTCAATGAAGCCAGAAAAAAATCAGCACAAGAAATTGGCGGTGACATAAGTGGTTCGCAGTCTACGGATTTGTAAAAAACCGGAGGCGCTTTCATGCACATGTTTAGTGACCTCAAGCAAGAACTAAAAAATTATCTACCTCCTAATCAAATAAAGCAAGTTTATAACGCTTACCAATTTGCTGCTAGAGCGCACTCTGGTCAAAAACGCCATAGTGGAGATCCCTACATCAGCCATCCTATTGCGGTGGCTAAAATTCTCGCTCTAATGCGGATGGATGTTCAAACGATAATTGTCGCAATTTTACATGATGTAATTGAAGACACTCACATTGAAAAAACAGTTTTAAACACCGCTTTTGGTTCTGAAATCGCAGAGCTTGTTGATGGGATGAGTAAACTGACTCAGATTCGATTCCAAAGTCGTGCTGAAGCTCAAGCGGAAAATTTTCGTAAAATGCTGCTTGCTATGGCAAAAGATATCCGCATTATTATTATAAAGCTTGCTGACCGATTGCATAACATGCGTACCTTGTCTGTAGTTTCCGTAGAAAAACGTCACCGGATTGCTCAAGAAACATTAGATATTTATGCTCCTATCGCCCAACGATTAGGTATGCATATAGTACGCATTGAGTTAGAAGATCTCTGTTTTCTAAGCCTTTATCCTTGGCGATATCGAATACTCCAAGAGGCCGTACGAAAAAATCGACGTAAACATAAAGCAAGCATCCAAAAAATTGAATCCGTTTTAAAAGAATGTTTAGACAAACATCATCTACCTTTTCATGCCATTTGGCATAAAAAAAAGCATCTTTATCAAATTTATAAAAAAATGAGAGAAAATCATTTAGCTTTCAATGAAATTATTGATATCCCCATTTTTTGTATTATTGTCGACAATATTGATAGTTGTTATCGAGTCCTAGGCGCCGTACATAATTTTTATAAACCTTTACCCGATCATTTCCACGACTATATTGCGCTTCCTAAAGCAAATGGGTATCAAGCATTACATACGACTTTGTTTGGTCCTGCGACTACTTCAATTCACATACAAATTCGTACAATCGCGATGGATAACGGTGCTGATCACGGTATCGTCAGTTACTGGCTAGAAGAAAAAAATAAAGCGGATGAACTCCGCCCACATTTAAGAGCTCGAGAATGGCTTAAGCGTTTGCTTGATATTCAGCAAACGACTCCTAGTTCTCTAGAGTTTATGGAGACAGTCAAAATCGACCTTTTTCCCACAGATATCTATATCTTTACTCCTAAAGGAGACATTATTGAGCTTCCGCATAAAGCAACTCTAATCGACTTTGCTTATGCTATTCACTCTGATATTGGCAATCATTGTATTGCGGGTAAAATTGATAAACACCTAGCCCCCCTCAGCACGCACTTACAAAGTGGCCAAACAGTAGAAATCATTACTGATCCAAAAACCTTTCCCGACTCCGGCTGGCTAGAATTTGTAGCCACAGGACGCGCTCGAAGCCATATTAGACAATTTTTTAAAAACAAACAACATAATGAAGCGGTACAATTGGGACAACGTCTATTAGATAATAATTTGACTCCTCTCGGACAAGACAGTTTACATATCAATTCTAAGAATCTGAATAAGATTTTCCAAAAATTTCAATACACCTCCTTAGAAGATTTATTCGAAGCTATTGGCCTTGGTTTTATTCACCCTGCTTTCGTCGCTTATTCTTTATGTAATTTAAAGCCCAATTCTAAAAGCCAAATTATTTCTTTACCTTTATTTCTTAAAAATACAGATAATAGTTTAATCAATTTCGCCGAATGCTGTAGACCTATTCCATGTGATGAAATAATAGGTTTACTTAATGCCGGACATGGTCTTAGTGTGCATTTACAACGCTGTAAATATGCTGCTCGACTTATTAAAAAACATCCTGAACGAAGCATTAACATTCAATGGGAAAAAAAAACCAATGGATTTTTTAAAACTGATATTTATGTAGAAACTATCAATCAACACGGTGTATTAGCCTTACTAACACATAATATTGCTAAAGCAGATGCAAATATTGAAAATATTAAAGTTGAAAGTCGCGACAGAAAACATAGTATTATTCATTTTACTTTATCCGTCCTTAACCGAAAGCATTTAGCTAAAGTCATTCGTTTCTTACGCACTATTCAATATATAACAAAAATTACTCGTCATCTTTCATGATAAATGATATTATTTTACCACAAATCATTTATATCGGTAAAAGCATAGCATCAATTAATCTTACTTCTCCGATATGCAAGGCGGCTAAACGCCTCCCCCAACGATCTGAAACATAATCCACTTTAAATCCTAAATTTTTTAATTGACTCATAGCCTCTTCTGCATTAGAGGCTGACTTTAAAATAGTCGGAAAAAAAATGGCTTTTGCTCGCTGCTCTGAACTTAAGCGAGAATTTCTTGAGCTTAAAGCTAAGCCATCCGGTGCCCGTAGAGTAGAACACTCCACAATTTCTGTTTCTAAAAAAAGTGCTAATACCATTTTCTTGATAAGCAATAATTGTTGATAGTCTTTTTCGCCATAATATGAGCGGGTTGGTCTTACGATATTCAAATATTTTAAGACTACCGTTAACATTCCTATAAAATGTCCAGGACGAAATTTTGCTTCTAATATCTTACTCAAATCACTGGTGTCATGAATTTGAATATGATAGTTGTCGCAGTAAATAGTTTCTGCATCTAACAATAGCAAATAATCAATTTGTTGCTTTAATAACAAAGCTTTATCCTCTTCAATAGTTCGAGGATAATACTTAAAATCTTCTAATTGATTAAATTGTGTAGGATTTACAAAAATAGCGACTACTGTCAAATCATTTTCTGCTTGTGAGCGCTTACAGAGACTTATATGTCCTGCATGCAAATGGCCCATTGTATGCACAAACCCTATATTTTTATTATTATTTTTTTTCCTTATGGCCTGCCAGTCACTTAGCTTAGTAACTATATTCATCGCTAGGAAATTCTTTATGTTTAACAGAGTAGCAATATTGATTGACTGCTTTATGAATCAATTGGCCTGTATTAAGAAAATGTTTAACAAATTTTTGTTTGAAATCGAGATTAAGTCCCAATAAATCCTGCATCACTAAAACTTGTCCATCGGTATCCATACCCGCTCCTATACCAATAGTTGGAATTTTTAAAGAAGCAGTTATCTCTTTGGCAAGTTGCGATGGAACACACTCAAGAACTGTAGCAAAACAACCCGCTTGCTCTAAATCTAAAGCGTCTTGTTTTAGCCGCTCTGCTTGAGCAAACGATTTCCCCTGCACTTTATATCCACCTAAGGCATGAATAAATTGGGGAGTTAAACCGATATGCCCCATTACGGGAATACCTGATTCTACTAAATGTGTAATTAAAGGAAGATTACCCGTTGCCCCTTCTAATTTAACCGCCTGTGCACCTGCTTGGATTAGTTTTTGAGCGGCCAAAACACTTCGGCCCATTGATTGACGATAACTTAAAAAAGGAAGATCACTAATAATAAATTTATTCGGTGCACCACGACACACTGCAGCGGTATGCAGCTCCATCATAGTCAATGTAGCCATTACAGTATCTTTAAAGCCATGCATCGTCATGGCAAGACTATCACCCACAAGCAAAGCATCTAAAAAAGAGTCATTAAAGATCTTTGCCGTACTGTAATCATAGCAAGTTAAGACGACTATCTTTTCTTTAATTATTTTTTTTTCAGAAAAAGATAAAATATTCATATTTTTTTACCAAGAAATGGTAAAATAAAGACCACATCAGGTACCTGTTGCATAATCAAGCCCTCAATTATATTTTTTTATATTCTTAAACATTTTGTCTCCGCCATATGGCTAGGAGCAAGTTTAGTTTAAAGAGCTAACATTCATTGATCAAGCGCTCTAAGTAAGATTTTTGCAATCTAAAGTGAAGCATTAATATTTTTTTTAACCCTATTATGTATACAATTCGCCATTATTTGTAGCAATTGCTGTGCGATTAATTGTTTAGAAGCAAAGGCTAAGTGAACCGGTACATCAGAAGATAATACGGTAACTTCATTATTATCACTATCAAAACCTATATCTGATAGGCTTACATCATTTACTACCATTAAATCAATGTTTTTACTTCGTCGCTTCTCTTCGGCAAATTTCAATGTGTACTCAGTTTCGGCTGCAAACCCAACCAATAAAGGTTTAGGTTTTAAATTCATTTGACTCACTGTAGCCAAAATATCGATTGTAGGTTTTAATTGTAAAATAAAGGGGGCACTTGATTTTTTAATTTTTTGTAATACTGGGCTTATACTTTGATAGTCTGCCACAGCAGCTGTACTGATAAAAATTGTCTGATGCCCAATTTCCTTTTGAACAGCCACTAACATTTCTGCCGCTGTCTTCACTGATATAAATTTCAATTTTTTTGGAGGCGTTAATGCAACAGGCCCACTAATAAGGGTAACCTCTGCACCCGATTCAATTGCCGCCTGTGCCAACGCAAATCCCATTTTACCGGAACTATGATTGGATAGATAACGTACCGGATCGATATATTCTTGTGTTGGACCTGCCGTAATTAAAATTTTTTGTTTTTTTAAATAAGGTTTTATAAACACCTTTGATAAGGTATCCACAATTTCTTGAGGCTCCAGCATACGCCCTAAGCCAAATTCTCCACAGACTTGAGCTCCTACTCCAGGCCCAAAAAACAAGTAATCTCTATCTTTTAGTTTGCTAACATTATCTTGGGTTACCTTATTAGACCACATTGCTTGATTCATTGCGGGCACAATAATTAAACGCGTGTTAGTAGCTAAACATAAGGTACTCAATAAATCATCCGCAAAACCATGAGCTAATTTAGCAATCAAGTGGGCTGTAGCAGGCGCTATCAAAATACAATCCGGCCAGCGCGCAAGATCGATATGGTTCATTGCTGCTTCTGCTTCAGCATCAATAAGCGCTTCATGAACTTTATTTTGTGAGACTGCTTGCAGTGTTAAAGGGGTTACAAAAGATTTAGCACAAGATGTTAAAACAACTCTAATTTCATGATGTTGTTCTTTGAGTTTTCTAATAAGTTCAGGCGTTTTATATGCAGCGATACTACCTGAAATACCCAATAAAATGCGCTTGTTCATTTTAGATTTTTTTCGAAATAGTGTAATTTATTTGATTTCATTAGGAAACGCCAAAGTAATGCCTCTGTTTATATTATCTCCACAGCAATTAGCTTTTTGATAAAGCGCACTGCAATACGAAATAGAGTCAATTGCATTAATTATACATAAGGGCCGTTTATTGAGCAGTAATAAAGATAAATACTCATTTGAAAAGTATTCTTCTAGAATACTCTAGAAATATAAACCAACTTGTAAAGTAATGGTACTACCGCTTTTCCCAGTCCCATTAATAGGGTTAAGTCCTAAACCCGATTGCCCATAAGCAATATCTGTTGCATTATAATCAATATCGTGGCGAAACTCTAAGCTTTCGATAGTATCTTTCCAAATGGATGTACTCACAGTAGCAATGTAACGCTTTTTAGGAATGAGTAAACCTAAAGCATCTTTTGACTGATCAAACCCAATAATAACTGCACTCGGTCTTTCTAAAACGTTAAATTTATAAGCCGCTTCTGCATGAAAAGCTGAAGGTTTGGCGCCTTGATTATCAAATGATAGTACCGTTTGAGAAAATGAACGGCTCGCAGTAACATACTCAGCGGTAATACTAAAAGCCGCGATACTCAAAGTGCCGCGGGCATCTAAGCCTGAAACAGGGTTAAGAATCTCAGTATTATTGTTGGTAGCAAACCCAGCAAAATTATTAGGTCCATTATTCCCATTATGCTGCATACCTAGGGAGTCTGCGATATTACGAATATAACTTCCTGCTATATCAATATTCCATTTAGGTTTAGTAAAAATGTATTCCGCATTCACGCCATAATTTCTCAAGCCTCTATTGTCGATACTCGTTCGGCTTGGACCCCTAAAAATATAGGTAGATAAATTTAAATCATTTTCATCATTAAATTGTTTTGAAAAACCTAATTCCAATGCTCTAGCTTTAGTTCTACCTAAAGTTTTAGTAAATGGATCACTGATCATTGCAGATGAATACTGACCAAATGGCACATAAAATTGTCCCATAGTCGAATATAAAGGGAACTTAGCTAAATTTCCTATAATTAAAAACCCTCGCTCTAAAAGAACACGAGAATTATCAATTCGTCTAGGCGACATATCTGCTGGATAAGTATTGTCATAAACAAACGCGATAAGACCTGTTACCCATTGATTCACTAAAATTTCAGTATCTAATTCAATACCCGTCAAATCAATATCGGTTGCTGAGTTATTTTGGAAGTTGCCAAAATGGCTTGTATGATAAATTTGTGATTCAACTTTCCCGCTGAGATTAACAATCGGAGTATCTGAAAGGGGATGGCCATTTTTTATCAAATAATTATAAATTTGTTTTCGCTCCTGCAATAAATAAAGATCCTCATTTACATAAGGCTGATTAACCACTAAATCAGAAGCATTATATTCGGAGTTGATCCCTATAAAAGGCGAACTAATGACGGGCGCACCTATAATAAAAAAAGGATGCAAGGAGGTAACTAGGTTTTCATGAGCAATCTCCTCATTAAATGAGAGATTATTTGGATTTACTTGTCGACGTAACATAGCCACTTGATCTTGCACACGCTGCAAGTCAGACTCTAAAACTTGGGTTCGCTGCGTTAATTTTCTAATTTCACTACTACTTAATTGGTTAGTTTCATCAGCGAATGCAACGTTTCCCTGTAAACCCAACCAGCACATACCTGCTATAAGCGCTGTTAATTTATACTTGTTACTTAACATAAACAAAACCTTATTATTTAAATAACTAATATGCCCTTCTATTTATCAAAAAAAAGAGAGGAATGCAAGCAGATTTTTTGGGAGGCTAGTCAAAAGATTATATTAAAATAAATAAGCATAAGCCTTTCAAAAACAAAAAGGTTAGAGGGAAGAATTCTTTAAGACTTTAAGAAAAAAGATTATTAATGAATAGGCTGCCTATCCACCACTTTTTTGAATCGCGTATCCCTCGAGAGGAGGATTATTAATGGTTTTTTTTTTGATGCCATCGACTGGCCAAAATATTGAGCCATTCTACAAATATTGAAAATGCAATAGCAAAATAGAGGTAGGCTCTAGGCACATGAAAACCAAAACCATCAGCCACTAAAACTAACCCTATTAATAACAAAAAACTTAAACCGAGGATTTTTAAATTGGGGTAGGCATTTATAAAATGACTTATAGGTCCACTTCCCCATATCATTAATGCGATTGCGATGATAATAGCAAGCACCATAATAATAAACTCTTGAGCCATTCCTACTGCAGTTATGACACTATCCAATGAAAATATGATATCCAGTACCATAATCTGAATGGTAACTATTGAAAACTGTGAATATCTTTGCAACTTATTCCCTTTTTTTACAGGGCCGGCTACGTTAAGATGAAGTTCACTTGTTCCTTTTGCAAGTAAAAATAATCCCCCTATGATAAGGACTAAATCCCTTCCAGAAAAAACATGCCCTGCTAATGTAAAAAGGGGTTGCGTAAATTGGGTCATCCAAGCAAGTGTCCCCAACAAAAGCAAACGTGTTAAACAAGCAAGCAGTAAACCAAACTGGCGAGCAGAGCGTTGTTGGTTTTTAGGAAGCCTATTTGTTACGATAGAGATAAAAACCAGATTATCAATTCCCAAGCTAATTTCTAATACGGTTAAAGTAAGTAAACTAATCCAGGCTTCTGGAGAAAAAATTAAATCAAACATAATGATCCTAGAAAGTCTCAATTACCTTAGTGTATAAAATAAATCTCATAAAAAATAATTTAGAGGAAGATTAATCGATTTTTTTTGAAGCCTTGCACTCAATCAGAAATAAGAGAAGTTATTTAGAAAATCTTCTCATTTAAAAAAAGCCCGCATGAGCGGGCTTAATGTTTTTATCTAAATTATTTTCTAAGAATAAGTTACGCAAACTTAATGCTGAAACGTAATTGACCTGTGGTGGCCTTATTACCTGTTGCGCCTGGATGTACTGTTCTAGAAGGTACCGCTGCTGTTCCCGTAGTTCCTGGGACAACAATAGCATTTTCACCCGAACTGTAATCCCTGTCTTGGAATACGGCCAGACCCACATCAAACCATTTCGCAAAGTTAACCATGTAGTCCGCATAAATACGACGTTGCGGTAGTAAAGTCGCTAAGTGCGTTGTGTGTTGATAACCGATCGCAACCCTTGATTGATGCGCCATCACGGGGAATGTTAATCCTGCTTCCAAACCCCATACTTTTGGTTTGCCTAACTCCGCAGGCGGAGGATTTAATACAGTGAAACCATAAGCTGAATTACCACTCAGAAAGAAAGGATCCGGTAAACTACGCGTCGTCTCTATATAATGCCCATTCGCGTCAAAGGGTCCAACCGTGATCTCTGCATTCACGTTCCATGCCGGTACCTTAGTATTCGGTAACCCAGGAACTACAGTACCTTCAACGAGTGAATTGAAATAATAAGAAGATAAGAAGTTCGAATCCTCTATATTCGCAATATAGCCGGCATCTACATTAAATTTACTGCCACCACACCACTTGTGTGTCCAACCTAGATCTACACCCCCATTTCGAATACGGCGGATCGAGCCACCATCCGAGATAGTAGGTTTACCCGCAAGCGTATACAGCGAACCATATAAGCCCATCGGCGCAACAAATCCTAACTGCGCTGCGGGTGCCGTAATCTCACTCAATAATTGGGTTGGGTTTTCTTGTGTCACAAATCCATACGGATCATAGCTATCAAATGGGATGTATTCTTTACCCACTCTAAAGTAGATCGGTGAAGTAGTAAAATTACCAATCGTCGCATACGCCGTATCTATCGCCGTTCGATTCAATGGATGATATACAAGCAGTGAGTTAGCAATTTGATACGGTCCTGTAGAGCCTGGGACGGGTGATAAAGAGGAATATACCACGGACATATTTGCTGTTACCCAGTTATTCACTCGAGCATCGACAAATAAATTTGCATTATTCAACAATAAATCACTCGCCCTACCTGAAGTTGGAGTAATAAGCACATTAGGTGGGTTCGCTGCAGGATTTATTGCAGCTGATGAATTAAAGCCGGGATTAAACCGCCAAAATACTGGAGGATCGTTCGCCAAATAAACGTCCGTATTCATCCATCCGCTAACATTGATACGACAAGTCCAGCCACAAGGTTGATCAAACCCACCGGGTTGATTTCGGTCAAGGATCATGTCAATTTTATTAACTTGATAACGCATCACATCCCTTTGAAAGGACGGATCCATCATATACGGCTGCATCGCCAGTACAGGCCCGCTAAGCCCTAATGTCACAAGTGAAGCAACAATCGCTTTGAGTTTCATCCTAAACCATCTCCTTGTAGAATTAGTTAACTCCATTCACTGCTTTTTTATCAATTAAGAAAAACAAGCATTTACTAATAAAATTTTTCCCGGACTTACTATCTGTCCTATAAAAACTTATAAAAAAAGAAAGTAAATCGCGTTTATCTTAGCAGTACTTTACTACTATCTCAACAAGATCAATCTATTTAAATTGCGTTAATACAAAAAAGCCCGCATGAGCGGGCTTAATGTTTTTATCTAAATTATTTTCTAAGAATAAGTTACGCAAACTTAATGCTGAAACGTAATTGACCTGTGGTGGCCTTATTACCTGTTGCGCCTGGATGTACTGTTCTAGAAGGTACCGCTGCTGTTCCCGTAGTTCCTGGGACAACAATAGCATTTTCACCCGAACTGTAATCCCTGTCTTGGAATACGGCCAGACCCACATCAAACCATTTCGCAAAGTTAACCATGTAGTCCGCATAAATACGACGTTGCGGTAGTAAAGTCGCTAAGTGCGTTGTGTGTTGATAACCGATCGCAACCCTTGATTGATGCGCCATCACGGGGAATGTTAATCCTGCTTCCAAACCCCATACTTTTGGTTTGCCTAACTCCGCAGGCGGAGGATTTAATACAGTGAAACCATAAGCTGAATTACCACTCAGAAAGAAAGGATCCGGTAAACTACGCGTCGTCTCTATATAATGCCCATTCGCGTCAAAGGGTCCAACCGTGATCTCTGCATTCACGTTCCATGCCGGTACCTTAGTATTCGGTAACCCAGGAACTACAGTACCTTCAACGAGTGAATTGAAATAATAAGAAGATAAGAAGTTCGAATCCTCTATATTCGCAATATAGCCGGCATCTACATTAAATTTACTGCCACCACACCACTTGTGTGTCCAACCTAGATCTACACCCCCATTTCGAATACGGCGGATCGAGCCACCATCCGAGATAGTAGGTTTACCCGCAAGCGTATACAGCGAACCATATAAGCCCATCGGCGCAACAAATCCTAACTGCGCTGCGGGTGCCGTAATCTCACTCAATAATTGGGTTGGGTTTTCTTGTGTCACAAATCCATACGGATCATAGCTATCAAATGGGATGTATTCTTTACCCACTCTAAAGTAGATCGGTGAAGTAGTAAAATTACCAATCGTCGCATACGCCGTATCTATCGCCGTTCGATTCAATGGATGATATACAAGCAGTGAGTTAGCAATTTGATACGGTCCTGTAGAGCCTGGGACGGGTGATAAAGAGGAATATACCACGGACATATTTGCTGTTACCCAGTTATTCACTCGAGCATCGACAAATAAATTTGCATTATTCAACAATAAATCACTCGCCCTACCTGAAGTTGGAGTAATAAGCACATTAGGTGGGTTCGCTGCAGGATTTATTGCAGCTGATGAATTAAAGCCGGGATTAAACCGCCAAAATACTGGAGGATCGTTCGCCAAATAAACGTCCGTATTCATCCATCCGCTAACATTGATACGACAAGTCCAGCCACAAGGTTGATCAAACCCACCGGGTTGATTTCGGTCAAGGATCATGTCAATTTTATTAACTTGATAACGCATCACATCCCTTTGAAAGGACGGATCCATCATATACGGCTGCATCGCCAGTACAGGCCCGCTAAGCCCTAATGTCACAAGTGAAGCAACAATCGCTTTGAGTTTCATACTCATCCATCTCCTTAATAGGTTATTAACTCAATATTAGATTTATTGAAAGCCAATTTTTTGCTATCTATCGGCTAAGAAGCCGTCAACAAAAAATTGGTTTTACTAAAATCTATTACTTCTTTAATTTCATGTCTATAACACACCGATAAAAGTTGGAATATGCTACATACATAAAAACAAATAAAAAAACAATTTACTTATTTTATCCCTTTTTATCCCTTGTTATCTCCTACCAAGGCTGTTTAATTTCCATTCCTGCCTCTTAAAGGCGATATCGGCGAAAATTAAACAACCCTGGTCTTGGCACCGCTGTAAATTTACTAATTTACAGTTTCGCAAACTCTAAGGAGACTTGCTTAGCGGTTTACCAGAACCGTTTAATAATATTTTGTTTTTGTTTCTTAACTTCAGCGATTTGGAGGGTTTTAAGACTTTATTATTAACGCTGAAAATAACTTTTCATAAAGATCCAGTAGCTTCTGCATTTTATACCTAACACCATGGCTTATGTCAATGGTTTCATTATAAAATACCCCTTACTACCTTATTCTATAAAGAAAACTTACCAATTAAAAGAAAATAGATGCTAAATCAATTTAAATCAAGTTTTTGACATTTTTTTTGTAGCTCACCGGTCTTATAGAGCTGTTCAACGATATCGCACCCTCCCACGAGCTCACCTTTATAATAAAGTTGTGGAAAAGTTGGCCAATTAGAATACTGAGGTAGATCACGACGTATATCGCTATTTTCAAGTACATCGACATGTGCAAATTTTACTCTACATGCTTTTAATATTTGCACTACTCGCGCCGAAAAACCACAACAGGGTTTATCTGGAGTGCCTTTCATATAGAGAATCAAAGGATATTTCTCAATTTGTTGCTTAATTATTTCTAATGTATTCAGCTCAGTAATAGACATTTTGTTTTCCTCATTTAATAATTTAATAATTGACAAATTTTCACTTTATTTTACTAGTACCGTCTCTCGCTTATTTTCATATTAACAAAATTCACAGTAGTCCATATAAATGCTTGCCTTATCATTATCTGAATTTTAAACTAATGCTAGTAGCAATCTTAGCAAAATCGATAAAAACAGGATACCTCGCATGAAACATGAATTACCGCCATTGCCTTATGCCTTAGATGCCTTAGAGCCCGCCATTTCGAAAGAAACTTTAGAATTTCATTATGGCAAACACCATAAAGCTTATGTTGATAAACTTAATGAATTAATCCTAGGCACTGAATTTGAAGAATCACCCTTGGAGGATATCGTTAAAAAAGCCCCTTCAGGTCCCATTTTTAACAATGCTGCCCAAGTATGGAATCACACTTTTTACTGGCACTGCTTGACTCCTGACGCGGCTAAAAACAAGCTAAAAGGGCCTATAGAAGCGGCTATCAAAATAGCCTTTGGTTCTGTCGATAAATTTAAAGAGGACTTTACTAAGGCCGCCATTGCTCAATTTGGTTCAGGATGGGCCTGGCTAATAAAGGACGCTAAAGGTTTAAAAATAGAAACCACAAGTAATGCGTCAACACCTAGGCGTGATGAAAAACCTTGTTTATTTACCTGTGATGTCTGGGAGCATGCTTATTATATTGATTATCGTAATGCTCGGCAAAAATATTTAGAAAAATTTTGGGAGGTAGTAAATTGGGATTTTATTTCTAAAAATTTCGAGAAATAACAAACACAGAGAAAATGACATGACATCTGCCTTGATGCCTATTTATCCAAATCGGTTGCCTATTGCTTTTGAAAAGGGCTCAGGAGTCTGGCTTACCGATACGCAAGGACAAGACTATTTAGACGCCTTAGCTGGAATCGCGGTGTGTGGTCTAGGACATGCCCATCCAGCAATCACTAAAACAATTTGCAAGCAATCTGAAAAATTAATCCATACCTCTAATACTTACCATATTCCTGAACAAGAAATACTAGCCACCGCTTTAGCACATGTGTCAGGAATGGATCAAGTTTTTTTTTCCAATTCCGGTGCGGAATCTAACGAAGCGGCTATCAAAATGACGCGTCTCTATGCGCGAAAAAAAGGAATTGAACAGCCTATCATTATAGCTATGAATAATGCATTCCACGGAAGAACCATGGGAACGCTCAGTTTATCCGGTAGTAAACGTTTACAAATTGGTTTTGAGCCATTATTAGAGTCTTTTATTCATATTCCATTTAACGATGTTGCTGCTTTAGACGATGTTATAAAACAACATAAAAAAAACATCATTGCAATTATATTAGAGCCTATTCAAGGCGATGGTGGCATTCAAATAGCAACACCTAATTTTTTAAAAGCTATAAGGAATTATTGTGATCAATACGATTGGCTGATGATACTGGATGAGATACAAACGGGTCTTTGTCGAACAGGATCATGGTTTGCCTACCAGGCCCATAATATTTTACCTGACATAATGACTATTTCTAAAACCTTAGGTAATGGTTTTCCTATAGGAGCCTATTGTTCTCGTGGAAAAGCGAATAATATTTTTCCCGCTGGAAAACATGGCTCTACTTTTTCTGGCAGTCCGTTAGCTTGCGCAGTCGCAATCACTGTTATTAATACTTTAAAGAAGGGGAATTTTTCCGTTCATGTGAAAGAGATAGGCGCTTACCTGATGACAAAGCTTAAAAATAGTTTTGCCAAACATCCGCATATCATCGCTATAAAAGGACAAGGGCTTATGATAGGCATTGAACTCGACACTGAATGCCGAAATATTCCCAGAATCGGTTTAAATCATCGTTTACTATTTAACGTCGTTTCTAATAATACAATTCGTCTTTTACCTGCTTTAATTTTACAAAAAGCAGATGCAGACGAAATTTGTACACGTTTGGTAAAAACCGTAAATGATTTCTACAATTTATCTCATTCATAAAAAAATAGAGTGTTTGAGACACTCAAAAACGTTCAAGGATAGCCTACTCGTAGGCGATATAAAATTCCTTCCACCGTTTTTTTCAATCCAGACTTGTCATCAACGTCAAATTGCCGCATGATTATCCTTAGTTTCGACCCAAACCCATCGTTGAGCATTAAGTCGGCATTGCAAACTCGTTTTATGGTTGATTTTGGAATTGAAATTCTACGGTTTTTTTAATCGGTGCATTATAGCCTATTGTAAATAACTCCTAGTTTATTAAATTATTTTAAGGTGATTAATGAATAAAAGTAAATTTTTATTATTTTTCTTTTCATCATTTTTATCCGCTTGCCAGTCAAATTTAGCCCCAGATACATTAGCATCGCAAAAAAATGAACTATTTACATTTAAAGTTATTCCAGGAAAAGCCAAGACCCCTTCAAGTATAATGCCCGATGGATTTGGCCCCATTAAAGGACCTTCCACACGATCGCCCGATAGAGAAAATTCCTTTACTAAAGATTTAGGAAGGTGCCGGGATAATTTACTAAACCAACAAGTACATTTTGAATTAAATTTTTAATTTGATTATGAAAAAAAGCAGATGCTCTCATTTCAGTTGCTTTAGACTCTATTGCTTGCTGCGCTCACCGTTTGAATTAGCAAAAAAATTTGATTTTTAAGAATACGCCCCCGCCCAGTCAGCTGAAGGTTGTTGTTTTTTAACTAACAGGCATTACTCAAAAAAATTAAAAGATCTTTAGAGGTATCGCGGAAAAAGGACTATGAATAGGAGGATATTATCTTACTTATTAGCTTAATTGATGAGAATTACCGCTGAAAATATCCAATCTACCGCACAAATCTCTGCTCGTTTTACCGATGCCAAACCGAGCGATAAGGTAACTTTGGAAATAAAGTCATTAAGTGGTTCAGTGTAAAACTTTAAAGTTAACCCTTTTATTGCAGATCAAACCCCTAAAGAATGGTATATTTCAGATTGAAGCTGATTTTATCTGACTCTGAAGCCAGCTATTTTTTAAAAAAATTTAATCTATTTACAAAAATTAGATCATATGATTCATCGATTAAATGCCCAACGTCTACTCTTTCCTTTACTTGTGATTAAAGTTCAAGGGTGCGTAAAACAATTAAAATCCAACGATATTTTGGAGATTATGTTTACTGACAAAGGGGGTCTTTCTGATATTTTAGCCTGGTATCGTCTCCATGGTCATTATTTAGAGATTTTTATGGTGATACGAATAGGAAATTAATAAATGGAAACTTCTCGCTATCAACAAACGCGCTTTATTGCTTTATGCGGTGGATTAAAAAATCTCATACTTGCCGCCTTGAAAATAATCTTTGGAATCATCGGTAGCTCTCATGGTTTATTGGCCGATGGAATTCATTCGTTATCGGATTTAATTATAGATAGTGTCGTTATCATTACCTCAAAGTTTGGTAATAAAGCAGCTGATGAGGACCACCCTTACGGACACGGCCGTATTGAGACTGCTGCTACGGTTTTTTTAGCTTTAATTTTAGCCATTGTTGCTTTTAGTATTATTATTAACGCTATCACTAGTATCCACGCTTATGTCAGCAAAGTACCTTCGCCAATTGTTTTATGGATTGCACTAAGTTCAATTTTGCTAAATGAAATACTTTATTTTTGGACGAAACACATCGCGATAAAAATTAAATCAATGTTGCTCATATCAAATGCATGGCATCATCAAAGTGACGCTTTTTCTTCTATAGCGGTGACTTTAGGGGTGATTGGAACTTGGCTAGGTTTTTCTAAATTAGATGCTATCGCAGCCATTATTGTTGGATTAATGATCTTAAAAATGGCCTGGGATTTTGGTTGGCATAGCATCCGAGAATTAGTCGATACCGTGCTTAATATAGAAGAAACTAAAAAAATTAAATTATTTATAGAAGAAATCCCTGGCGTAAAGGCCATCCATCAACTCCGTACCCGATCAATTGCAGGGTCCATTTTTTGTGATGTTCATGTTTTAGTTGATCCTTCTATTAGCGTTTCAGAAGGACACTACATTGGCCAAGAAGTTGATAAACGTTTAATTAAATCATTTCCGGATATTACTGATGTTACTGTTCATATTGATACGGAAGACGATGAAATAATTAATCCCTCTTATAATTTACCTGATCGGAGTACACTGCAAAAAATTTTGAAGGCCCATTGGCATGATATACTACCCGAAAAAACTATTAAAACAGCCGTCTTTCATTATTTAGAGGGTAAAATCACTATTGACCTGAAATTACCCATTGCATTCAGCAATCAAACTGACTTAGAAACTCAATTAAAAAAAATTATAGAAACAGAAAATTTTATCCATGATATCAAAGTTTTTTATTATAAATGAACAAATTATTTAAAATTGCAACTTGGAATGTTAATTCATTACGTGTACGTTTAGAGCATGTTTTAACTTGGCTAAATATTCATCAACCTCATTTACTTGCTATACAAGAAACAAAAGTTGAGAATCAACATTTTCCTGAAGAATTATTCAAAACAGCGGGTTATCATGTCTTATATAGTGGTCAAAAAACTTATAATGGGGTTGCTTTCATTAGTCGAGTCCCTATGCAAAATGAAGTTATTTCCTTGCCCAATTTTGATGATATACAACGACGTATATTAGTCGTCAATATAAAATCCCTGCGTATTGTCAACGTTTATGTGCCTAATGGTTCAAATATAGACTCTGAAAAATTTATTTATAAATTACAATGGTTAAAGCATTTAAAAGTTTATTTACAACAAGAATTAAGCTTACATCCAAATTTAATCGTACTAGGGGATTTTAATATTGCTCCGGAAGATAAAGACGTTCATAATCCTAAAATTTGGCAAGGAAAAGTATTAGCTAGTCCTCAAGAACGTCAAGCTTTAAGAAACCTATTAGCTTTAGGACTAAAAGACAGTTTTCGATTATTTAACAATGAGCCCTTTCAATACACCTGGTGGGATTATCGGGCTGGGGCTTTTCGGCGAAATCATGGCTTACGTATCGATCACATATTAACGAGCGAAGCTTTAATTTCTCAATGTATTGCTTGTGATATAGATAAAGAAATTCGATTATGGAAAAAACCATCGGATCATGTCCCCGTCATAGCAACTTATCAAAATATCAGCTAGGATTTAAGTTATGATGGGGCCTATAAAAGCACGTTTCGGAATTGGTGAAATTGTTCAACATAACCTATTTGGCTACCGTGGAGTTATTGTCGATGCCGATGCGGGTTTTCAAGGAGATGATGCTTGGTATAGCCAAAATGCGCCGGGCAACCCCCCTAAAAACCAACCTTGGTATCACATTTTAGTACATGGATCTGTCCACCATGCCTATGCAGCCGAAATGAATTTAAATAAAGATGACACATTTGACCCTGTTGAACATCCTGAGTTAGATTATTTTTTTGATAGTTTTAAAAATGGAGTATATCATCGTCGTCGGGATAGCAATTAAAAAATGAAAAACTTGATGCTTATGCGGCATGCTGCAACGCACCCACAACAAATTTTTGAAAGCGATAAAGATCGAGTTCTTACTCAAACAGGTCATTATCAAATTTTAAATATTGCAAAGCAATTAAAAGAAAAAAAATATCTACCCGATTATCTATTGTGTAGTCCTGCTAAACGAGCAGTACAAACCGCCCAACTTCTTTGTAAAGATTTAGAAATAAGCCAAAAAATTATAAAAACTAACCCTGCACTTTACTCTGGTGATATCGAAGCTATTTTACAATCATTTTTTTTATTGGATTCATCTCAACATACAATCATCGTTGGTCATAATCCTACGATAAGCAGCTTAGCTCACAAACTATGTCTGCATACAAAAACGATCATTCTACCTACAGCCGGTGTAGTCTCTTTAAGTTTTGATATTGAAACCTGGGAAAATCTACTAGATAAACCAGCAGAATTACTCTTTTTTATTCAACCTCAAATTGACTGATACTTACAATAAGAAATTCGATGAACTCTCTACTCAATCCAAATAAGATTAAAATTGGTCAATTAGTCAAAAATAAAAATTCGTCTATTAAGATTGAGGCGCTTTTTCAGCACGCTTTAAATGCTCATAAATCAGGCAATGTGAAATATGCTAGCGATATTTATGAGCACATATTAAGTATACAACCTCGACATGTAGAAACTATCCACGCTTTAGGGATTCTTGCTTCTAAACTACAACAATGGGAAACTGCTATTGCTTGGATGCAACAAGCCTTATCTTTACAACCTAATTCAGCACGCTTTCATCTTCATTTAGCAAATGCTTTAAAAAATAATAATCAATTTGAATTAGCATTGACCCATTATCAAACCACTTTATATTTGGAACCAAGCTATGCTGAAGCCCATAATAACTTAGCCGGTTTGTTCTATAAGCAAAATAAATTAAATGAATCTCGTCTGCATTATTTGCAAGCTATTAATCTAAAACCGGGTTATCTCGAAGCACATTTTAATTTAGGCTTAGTATTTTTCACTCAAAAAGAAATGAAAGCGGCAATAACGCAATTTAAAAAGGTATTAAGTTTAGATCCAAACTCTCTTCAGGCTCACTCGCAACTCGCTAATATTTACTGGCAAATTCAAAACTTAAAACGATCTTATTATCATTATCAAAAAGCTCTCGACCTGGAACCAAATTCAGCGGAAACTTTAAATAACTTAGCTGCCTTAATGATAAAAGGAGGACGATCTGATAAAGCTATTGATTATTTCAACCGTGCACTCACTATTGACCCTAAACATAAAACAGCAAGAAATAATCTTGCAACCTTATTATTACAAACTAATCAACTAAAAGAAGCCATATGGCATTATTCTTTATATTTAAATTTAGAACCTTTAGACGCGGAAGCTCTTTTTAATCGAGCACACAGCCTAATGTTGACTGGTCAATTGAATGAAGCCCTAGATGATTTAAAAAAAATTTTGGCGATTGATGACAAGCACATAAACACACATACTAATCTTGCTGCCATTTATTTAAAGCTAAAAAACAAAGCTAGGGCTTTGGCACATTATCAAACTATTCTTAATCTAACTGATAAACATGCCATTGCGAGTTATATGGTCAATGCACTAACTCAGCAAGCTACACCTGACGGTGCACCTTTAGAGTATATTAAAAATTTATTCGACAACTATGCCTTTCAGTTTGATACACATCTACAGAATATTTTACACTATAAAACTCCTGAGCTAATGCACAAACTGTTAAAACCTTTTTTGAAAGAAAATAATTATAACGTATTAGATCTCGGTTGTGGGACGGGTCTGAGTGGTCAATGTTTTATTGATATTAAAAAAAAATTAACTGGTATTGATATTTCTCCTAATATGCTTAATAAAGCAAAAGAAAAAGCGTGTTATGATATTCTAATAGAAACTGATATTTTACATGGCATAACGGAACTACAAGGAGAAGATTTTGACCTTATCTTGTGTATTGATACCTTGGTTTACTTTGGCTATCTTAATCTGTTTTTTTCTAAAATACCGGCGTGCTTAACAGAAAACGGTTTATTAGGCTTATCCATTGAACTTAGCGATGAAACTATTTCTTCATATATTTTGCAAACAAACGGTCGTTATCAACATGGTAAAACTTATGTAATAGAATTAGCCAAAAAAAATAAATTAAAATTATTAAAATATAAAACCATAGCAGGTCGACAACAAGACAACGAAGCAGTTAAAACTGCCTTATTTATTTTCCAACAATACAAAATCAATCACTAAAAAAATTAACTTATTTAAAAGGCACTAATAAAAATCTTTTCAAAAAAAGCAATCAACCTCATTTTTATATCTCCAGATACTTACCCTAAAGAAAATCAAATCATGCCTCAACAAGGAGTGTGCTTGTTATTAAAACCTAAGCTTAAAAAGAATACCCTGAGTAAATAATTTAAATTTAAAAATATAAACCTGATATATAGTTCGCTACTGCTATAATTTCTATATCATTCAATTTCTTGCTAATGATTGGCATCATCTGATATTTATCATTATTTCTCTTGCCATCGCGAAATTTTTTTAACTGTGTAACAATATATCGGGCATGTTGCCCACTTAAACGCGGAAATCCGGCAGGAGGATTACCTAAGCCCGCAGGTCCATGACAAGCTAAACAGGCAGGCACTCCTTTTGAATCTCCACCTCGATAAATTCTTTGTCCTAAAGAAAGTAAATGAGTCTGTGCAGTGTCAATAGACCCTAGCAAATTGGAATAATAGTTTGCTAATTTGATTTTATCATCTTCTGACAATGTAATAATTAAAGAGCTCATTATTGCATTTTTACGTCGATGTTTCGAAGAAGGATGAAAGTCCTGCATTTGCTTCATTAAATAATTAAAGTTCTGGCCCGCCAGTTTTGGCCAATCTTCATTAATTGTAGAATTACCCTTTGTACCATGACATAATTCACATTTAATAATAATATCTTTAATGGGTTTTTCAGTCCTCACATGACTAGAAGCGAAACCGAACAAAAAACAAAGTATAAATAAAAATGGAAAATTTTTATAATTGAGCATACAAAAACTTTTTAGGAAATAATTTTAGAAATTTTCGGCATAACTTTTGGTATTGCTAAACATTCTTGTTTAGTTTATAGTTTTGTAAGGCTTAGATAAACTATAAAAATAACATAAAAGCCAGGGAATTTTTATTTTTTAATTCGCGGAAGATAATCTTGGGTTCCCCCGTCTTTTCACTCATTACTTTCTTAAAAAGCGCAGCCCAACTAGATCAATTGCCCACCGATCAAGGCGCGGAAGTTGCATTTATTGGTCGTTCTAATTCAGGAAAATCGACAGCTATTAATTCAATTACTGGGAAAAAAGGGTTAGCCAAAACCAGTAAAACCCCTGGCCGGACTCAGTTATTAAACTTCTTTCAAATAAACGAAAATTTACGCTTAGTCGATCTTCCAGGCTATGGGTTTGCTAGCGTACCCCCGCGCAAAAAAACTAATTGGGAGAAAAATATTGCAGACTACCTAAAACTAAGAAAATCTTTGAAAGGTTTAATTGTAACTATGGACATTCGCAATCCCTTAAAAGAACAAGATCAAGCCATGCTGGCATGGGCTTCTTATTATCAGATACCAGTATATATCCTTTTAACTAAAGCAGATAAACTAACACGCCATCAAGCCGAAAATGCCTTAAAACTCGCATCACAGCAGCTCTCTACGCTTAATAATGTCTCTGAAATTCAAATATTCTCAGCAACTAAATCAATAGGCCTTGAAAGAATCCGCAATAAAATATTAAATTGGCTATACCTTAAGTAAAGCTAAAATTTTGATAAAGTTCTGTAAAATCTCCCATTTTCCCACATTAATTTTTTGACCTAAGGTACACAATATGTTACATAAAAAGATTAACTAAAAAAACTTCGGATTTCATGTCGTCACTACAACCCTCTGAAATAAGTTTTCGCGCCGTACTATTGGCTATTTTACTCGCAGTCATTCTAGCCGCTGCAAATGCCTATTTAGGCCTTAAGGTCGGTTTAACTATTTCTGCCTCTATCCCGGCCGCTATCCTTTCTATGGGTATTCTGCGCTTTTTTAAAAACTCCTCAATACTCGAAAGTAATATTGTTCAAACGGGAGCTTCAGCAGGTGAAGCACTTGTCGCAGGCACTGCATTTATTCTTCCTGCTTTAATTATTCTTCATTATTGGCAGCACTTCGATTATTGGCAAACAGTAATAATCTCATTAACAGGTGGAATTTTAGGGATCCTATTCTCTATTCCTTTACGGCGTATTTTATTAGCCGATCCTACTCTACGCTTTCCAGAGGGTACCGCTATAGGCCAAGTTTTAAAGATAAGCCAAGATACTAGCGGAAATTTTAAAGAGCTCATCCAAGGTGGGCTTTTAGGGGCTTTTGTAGCCCTTTTTCAGTCCGGTTTTCAAATCATAGCGGATAATTTTCCATTATGGTTTAAAATAAAAAATAAGTTTATTTTTGGCTTTACATTTGGTTTCGAACCTGCCTTATTAGCGGCAGGCTATATTGTTGGTATTGGGGTAGGACTCAGTACATTGGTCGGGGTAATTATTGGGTGGGTGTTAGGGATCCCAATTTTTAGCTATTTACACCCTTTCACAATGTCTACTCATCAGTCAGCTTTCAGCTTAGCCACAACCATCTGGCAGTCCAGTATACGCCCTATTGGCGTAGGGACTATGTTAGTTGGTGGACTATGGACGATGGTTCTACTCATTAAACCTATCATCAAAGGGGTACGCTCCTCTTTTGCTTCATTAAAAACTATTAAAGAAAGTGGTTATACCTCTCTACCTAAGCATGAACGTGACATACCCATTAACTATAATTTAATTTTATTGGGCATTTTAATATTGCCTTTAGCCTATATTTTATTTGGCTTTATTAAGCATCCTGGATTGGGATTAGCAGTTAATATTCAAATAGTCACTTTGTTTATCGGTATTGTGTTTATTTTAGTCACAGGTTTCTTTTTTTCTTCTTTATGTGGCTACTTTGCAGGGCTTATAGGAAGTAGTCAAAGTCCGATTTCTGGCGTTTCTCTTTCTATACTTTTGCTTGCATCCCTAACGTTATTAGCTATTTTTAATTGGGCTCCTGGCTTTACACACGATACAAAACATTTACTTGAAGGAGAAGGCTTGGCTATTATTATTGGTACGCTTGTCAGCAGTAGCTGTGCCATTACCAACGATACCATTCAAGATCTAAAAGCCGGTCAAATTGTAGGCGCAACGCCATGGAAACAACAGGTAATATTAATTGTGGGGGTCATAGCTTCTGCTTTAATTTTAGCACCTACATTAAATCTATTATTTAATGCTTACGGAATTGGAGGTATTTCTCCTCCGGGACGACACATGGATCCTGCTCAAATGTTATCTGCACCTCAAGCTACACTTATGGCGAGCTTAGTTGCCGGAACATTCAAGCATAACTTGCCCTGGAGTCTCATTAGCATTGGTTTTGTTGTTGCTATACTTTGTATTATTTTTGACCGAGTATTGCAAAAACATGGTATGCGCTTACCGGTATTAGCCGTCGGTGTAGGTATCTATCTCCCCTTAGATACCTCATCTGGGTTAATTTTAGGTGGAGTTGCTTCCTATTTCGTTGAAAGAACTTTACGTAAACGACGCTCTATACAATCAGAAAAATTAGTTAACCCTATCGCTGCGAGGCAACATGGACTCACTTTAGCCTGTGGTTTAGTAGCGGGAGCGTGCTTAATGGGCGTGGTATTAGCGATCCCTTTTACCTTAGCACAATCCACGGATGTATTACGCCTTATGCCCACTCATTTAAGCTTATTAGCAGGCTTGTTAGGTGTACTATCCACACTCGGAATTTTAGGTTGGGTTTACCATTCGGTCTGTAAAAAGTAAGCCCTTCAATTTATATATTGACAAAATAAAAAAATCTAACTAGGCTGCGGCTAAGTTTTAGGGGGTAAATATATGCCTCCCCTAATTTGATATTCTAAACTTGAATTTTAACCTTGGAAAAATAAGCAACCCGGTGTATTTCATGTATACATGATGGTTGGAAATTCAACGAATGCAGATAAAAATCAAATGCGAAGAATATAAACTAGTGGGGTCAAATATCTACCTCCCCCAAACATAAGGGGGATAGGTCCATGTCAATATTCTATAATCGATTTTCTTTTAGAAATTCCTTAAAAATTTTTCCGAATTCCTGGGATTTAATTGCATTTATTATTGTGCTAGGAATGCTTGCGTCATTTGTTTGGGCCGGCAAACAAATGACGGCTCCTTATCAAATCGGACAAACTTTAACTCTATCCCTAGACCCTCATCAACTACCTAAATATGCTTTATTCACAGTATTGCGTTTATTTACGGCGATGGCATTTTCTTTATTATTTACGTTTACGGTAGGAACTTTAGCCGCTAAAAATAAACGCGCAGCAAGCATTATCATTCCTTGCATCGATATCCTTCAATCGGTACCCGTCATTGGTTTGTTATCTATCACTATAGTAGGGTTTATTGCTTTATTTCATGGTAGTCGGTTAGGTCCTGAAGCAGCCGCGATTTTCGCAGTTTTTACGGCTCAAGTTTGGAACATCACGCTCAGCTTTTTCCAAAGCTTAAGTTCAGTACCTACTGAACTTAAAGAAGCCGCTGACATGTTCCATTTATCCGCCTGGCAACGCTTTTGGCGACTTGATGTACCGTTTAGTATGCCAGGGCTTCTATGGAATATGATGATGTCTATGTCGGCGAGTTGGATTTTCTTAATCGCATCAGAAAGTATTTCTGTAAATAACCAAACTATAGTATTGCCTGGGATCGGCTCTTATCTAGGTCTTGCCATTAGTCAGGCTAGTATTTCAGGTGTAATTTACACAATTTTAACCATGCTCATTGTCATTTTACTTTATGATCAATTTCTTTTTAGACCTCTATTAGATTGGTCAAAAAAATTTACATTCGAGCAAGTGAGCCAAGAATCTATTTCACGCTCATGGGTTACTATACTATTACAACAAACCTCTATTTTTAAATATTTTGGTCATTTTTTTGGAAAATTAGGTGATGCCGTAGTCAATATTTCTTTTTCTAAGGATATTAAAAAGAAAACTGCCTTCAAAAAATCAAGTCCCAATAGATTAATCAACATTATTTGGTACAGTTTTATTACACTAGTGATAACTGTATCACTTTGTCTACTTTTACATTTTATCTTAAAGCATCTTTCATCACGCGAGTTAATTCATGTCCTTTTTTTAGGCAGCATAACGGCATTAAGAGTCATCACGATTATTCTAATAGCAAGTATTATTTGGATTCCTATAGGAGTTTTCATCGGATTAAATCGTCGTATTGCAGAATGGGCGCAACCCATTGCGCAATTTTTAGCTGCATTTCCAGCCAATGTCTTATTTCCTATAGTAGTTGTTTTAATTTTAAAATATCACTTAAATTTCGAGATATGGTCAACTCCTTTATTATTGCTAGGCACACAATGGTACATTTTATTTAATATAATCGCAGGGACAGCCGCTTTACCGGAAGAACTTAAAGAAGTAGCCAACAACTTTGGTGTTAAAAGCTGGCAATGGTGGCATCGTTTAATTTTACCTGGAATTTTTCCTCATTGGATTACAGGAACCATTACTGCAATTGGTGGGGGTTGGAATATAACTATCATAACTGAGGTCATTAATTGGGGCTCTACTACACTTGCTGCAACTGGATTGGGCGCCTATATTGCAAAATCTACTGATGCCGGAGACTTCCCACGCGTAGCCCTTGGAATGGCAGTCATGAGTTTATTTGTATTAGTTATGAACCATTTAGTTTGGCGCCCACTGTATAATTTATCTCAATCTCGTTACCGATTAGATTAAGCGATGTATCATGAATAAAAAGCCTATTTTCACTGTAAAAGATATTAGCAAATCTTTTAAGAAAGCTGAGCAACAAGAATTATTGGTTCTTGATAAAGTTAATTTTCAGTTGTATGAGGATGAAATTGTCGCTCTACTAGGGAAATCGGGTTCAGGAAAGTCGACATTATTACGCATCATTTCGGGTCTTTCTGAACCGAGCAGCGGCACCGTAACCTACCGAGAACAAACCGTAAACGGACCTGTTAAAGGTATGGCTATGGTTTTTCAGAACTTTGCTTTATTGCCTTGGTTAACCGTATTAGAAAATGTAGAATTAGGTCTTGAAGCATTAAGAGTTCCTCGTGATGAACGTAGAACTCGATCCTTAAAAGCTATTGATATTATTGGACTGGATGGCTTTGAGTCTGCTTATCCAAAAGAATTGTCCGGCGGAATGCGTCAACGTGTAGGTTTTGCTCGAGCACTGGTTATTAATCCTGATGTTTTGTTAATGGATGAACCTTTCTCAGCCTTAGATGTCCTCACTGCCGATAACCTTAAAAGCGATCTACTTGATTTATGGGAAACCAAACAAACCGGCACACGTGGGATTTTGTTCGTAACCCACAACATTGAAGAGGCAGTTTTGCTCGCAAATCGTGTCATTGTTTTTGATAGCGATCCAGGTAGCATTCGAGCAGAGCTAAGCATTGATTTGCCTTATCCACGAACGGAACAAAATTCCGAATTCCGTAAATATGTTGATCAAATATACTCTCTAATTACCCGCCAAATGGATGAGCGTAAAAAACTATTACTCCAAGAACAGTTACCTCGTATTACGGATATAGGCTACCGTCTTCCTGACGCAGATATTTCTGAATTGACAGGTTTACTTGAAACTTTAGATCAATCTGAATATCAAGGTCATGTGAGCTTACCTGAGCTTACTGAATCACTACATTTAGATGTTGATGATCTCTTTCCATTAACCGAAGTATTGGATATTTTAGGTTTTGCACAGGTTAATAATGGCAAATTAGTCTTAACTGAAGCAGGTAAATTATTTGCAAATGCCGATATCCTAGAACGTAAGAAAATCTTTGCTGCCCATTTATTAAGGTACGTGCCCTTAGCTAAGCATATAAAACAAGTTCTAGAAGAAAGACGCACAACCGGTCAACGCGCTTCGAGAGAACGTTTCTTGAATGAATTAGAGGATTATTTAAGTGAAAAAGAGGCTGAACGCGTTCTCCGTACCGTAATAGATTGGGGACGCTATGCAGAATTATTCGCCTATGCCAACAACACAGGGATGTTAAGTTTAGAAAATCCCAATTAACTACAGCCAGTTTAGATGTTTCAAAATTCACCTAGTTTAAAGTAATGAATACTAAAAAATTTTTTGAGTCAGCGCGTAAAGTAATTAAAATAGAAGCCAAAACTATTTTGAGCTTATTAAAAAAAATTGATGCAAGTTTTGAACGGGCATGTGAATTACTTTTAAATTGCCAAGGACACATCGTTGTTATTGGGATTGGAAAATCGGGGCATATTGGTAATAAAATTGCCGCTACTTTAGCCAGCACGGGTAGTCCTGCTTTTTTTATTCATGCCGCAGAAGCGAACCATGGTGATCTAGGCATGGTAAATTCTAACGATGTGGTTCTTGCCATCTCCCATTCAGGGGAAACAGATGAAATCATCAGCATTCTACCTACGCTCAGGCTGCTTAATATCCCTTTTATACTTATGACAGGAAACTCTCAATCCACTTTAGCACAACAAGCCACTGTCACCATTCATATACCCATAGAGCAAGAAGCTTGCCCCTTAGGATTGGCTCCAACCTCAAGCAGTACAGCTACTTTAGTTATGGGTGATGCCATTGCAATATCACTGCTTAATCTGCGCGGTTTTAGCAGTGATGACTTTGCTAAGGTTCACCCAAAAGGTCGCTTGGGGCGACGCTTATTATTAAAAGTGTCTGATATTATGCATACAGATAGCGCTATACCTAATGTAAAATCTGGAACCTCTTTAATTCAAACTTTATTTGAAGTTTCAAAAAAAAGACTAGGAATGACTCTAATCACTGATAAAAACCAACGTCTTTTAGGCATTTTTACAGATGGTGATCTGAGACGCACTATAGACCAGGGATTAAATCTTCAAACCACTCCAGTGGACCAAGTAATGACCTCTAATTGTAAAACGATAGACAAAGATAAATTAGCTACTGAAGCACTACGAATTATGGAAGATAATAAAATAACTACTTTAATTATTATAGACAAAGATAAAAAACCTCTTGGTGTTGTGCACATTCATGATATTCTGAATCAAAAAATCACTTAAGATTAATTATAAAAAACTGCGAGTGGGGAAAGGTTACTAACATCAGAATTCAAAATACAAAACGATAATCAAATTATTTAAGCTAGCGTATTTATTTAGTATGTTTTCTAAGACTCTATTTGTTAACCTTATTCTTATTTCCCTTATTTTACTGGGTACTTGGTATACATGGCTACAATTGACTCGACCTATAAGCGCTACGTTTTTAGGCAATCGGCCTGATTCTTACGCAACTCAGATCATAGTTTATCATACCGATAAATCGGGTAATCTCTATGATCAATTAAACACTCCTTTATCCATCCATTATCCCCTAGAGGCTAGTATTTCACTTACCACCCCTTTATTCACTTTATTTTTAAAAAAAAATGAATCATGGCAACTTTCATCTCGCTATGGCAAACTAAAAGAAGATAAAGGTCTTTTACAACTTTGGAATAATGTCAAACTTGAACAAAAGCAAGGGTCAAATAATAAAATTATCTCAATCTTAACGACATCCAGTTTAAATATTCATCTTAAAGAAAAAACGGCTGATACCTCCGCGCCTATTGTAATAACTCAGGCAAATCAGGAGATACATGCCGTAGGGCTCCATGCTAATTTTAGTACAAAAACGATCCAGCTTTTATCTCAAGTAAGAGGTCAATTCAAATCTACAAAATAGCCAATGAGGTTTAAGATGTGGATTCAAAATCACTTAAAAAAACTACTTAAAATAAACTTTAATTATCCACTGTTATGCCTAATTATATTAATAACTTTTATTTTTTCGGGGAGCCTCTGGGCTGATCAACAAGATCTGGGAAAAACTATTTATTTTGAATCGGACACGCTGTCCTATAATAATGAAATAAAGTTAGGCGTCTACCAGGGACATATTAAAATAACCCAAGAATCGGGTGTGTTAACTGCAGATTATGCCATCAGCTATTCTGACCCAAATGGACAAATCAACAAGATAACTGCTATTGGTAACCCCGCGCGTTATCGCGCACCGATATTCCCTAATCAACCTAAATTAATTGCTACTGGAAATACGATCTATTATTATCCCCAAAAAGATTGGTTAGAAGCCGTGGGAAATGCCGAGATTGTGCAAGGTCAAAATCATCTTAAAGGCCCACAAATTAATTATGATTTTAAAAAGAAAATGATTGTCTCTCCTATCTCTAAAAAAGGGCATACCCAAATACTAATAGCTCCGCTAAACCTGTACACTCATGAATAAACTACATGCAATCCATTTAGCCAAACGTTACCATTCTCGAGTTGTTGTCAAAAATGTTTCTTTGGAACTAGAAACCGGCGAAGTAGTCGGTTTATTGGGCCCTAATGGTGCGGGAAAAACCACAAGCTTTTACCTAATTGTGGGCTTAGTTGAAAGCACACAAGGTAAAATTTTGTTAGATAATCGTAATATTACGCATTTACCAATGCATGCACGCGCTAAAGCAGGTATTGGTTATTTGCCTCAAGAAGCTTCAATATTTCGTAAACTATCTGTCGCTGATAATATTCTTGCTATTCTCCAGTTACGTAGAGATCTTTCAAAAGAGCAACGTAAACAACATTTAGAAAATTTACTCCATGAATTTCATATCACTCATATACGCGATACATTAGGAATTAGCTTATCAGGAGGTGAGCGTCGTCGAGTGGAAATTGCACGTGCTTTAGCTATGGAACCCAAATTCATGCTACTGGACGAACCTTTTGCTGGCATCGATCCTATTTCTGTGGTAGACATTAAACGTATGATTACCCATCTTAGCCGACGAGGTATTGGTGTCTTGATTACCGACCACAATGTTCGAGAAACATTAACAATTTGTAAACGAGCTTATATAGTCAGCGAAGGAGAGACTATTTATGTAGGCACACCAAAAGAAGTATTGAGTAATCAACGTGTCAGGGAGATCTATCTTGGTCATGAGTTTGATCTTTAGACAAGCATCTTTAAATCGAGTTACTGCACGATTAAATTTTGATCAATGCCTACATAAAATAGCTTTAAAAGTTCTATTCATAGACTATATCTACTTTACTACCACACCGTAAGGTATAATCTATACTATACCATAGTCTTTAGTGGTATCAGAATAATATTAAAGACAATACATTATAAAGATAGAGGGCTCAATGCAAATTACTATTACAGACGGCGGCATCAAAGTTACTGATGCTTTAAAGCACTATATTTTAGACAAATTTAAACGACTTGAACGAATAACCAATAAAACAACCGCTATACATGTCACTTTAAGTCTGGAAAATTTGGATCAAGTTGCTAAAGCCCTGGTCGATACGCATGGCACTGAGTTTTATGCGAGTGCCAAAAATGAAAGTTTATACCCCGCTATTGATGATCTAATTGATAAAATAGAACAACAAATCAACAAACATAAACAAAAAATCAAAGAAAAAAGACATGATAGGTCAGAAAAATTTGGCCCTGAGGAATCTGAAGAACTGTAAATAAATATTTATCGAGGCCCCAGTGCAACTCAATCCTTTAACTGCAATTTCTCCTATTGATGGTCGTTACTCCGATAAAACCGAGGCTTTGCGCTCTTTATGTAGTGAATATGGCTTAATTTACTTCAGAGTGCTCATTGAAATACGCTGGTTACAAACACTTGCTGAACATTCCGGCATTAAGGAAATTCCTGAATTTTCTTCATCCACTCAGCAACAATTAAATCATATTGTTGAAAATTTTAATTTAAAAGATGCTGAAAAAATAAAAACCCTTGAAGAAACGACTCGTCACGATGTTAAAGCCGTGGAGTATTTCTTGAAAGAGAAATTAGCTAAAAATCCTGAGTTAGAACCTATTCGTGAATTTATTCATTTTGGCTGTACCTCTGATGATATTAATAATTTGGCTTATGCGTTAATGCTCAAAGAGGTACGAGTTCAACATTTACTCCCTTCAATTTTGAAACTTGTTACTTGTTTAAAAAAATATTCTCATCAATATGCTACACACCCAATGTTGGGACGTACGCACGGGCAGGCTGCTGTACCTACGACGATGGGTAAAGAATTAGCTAATTTTACCTATCGCTTAGTCGAACAAAAAAATTTATTTGCTGAAGTAAAATTACAGGGTAAATTTAATGGCGCTATTGGTAACTATAATGCTCATCGTGCTGCTTACCCTGATATTAACTGGCCTGAACTCTGCAAAAAATTTGTAGAGAGCTTAGGTTTACATTGGATTCCTTATACCACACAGATAGAGCCACATGACTATATGGCAGAATACTGTGATAGTTTAAAACGAATTAATAACATACTAATTAATTTAGCTGCTGATTGCTGGAGTTATATTTCTTTAGGCTATTTCAAGCAAAAAACCAAAATGGGTGAAATAGGTTCATCCACTATGCCACACAAAATTAATCCCATTGACTTTGAAAATTCTGAAGGTAATCTTAGTTTAGCGAATAGTTTATACCAACATTTTTCTAGAACCTTACCTATTTCTCGTTGGCAACGAGATTTACGCGACTCTACCCTATTGCGTAACCTTGGCACCGCATTTGCATATAATTTAATTGCTTATAAAAGTTTATATTCTGGTTTAGAAAAAATTTCTATTGATGAAAGAAAATTACTTGAAGATCTTAACCAACATTGGGAAATTTTGGCTGAAGCGATACAAACCATTTTAAGACGGTATGCTACTGAAATGCCTTATGAACAATTAAAAGCATTGACACAAGGTAAAAAAATTAATCAAAAAACCCTTCATCAATTTATTAATAGCTTAAAAATACCTGACAATGTAAAAAAGAATTTACTTGAATTATCACCCGCTAACTATTTAGGTTATGCTACAGACTTGGCACAATCTATCTGATTTTTTATAACGTGGTCGCATTATACAAATGGATTTAAGCCAGGAAAAAATTCTCCTTATTTTAATATTACCAAGAATCCTATGTATTTATCTCCCACATTGAATTTAAATAAAAATTAATTTTTCTTTTTGGCTTTATCTTTTGTTTTCTTCGATGCTAATGTTATTTTCTCGTCCACATAGTCTACAAAAATTTTATCTCCAGGTAAAAATTTTTCCTCGAGCATATCTTTGGCAATTGGATTTTCCAATTCCTGCTGTATGGTGCGTTTTAAGGGTCGAGCTCCATAAATAGGGTCATACCCCATTTTAGCAATATGATCAACCGCAGTTTCGCTCACTTCTAATTGTAAATCTCGCTCTTTGAGACGTTGACGTAATTGTTGCAATTGAATTTCTGTAATCGCATGGATCTGGTTTTGATTTAAGGCATGAAATACAACCACTTCATCAATCCGATTAATAAATTCTGGACGAAAATGCTGGGAAATAATATTCATTAGCGTATTTTTTAATGCCGCGTAATCTTTTTTTGATGTCAACTCTTGAATAATCTGCGAACCTAAATTGGATGTCATCACTATTACGGTATTACGAAAATCTACTGTACGCCCATGTCCATCAGTTAAGCGTCCATCATCTAGTACTTGTAATAAAATATTAAAAACATCTGCGTGCGCTTTTTCAATTTCGTCCAGAAGAACAACTGAATAAGGTTTCCGACGAACTGCTTCAGTAAGATAACCCCCTTCTTCATAACCGACATATCCTGGAGGCGCCCCAACTAAACGGGAAACAGAATGTTTTTCCATAAATTCCGACATATCTAAGCGTACCATTGCATCGTCAGAATCAAACAAAAATCCTGCTAAGGCTTTGCAAACTTCGGTTTTACCGACACCGGTTGGTCCTGAAAAAATAAACGATCCTATTGGACGCTTAGGATCGGATAAACCTGCACGAGAACGGCGAATCGCATTAGCTACAACAGAAATTGCTTCATCTTGTCCAATCACGCGTTTATGAAGTGCATTTTCCATATGAAGCAGTTTTTCTCGTTCACCTTCTAACATCTTGGCCACAGGAATACCTGTCCACTGTGAAACAATTTCAGCAATTTCTTTCTCACTCACTTTATTACGTAATAGATGAGGCTCCTCTTTTTTCTCTATTTTTTGAGCAGCAAGTAGTTTTTTCTCTAAGTCAGGAATATGACCATATTGTAATTCGGACATCCGATTTAGATCTCCCGCCCGGCGTGCTTTTTCTAACTCAAATTGGGCCTTTTCAAGCTCGCTTTTAATTTTTTGTTCGCCCTGCAAGGTAGCTTTTTCAGCTTTCCAAACTTCATTAAGATCAGCATATTTTTTTGAAAGCCCTGTAATTTCATTTTCTAAATTTTTCAATCTCATCTTAGAAGACTCATCCGTTTCTTTTTTTAAAGCTTCTCGCTCAATCTTTAATTGAATTAATCGTCTATCTAAGCGATCCAATTTTTCAGGCTTTGAATCTATTTCAATTCTAATTCGACTGGCCGCTTCATCGATAAGATCGATCGCTTTATCAGGTAAGTTTCTATCAGAAATATAACGATGGGACAAAGTAGCTGCTGAAACGATAGCAGAATCCATAATTTCTACACCATGGTGAATCTCATAACGTTGTTTTAAACCACGTAAAATGGCTATAGTATCTTCAACACTAGGCTCATCTACTAAAATTTTTTGGAAACGGCGTTCTAATGCAGCATCTTTTTCAATGTAATTCCGATATTCATTTAAAGTAGTCGCCCCAATACAATGTAACTGGCCTCTTGCTAAAGCAGGTTTTAACATATTGCCAGCATCCATAGCACCTTCCGCTTTCCCGGCGCCGACCATAGTATGCAATTCATCTATAAATAAAATAATTTGTCCTTCTTGCTTTGACAGCTCATTCAAAACCGCTTTTAACCGCTCTTCAAATTCTCCCCGATATTTAGCACCAGCTATCAACGAGCCCATATCTAAAGCCAATAAACGTTTGTTTCTTAATCCTTCTGGAACTTCATGATTTATAATACGTTGTGCAAGCCCTTCCACTACAGCGGTTTTACCTACACCCGGCTCACCAATAAGCACCGGATTATTTTTAGTTCGTCTTTGTAAAACTTGAATCGTGCGACGAATCACATCATCTCGGCCAATCACTGGATCAAGCTTTCCCTGCGATGCTTGCGCCGTTAGGTCTATCGTGTACTTTTCTAAAGCCTTTCGACGTCCTTCAGCTTCCGGATCATTCACTGCTTCCCCTCCTCGTATATCCTTTATTGCTTTCTCAATTAGGATCCTGCTAGCACCGGCCTTTCTTAATAATTCACCCAAATTATTTTTATCGTCCACAACGGCTAGTACAAATAATTCGCTCGATATATATTCATCTTTTCTTTGTTGTGCAAGCTTATCCGATACATTTAATAAACGGGTAAAGTCTTTGGAAGGATAAATTTCACCAGGAGTCGAAGACTCTACTTTAGGTAAATGCGCCATCGCCTCATCTAAACTTTTAGTTAATTGATCTAAATTAACATTAGCTTTACTTAACAAAGGTCTGACTGTGCCATTTTCTTGTTGTAACAAAGCAGACATCAAATGAACAGGTTCAATAGATGGATTATCTCGACCTATAGCAATTGATTGAGATTCCGCCAAAGCGTTTTGAAACTGACTGGTCAATTTATTAAGACTCATATTTTCCTCTAGTCATCACTATCTCTGTCTTATAAATAGTTTAGTCTAATTAGAAAAAATCAAGTCAATTTTTTAAAAAATAGATTACCATCCCTATATTTAGGTATTAGGTTAGTTTAAGATTTAACCTCAAAAGCATTCACCATGCATTCTTGGTCTTTAAAACAAAAGAAAAATTCAAAACTGCCCCTTCAATATGTTCCCGTAAATAAAAAAGAGGTAAACTAAGCACAACTTTTTCTTAGATTTGAGCATTTTAGAGGTTTTATGGTAAAAAAATTATTAGATGATCCACAGTGGCAGCGTAAAACTCTAGAAAAGTTACTTTTTAATAACCTGAAAGAACAATGCCGGAAAAGACGGTGGAATATTTTCTTTAAATTCTTATTTTTTATAATTTTTTTATGTCTGTTATTTGAATTATGGCCAACAAATCTTCCCACGGCTTCAAAAGCAAAAGCCCATATTAGTCTCATTGATATAAAAGGAATTATCGATGACAATTCAACTGCGAGTGCCGACAATGTAATTGAAGGCCTGCAAAACGCTTTCGAAGATAAAAATACTCGTGCCGTTATTTTACGTATCAATAGTCCTGGTGGCAGCCCAGTACAAGCCGCACAGATTTATGATGAAATTTGTTATCTACGTCACCAATACCCTAAGACTAAACTGTATACAGTATGTGATGATCTTTGCGCTTCTGCTGCTTATTACATAGCCTCAGCCAGCGACGCTATTTATGCTAATCCTTCTAGCTTAGTTGGCTCGATTGGTGTTTTAATGGATGGATTTGGTTTTGTTGATACCATGAAGAAAGTAGGTGTTGAGCGGCGCTTATTAATAGCAGGAGAGCATAAAGGCTTTTTAGATCCTTTCTCACCTGAAAAATTGGACGAAAAACTTATTGCGGAACGTATGCTTGAAAACGTTCATCAACAATTTATTAATGCTGTTAAACAAGGTCGTGGAAATCGATTAAAAGATAATCCGGAGTTATTTTCTGGTTTAGCATGGACGGGTAAAGAAGCATTACCTTTAGGATTGATAGACGGTTTTGGTGACTTAAATAGTTTATCGCGAAAATTGATTAAAAATAGAAATATAGTCGATTACACCGTCAAACCAGGCCTCCTGGAACAACTTTCTGATCATATCGGTGCTGCATTTGCCCAACAAATCAGTACTAACTTGGGCATCTTACCTCATGGGTTTTATTGATAAACTAATAATTTTATAAAAACTTATATAAGTTTCTATTTATATTTACCTTTTACAAAAATAATGGAGCTTATACAAATTGAATACTGAACATGGATTTAGTTTATTTGAACTGCTGATAGTCTTAGTTATAATTGGTATTTTAGCTAAAATCTCCTATCCAATTTACACTCATGTCCTAATAAAAACCCGTCGAACAGAAGCAAAAATTGCTTTAATGATTCTTGCTCAGCATATGGAGAATTATTATCTTGCAAATAATAATAGCTACAAAAATGCAAGCTTTGATAAATTACATTTAAAAAATATGACTGATAGACATTTTTATCAATTAGCTTTAAAAAGCACAGAGAGCACTTACCAACTATCCGCTCAATCTACATTTTCTGATTCAGAATGTTATCTTTTTATGCTTAATGAATTAGGAGAGAAAAATAATGCGGGTAATGGTTCTAAGCAATGCTGGTAATTTATATTAGTGATAAACATGTAGTGTAAGTGCATTAATTGATGAAAAAAGTTTTCTACTGCTACCACTTCCCTTGGTTTCAAGGAGATTAAATATGCCAAGAAAATTATTAGCAAAATCCTTAGGTAGGAAGCTAATTCAGATATTTTTTGGGAAGTAAAAAAATAGTTCTATCAATTATTGAGAAACATTAGCGTATTGTTTTCAGTTTAGATAGTTACTGGACCTCGTAATTGACGTGGTAAGGCAAAAGCAACATTTTCATCTATCCCCTTCAACTCGGAAACCAAGCAATTTTGGCCATTAAAAAATTCTTTTAGATAGTTTATAACGCCTTGAACTAAAAACTCAGGCGCCGACGCTCCAGCCGTAATGCCAATAGTTCCTTTCCCAATGATCCAGTTCGGATGGATATCTTCAGCAGAATCAATTAAATACGCAGGCTTCCCTAAACGTTCGGCCAGTTCCTTCAAGCGATTAGAATTCGAGCTATTAACTGATCCTAAAACGAATACCATATCGCACTGTTTTGCTAATTCTTTAACAGCTAATTGCCGATTTTGTGTTGCGTAACAAATATCTTCTTTTTTAGGCGTAGTAATTTCCGGAAAACGTCGTCTCAATGCGAGTACAATAGTTTTAGTGTCATCGAGAGATAAGGTCGTTTGGGTAACATAGCTCAATAAACGAGGATTTTTAACTTTTAACGCAGCAACATCCTCAATATTTTCTACTAAGTAGATTCCGCCGGTTGGATTATCATAATGTCCTAGACTTCCCTCTACTTCAGGATGATCGGCATGACCAATCAGTATACATTCCTGACCCAAACGATTATAGCGTGCCACTTCCATATGTACTTTAGTGACCAAAGGGCAAGTTGCATCAAAAATTCTCAAATTGCGTTGCTTAGCGGCCTTCCAAACTGCTCGAGAAACTCCATGAGCACTAAAAATAGCTGTGGCATCCAGGGGTATTTCGTTGATTTGCTCAACGAAAACTACCCCTTTTTGCTCTAACTCAGAGACTACAATTCGATTATGGACTACCTCATGACGCACGTAGATAGGCTCGCCAAACAGACTTAAAGCCCTTTTGACAATTTCTATAGCGCGATCAACGCCGGCACAAAAACCCCTTGGATTGGCTAAAACGATTTTCATAGCGCCGCTCTTAAAATGAAGAACTTAAGTTTAGAGATGTGCAAAAAAATTGCAAGCCTTTACATTAAGTCAATTTCTAAACCTCAATTTTTGAAAAGGCATCAACGCTGTGCGGCGTTAACATTATTAGCACTGTTGCTAATTATCTGGATAGAAAATCGCTCGAGAACAAAGGTATTTATTGTTTTGTAAAACTGAGATTTATTAACGTCCAATGGTTTATTTTTAATAAATTTAGACCATCGTCCATCAATTATCCTATTAGGTAAAGGTTGAATTGGTGTGTTTTTAAATAAATTAAGTTGGTTATTCAACAAGTCTCTAAATTGTTTCATTGAACCGCATTTCTGGACAGCTACTATTAAAGCCTTAGCCCTTTCTGTATGCTTAGCCGAAAAGCGAAGAAAAATATTTCGTTGGAGATAATTTTTATTTAAATGATTTATAAAATCATTAACGTGTAAATTTAATTGTTGATATTCAAATTTATCCGTTTGATTTTCTCCTTTAACTATAGCTTGTGTAATCTCATAAGCGACTTTAAATTGCTTAAATTTATAAGCTAACTGCAAAGGAGACTGCTGATTTTTATTACAGCTGATGACCGCTTTTTTTTTAATAAGAAGATAACTAGATCGACATGTCCTCCTCTTGTTGCATAGTGTAAAGTCGTATCACCATCTTCATCTCGAGCATCTATATTTAGTTTTTTATTTTTTATCCAATACTCAAATAAATTGACATCACCTATGTTGGCTAAAACGTATAACCTGCTATTTTCCCAATTAAGATTAGATTTATCCATTTTTTTCTCCTTTTTCCTAATACAAGGATCATGTTATTTGCTTTTCTAGCTTTTTCAATAATGCTAAAAGTAATTCTTTAGATATCGGTTTATAAAAAAAATCATGCACTCCTTGCACTAATGCCTCGCATATTTCTTCTTTACTTGCTTCTCCAGAAAACAGAATCAAAGGTATATTTAGCTTTCCCATTTGCATTTTCGTTAATAACTGCAAACCATGAAGATGGGGCATTATTCTATCGCTTAAAACGACAAAAAATCTATCTGGGTGACCTTTCAAATAATCCCATGCAAGCTGGCTATCTTTACAGACTACGTAAGCATATTGAGCTTCATCTAAATATTTTGTTAATATTTTTAGATTTAACTCATCATCATCCACGAGTAATATCTGTTTTGGATTCGGGTTTTCTACCATTTAATTTTGAATTATATGACTTTAATACCATCTTAATATAATTAAACCAAGAAATATATAAATCCTTTAAAAGAATCTGTAAATATTTAGGTCCAAATAATAACCAAGCAATCAAAAAAATAATAAGGAACGATATTAGATTGAATCCATAAAATCCCATAAACACTCCTTGCATTTAAATTAATTTAATTTTCGTAAATTAATCATCGCGCTTAAAAATAATGTTAAGCCCCCGATACCTAAAACCCCTAAATAAACGGGCGCTAATGAAAAAGTTTTAAACCCTAAATCCAATAAAACCCAAACGATACAAGCTACAGCAATTCCTAAACCTATTGTCCAAAAGGATTTTTGACTTGCTTTCTTTTTTTCCTTTTCAATTGCACAATAACCACATTTTGTACTCTTTTTCAAATGACGTAATTCAAGCATCAGCTGATAAAATAAATCCGGAATTTCAGGGGTTTTTTCTGCCCAATAAGGGGCATACTCTCGGATTTTACGCAAAAAAGCACGTGGGCCTACTTGCTTTCGTAACCAATGCTCTAAAAAAGGTTTGGCTGTATTCCATAAATCTAAATCGGGATATAATTGACGTCCTAAACCTTCAACATTGAACAAAGTTTTTTGTAAAAGTACCAATTGTGGCTGTACTTCCATATTGAAGCGTCTCGCTGTTTGAAATAAACGTAAAAGCAACTGCCCAAATGAAATTTCTTTTAATGGTCTTTCAAATATAGGTTCACATACTGTACGAATTGCCGCTTCAAATTCATTAATTCTTGTATTTTCTGCAACCCAACCTGATTCAACATGCAGTTGTGCGACACGGCGATAATCTCTATTAAAAAAAGCCAACAAATTTTCGGCGAGATAACGTTGATCCTCTGGACTTAAACTCCCCATAATACCAAAATCAACACCCAGATATTGGGGATTCTCTTTATGCTGAGGTGAAACAAAAATATTTCCAGGGTGCATATCAGCATGGAAGAAACAATCTCGAAAAACTTGCGTAAAGAAAATTTTGACACCTCTTTCTGCCAATTTTTTTAAATTAATTTTTTGTTTTTTTAAAGTAGAAATATCAGAAATTGAAATACCATAAATACGTTCCATAACCAAAACTTTGTGAGAAGTATAGGGCCAATAAACTTCTGGGATATAAAGCAAATCAGAATTAAAAAAGTTACGACGTAACTGAGAGGCATTTGCCCCTTCACGCAACAAATCTAATTCATCTTTTAAACAAGCTTCAAACTCAGCCACAATTTCACGTGGTCTAAGCTGCTTGGCAGGTCGCCAATAACGAATAGCCAAATCAGCTAAAGCATATAATAAATCAATATCCTTACTAATTCTTTTGTATACACCAGGCCGCAAAACTTTAACCACTACCTCTTGGCCTGTTGATAATAATTTGGCAGCATGAACCTGGGCAATAGAAGCGGATGCGAGAGGATTAATGTCAAATTCAGAAAATGCATCCTCAATGGGTCTTTGAATACAGATTTCAATAATTGATTTTGCTTCTTCTCCGGAAAAAGGAGGAACTCGATCTTGCAATTTTGCTAGCTCGTCAGCTATATCAATAGGAATAAAGTCGCGACGTGTTGATAACGTTTGACCAAACTTAACGAATATGGGGCCTAAATCTTCAAGTGCAAGACGAATTCGTTCTCCTCTTGGTACTTTTTTATTGATCTTTCGATAAGGATTAAAATAAGCAAAAAAACGTAAGGGACTGAATAGGTTAAGTGAGTATATTAATTCATCAAGATTATAACGGAAAAGAATAAAACTGATCTGGATTAAACGTACTAAGCGAGATATTGATTTCATCAATCTATCCTTTTTCCAACGTTTTTATCCGAGCTTCTAATCGAGCATAATCATCACGCAGATTATCTATGTCAGAAAAAAAAAGCTGCAATTCTTCGTCTGGTACCAACCAATTCATTTCGGTTTGGATATAACTACTCGCATTTTGACCAAGCGCTTCGATACTCTGCTTAGCCCAAAGGCGCATTGTTTTAAATAATTTGACTAGCGGATAAGCTATTGTATCGCCCAAAATTTTGGATAATTGCTCTTCATAATCAATTTCTAGATTTAAAAAAAATTCTTTAAATTGTCTCGCAAACTCCATATCACCCAAAACTTGCAGGGGGATATCTGTAAATGCTTTATCTTTTTTATTAAAAACCATACTTAAAAAATCAAAAGTTGAACCTCGTAAAATCAAATCCACAGGTCCATTATAATCTTTAGTGAAACAGATCAAATCCGATTTAAAATGCCAAAAATAGGAAAAAGGAGTCCATTCTATCTTTATTACCTTACCAGATAATCGATGTAAATATTCTTTAGATTCGGGATCAAGATTTAGATAGTAATTAAGTATCGTCTCTTGAATTGATAGTATAATATTTGAGCTAATCAAAATTTCCACGCCCTATGTAATGCAACTATCCCTCCACTCAGATTATAGTATTCACAATCATCAAATCCTGAAGAAAGAATAAGCTTCTGAAGGGTCTTTTGATCCGGATGTCGACGTATAGATTCTACCAAATAACGGTAACTTGCTTCATCATTAACGATCCACGCTCCTAATTTAGGTAAAAAATCAAACGAATAACAATCATATAAATTTTGCAAAAACCCCAATAAGGGCTTAGAAAACTCTAAAACAATAAGTCGACCACCCGGTTTTAAAATCCGGTACATAGATGCTAATGCTCTTTCTTTATTTGTCACATTACGTAGTCCAAAAGCTATACTCAAACAATCAAAACTCGCTTCAACAAAAGGTAAAAACTCTGCATTAGCTTGAATAACACTAACTTCTGTAAGACCTCTATCTAAAAGCCGATCTCGACCAATATTTAGCATAGCTGCATTAATATCTAGTAAAATAGCTCTCCCTTGTGATCCTACATGCTCAGCCATTACCTTTACTAAATCACCTGTTCCGCCTGCCACATCCAATACGTTATCTCCTTTGCGAAGTTGAGCTAATTCCACTGCAAATTTTTTCCAGAGACGGTGCAAACCAAGCGACATCAAATCATTCATAAGATCATATTTGTCAGCTACCGACTGAAAAACCGCTTCCACTCGGCTCTTTTTCTCGTTTATAGGAATAGTTTGATAACCAAAATCGGTAGTTAAAGTTTTATTCATTTTAATGCCCAAATATAGAATTTGACCCAGGAATTACAATTATTGTTTTATCTTAACGACCTCGTGTTCTTTGAGCAAGAAAATGACTTACTTAGAGATTTAGATAAGAAATTACTAGAATTAATGTTTACGTGGTGATCCTACGAGAATCGGAAAGGATGTGTTTTTACGCAATACCGTTAAAGCCCGCTGACTTTTAACGTCCGTCCATAATTCAAATGCTTGTAACGGTGTCAATTCCTTTTTCGGATCACTAAGACTACGAATGGAATGCAGAATCTCCATCAAACTGAGAAAATCATAACTTAAGGCATTGTAAAGCGAAGCGGAACCTGGCTTCGACAAGCTGGCTACCTGAATATAAGCTGTTTGGCCTAATTCAATAAAATATTTAATTTTGACCTGTTTTTTTTCGGCCTGTTCAGGAAAAAAACCGGCAAATAATAAGCATTTATCGCCTACTTCACGTAAACACTCTCTTTGTCTTGTATATTTTTCAGTCATTCCGGTTAGAAACTCTTTAGCTAGAATAGAATTAGCAATATCAGGTCGCTGGTTATAATAGCCTAACAAAAAAACTAAGTAACTTTCGAGCTCATCATTTAACCTCAGATTATTACTCGATTCCGCCTCCTTCACTAAAGACTGCCATTGAGCGGTAATTGTTGGTTGCAATAAAAGTACTCCCATGATAGAACCTCTCTTGACATTAATAATTGCCTTTCTATCAGTGTAGAACACCCTAGCAGAAATGGCTTGCTTTGCGTTATCATGCACTCTTTTTGAACTGTCTAATATCTAACCCTTAACTATCATGATTCAAAATATCCGTAATATCGCCATAATTGCCCATGTTGACCATGGAAAAACTACACTTGTTGATAAATTACTCCAGCAATCAGGGACGCTTTCCAGTCGAGCTGCTCCAGTAGAACGGATCATGGATAGTAACGATTTGGAACGTGAGCGTGGTATTACTATACTTGCAAAAAACACATCCATAGCGTGGCATGGTTACCGAATTAACATTGTCGATACCCCGGGACATGCTGACTTTGGTGGTGAAGTAGAACGTATCCTTTCCATGGTAGATTCTGTTTTACTACTCGTTGATGCCGTGGATGGCCCAATGCCGCAAACACGATTTGTTACTCAAAAAGCCTTTGAAAAAGGCTTAAAGCCAATTGTTGTCATTAACAAAATTGACAGGCCTAGCGCAAGACCTGACTGGGTAATTAATCAAGTATTCGATCTATTTGATCGATTAGGGGCAACTGAAGAACAACTTGATTTTCCCTTTATCTATGCTTCAGCTTTACATGGATATGCAACCTTAGATCTTAATAATCCAAGTTTTAATCTTACCCCTTTATTTGAAACCATCATTAATAAAGTGACTCCGCCCCCCGTTGATCCCCAAGGATCCTTTCAAATGCAAATAACCACTTTGGACTATTCCAGTTATGTGGGTACTATTGGCATTGGACGTATTCAAAGAGGATGCGCTAAAGCTAACATGCCAGTCATATTAATAGACAGAGAAGGAAAAAGTCGATCGGCTCGTATATTACAAATTTTAGGTTATCGAGGCTTAGAACGAATAGAAATTAATGAAGCCGAGGCTGGAGATATCATCGCTGTCACAGGTATCGATAAATTAAATATCTCTGACACCTTATGTGACCCCAATTTGGTAGAGCCCTTACCCGCCCTGATCGTTGATGAACCGACAATGAGTATGACCTTTCAGGTCAATAACTCACCTTTTGCAGGTAAAGATGGAAAATTCGTAACAAGTCGACAAATTAGAGAACGGCTCGATAGAGAACTACTTCATAATGTCGCACTTAAGGTCGAAGACACAGAAGACCCTAATCGATTTCGCGTTTCAGGCAGAGGAGAATTACATTTATCGATATTAATCGAAACGATGCGCCGTGAAGGATATGAGCTCGGTGTTTCTCGTCCTGAAGTTATTTTAAAAGAAATTGATGGTGAGTTAAAAGAGCCTTACGAAAATTTGACTGTCGATGTAGAAGAACAGCATCAAGGTAATATTATGGAAAAATTAGGTGGCCGACGTGGTGACCTAGTCGATATGGTAACGGATGGAAAAGGGCGTGTCCGATTAGATTATAAAATACCCACTCGCGCATTAATTGGTTTTCGCACTGAATTTTTAACAGCCACCTCTGGTTTAGGGTTAATGCATCATGTTTTTGACCATTATGGCCCAGTAAAAAGAGGAACTATTGCTAACAGAGCAAACGGTGTCATGATTTCCAATCAAGTCGGTAAAGCGACTGGGTTTTCCCTATTCAATTTACAAGAGCGAGGAAAATTATTAATTGGACCTCAAACTGATGTCTATGAAGGAATGATAGTTGGGATTCATTCGCGCGATAACGACTTAGTGGTTAATGTAGTAAAAGGAAAACAATTGACTAATATCCGTGCCTCGGGCTCAGACGAAAATATTATCTTGACCCCTCCAATAACATTCTCATTAGAACAGGCATTAGAATTCATCGCTGATGATGAATTAGTAGAAGTCACCCCACACTACTTGCGACTACGTAAGAAATTTTTGAAAGAACATGAACGTAAACGTTTAGCTCGTGACACCTAAAAAATAGTCTGTTCTCCATATTATTTTTTTATTCTTAATCCTCATTGTTATTTAAGAATCTTAACTAACTTATGAAAACCTGTTGTATACTTCTTTTTGAGGATAAAAACTTTTTTAAACTTAGGGCCATCAAGTCTAAGGCTTGCAAATACACCCTTGTAACTTTTATTAGAACCCTGCCCAATAAAAGCCGACATTCGATGAAACCCTTATTTTATATTAACTTTTTATATCGGCTCTCAAAATTTCTGGCTTGTAAATCTTATTTATTTTTTGGAAAAAACTATGGCAGCAGAAAATCTAGAAGAAATCGTTTCTTTGTGTAAACGTAGAGGATTCATCTTCCCTAGTGCCGAAATTTATGGGGGTTTACAAGGCGTCTATGATTATGGTCCTTTAGGCATAGAATTAAAAAATAATTTAAAAACAGCCTGGTGGAAAGCTAATGTTTATGAACGCGATGACATCTATGGGTTAGATTCTGCTATTTTAACGCACAGGAAAATTTTTTATTACTCGGGTCACGAAAGTACTTTCGCTGATTTACTCGTCGATTGTAGGCAATGTAAAAAACGTTGGCGTTTAGACCACTTAAAAGAAAATAAATGTGAAGCATGTGGTTCAAACGATCTAACTGAACCAAGAGCCTTTAATATGATGCTCAAAACCACCATAGGTCCTGTAGAGGATCCTGAAGCTTTTGCGTATTTGCGTCCCGAAACTGCACAAGGAATATTTACTAATTTTAAAAACATTTTAGACTCGATGTCCCCTAAGCTTCCTTTTGGAATAGCTCAAATTGGAAAAGCTTTTAGAAATGAAATAACGCCCCGTAATTTTATTTTCAGAGTTAGAGAATTTGAACAACTCGAAATCGAATTTTTCGTTAAGCCTGGTGAAGATGAACAGTGGCATCGATATTGGGTTGAAACTCGCTTAGACTGGTGGATAAATCAAGGCTTACACGCCAAAAGATTAAAAACTTTAGCTCAAAATACTTCTGAATTGGCGCATTATGCAAAAGCTACTGTTGATATACTTTATAAATTTCCTCATGGCTTTGAAGAATTAGAAGGAATTTCTAATCGTACCGATTATGATTTAGGTTCTCACACGCAAGATCAAAATCAATTAAACATTGATGCCAAAATTTCTATTAATAAAGCAAGTATTGCTAAACTAAGCTTCCAAGATCCTCCTGGATCACATTTTATTCCTTATGTGATTGAACCTTCCGCGGGTTTAGATAGAGGGGTACTCGCTCTTCTTACTGACGCTTATGAGGAAGAAACATTAAAAGATGGTAAAAAACGTATCGTTTTAAAAATAAAACCGCATCTTGCTCCCGTTAAAGTGGCTATTATCCCATTGAAACGCAACAATAGTTTGCTAGTTGGAAAAGCCAAAATGTTGAAAAATACAATACAGTCCCTAGGGATAGGCCGAATTTCTTTTGAAGATAGTGGTAATATTGGCAAAAGTTATCGGCGTCATGATGAAATAGGAACTCCGCTTTGTATTACCGTTGACTTCGATACTATCGGTAAAAGTGAAAATTTTGAGAATCATGACACAATTACTGTCCGTGATCGTGATACAATGCAGCAAACTCGCATCCAATTAGCTCATCTAGAGAAATATATTAAAAATTATTTTTTATAAAAATTATCGTTTCTTTCCCTAAAAATAGCTGTTCCTAACCGAACATAAGTTGATCCTTCCGCAATAGCTGCTTCAAAAAAATCCTACATTCCCATAGACAAAGTATCTAAACCGAAATTTAATTCTTGTAATTTTTCTAAGCTTAAGCGTGATATCCAGCTAACAATCAATGATCTTATCGCCTCAAGATTTTGAGCTTTGCTAACAGCAATTAGCTTAACTGCGCCGGGAGATCGTCCAAAACGACACTCTGTATTTCTTACCTTTTCTTTAACCTGTAAAAAGGAGGTAAAAATGCTATTAGTCATATTTCGTGATATATAGCTGTAATTTGGTTACTTATGGTAATTTAAAAGCGTATAATACGCCTAGTACCAAACAATAAATGGGGTCACCGTGTCTGTATCACTATCCAATTTTTTAGCCGCTTACCGAGAACATATCCGGCAACGAGCTGAACAAGGCATTCCGCCTCTTCCGCTTGACGCAAAACAAGTTACCTCGTGTATTGATTTAATAAAGAATGCTACTTTTTCTCATGAAACCTCTTTTCTAGTCAAGTTACTCGCCGAACACGTATCACCCGGAGTCGATCCCGCTGCCTATGTAAAAGCAGGCTTTCTTGCAGCACTTGCAAAGAATGAAGTTAACAGCCCATTTATAGTCCCTAAACTCGCCATTGAGCTCTTAGGAAGTATGTTGGGAGGCTATAATGTACCTATCCTTATTGAATTGCTCGATAGCTCGTCTGACTTGGCTGAGGTAGCGGCAAAACAACTTTCTCATACATTATTAATGTTTGATGCCTACCATGATGTCATAGCTAAGGCAAAAAAAGGTAACCCTTATGCTCACCAGACCTTAGAAGCCTGGTCAAATGCTGAATGGTTTCTCGCCAAACCTAAAGTGCCCGACAAACTCACTTTATCGGTTTTTAAAGTGTCTGGTGAAATCAATACGGATGATCTTTCTCCCGCAACCGAAGCTTGGAGTCGCCCTGATATCCCTTTACATAGCTTAGTTATGTTGCATAATCGAATGCCGGACGCGCTTCCAATTATTAAGCAATTAAAAACTAAAGGCCATCCTCTTGCGTTTGTGGGGGATGTAGTTGGTACCGGATCATCGCGAAAATCAGCTATCAATTCATTATTATGGCATATTGGCTATGAAATCCCTTATGTGCCTAATAAGAACCGGGGTGGAGTTATTTTAGGAGGTAAAATTGCCCCGATTTTTCGTACAACTGCAGAAGATTCAGGTGCGCTTCCTATTGAAGTCGATGTAAGTCAACTTGAAATGGGTGATATTATTAATATATATCCTTATCAAGGTCGAATTGAAAATGAGCATGATCAAGAAATTGCCTGTTTTACACCTAACCTTCCCCTGTTGGACGCCGTACGGGCAGGAGGCCGAATCCCTTTAATTATTGGCCGGTCACTTACCGATAACGTACGAGCCGCTTTATCTTATCCTTTTTCTCAAGAATTTAATCGCCCTACAGCAACCTCGCTTAAAAATAATAAGGGATTTACCTTGGCTCAAAAAATAGTGGGTAAAGCCTGTGGTGTAGCTGGCATCAGACCTGGAACCTACTGCGAACCGAAAATATCAACCGTAGGTTCACAGGATACGACGGGACCCATGACAAGAGATGAGTTAAAAGAACTTGCTTGTCTTGGGTTTTCAGCCGATCTTGTTATGCAAAGTTTCTGCCATACTGCCGCTTATCCAAAACCTATTGATATAAAAACCCAACACAACTTACCTGATTTTTTCTCTTCCCGAGGCGGGATTGTATTAAGACCTGGAGATGGGATTATTCATTCTTGGCTTAATCGAATGTTGTTACCCGACACAGTAGGCACTGGTGGAGATTCCCATACCCGCTTTCCAATAGGTATTAGTTTCCCCGGAGGCTCAGGTATTGTCGCTTTTGCAGCAGCAATGGGCGTGATGCCCTTAACTATGCCCGAATCTGTATTAGTTAGGTTTACTGGTGAAATTCAACCCACTATCACCTTACGCGATCTCGTTAATGCAATTCCTTATATTGCTATACAACGAGGCTTACTCACACTAGACAGCAAAAATAAAAAAAATATCTTTTCAGGTCGAGTTTTAGAAATTGAAGGTTTACCTAATCTTAAAATTGAACAAGCTTTTGAATTTGCTGATGCATCTGCAGAACGTTCTGCAAATGGTTGCACCGTTCGATTAAACAAAGAACCTATTGTTGAATATTTAAACGCTAATATTTCTCTTCTAAAGTGGATGATAAGAAACGGTTACCAAAATATTCGTAGTCTACAGCGCCGGATTGATGCAATGGCAGCTTGGTTGGCAGAACCAATTTTATTAAAAGCCGATTCCGATGCAGAATATGCAGAAATCATTGAAATTGATCTCAATCAAATCAAAGAACCTTTATTAGCTTGCCCAAACGATCCCGATGATATTAAGCCTTTATCAGCTGTATCACAAACCAAAGTGGATGAAGTATTTTTAGGTTCTTGCATGACTAACATCGGTCACTATCGTGCAGCAGGTAGTTTATTAAAAAACTTTAATCATCGTTTACCCACTGTATTATGGATAGCCCCTCCTACTAAGATGGATGCTTATCAATTAATGCAAGAAGGTTATTACGCAATCTATGGTATCGTAGGCGCACGAACAGAAATGCCGGGATGTTCTTTGTGTATGGGTAATCAAGCGAGAGTACGTGATGGTGCAACCGTGATTTCCACTTCAACTCGAAACTTTCCTAATCGTATGGGAAAAGACGCGAATGTTTTTTTAGCTTCTGCAGAATTATCTACAATAACTGCAATTTTAGGTTATATCCCAAATTTAGATGAATATAGAAAAAAAATGAAATATATGGATACGATAGGTGAAAATTTATATCGTTATCTAAATTTTGATCAAATGGCAGATTACCAAAATTTTTCAGAATAAATTGAACAATTAATAAGTACATAAAATTAAAAAAATAATGGTTTTTTTCTTTACTTTGTAACATTTTATGCGTCCCGAAATTCAGGTGCACCGATAGCTAATCGGCATGTCCAATTGAGTCACTTTATTCAAACAGCATCCCTATCCGGTAAATAAATAATATCTACCTCCGAAAATTTATTGGATAATACGTCATACATAGAGTCTTTATTGTAAATTCGGTCTGCTGTAATTTTCTTCACAGGGCTTTCAATCTCAGAGGAGAGGCTAATGCCGAAACACTGCCACACATCTACTTAAATAACAAAGGCTAAATCTAAGAGCACTAAAAACTTAGTCGTTTAAAAATTTTTTCTGGTATGAGCCGAATAATTAACATTATACTCCGCCAAATTCCAGGAACATATAGGCTCTCTTTCCCTTTATCTAACGCACGGACGATTTTTATTGCCGTTTTTTTTGGATTAGCCGCCAGATAAAGTGGGTACTTTCCTCCAAAAACCATCTTTGTATCAATTAATCCTAGCTTGATCGTTAATATTTTTATATTAGAAGGATACAGATAATTCCGTAAGCCTTGTAAGTACACAGTCAACCCAGCTTTGCTAGCGCCATAGACATAATTTGGTTTTCGCCCTCTATCTCCTGCAACTGAACTTAACCCAATAATAAAACCTTTTTTCCGAATAATTAGGTAATTAACAAATAGTTCTAAAAAGGAAACTGGGCCGATAAAATTAGCTCCTATTACTTTCTGATAGTCTAATTTATCTATCAAGCCTACAGCCATTAATAGACCATCAATGAAACCCATTCTATTGGTAACTTTCTCCAAAAAAAGTGCATGTGAATCCAGCTGCGTAATATCAAAAAAAGCATAATCAACATCGATATTAAACCTGATCTTAAGATCAGTCGCGATACGGTTTAACTCTTCAATATTCCGACTTGCAAGAAAAAGTTTGCAATGCTTCAAGGCAAAAATCTCGCTACAGGCCCTAGCTATAGACGAAGTAGCCCCTAAAATTAATATGGATTGCATAAATCGATTATATTTAATAAATATAGTTTAAACCTTATATTAAACAATAAAAATTAAGACTGCTAGACTATTGGATATCTAGTTTGGAAAGACAATAATTTAGTCATATGCTTTTTCACATGTTAGCTTTTTTCAAAAATTCGGATATTATTGTAGATTGATATTTTTCCTTATGTATCAATATGTAGAACTCTCTACTTAATGATAGAAAGGGGGTTTTCAATTCAACCAAGGTATTATTTTTCAAGGAATCTTCAACTACAAACCGAGAGAGACAACTTATTCCTAAACCTGCTTGAGTTGCCTGTTTAAGTGCGTCTGTATCATCCAACTCTAAAAAAGGGCGAATCTTTCCACCAATCTTTTCTTCTAATTTTTCTCGTATACTAGAACTCTGTTTTTTAAGTAACCAACGTGCATTAGCAATATCTGACAGTGTCAATTTCTTTTTTTTATTTAGAGGATATTTCGGGGCAGCAATGATAACTAATTCATCTTTTTTCCAAGGATAAGTATGCACTTTATCAGAAAAACAATTAGCTTCTATTAAGGCAATATCAATATTAAATGTAAGTAATCTAGATAATATGACTTTAGTGGCCGCTATCTTTAAACTAATTTGAATATTTTTATGTGTATAAGCAAGTTCAGAAATAAGTTTTGGTAATAAATAATTACCGATAGTCTTACTTGCCCCTACGTTTAATTGACCTGATAATTTATCCTTTTTATTTTCCAACATCATATCTTTAAGTTCAGATATTTGCGATATAACACTACTCGCCTTAGGCAATAAAACTCGCCCTCGTTCGTTTAAAAATAATTGTTTCCCATGTCTATCAAAGATCGAGCCTTCTAATTGTTCTTCTAATGTAGCAAGTGCCATGCTGCATGCGGACTGAGAAAGATACATTTTTTTAGCAGCGTGACTTACATTTCCAGTTTTAGCAATTGCAACAAAAACTTCAAGTTGTTTAAGGGTAATACGCATAAAAATTTCAAATTATCATTATTTAAATCCGACACCATTTCAATCTAAACTTTATCTAAGATTTATATATAAATCACAAAACTATAATACCGGATAAGTAACACTATGACTATTATCCTTATAAAAAATCCACATCACATTGTAACTGGTATGCAGTCTTTTATTTGCTTATTAAATTAAAAATTTTTCTTTATTTATTTCTTTAGCGTTACAATTAGAAAAACTATTCCTTTCCCTAAAGCTTTAATTTTACCATTAAAAATTACTTATTTTTTAATGGTAAAAAATAAATTCTAAGCAGACTTAGCAGCATTAGAAATAAAAATTTTATGGCTTACTGTCAGAATTTAAATACGGTAAATAACTTACTGAAATCCCATCCATATTATTTTATGGGCGCTATACTTAGAGGTTATTCAAAAAGATAATTTTTTATATTAAAGCTTATTAAGCCATCGTTTATTAGTATTTTTTTATTAATCTGTCATAGAGCCCTTACCGATATTTTTATATCCATGTACTTGACGTCTCTTAAGAGAATTTAAAGAGATTCTTTAATAATCCATGCAGATAGCGACAATTACTCCGATATTCCTGTTAAATTAGGTGGTGGTTGCACGAATAGCCTGTGGTATTATTAAATAAAGTGCCGCTTCAAGATTTGGACTTTTTTATAGCTTGCTAGAATAAGTAAGTATTGGTTTTTAAATAATTTTTTTCGGCTGCTAACGCAATAACTTATAATAATCTCATGAGTTCAGAACTTTATTTTTTACCCGCAAGGAAATTAGCTAAACTTATTAAAGAAAAAAAAATTTCTTGTGTTGAAGTAATCCAAATTTATTTAGAACGCATCCAACAGATTAATCCTAAACTTAATGCGCTTATTCAACTCGTTGATCCAGAAGTAGCATTAAAAACAGCGCGTTTAGCGGATGAAAAAATAATTAAAAATCAAATTCTGAAACCTTTACATGGTCTTCCTATTACCATTAAAGATTGTTGTAAAGTCCAAGGCTTTGTTATGAGTAAAGGAAGCTTTGGTTACAATTTTCTTTCTAAAGAAGATGCAACAGTTGTCGCTCGATTAAAAACAGCGGGTGGAATTATTTTAGGTATAAGCAATGTTCCCGAATTCAATATTGCTTATGAAACAGATAACGATCGTTATGGCTCAACCTTAAATCCTTATGATTTGAGTCGAACTCCTGGCGGAAGTAGTGGGGGAGAAGCTGCTATTATTGCTGCAGGTGGCTCAGTAATAGGTTTAGCTACTGATGGAGCAGGAAGCATTCGCCAACCCGCTCATAATACAGGAATTGTAGGTCTAAAACCCACACGGGGTTTAATACCAAATTCAGGTAATATCCCTTCAGAGGGTAGAGGTTTATCACGCCTATTAACTACTTATGGCCCTATGGCGCGATTTGTTGATGATATTATATTAACGCTACCCTTATTAGCTGGACCGGATAATTCTGATCCAGATGCTATGCCTATTTCAGTTCAAAATTCCCGTACTAAATGTAAAGATTTACGAGTTGCTTTTTATAACGACAATGGCATCGCCTCACCGGATGAAGCTACTCTACAAACGATTAATCAAGTTGCGCATGTTTTACAACATGAAGTACAGCAAATTGAATATCAATGTCCTCCTAACTTAAAAGAATTTTATTACCTTATTACGGAAACATTTATTTTGGGAGGTGATAAAGGTCTTGGACTAAGAAATTTACTAAACCATTTGAGTATAAATAAACCCTCCTATCTGGTTAAAGAGTTTTTAGCAATTGCCCGTCGATGTGAATTTTCAATTACTGAATTACATCAGCGTTTTCGTCGGATTGACGAATTACGCATCTCTTTAGAAAAGTTTTTTTTTCCTTATGATGCAATCATCTGTCCTGTAGCTGCGACACCCGCCAAATTATTAGGACGCTCATTTATTGAAGGTCATGATTTTAGTTATCTGAGTATATACAATTTAACTGGCTGGCCGGTTTTAACTGTACGCTGCGGTTCTTCTGCAGAAGGTTTGCCTATAGGAATACAAATCGTTGCTAAGCCCTGGCATGATAATATAGCGCTTTTGATCGGTCAAAAATTAGAAATACTATTAGGCGGATGGCAAAAACCCATTTTATTTCCATAAAGCACTCTATCCGATTTAGATTTTCGAAACCTGCTATACTTAAAAGCTTACTTTTAAGGAGGCTAAATGATTTGGGTTATTAGTTTAAATAGTAGTTTAGGTCATATTTATTCTTATGAACCCAAAAATCATAATTTAACCTTATTAGAAAGTTTTAAAAACCCCAGTGCAAAATTAAAAGAAAGTGATCTGGTTTCAGACAGACCAGGTCATTATCAAACGATGCATTCTGCAAAAGGAGCTTATGAAGCGCCAAGCAGTCCTCATGAAATAGAGCTTGATCATTTTACTAAAATTTTGGCTGATTATTTAAAAAAAGGTCTTGATAGCCACCGATACAAACAACTCATTTTGTGCTCCTCACCTCATGCGGGTGGTATTTTACTCGATAATCTTGATAAACAGGTTGGGCAAACGTTATTAATTAATATCAAAAAAAATTTTGTTGAAGAAGATAAATCTATTCTTATTAATTATTTAAAAGAAAATTGGTGGGATATTATTCGTTCTAAAAAATTTAATAATTAATTATTCATTTCTCTTTATTTTTAAAAGAGCTTTTTTTCAATAAATAGTTTTAGCCCAATTTATTTTATGTTCCTAACTATATTAGAGAAGAAAATATCTACCATAGTGGGTTGCTAAGCAACTATTATATTTTGGAAATAAACACTATTTTGACTATACAGATTAGCTGAAAGCTCTATTAAGCTAATCCTGTTTTTTCAAAGGACGCTTCCAATTTGCAATAGTTTTTGTTTCTGCTCTACTTAAAGTTAATTTTCCAGGAGGAACGTCTTTATTTAAAGTAGATCCAGCTCCAATTGTTGCACCTTTTTGTATTCGTATGGGTGCTATTAAAGCAGTATTGGAGCCTACAAATACATCTTCTTCTATCTGTGTTTGATGTTTGACTGCGCCATCATAATTACAGGTAATAGTACCCGCACCAATATTAACGTTTTTGCCTATATTTGCGTCACCGATATAACTTAAGTGACTTATTTTGGTTTCTTGCGCTATATGACTTTTTTTAACCTCTACAAAATTTCCTATGTGAACATTATTTTTGAGAATTGATCCCGGTCGAATACGTGCAAATGGACCAATAATACAATTATCTCCGATAATTGCACCTTCAATTAAGCAATAAGGCTTAATTTCAACATTTCTCCCAATTTTGACATCTTTTAAGATTGTATGCGATCCCACTGAACTATTCGATCCAATAGTATTTTCCCCTTCTACAATGACATCGACGTCGATAATCACATCTTTTTCGACTGTTAACTGTCCACGTAAATCAAATCGGTTCGGATCGCGTAATGTAACTCCAGCTAACATCAATTTTTCAGCGGCTTGATGTTGGAAATAACGCTCAAGCTTTGCGAGCTGGATACGATCATTGACTCCTTGCATTTCACCATCAATATCTGAAGATACCGTCACTATTTCTATCTTCCCATCCACAGCCATTTTAATAATATCCGTTAAATAATATTCACCTTGAGCATTAGTTTTTTGAATTTTAGGTAACCAATGCTTTAATAATTTTATCGGTACGTAAAAAATACCACTATTAACTTCCTGTATTTTCCTTTGCTCAATGTTTGCGTCTTTTTCTTCAATAATTTGAATAACTTTTCCCTGTTGATTCCGTAAAATTCGCCCTAAACCAAAAGGTTGTTGAGTAGTTAACGTAATTAAACCTATTTGATGTGCCTTAGTCGCGTTAATTAATTTTTTTAAGGTTGCTAAACTTACTAAAGGAGTATCTCCAAGTAAAATAAGTATATGGTTGTCATCTTGTTTAATTCGGGGAATAGCTTGAGCAACTGCGTGACCCGTACCTAATAATTCTGTTTGCTTTACCCAATTAACCGCTAAATATCTTAAATATTTGGGAACTTGAGCACCCCCATTTCCATAAACTACATATATTTCATGAGGTTGCAAACCTTTTACTGTTTCAACGATATATTGTAATAAAGGTTTCCCTGCTAACCTATGCAATACTTTAGGTAAAGTAGACTGCATACGCTTTCCATGACCAGCTGCTAAAATGATAACATCAAGTAACTTCATATTTCAAAACTAACCTATTTAAAACTTCGGTTTTTGCTAGATATTACTTGCCCTTTAAATTCTTAAAAAAGCTTAAAGTTAAATTCTACCGGTAAGTTTTTTCTTTAATTTAGATATCACTTGTAATTGAGCAACTGCTTGCGCTAATTCCACAGTTGCCTTTGCGTAATCAATATCTGCTTGTTTATCATTTAATATTCTTTCGGCATGCTCCTTGGCTTCTAAAGCAGCCATCTCATCTAAGTCCGAAGCTCGAATAGCAGTATCCGCAAGTATACTAACGAGCTGCGGTTGAACTTCTAAAATACCACCAGAAATATACAGAATTTCATCTTCACCGTTCAATCTTACAATTCGCACAGGTCCTGGCTTTAATGCGGTTAATAGTTGAGTGTGACCTGGATAAATACCAAGCTCGCCTAACGAACCTGTAACGACTATATGTGTAGCTTCACCTAAAAAAATCGCTTTTTCTGCACTAACAATTTCGATCTGCATAGTTTTAGCCATGTACTTCTCTAACACTACTATAAAGCTTTTGCTTTAGTAGCGACCTCATCTATATTTCCAACCATATAGAATGCTTGTTCGGGAACATCATCAAACTCACCATTTAAAATAGCCTTAAAACCACGGATTGTTTCCTTTAAGCTAACATATTTACCAGGAGAACCCGTGAATATCTCAGCAACAAAGAAAGGCTGTGATAAAAACCGTTGAATTTTTCTGGCACGTATAACTGTTAATTTATCTTGTTCTGATAGCTCATCCATACCTAAAATAGCAATAATATCTTTCAGTTCTTTATAACGCTGTAAAGTTTTTTGTATTGCGCGTGCTACATCATAATGCTCTTGGCCAACAATTAAAGGATCCAATTGGCGACTATTAGAATCTAATGGATCTATTGCCGGGTAAATACCCAGTTCAGCGATTTGACGGGACAATACAACGGTTGCATCTAGATGTGCAAAAGTAGTCGCCGGCGAAGGGTCAGTAAGATCGTCTGCTGGGACATAAACGGCTTGGATAGAAGTAATAGACCCCGTTTTAGTTGAGGTAATACGTTCTTGCAAAGCACCCATTTCCGCAGCTAAAGTAGGCTGATACCCGACAGCAGAAGGCATACGCCCTAATAATGCAGATACTTCGACACCCGCTAATGTATAACGATAAATATTATCGATAAACAACAATACATCTCGACCTTCATCGCGAAAATATTCAGCTACTGTCAAACCTGTTAAAGCGACGCGTAAACGGTTACCGGGTGGCTCATTCATTTGTCCATAAACTAAAGATACTTTATCTAAAACATTCGATTCTTTCATCTCATGGTAAAAATCATTACCTTCTCTTGTCCGTTCACCAACACCAGCAAATACAGAATAACCGCTATGCTCAATAGCGATATTACGTATTAATTCCATCATATTAACGGTTTTACCTACTCCAGCACCACCAAATAAACCTACTTTTCCACCTTTAGCAAAAGGGCAAAGTAAATCAATAACTTTAATCCCCGTTTCTAATAATTGCTCATTAGCGGCCTGTTCTGCAAAACCAGGTGGCTTGCGGTGAATAGGTAAACGAACTTTTTCATTGATTGGCCCTGCCTCATCAATAGGTTTTCCTAATACATCCATTATTCTACCTAAAGTTTGCTTACCTACAGGCACACTAATAGGAGCTTGTGTATTAGTTACTTTCGTTCCTCGCTGTAAACCATCACTAGTCCCCATCGCAATGGTCCGTACAACACCATCACCTAACTGTTGCTGCACTTCTAGTACTAAATCATGGCCGTGAACCGTCAAAGCATCATAAACTTTCGGAACCACTTCTCTTGGAAATTCAACATCGACAACTGCACCGATAATTTCGACTATATGTCCGACGGGGTTAATTGACTTCATAGCGTTACTCTTCATTATTTATTCATATCAGGTTAAATCTAAACAGCTTCAGCACCAGCAACTATTTCAGCTAATTCTTTAGTAATCGCGGCTTGGCGAGCTTTGTTATAAGCTAATTGTAAATCACTTATTAATTCACCGGCATTATCTGTCGCATTTTTCATAGCAACCATCCTAGCCGCTTGTTCACACGCCGTATTTTCTACAACACTTTGATATACCTGGGATTCAATATAGCGCGTTAACACTAATTCTAATAAGGGTTTTGCATCAGGTTCATAAAGATAATCCCAGCGATAATTAAGCTTTGATTTTTCAGAAGGTATTATAGGCAACAAGGGTAAAGCTTGTGCTTTTTGCGTCATTGTATTAATAAAGTCATTATAGAAAATAGTTACACTATCTAACTCACCTTGCTTGTAAGCATCTAATAAAACTTTAACAACCCCAATTAAATCCTGCAATTGGGGAGCATCTCCCAAATGATTGGCATGCGCGACCACATGGCCACCCACTCGCTTAAAAAAAGCCTCGCCTTTTCCACCTATAATAGCCAAATCGATCTCTATACACTTAGATTGGCATTCTCGAAATTCCTGTAAAACTAACTTTAATAAATTAGTATTCAATCCTCCACATAATCCTTTATCCGTTGTAATAACAAGAAAACCGGCTCGTTTTATCTCCCTCACCTGTAAATAAGGATGCTGATATTCTGCATGACTGCTTGCGACATGATAGACTAAATCCAACATTTTGTGTGCATAAGGTCGCGAAAGTGCCATACGCTCCTGAGCCCTTCGCATTTTACTAGCCGCAACCATTTCCATTGCTCGCGTTATTTTTTGAGTACCTTTAATACTAGCAATTTTTCCGCGTATCTCTTGCGCAAAACTCATCGTCTATCACCAATTTTGTGTGGCTTTAAAAGCGGTAATTGCTTCTTGTAACTCGCTGGCTATTTCCTCGTTATAATCACCTTTTTGGTTAATTCTTTTTAGACATGCTTCCTGCTCTGAATGCATATACGCTAACAACCCTTCAGCAAATTCAACAATTTTAGTTAGTTCAATGTCATCTAAATAACCTTTATCAGCAGCAAACAATAACACCGCCATTTCTGCAACACTTAAAGGAGCATACTGTTTTTGTTTTAAAATTTCTGTAACACGCTGACCTCTCTCCAGCTGCTTACGTGTTGCTTCATCTAAATCTGACATAAACTGAGAAAAGGCAGCCAGTTCGCGATATTGTGCCAAACTTAATCGAACACCACCGCCTAATTTCTTTATAATCTTTGTTTGGGCCGCTGAACCCACTCGTGAAACAGATAAACCTGCATTAATCGCAGGACGTATACCAGCATTAAACAAATCTGTTTCTAAAAAAATTTGACCATCCGTAATTGAAATGACGTTCGTGGGAACAAAAGCGGATACATCCCCCGCCTGAGTTTCGATAATAGGCAGCGCCGTTAATGAACCCGTTTTTCCTTTTATACACCCATTACTAGCCTTTTCAACAAATTCCTCATTAACTCTCGCAGCACGTTCAAGTAAACGTGAATGTAAATAAAATATATCTCCTGGATAAGCTTCTCGACCAGGTGGACGTCGCAGTAACAAAGATATTTGCCGATAGGCCCAAGCTTGTTTCGTTAAATCATCATAGATAATAAGGGCATCTTCACCTAAATCACGAAAATACTCACCCATTGCGCAACCTGCATAAGGGGCAATAAATTGTAACGCCGCGGAATCAGCGGCACTCGCTGAAACTATAATAGTGTGTTTTAATGCATCTTGTTCTTCCAACTTACGCACTACAGCTGCAATAGACGAAGCTTTTTGGCCTATGGCAACATAAATACATTTTACACCGGTGTTTTTTTGATTAATAATTGCATCGATAGCGAGCGCTGTTTTTCCAGTTTGTCTATCACCAATGATCAATTCGCGCTGACCACGCCCAATAGGCACCATACTATCAATAGCTAATACACCCGTTTGTAATGGCTGAGACACGCTTTGACGCCAAATAACTCCTGGGGCAACTTGCTCTATAGGCGCATTTTTTTCAGTCTCTATAGAACCCCGACCATCGATAGGATGCCCTAAAGCATTAACAACTCGGCCCAGTAAGGCTTCACCTACCGGCACCTCAAGAATTCGTCCAGTACATTTAACTGTTTGACCTTCGCTTAATTGATCATAGTCACCTAAAACAACCGCGCCTACAGAATCGCGTTCCAGATTTAAAGCTAAGCCATAACATTGAGGTAAAAACTCTATCATTTCTCCCAACATGACATCATTCAAACCATAGATCCGCACAATCCCATCACGAAGACTGACGATACTTCCTTCTGTACGCGTCTCTGCAGAAAGATCAAATTTCTGGATACGTTCTTTGATTAATTCATTTATTTCAGATGTGCTTAATTGTTGCATTTGTTTATACTGCCTCTTAATTCACTAATGCCGCATGTAACCGTTCTAATTTTCCACGTACAGAATCATCGATAACTAAATCTCCGACACGAATGATTAATCCACCTAATAGGTCCTTATTAACATGGTTATCTAATTTTATATGGTTTTGAAAACGCCCTGATAACTTTTTCGCTAAAGATTGCTCTTCTACTTTAGATAAAGGTACCGCAGAAATAGCATAGGCGGTAATTTCCTTAGCTTGAGCAGCCTTATAACGCTCAAACAAACGCTCAACCTCTGGAAGTATTAATAACCGTTGCTTAACGGCCATCGATTTCAAGAAATTTTTTCCAAAAGGAAATATCAATGTTTTACAAAATTCTAGTAAACATTCATATGCCACCATTTTATCGATACATGGATTTTTTAGTAAATTTTGCATCGATTTCTTGCCAATAATTTTTGCAGCCTGTTTTAACAAGGCAGACCAAGCATTTATGTTATTCTTTTCGGTGGCACAATCAAATGCCGCTCGTGCATAAGGTCTCGCAATGGAAGTGAAATCAGCCATCAAATTTCTTCCAACGATTGCTTAACAAGTGCATGTTGAGCGACACTATCAAGCGATTGTGCCAAAATTTTCTCAGTTGCTGTAATCACTAAATTAGCTACCTCTGTACGCAGTTTCTGCTGTGCAGCCTGCCATTCTTGCTGAATATCAGCTCGAGCTATAGCTAGCAGCCGCTCATTTTCTGTTCTTATTTGTTGCTTAGAATCTTCAGACAGTTGATTAGCACGTTTATTTGCTTGTTCAATGATCTCGGCGGCTTGCTGCTTTGCTTCCTGTAGATACTCGTCTGCCTTCAATCGAGCTAATTCTAAAGCCTGTTGACCACGCTCTGCAGCGGCTAAACCATCCGCAATACGTTGCTCTCGCTCTTTCATTACTTTTAGTATGGGCGGCCATACAAATTTCATGGTAAACCACACAAAAACAGAAAATGTAATTAACTGCCCTAATAAGGTTATATTAATTTCCACGATGTTTTCTCAAGTTTATTATCATTTAACCCGCTACTGACTTAGAAACTAATTTTAAAACTTCGCTTAAAAAAGGATTTTTAGCAAAAATTAAATAAAGCCCCATCACGATAGAAATCGCAGCAAATGCATCGACCAACCCCGCCATTAAAAACATTCGCAACATTAACATCGGTGTTAATTCAGGTTGGCGAGCCACCCCTTCTAAAAATTTCCCCCCTAAAATACCAAAACCAATGGCCGTACCTAATGCAGCTAAACCCACTAATAAAGCCGCTGCAATGGCTGTTAAACCCTGAACATTAGCAACTACTTGCGCAACTTCTACCATTTTTATATCCTCTCTTTAGTATTAATAAATAATTAATGTGTTTGTTCTTGACCATGAGTCTCTTGTGCCATACTTAAGTAAACTATAGTAAGCATCATAAAAATGAATGCTTGAATTACAATAATTAATATATGAAACACCGCCCAAACGCCGCCAAAAGTCCACTGTAGCCACCATGGTAATAATGCCACTAAAATAAAAATTAATTCTCCAGCAAATAAGTTCCCAAACAACCGCAATGATAAAGATATAGGTCTTACGAATTCTTCTAATAAACGAAAAATAATATTGATGGGAAAAAGATAAGGACCAAACGGGGCAACTAACATTTCTTTACTAAGTCCCTTCACACCTTTAATTTTCAGGTTATAGTAAATGATTAAAATAAAGACTGCAATTGACATTCCAAATGTTGTATTAGGATCAGCGGTCGGGACAGAGCGAAAATGACTTATACCGAATAACGATAATAGTGTTGGTAACAAATCAACAGGGAGTAGATCCATAAAATTCATTAAAAATACCCAAACAAAAATTGTCAGCGCTAAAGGGGCAATCAATAGACTAACGCCATGAAAAGACTCCTTTACCGTTTTATCCACAAATTCAACGAGAATCTCAACAAAATTCTGTATTTTACCCGGAATATCACACTTTACTGTTGTAGCCACCCAGCAAAATAGTATTAAAAACGCAACTCCCAATATAGCTGAGAGAGAAAAAGTATCGAGATTTAAATTCCAAAAACTGCCTTCGCTTGAGAAAGTAAAGGTTTTCAGATTAAAGCTAAGATGTTCAAGATGATGCTGGACATAATTTGCTGAAGTTTGGCCATTCATGCTAAACCTTCTTTGCTTTTAATATTAACAATAGCCAAAATACAAGCTGGGAAGCCAAGTAAGCTAGCAACAAAATAGGAATATTGACTGATAATAACTTAACCATCATTATGAAAAAAATCCCACTAATTAATAGTTTTATTAATTCTGCTCGATAAAAAACATTAAGTAAGCCTTTCCCTGACATTTCCCATAAATGACGCCATATTTTAACCGCAAAAAGACTATTAGGGAGTAACCATAAAACGATACCCAGCACTAGTGATTTAATAACCTGACTGCCTTGAAAAATGCCCCCCAATATGGTTAGTAAGCTAACAAATGCCACCAGACTTGCCTGGCACATTTTTTGAATCATTTTACCAGACAATCGGGCAAGCTTAGTTGACGTCATTTCAGCTATCCCCGACTTATAAATTGTCGGACAGTATAATAAGCACAACGCCTTTATGCAATCCTAAACAAGAAGGAATTTTCCTTTTTTCAGTTTCACTTGAGCGCTAGCTACAATATAATAAATTTCATTATCGAATGAAAAAATATGTCGTTTTATAGTAAATATTTTTAATAAACTTCGTTCCTTCGAAAATTGATGCCACGCCTAACAACAAACTAGCATTTTTTGTGTAAATCTAATGAATAAAATTTCTATTTTTTTCTAACCTGCGTCTCTAAAAAAGCTCTCTGCAAAAGCTTGCAAAAATAATTGATTAACACTCATAGCATCAAGATCTGTAACCTTTACTAGAAATTACTCTTATTGTTCTATATAGTGTTAGATTTTATAAATTAGCTTTATACGTCAAAAAAATGTAAGGAGCAACATCATGGCCACTCACGAGCTTGAAGGAACAATTCAACGATTGACAGTACCAGGAAAAGGAATTTTAGCAGCAGATGAAAGCCAAGCAACAATTGCCAAGCGGTTCGCTATCCTGCATTTAGAGTCGACGATAGAGAATCGTCGTAATTATCGCGAACTCCTTTTTACTACACCTGGTATTGAAGCATTTATCAATGGGGTTATTCTCCATGAAGAAACCTTAGCACAAAAAACAAAAGAGGGATTATTATTCCCCGATTACTTAGATAACGAAGGCATAGTCCCAGGGGTAAAAGTTGATAAAGGGCTGATTCCTTTAAATAGCAAAGAGAAAGTAACCCAAGGCCTAGATGGTTTATCCGAACGTCTTCTAACTTATAAAAATCTCGGGGCTTGTTTTTCCAAATGGAGAGCTGTTTTCTCTATATCTAATACGCTACCCACCTCTTTAGCTATCACTACAAATACCCAGCTTTTAGCCTATTATGCCTATATTTGTCAAAGCAATGGCGTTGTTCCTATTGTAGAACCCGAAGTATTAATAGACGGCGACCATGGTATCACACGTTGTGCTGAAGTGACTGAAAATGTTCTTTTTACTTTATTCAAAGAACTCCGTAAACATCAAGTGTCATTAGAATGCATAATACTAAAACCCAGTATGGTGATTGCCGGAAACCAGCATAAGCCTCAACCTAGTATCGCTGAAGTTGCCGCTGCAACGTTAAAAATATTACGCCAAACAGTTCCCGCAGCAGTACCAAGTATCAATTTTCTTTCGGGAGGTCAAACACCAGAGGCCGCTACTGCTCATTTAAATACTATGAATAAACTACAACCCTCTCGTCATCCTTGGCGCTTAAGCTTTTCTTATGGACGAGCCCTACAAGAGCCTGCGCTAAAAATATGGAACGGGAAAACACATAATGTAAAAGCAGCACAGCGTGCTTTTTATAAACGTGCAAAACTTAATGCGGCGGCTTGTAAAGGCCAGTATCAGTCAAGTATGGAAACAGAAGAAAAAGAGGCTGAAACAAGTTTTGTTTAAACCTATAATTTGTATTTCAACTCGCAAATAATTAATAGACTACTCTCATTAACATAAAAAATTTATATTTTGGTTTGCGTGTTAAATTTTAGAAGAAAATTAAATCTATTTTTTTTTATTTTCGTTTTTATTTTTGAGATACCTAGTCATGCAGAATTTCTTGATAATTCTACGACTGCACTTGAAGAGCGTATTGCTCCCATTGGAAAAGTTAAAGTAACTCATTCAAAAATCAATCTTTCATCATTAACTGATGCTAATCAAGAAACCCAATTAGGGGAAAAAATATTTGAAACTAAATGTATCTTATGTCATAAAAACGGTATAGCAGGTGCACCACGTTTAGGAAACCAATTGGATTGGGCACTGCGGATCAAAAAAAAATTTTCACTTTTATTAAAACATGTCATAACAGGTTATCGGGCTATGCCGCCTAAAGGAACCTGTTTTGAATGTTCAATATCAGATTTAAAAGCAGCCATTAACTATATGTTAGAACAATTACGTGTTTAACAAATTAAGACTTACGAAAAAATCCGTTTTTGGTAAACCACTATACTGTGCGAACTTATCTGCTTTTGGTTACTTAAGTTAACTCTACTCTTGATCGTGTTCACACCTTGCGCTTTATCTAAAAACCATCTTAATCTTAACGTAAGTCCCAATTACTAAATTTCTATTAAACCATTATTTTTTCACGATTTTTATCCACTATCTTTTTACTTATCCCTTTAACTTTCATTAAATCATCGATCGATTTAAAAGGTCCATGTTCATCGCGATAAGTAAGAATTGCCTTCGCGCGTTTTATGCCAATCCCTTTCAGTTCTGCCACCAAGGTTTCTTCATCAGCTATGTTAATATTAACACGCGCAGAAACTGGATTAGCTATTGTTTTTTCCGGAGAAGAAATTAAGCTTGGATTAACAGGATGAATAAAAGGGTTACTTGTTGCTAAAGCCGGAGCCGCTATAATTGATGCAAAGAAAGTGGCAAATACAGAAGAATAAATATCCATAAAACAAAACTCCTTTTTAAAATTTTTCTATTGGAATCTTTATTTTATGGCTAAAAAATAAATGAAACAACCTATTAAACGGTAATATTTTTATGGATAATAGATAAATAATCTTTCACCCCATTAACCAAGTTGCGAAAGGTTCCCCGATAGCCCACATCACGCAATTTGGAAATATCTGCTTGAGTAAAATTCTGGTAACACGTTCGCAAATGCTCTGGAAATGGAATATAATGGATTTTTCCATGCGCGTAAAAATCAATAACTGCTTGAGCAAGCGTATTAAAACTCTCACTCTTACCTGTTCCTACATTGTAAATTCCACTTTTTCTTGATTTGAACAACCATAGATTAACATCAACCACATCATCTACATGGACAAAATCTCTAACTTGTTCACCGTTAGCATAACCATCCGTTCCTTCAAATAAATTGATAATGCCTGTGTTTTTAAGCTGTTTATCTGCATGTAGTATTACACTCGCCATATTACCTTTATGGCCCTCTTTAGGACCATAAACGTTAAAATAACGTAAACCTACTACCTGACTTTCTATTTTGTTAAAAATACTTCTTACATATTGATCAAATAAATATTTAGAATAAGCGTATACATTTACTGGTTTTTCATATATTATTTCTTCTTTAAAAACAGTTCCTAGACCGTAAACAGCAGCACTTGAAGCATAAATGAAAGGAATCTTCCAAATCAGACAGTAATGTAATAGTATTTTAGAATATTCATAATTATTATTCATCATATATTGCCCATCCCATTCTGTCGTCTTAGCACAAGCACCTTGATGAAAAATAGCCTTTAGATTAGGAAAAGGCTTATTTTTTTTAAGTTTATCTAAAAATTCATTTTTATCTAAATAATCAGCAATCGAACAATCCACAATATTTCTGAACTTAGCTCCATCTGTTAGATCGTCAACAACTATAATCGGCATACTAGGATAAACACTGTTAAGCTGTTGAACTAAATTGCTACCAATAAAACCTGCTCCGCCTGTTACCACAATCATGAAGTTTCCTTTTCTTGTTCTTGAATTTTAGAAATTATCATACTAGTGGAGCACCCCTCTACAAAATTAACAAATTTAACCTGACCACCGTATTCCTGAATTGCTTTTGCTTCGGAAAGATCATGCATCTGATAATCACTCCCTTTTACCCACACATCGGGTAATATCAATTTAATAAGACGCTCTGGAGTTGTTTCATTAAAGGGCACCACCCAATCCACTCCACTTAATCCTGCTAATACAGCCATTCGATTAGCTAAATTGTTAACAGGTCTTCCTGAACCTTTTAATTTTGAAACAGAATTATCATCATTAACTGCTACTATGAGTCGGTCACCTAAACGTTTTGCTTCCTCTAAATAACTAACATGACCGGCATGTAAAATATCGAAACAACCTCCTGTCATGACTATTTTCTCATTGTGTGCTTTCGCGTCTCTTACAACGATTTTAAGTTCCTCTTCCGTCAAAATACCTCTATGAAATGAAAACGGCTGAATTTGAACCGCTCGTCTTAATTCCGCAGGGTTGACTGTAGCCGCCCCTAATTTCCCAACAACTATACTTGCTGCAACATTAGCAAGTTGCGCTGATTGAATTAAATCGACCTGCTTAGCATAAGTTAATGCCAAACAAGCAATCGCTGTATCACCTGCACCTGTCACATCGTAAACTTGCTTTGCAAAAGTGGATAAAGAAACCTCAGATTTATTCTTTTGAATTAACGTCATCCCTTGTTCACCACGCGTCACGAGTATCGCTTCAAAATTATATGCTTTTAAAAGGTGTCTCCCTTTCTTTAACAAAGACTGTTCACTATCGCATTTACCAACAACTCCTTCAAATTCTCGCCGATTAGGGGTTAACACGGTCGCTCCTTTGTAGATATTAAAATCGTTATTCTTAGGGTCTACGAATATTGGTTTACCCGCCTTTCGCGCTAATTGAATGAGATCCTGAGCCTTAGCCAAACTTCCTTTAGCATAATCTGAAAGTATGACGACATCGCAAGAGATTACTTTCTGCTCAAATAATTGTTTTAGATAAGTATATTTAAATTGATAAGAAATTTCTTCAAAATCCAATCGTATCAATTGCTGATGCAAACTAAGAATACGAAGCTTAGTTACAGTAGGGGATTGTGGTATTTTATACAAATAACAATTGACTCCTGCCTGACTTAATTTTTTCTCAAGTATATCTCCCGCTTCATCGTCTCCACAAAAACTAAGTAAATCAACCTGCGCCCCTAACGCGGCAATATTTAAAGCAACATTACCTGCACCACCTGGACGCTCATCAATGTTTTTTACGTGTACTATGGGTACAGGTGCTTCTGGAGAAATTCTTGATGTATCACCGGACCAATAGCGATCCAACATCACATCACCTACAACTAAAGCGCGGACAGATTGAAATGAAGGAACTTGTATTTTCATTTGACCTCTTATCAAACCTTTTTCTTACATTTTTAAATAATTAATCTCTACAAAAAACTGACATAAATTACTTCAAGCTTCTCAAAATCTGCTTAAATCTTAAACGAACTACTTATTTACAATCAAATCTTGAAAAAGCATATAGAGACGACCGATTAGTTTATGCGATAATGCTGGTTAGAGTCTATTTTTACACATTTTTTCCTTAATAAAGGTATTTTTACTATGACCGATGCGAGTAATGTACGAGAAAAAGCCCTTAAAATGGCAATAAGCCAGATAAAAAAACAACACGGAGAAGGTGCTGTTATGCGCCTTGGTGATTCTAGTCAGGTTCCTGTAGACGTTATCTCCACGGGTTCTTTAGGTTTAGACATTGCCTTAGGAATAGGTGGATTACCGCGCGGACGGATCATCGAGATCTATGGACCTGAATCTTCTGGTAAAACTACGCTTACCTTACAAACTATTGCTGAATGTCAAAAATTAGGGGGTACCGCCGCTTTTGTTGATGCAGAACACGCACTTGACCCTATTTATGCAACTAAATTAGGTGTAAAAATAGCCGATCTTTTAGTTTCTCAGCCCGATACCGGAGAACAAGCGCTAGAGATTGTCGATATGTTAGTCCGCTCCAATGCAGTCGATATCATTGTAGTCGATTCTGTAGCGGCATTGACTCCCCGAGCTGAAATAGAAGGGGAAATGGGTGATTCCCATATGGGCTTACAAGCACGTTTAATGTCACAAGCTTTACGTAAACTTGCAGGAAATATTAAGCGCTCAAATACTCTCGTCATTTTTATTAATCAAATCCGTATGAAAATTGGCGTTATGTTTGGCAATCCTGAAACCACAACGGGTGGAAATGCACTAAAATTCTATGCTTCGGTACGTCTTGACATTCGACGCACAGGTTCGATTAAAAAGGGTGATGAAGTCATTGGAAATGAAACACGCGTCAAAGTAGTAAAAAATAAAGTTGCTCCTCCATTTAGACAAGTTGAATTTGAAATTCTTTATAATCAAGGGATTTGTCATATTGGAGAGATTATCGATCTCGGTGTAACTCACGGATTAATCGATAAAGCAGGCGCCTGGTATAGCTATCAAGGTGATCGTATTGGGCAAGGAAAAGAGAACGTAAAACAATTTTTGAAAGAACGCACTGAAATCTGTCAAAAATTAGAAACAGAAATCCGAAAACAAATGCTTCATAAACCGTTCGAAACGATATCTGAAATACAAGAAACTGAAACAGAGCTTTTAGAATAATTGATCAGCGCTTGACTTATGCCCAACTCTGCTAATGCAATAGAAATTGACAATAACCTCCATCAAACTGCCTTAGACTATTTAGCGAGGCGAGAACATACTCGCCTCACTCTTTGCAAAAAATTAATGCAGAAAGGATTTTTACCTCAATCAGTGGAAGCCGTTTTAGATGTTTTAATTCAACAAGGATTTTTAAATGAATCACGTTTTTGTGAGACTTTTATTCAAAAACGTATAAGGCAAGGGTATGGACCTCTTCGAATCACTACTGAATGTAAACAATATGGTTTAAGTAACGATATTATTTTTTCTCGACTTCCCCAAGACGAGGAAGTTTGGTTAACCGCTATTCAGAAAATTCTCCATAAAAAATTTCAACCTAACCATCAACCAAAAGAACAGTTACGTCAAATGCATTATCTTCAATATCGTGGCTTCACACTCGAACAGATAAAAGTATCCCAAAAAATTTATCTTCAACAAAAATAACCTTTCTTGATTGCTCAAGAAAACTTTGAGTACTATCGCAATGTTACTGATATTTTACACAAATTCACAGCAGAGAAATCGGTCAAAAGCGGGCAGCGTGTCTAGATAAATATAAAACTCTTAGGAAATCCTATGAAGACTTCATTACCTAAATTTAATGAAATTAATCCGGAAAAGATAGTCAAAGAATTAGATACTTTACTTGCAAGCAATCGATCTGAATTAACTCAATTGTTAACAGAAGTCACTCCTCTCGATTGGAGTTTTATACAGAAATTAGATGATTTGGATGATCGACTTCAACATTTTTGGTCTCCGATCAATCACTTATATGCCGTTAAACAAACTTTAAGCTTACGGCGTGCTTATAATGAATGCCTTCCCAAAATAAGTGCATACAGTTCAGAATTAAGTCAAAATCACGCTCTTTATCAATCCATAAAAAATCTAGCTAATAGTGATTATCAATTTAATTATGCTCAAGAAAAATGTTTACATAATGAGTTGCGCGATTTTCATTTAGGAGGTGTTGATTTACCTAGAAATCAACAAAAGAGATATAAAGAAATTCAAACGCAATTATCTCAATTATCAAATCAATTTGAGGAAAATTTACTTGACGCTACTGTTGAGTGGTCAAAATGCATTAGAAATAAATCCGAACTAAAAGGGGTTCCTACTTATATTATTGCAAGTGCAGAAAAAGCAGCGCAAGAAAAAAATCTAACTGGTTATTTAATTACACTCGATTACCCCTCTTATTTTCCCATACTCACCTACGCTGATAATCGTAATTTACGTAAATCAATATATAAAGCTCATATTACACGAGCTTCAGAGCTCAATAATTTAGCCCTTGATAATAGTAAAATTATGTTCAATATTCTCAGTTTACGTCACGAACTAAGCCAAATATTGGGCTTTAAAAATTATGCCCAAAAAAGTTTAGCGACAGATAAAATGGCAAAAAATCCTGAAGAGGTGCTTGAGTTTTTAGAGGAGCTACTTAACTATACTCGTCCTAAAGCAAAAGAGGAATGGGAAGAACTTTCTATTTTTGCTCAATCAGAAGATCAAATTGATACCCTACAAGCTTGGGATATTTTATATTATCGTGAAAAATTAAAAGAGAAAAAATTTGGTATTTGTGACGATACCTTACGTTGTTATTTCCCTGTAAATAAAGTACTTTCTGGGCTTTTCGACTTGATAGAACGTTTATTTGGAATGCAAATCAAAGAAGTTAAAGATGTTGAAGTTTGGGACCCACAAGTTCGTTTTTTTGCTATTACAGATAGTCAGCAAAAATTACGAGGTCAGTTTTATTTAGATCTTTATGCAAGACCAGAAAAACGCGAAGGCGCTTGGATGGATGACTACCAGTCACGACGCTATTTAAGCAATGGTAACATTCAAACACCTATTGCCTTTTTAACCTGTAATTTTTCTGATTCTACCAATCCAACTCAAACTCCTTTGTTAACACATGAAGAAGTCTTAACCTTATTTCATGAGTTTGGACATGGTTTACAGCATATGTTAACCATAATTGATTACTCAGCTATTTCAGGCATAAATGGTGTTGCTTGGGATGCTGTAGAACTACCCAGTCAATTTTTAGAATATTTTGTTTGGGAAAAATCAGTTCTTAATAAAATTAGTAGGCATTATAAAACGGGCAAACCTTTGCCTGATACAATAATTGTAAAAATGCGCGAAGCAAAAAATTTCCAGGCTGGTTTACAATTGTTAAGACAACTTGAATTGTCCTTATTTGATTTCCGCCTGCACATAGAATTTGATTCTACAAAAAATTATGAACAAATTCAAAAGTTACTTGATTCAATACGTAAAAAAATTGGAATCATACCTATAGCTCCATTCAATCGATTTCAACATGGATTTTCGCATATTTTTTCAGGTGGTTATGCTGCTGGATATTACAGCTATCTTTGGGCAGAGGTTTTGGCCTCTGATGCATTTGCTAAATTTCAAGAAGATGGGATTTTTAACGAAGAAACGGGAAAAGCTTTTTTACATAGTATTTTAGAACAAGGCGGAGCAATCGATGCTATTGAATTATTTAAGAGATTTCGTGGGCGCGAACCAAAAATACAACCTTTTTTAAAAAGCTTAGACTTAATTTATTAGCGGCTTATTATGAGCCTATATTTAAACGTCTGGATAAGCTAGAACTAAATTTATTATGCGGATCCCAGTATTGCTTAACTGTTAACCATTCAGGATATCTTTTATACATATCGCGAAATGCCTTAGGCTTTAAGCGTGCATCCTTAGCTAAATAAACTCGTCCACCCGATTGAATGACTATTTCGTCCAAACTATCTAAACAAGAAAATAGTTTATCTCCAGAAATAGGAATATCAAGCGCTAGAGTAAATCCCGGTAATGGAAATGATAATGGAGCTAAGTTCTCCTGTCCAAAGCGCTTTAGCACGGCCAGATAAATTGGATGTTTATGCTGTTTCAAAGTTTTCAAAATATCTTTAATGACAAAATAAGCAAATTGAGCTGGAATGACGCATTGATATTGGATAAAACCTTTTTTTCCATACAAAAAATTCCAATTTTTGATCCGATCCAGTGGAAAAAAATAATTAGAATACGCCTGTAAATAAGCATCCTCTTTTTTAGCTAAAAAAGAGTTATACACTTTATTAAATAACCTAATGATTAGAGGGTGTAGAAGAGAGAAAGATAGCAAATAAGGAGGCCACTTAAGCGTTGTATACTTTGTAAGTGAAAAAGGGTGTTCTTGTTTGCTAATAGGCAATTCCAGTAAGTTTGCATGTTTTGCCTTCATAATAACACCCTGCGAATACGGCTTATTTAAAACATCTAGCCAAGCTACGCTGTATTCAAACTCATCGTCCTCTTGGCTCAATTCCTCTAATATTTGTTTTAAGTTATATGCGGCTTGGTGCTTTACTTTCATATAAGCCGTTTCAATTCGTTTTAATTGTAATGTCACTGCACCAATAATGCCAGTTAAGCCCATACCACCCACTGTAGCCCAGAATAATTCTGGTAAAACCTTGGGTGAACAATTAATTCTTGCTCCTGTATCCGTAATAAGTTGTAAACTAATAACATGCCGCCCTAAAGAACCGGCATACCAGTGATTCTTTCCATGCACATCTGTAGCAATACATCCACCTAAGGAAACTTCGGCTGTTCCAGGCATTACAGGTAAAAACCAACCTTGCTTAACGATAAGTTCCAATATTTTTTCCAAACTCACACCTGACTCAACCGAAAGTATACCGTTATGTGCATCAAACTCGAGAAAACGGTCTAAGCGGTTTGTTAAAATAACTTCTCCTTGTGCATTTAAGGCGGCATCACCATAACTACCACCTAAACCGCGTGCAATAGAAATCATTTGACTCGGCTTCAATTCCGCATAACTTTCAGGGCGAGATACATGCTTTGGTTGAGGTATGATAGGGTAACTATTAAAACTAAATTGACATTTTTCATACCAATTCATACAGCTATCCTGTTACAGAGACTAAATGATCTAAATTAAATCTTGACAATTCCTCATTTAAATATTTTCTTACATCCTTTGCATTGTCCATTGCTAAAATTTGTATTAGTGTATTCCTAGTTTCACTAAAATAAATTTGCCGAATAACTGATTTTATTCGCGGAATTGAAAAGGAATTCATACTCAATGCATCAAATCCCATTGCTAAAAGCAAAGGTATTGCTAAAGGATCGCTGGCCATTTCCCCACAAATGCTAATCGGTTTTCTTGCCTGATGAGCCGCTTCTACAATCTGAACTAAAGCTTTTAAAACTGCTGGTTGAAATGGATCATATAAATTGGCTACTCGTGAATTATTACGATCGACCGCTAACATATATTGGGTCAGATCATTGCTTCCTACCGATAAAAACTCAACTTTTTCGGCTAATGCCCGCGCTTGATAAATTGCAGAGGGAACCTCAATCATGATTCCAATAGGAGGTTTACAAGCAAGAGGGGCTTCGCTTACTACTTTTTCATAAGCTTGCTCAATCAAACGTAAAGCATGCTCAGCCTCTGCAACACAACTCACCATGGGTAACATAATACGTAAATTATTTAATTCTAAATTAGCCCGTAACATCGCTCGAATTTGTATTAAAAATATTTCAGGATGATCCAGCGTCACACGAATTCCACGCCAGCCTAAAAATGGATTATCTTCTTTAATAGGAAAATAAGGTAAAGCCTTGTCTCCGCCAATATCAAGTGTTCGCATGACGACAGGTCGTGGCGAAAATGCCGCTAATAATTGACGATACAAACCATACTGTTCATCTTCAGCAGGAAAACAATCACGAATTAAAAAAGGGGCCTCGGTACGGTAGAGTCCTATACCTTCTGCACCTGCTGTTAGAGAAAGACTTGCATCCGCCATCAAACCAGTATTCACCCACAAAGAGATACTATAACCATCTAAAGTTTGAGCAGGTAACTCTCTTAAGACTTCCAAACTATTTGTAAATTCACTTTGTTGTTGAATCAGTGTTGTAAAACTTTTTTTAACTTTAGCTGAAGGCGCTACTATAATTCGTCCTTGGGAACCATCTATGATTAATGTCTGAGACTCTAACTGATTTACTGGTAAATTTTCTACACCCGTTACTGCAGGAATTCCTAAAGAACGAGCCAAAATAGAAAGGTGAGAATGACTCGAACCTTTTACAGAAACAATCCCTGCCAACCGACCTTCAGGCACCTCTGCCAAAGCGGATGGGCTCACTTCTTCGCCAATTAGAATAGTGTTTTCGGGATAGGGGGGTGGTGTAAATTGATTGTTTTGTAAATGCATTAATATTCGACGTCCAAGATCTCTTAAGTCCGCCGCTCTTTCACGTAAATAATCATCATCAACCTTTTCAAATTGCTGCACATGCATACTAATAACCGATTGCAAAGCAGCCTGTGCCCATTGATGAGAAGTTTTAATGGAAGTTATGACTTCTTTTTCCAAACTAGCTTTATTTAAAATTGCTAAATAAACATCAAATAATGCTTGCTCTTCTTCTGGTAAAACCGACACCATATGTTTTTTTAAACGATGAATATCATCTCGTGTTGCTTTAAAAGCTTTCTTTAACTGAGATATTTCTGTAAGCAGATCATCTGCCCTTTTATAGGGGACTGCTTCTAAATCCGCAAACGGATAAGCAACAACTACCTGTCCTATAGCAATCCCTGGCGCACTCGCAATTCCTTGAAAACTAATATCTTGCTGTAGTTGTTTTTTGTTTTCTTTAAATAGGGAAAATATCTCTCCAGTGGCTTCAGCGTGTGCTAATACCCCCCCCAGCTGAGCAGCCATAGTCACTAAAAAAGCCTCTTCAGTTTCATCAAAGCAACGCTGTTCTTCTTGTTGAACTACTAACACGCCCAATAGAGCACGATTATGAATAATAGGTACGCCCAGAAAAGCCTTATAACGCTCTTCACCGATATCAGCAATATATAAAAAAGCAGGATGTTCAGGTGCATTTTCTATATTAATTAATTCTCCGCTTTTGCCAACTAAGCCGACTAAGCCTTGCTCAAAACTAAAACGTACTTTTCCTACGCAATTAGGATTTAGCCCTTCAGTTGCAAGCAAAACATAATTTTTTTCGGTATCAAGTAAAAAAACCGTACAGGATTGTGTATTCAACGCTTCACGAATTCGTCTTACTAATGTTTGCAAAGCCTCTTTAAAACTTTGCGCTGTGCTAATCTCTAGGACAATACGACGGAGTATTTTCAACATAGCAAACACCTAACTAATTAGTATTTGGGCATATCAATAAATTACGGTTTAATAAAAAATTCGTGCCCTTTCTAAAACCGTAGCATGCTCAAATAAGTTTATATTTATTTGATTATTCGACCTTTTCTACCAACGTTAAGTTGTTACACAGTCTACTAACCCTTCTCGGTTGCATCACTTCGGAGGGAAGTAACATCGCTAATTCTTCTAACGCACGGCGATAAACATGTCTCTTAAATGTGATAACTTGCCTAATAGGATACCAATAAGGAGCCCAACGCCATCGATCAAATTCAGGGGAACGAGTCACATCAAAACGAATTTTTTCTGGATTGCCCCTTAAGCAAAGCAAAAACCACTTTTGTTTTTGTCCTATACATAATGGTTGCATATGCGAACGCCGTAAATGAGGAGGCAGCCAATAATACAACCAATTTTTTGTACCTCCCAAGAGTTCAACATCTGAACCTTCTAACCCTAATTCTTCATAGAGTTCTCTAAATAGAGCCTGTTCAGGAGTTTCATTAAATTGAAGGCCTCCCTGAGGAAATTGCCAAGCATGCTGGCCAATACGTCTAGCCCAAAGAACTTGTCCATCGGGATTAGCCACAATAATGCCAACGCCTATACGAAAACCTTCCTCATCAATCACACGATACTCTCCACATAAATTAGGCTTACATTGTTTCATAAAAGCACTAGAGGGTAAACCATCTTAGATTCCAACGTTTATTTTATTTTCATCTAATCATTAGAAAAAAATAATCCTTAAAAAAAGGAAAAAATTGAGTCTATCTTGAGCAAATTTAGCTTAAAATGAGAAGTAGAGATTTAAAAAAGGCTTAATTGCTTAACTAACGAATAGATTCATATCCATTAATTATACCTCCTTTAGAAAAGACAATTTGCCATAACTGAAGATCACGTGCTCTAAATGCTCCTGCGCAGGCTAATAAATAATATTTCCACATCCTATAAAAAGAAGCATAGTCATAATCTTTTTTTAAAAAAATCCAAGCTTTATTAAAATTTTCGAACCAAGTAATTAGTGTTTTATCATAGTAGGCTCCAAAATTATGCCAATCTTCCATGATAAAAAATCCCTCACTTGCTTTTCCAATTTGGCGAATAGAGGGTAAAATTCCATTGGGGAAAATATACTTATGTATCCATGGGTTAGGGTGATATTTTGATATATTGCTCCCTATTGTATGTAACAAAAATAATCCCGACTTTTTTAAGCAGCGGTGCACAATTTTCATATAAGCTTTATGATTTTTTGGTCCTACATGTTCAAACATGCCTATTGAGCAAACACGATCAAACAATCCTGTAATGTCTCGATAGTCTTTAAAAAGAATTTCAATAGGCCAACCTTGACAAATTTTTTTAGCATAATGATATTGCTCTTTAGATATGGTCAGTCCGAGTACTGATACTCCATAATTTTCCGCCGCATACCGAGCAAAACTTCCCCAACCGCACCCAATATCAAGTATTTGCATACCTGGTTTTAGTTTTAATTTTTTACAAACCAATTCTAATTTAGCTTGCTGCGCTTCATCTAAAGTTTTACTTTTCTTCCAATATGCACAGCTATAGGTCAAATCTTTATCTAACATTGCTTGATACAAAGAGTTCCCTTTATCATAATGATGTTTACCCACTTCAAATGCTCGCGATTTTGCTTGCAAATTAAAACAGCTCATAACAATCATACGAAATTTTTCTTTTATAAAATAATACAAGAAATATTTATTTTTTTTAATATTTTCAGGTAACTCAGTACGTAATAAATAAAAAAAGAATTCATCAAGCGCTTCGCAATCCCACCATCCTTCCACATAGGATTCACCTAAAGCTAAAATTGGATTTTTAAACAATCTTGTATAAAATTTTTCATTGTGAATTTGAATATCTCTAGAATTTTTTCCATTAATCTCAATCTGTGCTTCTCTTAATAACTGCTGGATTAATTTTTTAGCATACAACAAATTCATTTGAACTATTCCTTATAAAATTTCCTATTATGAACCTTATACCCCTTACAACTCATTTCAAGTTACGTTATAGTATTTATAAGTAATGAATATTAGTATCTCATCAGACTATGTCTAATCCTTCTTTAATTAAAAATCTCATCTCTGACCGCGCTTTTAACCATCCAACTCATCAACTTGAACTTATTGAAACACATGTTTCCTGGGTCATATTAACTGGAAAATATGCTTATAAAATAAAAAAACCCGTTGATTTTGGTTTTTTAGATTTTTCAACTTTGAAAAAACGTAAATATTTCTGCGAAGAGGAATTACGATTGGGTCAACTATTTGCGCCCGAAATTTATCTTGCTGTAGTACCCATTACAGGAACTATTGAACAACCTCAGATTAACGGTGACACAGGACCTATTTTAGAGTACGCCATTAAGATGTGCGAGTTTTCTCAAGATAATTTACTAAGTGCACTTCTTAAACAAGGAAAATTAAGTATCACAATTATTAACCAATTAGGACAATTAATTGCAGAATTCCATAAAAAAACACCTATTGCACCTAAAAATTCGCGCTTTGGACTCCCCCATGAAGTACATGCTCCTACTCAGCAAAATTTTGAACAAATTATTTCTTTGCTCAAAAATCCATCGGATATAGAACAAATACAAAAATTAAAAATATGGGCTAATAAACAATTTACAAAATATCAAAAATTATTTGGACAACGCAAAGAACAAGGTTTTATTCGTGACTGCCATGGAGATTTACATTTAGCGAATATTATTTTCTATCATAATAAACTTATTCTTTTTGATCGGTTAGAATTTAATGAAGATTTGCGATGGACTGATGTTATTGCAGATCTCGCTTTTTTAGCGATGGATTTGTCAGGAAAAAATCAAGTTAAACTAGCTCATCAATTAATTAATGTTTATCTACAATTCACTGGAGATTATAAAGGACTTAACTTATTAGCTTATTATCTATCTTATCGAGCCGTAGTTCGTGCTAAAATAGCCTTATTTCGATTAAATCAAAAAGACTTGAATGATAAAGAAAAATTAGATATTCGTAATGACTATTACAATTTCATAAATTTAGCAGAATCCTACACTCAACCTAATAAACCCTGTTTAATTATCATGTATGGGTTCGCTGGTTCAGGAAAATCAACTATCGCAAAAAAAATAGTCTTTGAATGCGGTGGCATACAAATAAGTTCCGACATTATTCGCAAACAATTATTTAACATACCCTTATATGAAAATTCCCATTCTGCTCCTTATGGAGGAATTTACACGCCTGAATCAACCGAAAAAACTTATAATAGGCTTTTAGATTTGGCAAAAATCGTTATTAAGGCAGGATTTAATGCGTTAATTGATGCCACATTTCTTCTTTATAATCAAAGGATAATGTTCTATAACTTAGCTAAACTTTTAAAAGTTCCTTTTTTTATACTTCATTGTCAAACGAATGATACCGAAATAATACAACGCATTAAAAAACGTAGAATACAAAATAAACCTATTTCCGAGGCTAATAGCTTGATATTGCAACTCCAAAAAAAACTGAACGAACCCTTATCAAAATCTGAACAACAACATGCTTTCGTTATTGACGATAAATTAAGCAACTTTAAAATGGCTTTAAATAGTATTTGTTCTCATAATAATGAGTGTGCTGGCGGTTGAGTTAGTTAGGACGAATGAAGAGGGCTTGAAGTACAAAATGTATGTAATAGTTTTTTTGTGAAAATATCAAACTTGCCCGAACCATCTCAATGCTATTTATGAGAGATTAGGTTAAAATATAGTTTCTAAAAGAGGACTTTTTCATGTTTGATACGAAATTTATTGAGGATACCGTCAAACGGCTTAGTCAAAGTCTACCACCGGGACTAAATAAATTCAAAAAAGAGCTAGAAAAAAATTTTCGAGTAATTTTGCAAAGTATGTTTGCTAAACTTGATTTAGTAACACGAGAAGAATTTGATGTACAAAAAAAGGTTTTAGCAAAAACACGCATTAAAATAAATGCGTTAGAAAAAAAAATAACTTATTTTGAAAATAAGTTAGCAAAATCAAAAAGGGGGGGGATATGAAATAATAATATTTAATTTAAAATTTTTTCTTAGTGACTAATTAAAATAATAAATACAGAAGGAGCTGGAATATGTCACTCTCTATTGTGCAAACTCGTGCAAATGTTGGAATTCATTCACTTCCTGTCAATGTCGAAACTCATATATCTAATGGCTTACCTAGCTTATCTATAGTTGGACTTCCTGAAACAACCGCTAAAGGAAGCCGAGATCGGGTACGCAGCGCTATAATTAATGCGCAATTTGAATTCCCTGCCCGACGAATCACTATTAATCTTGCTCCTGCTGATCTTCCAAAACAGGGAGGGCGATTTGATTTACCAATAGCATTAAGTATACTTGCCGCTTCCAATCAAATACCGGGCAATACTTTACATCAATATGAATTTATTGGAGAGCTAGGATTATCAGGAGAACTTCGACCTGTTTCCGGTATTATACCTTTCTCCTTAGCTGCACAAAAAGCCAGCCATACAATTATAATACCTTTAGAAAATGCTAAAGAAGCCAGTTTCTGTAAAAAAACAAACATTTTGCCTGCTAAAAACATTTTACAAATTTGTTCCCATCTGCATGGACGAGAAGCCTTAATAAATTATTTACCCCAAGAACCCAAACCTCACTATCGTTTACTACCCGATTTATCTGATGTATACGGGCAAATGCATGCTAAACGAGCTTTAGAAATTAGTGCGGCAGGAAGACATAGTTTATTAATGATAGGTCCCCCAGGTAATGGAAAAACAATGCTTGCATCTCGTTTAATCAGTATATTGCCTTTACTCAACGATGAAGAAGCATTAGAGCTTGCTGCAATACACTCAATTAGTGGAAAAAGTATAGAACTCAATGCTTGGAATTTCCCCCCTTTTCGAAATCCACATCACACCGCATCAAGTATAGCGTTAGTTGGAGGAGGCAATCCTCCTTATCCCGGAGAAATATCATTAGCACATTATGGTGTTTTATTTCTGGACGAATTACCTGAATTTAATCGCCATGCATTAGAAGCTTTACGTGAACCTTTAGAGTCAGGAAGCATAACTATATCACGTGCTACTCAACAAGCAGAATTTCCTGCTAATTTCCAACTAATCGCTGCAATGAATCCTTGTCCATGTGGCTACTTAGGAAGTCAAATAAATCATTGCGCCTGTTCACCACAACAGATTCAACGTTATCGTAAAAAAATATCTGCTCCTTTTTTAGATCGTATTGATATGTGCCTTGAAATTAATCCGTTACCGAAAAATTATTTTCTAAAAACTAACAAAGAAGAAAGTAGTGAAGCAGTTCGTATTCGAGTAAAAAAAGCACGAAATAAACAATTTAAAAAATTTGGTAAATTTAATCATAACTTGTCAGGTAAACTACTAGAAATTGCTTGTAAATTATCCACTAAAGATCATAAAATTTTAGAAACTGCACTAGAAAAATTTCAACTTTCAATGCGTTCTTACCATCGTATTTTACGTGTAGCACGTACTATCGCAGATTTATCAGAATGTGAAAAAATTGAGAATTCACATTTAATGGAGGCCTTAAATTATCGACTTATAAAAAAATAAAAATTTTAAATTTTTATAAAAAAATATCTGATTTATTTAAAAGTTAACCATTATGGAAAACTATTTTAAAAGGTTATAGAATGAAATTTTCTAAATGGACTTAACTAAAAAATGGATATACTCTCTATCTGTACCGCGACTAATTGGGGTGTAGAATTTAAAAAAAATGAACAAGAAACAGCTGTTTCTGCGCTTGAATCTGGGAAAATTATTTTTTGCCCACAACTTTCATTCAATATAGACTCATCGGAGCAAGTGCTCTTTACCCCTTATTTAATAAACAAAAAAACAAAAAACATTAGCTTTAACTTAAAAGAAAACCGTTTAAAGGGAATTAAAGCCAATCAAAAACATCAAAAATGTTTAAAATCTGTACTCGCTCGTTTTTCTGAACAATCGAATCGCTTCATGAACTCATTATTTTTCCATTATACGAATTCACTTAATATGGGTCGTACTAGCTATCGTCCAGTACAAATAAAAAACCGTAAAACTTCTGCCCGCAAAGATGACCGGCGTTTACATATCGATGCATTTGCTGCAAGTCCTAGTCAAGGTAATCGTATTCTACGTTTATTTTCTAATATCAATCCTTATGGTGAACCTCGAGTTTGGCGTATAGGTGATAATTTTAAAGAGGTAGCTCAACGCTTTTTGCCAAAAATTAATAAACCTATTCCGGGTAGTGCTAAATTTTTACATTGGCTAGGCATCACAAAAAATATTCGTACACATTATGATCATATTATGTTAATGCTTCATGATAGAATGAAGCTCGACATAGACTATCAAAAACAAGTTAAATATAAAGAAATTAGTTTTCCTCCAGGCACAAGTTGGATAGTTTCTACTGATCAAGTATCTCATGCCACTATTTCAGGACAATACGTCCTTGAGCAAACCTTTTATTTGCCCACGATGTCTATGGCGAATCCCGAAGAAGCGCCTCTTCATATTTTGGAAAACTTTACTGGACTTTATTTAATTTAGCGCTTTACAATAAAGTATAAAGTTTTTTAAAAAAAATGCCTTATCACAAAGCTTTTAAAACGTCCTTGTTAAAATCTATTTTGACTTTATTGGTAGATGGTAGCTTTCATTCAGCTCAGGAAATAAGCAAAATTTTAGATATCCCATATACCGTAGTTCCTGAAATATTAAAGTTTATAGCCGAGTCATCAATAAATTTAGAAGTTATCAATGACAAAAATTATTGCTTAGCAGATAGCTTAGAACTGCTTGACGCTTCCCATATATATAATGAATTAGGCGAAGTTAAACAATTACTTTCACAACTTGAAGTGCTGACGCTGATTGACTCAACTAATAGTTATTTGCTCAATAAAAGGAAATACAAAGGTAATTATGCTGTCTTTGCAGAACAACAAACAGCTGGCAGGGGCCAATTCAATCGTACCTGGTTTTCAAACTTTGGAAAAGATATTGCACTGTCTCTTTTATGGGAATTCTCCAAACCACTTAATAAATTAGCCGGATTAACATTGGTTGTAGGTATCGCTATCGTTAAGGCACTTGAAGAATATGGATTAAAAGGAATACAACTTAAATGGCCCAATGACATTATTCATGAAGGAAAAAAATTGGGAGGGATTTTAACTGAAACCCAATCTAGGTTAAATAAAATCCAAAAAATAGTAATCGGTATCGGACTAAACCTTTACAACCCCAAAAACCATTCTCTTTTATATAATCAAACTGCTACAAGTGTCTCCTCTTTAGAAAACTTACCTCCAAGACGTAATCTATTAGCTATACTTATTCTGAAAAATTTGCTTCATATACTTATTGAATTTAAAACTAAAGATTTTTGTTACTTTTTGTCTGATTGGCATCGTCTTGATTATTTAGCAGGCAAAAAAATTATCTTAAAAACTTCTTCTCAACCTCCTATAGAAGGAATCGCAAAAGGAATAAACTCACAAGGCCAGCTTTGCGTAAAAATTAAAAATAAATATGTTTATTTTAATAATGGAGAAATTCAAGTAAAACTAAAAACTGAGAATTAAAAAATTGCTAATTTATATTAAATTGTCTACAATTTGGCTCTCCGATTCATAGCTGGAATAGCTCAGTTGGTAGAGCAACTGACTTGTAATCAGTAGGCCCCAGGTTCGAATCCTGGTTCCAGCACCAGAAAATTCTAATTTTTTATCTTTAATGACAATATGTTATCTACAACGAATATAGCCGCTTATCGATTTATTCAACTATCTAATAAAATTTTACCCACTTTACAAATTTCTTTTAAAGAAAAAGCTAAAGAATTAAATTTAAAAGGAACTGTTCTGCTAAGTGTAGAAGGCATTAACTTATTTATCGCCGGTAAAAAAAATTCAATTAGTAGCTTTCAGAATTTTCTAAACACGTTTTCATATTTTCAAAATCTAGAATTTCGGGAAAGTTTTTCAAGTTTTCAACCTTTTAAAAAAATGTTAATCAAGATCAAAAAAGAAATTATCCCCTTTGGTCTCGACAACATTAATCCCATAAAATCTACTGCCCCTTACATAACTCCTGAAACCCTTAATAATTGGCTATTAAAACGCACTAACTTAATATTAATAGATACACGAAATACTTTTGAAATCGCTTATGGTAGTTTTACCAATGCCATAAACTTAAATCTTAAACGATTTCGAGACTTTCCAATGGCCGTGAAAAAATTACCTGAAGAATTTAAAAAATTACCTATTGTCACTTTTTGTACTGGTGGAATTCGTTGTGAAAAAGCAGCTACTTATTTAATAAAACTTGGATTTAAAGAAGTTTACCAATTAAAGGGGGGGGTATTAAATTATTTTGAAAAATGCGGAGAAGGCTACTTTAAAGGTACTTGTTTTGTATTTGATCAAAGGGAATATGTAACCTCTTCTTAAGAGACCTCATTAACATTAGTTTCAGTAATTTTTCAAACCATAAGGTTTCATGTGAAACCTTATGGTTTGAGTTTTATTGGGATGATACAAATTTTAAACCTAAAATAGACCCTATTAATAAAATTAAAAAAAGAATTCTGGTCAAAGATACGGGATCTTTAAAAAAAATAATTCCTATTAAAACCGTACCAAAAGCTCCTATTCCAGTCCATACGGCATAAGCTGTTCCTAATGGTATATGTGTAATGGCTTTATTTAAAAAATATAAACTTAAGATAGAAAAAAATAAAAAACCCAATGTGTACTTTAATTGCGTAAATCCCTCTGACAATTTCATACATGTTGTAAAACCCACTTCAAACAAACCTGCTATCAGTAAAGTTAACCAAGAATTCATATATGCCCTCTTTATATTAAGTTTTTTTCTTTAAATTGGGTATTTTTCTATAATTTTTCCTTTCTCTGCTTGAAATATTTTTTTTAACACTCTAGATTTTAATGCTTTTATCAAGGATTCTTCTATTACTGTAATAAAAACTTGAGCTTCCAAACCATTAAGTAAGCTCATAAACAGATGCTGTTTAACATGATCAAGTTCTGCAAACAAATCATCAAATAAATAGATACATGATTTATGTGTTATCTTTTTTAGTAACATCCCTTGCGCCAATTGAAGTGCACACGTTAATAATTTTTGTTCGCCCCGAGATAATATCTCATGAACGGGATCCCTATTTAGTTTTATTACTAAATCTGCTCTATGTGGACCAAATTGTGTATAAGCAAGATTAGAATCACGCGTAAATGAGCTGTCCAAAATTGAATCTAATGTATATTTTCTATCCCAACCCTGATAAAAGTCAATACTTAATCCCGATAAAGTAAGAAGTTTTTTCACCAATTCAATAATTAAAGGGGTTAATTGTTGCACGTACTTTTCTCGAAATACGGTTACTTGATTCGATATTTCAACCAGTTCTAAATTCCATATTTTAATTTGGTTGATAGGAGTATGCTGCTGTAAAGCCGCATTACGTTGTCTTAATATCTGTTGAAATCGTTGCCAAATTTGAAAAAAATGTGGTTCCACGTGAAACACACCCCAATCGATAAATTGTCTACGCGCCTTAGGACCTCCACTTAATAAATGATAACTATTGGGATTTATTAACTGTAGCGGTAATAATTTAGCCAACTCACTAATAGAGTTATTATTATTTCCAATTTTAACCTTCGTTTTTCCTTGACGTATTCTTTCTAGAGCCAACGTTGTAGGGTATTTTCCTAATATACTTGAAAATAAATTAAACCCTTTTGCACCGTGTTGAATGGCCCGACTTGCCAAACTACTACGAAAAGATCGACCTAAACTCAAAAAATAAATGGCCTCAAGTAAACTCGATTTACCGCTGCCATTAGGTCCATAAATAAAATTAAAACCAGGTGAAAACTCAAGATCAAGTTCGATAAGATTTCGGAAACTATTCGCTTTCAGACGCACCAACTGCATAAGACACTATAAACGCATGGGCATGATGACATAAACACCCGTATCCTTTTCCTTAGACTCAAGTCTTACGCTCGCTTCAGTAGAGGTTAAGGTAATTTTAACTAATCCTGATGGTAAACTATTTAACACATCCATAAGATAGCTAATATTAAAGGCTATACTTAGCTCCTCCCCACAATAAGACACGTCTAAATGATCTTCCGCTTCCTCTTGTTCAAGATTATTAGCAAAAATTCTTAATAGTCCAGTTTTTAACTCTAAACAAACACTTTTATGTTTATCATTAGACAAAATACCTACCCGCGATAAAGATGCTTTGAGTAAATCTCGATCAATTTCTAGGATTTTATCGCCACTTTGAGGGATAACCCTATTATAATCAGGGAATGTCCCATCGATTAGCTTTGATGTAAATGTATAATCCTGCATATGGATTCTTAGCTGGTTCTTAGTTAAGAAAATAGTTAGGCTATTGTTTTCTTCGTCACTTAATAAACGGGAAAGCTCATAAATCGCTTTTCTAGGCACAATAATTTGGTTACTATCGACCGTTATATTTGCCTGCTTTACATTAAGTGCTAAACGGTGACCATCAGTTGCCACAGCACGAAAATTTCCTTTATTGAACTCCCATAACATCCCATTTAAATAGTAACGTACATCTTGCTGAGCCATAGCAAAATTAGTCGATTCTATCAAAGATCGTAAGCTCCTTTGTGACAAAACAAACTCTAACGGTTCAGCATGTTTATCCAATACTTCTACATCACTCATCGGGAAATCTGAAGCAGGTAAAGTAGATAAATTAAATCGACTACGGCCACATTGAAGATATAATTTATCTTTCTTTTGTTGGAATTTTAGTTCACTTCTTTCAGGTAAACTTCGACAAATATCCATTAATTTTCTGGCCGGAGCTGTTGTTTTACCAGATTCTCCTGGCTTTTCTAAAATAACACGCCCAGCTAATTCCACTTCCATATCCGTGCCCAATAAAGATAAATTTTTATCTTTTAATTGTATTAAAAGGTTTGAAAGTATAGGTAAAGTTTGGCGACGCTCAATTACAGCTGTTACCAATTGCAAAGGTTTCAATAAAGTTTCACGGTTAATTGTAAATTGCATTTTTTTCTTCCTCAACTCGATAAAGTACGCAATAAATTTATAAAATCTTCAGCAACGCCAGTATTTGTTTTTTTTAATTCTTGAATTTTTCGGAATGCGTGCAATACAGTGGTATGATCGCGCCCACCAAAAGCTCGACCTAGTTCAGGTAAACTGTGGTTTGTTAATTCTTTTGCAAGAGCCATAGCAATTTGACGCGCACGCGCCAAAGAAGATGTGCGACGCTTAGAAAGTAAATCCGAAACTTTAATTTTGTAATACTCTGCAACTGTTTTAATAATATTATCGACTGTGACTAATTTATCTTGTAAGGCGAGCACATCTTTAATAGCTTCGCGTACCAACTCAAGTGTGATTTGTAATCCTGTAAATTGTGCATAAGCCACTACTCTTTTCAATACACCTTCAAGTTCTCTCACATTAGAATGAATTCGTTTCGCAATAAAAAAAGCTACCTCCTGTGGTAAACTTATTTTGGTTTGTTCAGCCTTGCTAATCAAAATAGCAACTCGTGTTTCAAGGTCAGGTGGTTCAATAGCCACTGTCAGTCCCCAACCTAGCCGTGATTTTAAACGTTCTTCCACACCTGACATTTCTTTTGGATATCGATCACATGTTAATACAATTTGTTGTTGGCTTTCTAATAAGGTATTAAACGTGTGAAAAAACTCCTCTTGAGAACGATCTTTTCCTGCAAAAAATTGAATATCATCAATTAATAATGCATCTAATGAGCGATAATAAGTTTTAAAATCATTAATTGTATTTGTTTGCAAAGCTCTGATCATATCCGAAACAAAACGTTCTGAATGTAGATATAACACCTTGGCATGCGGATTTTTAAGTAAAATAGCGTTACCAATTGCATGCATTAAATGAGTTTTTCCTAATCCAACTCCACCATAAAGTAATAAAGGGTTGTAGGCCCCTCCAGGATTTTCTGCAACTTGCACAGAAGCAGCTCGTGCTAATTGGTTAGATTTACCTTCAACAAAATTAATAAATGTAAAATTTGAATTTATATGTGTTGCTGAAACCTTAATAATCTTAGATTTTCCCTTAGAAACTTGAGTATTTCTTAATATAGGGGAAATTTGAGATGTTTGATTATCGCGACTACCCACTCTTAGTATAACTTCCGGGGGTGCTTCATCTAATTGAGTCAAGATCTGATTAATATGAACTAAAAATCTTTCGTTTACACAGTGTAAAACAAATTGATTAGGTGCCCATAGAATAAGCTGTTCTTCTTTTTGTTCAGCCTGCAATGGGCGTATCCAAGTATTAAAATCTTGGAGTGATATATGATCTTGAAGTCGATCTAAACATTTTTGCCAAATGAATGTTACTAAAGCGGTTGCCACAATAATTCCTCTACCACATAAAATAAACGGTTAACCGACTTAAGTTCATATCATAATTCTTATAGCTTATCTAGCCTAAACCATTAAAAAAAGATAGAAATTATTTGCAAGTAATTTCTAATGCAATTTTTATATACATAGAAAATTTTTAGGTTTTTTAAAATTATTACTTTTAAACCCCTTAATTTACTTTAAAAAGTAAAAAAATTTATATTATTGGTATAAAAGTTGAGAGTTATCTAAACGATTAAATTTTATAAAACTTCCTAATTCAACTACTAATATACTTTTTTTGAACAAACTCAATCCTTAGCAGAATTTACCTCGTATACGATATTAAAAACGGCATAAGAGATAAAATTTAGCAGATTAGGATTAAGCTATGTATTTATAAGCCGTAAGAAATCAACATAAAAAATTTGTTAACTAATATTTAAACCTTAGATAGATCAAATTAATGCCTGTTAGTAATTATCAATAACCTGTGTGTATTTGTATTGAAAAAAAATGTTATAAGCTTTAATTTGAAACCTAGGTTAAAAGATTAACACTTATTCACAGTCTTTCTTTATTTATTTTTTCACTTAAGATTATGAAAAATTTAATAAAAATCTAGTTAATAACAGAAATATCCTTCCTATATTACTACATTTATCTTTTAAATTATTATTATTAGTAATAAACTGAACTTACAAAAAATTTCATTTCTTTAATTCAGTTAATTGTTATTAAAATTTATCTTTAAAGATAAATTTTAATCTAAATAAATGATATTTATTTAGAATTTTACCATTTACGCCATAAAACAGAATTAAAACGATCTGAAGCCCCCCTATCAACTTTTATGAATTTTTCCATGATAAATTCATCTAAGAACGCTATCTTTATATCTAGCCACTTCGTTTTTGAGCAAGATTAGACTATTTTATAACCAGGTGCCTTTTTTGCTTACGACCGAATGAAATTGACAATCTAAATAGGGTCACCTAAGATACGTCATCTCTACTAAGTAAATAACCCTTAGGGGTAGTATTATAATTATGAAAAGAACATATCAACCCAGTAATCTTAAGCGTAAGAGAACACACGGATTTAGAGCGAGAATGGCTACGAAAAAGGGCCGTTTAATCCTTAAGCGACGTCGTGCTAAAGGTCGTATGCGCTTAAGTGCTTAACACGGTTTTTTCTTCTTTGTTAAAGACTAACCAAGGTTTCATTAAGTTATTACGACTTCATTGTTCGGAAGACTTTCAACGAACTTTTCGACAAGGGAATAAACAGAAACAGGGGGGCTTAGTTCTCTATACTAGGCTTAATGGCTTAGGTTATGCTAGGTTAGGTTTAGCTATAGCGAAAAGGGTAATTCCAAGTGCGGTATCTAGAAACCGGTTTAAGCGTCTCATAAGGGAAAGTTTTAGGCTTAATCAGTATAGATTACCGGATATAGATATCGTCATAGCCGTTACAAATCGGTCTTTGTATAATAATCAAGTTTTTTTGTGTGATTTAGATAAACAATGGTCAAGGTTAGTAGTTTATTACAAAAGAGTCTGATCGCTTTATTGCAGGTTTACCGTTGCTTCATTAGCCCCTTTATTGGGAATAATTGTCGTTTTTATCCAAGCTGCTCAAAGTATGCTTTAATAGCAATTAGACGCCATGGTGTTTTAAAAGGGCCGTATCTGACCATACGTCGACTTCTCTGTTGTCATCCTTGGCATAAGGGGGGATATGATCCTGTCCCATCTCTTCCCGTAACTAATCTACCAACTAAAACGAGTTAATTTATATGGAACTGGCCCGTGTTTTTTTATTAGGCGCTTTGTTTTTGATAGCGTTTATGCTGTGGAACGCATGGCAAAATGAATATCCGTCTAACAGTCAAGAAATAGGATCTACAAATTTTTTAAAAAAACAAGGGGTAAATAATAAAGAAATTAAATTGCCAACACCTCTGATTGAAACAAATATTCCAATTAAAAACACTCAGCAACAACGTTTTATTCATGTAAAAACAGACGTGTTAGATGTTTGGATAGATAGCTTAGGAGGTAATATTGTTAAAGCTAATCTTTTACAGTACCCACAATATTCTAATCAAGCTAATTCACCCCCTTTTCAATTATTGAGCCCTGATAGTAGTAGTTATTATGTTGCTCAAAGCGGATTTATACTACCTGATAAAAAGCAGGTATTTCAGTATCAAAGTTCTCAGAATAATTTTATTTTAAAGCCCGATCAGCCAGAGATTAAAGTTAATTTGATTTGTAACTCTTGTGGGAAAGTCCAAATTCAAAAACAATTTATCTTTAAAAGAAGTGAATATTTGATTCCAATGAGTTATCAAATTTTAAACCATTCGTCTTCTATTTGGAAAGGACGCTTTTATATCCAATTTCAACAAAAAAAAATTTCACAAGCACGTAGTTTATTTAATATTAGCTCTTATATCGGCGGGGCAATTTCTACTGAGAGTAAACCCTACCAAAAGATTAGTTTTGATAAAATGGCGCAAGGAAATATTTCATTGGCAACTCAATCAGGTTGGGTGGCCATGTTGCAACATTATTTTTTAGGCGCCTGGATACCTTCTTCTGGTCAAGAGTTTCATTTTTATAGCGATGCAAAAGGAGATATTTATACACTCGGCATGATAGGTATGCCTTTCCAAATTCAGCCAGGCATGCAGTTTATTAATCAGAGCAAACTTTATCTTGGCCCAGAAGTTATGGATCGTTTAAAAGCGGCCGCTCCACATTTAGATTTGACTGTGGACTATGGGATTTTATGGTTTATTTCAATGGGGCTTTTTTGGTTGCTAAAGCATATTCACCAATATGTTGGAAATTGGGGTTGGTCAATAGTTATCGTCACGGTGTTAATTAAACTGGCTTTTTATCATTTATCGGCAAAAAGTTACCGATCCATGGCCAGTATGCGTAATTTGCAACCCCGTTTACAAGCCCTTAGAGAGCGCTACAGCGATGATAAGCAAAAACTTACACAAGCGACTATGGAGCTCTATAAAGCCGAAAAAGTGAATCCTTTGGGGGGTTGCTTGCCTATTTTGGTACAGATTCCGGTATTTATTGCGCTTTATTGGATGTTATTAGAAAGTGTTGAATTGCGACAAGCGCCTTTCATATTGTGGATTCATGATTTGTCGGCCAAAGATCCCTATTATATTTTACCCATTTTAATGGGTATAACTATGTTTATTCAGCAGCGCTTAAATCCACCACCGCCAGACCCTACTCAGGCTAAAGTGATGCAGTTTTTACCTATTTTTTTTACGGCTTTGTTTTTAAATTTTCCTTCCGGATTAGTTTTATATTGGGTTGTTAATAATGCGCTTTCAATTTTACAGCAATGGTTTATTATGCGTCGAATGAGCATTGATTTATCAAAAAAGAAACGATGACTATGGTTAAAAGTGAGTGAATAATTTTGAAGCTATTTTAAAGAAGGATAATCAAACCATTGTCGCTTTGGCAACATCTCATGGTAGAGCGGGAGTGGCTGTTATTCGTATTTCAGGTTCAAATGTTCAACCTATCGCCACTCAACTACTGGGCCATATCCCGAAAAAAAGAGTTGCAGAATATCTTTCATTCTTGGCAGAAGATGGAAGTACTATCGATCAAGGTCTTGGTTTGTATTTCCCTGCTCCTAATTCTTTTACAGGTGAAGATGTACTTGAATTACAAGGTCACGGAGGGCCTGTTGTTATAGATTGTTTATTGAAACGTGTGATTCAACTAGGTGCGCGATTGGCTCGACCCGGTGAATTCACAGAGCGGGCTTTTTTAAATTCAAAAATAGATCTTGTGCAAGCGGAAGCTATTTCAGACTTAATCGATGCCGAATCGGAACAAGCGGCTCGTGCAGCAATGCGCTCACTACAAGGAGATTTTTCACAGCACATAACGCAGATGAGAGATACTTTAATAGATTTAAGAGCGCGGTTAGAAGCATCAATTGATTTTTCAGAAGAAAATATCGATTTTTTAAAAAACACAGAAATTACTAATAAATTACACTTTATTCTAGCGGATATTCAAAAAGTAAAAAATTTAGCAAAGCAAGGCAGTTTATTACGGGAAGGAATAAGCCTTGCTATTGTGGGTCCACCCAATGCAGGGAAATCAAGTTTACTAAATAAACTAAGTGCACAAGAATCTTCAATTGTAACCTCTTTTGCGGGTACTACTCGCGATGTTATTAGGGAAAAGATTCAAATAGAAGGTTTATTTTTAAATGTTGTAGATACTGCGGGGCTTAGAATTACTACCGACGAAATCGAAACAGAAGGTATTAAACGAACGTTAGCAGAAATAGCTAAAGCGGATTTTATTTTATGGGTAGTTGATCATACGACCACTTGGATTGGAGATTTAAAATTTTGGAAAGAGCAGCAGAATTTTTTTGAAAATATTTTTATTGATAAACGTATTATTATTATAAGAAACAAAATCGATCTTAAACAAGAAAAAGCAAGCATAGATAAAGAAATGGAGTTTGATGTTATAAAATTGTCTGCAAAGACGGGTGAAGGTCTAACATTACTATGTAATTATTTAAAAAAACGTATAGGATTTACTACTTCTTCTGAAGGTAATTTTAGTGCTAGACGTAGACATTTAGAGGCTTTAATGAATACCGAAGTTGCGCTATCTAATGGATTACTAAAATTAAAAGAAAATCACTTTCCAGAATTGCTTGCCGAAGATCTTTTTATAGCACAAAATTATTTAGGGGAAATTACCGGTCAGTTTACGACGAATGATTTGTTAGAAAAAATTTTTTCAAGCTTTTGTATCGGTAAATAAATTTTTATTATTTATTAAGTCATCAATGGTTTTTAAGACAATTTTTGGTGTTAATTCTTTTAGACAATTCAAATGAACGAGAGGACATTTTCTTTCAAAACAAGGACTACAGCTAAGTTTTAAATAAAGTAGTTTAGCTTTTGTAGATAAAGGAGGTGTAAATTCTGGGCTACTTGAGCCATAAAGTGCAATTAAAGGTCGATTTAAAGCTGCGGTTAAATGCATGAGTCCCGAATCATTGCTAATAACTAATGTAGCAGAAGATAGAACATTTATAGCTTCTATTAAAGATGTTTTACCAATCAGATCAATACAAGCGTTTTTAGTAAGTTCCTGTATTTTAACCCCCGTAGACTTATCAGATTCAGAACCCAATAATACAATTTGCCAATCTTTTGGTTTTTTATAATTTGCAATTTCTGCAAAGTATTCCGCAGGCCAACATTTTGCAGGACCATAGGCGGCACCAGGACATAGTATAAGTAAAGGTTTCTCTTCAACTAAAAATAAGTTTCTAAACTTAATATTTTCATGATTTTTCTTAATTTCTAGACGAGGTTGAAACGATTGCCAGTCTAAATTTTTATTAGTTTTAGCTAAAGTTTTAGTTGCTCCTAACATTAAGAACCGTTGGACCATCATGGAATATATTTTTTTATTTAATATTCGCCAATCATTTAATAATCCAAAACGCATTTCGCCAAGCCACCCTGTTCTTAGCGGTATGTGAGCGACAAAAGGAATGATTGCAGATTTCCATGAGTTCGGAAGAATAATTGCCTGGCAATACTTTTTAATGCGCAACGATTTGCCAATCTGCCACCGTTTTCTCAATTGAAATTGAGAGTGTCCTAAAGGCATAACAAATATTTCGTTAATCTCTGGCATAATAGAATATAATTCATGACTGTAGGCAGGCGCTAAAATATCAATTATTGTTTCTGAATTCCGTTGTTTGATATATTTAAATAAGGATTGCGCAATGACGATATCCCCTATCCATGCAGGGCTAACAATAAGAATTTTCTTGGGGCTATTCATAAAGATTCTCGATAGTCATGAATAATGGATAGAGAGGCTAACTCGTTTTATCTTTTAAAAAATACTCAGTTCCGCAATAAGGGCAAGTAACATCACTGGTTCTAGTAATAGGCAAATACACTCTAGGGTGTGAGTCCCATAGAGCGCTAGTTTTTAAAGGACATGATAGAGGGAGATTTTGAGGACTAATTTCATAATAACGTTTAGTTTGGCTGCGCTTTTTCAATGGTAATGACATAAAAACCTCTCATTTATTACTCTTTTATTTTGCCAGGCCCATGCTAAACTGTATAGAAGTTTATCTTTTTTATACGGATAAATAGGGTTTAAGCTTAGTTTACTGAAAAATTATTCAAAACGGCTTGTAAATCTACGCATTAAGACCCCGGTGAAAATTGATCATTTTAATTAGTATTAATTAACCTATAGATTTAATTTATTATCAGCTGCTTAACTAAGCATTGTCCAAAACTGAGAAGGTATTTGAAAATGGTAATGTTCAGAGGTTTAAGTCCCTCTTTTAAAAAAATAAATAAATCTAAAAAGGCACATGCCCAAATTGATCGCTGTGTTATTAAAACAGCGGATGATTTATTAAATACAAAAAATAATTTAGCATCAATTGAAATTGTTAAATCACTTATTAAACCTTCTAGTCACTTTAATTATATCTATTTACCAACCATTAGGAAATTTGCTGAATTTGTCCAGGCTATCCCTTTAATGCAACCTGGTTTTTTTAATCAGAAAATTAATTTTTTAGAAAGAGGTTTAGAGCGGGGTGTAAGGGCACTTTCTTTATGTTTGAAATATTTTTTTCCTGAAGAAAATAATTTTATTAATATTTCTAATAATGATTCTTTAGAGATTTATGCGACATTTACTGCCGCATTATTTTTGGATGTCGGTAAACTTGCTCTTAAATACTCAATAATGCTTTTTGATAAAAAAAACAACCCAACTAAAGAATGGAATCTTTTTTCTGGTTCGATGTTAGGTTTAGGAGATTATTATAAAGTCGATTATATAGAAGAAAATTATAATGATTTAGAAAATTCGATTACTCTATTGTTAGCGCGTCAAATTTTAGATAGTGTAAACGCTGTTTCTTTACATACAAAAGGTTTTAATTGGATAGCCTCTGATCTAAGTGTTTTGAAACTTTGGATTTGTTTATTAACCGGGGAAGAAGATCGAATTCCTATGACGTCATTTATGTCTATGGTTCCACGTGCGGAAATCGATCTAATTGAAACCTCACGATTGAATGCACAAGTAGCTGTCACTGATCCGGGTGGCGAGGCATTTTTGAAATGGTTACGTAAAGAGCTGGTGGAGGAAAAAATTTTAATTAATGAAAAAGATGCTAAAATAAGCATATCTAATGGAAAAATATTTATATCTACTGCTATTTTTCAAGAATTTACAAATGTAAATCCAAATTATAAACATCCAGAAATTATAGAGAAACAATTTATTGATGTTGCAAAGCTTTATCAAATTTCCATTAGTGAATTAGATCAACGTTATAGAGGTTTTGGCGGCTTATCCGGGTTAGGCGATTTAAGTAAAAGATATCGAGCTTTAGGTGGGATATCTGCTGTTCAGGAAAGTCAAAAAAATTCGGTGCAGCGGATTTTACAAGGGGATATTCGTTTGATTTCTCTCATTACATCAAATATCCAAATACAGAATATTAAATTAAATTCAACACGAAATTTTACTCCGCCCAATTTAACTAGTAAATTTTAATTATGGCAACCTATGTCATTGGAGATATTCAAGGTTGTTTTGATTCTTTGCTGCGATTGTTAGACCAAATTAAGTTTGATTCACATCGGGACACCTTGTGGTTTACAGGCGATCTTGTTAATAGAGGGCCTAAATCATTAGAGGTTCTTCGTTTTATAAAAAATTTAAAAAACACACAGATTGTATTGGGAAATCATGATTTATATCTTTTGGCCATCGTTTATACTGATGTGAATTGTAATTCTGAAAATAATTTGCAAGCTATTGTTAATGCACCGGATAAAGAAGAATTATGTACTTGGTTGCGGAATAGATCTTTATTACATCATGATTCTAGTTTAGGCTATACCTTAGTCCATGCAGGTTTTCCGCCTCAATGGAACCTAAATAAAGCAATGGAATGTGCCAAAGAAGTAGAAATAGTATTAAGAAGTGAGCAGTACAAAGATTTTTTAAAAAATATGTATGGGAATGAGCCTTCTCAATGGAACGATAGTCTAGTAGGTTGGGAGCGATTACGCTTTATTACAAATTGTTTGACCCGTATAAGGTTTTGTGATATCAAAGGGAATTTAGAGTTAACGACCAAGGGAATTAACATCACATCGGACAATTATTTTCCTTGGTTTAAGTTACCTAATCGATGTAGTAAAGATTTAAATATTCTTTTTGGTCATTGGGCAGCATTACAGGGTCGAACTAATGAACCGAATGTCTATGCTTTAGATACAGGTTGCGTATGGGGAAGATGTTTAACTGCAATGCGTTTAGAGGATAAAGTACGAATAAATATTAAGTGCGATGATTAATCTAAGCTTTATGTAAAAAAGTAATAGATCTAATTTAAATCTGGTTAATAGATGAAAGAAAAAAGTTGCTCATATGCATGATGGATAGAACCAAGATATAATGGTCTTAAAACTTATAAATAACCTATCTAAGTTGCAAAAGGTATTGGTATCAGGTCGCTTTAGACGATACTATCGTTAAAATAACCTTATAAAAGGTTGGCTTTTCAATATGAAATTTTACCTTGTGACTATAAATGCTGAAAATTATGAAGCATTAATCTCTTTTTGTCTGTCTGACAATGCTAAAACTAATACCTCTCGGAAGATTTTAAAAGCGCGTACGAGCTTTTAAAAAATACATATTGGAAAGAGGTATATGAATATGAAACTAAAAACTATTTCGTCTGTTGTGGATAGCGAGCCTTCTCAGCCGGTTTTTGTTTTTCGACCTCATATCATGAAGTGTGCGATTAATTATTTTCGTACACGATTTCAAGGACGTATTTTATATGCCGTTAAGACAAATCCCGAAAAACAAGTTATAAATCTTTTGCAGTTGCAAGGTATTAAAGCTTTTGATGTGGCTTCGTATGAAGAAATTCGTAGGATTAAAGATCTTGTTCCTGATGCTGAGCTCTATTTTATGCATCCAGTAAAATCTTCTTTTGCAATCCGAGAAGCCTATTTTTATTATGGAGTAAAGCATTTTGCTTTGGATAGTTTAGATGAGCTAAAAAAAATTATTCAATGTACTGAAAATGCCAAAGATTTGTGTTTGCATTTGCGTTTAGCAATTCCAAATACTTTTGCTGAATTTAATTTATCGGCTAAATTTGGTATTAATTTAGACGAAGCCCCACAGCTTTTAAAAAAAATACGAAAAGTAGCCTATAAATTGGGTATTACTTTTCATGTGGGCTCACAGTGTATGCATCCGGATGCCTATCGAATAGCTATACGATTAGCTAATAAATTGATTGGCCAATCAAATACACAGATTGAATATTTTGATGTAGGTGGAGGATTTCCATCTATTTATCCTGGCATGATACCGCCCGCACTCGATATTTACTTCGATGTTATTCATAAAGAATTTGAGGAAATTACAAATATGGCTCCTCAAATTGAATTACTTTGTGAACCGGGTCGAGGTTTAGTAGCAGAAAGTACATCTGTTATTGTGCGTGTAGAGTCAAGAAAAAAAAATCGTTTATATATTAATGATGGAACTTACGGTAGTCTTTTTGATGCCGGTATTCCGCATTTTATTTTCCCAGTACGTTTAATACATACAACACCTAGAAAAAATAAGGATCTTGTTCCATTTAGTTTTTATGGCCCTACGTGTGATTCTTTGGATTATATGGAGGGGCCTTTTTATCTACCTAGCGATGTAAGAGAAGGAAACTATATTGAAATTGGACAGGTGGGAGCTTATGGTAGGGCGCTTTCAACAGGATTTAATGGTTTTAAGCAAGAAGAAGGTGTTATTGCAGTTTCAGATAAGCCTATAATGAGTATGTTTTCTACAGTTAATTTACAGAAAACGCAAGAATTGGTCGCCAAAGAATAATTTTATTTATAAGGAAAACTAATGGATACGCAAGTTTGTAAAAATTCATTAAAAGAGAAAATTTTGAGTAAATTCGTTGAGCATATTGATATTACGCTTTTTGATGCTCGCCCTATTATTAATTCGATGGCAAATATGTCATTTACTTCGCGTGATTTAGCGCGAGCTACACAGATTTTTAATTCTATGCTTCAGGATGAGCGCTGTAGTATTATTTTATCGATAGCAGGATCCACATCTGCGGGTGGTTGCATGAAGCTTTATGCCGATTTAATAAAATACAATATGGTGGATGCAATAGTAGCTACTGGAGCAAGCATAGTCGATATGGATTTTTTTGAAGCGTTAGGTTTTCGACATTATCAAGGAAGCGCTTCTTTTGACGACGGAAAGCTACGCGATTTACAAATTGATCGGATTTATGATACCTATATTGATGAAGAGCAATTACAACGTTGTGATCGTGTGATTTTTGAAATAGCAAATCAGCTTGAACCTAAAACCTATAGCTCTCGAGAATTTATTCGTGCAATGGGCGCTTATTTAGCAAAAGAACATGCTAAAAAACAAGATTCTTTAGTTCAACTGGCTTATGAACATGATGTTCCAATTTTTTGCCCTGCTTTTACCGATTCCTCTGCAGGATTTGGTTTAGTACTTCATCAGGTAAAAAATCCTAATAATCATCTTACAATTGATTCTATTCGAGATTTTAGAGAACTTACTAACCTCAAAATCAAATCGGATACTACTGGCTTATTGATGATTGGTGGAGGCGTTCCAAAAAATTTTGTTCAAGACACAGTAGTGTGTGCTGAGATTCTTGGTAAACCTGTAGATATGCATAAGTATGCAATTCAAATCACAGTAGCCGATGTGCGAGATGGTGCGTGTTCCAGTTCAACCTTAAAAGAAGCTTGTTCTTGGGGTAAAGTGGATAGAGCTTATGAACAAATGGTCTTTGCTGAAGCAAGTTCTGTTTTGCCACTTTTAGCAAGTGATGTCTACCATCGTGGTTATTGGAAAGTTCGAAGTCGACGGCGTTTTGCTGAATTATTTAATCAATAAAAAGGTTTTAAACATGCAATGCATGGTACCGAAAAAAGGTTTTTTAGGATTAGATTCTAAAGATGCCGTGGCTTATACCGAAGCTAAAGCAGTCATTATTCCTTTTGGACTTGAAAATTCCGTAACTTATGGCGGAGGCACAGCTAAAGGCCCCGCAGCTATTATCCGTGCTTCACATGAAGTTGAATTATTTGATGAGCATTTGTGGTGCGAACCTTTTCGTCAAATTGGTATAGTAACACTGGATGAACCAAAAATTGAACTAGAGATTTCTGCAGCTTTGAAACAACTAGAAAATATGGTCAAACAAGTATTAGAAGATGGAAAATTTCCTTTTGTTTTTGGTGGCGAACACTCTATTTCTATTGGTGCTATTCGACCTTTTATGAAAAAATATGGTGATGTAGTTTTGTTGCACTTCGATGCTCATGCTGATTTACGAAATGGATATCAAGGCCAACATTACTCACATGCTTCAGCAATAAGACGTTGTTTAGATTACGATAAGCTTAAAGTAGTTTCGGTTGGAATTCGAAATGTTTCTAAAGAAGAAATTCCTTTCATTGAAGAAAACCGTCACAGGATCCATATTTACTGGGGAAAAGATAAAAAAAATTGGGAAATTAAGCAAATAGTATCTCATCTAAAAGATCGTCCAATTTATTTAACCTTCGATGTCGATGGATTTGATTCAAGTGTTATGCCTGCAACAGGAACACCGGAACCTGGTGGTTTGTTGTGGGAAGACGTCATAGAAATTATTACGGCAGCGAGCCAGGTTGGAACAATAGTGGGTGCAGATATTAACGAGCTTGCTCCAATTCCTTGCTTGCATAGTTGTGATTTTTTGGTCGCAAAACTTGCCTATAAAATTCTTTCATTTGCTTTAATTTGAAAACCTAATACGTTCTGCTGACTTTACGCAAGCCGCCGTTCACATGCATAAAGATTATAAAAGGGGTTCAAACCTAGGGCCTATTTTTGATAAACAATACTGAGGTATGAAAATAATCGTAGCTTACCTTTTTTACCCTGTAGTCTTTAAGATCCTGCAACAATAACTGATCAGCAGGTATAAGAGGTTGCGTAATAGATTGTTTTTTTATCGGCTGAAACTGTAAATGCCAGGTTTTATGATAGTGAATTAAACCTAACCAAATTGGGACACCATTATTTAGCGTTTTATGTGAATCCCAGAGATTTAAAACTAATAAATTATGGGTTGCTGGGAAATATTTTGTCATAGTTAATGCCGGAGCTCTTCCTGCATTCGACGAAACAATCAAAGGAAGGTGATTATTGTTATGTAAGCTTAATTTGTAAAGTGTGGTATAAATTTTTGTTTTTGGAAGCGTATGCCAAGCATGTTTTTCTAAATGACTTTTGATATTTGAAAGTTTTTCGGCCCATTGAATGTTTAACGCTTCAATTTTTTGACCAAAATAGCCCATTCGATAAATGGGTTGTTGAAATTTAGCTTTATTCCACCAGATTGAAGCGTTGAGAGTTTGTTTATGGAAAAGAAGTTGAGAATTTGAGAGTAATTTTTTGTAATTATAATTTAGATTAGCTCCCCAACATAGTAGTATGACTACTGTACCGACCGCAGCAATTTTTCCTGATGAAATAGTGGTATGTTCTATCTTTCTACGATAGGAAAGTGTCAGACTTGAGAGGATACTAATTCCAAGCAAAGCACCACCTAAGATATCGCTAAACCAATGTGCAGTTAAGTAAATGCGTGAAAACATGACTAATAAAATGATTAAACTCGTTAACCCATAAATCAGCATTCGTTGTGGTTTAGGCCTTTCTATGGCAATTAAGATGGAAAAAAAACCTAGTATTGAAATACTACTTACCGTATGACCACTAGGGAAAGATGCGCCCAGTGGTATTTGTATTACACCATTGGGGCGTGCGACATGCAGAAAATGTTTGAATAGTTCACCTAAACCATAACTTAATAATCCAACTAGTCCCCAATGTAGACTTAACCAAAAATTTCTTTTTACTAAAAAAAAGCCCAACATTAGCATCCAAAATACAGCGAGTACTTTTGGGCTCAGCTCAGCCATAACAACCAAAAATTTATCTAAATTTTGTTGACGTAAGCTACGCATTAGATAGTAAATGGGTTCATTTAGGTAGGTTGCAGTACCATGATGTACAATAGAAAATACGACAGCTAAAAAACCAAGTGCACAAAAAAAACAAATTAAAGCGAGTGCTAATTGAGTGTGTGATTGCGGATGTTTAAAGTCTGTTAGAAGAGAAGTTATAGTTTTGAGCTTTGGGTGATTACGCGTGAAATGCCATAAATAGGCGACTTGTTTATCTAATAAGCGACTAAACCAAGCGTAACATGCCTTTATAAAAGAATAAACTAACCAAAAAAACAATAATAGTAAAACGACAAAGATAATTAATTTAGTTGCAACTTCAGGGGGTAATTGCTGAGAAGCTTGCCCTAAAAGAATTCCTGGCAACATATAGGACGGAGCCCATGCAATCGCAGAAATGATGTCGGCAATCAAAAATTGACGCCAAGGCATTCGTACCATGCCGGCGATAAAAGGTAAAATAGCCCTAATAGGCCCAATAAATCGACCAAAGAAAATACTTTTTCCGCCATGTTTGTCAAAAAAATCTTCTCCTTTGCGTAAAAGTTGTGGGTAACGGCGGAATAACCAAAAATCTTTAGTATGTCGATGGTAATGTCTACCTATCCAGAAGCTTAGCACGTCGCCCGTAATAGCTCCGGCAATTGCCCATAAAACAGTAGATGTAAAAGGTAAAACTTCAATTCCAATTAAAGTACCAATAGCCGTCATAAAAACAGTACCCGGTACTAAAAGACCGATCATTACCAAGCATTCAAGTAACGAAATAAAATAGGTAATTACACCTGCGAAATAAGGGTGAATTTGTAGCCAATCAAAAAAAGGTTTGAGATCGGGAAGTGTCATTAGGCTACATTTTCTCCAGCCGCCTGTTTATCCGCATGATATGAAGAACGAACGAGTGGTCCACTGGCAACACGAATAAATCCCATTCCTTTTGCCAAATGACCGAGATCCTTAAACTCTTGAGGCGAAACATAACGAGCAACAGGAAAGTGATAGCGACTCGGTGCAAGGTATTGTCCGATAGTTATCATATCGACTTGATGCTTACGCAAATCATGCATCACTTGTTTCACTTCTTCCAATGTTTCTCCGAGTCCTAGCATCAAACCGGATTTAGTGGGTATTCCTGGAAAGCGATTTTTAAATTCAAGTAATAATTGTAGGGACCACTGATAGTCAGAACCTGGACGTGCCTGTTTGTATAATCTTGGTATAGTTTCAATGTTATGATTGAATACATCGGGTAACCCAGGTGCGATTGCATTTAAAGCAACATCCATGCGACCACGAAAATCAGGTACGAGAACTTCTATAGTAAGTGTCGGACAACGCTTGCGTAATGCCTGTAAACACGCAGTAAAGTGAGCTGCACCGCCATCTCTTAGATCATCTCGATCAACTGAGGTAATAACAACATAACGCAGGGCCATTTGTTTAACTGTCTTAGCTAAATTTTCTGGTTCCTCTGGATCTAATGGATCAGGACGCCCATGGCCAACATCACAAAAGGTGCAGCGTCGAGTACATTTATCTCCCATGATCATAAATGTAGCTGTGCCGTGACTAAAGCATTCACTTAAATTTGGACACGAAGCTTCTTCACAGACTGTATGAAGACGATTTTCTCTTAGCATCATTTTAAGTTGATCTACAACCGATGTTATCGGTAATTTAATGCGAATCCAATCCGGTTTACGCAAAGGGGCTTTTGGCTCGATCTTTATTGGAATGCGAGACATCTTTTCTGCCCCACGTTGTTTTTGCTTAGAATCCGGTGTTTTTTTTTCCATAGCTTTTAATATGTTGTAATGAGCATTTTAATATACAGTAAGATGATATAAGATATAAGTAAGTTTTTTAGCTAGTCAACTTTTGAACCTTTAGCTTTTTTATGAATCTCTATTTCTTGTTGAAATTGCTTGATAAAGTCCTTTGCTACCCTATTAAGATTCTTAGGTCCTCCCAAATCAGAAAGTTGAGTGATAGTAAGTTGGCTTATACCGCAAGGGTTAATTCCAGTAAAAGGGCTAAGATCCATGGACACATTAAAAGCGAGGCCGTGATAACAGTAGCCCCGTCGAATACGTAGTCCGATAGAAGCGATCTTCGCCGAATTGACATAGACACCTGGCGCATCTTTTTTCGCCTCGGCATGAATGCTGTAATTCGCTAATAAGTGAATTACGGTATTTTCTAGTAGAGTGACTAGTTCGCGTATGCCTAGCTTTAGTCGGCGAAGGTTTAAAAGAGGATATATCACCAATTGCCCAGGGCCGTGGTAGGTTACTTGTCCGCCCCGATCCGTTTTCTCTATGGGTATATTTCCCGGGTTAAGAATGTGTTCCAACTTGCCAGCCAGTCCTAAGGTATAAACGGGGTTATGTTCAATAAGCCAAATTTCATCGAGCGTTTCAGAGGTACGCATGTCAGTAAAAGCATACATAGCTTGCGCGATTGTATTATAGTCGCCATGTTGTAAAGGCCGTACAATGAATTGCTTAGGTTCCATAGTTCAGAAAGTATACTGGATCTTTATAGGTTATTGAATAGATGAAAAGTTTAATGCAAGAAAAATCCCGTTTTTTAATTAGAAATCTTAAGTTTAACGAATCAGATTTAATTTTGCTAAAATAATGGTTGCTCTCTAATTTTTTCAAGCACAAATGATGGATAAAGAAAAACGGCTCGATTATTTTAAAAAAATGGAAATTCCACTTTGGAGTTTACGTGAGAACATCGATAGGTTATCCGAAAAAATAGTTAAGGGCGATGATATGCCGAGAACTTCAACAATGAATCGTGAACAAAAAATTTCGACGTTGAATTGGCAGGAATTAAAATCGGCAGTCAATCATTGCAAAGCCTGTGATCTTTATAAAACACGTACCAACCCTGTATTTGGTGTGGGGAATCCAAATGCGGATTTATTGGTGATTGGTGAAGCACCGGGTGCGAATGAAGATAAACAAGGAGAACCTTTTGTAGGCCGTGGAGGACAATTATTGACAAATATGTTGTCTGCAATTGGTTATGAACGAGAAGATTATTATATCGCCAATATTTTAAAATCACGGCCACCTAATAATCGCGATCCTTCATTGAGAGAAGTCAAAGCGTGTACGCCTTATTTATTGAGGCAAATCAGTTTAATTAAACCAAAATTAATTTTAGCAGTGGGGCGGATTGCCGCACATTATTTATTGTCAACGGATGCGTCTATGGCGAATTTGCGCGGAAATTTATTTCATTTTGGCGTAAATAAAATTCCTTTATTAGTGACTTATCATCCTGCTTATTTACTCCGTTCACCACGCGAAAAATGTAAAGCTTGGCAGGATATGCAATATGTAAAAAAACAATTAGATTTATGCGTTATGAAAAAAATCAAATAGTTAGATTTAATAAAAATAGTTCATTTGGATTGGGTTTCAGTTTACTTGAGTTGCTTTTTATTATTGCATTAATCAGTATTTTATTGACATTAACATTTCCAGTATGTAGAGATTTAATACTTAAGCTTCGCCTATTTATTTTAACGGAAAGAATTTGCGCAACATTATATTATGCTCGAAGTGAAGCAATTAGACGTCAAAATGTTATTACACTATGTAAAAGTAACAATGCTAACAGCTGTTCGGGTAGTTGGAACGATGGATGGATAGTTATACTAAATAAATCCTCAACCTTCAAAAAAGGAAAACTGCTACAAACTTATCCTTCTTTGGGTCTTATTGGTTTTTTAGAATGGCATGGATTTCATTCGAGTGATTATCTACAGATATACCCAGACGGTTCTTATGGACAAAATGGTAGTTTCATTGTCTGTACCCAGGCATTTTCAAAAAAAATGGTATGGTTAGTTAAGATAAGCCAAACTGGAAGAATAAGGGTAGATAAAAAAATAACCTAAAAAGGGATTGTGGGTAATTAAAAAACTTTCTCTTTTCATATTAACTTTTAGGGAAAAATCGATAGTTTAAACCGGATAAGCTTTACTGGCTTTAGATCGAGATTATGCGAAAAGTTGGGCTTAACAAATCGCCTTACTGTTAACTCGTTTGAGAGGCTTCCATAATTACGTTAGCTTTCTTCCTTGTCAAAACTATGCCTTGTGTTATCTAAAATCCTCTTTTTCTGAAGTTCAAAAGAATAGGTTTCCTAATAGCGCTTGCAATAAACTCATAAAATTCGTATCTTCATATATGAGATTCTATATATTTCTGTTAAAAAAGACTAAAAAATTTTATTATGAAAAGAATTACCCTTTATATTCTATTTTTAGTTTCAAGCTATGCTTATGCCTTAATTCCAGATTCATTGGGTGATTTATCAAATAGACTTCTATTGCCTATGTCTCTATTAACAAGCGCGCTCTATAATATGAGTTTAGCTATTGGAATCGCTTTGCTTTTTGGTGCTCTAATACAATATAAAAACTATCGCAATAATCCTTCACAAGTTCCCTTGAGCCGGCCTGTTACTTTATTAGTATTTGGTGTAATTTTAGTCATATTACCTATACTTACCAAATTTTCTGAAAGTGCAACTTTAGTTTCCAGAGTATCTTAAAATGAAGATTCTTATCAGTAATGATGATGGTGTACATGCCCCCGGCTTATCTATTTTAGCTAAAGCTTTAGCCCAAATTGCTGAAGTTACTATTGTTGCTCCCGATAGGGATCGTAGTGGCGCTAGTAATTCGCTTACTTTGCAGCATCCCTTAAGGTTAAGATACTTTGATGAAGGCGTCATAAGCGTTCAGGGTACGCCCACAGATTGTGTTCATTTAGCACTAACGGGCCTATTAAACGAAGATAAACTTCCTGATATGGTTGTATCGGGTATTAATGCGGGCGCCAATTTAGGAGAAGATGTTTTTTACTCAGGAACAGTAGCCGCTGCAATGGAAGGACGGTTTTTAGGTATTCCCGCCATTGCTTTTTCAATAATGGGAAATGAACCTATGTATTACTCTACAGCGGCTGAAGTTGCAAAAAGATTGGTAACCCTTTTATATGAAAAACCCATCCCAGAAAAAACTATTTTAAATGTAAATATTCCCGATATTGCATTCGATCAGTTAAAAGGCTATAAGGTCACACGATTAGGCACACGGCATAATGCCGATAGAATGATGCCTAGTAAAGACCCAAGAGGACATACTATTTACTGGATAGGAAGTTCGGGTAAAGAAGATGATGCTGGAAAAGGTACTGATTTTTATGCTTTGAATCATCAACAGGTCAGCATCACACCTTTACAGCTTGATTTAACGCACCATACTGTTCGTGACCAGATCGAAGATTGGATTGTTAATATGGATCCTGAACTATAAGTTTTTTAATTAACGAATTAAAAAAGTTTATCCTATTTTTTCTAACTATTAGTTTATAATGAAGTATTTTTCAAAACTTTATGACAAAATGCTTGCATTAGCTAAGCATAAACATGCGCCCTTTTATTTGTTTATTTTAAGTTTTTCCGAGTCTTCTTTTTTTCCTATTCCACCTGATGTTATGTTAGCACCGATGTCCTTAGCTAGGCCGGATTACGCATGGCGTTATGCTTATATGACGACGGTAGCTTCTGTTTTAGGCGGATTATTTGGTTATTGGATAGGGAGTGCCGCATTTGATTGGATACATCCCTATATTTTACAATTTGGTTATGAAGAGACTTATCAGCAGATTGGACAGGGATTTAACCAATGGAATTCTTGGATATTTTTTTTGGCAGGATTTACTCCTATCCCTTATAAGTTATTTACTATAGCAGCTGGGGCCTTGCATGTTGCGTTTTTACCCTTTATCTTGGGGTCATTGCTTGGGCGTGGTGGAAGATTTTTTTTAGTTGCTTTTTTGATGCGTTGGGGCGGTGTTCATATTGATAAATTATTACGACATTACATTGATAGGTTATCTTGGTTTATTTTATTGCTAGGAGTTGCCATTTTTACTTCTCTTAAAATCTGGGGTTAAGAAAGTAAATTTAGAATGATAATATAGGTTTTCCTCTATTTCATGATTATAAATTCAATGCATTCTATGAAATACTAGTTGGTTTACATTAGATTTTGATATTCAATAAAACAATCAATTTGTACATATCTAAGACATCTTACATTTTTTTAAAAACATTAACGCATCGAAAAAAGTACTTATTTTACTATTATCCAGGTTATTTAATTCAGGGAGAGTTAATATGGGTAACAAAGGAAGTTCATTTAAAAAAAGAGGAGGAAAAAAACAGCAAGATCATTTAACGTCTGAACAAGTATTTCAAAATAAACGGGAAAAATTTTTAGTAAGTCGTGAAACAGGTGAGACTGATACAACACCACATAAATATGTTCGACGTGATGAGACGCTTGGCGCAACCCAGTTATATTTAAATGAAATAGGGTTTTCTCCTTTATTAACTGCTGAAGAGGAGGTTTACTACGCGCGCCTTATTGCAAAAGGGGATCAAGATGCCCGAAAACGAATGATAGAAAGTAATTTGCGCTTAGTAGTAAAAATAGCCAGACATTATAATAATCGCGGATTACAGTTTTTAGATTTGATAGAAGAAGGTAATTTAGGTTTAATGCATGCAGTAGAAAAATTTGACCCAGAAAGAGGCTTTCGTTTTTCTACTTATGCGACATGGTGGGTCCGTCAAGCCATTGAACGGGCTATTATGAACCAAGCTCGAACAGTTCGTCTACCTATCCATGTGGTAAAAGAACTTAATGTTTATTTACAAGCCGCAAGAGAGCTCACACAAAAATTAGATCATAAACCTACTTCAGATGAAATTGCAAAATGGCTGGATAGACCTTTTGAAGAGGTAGAACGAATGCTCGGTTTAAATGAACATATTACTTCTGTCGATGCGCCGGCCAGTAGTGAGGCGGATAAACCTTTACTTGAAACATTATCTGATAATCGGGAAAATGATCCTGAATATATATTAGAAGGCGAAAATTTACGTAAACGTTTAGAAGGATGGTTGGAACAATTATCGACTAATCAACGCGAAGTTATTGCTCGACGCTATGGGTTGTTAGGCTGCGATCGTATGACGTTAGAAGAAGTAGGTGAAGTTATTGGCTTAACACGAGAGCGGGTCCGCCAAATCCAGGTTGAAGGATTAAAGACCTTAAGAAAAATAATGGAAAAACAGGGTTTTTTTTCTAATTTATTGTATGATTGATTTTTATTAAAAAAATAAAATTTTAAGAATATGAACGGGTTATTTAATTATAAATATAGTATCGTCTATATAATTTTAATCATTTTACTTAATACTTTGTTTGGTTATGTTCCATTAGTGCAAGTATTGAGTACAGAAATTTCTCCTATGGATTGGACAGTAGGAGCCGTTTATGTTTTGCGTGATTTTGCTCAACGAGAATTAGAACATAAAGTTATTTTTGCTATGCTCATCGGCAGCTTAATCAGTTACATTTTAGCAGATAAAAATTTAGCCATAGCCAGTATGAGTGCATTTTTAATTGCAGAATTTGTCGATTGGTCGGTCTATACTTTTACTAAACGCCCTTTATCTCAACGCATACTTTGGTCTGCTAGTCTGAGTGCTCCGATAGACAGTAGTGTTTTTTTATGGATTATTCATCAATTAAATTGGTTGGGGATTCTGGTCTTATCATTAGCTAAAATTATGGGGGTATTAATTGTTTGGTACGGTTGGCGTAATCGTGAGAAACGTAATTTGTCAGATCGTTTAAAGGTACTTACCGCCAATCAAACTTAGAGTTTAAATTCTTTTATTGTATCCTTTAAAATATTATTTATCATTTTAAAATTTGTAATATTGAAAATTTGGTAATATCACATAATTCTTTAAGGGTTGGTAGTGATATGTTTAAAGGCGGTAACCAGTAAATTGTATTTCCTAAAGGACGTAACCAAGCCCCCATTTTTAAAGCTTTCTGAAAAATTTGGTATCCGATGCGTTGATTTTTTTCTTTTTCTTTTAGCAATAAGTCGGCTGCGATGATGGCTCCGATACCTCTAATATTTATTAATTTTTCTGTTTTATTTTGAACCTCATACATCAAATTTTTTAAAATAATTTCTTTTTCTCGTACCTGTTTAAATATTTGTTCATCTTCTAGAATATTTAGACATTCTAATGCGACGGCTGCTGCCAATGCATTACCACTATAGGTGTGTGAATGTAAAAAACTTTTTCCAGATGAGTAATCATCATAAAATAAATTATAAATTTCAGACTGTGTTAATACCGCACTCATTGGTAACCAGCCAGATGTTAGGCCTTTACTTAAGCAGATAAAATCAGGTTTAATTTGCGCATGCTGGCAAGCTAATGCAAACCCTGTCCTGCCTAATCCAGTCATAATCTCATCGGCTATTAAATAAATACCATGGGCTTTTGTCCATTTACTTAATCGGCGAAGAAAATCTTGACTATAGAGCTTCATACCCCCCGCTCCTTGTACTATCGGTTCAACGATAATAGCTGCTAAGTTTTCAGCTTGTATTTCAAGCTGTTTTTCAATGTCAGGCCACATAGCGGAGCAATCGTTCCAAATTGGGTTTGAGCTCGAATGCACGTAAGGTATATTTTTAATGAAGTTAGGTTTTATTAAATGGGCTTCGTAGGCTTGGCGATAAAGACCCAGATCGCTAAGTCCTAAAGCCATAAATGTCTCGCCATGATAGCCATTTTCTAATGAAGTAAACTGTATCCGCTGATTTTGTCCAAGTAATTGCTGGGCATGTAAACTCATTTTTAAAGCGATTTCAACTGCCGAAGAGCCTTCACTCGCATAGAATACTTTATTTAAACCAGGGCAAAGTTGGCCTAATTTTTCAGAAAGTTGAACGATGGTTTCATAGGTGCTATTAGCAAATATCACGTGCTCAAACTTATTTAACTGGGCGTTGAGCGCCATTTTTAAGCGCGGATGATTATGGCCCAATGATTTGCACCACCAGCTAGAAATGGCATCTATTATGCGTCTTCCATCTTTTAATTCGATATAGGAACCATAAGCTTTGTTTATTACTAAGGGGGGGAAAGCGTCATAATCCTTCATTTGTGAGCAAGGATGCCAGATATGTTGTCGGTCACGATTGATAAGATTCATAAAATAGGGTAAAAAAAGAAACAAGTTAATCATAAAAATGACTCAAGATGCGAGCTTTTTTGGAGAAGTTAAGAATTATATCCAGCTTCGATTTATGCCCTATTCTTAAGAATAAAAACGCTAATTGTGTTAAACAAAAAAAATAAAATTATAATAAAAGCCTGTTTTAAAGCAGGCCGACCTTATCATGCCGTTAAAAATTTTTTATTATTTATTCCTCTTTTTGTAGGGCATCAATATTTTAATGCGATAGCTATAAGAAATGCATTCTTAGGTTTTGTTGTTTTTTGTTTATTAGCTTCAAGTGCCTATTTAATCAATGATCTTGTTGATTTAGAAAAAGACAAGCTACACGTTAAAAAGAAAAAAAGACCTTTTGCTTCAGGAGAGTTAACTAAAAAAGTAGGATATATCCTTGCTCCTATATTGACATTTTTTGGTTTAAGTATTTCGATTTGTTTACCATTTAATTTCTTAATAATTGCTATAATTTATTATGGCTTAACTTTAATTTATTCATTTTTTATTAAACAAATAAAATGGTTAGATTCTATTTTACTCGCTATTTTATACTCAATGCGTATATTTGCTGGAATGACCTTAATTAAAAATGGATTTTCATTTTGGTTAATTTTTTTTATTTTATGTTTATTTTTTAGTTTAGCTTTACTTAAACGTTATGCTGAGCTTACCTTGATGCAAGCTGAAAATAAATTCTCTATTTTAGGTCGAGCCTATCATTTTAATGATAGAGGGCATCTTACTTTATTAGGGTATTTAAGCGGGTATATATCGATCTTGATCTTTATTTTTTATATTTATTCAGCAAAAGCTCAAATTTTTTATAAAAGCCCTTTATTATTATGGCCAATTTGCCCATGCTTATTTATTTGGCTTAATCGTATGTGGTATTTTGCACAAAAAGGAAAAATACAGGATGATCCGGTAATGTTTACTATCAGGGATCCTTTTAGCTGGTTTTTTTTGATATTAATTGTGATCGTAGCCATACTGGCAACCCAGGGTATTTTTTTACTTTAACCGATTTAGATACAGGAAGTTGACAACATAGTCCATTCATTTTATGTTGACAATTTTACGATTTTTAAGAAATTATTATGTCAAGTTTCAAAATTCGTCATGATTGGACACTTGAGCAGATTGATTTGCTCTTCCAATCTCCTTTTAATGATTTAATCTATCAAGCACATACTATTCATCGTCAAGCTTTTCAAGCCAATGCCATTCAGATTAGTAGTTTAATTAACGTCAAAACCGGTTTGTGTCCTGAAGATTGTTCGTATTGTCCCCAGAGCGGCCATTACAACACAGGATTAAAAAAAGAACCTTTAATGACGCTAGAACAGGTTAAAATTGCAGCAAAGAGAGCAAAAGAAAAAGGTGCAGGTCGATTCTGTATTGCAGCGGCGTGGCGTAGTCCTCCAAAAAAAGAATTTATGAATATCTTAGAAATGGTGTCTGCAATCAAAGCATTGGATTTGGAGGCCTGTGCTACATTAGGCATGCTTAACAATGAGCAGGTAAAGCAACTCTTTGAGGCTGGTTTAGATTATTATAATCACAATTTAGATACCTCGCCGGAATATTATAAGACGATTATTTCAACTCGAACTTATCAAGAGCGGTTAGAAACTTTGGCACGAGTACGAGAAGCAGGAATAAAAGTTTGCTGTGGCGGTATTATTGGCATGGGCGAGACACAAGAAGATCGAGCGGGTCTTCTCCAACAACTCGCTAATCTACCCGAGCATCCTAGAAGTGTTACTTTGAACAAGTTGATTTCTATTCCAGGAACGCCTTTAGCAAACAAGCCCCCAGTTGATTCTTTTGAGTTTATTCGAGTTGTTGCAGCAGCGCGTATCATGTTACCACTAAGTATGATTCGTTTATCTGCCGGACGAGATAGCTTAAGTGAAGAAGCGCAAGCATTATGTTTTTTTGCAGGTGCTAATTCTATACATTATGGAGAGAAATTGTTAACAACAGAAAATATTTCTCCGGAACAGGATAACATCTTGTTAAAGAAATTGGGTCTAGAAGCTGTACTACTCGATACTGAATTACATGCATGTCATTAATTTTCGAGAAAAGGTTAAATCAGCATAAGCAAAAAGGTTTGTATAGAGAACGTAAGATCTTACAAAAGCTAATCAATGTGCAGCGCATTTACAAGAGTAAAATTTTTTGTTCTTTTTCTTCTAATGATTATTTAGGCCTAGCCCAACATCCAGCGGTTATAAAATCTTTTAAAGAGGCTGTTGATCATTATGGTGTGGGTAGTGGTTCTTCAGCTTTTCTTGGTGCTTACAACCGATTTCATTCTGAACTCGAATTAGGCTTAGCAGAATTTCTTGACTTTCCTAAAGTACTAATATTTTCTACAGGATATATGGCTAATTTGGGTATTTTAGGGAGTTTAGTAAAAAGAAAAGATGCATTATTTGTCGATAGATTAAGCCATGCTTCTCTAATTGATGGAGTAAGATTAAGTGCAGCACAATTTAAACGTTATAGACATAACAATCCTATCAGTCTAGAAAAGCACTTAATGCAATCTACTGCGCAGCGTAAATTTATTATCACTGAGGGTGTTTTTAGTATGGATGGTGATATAGCTCCATTGCCCGCTTTAGCTGAGGTCGCCCAGAAGTTTTCTTCCCTATTGTTAATAGATGATGCGCACGGTATCGGTATATTAGGAAAAACTGGAAAAGGTATTTGTGAGCATTTTGCATGTAAACCAGATATTTTGTCGGGTGGTTTTGGTAAAGCTTTTGGATGTTTTGGAGGTTTTGTTGCGGCGAATGAGAGCATCATAGAAAATCTGATTCAATTTGCCCGTCCTTATATGTACACCACTGCTTTGCCAGCGGCTGTGGCTAAAGCGGCACATACTAGTTTAGTCTTATTACAAACAGAAAATTGGCGTAGAGAAAAATTAAAAAGCTTAATTAAACATTTTAGGAAAATAGCGAAACACTTAGATTTACCCTTATTACTCTCTAATACGCCAATTCAGCCGATTTTGATGAAGAATAATGAAGAAGCCATGGCGCTTTCAGCGTATTTATTGCAAAATGGCATTTGGGTTAATGCTATTCGGCCCCCAACAGTTCCTGAAAATACCTGCCGAATTCGAATAAGTTTGAGTGCATTACACTCAGAAAATGAAATCAATAGATTATTAGAACAGATAGCCTTAGGACTCAAATTGATTAAAATAAATGATGATTCAATTCGATGAAATCCAAATTGCCCAGCGTTTTGACAAAGCGGCTAAAACCTATGATGAAGTTGCTGTATTGCAACAACGGGTAGGAAAATCTTTATTAGAACGTTTACATGGAATTCGTTGTCAACCCCGAATGATACTCGATCTCGGTTGTGGCACAGGATATTTCGCGAATTTTTTAGAAAAACAATATTCTAACGCTAAAATAATAGGTTTAGATAAGTCAACTGGAATGTTGAAACAGGCTCAGATTAAAGGAAAAGAGCGATCTACAAAAGCTCATTGGGTATGTGGATGTGCTGAAAACTTGCCTTTTAATGATCATAGCTTCGAGCTTGTTTACTCCAATTTAATGTTACATTGGAGTAATGATTTTAGCAAAAGCCTTGATGAAATTCGTCGAATATTAAAACCTGGAGGATTGTTGCTTTTTTCTATGGTGGGGCCTGATACTTTGCAAGAATTACGCCATTGTTGGGGAACTATTGATGGTTGTGCTCATGTTCATTCATTTGTAGATATGCATGAGCTCGGTGATCGTTTATTACAAACGCCTTTTATGGATCCTGTGATGGATGTTGAATACTTTACTTTATTGTATTCAGAAGGTTTAGATTTGATGAAAGAATTAAAAAAATTAGGCGTACAAAATCTTAGCGAGGATCGTCAACGTGGACTTACCTCCAAAGGGGCTTTAAAAAAATTATTACAGGCTTATGAGGGTTTTCGTAACTCAGCAGGAAAGCTACCAGCCACATGGGAAATTATTTATGGTCATGCCTGGGGGGCTGAAAAAAAGCTACAGAATACGCTCAATGAAATTAAAATACCTTTAGCAAGCATATTCTTCAAAGATAAATGATCGGATTGATGTTTTGTTTCTTATTCTTTAGTGTTTATTGCAAATAATGTTTAATAAAGGTTTATTTATTTTAGGAACAGATACCAATGTTGGTAAAACAACTATCGCTGTAAATTTGTTATCTTTTTTAAAAAAAAGCGGTTACTCTACAGTTGGTTTAAAGCCAGTTTCTAGCGGAGCTCAGCTCACTAAGGATGGACTACGTAACAATGATGCACTTGCTTTACAAAAAGAAGCAAGCATTTATCTTCCTTATGAACAGGTTAATTCTTTTTGTTTTAAACTAGCAACGGCTCCTCATATTGCTGCGGCTCAACAAGCTTCCCAGCTTAATGTTGCTAAGATTATGGATTCATTTCAGCCCTTACTAAAGATTTCAGCAGATTATTGGATTATAGAAGGGCTAGGGGGGGCAGCGGTTCCTTTGAATAGAGTGGAAACAATGCTAGATTTATTGCAAGTCTTAAATTTACCTGTCATTCTTGTTGTGGGTCTACGCTTAGGATGCTTAAATCATGCGCTTTTAACTTATGAGATTTTGAAGAAAAGAGGCATTTCAATTGCCGCCTGTATAGTTAATCAGATTGAGCCTGATATGCAATTTCATGAAGAAAATAGTTTATATTTAAAACAATCTTTGGATGTGCCTTTTTTCAAAGTTATTGATTACCAGAAAAAAAGGGCTTTAGACTTTAATATTTATATTGACTGGTCAGATTTAATCAATAGGAAATGCGGTTGAAGTAGAAAAAGAGCATTTAAGTTTTATGAAACTATTAAAATCATATAAATTACTTTTTTTAAGTTTTATGCTTAGCTTAATCTCTGGTCAAGTGCTAGCGGAAGACCAACTGAGTTATTTATTAAATAATTTACATACCTCACGGGCTAATTTTACACAAACGGTGATGAATTCTCGAGGGCAGATTTTGCAACAAGTAAGCGGTAAGATGACCATACAACGCCCCGGTCTTTTTCGCTGGGAAATAATACGACCTAATAGACAGTTATTAATCGCAGATGGACAACACATTTGGTTTTATGATATCGATTTACAACAAATAACGATCCAAAGACAAAAAACAACCGATACAGACTCCCCTGCTGCATTATTAAGTGGTTCGCCTAACAATTTAACACAACAGTTTATCATTCATCCTTTAATGGATGTTCAAGGATTTACTTTATTTCCAAAGAATAAAAATGCGTTATTTCAATCAATTACATTGATTTTTCAAAAAAATTATTTACATGAAATGCGACTGATCGATAAACTTGGTCAACAAACTGTTATCAATTTTACGCAAATTGAATTAAACCCTTCTCTTCCAGCACTGACATTTCATTTTGTTATACCAAAAGATAAAAATATTGAAATAGTGAAAGGTTAATTTATGTCACATGCTCATCACCATTACGCTACGTTAACTACTTTAAATGTAAGTTTTTCTATTGCTATCGCACTAAATTTTGGCTTTGTCCTAGCAGAAGTAGTTTATGGGTTTATGGCGCATTCAGTAAGTTTATTGTCCGATGCCGTTCATAATTTTGCAGATGTTTTAGGCTTGTTGATGTCATGGGGGGCGAATATTTTAGTCAAAAGACGAGCGACACAACGTTATAGCTATGGCTATAAAAAATTGACTATTTTGGCCGCATTGGCTAATGCATTATTATTGGTCTTAACTTCAGCGCTGATTGTGTATGAATCTATTAATAAGCTTTATAATCCCGTTAAAATTGATGAAATTATTGTAATGGTCGTTGCATTCATAGGCGTATTAATCAATGGGGGGACTGCGTTGTTATTTATGAAGCAACGGGCTTTGGATTTGAATATAAAAAGCGCATTTTTACATCTAGCCTATGATGCCCTCATCGCTTTCGGTGTAGTGTTAACTGGCGCTGCAGTTTATTTTACCGGATGGCAACAGATAGATCCTATAGTTGCTTTAGTCATAGTGTCTATTATTACTTGGGGTAGTTGGAATTTGTTACGTCGTTCCGTAGAGTTGATTCTGGGAGCTGTTCCATATGGGGTATGTCAAGAAGCGGTCTATAATTATTTAAAAAAATTACCTAGAGTCCAGGAGGTTCATGATTTGCATATCTGGGGACTTAGTACACAAGAAACCGCTTTGACTGCCCATTTGATAATGCCTGAAGGTGGCTTTTCGGATGAGGAATACTCAAAAATCAATCAAGTTTTAACTAAGGAATTTCATATTCAACACACTACTTTGCAAGTCGAGCAAGGACAAAAGAGATTTCCTTGTTCACAGTCTTTAGTTTGCTGAGCTTATAACTTCATAGACTTATTCTTTTTCTAAATTTAATTCAATTTTTTGGCATGCGATGTTTTTTATATTATATGTAGCGATAGGCTTATTAGCTGGATTTTTAGCAGGTCTACTTGGGATAGGAGGCGGCACAGTTTTAGTCCCCGGGTTGCTAGCTATTTTTTCACAAGAGAATATTCCTGAACATTTGCTAATGCATATGGCAACAAGTACCGCTTTGACATCGATTATTTTTACCTCACTTATTGCTGTGTATCATCAACAGCGTAGTTTTTCGATTAATTGGCTTCTGTTTAGACAGTTAATTCCAGGAATGATTGTTGGTATTATAACAGGCGCTTTGTTAGCCTTATTTTTATCAACACAAATACTAAAATTGCTATTCAGCTTATTTCTTTTTTCAGTTGCATTTAAATTATATTTTCATCGAAGTCCAACGATAAAAAAAGAAATTATTGTACTGAATCTTTTCAAGAAATGGTCCATCGGTTTTTTTATAGGCATTATTTCTGGAATGTTAGGTATCGGTGGAGGTGCTATTTCAGTTCCCGTTTTTTTACGTTTGGGCTTATCTACACACCATGCTATTGCGACGTCTTCTGCTTGTGTGTTATTACTTGCCATTTCAGGAGCAATTACTTTTACATTAACTGGTTTGCATGCCACTCATCTTCCATTGGGGAGCTTAGGTTTTGTTTATTGGCCCGCGGTGCTTGGCATATCTTTGGGGAGCGTGCTTTTTGTACCTATAGGTACTGGCCTTGGGAAACGCGTCGCTGGTAACGTTTTGCGAAGATTTTTTGCTTTATTTCTTTTTGTATTAGGTATTGCATTGATAATCCATTAAAGTATCTATATGTCAACAAATTTACAACCTATCGGCATATTTGACAGCGGTATTGGAGGCTTAACTGTCGCTCATGCGGTGACCAAGCTGTTACCCAAAGAGTCTATTATCTATTTTGGCGACACCGCGCATGCACCTTGGGGTGATAAGTCCGCTGCAGCTATTCAGGCTTATTCCATTAAAATTTGTGATATGTTACTTAAGCAGAATTGTAAATTGATATTAATTGCTTGTAATTCTGCTTCAGCAGTAGCTTATGAGCTTGTCAAAGAGTATGTGGGTCGTAAAGCAATAGTAGCTGATGTGATTGATCCGATGATTGACTATTTGGCAAAAAATTATGTGGATAAAACAATAGGTTTAATTGGCACTAAACAAACTATTAATTCCAATATTTATAGAAAAAAATTAGATGAATTGGGAGTTAATATTCGGTTAAATACACTGGCTACCCCTTTACTGGTACCGCTAATTGAGGAAGGTTTTGCTGACCAAACGATAATGACGGATGCGATTAAAACTTATCTGAATGAGTCATCTCTTCATAATCTAGATGCTTTGGTACTGGGATGTACGCATTACCCGTTAATAAAACAGCAGATTAAGCAATTTTATAGCGCGACTACGCTTATTATTGATTCAACGGATATTGTTGCTGAAGCGGTAAGAAACATCCTTAAAGGAAGCCAACTTCTTGCTATCTCATCAAATATTCCAAAAAAGAAATTTTATGTTTCAGATTATACACCCGCTTTTTCTGCACTAGCCCGTCTATTTTTTCAAATGCCGATTAGGTTAGAGAGATATCCCTTATGGGAATGAATATTTAGGAAATGCAGGCGCTCTGTCTTTTAGCTTAAAATTGCTTATGGTAGAATGAGTAAATTTTACACTTAACAGGGGGAAGTAATATGGCTACTAGTCAAATCCTGCGCAACCCAGGCTTGGAATCGGTTTTAGCAACTAATTCCATCTTACGCAATACTTACATTCTGCTAGGATTAACGCTAATTTTTAGTGCATTAACTGCGGGTTTCGCGTTGTTTACTAATGCACCGCCTTTAAATCCTTTTGTTACACTCATCGGATATTTTGGTTTGTTATTTTTAACCAATTTTACTCGAAATAGTAACTGGGGATTGCTGTCAGTGTTTGGCTTAACTGGGTTTATGGGGTATACACTAGGCCCTATTTTAAATCATTATATCCATGGATTTACTAATGGACATGAGCTCATCATGATGTCATTGGGGGCTACGGGGCTTATCTTTTTTGCTTTATCTGCCTATGCTTTAATCACTAAAAAAGATTTTAGTTTCATGGCAGGTTTTTTGATGGTAGGAATGATTCTCGCTTTTTTAGCGAGTATTGCGACCCTTTTCTTCCATATATCCGCTTTAATGCTCACTGTATCAGCCGTGTTCGTATTATTGTCCTCGGGGATAATTTTGTTTCAGACCAGCCAAATTATTCATGGCGGTGAAACTAACTATATTATGGCTACCGTGACACTCTATGTATCCTTATATAATCTCTTTTTAAGTTTATTGAACTTACTAAGTGCATTTAGTGGTAATCGAGAGTAATTACCCCCCTCTTAGGGCCGCCAATTACTGACCATGAGTTTTTTTACAATAGTTAATTTGAGTTAAGCTTTATTCATATCTGCTTAATGATTGAGCAGCATTTCTGTATCAAGGAATGCTCCTCAGCTGTCTTTTAAAGAGCTCATAGAGTAAAGAATAAAAAGGTGTTTTAAAACAGCTTTCTTTTAACTTAAAAATTTATGCTGCATAAGCTTAGCAGCAGGTGATTAATGACGTGTTTAATCGTTAAGGGTGAAAAAATCTTAACCGATCAATTCGGATACCTTGTACATTCGGCCGATTGGCATGAGGAAGTAGCCACTAAAATTGCTCAGAATGAGAAGCTAAAGCTCAGCAAAGATCATTGGCATGTTATCTATTTTTTACGTAATTTTTATCAGCAACATCACAAAACACCTCTCATCAGAGTTTTGGTTAGTCAATTAGCAATACAACTTAGTCCTGAAAAAGGTAGTAGTATTAATCTGAATAAGCTATTTCCAAAAGGTATACTAAAACAAGCTAGTAAGTTAGCTGGATTACCTCGACCGACGCGTTGCATGTAATCTCTTTTTATATTTTTGAATATAAAGTAATAATATTAAAAAAATAAAGTATAATTAATTTTTTATTTTGTTTTTTTACGAAGTGTTAAAAATTATAATATAAAAAGTAAATAAATTATAATAAATCCTAAAATAATGGAAAAAATAAAACAAAAAACCGGAGACCAAATAGTAAAAATAAAATCTAATAATGAACTAAATAGTATTAAAGATTGGATTGATCAGCTAGATCACGGGCCTTATTTTGCAATAGCAGTAGATACGATCCATTGTTATATTACCTCAGAACTAAACGAAGAGAATCGATGGTTAATAGGATATTATTTATCTATTATCATAAAAAATAACACTCGTTTGTCTAATGACGAAATACTATTATTTGGACATCTTAAGAACTATATTAAAACAAATGATGTCAATGCTAAAATTGAATTAGAAAAGTTTAATTCTGAATTAACTTCAACATCTAATAATTCTGAGGTACTCCAAAAGATATCAAGCATTTTTTCAATTAGTAAAATCTCCAAGTTAATCCCGCCTGCTTTTTTTAAACCTCAAAGCAACATTTCTTTGGAGAATGACAAATTATTTCCAGACGCTCAGTTAAATTTACAGACTAATAGTGAGTTAGCAGTTCCCCCTGAGAAATCTATAAATATATCTCGGCGTAAAAAAAACAAACCCAGAATAATAAATTTTGATGATGAAGATGGCGTTGGTTATGATGAAGATTCTTTTTATCTTTATTCCAAAGAAGTTAACCGCTTAAACAAGATTAATTTAGAAATAGAATCGCCACGAAAAAAAAAATCATGGGAAGAAGAATTACAACGTTTAGGTAAAATAGAAATAGATCCTGAAGAGGATTCATTTAGGTTGGATAGGAAAATTGAAGCAATGGAGTTTGAATTATTTGCAAGTACAGAAGAGAAAGAAGCTAAAAAAAAATCAAAAAATCTTCGACAATATAGAGACTATCTTAAAATTACTCAACAAAAAATATCTCAAAATAAAAAGATTAGCAAACTATTAATTCCAGTAATTGTTTTTATTCTAAAAAAAATTGACTCATATAAACAAAAGGGAGTCAAGAGATATTTGGTAGATTTACAGTTGGACTCTATAGAAATAAAACCGAATAAATTTTTAAATGCATTTTTTGAAACGATCAACTATGAGAGATTTCTAGAGTTGCTTGACTATTCTGAAAGCATTTTAACTTCTATTAATAAAGTAAAAAAAACTTTAAATAAAATCGATCACTTTGCTAAGTGTTTGGGATGCTCGGTAAACTATGTTAGTTCTTTAGATGATTTATATAAAAAAATAAAAGAAACTTTTAGTATAGATAATATAGGTAATTTATTAGAATCTTCTTTAAACTTATTTGAAAAAAGAATATCAGTTTCAGATACTAATTATTGTTTATTAAAAACAGATGAACAAGAAGAAATAGAATTTGATGAAGAAGAATCAGATTATTGTTTATTAAAAACAATAGAATTTTTAGAGCCGGTTTCTTTGGATGAACTTATTGCCCAAAATAAACCTGAAAAAATTTCAAACTGGCTTCGTAATTATTTAAAAGAATATTTTGATCAAGATGTCGAGTTTACTTTAATTAGAAATAAATCTTTTGAAGAAAAGACCGGTTTAATTAAAAAAATTTTTAATTATTTTTTAGGTAAACATTATTTTTCAAACAAAAGTCACCAAGAAAAATTTGTGAAAAAATTTTTATTGTATGATCAAGACAATCTTACTTTTGAAGCTATTAAAACCAAAATTTCTAATTTAAAGTTCTGGAATTTTATATTTTTCGGTATAAGTCCCATCCATTTATTTAAAAAAAATTTTAGAGAACAGTTGTCAGAAAAACTATTTTTAAATTTTCTAAATGAAGAATTGAAAACTATCGATGAAAAACCAAGTATAGAAAATATAGACGCTTTATTTTCTATTAAAAACAGAATTAATTTTCCAAATATCGGGATACAGAGTAAATCAGTTAATTTATCTCCGATAGAATCTTTAGAGTCTCGTCAAGAAATAATCGATCAATTTAATAAACATGAAGCGATCAGATATTTATCTGAAAAGATCTCAATTTTATCTTTCTATGCTGATAGGTGTATAAATAAATTTTCTAATATGGAAAGTGCTTGTCACAGAGAAGCCGAAAAAATTCCGTCCTCTTTTAATTTAGCTAAGAAATATTTTTTTCAAAATGTAATGAGAAATTCTTTTAATACAGACAATAATATAAACAATTTTTCTTTGTCATTTTAGGGTAGAGAGATAAGTTAATTCGCGTATTTATTTCCATTTAATGTTGCATCCCATACTCGGTAATTGTTCTGGATTAACCGGTTTGTCTTGAAGAACATTATCTAAAGCGGAACGAATATCTTTTCCAGATACTGGAACTTTATTGCCGGGCCTGGATCCATCTAATTGACCTCGATAGACACATAAGCGTTCTTTATCGAAGATAAAAAAATCAGGTGTGCAGGTTGCATGGTAGGCTTTAGCAGTCAATTGAGTTTCATCGTAAAGATAGGGAAAGCTAAAATTGAGTTGTTTTCCTATCTGAGCCATTTTTTCAGGCCCATCTTCTGGATATTCTGTGGCGTTATTAGCACTAATAGCGACAAATACAATGCCTTTAGGTTGGTAATCATTAGCTAAGTGGATGAGTTCGTGTATCACGTGCTTGACGTAAGGACAGTGGTTACAAATAAACATTATCACCGTGGCTGTTGCACCGTGAGTATCTTGTAAACGATGGGATTTTCCAGTCAGTGTATCCGTTAGTTTGAATTCAGCTGCCTTGGTGCCTAGTGGAAGCATGCTAGAAGGTGTTAGAGCCATAAAGACTTCTCCTCATTTTCAATAGATAAGTGTACTATATCTAAAATATTTTTGGATTTTTGATGATGGCCAAGCTCTATTTTTATTATTCTGCGATGAATGCAGGTAAAAGTACTGCTTTATTGCAGGCAAGTTATAATTACCAAGAGCGTGGCATGCAAACCTTATTGTTTGCTCCCGCTATCGATAATCGTCATAAATTAGGCTATATAACCTCTCGGATTGGTTTAAGTGCTGAGGCTAATTTATTTACACCAAAAATCAATCTATTGGACCATGTAAAGACCTTTCTGAGTCAAAAAAACGAATTAAAATGTATTTTAATTGACGAAGCTCAATTTTTGACTAAAAAGCAAGTATTACAATTGGCTACTATTGTTGATCGTTTAAATATCCCCGTTTTATGTTACGGATTACGCAGCGATTTTAGGGCTGAACCTTTTGAGGGGAGTCTCTATTTATTAATCTGGGCCGATGAGATCAATGAGATAAAAACCGTCTGCTATTGTGGTCGTAAGGCGATAATGAATATCCGTTTTGATACTGAAAATCGTAAAATAACAGAGGGCAAACAAATAGAGATTGGTGGCAATGAGCGTTATCTCCCCGTTTGTAGAAAACATTTTAAATTAATAGATAGCTTTTAATATTGTTGGCTGCTTTTCAGGTTGCGTTTAATATTTTCTTAATTTAATCTGATTAAAATAGCTTTTAGGGTATCATTAGTTTCCTAATAATGCGCGGCTTGAACAGAGAATTTTATGCCTGATGAAGTTAATTTTCCAATCTACTCTAAGGAGTATATAGAAAACCTAAAATTGACTGCACAATTTTCTATTCTCAATAAAAATCAAAACCCTTCAAAAATATTAAATGGAATGAATAATGATCCATTTGACCCCCAAAAAGAATTATTAAATTTATTTAAGTTATATTGTTTTATTCTAGCCTGGTCTGACCCCATCGAATATTGGGGTGAAGAGGATGATCGCGAAAAAATAAAAATAATACGCCAGCAAACGAAATTTAAAAAAGATATACCTAAATCCGTTAGAAGATTAATACATAAGGGGTTGTATCAATTAGTTTGTGAAACTTTATGTCAGTTTAAAAAAGTTTCTGAAGCTAATCAGAGCCAGAATGAAGTTAATTTTATTGGAGAATTACTTGAGGCATTAAAAAATGCCTATACAAATACTACGGATACACAATCAGCGGCCAAAAAAAAATGCTTAATAAACACTATTAATAAATTTCTAAAACATAAAGAATATACGTGCCCTTCTAATGAAAAATTTTTTTCAGAAGTCGCCCAATTAATTTCTTCGTTTACTTGCTGGCAGAGCAAATTTTTGTATGGAACTGGTATTGCAATAGGATTAATTGCTGCGTTAGCGTGTGGATTAAGTACCGGCGCAGCTATCTTTGTATTACTTGTAGGTTTTAGTCTGCCGCTTGGATTTGTGATGCCTTTAAGCGTATTAATTTTTCTTGCAGGTACCCGAGCTAATTTTCAGCTTTTTTCACAGCACATCCCACAATTTTTTCAAGATCTTTATAAACAAACTAATCTCCTATTATCTACAAGAAAGAAATTTTTACTTTTACCTGCTGGATTTCTTTCTCTATCCGTAGGAATTGCAGCTGCAGCGATTACCTATCTTGAGGGTATGAAACTAATAACTCTCATTTGCCCGATACTAGTGACAACATGTCCCCATTTGACGATTGGTTTATTAGGTATATTAGCCGGCGCATTATTAATAGGCCTGACCATCGTTATGCTTAGAACCTTTATGGGCGTATTACAATCTCAGTTCTCATGGCAGGAAATTAAACAGGATATTAAAGAAAAATGGCAAAGCCTAAATTGGACTAAGATTTTAGTTTATACTTTAAAAATCCTTGTTATGGCTGCGGCCTTCTTTGGTCTGGTTTATCTTGACTTTACTGGCACAGCCACTTTAGCGGGCTTGTTAGGTTGGGTTGCTGCGGATGTAATTACTTTAGCTGCAATTATTGGAGATCTGCCCTTTACATTAAAAACGGCACTCGCCTTATGTAATAGCTTATTGACTAAAAATAGCTCTAATCCGGATGTAACGAAAGATACAAAGTATTATTTGGAAAAAATAGTAGAATTTTTTGCGTTAATAATTAATGCCTTAGGAAATGCGGCGTTAGTATTTACAGACTCCTGCGTTTCCCGCATCGCGAGTATTGCTTGCTTCATGAATTCCTATGCCAGTAATCGTATCCAAGAGGAAGATAATGAGTTCATTAATGCGAGAGAAAATGCAACTAATGAATACATAAAATCAATACAAGCTCGTTTTTTTAACTCGAATACCCTAAATACTCCAACCTCAGACGACAGCAGTCGAATGTATTTGTTGGCCATTTGAGAGTTCGGTTCGACAAAAAATACACCGTTAAATCAAGTTGGGTTCTCGGGGGCGCCCGTTGGTGGGGTATAGCGAAAAACGCCCTACTACCCAATTAATTGGGGGGTATGATTTAGCTTGGACAATGGGCTTGGCTTGCTATACACTACGCTTCTCAAATAGCCCATAAAAATAAAAGACGGTGAAGTCGATTTTCTGTTTGAGGCATTAATGGCTAGAAGCATCTTTAAACGATTTGACCCCCTCAGCTTTTCTAAGCTTCAGCCTTGGTTGGTTTGTCTTTCTGCAGCGCTCTTTTTCTTTTATGAGTTTATCCAGATGGGGATGTTTAACTCGATTAGTCAAGAGTTAATGCATGATTTTTCTATCAATGCGAGTCAATTGGGTTTTTTATCTGCAACCTACTTTTATGCCGATGTTATTTTCTTACTATTTGCTGGAATCCTAGTTGATCGATTTTCTATCCGAAAAATTATTCTCAGCGCGATGATTATGGTGGTCCTTTCCACGCTGTTGTTTGCCTTCAGCCGATCTTTTGAAATAGCGGCTTTTAGTCATTTCATAGCTGGAATTGGTAATGCTTTTTGCTTTTTAAGCTGCATTAAATTAGCGACGCGCTGGTTTCCATCACAGCGGTTAGCCCTAGTCATTGGTATTATGATTACCATTGCGATGGCGGGGGGGATTGTGGCTCAAACTCCTTTTGCTTTGCTAGTGCATTTCCTAGGATGGCGGGTTGCTGTGATGATAAATGCGTTATTAGGGGTGCTGATTACTTTATTAGTTTACTTTTTTGTTTATGATTATCCTATGCATCAAGCTTCTGAAAAAGTGCTTGATGTGGTAACTTCCCTGCCTATTTCAATCATGAAAAGTATCCGTTTATCTTTACGGAATAGACAGAATATTTTAGCAGGAATATATACATGTCTTTTAAATTTGCCTATTATTTTGTTGGGCGCATTGTGGGGGACATTGTATTTAACGCAAGTACACCATCTGGAAAAAACTCAAGCTTCGTTAGTGGCTATGATGATCTTTTTGGGGACTATTATCGGCTCGCCTTTAGTAGGCTGGTTTTCTGACTTTATTGCGAGACGAAGACTATTGATGATTATCGGCGCTTTATTTTCCTTACTTGTTTTAATTATTATTATGTTTACTCCTCAATTACCTTTCTATAGTTTGCTTATTTTGTTTTTGTTGTTAGGCTTTTTTACAAGTACACAAATTATTAGCTATCCCTTAATTGCTGAAAGTAATCCTAGATACTTAACAGGTACTTCAACCAGTTTAGCCTCCATATTAATTATGGGGGGCGGTGCCGTATTTCAACCTTTATTTGGTTGGTTAATTGATCTTCATTGGAATCAAACTTTTTTACAAGGAGTGCCTTATTATTCACGCGGTAATTTTCTATATGGTATGTCCATCCTGCCGATTGCTTTTATAGTGAGTCTCGTCGCCGCGTTTTATTTACGTGAAACCTATTGTCAGCCTTTCACGCGTGAGAATAGTCTATGTTGAATTCAACTTTTCATGAGAATGTTTTCGTAATGGATAAGAAATTACCATGGATAGTTTGTTTTTCGGCCGCACTGTTTTTTTTCTATGAATTTATTCAAATGAATATGTTTAATGCGATCAGTGCAAACTTAATGGATGCATTTTCTCTAAATGCCACAGGGCTAGGTAAGCTATCTGCTTACTATTTTTATGCTAATTTATTATTTTTACCTATTGCAGGTGCTTTGTTAGATCGTTATTCAACACGTAAAGTTATTTTATCTTCTTTGCTGCTTTGTATTGTGGGTATTGCCTCTTTTGCAACGACAAGCTCATTTATTTGGGCATCGCTATTTCGTTTTATGAGTGGTATTGGGAGCGCCTTTTGTTTTTTAAGTAGCATTCGACTTGCTTCGCGTTGGTTTCCAGCAAAAAATATGGCGTTAGTGACCGGTTTAATTGTAACGATGGCTATGCTAGGAGGCATGGTAGCGCAAACACCTTTAACGCTATTAGTTGAATTAGTAGGTTGGCGTCACGCTTTGTTATTTGATGCAGGTTTAGGCGCCCTAATTTTTTTAATAATCTTTAAGTTTGTTCAAGACTATCCTGCTAATTTTTATCTTGAAAAAACAGATGATCATCAAGAAATTTCTACGCTGGGTCTTTTTAAGAGTTGGCGACTTGCTTATTTAAATCCACAAAATAGCTTATGTGGACTTTATGTTGCTTTATTAAATTTACCTATTGCACTTTTAGGAGCGATTTGGGGAAGTTTATTTCTACAGCAAGCAGATCATTTTTCTGCAACCGAGGCTTCGTTTGCACCGAGTTTACTCTTTATAGGCACAATTATTGGTGGTCCTGTCGTAGGGTGGATTTCTGATAAAATTCAGAAACGCATACCCCTCATGATGTTAGGGGTTATTATTTCTGAGTTATTAATCATTATAATTGTCTGCGTATCGGGAATTTCTATTGTGTCGATAGCTTTGTTATTTTTTGCTTTAGGGGTTTTTACCAGTAGTCAAGTATTATGCTATCCATTAGTTGCTGCAAGTAATCCAAAAAGTTTAACAGCCACCTCGGTGAGTGTAGTATCTTTTATGGCAATCGGAAGTTATGCGATATTTCAACCTTTATTTGGCTGGTTGATGGATGCTAATTTTCAAGGAACGGTGGTAAACCAGGTTAGAATCTATTCGCCTAGCGATTATCATCGCGCCTTACTTATTATACCGATAGGATTTTGTATCGCCTTTATTGCTACATTTCTAATGCGCGAGCCGCAACGATCCTAATAGGTTCGCTCTATAAATTAGTTCAAGAGCTATCTTAGCTATCTTAATTAGCTATTTTAAATAATATTCGTTAGTATATGCTCTTTTGGCTTTAAATCTTAATTTATTAAGCATAACTTCCCTTTATTAAGTTTGAGAAAAAATGGATAATTACACGATATTTACTTCGGAATCGGTGTCAGAAGGACACCCAGATAAAATTGCCGATCAAATTTCTGATGCGGTTTTAGATGCTATTTTACTTCAGGATAAAAACGCTAGGGTTGCCTGTGAAGCACTTGTCAAGACGGGTATGGTGTTAGTGGCTGGCGAGGTAACTACAACGGCCTGGGTTGATGTAGATCAGATCGTTAGAGAAACAGTAAAAGCGATAGGCTATAACAGCTCATCAATGGGGTTCGATTGGGAATCCTGCGCAGTTATGACAGCGATTGGCAAACAATCACCTGATATTGCTCAAGGAGTTGATAAACTCAATAAACTCGATCAAGGTGCCGGTGATCAAGGTTTGATGTTTGGTTATGCCAGTAATGAAACTGATGTGCTGATGCCTGCTGCGATTACCTATGCTCATCGATTAATGGAACGTCAGGCGAGACTACGTAAAAATAATAGTTTGAGCTGGTTACGGCCTGATGCCAAAAGTCAAGTAACTTTACGTTATCAAAATGGTAGGCCTATCGGTGTTGAAGCGATAGTGCTTTCTACTCAACATGCTCCTGATATTGCTTATGATGATTTGAAAGAAGCGATTATGGAAGAAGTTATCAAACCTACTTTTCCTGCAACTTGGCTAACAAAGTCCACAAGATATTATGTAAACCCTACCGGTCGTTTTGTCATCGGCGGTCCTTTAGGGGATACGGGTTTAACTGGACGTAAAATTATTGTAGATACTTATGGCGGTATAGCACGTCATGGTGGAGGTTGTTTTTCAGGTAAAGATCCCACTAAAGTCGATCGCTCTGCGGCCTATGCGGCGCGCTATGTTGCCAAAAATATTGTTGCAGCGGGCTTAGCCGAACGCTGCGAAATACAAGTATCTTATGCGATAGGTGTTGCAGAGCCCACATCCATCAATATTAATACATTTGGTACCGCTAAATTATCTGATCAACGTATTGTTGAGTTAATTCAACAGCATTTTGACTTAAGACCGTATGGCATAATTGAAATGCTTAATTTATTAAGGCCTATTTATAAACCAACTGCAGCCTACGGGCATTTTGGCCGTGAAGACCAAGATTTTCCTTGGGAGAAGACCGATAAGAAGGAATTATTACGCGCAGATCTGTTAACACATGAAATAAAACAAGTAACAGAATCTTAAATTTATTAGGTTGATAATGAATTTTCTTTAGTCACGCAATGATCCTCATTTTTTAATAAAACAAGGAATACATTATCTTTATATTGGCGGTACATATGGAAGTTTATGCTTATGAAAGTGAAAGCGTAAGAACGATGTTTAAAAGAATTGCTTTTTATTAAAGTTATTGGAATGAGATAAGTATTTATGATTACAGAAAAATTAAAGCCTCGCATTGTTGATTATAAAATTGCCGACCTAAGTTTAGCTGAATGGGGACGGCGAGAGATAACCATTGCAGAGACAGAAATGCCAGGTTTAATGGCTTTACGAAAAAAATATAGTCACGAAAAACCTTTAAAAGGTGCTCGAATTGCAGGATGTTTGCATATGACTATACAAACGGCCGTTTTGATAGAAACATTGCTTGATTTGGGTGCCGAAGTTCGTTGGTCATCCTGTAATATTTTTTCTACCCAAGATCATGCTGCAGCGGCAATGGTAGCTCAAAATATTCCGATTTTTGCTTGGAAAGGAGAAACCGAAGAGGAGTTTTGGTGGTGTATTGAACAAACTATTGTAGGTGCAGATGGCTGGAAGCCAAACTTACTTCTTGATGATGGTGGCGACCTTACTTTATTAATGCATAAAAAGTATCCAGAACTCTTACGGGCTATTAACGGAGTTTCAGAAGAAACAACAACAGGAGTTCATAGACTTTATCAAATGCAGAAGGAAAAAACATTATTAGTCCCCGCAATTAATGTAAATGATTCAGTAACAAAATCTAAATTTGATAACCTCTATGGCTGTAGAGAGTCTTTAATTGATGCCTTAAAACGGGCAACAGATGTTATGATCGCGGGTAAAATTGCTGTAGTTTGTGGATATGGTGATGTAGGAAAAGGTTGCGCCCAAAGTCTAAGAGCTTATGGCGCGATGGTTTGGATTACTGAAATTGATCCTATCTGTGCATTACAAGCGGCTATGGAAGGTTATCGTGTGGTGACCATGGATGATGTCGCAACACTAGGGGATATCTTTGTAACCGCCACAGGGAATAAAGATGTGATTACTTTATCCCATATGCAACAAATGAAAGATCTCGCTATTGTTTGTAATATTGGCCATTTTGATTCCGAGATAGACGTAGCTGGGTTGCGTCAATTTAATTGGTTGACTATTAAGCCACAAGTTGATCAAATAAATTTTCCAAATAAAAAACGTTTATTATTATTAGCAGAAGGTCGTTTAGTCAATCTAGGCTGCGCGACAGGGCATCCAAGTTTTGTGATGTCTAATTCATTTACTAACCAAGTTTTAGCTCAGATTGAATTATGGCAACGTAGTGATCGGTATGAAAAAGGTAAGGTTTATGTGTTACCTAAAATATTGGATGAACAAGTGGCTCGTTTACACTTAGATAAAGTAGGTGCTAAGTTAACAGAACTGACTTCCGAACAAGCACAATATATTAATGTAAATAGGCAAGGACCTTATAAATCAGATTATTATCGTTATTAAATAATATTATTTTTCAATGTCTTAATACCTTCTTGATAAGCCATGAGTAATATATTGGCAGGGCGCTGAGCAAATAGGCCATTACTTACTACACCTGGGATATTGTTGAGTAAACGCTCAAGTTTAATGGGGTCGGTAAAATCCCAATGTTGTGTATCTAATATAATGTTGCCATTGTCAGTTATAAATTTTTCTCTATAAACAGGAAAGCCACCTAATTTTACGAGTTCTCTAGCTACGTAGCTTCTGGCCATAGGAATAACTTCTAGGGGAAGATTTTTTTGTCCAAGAATTGGGACGTACTTACTTTCATCCACAATACAAATAAAATTCCGGCTCGCTGCAGCAATAATTTTTTCGCGTGTTAATGCTCCTCCCCCCCCTTTTATGAGTTGTAGCTGAGGATTAACTTCATCAGCACCGTCTATATAAAGCGACAGTTCACCTGTGTTATTTAGATCCAAAACGGGAATGTTAAGATCCTTTAATCGTTTTTCAGTTTCTATAGAAGCGGCGACGACTCCTTCTATTTTACATCTGATTTTCTCTAACGCTGTGATAAGATAGTTGATTGTGCTACCACTACCTAAGCCTAAAATAGAACCGGTTTTAATAAAATCTAATGCCGCTTCAGCGACTTTGATTTTTAACATTTCCTTGGATTGAATTATCATTAAAGATCCCCTCAATTACATTCATAAGTGATTTTGATTGAACTTACGTGAATACAAGATACTTAAATAAAATACTGGCATTTTATTTTGGATAGTGATTTTTTAAATAATTTTATTTATGTACCTTATAAAGTTCGGGATCTGTTCATCTAAACCCAATAGTTATTTGTTTTTCATAAAAGATAAAGTGTAACTGATATACTTTGTGTGGTCATCACTTAGCATTTCTTAACGAATAATAGTCAAGTCCTGAATTATTTTTTATTCCCAATAATTCAGGATAACAAGCTTTACGACTCGTCTGTCAACTTTTATTTTAGCAAAGAGTCAGAGACAAGTAAGTTAGGTAATTAGAAATCGATTTTTTTATTAAGACCTAGATCTTCTGATTTTCTGAGCCTACTATGTAACCTATTAGGGCCGCTTCTTCTTGTGAAAAACCAGTTATTAGTCCTGGAGCACTAAAGATTTGGTCGGCTGTGCGTATAAAATATAAGCCCTGACCGATAATGTTGACTAAAAGGGTATTGTTACGATTTTGGGCAATTATTTGATATCGAGTTTGCTCAGATATATTCTGCATAGTGTATCTCCATAAAAAATAGTTAAATAAGAACTATTGATATTGTTTGCATTCCTATTGCATTCTATGAAGAAAATATTTGTCTTTTCGATTATCAGGTCTTTTAGCTTGTAAGTAGATATTGATATGCCACATATAGAACTTTTCAGAGAAAAAACTCCTCGATTTTGAATCTTGATAATGCGTTAGCCGAAGTTTATCTATGTATTTTTAATAGGTATATCGTTAGCACCTTATAATAAAATGACAAAATACTATCTTTTTTAAACTATACTATGGACTTATCTATTAATTCAATGTGCTAAAAATTTAAAACGGAACGAGTAGATTAAATTTTTTTCCTAATTGGTAAATTAAAAAAGCGATAACTTTTAAAATCCATCATATTTCTTTACCATATTGTTCTTGTTTAACATTTTTCGATAAGTTGTGTTATGCTTGACCATTTTTATAAGGTCTATTTCAAAATCTAAGGGGTTATTTAGCTTCTTTTCTGATCTTTAAAGTAAGAGGGGAATTTCGTATATGACTGAGACTTAGGCTTACGTGTCATGTTAGCTTTTATAAAACGCACGAGTGTGAACTTGTTTTAGGTGCTTCAATATTTAAGTTAACTCCCTTTTTTGTCACGGGTGCTTTTCTAATACCTGTTTCAGTCCATTAAAAATTAACTGAAGTTATGATAGTTTTGGAAGGGGCTTGCTTTAGATTTCTTTATTAAAAGAGGGCTGTATGCTTAAATTGGGATTCCGTAGTCTATTGTTTTTAGTATTATCTGTTATTTTGACCTCTTGTGGAAAAATAGATAATAATTCTAAGACCACACCATCGAAAAATTTTAAAGTGGGGAAAGATTATGAACTTATTTCTACATCTCAGATTATTCCTGAATTAACTCCAAAGGCACAAGTACGAGTCATTGAGTTTTTTAATTATGCTTGCCCTGCCTGCTATCATTTTGAACCTATATTGAACAAATGGCTTGCAAAGAAGCCAAGTTATGTAATATTTGAACGCGTACCTATTGTATTTCAACCAAGCTGGCGCAGTTTAGCGCGAGCTTATTATGTCGCTCAAATGTTGGGAGTAGAAAAAGAATTGACGCCCGCAATATTTAAAGCTATTCATGTTGAAGGACAAGATTTATCAGATCCTAAATTGTTAGAAGAGTTTTTTATAAAACATGGCGTTAAACAACACGAGTTTGAAAACATTGCAAGTTTTTCGCCAGGAATAGATGCGCAGTTATTAAGAAGTGATACTTTGATGCAAGAAGATAAAATTCTCGCAGCACCTACATTAGTAATTGATAATCGATATAAAGTTGATCCAAGTATGATAGGAGGAGATCCCATACATTTTTTGCAGGTTGCTGATTATCTAATAGAGAAAGTGCGAAAAGGGGACGAATAGCTTGAGTAATTTCGTCAATATCCAAAACTTAAGTTTTCATCGTAACGGACGTATTGTTTTTTCTGATATCAAGCTCAATATCCCACGAGGTAAAATAACGGCCATTATGGGCCCTAGTGGTTGTGGTAAAACAACATTATTACGTTTAATCGGCGGCCAATTGAAACCTGAGTGTGGGAGTATCTATGTTGATGGTAAATTAATAAACAAATTACCTCAAGCACAGTTGTATAAATTACGTCGTAAAATGGGTATTTTATTTCAAAGTGGTGCTTTATTTACTAATTTAAATGTTTTTGAAAATGTTGCTTTCCCTTTAAGAGAGCTTACTGCGTTGCCTGATTTCATGGTTCGGGATATTGTTTTGATGAAACTACAATCAGTTGGCTTACGTGGCGCAAAAAAACTTATGCCTAATCAACTTTCAGGCGGTATGGCTCGGCGTGTCGCTTTAGCACGGGCGATTGCTTTAGACCCAGAACTCATTATGTATGACGAACCTTTTACAGGTCTGGATCCCATTGCGCTTGGTGTGATTATTAAGCTTATTTATAATTTAAATAAAGCTTTAGGTATCACAACTATTGTGGTGTCCCATGATGTTGAAGAAGTACTTAATATGGCTGACTATATCTATCTAATTGCCAGTGGGAAGATTATTGGCCATGGCCCTCCTGGAAAAATTCATATTGATAAAGATCCAGAAGTTCAGCAATTTTTGCGAGGTTTACCTGATGGTGTAGTCCCATTTCATTATCCTGCGATTGATTATATGCAAGATTTACTGCATTAATGCTATGTCGATATTAGAGAAATTACAATTATTGGGTCAATTTGGTTTCGAACTATTAGCAAATCTTGGCCGATCGGGGCTATTTTTAGCGAATTTGTTAATTCGGAAACCACAATTTAAAAAAAGTTTCCCTTTGTTAGTCGAACAATTATATTTTATTGGAGTGCTATCCTTAGCCATTATTGTCTTATCGGGATTATTTATTGGATTAGTGGTAGGTTTACAAGGCTACAACACTTTAAATAAGTTTGGAGCAAGCCAACAATTAGGGCAATTAGTTGCTTTAAGCGTAGTTCGAGAATTAGGGCCTGTTGTTACCGCATTATTATTTGCAGGACGAGCGGGTTCAGCATTAACAGCAGAAATTGGCTTAATGAAATCAACGGAACAACTTGCAAGTATGGAAATGATGGGAGTAGATCCATTATGGCGAGTCATTTCTCCACGTTTTTGGGGTGGTTTTATTAGTATGCCCCTATTAATGATTATTTTTAGTGTGGTTGCTATTTGGGGTGGATATTTAGTGGGTGTTGTTTGGTTAGGTGTTAATAGCGGCATATTTTGGAGTGCGATGCAATCAGCAGTCAATTTTCATGATGACATAGTGAATGGCATTATAAAAAGTATTGTTTTTGGAAGTGTTGTAACGTGGATAGCAGTTTTTCAAGGATATAATACCGTTCCTACTGCGCAAGGTATTGGCCGAGCAACAACACATACTGTTGTTTATTCTTCCCTGGCTGTACTGGGCTTGGATTTTGTATTAACTGCAGTGATGATGGGAGGTTGGTAAGTGCGTGAGAGAATAATAGAGATTTTAGTTGGCTTTTTTATGTTGTTTGGGATACTTGCTTTATTAGTTTTAGCTTTTAAGGTAAGTGGTTTAACGAGTGCTGTTGATGCAAATGGTTATAACATTACCGCTGTATTTGACAACGTGGGAGGATTAAAAATACGCTCGCCAGTTTCTTTGGCAGGAGTTCATATTGGGGAAGTGAGTGCAATAAAGCTTGATAATGTTCAATATAAAGCTCTCGTGACAATGAAAATTGATTCAAAATATAAAAAACTGCCAGTAGATACCTCTGCGAGTATTCTAACTCAAGGCTTATTAGGGGCAAATTATATTAGTTTAACTCCAGGATTTGCTCATACATTTTTAAATAATAATGGTACTGTACAAGATACACATCCTGCGTTAATTTTAGAAGATCTTATTGGCCAATTAGTTTTTAGCTTAAAGAATCCAGGGGGAAAGAAGTGAAAAAAGTAATAGTTGTACTTATTGGATTATTAATATGTACCATGGTATGGGCTATTTCTTCGCCTTTAGAGTTGCTACAAAATACTTCTAACCAATTAATTTCAGCGCTACAACGAAACCAGGCGACGCTTAAAAATAAGCCTCAGATTGTTTATGGAATAGTTAATCAAATCTTGTTGCCACATGTCGATGTAATGAGTATGTCAAGTAGAGCTTTAGGCCGTGATGCTTGGATAAATGCTTCACCCAATCAAAGACAAGCTTTCGCTCAGCAATTTGTTACTTTACTTATCCGTACCTATTCGAGCGCATTGGCGCAATATACCAATGAAAGGGTTAATTTTTTACCGATGCGAGGAGTCTACAGCGACCAGCCTCGTGTACAGGTTAATAGCGTGATTGTTCGCGAGTCAGGTCCTTCCATTAACCTGAGTTATCGTTTGATGCGAGAAGGTGAACAGTGGATGCTTTATGATTTTAGTGTTGATGGTGTGAGTATCATAGAAAGTTTTCGGTCGCAATTTGCTGGAGAGTTACAGCAAAGCGGTCTCAATGGACTTATTACTAAACTTGCTCAACACAATCACCAAAGCTATTAATGCAAATGAATAAATCCTCTTTGCAATTTGAGAAAGGTCAATATGTTTTGTCAGGTGTTTTAAATGCCTTTACAGTGCCTGTTATTTGGGAACTAAGTCAGAATATTTTAAAGAAAGATTCGGCTCCATTACTGACTTTTAATTTGGAACGGATTACTCAAAGTGATAGCAGCGGTGTGGCATTATTAATTTCTTGGACACGAATGCTGAAACAACGCAATCAAAAAGTTCGCTTTGTTGCAATACCTGTACAAATGTTGGCTATTGTTAGATTATCAGAGTTAGAAAAAATATTGCCTATAAGTCATTTATAAAGTAGTTCCTTAAATTATAGCTTAGTTTATCTGAAGTTCTTGTAACAAGATAATGATAAATTAATCAGTGATGGTATTAGGTATAAAAACGAGATAGAGAGATAGATGGTGGATAAACTAATTATTAGAGGCGGCATCCCATTACAAGGTGAAGTCAGAATTTCCGGTGCAAAAAATGCGACTTTGCCTATTTTAGCCGCCTGCCTATTGTCAGAGGAGCCTATTACCTTATTTAATGTTCCTCATTTACAAGACGTTACCACTATGGTAGAGCTTTTAAGTGGGATGGGGGCTCAATTTACCATAGGCGAACGCATGAGTTTGGAAGTGCGTTCACGCAAATTAATTGATTCCTACGCGCCTTATTCATTAGTCCGAAAAATGCGAGCTTCTATTTTAGTGCTTGGTGCGCTACTTGCTCGTTGTGGTCAAGCTATTGTTTCTCTTCCTGGTGGTTGTGCGATTGGTATGCGTCCCGTTAATTTGCACATACAAGGACTAAAAGCTATGGGTGCAAAAATTGATATAGAAAATGGCAATATCAAGGCCAAGATTAAAGGACGTTTACAAGGCGCTTTTATTGAGCTCGATACCATCACAGTTACGGGTACTGAGAATTTAATGATGGCTGCAACATTGGCCAAAGGTAAAACGGTTATAAAAAATGCCGCACGTGAGCCAGAGGTGGTTGATTTAGCCAATTTTTTAAATAGCATTGGTGCTAACATTAGCGATGCAGGCTCAGATACAATTACGATTGAAGGCGTAGAGCAATTAACAGGAGGTTATTATCGAATCTTGCCAGATCGAATTGAAGCAGCGACTTATTTAATCGCAGTTGCCTGTACACGAGGATTCATTCGATTAAAAGATATCCAGGCAAATACTTTAGATGCAGTCATTTATACTTTACGTCAAGCGGGTGCAGAAATTGCAATTGGTGATCATTGGATTGAGCTTGATATGCGGAATAAACGTGCAAAAGCTGTTAATGTGAACACTGCACCCTATCCTGCTTTTCCAACAGATGCACAAGCACAAATTATGGCGCTTAATATAACTGCTGAAGGGACTGGAATTATTACCGAAACGGTATTTGAAAATCGTTTTATGCATGTACAAGAAATGCGTCGAATGGGTGCCGATATTACTTTAAAAGGCAATGTTGCTATCTGTAGAGGCGTTGATAAATTGATGGGCGCAGAAGTCATGGCTACGGATTTACGGGCTTCGGCAAGTTTAGTGTTGGCAGGATTAACGGCTGAAGGTGAGACAACCGTAAATAGAATTTATCATATCGATCGGGGTTATGAATGCATTGAGGAAAAGCTTTCGCAGTTAGGAGGAAAGATTTGCCGCGTGTCTGTTTCTGCGGGAGTTGGATAAAAAATTAGAAGTTTATTAGCTAAATACATTCTTAACGCTTGGTTTTTGTCTGGTTTACTACTCACTTACAATACTCATGAACCGAATAAGAATATAAAAAAACCAATAAACTTCTTTCTAATTATTTTTATTTAATTAATTATTAAACAATAGTTACTTCTTCACAAACATTAGACATAGTCCGTGCTTGTATTCCGCTTAACATATTCCAAACGGATTTAGCTATTTTCTTAGCCGCGTTGGCTGCCGCCATTTTTTCTTCTGTGGGTAAATTTTTTATTAGTATTTTAGTTGCTTCGGCGTGCTCTACATCGGCTTCAAGATGAACCAAAAAAAACTTTAAGGTTGGTTCATCAGTAATATCATAAAACTGTTTTAATCCAGTGATTTTACTGCCAGCGGTTTGAGGAATTTGACGTTCATAAGCATACAGAGCACCTAAACCTTCCGCATAAGAAGAGCGGGATAGCTCCAGAAATTTATCAATGAATTGTTTAGTTTCTGAAAAAAGTTCACTGCTTATAACGGTGGCTTCTGATAAACCCAGGCCTTGAGTAAATTGTAACCATAACACTGGATGACTATCGAGGCCATTCATTCCTTCTTCGTCGTTTAAATTGTCTAATAATACTTTTCGTGCCTCGGGAAGCGGACAATTACTGTGTGTTGCGCTAATATATCGCGGGAAAGCATCCACATGGTGATAATACTGACAAGCATAATCGCGAAGATTATTCATTGACAATTTTCCAGCAGACCAAGCTTGATAGAAAGGGTGTTTTAATAAATGATTTTCATTTAACTGCCTATCAAGTTGCTGCATATAATTAGTTTGTAAAATATCATTCAGTGTATTATCCACAGTTTGCATAGTCATAGTGCCTTTCTCCTTATTTGGTTTAGTGCGAGACATTATACCGAATTTAGTCTCCGATCTGAAACCAAAGCATATGTCTTAAATATTACCAATTAAATAGCTTTTGTTTTAAAGGTTTATTAAATAGAATGTAATATTAAAAAATGCAAATTTTATTTAAAAAAATAATTTTTGACTATTTTGGACCTTTGTAACTCAGCCAATTAGACACCCTTTCGTTTAACTTCTTAAAAATGCATTATTTCGTTCTTTGAGCTATTAAAAGGGGGTTATTATGAAAAAGCCGTAAAGCAAGTGCTTGCTTAATTGCAGGAGTATCTAAGGCCGTTATCATCGATATAGATGTTATTTTGAAGGTTTAACTGAAAGTCTTTTTTAGGATTTTTTGAGCTTGTTTAGCTTGAGTTGCTATTTCATTAAATGAGCCTTTAACAATGAGTTTAGGAGGCGTTATCCAAGAGCCGCCGACACAAGTGACAAACGGTAAGTGCAGGTAGTTAATGAAATTATCGGTATGCAGACCACCGGTTGGACAAAAATGCAAGGGCAAAGTTTCAGCAATGGCCCGTAATGTTTTAATACCCCCCATACTTTCAGCCGGAAAAAATTTAAGATATTTTAACTTAAGTTGATGAGCGAGGAGTGCTTCACTCGGTGTAGCAATGCCAGGTAGATAAGGAATGTTATGTTTTTCAGCTTCAAATACTAAAGCTTTGCTTAAACCAGGGCTAACCGCAAATTTTGCTCCCGTGGATTTTATTTGAGAGAATTGTTTAGTTTCGATAATAGTGCCTGCACCAACGATAGCTTCTGGGAGTACCTTATTTATTTTCTCAATTGCAGCTAGGGCACAAGGCGTGCGTAACGTAATTTCTAACACCTTAAATCCAGATTTTAGCAGTGTTTCAGCCAAAGGAATTGCATGTTCTACTCTATCGATTACAATAATCGGTATAATGCGATTTTGGCCTAGAATATCAATTAAAGAAAGCATCGATGTCCTATAAGATTATACTTGAACATAATACCCGCGTCTTTTGGGCTAAGCAAATCCCAGCGGAGATAAGCCTTAAAAAATCTATTCCATATAAAATTACTCATGTCTAACATTAAACATATAGGTGTGATTGGTGAGGCCATGTTGGAGTTATCACACCAAACACCGACTTCGCTCTCCCTTTCGTTTGCAGGGGATACATTAAATTTTGCGGTTTATTTATACCGATTATTGAAAAATCAAGCCTATAATATCCATTATGTTACTGTGCTAGGACAGGATGAGTATAGCGATCAAATGCTAACGGATTGGAAAAATGAAGGTCTTAAAACTGATTTAATTCGCCGTGTAAAGAATAAGTTGCCTGGACTTTATTTAATTCGTACAGATACCCATGGAGAAAGAACATTTTATTTTTATCGATCTGACTCGGCAGCTCGAGATTTATTTAAAGGGGATAATCTAACCGATCTATCTAAGCAATTGACAGAAATGGATTATTTATATTTCTCAGGGATTAGTTTAGCGATACTCGATGAAGCGAGTCGAGGTTATTTAACGGATGTTTTACAAAAAGCTAAGCAAAAAGGTACAAAAATTATTTTTGATACAAATTATCGACCTTCTTTATGGATTAACTCAGATATTGCAAGAAAAACAATATTTACTTTTTTAAAATATGTCGATATTGCTTTACCTACTTTTATTAATGATCAGTTAGTCTTTGGTGATGCAACGCCAGAGGCTTGTGTTCAGCGATTATTCGAGATTGGAGTGACTGAAGCTGTGGTTAAATGTGGTGCTGAGCCCGCATTGGTTGCCACACTTGATTGTCAACAACGCGTTCCAACGTGCCATGTGGATAAAATCATTGATACAACTGCGGCAGGGGATTCATTTAATAGTGCTTATTTAGCAGCGCGCCTATTAGGCTTTGATCCATTCAAAGCATGCTTATATGGCCATAAACTTGCCGCAAAAGTTATAACGCAAGTAGGTGCTATTATCCCCAAAACGAAAATGCCGAATTTATTTTGAGGCGATATGTCGGAAATTGTTTGTCAGTCAAAAGTTTTTGGAAAGTTACCTGATGAGCAACTTATAATGCAATATACATTACGTAATCCAAATGGTATGTCTATTAGCTTTATTAATTATGGTGCTACATTAACCTCGGTACAAGTTCCCGATCCACAAGAGTGCAGACAGGAACTTACGTTAGGATTTGAACATCTTGAAGATTATTTAATACATAATTTTTATTTTGGGGCTACGATAGGACGTGTTGCCAATCGTATTGCAGACGCTTATTTCAATTATAAAGGATATGATTATTTTTTAAGTAAAAATTTAGATTTTCAACACCATTTACACGGTGGAGAAAAAGGTTTGGACAAAGTAGTTTGGCAAACTGAAGTTTCAGCTCAGCAGAATCAAACTAGCGTGAGTTTTTTTTATACGAGTCCGGATGGCGATCAAGGATATCCTGGAAATCTCAGCATAAAAGTCCGCTATAGTTTAACTTTAGACAACGAATTAAAGATTTCTTTTGAAGCTGAAACTGACCAAGCGACCCCGGTTGATCTGACTAATCATGCTTATTGGAATTTGGCAGGAGCAGGAAATGGAACCGTATTGGATCATGTATTACAAATTTTTTCGGATCGTTATGTTGTCACTGATAAAAATCTGTTTCCAACGGGTCAAATAAAAGGAGTTAAAGGAACCCCATTCGATTTTCGCAAACCTCACACGATTGGTGAGCGAATAAAAGATATGGCTATCGGAGGTTATGATCTTTGCTATTTATTAGCACCCATAATAAATCATCAGCCTCAATTGGTTGCGAAAATAAGTGAACCATTAAGTGGGCGCATATTAGAGGTATATACGACACAACCCGGTTTACAGTTCTATATAGGTAATAGCTTAAGAAAATATCCAATTGGTTCAGGTTTGCAAACACAACAGTACGGTGCTTTTTGCATGGAAACACAAAATCTTCCAGGCGCTATTAAGTATTTACAATTTCCGACACCTTTTTTATTGCCGGGTAATAAGTATCAACACGAAAGCATTTATCGATTAATTTGGTAACAATTATGGAGCCTAAAGTTTTATGTCAAAAAATTATGTTGTTAGGGGAAGGACCGCTTTGGCACCCTATTGAAAAATGTTTGTATTGGGTCGATATCATAGCCGCGACTTTATACCGCTTAAATCATGATAAAAGTATTGATAAATTTGCTATGCCCAGCGAAATTGGTTCAGTTGGATGGCGTACTAAAGGGGGTTTAATAGGGGCATTAAAAGATCGTTTTGTCACTATTGATACGATAACAGGTACGATCCAAAATATTGCTTTACCAATACGAAGTATCAAAAATGTTATGTTTAACGATGGTAAATGTGATAGACAAGGGCGATTTTGGGCAGGAACAAAAGATAAAGCAGAGCAAAAACCCATAGGATCACTATATTGTTTGGATAAAGGCAATGTCACGGAAATGCTTAGTGGTTTTACTGTTAGTAATGGTATTGCTTGGAATCTAGATAATAGTTTAATGTATATCTGTGATTCCCCTGCCCGCCAGATTTATCAATATGAATTTGATCCTGTTCAAAGACGTTTAGGAAAAATGCAAATATTTGCGCAAGTTCCTAAAGAAGAAGGTTTTCCAGACGGTCTGACGGTAGATAGTCAAGGTTATCTTTGGAGCTGCCATTGGGATGGCTGGCAGATTACACGATATACGCCCATAGGTGAAATCGATGCTATTATCCCTATGCCCATACCCAGGCCAACGAGTTGTTGTTTTGGAGGTCCTGACTTAACTACTTTGTATGTTACTTCTGCTTCTATCAATTTAACTGCAGCCCAACTTGCAGATGCTCCGAAATCTGGAATGATTTTTGCTATAGAAACCGATATTAAGGGATTGGCTGAGCCATCCTATTTGGGCTGAGAAAAAGCAGCAAATAATTCCCTATAAACTATAAGCTTTATATCCAATTAGTTGCTTTTTATGATGATGGAGGTAAAGTAAAGAGTAAATACCACAAAAGAGATTATTTTTTATGGCAAAAATATCAAACCCTAATTGGTTGGTTTATATCATTTCGGGTTTTGCAGCTTTGGCTGGATTGTTGTTTGGTTATGATACGGGAATTATTTCAGGCGCAATTTTATTTATCAGAAAAGATTTTGTCTTAACAAGCTTTCAAGTCGAAATGGTAGTTAGCGCCGTTTTGTTCGGCGCTTTAATAGGCTCGGGTGTAAGTGGTAGAGTGAGTGATTTATTAGGTCGACGTAAAGTTCTTGTTTTCACGGCACTAATCTTTATTGTAGGTTCTTTATGGACCGCATTTTCTTCTAATTTAGTTAGTCTGGTTATAGGTCGAATAACGCTCGGTGTGGCTATCGGTGTAGGTTCTTTTACTGCACCCCTTTATCTGGCTGAAATTGCCCCAAAACGTATTCGTGGCATGTTAGTTTCTTTAAATCAGTTAGCGATTACTATGGGTATCGTTTTTTCTTACTTAATCAATTATTATTTTTCTGCTTCCGGGCAATGGTCTTGGATGCTAGGTTTAGGGGTTGTTCCAGCAGTTATTTTACTGTTGGGTACTATTTATTTGCCAGAAAGTCCTCGATGGATGATATTAAAAGGATGGGATAAAAAAGCTCGAGTAATTTTACAACAGATACGGCATGGTGAAAATATCAATGAAGAATTCGCTGAAATTTGCCAAACTGTAGAGATTGAAAAAGGAACACATCGCCTACTATTAGCTAAATGGTTACGGCCTATTCTTTTTATTAGTTTAGGTTTAAGTTTTTTTCAGCAAGTCACAGGAATCAATGCCATTATTTATTATGCACCGACCATTTTACAAATGTCGGGTTTTAAATATGCAAGTAATGCTATTTTAGCGACTTTAGGTATAGGGATAATCAATGTACTATTTACTATAATTGCCTTGCCACTTATTGATCGTTGGGGACGTCGACCTTTATTACTTTACGGTCTTATAGGCATGTTTATTAGTTTGATTATTCTTGGAACTGCCTTTTATTTCGCTTCTTTTGCTGCATTGCGCTGGGTCGCTGCTGCAAGTATGGTTATTTATATTGCTAGTTTTGCAATGAGCCTAGGTCCTATCATGTGGTTAATTATTTCAGAAATTTTTCCATTGAATATTCGCGGTGTAGGTGCCAGTTTAGCTATTTCTGCAAGTTGGGGTTTTAATATGTTGGTGTCTTTAACATTTTTAACCTTAATTCAACTTATAGGTACGAGTCATACGTTTTGGTTATATGCAATTTTGTGTATATTAGGTTGGATTTTTGTTTATTTTATTGTTCCAGAAACAAAAGATTGTTCATTAGAACAAATTGAAAATAATTTGCACTTAGGTCGGCCAAGTCGTGAATTAGGTGCTCCGCTTAATGCTTTTTCGTTCTTTATTCTATTAAGAAACCTTTTGTTTTTTTCTAAATTAAACAAATTCTCGTCGAGAATGGCAAAATGATGTTAAAAAATAAAGTTATTTTGGTTACTGGGTCCACGAATGGTATTGGCGCTGCGATTGCTCGGCGTTGTGTTGCTGAAGGTGCTAAAATCATGATTCATGGCCGTAAGGAAGAATGTGCGAGAAAGCTAACAAAAGAACTGGGAGAAGCAAGTAGTTTTTTATTAGCGGATTTAATGGATGCAAATGTCTATACCTATTTAATAACAGAGACGGTAAAAAAATTTGGTCGTCTTGATGGTTTAGTAAATAATGCGGGTATTTATCCCCGAAACAATATTGACTCTGTCAACTTAGAAGTTTGTGAAAAAATTATGCGAATTAATTTCTATGCCCCCTTATTATTATGCAAGGCAGCTGTGAAAGTTTTTCGTAAGCAAAAAAAAAGCGCCGCTATCGTCAATATAGGTTCTATGAATGCGTATACGGGCCAGCCTGATCTTTTGGTTTATTCCGCTTCTAAAGGTGCGCTCATGACGATGACACGTAACTTAGCGGATAGTTTAGGGTCTGAATTGATTCGAGTTAACCAGTTAAATGTTGGATGGACACCCACTGACAATGAGATTTGTTTAAAAATGTCAGAGGGTTTGCCAGAAAACTGGCAAGAAAGAATTCCTAAAATGTATGCGCCCAGCGGTCGTTTATTATCACCCGATAATATTGCATCACATGTAATATTTTGGCTTTCGGATCAATCCGCGCCAGTAAGTGGTGCGGTATATGAAGTCGAACAATATCCAATAATTGGACGTAATCGCTTAAATGATTTAGTTATTCAATAATTTTATAATTTGATGATTAAGGCCAACATAAAAAAATAGAAACGAGATCCTCTCGAGGTTCCACTATGAAAATTGAAGATGCTAAGGTATTTGTTACTTGTCCCGATCGTAATTTTGTAACTTTAAAAATCTTTACCGACGAAGGAGTATATGGTCTCGGCGATGCTACGCTAAATGGTCGAGAGCTCTCCGTTAAAGCTTACTTAGAAGATCTGATTCCTTGTTTAATAGGCCGAGATCCTGCTCAAATTGAAGAAATTTGGCAGTTTTTCTATCGGGGTGCTTACTGGCGCCGTGGCCCTGTGACGATGGCAGCTATTGCTGCGATCGATATGGCTTTATGGGATATTAAAGGAAAGGTATTAAATACGCCCGTTTATAATTTATTAGGAGGAAAGGGTCGTCAAGGTATCATGGTTTATGGGCATGCGAATGGCAAGGATATTGCTGATACCATCGATCAAGTTGGAAAGTATATCGATAAGGGTTATTTGGCAATACGTGCACAGACGGGCGTACCCGGTTTAGCTAATTCCTATGGTGTTTCTAAAGATAAGATGTATTATGAGCCTGCGACTAAAGGATTACCTCAAGAATGCGTGTGGTCTACCGAAAAATACCTTAATTATGTTCCTGAGCTATTTGAAGAATTACGCAAAACTTATGGCGATGATCCTCATTTCCTTCATGATGCGCATCATCGATTAACACCCATTGAGGCGGCTCGTCTTGGAAAAGAATTAGAGCCTTATCACCTGTTCTGGCTGGAAGATACTGTTCCCGCAGAGTTACAAGAAAGTTTTCGGATTATTCGTCAACATACCACCACACCGCTTGCAGTAGGAGAAGTATTTAACACAATATGGGATACGCATATTTTATTTACTGAACAATTAATTGATTACATCCGTATGTCTGTTGTGCATGGCGGAGGAATATCACACTTAAAAAAAATAGCGGCAATGGCCGAAGTTTACCATGTAAAAATGGGATGCCATGGCCCAACCGATGTATCGCCCGTTACTATGGCGGCTGCGTTACATTTTGATATTTCTATTAATAATTTTGGTATACAAGAATATATGCACCATACTGAAAAAACAAATGAAGTATTTCCACATCACTACCGTTTCGATAAAGGCTATTTATACCCAGGTGACCAACCTGGTTTGGGTGTCGATTTTAATGAGAAACTTGCGGAAAAATATCCCTATGAACGCGCCTATCTTCCTATTAATAGGAAGATAGATGGCACTTTATTTAATTGGTGAAAAAGATTGGGTTACTTAAGGCTTTTCAAAAGCTTTATTGTACTTATTGTAAAGGTTGAAAGACAACATAAGCGGCAACCGGCACTCTTAGCCTATTAATAAAACTGTAAAGAAAATCTTTTATTTAAATCCAATTGGTTTTGAAAAACTAATCCTTTGGTTTACTTACTAATAGATTAGTTAAGATTTTTACAAATTTAGCCGGATCATCGAGCTGATCACCTTCAGCAAGAATGGATTGTCCTAAAAGTAAGTAAGACCATTCTGCGAGACGGGAATCATCTTGTTCATCTTTCAGATCTTGTATGAATTTATGTTTAGGATTTAGCTCAAGTATGGGTTTGCTTACCGGTAGTTTTTGTCCAGCGGCTTCTAGCATGCGTTTTATTTGGCCATTTAAAGCATTTTGTTCTTTTACAATACAAGCAGGAGAATTGATCAAGCGTTGAGAAATGCGAACCTCTTTAATTTCGTCTTTAAGTATTTCTTGAATTTGCTTAAGTAAGGATCCAAGCTCGGCTTCGTGTTGTTTTTGTAATGTTTCATTTTTTTCTTCCGCTATTCCGGAGATATCCGAATCCTTAGCCACGGATTGTAAAGTTTTTCCATCAAATTCCGTTAAATGAGATACTAACCATTCATCGATACGATCATGAAGAAGCAATACTTCAATCTCTTTTTCACGGAAAATTTCTAAATTAGGGCTATGACTTGCAGCTATAAAATTTTCTGCAGTGATATAATATATTTTTTCTTGTTGGGGTTTCATACGCGCTACATAGTCTTCTAGACTTATAGTTTGCTCGCGCTTATTTGAATGAGTGGAGCTAAATCTTAAAAGCTTAGCGAGTGAGTCTCGATTGACAAAATCTTCAGCAAAACCTTCTTTTAAAATATTGCCGAATTCCTTCCAAAATTTTAAATAATTTTCTGTTTGCTCTTTAGAAAGATAGTTTAATGTTTCTAATATTCGTTTAGTGATGGCCGAACGAATATTATTAATTTGTTTATTATTTTGTAAAGTTTCTCTAGAAATATTTAATGGAAGATCATTGCTGTCAACGATTCCTTTCACAAAACGTAAATAACGCGGTATAAATTGCTCTGCATCATCCATGATAAAAACACGTTTAACATAAAACTTTAAGCCTCGGGGTTTTTCATGATCCCAAAACTCAAATGGGCCAGCCTGTAAGGGGATGAAGAGTAAAGTAATATATTCTTGAGCCCCCTCAATTCGATTATGAAGCCAGAAAAAGGGATCATTTTGATCATGCGTAAGACGTTTGTAAAATTTCTTATATTCCTCATCGTTAATTTTGTCTTTAGATAGTGTCCAGAGTGCAGTGGCCGTATTAACCCTCTCCCATTGGATTTCTTTTTCAGTCGTTTGTTTTTCTGTCGTATCAGAAGAGGCCTCACTTTCTGATATGCTCTTTTTCATACTTATAGGTAAAGTAATATGGTCAGAATATTTAGTGATAATACTTCGTAAACGCCAATCTTCTAAAAATTCTTCTTCCCCTTCTTTCAAATGTAATGTGATCTGAGTCCCTCGCTCAGGTTTATTGATGTTTTCTATGGTATATCCATTTTTAGATTTGCGATCGTATTCCCAACAGACACCTTTTTCTGGTAACTCAGCGGCAGCGCGAGTCTCAACAGTGACTTTATCGGCAACCATGAATGCCGCATAAAATCCAACACCAAATTGTCCAATAAGTTGAGTGTCTTTTTTAATATTACCGGTCAAGGAATCTAAAAATTCCTTGGTCCCTGATTTTGCAATAGTGCCGAGACTTGAAATAACCTCATCATAAGTCATACCTATGCCATTATCAGTTAATGTAATAGTGGATTTGTTTTTATCGGTAACTAAGGTAATTTTGAATTCAGGATCTTCTTCATAAACTTTAGGATCAGATAGAGCTTTGTGACGTAGTTTCTCAATGGCATCATGAGCATTAGAAATTAACTCACGTAAAAAAATCTCCTTATTTTGATAAATTTTATCAATCATTAGGTCTAATAATTGTGAACTTTCTGTTTTAAAGCCTAATGTTTGTTTTTCAACAGTTGCCATAGATTCCGTACCTCTTATTAATAATTAGGTAAATATACCAATGTGGGTGATATGGGGACAAAATTAAAAAATTCAAGGAAAAAATTTCAAATATGCCCTTTGTAAAGGGTTTTTCGAGAGATGCTTTTACCCAAGGTTATTAAAGCTTGGGTAAAGAAAGTATTTTTCTAAGAATTGCTTCTGAACCTACGGTATAGCCCAGTTCATAAATTTCTTGGGGAGTAAGTTTTTCTAAAATTAAAGGGTTATTTGCAATTTCAAATGCAGGTATTTTTTTTTGCGTAATTTTGTTAGCATGAGTAATTTCTAATGTAAAAATGGTTTTTTGACGAATAGAATTGTAATTTTTCGCAATCAATTTATAATAAGTTTGGCAAGGAAAAGGGATAACATTCTCATTTTTTTTTAATAATTTTTTCTTCTTTTTATTCAAAGAATTTAAAATTTTCAGCAAATCTGTCGGGGATAAGGATTTTAATAATTGCTTATCTCCCGTAATTTCGTTTATAGAAAGTTTAGAGATTAAATTTTTTCCCACTAATTGTAATATAAATAAAAATTTACCATTTTTTGCAGAAATTTCCTCATCAATAATACGAAAGGCAAAAGGATAGGCGTTCGCTTTTTGTAGGGATTTGTATCTTGCTTTTATTATCGAGATATAATTTTCTACATATTTAAAGTTCAAGCTAAGCCCTCCTAAGCCATTTAAGCTTCCTTATCTAGAGTTGTTTTGTGGTGAATTAGTTAAAGGTGTTTGCTCCTCAGTTTTTTTAGCGCTGCAGCTATTTTTGGTAAGCGCATCAATAATGGTTTTATTTTTTTGATTGTAATTATAAAGTTCATCTATTTGTTCAGAAGTTGGATTTATGTAATGCTCTTTCTTAAATCCAGGTATACAGAGACAGGTTACCAACACAAAATCATTGTTTTCTGGAGTTGTTATTTTTGCCCCAAAAATTGTATCTTTTTCTATAGTAAAACTTTGACTACCTTCATTTAAAGTAATTTCTGTTAATTCTTTTCCTTTCTCGATGAATAAAGAGATAGCATTACCTGCAATCCAATTCCATTTTTCAGTAGTTTTTAAAATATGTAAACACGATACTTGTTTGCCTTTTAAGAGATAAAATATTTCAGTTTGATTATCCTCTATATCATTATCAATTGTATTAACAAACTCTTTATAATAACCCTCTTCGTTAGTGATAGTATTAATATCTATTAAATCTAATTTCTCTATTAATATCTCTGCAGTTATTTCCTCAGGCAGTTGAGTTTCATTTTTTTTAATATTTTTAAAGCGGTCTTTCTCTCCATCATTTAAGTTATTTCTAGAAAGCAGTTGATCCACTGTTTCCAAAAACTTTTTTTTTGATAACATTTTTATTTCCTATTGTTAAACTTAATTATCTAAAGGGGTTAAAATCAGTCTCAGTATCATAAACATCTAATTGTTCTTCCATTTTTAAGAAGCCAGTTATGAGCGAAGCAGGCCAAATACCTAATAAGGAATACAATATTTCGATTGAATAAACGGATAAGATCATATACCCCAACTGCGATAAATGTACATGACCACTAAAGCCAACTAAGATGGTAATAAAAACCAAGATAAAGCCACCTATAGCCGAAGCTCCTAAACTGCGTAACCAGAAGTGTCTCCCTTTCATTAAAATTTTCCATTTGGAAAGAATATAAATATTCATGAAACTGCTACTAATGACAGCCAGTACTCCAGCTAATACAAATCTTAATATCGGATCAATTACTTGATTATAAGAAGGCTGATCATGCCAAAACGTAGGCGAAGGCAGATGAATAATCAATTTAATTGCAATTGAAAAAAATAACTCACAGGCAAGTGTGATCCAAATGATTTGTTTTGCGGCGTTATAGCCATAAACCTCTGCGACGATATCTCCAATAATGTACGTTAAAGGAAAAATAAGTGGTGCCCCTGGCACCAATGCGGGACCTAAAAATACCAATTTATAAGCTACCACGTCTGCAGCTAAGCTAATGGTAATATTTATCATCCCTAAAATAAGAATATATTGATTAATATTTTTTGGTGCCGTTGCTTTTTTCATCCTCGAAATTAACATAAAATTTATTTTTCTTATAGTTCATTCTGGTTTGTTACTGGTTGAAATTTAGTATAGAACTCTATAAAAATTTGGGCATGAAAAAATTGAACCTTCCTTTTTCCTCTTCTTAAAAATATTAAAAGTATTTTTGAAAAGTAACAGTGGAACTAGTTGCTCACTTTCTCCAGTCAATATTTCTTTCCTCCATAACTTGAGCAATAGTGCAAAAAATAATTTATATTAAAAGCAGATAATGTCTTTTTTCGAATAGGATTTAATTTATGTTTGAACGACAATTGAAAGCCTTGCAAAGTCACTTTTCCGTGATCTATTTGTTGAACTAGAAACTTTAATTTTATATTTTGAAAGCAATCTAGAACAAAATAAATTAAACAAAATCCTTGCTAAATATCTTTTATAAAACCTGAAAATTATGCCAGCAATTTTAGCTTAAAGCAAATCAACGGAAAGGCTTTTATAAAAAAACCCTTGAAAACTTTAATGTTTCCAAAGGTTTTTGTATTTTACCTATTTTTTTATACTTAAAACTTTAGTAGAGTAAGCAGAGCGACAAGCTAATTTTATTTTAAACTCACTAAATTAGCAAAATTTTCTGAAAAATTAAGGGGAGGGTCTTTTTCCTCCTTTTTTTCAGATGAAGGCTCATGATTAATTACACAGGCTAATATCCAAGCTACACCTAATTCCAGTCCCGCTAATACAACTCCGACTAATACACCATCTATTAACATATTTTTCCCCCGTCAATTGTTGAAATTTCTTGATTAAATTTTATGAAATTTTAGTTATTTTTCTTTTTATAAAGAGTTAAAAAACTTTTTATAAAATATTATGATTTTTTCAAAATCAAAGATAAGTTGTCATTCCTATTAATTGATTACCTATTAATATTGGACTTTTACTTGAAAAAGCGGTAGCGGGCCGAGATGAAAGGGTTGTAGGTTCTTCGATAAGAAAGATGCAATTTAATGGCTAATAGCCATTTACTTACCTATTTGTAAGTTAAAGTCAAGTGCCTAGGATAAGTCCACTATGGGCGAATAATCAAAGCACAGAAACAGATGGAAAAAAATAGCTATCATGTAAAGACATTTCTTATTAGGTTAGGGCTATTTGAACGCCGTTGCCAATAAATAAAAGACCGACAATACCTAAGCTTAATAATAAAGGCCTCCCTCCCTTAACCCTATAGCTTTTACTTTTAGCTAAAGGCTCTTTTTTATAACGCCCACGCCAAGCCATTAGAGTAGGGAGTAAAATAAAAAGGATGGCACAGTAAATTCCAGCATAACTTAATGCACTAATAAAAGTACCTGGGTAAAATAAAACTACCGTCATAGGGGGTAGAAAAGTAGCTAAATAAACAATCATTCCACCAGTTCCACGCTTAGTTGTTCGTAGACCATCAGCTAAAAAATCAGATAGACTTAATCCGCTCGCAAGAAAGGAAGTGGCAAGGCAGATGGAAGTAAAGATTTTAATCGTAAAAGTAACAAGAGAGTTATTTAGTGTACTACTTAATTGCCTAACAAACTCGCTCGTCGAGTGCTTAGAGTGTAACATGTTAATTAATCCATGCTTACCTTCTCGAGGAAGCACACCCATGATACATAAATCCCAAAAAAAATAACAAATTAGGGGAATTAAACTTCCTATTAAAATAACTTTTCGCAATTTAGGGATATCATCTTTAAAATAAGTACGTAGGCTGGGGATGATATTTGCAAAAGTAAAAGAGGTTATCATGACTGTGGCGCCACTTGTTAAATAAAACAAATTTCCATTTTTTAACTTGTTGCTGGAAATAGAAGGAATAATAAATAAAATAAGTAAAACATAGATAGAAAGTTTACTAAACATTAAACCACGATTGACATGATCCACATAATGGATGCCTTTATAAACTACATAACTTAAAATGGCGGTAAATAACACTACTGATAACCAATTAGGTATTTTAAGGCCTAAATTAAGCAATAGTCCATTGAGGAAATCCCCTCCCCCGGCCATGTAGGCCGCGAGAACAGAATAAAATAATAAAAGATAGTTTATCCAAGCAATGGATTCGCCCCATCGCCCTAATAAAATTCGTGACATAGAGATAATATTTGTATTGGCAGGTAGCCATAGATTTACTTCAAGAACCAGAAAGGCACTGGCCGTCATAATGAACCAGCATAATAATAAAAGAAGCAAGGAGTGTGTAAAGCCTGTTTCAGCGGTTGCAATGGGTAATGCCAGCATTCCCCCACCAATTGCTGTGCCCACGATGAGTAAAATACCCCCGATAAGCTTAGTATCTGGTTTTTTAAACATATTTAAGTGAAAAATACGAATTGAGTACAATTTTATATCTAAAGTTACCGTACAATAAACGCTTTTATGACACAAGTAAAAAAATTCTAAACAATTGAATATTTTTTAATAAATCGATAAAAGGAATAGGGGTGAGTTTTTCCTGATGAATTTACTATGCAGATAGCTGAAAAAAATTAGCGTAAAACCTTTTTTGGGCTTAGTGCTGTTAGATACCTGCAGAAATGGATTCCATTTTTTGAAGTTAAAAATAAAATCAAAGATGAGTCGATTTTTGAGTGAAAAAAGACCATGTCACTTGATTTTGTAGGCAAAATAACTACAAAAATAGGCCATATTAGGATTAAAGATGGTTAGCAGAAAGTAGAGACAAGCTTGCTACTTGGTTACCTAACTTATTAAGTGGTAATATGAGGTATATGACACAAGTTAATGTTTCTATCCATGACCCTGCTGCGAGCTCGAGCATGGACGATCCACTTTATTTAACTCCTGCGGCGATCAAACATGTTAAAAAGATCCTTGCCAAGCAAGAAGGCGAAAAATCTTTTCGGCTGAGCGTTAAACGCTCGGGTTGTTTAGGGTTTGCTTATGTGGTGGATTATGTAGATAGTTTCGATTCCGAAGATTTAAAATTTTCTATTGATAATGATTTAGTTATCTTTATTGATCGACTCAGCTTTCCTATTCTACGGGGAGTTTGTATCGATTATGTGCAAAATGGACTTAATGGAGCACTGAAATTTATTAATCCAAATCAAACAGCCGCCTGTGGATGTGGCGAAAGTTTTAGTATAGAGGAAAAATAGAGGATTAAGTTCCTTAGCGTATGATATGTAAAATTATTACGATAAATAACAAATTGGGATTACATGCCCGCGCTTCTATGAAGTGGGTCAAAATCGCAAGATGTTTTATTAGTCAAATTACACTTAAATGTAATGGTAAACAAGTAGATGGAAAAAGTATTTTAGAAGTGATGGGTCTAACCGCTCGACAAGGTAGTCCTGTTGAAGTGATCGTTCAAGGTGAAGATGAGGCTGCAGCCTTAACCGTATTAGAGAAATTAGTCACAGATAGGTTTGGTGAGGAAGGGTGATAATTCGAGGCCGATGTTTCTATCATCTAGGCCACCTCATTGTACTTTTTTTTCTATTTCCATCTTCGAGTTTTGCTAATAATTTAGAGCGTGATGAAATTGCCAAACAATTAATTGCTTTAAATCAAAATTACCCAATCCGGCATCGAATTAAAATTCAGAGCGCCGAATTACTGAATGTGCTCTATTCGGAAGGAGCGCTTGGTGAAGGGGGAATGGGTAAATATGATCAAAATCCCTTATATCGATTTGATTATTTTGACTGTGAAACCTATGTTGATACCGTCATGGCTTTGGCTTTAGCTAAAGATCTTTCTGATTTTAAAAACAAAATAAATCAAATCCGTTATAAGAAAGGTAATGTGAGTTTTATTCATCGAAATCATTTTCCTAGTGCCGATTGGATTCCTAATAATAAAAGAAATGGATATATTCGCGAGCTAAGTTATTTTATCGCAGGCAAAAAAACCAGAATAAGTCGAACACAGATAAATAAGCGAAACTGGTATCGTAATTTAACCTCAGATAGAATTCAAATCCCCTATTTAGGTGCTCAAGAAAAAGAAGCACGATTACTTCTTTTGAAAAAAGAGGGGGAAGCTTTATTCGAAAATAAAAACGTTAGTATATCTTATATACCCGTCTTTGATTTATTACGTAATCCTGGATTAAGGAAAAGAATCCCTAGTGGAAGTCTAGTTTTTTTTGTTGGCCATGACGCCTATTTAAGCTCACGAATAGGCACTTCAATGAATGTACTACATATGGGCTTTGCTATTTGGAATAATGGGCAACTTTATTGTCGCATGGCCTCGTCGAAAGCAGGAAGGGTTATAGATGTACTATTCCCTGATTATTTAAGAACCTATTTGTCCTTAGGCACTTTAAATGGTATTAGTGTATGGTCTATTATAGACTAATAGACTGAGCCTAAATTGTTGTTCCTGCTATCATCATATTTTCTAAGAATATTGAGCCTGTTTGGATAGCGCTTTTCCTATTGATATCGTTACCAATGGCTATAATATTTTGATACATATCTTTTAGATTGCCTGCTATTGTAATCTCTTCTACAGGATATTGTATTTCTCCATTTTCTACCCAGAAACCAGCGGCCCCCCGGGAATAATCACCCGTTACAATATTAATACCTTGACCCATAACCTCAGTGACTAATAAGCCCTTCCCCATTTGTTTTATTAGGTCATTCAGTTTAAATAGACTTGTTTCGAGTAAGATATTATGAAACCCTCCTGCATTCCCAGTTGTTTGTAAGCCTAGCTTTCGTGCCGAATAACTATTCAGTAAATATCCACATAAGGCTCCTTTATCAACTAAAATGCGATCGTTTGTACATACCCCTTCATCATCAAAAGGAGCGCTCTTTAAAGCGCTCAATAAATGTGGTTTTTCATAAATAGAAACTTTTTTAGGGAAAATGAATTTTCCTTTATGATTAACCAGAAAAGAGGCTTTGCGATAAAGGTTTCCACCTGAGATAGCCTCAAGAAAGGTTTTAATCAAGTGACTGGCAATTTCTGAATGAAAAATTACTGGAGCTTGGCAAGTATCTATACGCTTTGCACTCAGACGTTTAACTGTATTATCTACAGCTTCTTTAGCCAATTCCTTAATAGATTGTAATTGATGAGGGTTCCGATTTATTGTATAGCTCCCATCACGCTGCATGCCCATTTTATCTTTTGCTATGAGACTACATGAAATGCTATGTAATGAACTGGGGTAACCGGCCAAAAATCCATTACTATTTGCATAAACGTAAACGGCTTCTTGCGTCGATAAGGTGATTCCTTCTGAAGATGTTAATCGATTATCCCTATCGAGGGCGTTTGCCTCACACTCTATCCCTAGTAAAATAGCATTTTGAGGATCAATCGACCAAGGATGGCACAGGTCTAAATCAATCGGTGTCTTTTCTAAAAAATGAGCTTCTGCTAAGCCACTAAATGGATCTTCGGTTGTAAAACGTGCGATATGGCAAGCGGCTTCCAGTGTACTTTTAATGGCTCGAGGACTAAAATCTGAAGTGCTTGCAGAGCCTTTTTTCTGTCCAAAATAAACATTTATTCCTAAATTTTTATTCCGATTATGTTCGATCGTTTCAACTTTTTTATTACGAACAGTGACGGAAAAGCCAGTATCATGGCTAATGCTTGCCTCAGCTTGAGTGGCCCCTTGTTTTTTTGCCATATTTAAGAGATCAGTGAGCAATACTTTATAATCTGCTTGCTTACTTACTAAATCGATGGGATGCTGTTGCTGTTCTATTCGCATAGACATAACGTTATTTTCTCTATAAAAATGTAAAAGAGTATAGCGATGAGAGTTAAATTTCGCTAGACTAGCTTAACTCGAGATAAGGCAAATTCAAAGGTTAAAAAAATGCAGCAGTTCATTGAATTTAGTTTACGACATTGGGAGTTATGGCTGGTTTTTTTTATTATCTTGATTTTATTACTTACCTTTGAATTGCATGCTAAACTAACCGGAACGTTACCCTTAACTGTCCAAGAAGCAATTTTTAAGGTTAACCGAGAAGATGCCGTTTTTTTAGACGTTCGTGATCCACTTAGCTTTAAAAAAGGACATATAGCAGAATCAATTAATATCCCTCTCTCTGAGCTTAAGCATAAAATAAGTGAGCTTGACTCATATCGAGAAAGGCCTATTATCATTAACTATAGTCAGGGACAATCACATCATAAAATTGGTAAACTACTAAAAAATGCTGGATTTACAAAATGTTATCATCTTAAAGGTGGAGTTATAAGCTGGCAAAACGCCGCTTTACCCATTATTAAAAACTGATATTTTTTGAACTATTATCAAGAGGTTTTTATGAAAAAAGTAGTGATATATACAAAAGACGGTTGCCCTTATTGCGCCGATGCTAAAGAATTGTTTAACAAAAAAGGAGTTAAATTCGAGGAAATCCCGGTTGATAATGATCCAGAAAAATTAGCAGAAATGGTAAAGTTAAGTAATAGACGTTCATTGCCACAAATATTTATTAACAATAAATCTATCGGGGGTTTTGATGATTTATCCAAATTAGCCACCTCTGGAGAATTAGATACCTTATTAAAAGATGAGTAACCTATGAGTGAATTAAACAACTCTACACAACAGCCTGAATTTATTATTCAACGTGTTTACGTTAAAGATTTATCCCTGGAGACTCCCCATTCTCCCCAAGCCTTCCAAGAAGAATGGCAACCTGAGCTCAATTTGCAGTTTTCTATGAATACTACAAACAGAGGCGCTGATAATCATGAGGTTGTTTTACAAATCACAGTGACAGCAAAGTCAAAAGATAAAACATTATTTTTGGTGGAAATAAAGCAAGCAGGCCTTTTTACATTGAAAGGATTTACAGAAGAACAGAATCATCAAGTGGTAAGCATCACCTGTCCGACCATTTTGTTTCCTTATGCAAGAGAAGCAGTTTCTGATTTGGTTGGTCGAGCAGGTTTCCCTCCGCTTTATTTAGCCCCAGTTAATTTTGAAGCGCTATATGCCCAGCAAATGCAAGAACAGAGTGATAAAGGTAGTAATGGACAAAAAGAAAACTCTTCAAATTCAATCACTACACATTAATTTCAAGTGTGTTTACGGTGGCATTAACTGGCGGAATAGCGAGCGGCAAATCCACTGTTGCCCGTTATTTTGCTGAACTGGGAGTTAGTATTATCGATGCTGACCAAATTGGTCGAGAACTTATTGATAACTCTTTAAAACTTCGTAATCATTTAGTGGAACACTTTGGTCCAAGCGTGTTAAAAATAAATGGGAGTGTTGACCGGGGTAGACTACGAGCCATTATTTTTGCTAACCCTAAGGATCGCGTGTGGCTGGAATCATTACTTCATCCTTTAATTTATCGAGAAATAAAGCGTTCAATTCAAAAAGCAACGGGAATTTATACACTAGTTGTTATACCCTTATTATTTGAGAGTCGAACTTCTCAGTTACTTAAAACCCCCTCCTCTTTAGTTGATTGTATTCAAATAGATAGAATTTTGCTGGTTACAGCCTCTAGGGAATTACAAATCCAACGTGCTCAAGAGCGTGATCTATTAGAAAAAAACCAGATCGATGCGATTTTAGCCGCCCAAATATCGCCCTTAGAGAGTATCACCCAAGCGGATGACATTATTCATAATGAATCCACCAGCTTACAAACATTACGTGAGTCTGTTCAAGCTACCCATAAAAAATATTTATCGCTATTACACTCACCAAAAAATTCTCTTGATGAATCTATCTTTCAGCGTTATTATCTCACCTTCAAATAAGAATGATTCTTAATATCATTTAATAATACCTTAAGTTAAATCATAGATACTTTTGCAGAGATTAAGTTGTATTTTTGAAGTCGAGTACCTTATGAAAAAAAAAGAAATCGTAAAATCAGCCGCAGGTTGGTTGTTAGCAGGTGTTCAAGTTGCCTCTGATGGATTATCGAGTGCTAGACAAATAGTAGATTTCACACCGGCACCCTGGGCAAGATATGCCGCAAGCAGTGCAACTATTGTAGAAGGAGAAATTTACAGAAAAAATATTGTCGAAGGGTTTAACCGATTTAGCTTATTAAGTAAAAAATCGCTATTAGAATATTTAATTATTGAGAAATTCGAATTAATTTTTGCCCGCTCAAATGAAAACGATTTAAACAGTTTGAAACAAGGCAGTTTTGTAAAAAGCTACATTGCAAATCAAAGGTTTCTTTTACAACCCGAAGTTTTACATGAAAAAAAATCTGATGCCGAAGCAACGAAGTATCGATTAAAAACTTTAAGAAAGCAGCTAATCAAATCAGTAGTTGAGTCCGGGAGCTGCGAGCTTTTAAGAAATGATGAAAATTTCATTGAAAAATTAAAGAATGTATTAACAAAAGCTTCAAAAATATGGCCTTTACGCCTTGGAATGTTATTTAGCCTTGGTGTAGGAGCAGGTACAGGAGTTATTACTTTCTATACTTTTCCGGTAGTCTTAATGAGTTTTGGATTAACTTCCCTAACTGTTCTATCTGCAGTCATCTGGCCGTTAGCCATTTTATCAGCGATTGCTTATGCTATTTTGATTTATAATACCATAACCGATTTAATTCTCAATGAAACGATATCAACATGGTGGAGAGCGCTTAATAGGGAGATAGATGAGAAATATAATGGAAGATTGAATCGCTTAAAATATATTTGCTTGGTGATTGGAAAAGCACTCAGCCAATTTTTTGGTAAGCTAATCAATTGGTTTAAATTTCAAGAACAAGAAAATTATTTCTCCTATGCATTAAGAATAGTATTAAGTGCCGCAGTGTTAGTTTTTGGAATTATAGCGTCACTTACTACCGGTTATACTGCTTTTGTGCAGTTACAAAACTATGTTAGTTTGGCCGTATGTGTGATTACCGCTTTGCCCTTAATGTTAAGTGATTTATTATTTACTTTAAAAAACTCCTTTGAAACAGTCAGTTTATTGACTGGAATTTCTATCAACAACTTAATTAAACCAATAAAAAAATCCTATCAAAATTTAAAAAACCAAATAGGAAAAGAGAATTATTTGCAGTGTAGTTTACATATATTACGTATCCCTTTAAAACTAATGCTTAATATGTTGAAATTACTTATCTTCCTATCTCATGTGATTTTTACTTCCGTCGCATCGGATAGATTCTTTAGTTTTCCTTGCTGGCTAACTGTTTTTTTTGCCGCAGGAAGTGAATTACTGACAGATATATGCCCAATTTTTGGTAATAAACAGGATGGGCATCACGATCATGATCATGGCGGGATTTTTAATTGGATAAATAAGATTATCTTTATTCTTCCTGCAACCCTTCTAGGGATTTTAAATTATCTATTTAGTCAGATAAATCATTGTACAAGTTCCGGTACTCCTGTATTAACATTTCGGGAAGCTATAAAACAAGAGTGGCAGCAATTTGACATTATTCATCAGCATGAATCTATTTCTGAGGAAAATTCTATTGATGCAGAAGATAGAAAATTGCCTAAACAAGTGGTATTACAAAAGGCAGTTCATATTTGCGAAAAGCAAATAAAAAGATTAAGTAACGGTTTTTTTAAATCAGACTTAGCAAAAGAAAAAAAGAATATTTTTAAAGATTATAAGGAAAAATTACTTTTAAATAATAATCAAACTTCTAGTGATATTACACTTAGAAGTGATGTAAAAAGTAAATTAGGACAGTATAGACAAAGTTTTTTTGCAAGAGGGAGTACTGAATCTATGCGAAAAATCAATAAAATAGAAAAGCTTTTAAGCGATAATGGTATCAACGACAGTAATCATGTTTCAACAACAAACGGTCATGCAATGGCCCTTTGAATATGAATCATGTGGCTATTAAGTAAGCCATTGATTAATCTGAACTAAATCGTCAGGTTTTAAACAACCTGCAGCTTGTTTAAGTAATAGTGTATCCAACAGGTAAGTATACTGATCGCTCGCTGCAGTACGTTTTGCATCATAAAGATTTTGCTGAGCTATAAGGACGTCAACAATGGTTCTCGTTCCAGCTTTATAGCTTTCTTCAGTGCTATTCAATGAAAGTTGAGCGGATTTAATTGCTTGCTGTTCGGCTTTAATTTTGCTGATATCCGCGAGTACATCATTATATTTTTGTCGCGTATTAATGATAAGCTGTCGATAGGCGTTATCTAAATTATCGTTTGTTGTTTGAAAATCATATTGTGCTTGACGGGTTTTAGAGGTGACCGCGCCACCTGCAAAGAGCGGGATATCTAATTCTAAACCCAAAGTGGCACTATTATTATTGAGTGAACTAGGAATATTGTTTAATGTCGCCGTTTTTCCATAATTACCGATTAAACTCAAGCTGGGTAAATGTCCAGAAACTTGCATTTTTATCTTTTCACGTGCGATTTCTACACCATAGCGAGCAGCTATTAACTGGAGATTATGTTGGCTGGCTGCATTAATCCAATCTTCGATATTTTCTGGTTGAGGTTTTAATAAAGGAATGTTTTTGGCAAGGCCTTTTATGCAGGAATAAGTTCGTCCTGTCAATTGGCGCATTGCTTCTTGATTATTACGCAAAGTATTTTCCGCGCTTATTTCGGCAGCTAATGATTTATCATAGGCGGCTTTAGCCTCATAAACACTGGCTAAGGCATCTAAACCCACTTGAACACGTTTTTGAGCCTGCTTTAATTGCTTAAACTCAGCGGCTTTTTCAGCCTGTGTGTATCGAAGCGTATCTTGAGTAGATAAAATATTAAAATAGGCAAAGGCTACGCGAAAAATCAGGTCTTGAGCAGCGGCTGCCAAAGTGAGGTCAGCTTGTTTACCAGTGTTATTAGCCTGCTTTACTGCAAGCCAAGCGTTGACATTAATTAAGGGTTGTCTAAGTGAAATATTATAACCCTGAGATTGGAAATTGCTTAATCCATTAGGCTGTCCAGGAATAGGTGGCTGAGTGATATTTTGATAGTTATTAGAAATATTTGCTTGAGCTGAGATATTAGGTAAAAGGGCAGCTACACTCTGAGGTATTGCTTCGCGCTGCGATAACCGGGTAGATAGAGCGGCTTGATAGAGCGGATCACTCGATAAAGCCGCTTTATAAATATCGATTAAATCAGCAGCATAACTAGGCGAAAAGTTGGTGGAAAGCAAGCAAATACCGAGTAATATTTGCGTGTAGAAAGTGAGTTGTTTAACCAATTTATGCGTAAAGAAGTCGATGCTAGGCATAATTTTTTATTATAATAATGATATAAAATCTAGTGCTTTCTAAGCGGTTTGTTATACCAGATTTCCTAATTGAGATATAGAGTCCTCCTACTATGAATACACAATATAACTACTCAGATGTCAAAATTTTACAGCAGCAAATTGTTTACCAGGGTCACTTTCAACTCGAACAATGGAAAGTGCAATTTCGTTTGTTTAATGGGAGATGGAGCGAAACGCAAACTCGAGAAGTCTTTGAGAGAGGCGAAGCAGTAGGTGTTTTATTATTTGATACAAACAGTGATCAGCTGGTTTTAATTGAGCAATTTCGCGTGGGTATCGCTAAAAAAGCAAAAAATCCTTGGTTAATGGAAATAGTAGCGGGGGTTATCAATAAGGGTGAAAGTTTAGAGCAAGTCGCGCGACGTGAGACCTTAGAGGAAACCGGCCTAACAATAACGAATTTATTGCCCATATGCGAATATTGGGTGAGCCCCGGAGGAAGTTCAGAGCGCATTTATCTTTTTTGTGGGCAAGTAAATGCCCAATTAGCCCAGGGTATTCATGGTGTAGCTGAGGAAGGTGAGGACATTCGTTTACAAGCTTTAAGCTTAAACGATGTTTATAATTTGCTCGAGCAAGGAAAATTTAATAATAGTTCAACTATTATTGCTTTACAATGGCTACAACATAATGAACAAAAGGTTAGAGACGCCTTTTTGGGAAAAAACGGGTAATGCTACTTTATGAAATCAAAATCTTCTTCCTCAAAAAAATATACTGCTGAAGCAATTGAAGTTTTAAGTGGACTTGACCCGGTAAAGCGACGACCAGGTATGTATACCGATACCTCTCACCCTAATCATTTGGCGCAAGAAGTGATTGATAATAGTGTCGATGAAGCGATGGCAGGTTATGCACGGCATATTGATGTAGTTTTATATCCAGATAACTCATTAGAGGTGAGTGACGACGGTCGTGGTATGCCTGTCGATATTCATCCTGAAGAAAAAGTAACCGGAGTAGAATTGATTCTGACCAGACTTCATGCAGGAGGTAAATTTAATCATAAAAATTATCGTTATTCAGGTGGTTTACATGGAGTGGGCGTATCGGTAGTGAATGCGTTATCGCGTCTTTTAGAAGTCACTATTAAACGGGATGGATTTATCTATCAGATTCAATTTGAACAGGGTAATAAAAAAACTAATTTAAAGAAATTAGGAAAAACTGATCCTGGCATAACAGGAACTTCTTTACATTTTTGGCCCAATAGCCATTACTTTGATACCGAAAAATTTTCAGTAGTTCGTTTGAAACATAACTTACGTGCTAAAGCGGTTCTTTGTCCGGGTTTACACGTTAGTTTTACTGACAAACAAACTAACAAAAAAGAGGAGTGGTATTATGAAGAGGGTGTCGTCAGCTATCTAAAAGATAGTTTAAGTCAGTACGAATGTTTACCTAAGGATCCTTTTCATGGGCATTTTGCCGCAGAAATGGAAGAAGTTGATTGGGCATTATGCTGGCTTTTAGAAAGTGGTGAAGGATTAATGGAAAGTTATGTCAATTTAATTCCGACCATTCAAGGAGGCACACATGTTAATGGTTTACGTACGGGTTTGTTGGAAGCAATGAGAGAGTTTTGTGAGCTACGTGATTTATTACCTCGTGGCTTAAAATTAGCACCCGAGGATGTATGGGAAGGGTGTCACTATATATTGTCCGTTAAATTATTAGAACCTCAATTTTCTGGTCAAACTAAAGAAAGACTGACCTCACGTCAATCGGCTGTTTTTGTTTCAGGAGTTATTAAAGATGCGTTTAGTTTATGGCTAAATCAACATATTTCTGAAGCAGAAACTCTAGCAGAATTAATGATAGCCAATGCACAAAAACGTTTACGTGTGAGTAAACAAATTGCACGAAAGAAAGTTTTAAGTGGTGCGGTATTACCTGGAAAACTAGCTGATTGTACTCAAACTGATTTAAGCCGTACCGAATTATTTTTAGTTGAAGGAGATTCTGCGGGTGGCTCAGCAAAGCAAGCTCGGGATAGAGAGTTTCAAGCCATTATGCCATTGCGAGGAAAAATATTAAATTCTTGGGAGGTGGCAAGTAATCAGGTATTAGGCTCGCAAGAAATCCATGATATTGCGGTGGCCATGGGTGTTGATCCAGGTTCGGGTGATTTATCCGGTTTACGTTATGGGAAAATTTGTATTTTGGCCGATGCTGACTCGGATGGTTTGCACATTGCTACGTTACTCTGTGGATTATTTTTAAAGCATTTTAGCGCTTTGATTGAAGAGGGACACATTTATATTGCGATGCCACCATTGTATCGTATCGATATAGGGAAAGAAGTTTTTTATGCGCTGGATGATGAAGAAAAACAAGGTATCTTGGACAGACTTGCTGTAGAGAAGAAAAAAGGAAAAATAAGCATACAACGATTTAAAGGCTTAGGTGAAATGAATCCAATGCAATTACGAGAAACAACGATGGCACCGGATACCCGGCGTTTGGTTCAACTGACTATTGATAATGAGCAAAAAACACATTCTTTAATGGATATGCTGTTAGCGAAAAAACGTTCTGGCGATCGGAAAATATGGTTAGAACAGAAAGGCGATATTGCTACGCTATAAAAAAGGTGTTTTACGTACGATAGCGAATGCAATTGAAGGTGGTATTGATGCTGCCCCCCTAATCTTTTTTAGGTTAGCGTTTTCTTATTAAAGTAAGACCATCCCCTACGGGTATTAAACACATATGGATACGTTTATCTTGATGAATCGCTTGATTAAATGTACGAATAGCTAAGGTTTGTTCATCATGATTACTTGAATCAGCTACCTTTCCACTCCAAAGGACATTGTCAACCAGAATTAAACCGCCTGGTCGGAGTAATGCAAGTGATCGTTCATAATAGTTTAAATAATTTCGTTTATCTGCGTCTATAAAGATAAAATCAAAACTATTTTTCTGATTTTCTTTAACTAAATTATCTAGGGTTTCTAATGCGGGAGCTAATTTTAGATCAATTTTATGTGCAACACCGGCTTTTTTCCAAAAATTCTGTGCTATAGCGCTCGTTTCTCTATTGATATCACAGGCAATTATTTTCCCCGTTTTAGGAAGAGCTAAAGCGACGACTAAAGCGCTATAACCGGTGTAGACACCTATTTCCAAGGTTTTTTCGGCGGCTATTAGTTCAACAAGAAATCCCATAAATTGTCCTTGTTCAGGTGAAATCTGCATATTATGGGATGATAACTTAAGAGTGGTTTCTCTTAATTGCTGCAGAATAGCAGGTTCTTGTAAAGATACTGACAACATGTATCGATACAGTCTATTGCTAAGATTTAGAGTTTGGTTTGACAAAGGCTACCTCTATTTAAATAATCCAGTTTAATACCTGACAGAGGGTATGAGCCTAAATTTCTCGATGATGATTTTCAAGAGAAAAAAGCAGTAAAAACTTCCTATCTTCATACCAGGATGACGGTATCTTCTGTAAAAAAATAATTTTTAAAAAATCAGTTTCTATGTAATTATTTTAGACATTGACATTCTTGTCAAGCGCAGCCAAAATAGCGGACCTTAACCGTAGGTCCCCATCGTCTAGAGGCCTAGGACATCGCCCTTTCACGGCGGTAACAGGGGTTCGACTCCCCTTGGGGACGCCATTTTTCTTTCTGGAAATTCGTCAATAGCTACCCGTATGAATTTTTGAGATGATTATTTTTATTAAAATAATTGCTTAAAGACGTTAAATTATAAATTTTTATCATATAAACTAATAATAGTATAGAAAAAATAGTACAGTGAAAACTATTTAATTGATAAATAAAATTCGCTAAGCTTTGGTGTGTTCTCATTGTTTTTTTTATGATACATTTTAATCTTTTTTTCATAAAAGATCTTTAGTAAAGGTTCATAAATATTACCACTTTATGTCAAAGGAGGGTTTGCAATTTGGGTCCAGCCAAATTGTTTAAATTTTTGGTTAACTTATAATAAGAATCAGTCTCAAATTAAATATTTATTTAAATAAATATTGACGGGGGGAAACATGAGTAATGTATTCAGTAAAATTTTGTATGGCTATAGTGAATTTAGGAAAAAATATGCTATAGGTGATAATGCCGTCATGCGATATTTGGCGGATTCAGGTCAGAAACCTCAAATAATGATTATTTCATGCTGCGATTCACGCGTTGACCCTGCATTAATATTACAGTGTAATCCCGGAGATTTATTTGTAGTACGCAATGTCGCAAATATAGTGCCTCCCTACCAAAAAGACGAGGCTCTACATGGAACAAGTGCCGCTTTAGAATTTGGAATTGGTCTTTTGAATATTAAACAGCTTATTTTACTGGGACATAGTCAGTGTGGTGGAATAGATGCATTATTAAATAGTCAAAAATTATCCCAAGATGATTTTATAAGCAAATGGGTTTCTTCAATTAAGTTATCAGATAATAAGACAAAAAATCCAGATGAGTATGCAAAATTAGCTTTAACTCGTTCTTATGAAAATTGTATGACATTTCCTTGGATAAAAGATAAGTTAGAAACTAACGAATTAACTATCCATCGCTGGTTTTTTGATATTAAAATGGGCCAAATTTTTACTTATTCAGAGAACTATCATGTTTATCAAGCATTGGATGTTTAGTCTTAGAGGGATCTTCAATAGTACGATGTAGATCAAAGCGTTGTTTTTTTTCTTTCGTTCGCTTAATTGCAGCTTGTATATAAGCAATCGCTAGTTTGTTTGATGAAATAGCTTTAGTGAGCTTAATTTCATTTTTTCTTAACTCTTGGCGCTGTTTTTTAGCGTAATAACGATGTCGTGCTTGTTCGGGTTTATAGTTAGGTTGATTTAATGGCCGCATATCAATGCAATCAACTGGACAAGGTGCGAGACACAGGCTGCAGCCTGTACATTCTTGTGCTAAAACGACATGTAACTGCTTGCTAGCTCCTACGATGGCGTCAACTGGACAAGCTTGGATGCATTTAGTGCAACCGATACATTCAGATTCACGTATATGTGCTATCATCACGGGTTTTTCTTGTTTAAGCATTTCCGCCATAAAGGGCTCAAAATTTTTATTTAATAATCTTGCTAACGCGCGCAATGTCTTAACTCCTCCTGGAGGACAACGATTTATCTCAGCATTTTCTTTTACAATGGCTTCGGCGTAAGGTAAGCAACCTGAATAGCTACATTGCCCACACTGTGTTTGTGGTAATAAAGCATCGATTTTCTTAATTAATGCGGTTAGATCGCTGCCTGAAAAAGTGGATTGATTTAATTTCATTGTTAAAATGAGATGATGTTCTATCAAAGGAGATTTATATCTTTAAAACAGTTATAATTAACCTGTAGCAATAGGGTCCGTTGTTTGCATATTCTGAATCGTTTCTTCAGGGATACGTTGTAATAAAGGGGTAAAAGTGTTAATACGATGATCCAATAAAATTTTTTGTCTTTGTGCCCAAGTCATGGCAGGAATATTTAGAAAATGTTCTACCTTTTCAGCAGTAATAGGAAGCACGGGCTTTAAATAGATCATTAAAATTCTAAAAAGATTTAATCCTAAACTACATACCTCATGAGCGCGCTGAATTGAATCGGGATTTTTTATCAAAAGCCAAGGCTTTTCAGCGTCAATCATTTGATTTGCTTGGTCGGCTAATTCCATAATGCTTTTCATTGCGCGATTGTAGTCACGTTTCTCATAATTGTCTGCGATTTCATCACCTTTATCGGTGAATTCTTGTATTAATTTGGGGATCAAAGCTTCGGAGGATAGTTTATTATCAAATTTTTTATTAATGAAACTTGCACACCGACTTGCAATATTGACTAGTTTTCCAATTAAATCCGAGTTAACTTTGTGGATAAAATCATGTATATTAAAATCAATATCTTCCGTTTTTTGGCTTAGTTTTTTAGCAAAATAATAGCGCAGATATTCGGGATCTAAATAATTAAGATAGTGTCGCGCAGAAATATAAGTTCCTCGCGATTTTGACATTTTTTTACCATTTACAGTGACATAACCGTGTACAAAAATGGCAGTAGGTGTACGAAATTCTGCACTTTTTAGAATGGCTGGCCAAAAGATAGCATGAAAATTAATGATATCTTTTCCCACAAAATGATAAAGCTGTGTTTTAGTTGGGTTTGACCAATATTCGTCAAAGTTAAGTTGTTTACGATGATTGCAGAGATTTTTGAAGGCTGCCATGTAGCCTATAGGAGCATCTATCCACACATAAAAAAATTTGTTTTTGGTTTCTGGAATTTTAAAGCCAAAATAAGGTACATCACGAGAAATGTTAAGATCATGCAAGCCTTCTTTAAACCATTCTAAAAGTTTATTACTTATTTCTTCGGCCAGATGATGATCGTGTGTAATCCAGTTATGCAAAAATTTTGAATAATTAGAAAGTTGGAAAAAATAATGCTCAGATTCTTTTTCAATAGGCGTAGATCCTGAAATAATCGACTTCGGATCAATAAGATCCAGAGGAGAATAGGTAGAGCCACATACTTCACAATTATCCCCGTATTGATCGGGAGCTTTGCAACAAGGACATGCGCCTTTGACATAACGATCGGGTAGAAACATGTGTACTTCGGGATCGTAAGCTTGTTTGATAGTTTTGCTATAGATATCCCCTTTATCTTTCATTTTTTGATAAATAAGTGCAGTTAATGCTTCATTTTCTGGGGAATGTGTTGTGTAAAAATTATCAAAATTAATATGAAAATCAGAAAGATCTCGTTTATGCTCTTCTGCAGTTTGAAAAACAAGAGTATCTGGGCTGATCTTCTGTTGTTGTGCGGCTAACATCACTGGAGTGCCATGTGCGTCTTCTCCAGATATAAAAATGCAGTCCCGACCCATCATCTTTTGAAAACGTACCCAAATATCTGCTTGGATGTGTTCTAATAAATGGCCGATATGTAAAGAACCATTGGCATAAGGCAAAGCACTAGTGACTAATAATTTACGATGAATTTGCTGCATACTTATCTTTTGCGTATTATTGATACTAAGATTCTGCCTTTTTGCGAGGAGTCGCGTCAAGTTATAATTTAAGAAAGCTATGCTAAATATTGCTCATCGTGTTAAACATATTATTGCTATTGCTTCAGGAAAAGGTGGGGTTGGAAAGTCAACGACGGCTGTTAATTTGGCATTGGCACTTGCCGAAAAAGGTGTAAAGGTCGGAATATTGGATGCGGATATCTATGGACCTAATCAACCTCAGATGTTAGGTGTCAGCGAGAAGCCAACAAGTAAAGATGGTAAAACCTTAGAGCCTGTTTATGCCCACGGGATACAATCGATGTCGATAGGCTATTTAATCGACATCAATACACCCATGATTTGGCGTGGACCCATGGCAACAGGTGCTTTGCAACAGTTATTGAATGATACTCATTGGGATAATTTAGATTATTTGATAGTGGATTTGCCTCCTGGCACGGGGGACATCCAATTGACCTTAACTCAAAAAATTCCTTTGTCTGGAGCGGTCATCGTAACGACGCCTCAAGATATCGCTTTACTGGATGTACGTAAAGCAATCGGGATGTTCAATAAAGTTAAAGTGCCTTTATTGGGTGTAGTCGAAAATATGTGCACATATGTATGTAGACAATGTCGTCATGAGGAACCTATCTTTGGCGAAGGTGGAGGAGAGCGAATTGCCAAAGAATGTCATATTAATTTATTAGGTACTTTACCTTTAGATATCCAGATACGTAAACAAGCTGATTCAGGCAAGCCTATTTTTATTGCAGCGCCGCAAAGCGCTATTGCTGATATTTATCGTAAGATAGTCAATAAAATAGCTGATCAGTTGAGTCACTCAAAACCTAAGGCTTTTCGATTTCCGAAAATTGTCATAGAGAAAAAATAGCAGGAAAATTATTATGTCAATTAAATCTGATTCATGGATTTGCCGTATGGCGAAAGATCACAATATGATAACTCCGTTTGAGTCGAATCAAGTGCGTCAAACCACAGCAGGACGGATTATTTCCTATGGTGTTTCCAGCTATGGTTATGATGTGCGTTGTGCTAATGAGTTTCGAGTGTTTACAAATATTAATTCTGCAATAGTTGATCCTAAAAGTTTTTCGGAAGGAAGCTTTGTCGATGTAAAAAGTGATGTTTGTATTATCCCTCCTAATTCTTTTGCCTTAGCTCATACTGTCGAGTACTTCCGTATTCCAAGAAATATCCTTACGATTTGTGTCGGTAAATCTACTTACGCACGCTGCGGAATTATTGTCAATGTCACGCCTTTGGAACCTGAATGGGAAGGTCAAGTGACACTGGAATTTTCTAATACGACACCTTTGCCTGCAAAAATATATGCTCATGAAGGTGTAGCACAGATGTTATTTTTAGAGTCGGATGAAATCTGTCAAATCTCTTATCGAGATCGCCAAGGTAAATACCAGGGTCAGAGAGGGGTTACTCTGCCAGTGACTTAGAGTTTAATGTTTATCTTCATTTAAAGTTGATAGTACGTTTAAAGTAATTTTGTTTCATAAAGCTTTTAGCTTTGGCAAGCGTGTCTTCTGCCATTTTATTTGCTTGTTCAGTTCCTTGTTTTAATATCCGTAAAACTTCTTCTGGGTCTTTTTCATAAATTTTTCGACGTTCACGTATTGGTTGTGTTATCTCAACCAATATATCAATTAACTTATGCTTACATTCCACATCTTTGATCCGACCTTTACGATATTTATCCTTCGCTTCTATAACCCATTCTTTGTCAGGGTTAAATATATCATGAAATATCCATAAAGGATTATTTTCAGTGGTGCCAGGATCAGTTGCTCGTAATCGATGAGGATCGGTATACATGCCCATTATCTTATTTTTGATGGTATCTGCATTATCACTGAGATAAATGGCATTATTTAACGATTTGCTCATCTTGGGTAATATTCCATCCGTATTGGGCGGGCCAGTTCCAATTAATCGACGCACCGGGCTTAGTTTTGCTTGAATAATAGGAAATAAACCACCCTCAGAGACATAATCTTCATCTTTGGTTTGGGGATCAATGCCACAATAGATTTGATTAAAGCGCCGTGCTAATTCACGGGCTAACTCCAAATGTGCTATTTGATCTTCACCTACGGGTACAATTTCCGGTCGAAAACTAAGAATATCAGCAACTTGTCCTACGGGATAAAGTAAAAAACCAAAAGGATAATTATCGCCTAGGTTTTTTTGACGTATTTCTTCTTTAATCGTTGGATTGCGCATGACTCTCGGAAAAGAAATCAACATACTGAAAAAACAAGTCAGTTCAGCAATAGCCGGAATTTCCGATTGAATAAAAATATGACTTTGCTTAGGGTCGATACCTGCAGCGAGATAATCTAGAGCAATATCGAGTGTATTTTGCCGAATTTCATCAGGAAATTCGGCACGTGTAGTAAATGCATGGATATTGGCAATAATAAAATAACATTCATAGCTTTTTTGTAAGTTTACGCGCAGGGCTAATGATCCCATCCAGTGACCTAGATGGAGCCTTCCTGTCGGCGTATCGCCAGTAAGTAAGCGTGGTTTTGAGGTAGTCATAGGCCTATTTAATTTTAACTTAATGATGTTATTTTGATAAAATAGTAAAATAAATTCAAGTTTTTAGGTAAAGATGTAAAAAATGACAAAAATTATAAAACCAGAAAATAAATTATGTTCACTGCGTTTTGAAGGCGAACTAACTCCTGAATTAAAATATGTTTTATTTGATTTTAAAAAGCTTAGAAGTGGAAATAAATTTAACAAGTTAATATTAGATATTTATCAAAAATTTATAATGCTATTGCTTTACATTGTTTATTATTTAATTTCACAATCCCCTATTTCTAAGTCAAATGAATCAGGAAATAGCGTTACCTGTAGAATGCGTCCTTAACGAAAAAGATCTTGTTTGGAATGTTATTGCTATTTTATCTGTGCTAACATGCCGACTTCTGTAAAGCTAAGGAGTGTAGGCTATGTCGGCCGTTGAATCCAAAAATTCATCTCAAATCTTCGTTGATTTACCTACAGAAGAGCTGGTCAACTTTGCTATAAAGCGAAAAGAAGGTGTTATTGCCGCGAATGGGGCATTATCGGTTTCCACAGGTAAGCGAACCGGACGTTCTCCTAAGGATAAATTTATTGTAGCTGAACCCCATAGTGAAGAAAACATCGATTGGGATTCAATTAACCAAGCTTTATCAGAGAAACGTTTTTATACATTATGGCAGCGCGCCGAACAATATGCGAAAGAAGTGGATTTGTTTATCTCGAATCTGCAAGCGGGTGCAGATCCAAATTATTATTTGCCCGTAAAGGTTGTCACTGAATATGCTTGGCATAATTTATTTGCGCGCCAACTTTTTATTCGTCCAGATAATTTTTATGGAAAAACTGAAAAACCCGAGTGGACAATTTTAAGTTTACCGGGCCTAAAAACCGATCCACAGCGTGATGGAGTGAATAGTGATGCCACTTTAGTTATTCATCTTACTGAGCGTAAGATTTTATTATGTGGGCATCAGTATGCTGGCGAAATCAAAAAAGCGATGTTTTCGGTCATGAATTATTTACTTCCTGCCTCAGATGTTTTGCCTATGCATTGCTCGGCGAATGTTGGGGAAAAAGGTGATGTTGCTCTATTTTTTGGATTATCAGGGACGGGGAAAACAACATTATCCGCGGATCCCCTTCGTTTTCTGATAGGCGATGATGAGCATGGCTGGAGTAAAATAGGAGTATTTAATTTTGAGGGGGGGTGTTATGCTAAATGCATTGACTTATCAAAAGAACGAGAGCCTTTGATTTGGAATGCGATCCGTTATGGTGCTGTGATGGAAAATGTTGTGCTCGATCTTAAATCGTTGGAACCCAATTACAAAGATGCGACGTTGACTCAAAACACGCGCGTAGCCTACCCTTTAGATTTTATTGAGACACGTTTTCAACCAAATCGTGTTGATCGCTTGCCTGATGCCGTCATTTTTTTGTGTTGTGATTTATATGGAGTATTACCGCCGGTGGCTTGTTTGAATCATGAACAAGCGGCTTATTACTTTTTAAGTGGTTATACTGCATTAGTAGGCAGTACTGAAGTGGGCCAAACTGAACCTATCAAAGCGACATTTAGTACATGTTTTGGCGCGCCTTTTTTCCCCCGCCCAGCAAAGGTTTACGCTGAATTGTTAATTAAACGTTTAAAAACTAGTCATGCTAAAGTTTATTTAGTTAATACGGGTTGGACAGGAGGCTCTTATGGAGCTGGAGGAGAACGTTTCTCTATCCCAGCTACGCGAGCCGTTATTAAAGCGATTCTGAATGATGAAGTCGATAAAGCTGAATTACAGCAGTTACCAGGATTTAATTTCTCTATTCCTAAGCATTTATCAGGGATAGAAAATCGTCTATTAAACCCTAAAAAGACTTGGATAGATTCAAAAGACTATGATAAGAAAGCGCATGAACTAATTAATAAATTTATTAATAATTTTAAGCAGTTTGATGTAAGCTTAGAGATTCAAAATGCCGGACCGGTTATTTATAAAATATAGGACATTTAGAATAACTTATGAATAAAAACCCCATTTTTCTGCTACCTAACAAACCTGATAAGATAGTTTCATGTTTCTTAAGTTAAAATATTAGTTCGTTATAACTCTTAATTTATTTAATAGAAATTTAACTTGACTTTACTTGTTAGCTTCTAGTTCTTCAGCGCGGTTCTTCGCTTCTTTAAGTGCCTTTTTTATAATGTCAGGAAAATGATCATGATTTAAGCTTTTTAAAGCGCGTTCAGTGGTGCCTCCCGGAGAAGTGACTTGCTCTCTTAATTCTGTTAATGTTTTTTTACTTTCTATAGCCATTCGAGCTGATCCTAATGCAGTTTGTAAAGTGAGTAAATGCGCTGTTTCTTTAGCTAAGCCTAACTCAACGGCTGCTGTTTCTAAGGCTTTCATAAATAGAAAAAAATAAGCGGGACCACTTCCCGATAAAGCAGCGACTACATCAATTTGTTCTTCTTTAGGTAACCAAACAACAGTTCCTACGCTTTGAAATATAGATTCGGCAGCATTTTTTTGAGCATTAGAACAATTTTGATTTGCAAATAGGCCACTTGTCCCACATCCAATTAAAGCAGGTGTATTAGGCATACAGCGTATCAGCGCTAAATTTTTATTAGATAGATATTGTTCTAAATTATTTAAATTTATACCTACAGCAATTGAAATAATTAAAGGTTTTTTTTCTTGAATCTGATCCCGGATCTTAATAACAACATTTTTTAATGTTTGTGGCTTTACGGCTAAAATAACAATATCTGCCATTTTTACTACATATCGATTGTCTGTGGTTAAATTAATGTTTAAATTTTGTAGTTTATTCAATTGCTCGACATTATTATTTGTCGCCCATATGTTTTTGGCAGAAAAATTTTCTTTTAATAATCCTTTAATAAGGCTAGTGGCCATGTTACCAGCACCAATGAAACTAATAATTAAATTCTTCATAGTGTCTTTACAGTTTTTGTTTCAGATATTTACCAAGACGTTCCAACTCAGTAGGCGTTCCTATGTTAAACCACAAACCTTTATAATGTTCTCCAGTTATTCTCTGTTCAGCAATATATTTATAAAATAATGAGGAGAGTGGAAAAGGCCCTGATTTACCTTCGAATAGAGCAGGATGATAAATCCCAAGATTCGCAAAAGTGGATTTTTTAGATGCATCATCTAAATTTAGTAAGCCATTTGGAGTAAGGTAAAAATCACCTTGAGGATGAAAGCTTGGGTTGTCCACTAAGATAAGATGAGCTAATGTATTCGGTTTTAATGAATGAGTTAGCAATCGCTCCAATGGAAAGTCTGTCCAGATGTCGGCACTGATGACGATAAATGGACTCGATCCTAAGATGGGCAGTGCTTGGCAAATACCTCCTCCTGTTTCCAGCGCAGTGTGTTCAAAAGAATACTCGATTTTAACGCCATACGCTTTTCCATCACCTAGTGTACCCATAATTTGCTTAGCTTGATAGGAGACGTTAATGACTATTTCTTTTATACCAATTTTTGCTAAATTTAATACTTGATGTGTAATAAGTGGTTGATTAGCAACGGATATTAAAGGTTTGGGTATCTTATCAGTGAGTGGGCGTAAACGTAAACCACGACCCGCAGCAAGTATCATCGCTTTCATTTTTTTTCTTTCTCGTTAAGTATGGGTTGAATTTTTGTTTGCAAAAGTTCTTTAAAATGAGAAAGCTCGATATAATCGTCACAAGTCTTATTGATATAATTTAATAAGCGATCAGTCATGCGTAAATAATGTGGCTTGTTATCCCGATAATTAAGTCGCGAAAAGATTCCTAGTATTTTTAAATGTCGTTGAAGACTTATCAGATCAAACCAACGAACAAATTCTTCTAGGCTGTATTGGTAGCTTAGATTGAGCATATTATAAAATTTCAGTATCCATTGATCGACCTGAATTTTTGGCCAGTCAATATACGCATCGCGTAATAAAGAAGCAACGTCGTACGTAATAGGTCCATACATCGCATCTTGAAAATCTAAAACGCCCACGTTTTTGTTTTCTAGTAAAAGTAGATTACGTGAATGATAATCACGATGGATACAAGTTTGAGGTTGTTCAATAGCAGAGTGGATAAGTAGCTTAAAAGTATTTTCAAGCATGTTGCTAATTTCATTGGTTATTGATAGGCCTAAATGTTTTAGCAGAAACCAATCTATAAATAAGTTTAATTCAAAACGTATGTATTCTTCATTAAAAAGATCTAAAGACTTATTGTCTGGAAATTGAGGATTACAAACCTGAATTTGACGAATTACACTAAAGGCTCGATGATACAGGTCATCAACTGTATTGGGGTTTAAGATATTAATGTATAAATCATTTCCTAAATCACTCAATAGCATAAATCCTTGTTCAAGGTCATAAGCAAGTATCTCTGGTGTATAAATGCCTTGACGTGCGAAATCCTTAGCAATTGTAACAAATGAAATTATATTTTCTTCATTCGGGGGCGCTATCATGACAATATGGGTAGCGTTATTTAATTGTAAACGGAAATATTGTCGTGAACTGGCATCATTAATTAATGGCTGGAGTTCAAAGCTTGAGCTCGATAGAGAACAAGATTCTTTCAACCACTTTCTCAATGGCGTTAATTGTGTGATATATTCAATAGACATAGCCTAGCCCTATTCTTTGAAAATCGAATTTTAATATCAGGTTTTCCCATATGTTAACTAGATTTCTAAAACTCTCGCTAAAGGAGTCTCATTATTTTTCTGAGAGCTGCGTTGACACCTACTAAAGGGGCTATCTTACACTGGAACTAACTTGCTTAGCTACGGGTTACCCTTTAGTGAGACAGTTAAATTCGCTATTTCAAATTTTTTTAAGGAAAAAGGCGGGGTTTTATTTTCTCTGGAGTGACACGGAAATCTCTTTTTTCCAGTATGCCTTGACGCTCAATGTTATCTGCTAAAAAATATATCAATTGAATCAAAAAGAGCCATTAAAAAATTCTTATTTTATACAATTTTAAGAAAGCTTTATAAAAAAATAGAATCTGTATCAGTCTTTCAGTTATTTTTTGTTGTAGTGTAAACTAGCAAAAAAGCGCATTTTCTGTCAGGGATTTGTGCCAAGCATTTTTTGTCTTGAAAGTTTATTTGTGTCTATCCGGTCTGTGATCGGATATACTGCTCGCAGTTAACATTAAAAAACCACTTTTCTAGTACAATCAGACTAATCTTGATAACAAGAGGAAGCAAGACTATGTTTCATGGCAGTATCGTCGCATTGTTAACACCTATGCGGGAAAATGGAGATGTAGATTATGTTTGTTTACGTAAATTAGTTGATTGGCATGTTGCCCAAAGAACAGATGCTATTGTTGTTGTTGGGACTACCGGCGAAGCATCAACGCTTAGCTTAGAGGAACAAAATAATGTCATAAAAACCGTTGTTGAACAAACCCATCGACGTATCCCGGTCATAGCGGGAACAGGAGCACAATCTACTCAGAAAACCATTGATCAGACGCGAATGGCTATGCAAATAGGCGTAGATGCGTGTTTATTAGTGACGCCCTATTATAATTGCCCTACACAAGAAGGACTTTATCAACATTATCGATATGTAGCTGAAAAGGTTCCTATCCCACAAATTTTATATAACGTCCCTAGACGTACCGGATGTGACTTATTACCTGAAACCGTCCTAAAGTTAGCGGGTATTGCAAATATTGTAGGTATTAAAGAAGGTCAGTTCGAGCGAGCAAAAACCATTTTAAAGTTATGTGGTAAAAATATAGATGTTTATAGTGGAGATGATAACACTGCTTTAGAAATTATGCGTATAGGCGGTAAAGGTGTCGTTTCTGTAGCAGCAAACCTTGTGCCTCAGACTGTTCATACGCTTTATGAGTTTGTTAAAAAAGAGGATTGGGAAGCTGCTGAGAAAATAGATCAACGACTTCGTCCGTTATATCAAGGATTGTGTATAGAAACTAATCCGATACCTGTTAAATGGTTAGCGGCAGAAAAAGGCTTGATCTCATCATCTACTTTGCGGTTACCTCTGACAACGTTATCAACTAAACATCAAACTGATTTGAAAAGTATTATCCAGTTATTAGAGACCTTGCCATAAATGAGAACGAAGCTCTTTTATTTAATTTTGATCTTTTTTATTGTAGACTTATCGGCTTGCTCTTCGGTTAATAAATATATAAAAACACAACGTTCACAATATTTGTATAGTCAAGAGTTACCTATATTAGAAGTTTCAGCAGGTTTGCAGATTCCTAGAGAAGAGAGATATATTATTCCTCAGAATATTGGTAGTAGGCCTACAGAACTTCCTGATCTGCTACCTCCAATTAATTAAAACTCTTAGATTTCAAATGGATTAAAAGCGTTTATCGGAGAGGTACCAAAGTGGTCATAATGGCGCCGACTCGAAATCGGTTGGGGATTTAAAGTTCCACGTGGGTTCGAATCCCACCCTCTCCGCCATTAATTTAAACCTCTGTGTTGCTAATTATTTTGGATTTCTGCAAAGAAATATACTCAAGCGGCGTATAATTCTGACTGTATTCAGTTTTTTTACTGTTAAAAAGTACAATTTCATTGACTATCATAGGGCCGGTATTTAGATTTAATTCTTCTCGTAAATTTGGCGTGTGATGATGAATAATTCTTCCTAAAGTTAAATGGGGTAAATAAGGCTTAGTTTCTGGAGTGAAGCCTAAATTCGAAGCGACCTCCTCTAATGCATTAGCAAGCTCAAAGAGTTCCGAAGTTGGAATTATATCTGCCGCTATAGCACGTGGCGCTGTAGGAGATGGAAAAAAACGAATATTATGTAACTGCAACGGAAAAGGCTCGATCTTATTTATTGCATTATGGGCATCTCGAGCTAATTCCGAAATTTTTTCAGGATTAGTAGTACCTAGAAAACGTAAAGTGACATGTAAGTTTTCTGGGTGTACCCATCTGACACGGTGCCCCCAAGGCTCTTGTTTAAGTTCATCGATAAGTTGAGATAGGGCTTGACGTAATGCGGAGTTAAGTTCGACGGCAAAAAATAGACGTAAGGGATCGTGAGTACTCAAGTGCAACTTCCTTATTAAAGACTATGAGATTTAGAACAGCCGTTATTTTAATGGAAAAACAGGCAAGTATCTATGCTAAAACAGGTATTAAATTTTTCCAAGAAGCTTTCGAGCTGTAACCACAAATATTTTCACAACCATTCATTATAATCGTGATTATATCTTGGCTTTTATCAGTGATTGACGATTTAATGTGTAAACATAAACTTAAACCCTATAGTATTCTAGCTATATCATTCTAATTAATAGGCCATTTTGCATTAAAATGACTTTAATGAATAAATAATTAATACATTAATTAATTGGCAGGATTCGTTTTTTTGAAAATTTGGGTATACTACAAGCCAATTTTATAGTTATTAAGCTTTTACGATTATCGATATTATGTTGCTTTCGCGTATTCGGTTCGAGTTTACGATTGTCGTACGCAGGTGAGATTAACTAAATTTGGTAAAATAATATAAATTAAGCTTTATACCTATTGAGTCATTTTATTACAGTTGTGCACTATAAGAGTCTATTTTTCTGTTAAGGAGTGGATTAACTTAAAAAATTGATCTAAGAAAAATTAATCTTTAGTCTATTAGATACTAGTTTTAGTATAATCTAACTAATGAAAAAAATATGCATTCTCGTTTCCTTTTTATGAGAGAATAAAGAAGGTAATACCTATGGCTATTTATCCTATTATCCAGGTTCCTGATATACGTTTGCGCGCTCCTACGGCGCCGGTTACTGTTTTTGATGAAGCATTACAGCAATTAATTGATGATATGTTTGAGACCATGTATGCCGCTAAAGGCATAGGTTTGGCGGCTCCGCAAATTGCTATTAGCAAAAAATTAGCGGTTATTGACATTTCTAATGATAAATCCAAAACCTGGTGTTTAATTAATCCTATCATTGTTGAGCAAAAAGGTGAGGCGTTAATGGAAGAAGGTTGTTTATCCGTACCAGGAATTTATGACAAAGCTCCGCGAGCACTGTGGGTTAAGTTACAGGCTCTAGATAGACATGGGAAGCCTTATGAAATAGAAGCAGAAGATTTATTGGCCCACTGTATACAGCATGAGATAGACCATCTCAATGGCACCTTATTTTTAGATCATTTATCCCCTCTTAAACGTCAATTAGCACGTAAAAAGCTAGATAAAATAAAGAAAAGGAGAAAACCTTGAAACTCATTTTTGCCGGGACGCCTGGGTTTGCTTTACCTAGTTTGCAAGCTTTGCTGAACTCTAGTTATAAAATATGCGCTGTGTATACACAGCCTGATCGACGTGCAGGAAGAGGTCGAAAGTTGTCAATGAGCCCGGTTAAAAAGCGGGCTTTAGAAAACCAACTTCCTGTTTACCAACCTATTAGTTTACGTGATGTGAATGAACAAAAAAAAATGGCGGGACTTCATGCAGATTTGATGATAGTGGTGGCTTATGGACTTATTCTACCACCAGAGGTATTAGCCATACCTCGTTTTGGGTGTATCAACGTACATGCCTCCTTATTACCACGTTGGCGAGGTGCTGCACCTATACAACGGGCGATTCTAGCAGGGGATCGAGAAACCGGTGTTACCATTATGCAGATGGATGAAGGTCTTGATACGGGTGAAATGATCAAGAAATTCTCTTGTGCCATAGAGCCCAATGATACCAATCAAACATTACAAGATCGATTAGCTGATTTAGGTGCCGAGGCATTGTTAGAAAGTTTAAATATGATCGAAGGGGGCTCGTTTCGTTCAGAACCACAGAATGATAAAGACAGTACTTACGCAAAAAAAATTAATAAATCTGAGGTAGAAATCGATTGGAAAAAACCTGCTGTTTATTTAGATAGAATGATCCGTGCTTTTTATCCTAAACCGATTGCGCGTGTTGTATTAGGGAAGTCTATTTTGCGAATTTGTAAAGCGGAAGTACTTGATGAAGTCACTTCTGAAAAACCAGGTTTAATTTTAAAAGTTGATCGAGAAGGTATTGATGTGGCGACGGGTAAAGGTATATTACGTCTTTTAGAAGTCCAATGGCCCGGAGGCAGATGCCTACCGATTGCTAGCTTTATTCATGGTAAATCGGAATTATTCCATGCAGGTGCGATTCTAGATCAAATGTATGTCTAATTCTCGGGCAATTGCTGCACAAATCATTTCACGTGTTTTAAAAGAAAAAATATCACTTAAAGATTCTTTAACCAGCCGTCTCAATACGGATATTACATCGCGTGATAGAGGATTTATTGAGGGGTTGTGTTATGGCGTAGTACGTTGGTATCTTCCTTTGAAAAAGCTTTGTTCCTTTTTACTAAAAAAACCTTTTAACGTAGCTGATCAGGATGTTGAAGTCTTATTATTGATAGGTCTTTATGAGCTGAACTATTTAACGTCCCCGCATGCAGCCATTCATGAAACGGTACAGGCCGCAAAAGAACTTCGTAAGGTTTGGGCAGTACCATTAATAAACGGAGTATTACGATCATTCCAAAGACAAAAGTTCAGTTTGTTAAAAAACTTAAATAAAAATACTCAGTTTGCTCATCCCAATTGGTTAATTAAAAGACTACAACGAGCTTGGCCGAATGAATGGCAAACAATCATAGCGGCCAATAATTATTTACCGTCTATGAGCTTGCGTGTTAATTTTTTGAAAATTACTCGAGACAAGTATCAGCATAAATTGAAAGATAAAGCGATAAAAAGCGAACTAAGTGAATTGAGTTCTGCAGGAATTATACTCGATAAATCTTATTCGGTATTTAAATTACCCGGTTTTTTGGAAGGAGAAATATCAATACAAGATACGGCAGCACAACTGGCTGCCAATCTATTATCATTGGAGCCAGGTTTGCGGGTTTTGGATGCTTGTGCAGCACCCGGAGGAAAAACATCACATATTTTGGAAAAACAACCTGATTTATTAGAATGTGTGGCTGTCGATCAAGATGCAATCCGACTAAAAAAAGTTAAGGATAATCTATGTCGCTTGGGCTTGACTGATACTAAAGTACAATTGCTTTATGCAAAAGCACAAAACCTTAAAACGACTTGGAAAGGGGATTTTTTTGATAGAATTTTATTAGATGCACCTTGCTCTGGTACGGGAGTTATTCGCAAGCACCCGGATATTAAAATTTTACGTAAAAAGGAGGATATTGCTCAATTAGCTGAACAACAATATCAGCTCCTATCAAGTCTTTGGGGGTTACTAAAACCCAATGGAATTTTATTGTATGCAACTTGTTCTGTCTTACCAGAGGAAAATGTTGAAGTTTTACACCGCTTTTTATCACATTACGCAGATGCTATAGAAGAGGTCATTGGAGAAACCTGGGGTGTCGCTTGCATAATAGGAAGACAGATTTTCCCTCAAATTAATGGACCTGAAGGTTTTTATTATGCTAAGTTACGTAAAAAAGCTGATTAGCTTTTTAGAATAAAATGAGAAAGATCATGAAAAAAAAAGCATTATTTTTTTGTTGTGCGTTATGTACGACTTTACTTGTTTTAACTGGATGTGTTGTAAATCCTCCGGTAGATAGTGGCCCTTCAAAGAAAACATTACTACCATCTTCTGCTATACAAGTTATCCAAAGTGCTGATCGACTTAGAGTTATTGCTTATAGTGATGTTTGTTTTCGACCCAATGGAAAATTGACTACCCGCTGTGCCCATCAGCTTAGCCAAACTATCAAACTTGTAAAATCTTATGGGAGTGGTTTAATCCAAGTAGTTGGCTACAGTGATGATCTTTATGATTCGCAAACTGCCTCTACTATTACAGAAGAGCAAGCAGAAGTTATTACAAATTTTTTATGGCTACATGGAATAGGTTCGCAACGTTTGCGTACTATGGGATATGGTGGACGTGATTTTATTGCAAGCAATCGAAATGTTAAAGGAAGTAGCTTTAATCGACGAGTTGAGATTATTTTGGTAAAAAATAACCCCCTAATTAAGCCCTAACTAGTTCTTAGCAAGAATCAGCCCTCTCCCTTCTGAGTTTTTACTTATAAAATTTACCGGGGTTAAGTAGTAAATTATACTTTTGTTCTTAGCAAATGCGCTTAATGTGTTTCTAATGTTAACGTTTGCTTGGGCTTGATTTTTAGTTTTAATAAACCCTTTATTTGCATGTAGTTTTTGGGCGAGTAACTGAGCATTTTGAGATAAGTTAATATCAAGTGTTTTGGCGACTCCTGATAGAAGAATTCGTTCTTTACCGCTCGCATTAATGGTTAAATAGGGACTATTAATCCAATAAATCCATAAACTTCCATCTCCGTTAGAGTCGATCGAATTTAATAAAACACTGCCTTGAAGAACAATTTGATGGGAATTATGTGCTTTTATTTTAAGGTTAGAGCTAAGCAGATTATGAAGAATAATGCTTTTGTTACCCTTACTATAAAGGGATTTTAGATTTAATTTATTGCCATAAAGGTTAATTTGGCCAACACCGCAAGTATGAAGCGATAATGAGCCCATTAAACCTTTGCCAAACAGCGTAGCATTACTATTAAACAGGATTTTTTTTATTTGCGTAGGTAAGACATTGACTCGGACTGTTAGCCTTTCCCCAGGCTTTGGCCAATAAATTGGTTTTGTACTAAGATGAAGAATATGGTTTTTTTCTTTGTAAGTGACTGCAAAAACTCTTTTTGCATCCCCTAGAACTTGTAAAGATGTATGGGTTTGGGTTGCATCAATATAAACATTGATAGGTCCTTGAATATCTAAACTATCAAAGTCATTTATAGCAATATTTTTGCTTATGATAAGATCTCTTTGAGAGTATTGTGCATGGCTTGGTAAGCTAAAGAAGGTCAAATAGATAAATAAACAATGAGCGAAGACTTTCATGAGCTTTTACCCTTATTATTATTTTGAGGAATATTAACCCTGTTGGAAGCGAAGCCATACCGAAAAAGATCGTTTTTCGCGTAACTCCTTAATTTTTATTCCCCCCTATTGGCTATTTTTCCTGAAGCGTATTACGCTATAATCTCGTTTCTTCTGATTATCTAGTGATTATTCTTATGAAGCGCATAGTGCAACAAGAAATTAAAAACGCTTTGTTAAGCATGGGCGAACTCCCTTTAGACTCCTCTCTGGCAGTTCAAGTTGATTATGCCAGAGAGAAATCGCATGGTGACTTTTCTAGTAATATTGCTTTAGTCTTGGCAAATAAATTACAAATCTCTCCCTTGGAATTAGCTAAAAAAATTAAATCGAATATCGATTGTAGCTCGAAAAATTCTAAACTAGAAAAAGTTGAGATAGCAAAGCCGGGATTTATTAACTTCTTTTTAAAAAAATCTATTTGGTATGATGTTATTCCTCAAATCCTAAGTCAAAAAGAACAATTTGGTGTTTCGAATACGGGGGGTAATGAACCTGTTTTGCTTGAATTTGTTTCTGCTAATCCCACCGGTCCTTTACATGTAGGACATGGTCGAGGGGCTGCCTATGGGGACTCTATAGCAAGACTGTTAAAAACGGTGGGCTATAAGGTTTGTGCAGAATATTATATTAATGATGCCGGAAGGCAAATGGATATTTTGGCCACGAGTGTTTGGCTACGTTATTTAGAGATCTGTGGTGAAAAATTTGCTTTTCCTAGTAATGCCTACCGAGGAGTTTATGTCCAGAAGATTGCTAAACAACTCTTTTTACAGTATGACAGACGTTTTTTTAAATCAGTTGAATTAGTATTTAAAAATGTTCCCGTTGATGAGTCTCAGGGCGGAAACAAAGAACAACATATTGATGGTCTTATTAATCAAGCCAAGGCTTTACTCGGTAATTTAGATTACGAAAAGATATTTGAACTTGGTTTAAGTTCTATTTTAACGGATATTAAAGAGGATCTGAGTGCATTTAGGGTAAATTTTGATAAGTGGTTTTCAGAAAGTAGTTTGTTTAAGCAAGGCTTTGTCAATGAAACTATAAACCGCTTAAAAATAAGTGGAAAAACCTATGAAGCCAAGGGTGCTTTATGGTTTAAATCGACGGACTTTGGTGATGATAAAGATCGGGTATTACTCCGTGAGAATGGTCAGCCAACCTATTTTGCCGCAGATGCGGCTTATCGATTATTTATTTTTGAAAAACGCCAATTTAAAAAAATAATCAACGTATTAGGATCCGATCACCATGGATATGTGCCCAGGATTCATGCTGTTATTCAAGCTTTGGGATTTTCAGCAGATAGTTTAAAGGCTTTATTAGTGCAGTTTGCTATCCTTTATCGTAAAGATAAAAAAATTCAGATGTCTACTCGTAGTGGAGAGTTTATTACTTTACGGGAGCTTCGAGAAGAAGTGGGCACAGATGCCACGCGTTTTTTTTATGTACTGCGACGCGCAGATCAGCATATGGATTTTGATCTTGAGCTTGCTAAAGAACAGTCGAATGCTAATCCTGTCTACTATGTGCAATATGCTTATGCACGAATATGCAGTGTCATGCGTCAACTTGCCGCAAAGCAATGGGTTTGGGAAAAATCCTTAGGAATGAATGCGCTTAAAGAATTAAATAAAACACAAGAACAGAATTTGTTAGTGTTACTGAGCCGATATCCTGAAATATTAGAATTAGCGGCGCTTACTTATGAGCCGCATCTTCTTGCGCATTATTTGAGGGATATAGCACAAGCGTTTCATGTTTATTATAATTCATTCGTTTTTTTAACAGAGGATGATAACTTGCGAAACGCCCGATTAAATTTAATTGCAGCAGTTGCTCAAGTCATTAAAAATGGTTTAAACCTATTAGGTGTAGAGACTTTGGAAACAATGTAATGGCTAAAGATTATGCAAAAAAATACATAAAACACAAATATTTAACACCTAAACGTAAGAAAGATCGTTCTCTTTGGGTGATATTAGGTATTTCAGTAGGTTTATTTATTTTTGGCGTATTTTTTCTTAATCCTATTCGTAAGGAAAAAACCATTCAGTTAGCTGAAAAGAAAGTCAATAAAAAAACAGTTGGAGCATATTCTGCACCGCCATCACCAGAGCCAAAGTTTGATTTCTATAATATCTTACCTCAAGAGGGTTTGAATTTGTCCCCCCGAGTACGTTCAGCAATCAAGGAAATACCTGAAGCTAAGTCTATGAGTACAGTAATTTCTTCTTCATCAGGACCCGCTATCAATGAAATGCTGAGTCCACCAACACCAACACCAGAACAAGTCGCTATCGCTGAGGCTAAAAAGCAATTAGAAGAAGAAATGGGTCAATCCAGTCATGACGGTTATATGCTATTGCTAGGTAATTTTATTATTCGAGAGCAGGCACAGCAATTACAGGCTCAAGCGCTATTGAAGGGATTTCCCGTAAAGAAAAAAATCAGTTTAATTAATGGAAAGCCAGTCTATCAGATTTTCTTAGGGCCTGCTGATGTAAATAAGCTTACAGATGAAAAGAGACGCTTAAGTGAAGCTGGATTAAGCGCCGTTTTAATTAAAATTGCCCAATAAAAGAGGAAATTAAGATCCTACCTAGGCCTTGAAAATGGTAAATAAGTCACCATAGTGTTAATTTAAACGTCCTTTTAAATAAATTAATTAAAGAGTAAAAAGTGCAGTCATTACATGGTACAACAATATTATTAGTTCGGCGTAACGGTAAAGTCGTTATTGGTGGAGATGGTCAAGTTACTTTAGGCAATGCAATTGTTTTAAAAGGAAACGCTCGTAAGATACGTAAATTATACGATGGTCAAGTATTAGTTGGATTTGCAGGGGCAACTGCTGATGCTTTTACTTTGATAGAACGTTTTGAAAATAAGCTTAAAGAATGTAATGGTCGATTAGACCGCGCTTCCGTTGAACTCGCCAAGGACTGGCGTTCTGATCGAGTTTTACGACGTTTAGAGGCCATGCTTGCCGTTGCCGATAAAGAAAAATCTTTTATGTTAAGTGGAAATGGAGATGTTATTGAGCCAGAGCATGATCTAATCGCCATAGGTTCTGGTGGAGCCTATGCACAATCTGCTGCATTAGCACTATTTCAAAACACTAAGTTAAATGCTCGTAGTATTGTTGAAAAGAGCTTAATTATTGCCGCAGACATCTGTGTTTTCACAAATCATCATCGTACAATTGAAGAAATTGATTCTATGAACGCTAAAAAATAATTATGACACATAAACTAATATTTAATAATGAAAACTAATTTTAATTCATCTACTAATGAAACCCAAGTTTCTGAGCTAACTATGACTGACGCTAATTTTTCAGAAGATATCGTTCAATCCAATCAAGACTCAAATTTATTTGTTGGGACGACCAATTATTTTAATAAAATGGATATGACGCCTGAACAAATAGTATTTGAATTGGATCGTTTTATTATTGGACAAAATGAAGCTAAGAGAGCTATTGCAATTGCTTTGCGTAACCGCAAACGTCGTATGCTACTTGATCCCGATTTAAGAGACGAGGTAACTCCCAAGAATATACTTATGATTGGTTCTTCTGGTGTAGGGAAAACTGAAATTTGTCGTCGAACGGCCAAGTTGGCTGATTCTCCATTTGTAAAAGTAGAGGCCACAAAATTTACTGAAGTGGGTTATATTGGGCGGGATGTGGATTCTATTCCAAGAGATTTAGTAGATACGGCATTTAAATCTTTACGCGAAGAAGAAATTAATCGCTTACAGTCTAAGGTTTTAGAAGCTGCAGAAAATAAAATTATTGATAGTTTTATTCCTCCTGCACGTTTGACCACTAAAAATGAATCCGATGAGCTTAAAAATAAAGAGAAATCAATTGCAAGAAATGTCTTTTTAAAGCAATTGCGAATGGGGCTTTTAAATGATAAAGAAATCGATGTCGAATTAGCTGCTTTACCTGCAGGAGTAGAAATTATGGGACCTCCTGGCATGGAAGATATGACTAACCAATTACAAAACATGTTGCAAAGTATTGGTACGACACGCACTCGCACGCGTCGAATGAAGGTAAAAGATGCTTTAGCTGCGATTCAAAAAGAAGAAGCCGGTAAATTACTCGATGAAGAAGATTTGAAGCGAAAAGCAATTGAATGGGTAGAGCAATGTGGAATAGTGTTCATTGATGAAATTGATAAAGTATGTCGTCGCGGGGAAGTGAGTGGGGCGGATGTTTCTCGTGAGGGCGTGCAACGGGATTTATTACCTTTAATCGAAGGTTGTACTGTTTCGACAAAGTATGGTATGGTCAAGACGGATCATATCTTGTTTATTGCTGCGGGTGCTTTTCATGTATCAAAACCTTCTGATTTGATTCCTGAATTACAAGGGCGTTTACCGATTCGAGTAGAATTAAAAGCATTAACCGCAAAGGATTTTGAGCGTATTTTAGTTGAGCCCAAAGCATCGTTGATCGCGCAATATCAGGCCTTATTAGCTACAGAAGGGCTCGTATTAAATTTTGATAAACTCGCTATTCGACGTATCGCTGAGATCGCTTATGATCTGAACGAAAAGACTGAAAATATTGGCGCCCGTCGTTTATACACGGTGATGGAACGATTATTAGAAGAGATATCTTTTGAAGCAGCAAATTATGTGGATAAAAATATAAACATTGATATTAAGTATGTCGATAAACATCTAACACCTTTAGCGCAGCATCAAGATACCAGTCATTTTATTTTGTAAGATATGACGACTGCTCCTATCAATATAAAATTTTTTCAAAAAACACGAATATTAGAGATTAAGTTTGATAATGGCGAAAAATTTAATTTACCCTGTGAATATTTAAGAGTTTTCTCGCCTTCTGCTGAAGTAAAGGGGCATGGCTTTAACGAAGGGAAATTAATCAGCGGTAAAAAAAATGTGAATATCACTAACATAGAGCCAGTGGGTCATTATGCAGTGCGATTACTCTTTGACGATAGCCATAAGTCAGGAATCTATAGTTGGGAAACACTCTATGAACTATGTAAACATCATATGGAATATTGGAATTATTATCTACAACGTTTGGAATTAGCCGGTGTAAGCCGAGAGCCGCTCTCATAAAAGTATTATTTATGTAGAAGTGTTATCTTAGCAAAACGTCGTTTACCAACTTGGTAAACATGCGTTGAGCCAGGTTTAATTAATAACTTTTTATTTTCAATTTTTAGTGAGTCAACTTTAACAGCGCCTGCATCAATTGAACGCAAGGCTTCTGAGGTGCTTGTTACCAAACCGGCTTGCTTTAATAAGTTAGCGATCGATAAATTTTCTCCGGATATGCGGATGTTCAGCTCTTTAATGTCTGAAGGAATGGCACCCTCTCTAAATCGATGTTGAAATTCTAGTAATGCCTTTTCAGCATCTGCTTTAGTGTGAAAACGCTCAATAATTTCTAAGGCTAATTCAATTTTAAAATCTCGTGGGTTGGCTATTCCTTGAACGACTTCTTGCTGCATCGATTTAATATCTTGTAAAGACTTTTTAAATGAAAGTAGTTCAAAATAACGCCACATTAATTCATCAGAAATCGACATGATTTTTCCAAACATATCATTTGCAGGTTCATCAACTGCGATATAATTATTTAGAGATTTAGACATTTTTTGGATACCATCTAAACCTTCTAACAAAGGCATTGTTAAAATTATTTGTGGTGTTTGTTTAAAATGTTTTTGTAATTCTCTTCCTAGCAATAGATTAAATTTTTGATCATTGCCACCACATTCCATATCAGTTTTTAATGCCACGGAATCATAGCCCTGAAGTAAAGGATATAAAAACTCATGAATTGCAATGGATTGGTGCTGACGATAGCGTTGATGAAAGTCATCTCTTTCTAGCATTCTTGCTACTGTATAGGATGAAGCCAGTTTAATTAAATCCGTAACAGATAGTTTTCCTAACCATTTAGAATTAAATCTTAAATGAGTTTTTTTAGAATCTAATACTTTACTCAATTGCTGTTCATAGGTTTTAGTATTGGCAACAACCTCATCGATACTTAAAGGAGGCCGAGTCATATTTTTACCGGAGGGGTCTCCAATGAGTGCCGTAAAGTCACCAATGACAATATCAATTTCATGGCCTAAGTCCTGTAATTGGCGGAGTTTATTAAGAAGAACGGTATGTCCTAGATGTAAATCAGGAGCGGTTGGATCAAAACCTGCTTTAATGCGTAAAGGTTTATTTTTTTTTAATTTACGTTTTAATTCCTCGACAACAAGTATTTCCATACTTCCACGTTGAAAGATTTCAAAAGAGTTATCATTCATACTTATTTACCAGTTAAAGCCAATGCCAAAGCATAGAGTTTGTTTTTTTTTTCATGGGTTATTTTAGCAGCAAGAGAAGTTGCTTGCTTAATGGGTAGCTCACTTAATAAAATATCTAAAATGCGTTGGATGTCTCTTTCATAAGGGTTTAGGTACTCTGATCCTTCCACGAGGACGACAAATTCGCCTTTTTGTTGATTTTTATCCGAGTTAAGCCAAATTTTTAGTTGTTCTAAGTTATCTCCATGTAGGGTTTCAAAGGTTTTCGTTAATTCTCTGGCCAAAACAACATAACGTTGAGGTCCAAACACAGTAAGCATATCATCGATCAACGCTAAAATACGATGTGGTGCCTCATAGAAAATAATGGTTCTTGTTTCAATTAAGAGTTTTTGTAATTTTTTTTGTCGAGCGATGCTTTTTTCAGGTAAGAAGCCTTCAAAAATAAATTTATCACAAGCTAAACCCGAAGCGCACAAAGCGGCTATTAAGGCACAGGGGCCAGGGATAGGAATAACTCGTATTTTATTTTGACGTGCTAATTTGACTAAATGATAGCCTGGATCATTAATCAAGGGTGTTCCAGCGTCACTAATCAAAGCGATAGATTGGTTTTTCTTTAGTAAGGCTAAAAGCACTTTGGAAGTGATGATTTCATTGTGTTCGTGCAGTAAAACTAATGGAGTATTAATGCCAAAATGCTTAAATAGCTTTTGACTATGTCGGGTATTTTCGACAGCAATTTGATCGACATTTTTTAAAGTTTCTATTGCCCTACTGCTAAAATCTTCTAAATTGCCTATAGGTGTGGCGACCACATAAAGGCCTGGGATTTTTGGCATAAAATTTTCGCATTAAGAGTTGAGATGGGTATAATGACATAGCGTTTTATTCTGCGCAAAATTTAGGGGTAGATTCAAGATGTCCAAAGAAATGAAACAACAAAAATTAGGGTTGTGGATGTTAACTGCGCTAGTGACTGGAAATATGATAGGTTCAGGAATATTTTTATTACCAGCCTCCTTAGCTGCCTATGGCAGTATTAGCTTGCTTTCTTGGACTGTTACAGCGACGGGCGCTTTGTTAATAGCACTAGTATTTGCTAAGCTAGCTAATGTAATGCCGCTTATCGGAGGACCTTATGCCTATTGTCGAGAGGCATTTGGTGATTTTGTTGGATTTCAGATGGCCTATAATTATTGGATTGCTTTGTGGGTAGGTAATGCTGCAATAGTTGTTGCTTTAACAGGGTATTTAAGTTTTTTCTGGCCTCTATTGGCTAAGAATACCTTAGGAGCTTGCTTATTTAGTATTAGTTTAGTTTGGCTAATAACCTTTATTAATATTTTAGGGGTTCGACATGCAGGGATTTTTCAGTTATTGACAACCATTTTAAAGTTGATCCCATTATTACTTATTGCTTTAGTCGGTACTTTTTATATACATCCTCATTTTTTGAGCGCATTCAATTTATCAGGTCAATCTAATTTAAGTGCATTTAGTAGTGCAGCCACTTTAACTTTATGGTCTTTTATTGGCTTGGAATCGGCTTCAGTACCTGCTGGGCATGTCAATGACCCTAATCGCACAATTCCTAAAGCGACTATTCTTGGAGTTATCATAACGACTATTGTTTACATATTAAGTAGTATTGCAGTGATGGGTGTGATGCCATTAACAGAATTAGCAAATTCTACCGCTCCCTATGCCGATGCAGCTAAGATTATGTTTGGGCCGATAGGAAGCACATTAGTTGCTATTGGAGCAGTTATTTCTTGTTTAGGGGCTTTAAACGGTTGGATTTTACTTCAAGGTCAAATTCCATTAGCCGCTGCACAGGATAAACTATTTCCGGGTATTTTTTTAAAAAGGACTGCAAACGGTACGCCCGTGGTTGGTTTAGTTATTTCTAGCATCTTAATTAGTCTCCTGCTTTTGATGACCTTAAAGCATAGTTTGGTTAAACAATTTACAATTATTATCTTACTAGCCACTTTAGCTTCGCTGATTCCCTATTTTTTAACTACGATGTCTGAGTTAGTGATCTTTTTTAAATATCCTGGACTTTTTAAAAAAGGTAGAAAATTATTGGGTTCAGTGATTATTGCAATTTTAGCTGGAATCTATTCTTTTTGGGTCATTATAGGTTCTGGTAAAGAAACAGTATTTTATGGGACGTTATTATTACTAAGTAGTGCGCCTGTTTACGTTTGGATGAAATGGCGTTCTTCTTCGCGTAAAAGCGTTGTAAATGTAACTGAGCAACCTTTACCTTTACCCTGAGGCATAGTTTGTACAAGCTATTTTTTTTATTAGTTATTTTTTTATTAGGAGGTGTTTATTCGCCCGCTTATTCTGAGCTTAATGAATCTCCTTTAGTGAGTTTAACTCAGCAACAATTAGTAGCCGATCAAATTCATAGTGATTTACTTAAAAGAAAGTTACAAGATTTACGTAATGAACAGAGCATTATAATACCGATTATTAGTACACAATCCTTACGTCATCTTGATTTAATGATTGCTATGACAAAAGCGGATTTAGAAAGTATTAACTTAAGTCTAAAAACGGCTCAACAGTCTTCTGATTTGATTCAAGAATCCATTCGAAACTCACCGGATCAATCAGAAATTTCATCATCGCCCATTTTATCTGGTCAAGAAATTCAACAGCAACAGACACAGTTACAACAAGCTTTACCAGAACGAAGAAATCTATTCAATTTACAGAAAAAACGCATTAAAGTTTTACAAAATTCGCGTGATACGATACAACAAACTATTAATTTTGCTGAGGAATGGCGAGAAAATTTACAAAGAAATTATCAATTACAACAACACGCTCTACGTCAAGAATCTTTAAATATATTAGCTGGGCGTCTGCAACAAGATCAACAAAAATGGATGCAACGTTTAAGTCAATGGAGTGAAGAATTAAATAAAGCTGAAGTCAAAGGGTTTATTGATAATTATTCGTATGATCAAATAGAATTTAATATATTTGAAGCTCAAGAAAAAAACAATTTGCTTGAGACTGAATTGAATATCGCTAAAATATCTAATAAATTACAGGATTTAGCTTCTACATTTAATCAAAAATTATCATTAAGTACCCTAAGTAATTTACAGCATCAAATTGAAACTCTAGATGATCAAATCAATTATTCCGTTGATCTTGTTCAAAATAAAATCAAATTTCTCCAGAATTATTTGAATTTAATCAATAAGAATTTAAAAGAAAAAGAGTCAAGTTTTGCACAGGATCAGTTAAAAATAACTCCTTTAAAAGAAATAATTCTTGCCTATCAAAATTTATTTGAAAGAATTCAGCAATTAGCTAAAGATGCCAAAACTCAACAAATATTTATCGCAAAACAATTAAAACTACAACTTGCAAATAGACAAGCCTTACCCGGTTGGAGTTTGAATGCTTGGGTTGGTTTAGCTAAAACTATTTTTCAAATTCCTACATTATTAATAGATAAATTAGCAGGACTGTATGAGCCTGTTTCTAACAAGCTAGAACTAGTATCAACTTGGCAATGGCTTATTGCATTACTGGGGGTACTAATATGGTTTACTATTTGGTTAAAGCTAAGACGATTTTTAGCTGTAGATAGAGTACGTTTGCAACAACGTAGTCGAGGATTTTTTTCTGCACAAACGGTGATAGTTGTATTGCAGTTATTACAGCGCCATTTATCCGGTATTATGTTATTAGTAGGCTTAATAGGGTTATTATTTTTATTAAATATCCCCATTAAATTATTTTCTTTGATTATTATTATGGGCGTTGTTTGCCTAATATTTAGTATTGTTATTCAACTCGCCCATATTTTGCTTCTGGAGAATACCACCGATGAAAGTGGTCATGATATCAAACTGTATTATCGTTTGCGAACTACGCTGTTGATTGGAGGTATTGTAACATTAGCAACGATATTAGTTAATCAATTACCAGTTAATTATGAAATTCAAGATTTGTTTGGCCGTCTATTTATGTTGTTTCTACTCATCGTAGCTTTAGTCTTGATGAAAAGCTGGGAAGTGGTACCTACATTGCTTGAGCCATATATAGAAAATAAACATGCTTATTTAAAGCGGGTTATTCGATGGTTAAGTTTTTTAATACCCTTCAGTTTATTAACTAATGCATTGATAGGTTTAGTGGGATATGTTGAATTAGCTTGGGCCATTGCTCACTATCAAGGTTTATTCTTAGTTGCTTTGACTGCTTATCTGTTACTCAGAGGGCTTTTAGATGAATTAGTCCGTTGGGCTTCCGAACAGTGTATTCGTTATTTCAGAAATGGTTGGTTGTGGAGTCAAGCTTTATTAAAACCATTGCATCAAATTTTAAAATTAGCATTATTAATTTTATCAATAATGGCTTTATTTGAACTTTATGGTTGGGGGGATCAGGTTCCGTTATTTAATACTAGCCTAGAAAAATTACTTTCAAAAAAATTATTCGTTATAGCGAGTACCGCAACTGTAACAGGTTTAACTATTTTACAATTAGCTGTATTAGTAGTGATTTTAATTTGGATAGCTCATTGGTCGCGAGAATTTGCTTATCGCTGGTTGTTCGCACATACCAAGGATTTAGGCTTACGAAATAGTTTGGCTATTTTTACACATTATACGCTCATTGCAATTGGGATTACTATTGGGTTAAACATTCTAGGCTTAAACTGGGGAAACATTTCTGTTATTTTAGGTCTTTTCTCTTTAGGTGTCGGGTTAGGATTACGTGATTTATTTAACAATTTTTTTACTGGAATTTTTTTACTACTTGAGAGACCCGTAAAAGTCGGGGATTGGGTTACAGTGGGTAATTATGATGGTCAGGTATCTCATATTGGGGCCCGTTCCATTACCGTAACAACTGATGACCGTCAAGAGTTGTTAGTTCCTAATGCAGATATTTTTAGTAAAAATTTTATTAATTGGACGCATCGTGATAGCGTAGTGCGCGCCTTGGTAACGATTAGAACAAATCGAAAAGATAATCCACAGCGTATAAAAGATATTATTCTAGAAGTATTAGCCACCGTATCAAAAATTTTAACCAATCCTAAACCAGAAGTTTATTTTAAAGAAATTGATCAAGTTTTATTAGAGTTTAAAGTTGAGTATTATGTTGATCTGAATCATATTAGTTCACGTTCGGGTGTTCGTTCGCAATTCTTATTTAGTTTGTGGGAGCGCTTTTCTAATGAGGGGATTTTACCTCCAGAAGTTCCTCAAGATGTACATCTTGAAGGTAAATTGGAATTGAACTCTAATCCTACTGTTTAAATTTTTATTATGCAAAAAAAAATTAAAATGATTTTTACTGGAGGTGGTTCATCGGGGCATGTTACACCCAGTTTACCTTTAATATCCGCTTTACAGAATGAAAACGTAGTTATTTTTTATGTGGGTTCTAAAAAAGGGATAGAGCACTCACTTATTAAACGCTTAAATATTCCTTACTATGGTATTACGGTGGGTAAATTACACCGATATTGGACATGTAAAAATTTATTAACTCCTTTTCAATTATTCCTAGGTATCATACAAAGCTTTTTAATTTGTCGAAGAATCAAACCAGATGTTATTTTCTCTAAAGGTGGTTTTGTTGCTTTGCCTGTCGTTATTGCAGCTAAATTAAATGGAATTCCAGCCGTAATTCATGAATCGGATCTCACACCAGGTTTGGCCAATCGGCTTAGTTTTCCTTTTGCGAAATTGATTTGTCTTACATTTTCTGAAACCGTTCGATATTTTAAAAACTCTTCTAAAGTATTGCTAACAGGTATGCCGATTCGATCTTTTTTATTAGATGGAGACCCTGAAAAGGGTTTAAAAATTTGTGGTTTTTTCGATAAAAAAAAACCAGTTTTATTGATTATGGCAGGTGGTTTAGGTTCGAGAGATATAAACAAAAGTATTCGATGTCTAATAGTCCCTTTAACAGAAAAATTTCAGGTAATTCATATTTGCGGTAAAAATAAATTAGATCCTGCATTTTCAGAAATAAAAGATTATAAACAATTCGAGTATCTACAAAATGAATTGGCTGACGTCCTGGCGAGTGCCGATTTAGTGATTAGTCGAGCGGGCGCTACTTCCATTTATGAATTATTAACCTTACACAAACCACATATTTTGTTACCATTGTCAAAAAAAGCAAGTCGAGGTGATCAAATTGTTAATGCAAAGTATTTTTCTCGTCGAGGCTTAAGTAAAGTTATTTATTCCGAAGAATTTTCGGATGAGAAATTACTTGAAACAGTACTCAAAAGCTTTGAAACTTTGGAACAGATAAAAGACCAATTGAAGAAGTTTGAGCACCCTGATAGTGCTCAAAAAATCATAGATAAATTAATTTATTTTTCAAGGAAAAGATAAATAACTTATTTGGTATTTATTAATAATTATTTATTTAACTTTTTTCTGATATTTGATGTATTACTTAATAAATGATTATTAATTTTTTTCCAACTTATAGAATAAATCCAAACTATTAGCAAAATCACTACGGGTAGTTTTTAGTGAAAAATTTTTGTTTAGAATATAATTTATTTCTAAAATATTGATCTGGTCGAGTAACCCAAAACTATAGGATAAATTAAGTTTTGGAGAAAGATTTTTTCCAATTATTAATGAAATGTTTTGTTGGAAGTTATTAGTACGGGTATTAAAGATGGGTTTAGCTCCTATAGTCAGTTGATCTAAACCTATTTTTTTCTGAAACTTATTAATAAGTTGACCAACGTTGTTTTCATTTCCTAAATTGCTGACAGCGCTTAATAGTAATTGTGTACTTTCAGCGCTTAATTGATAACTTGCCTGACCAGTAATTAAATAAGACAAAATATCTAATTGTGATTTGATTATATTAGATGGCTTTACAAATAAAGTGATCTGAGGGTTTTGTAGCGTTCCTTTTATGTGTAGACCTATCTCTGCTGGAGTAGGTATTGATCGAGAGGTAGCGGATATGGGCATGATTAAAATATTTCGACTCGCTGTAATGTTAATCGTGGGATTGTTAATAGGTGAATTAGCGAAATTTAATGTAGAATCGGATGTTAGTTTTAGACTTTGAGCGAAATAATTGTACCCGCCCCGAAAAAACTTTAGCTGCCCTGTTGCTAATATAGGATGGTCAGATTCGTGTTTTATAATGAGCGATCCGGTTAATTTAGTGCTAAGCCCTTTATATTTCAGCTGAATATCGTCACCCATTTCTATTTTAATATCGTTTTTTAAAATAAAAGGAAAAGTTAAATTTTTTTTATTCTCACCAACAAACTGTACGTCTTCAGATAAATCAGCAAGATTATTATTTTTAGGATTAATTTTAGCTTTTGGGAATAGAATAGAGCCTTCTATTTTAATTTTTTGAAGGTTCGCTTGAATTTTTAATTTTGGAGAAGCAGTTATTTGATATTCTGAATTATGGATAATAGTCACATCCTTTCCTTGTATATCTATTGTTGTTGGCAAGTAGGGTTTTAATAGATCGCTGGCAGTATGGAATTCTATGGACCCATTTCCAGAATATACTTGCCCAATACCTAATAAAGTATTTTCATTAGTATGCAGCTGACATTTTATTTTTTTTAAATTAAGGCCTAAAGTGGAAATATCAGTACTTGCTTGTTGTAAATTAATGTTTAGATTAAATAAAGGTTTATTCAATGAACCTGAAATTTTTAATTGAGCATTAAAAATCCCTTTAGTCTTTTTAAGATCAGGGAGTAATTGTGTTAAAAAACTTAAATTTTTAAGCCTTAAATCAATGTCAGCGCGTATCGGTTGTTTAGGTGTCAACTCTGAGTATACTTGATATTTTGGTAGAAATAGATAGGCAATTAATTGATTTTTGTTTTCTATAAATAGTCGTAGGGATGCCTCTAGCCCATATTTCGATATCGTGCTTTTAATTTGTGTAGTAGGAAAGAGTATATTAGTAAGTTGTCCATCTGAAAGTATTTTTTTTAGTTTAAATCCAGATAAAATTCCATGGAGTGAAAAAGGTAATAAAGATCCAGATAATTTTAATTTAAAAGGATAAAATTTAAAAAGCTTATTATCGAGCTGAGTAGCGGATAAATCAAAAAGCCATTTTTTATCTTTTGTATTTATATTTAATGTAGCTTGAGTTTTTTGAAATTTCCATTTTTTCCATTGTAGATTAGTTTCTTTAAAAATTAGATTAAACTCAGGCTGTTTAAAAGCACCATTAATTGTACCTTGAAAAGCTACTTTACTTTGTAAGTTGGGAATTAAGTGAGTCAATTTTTTAATATTTAACTCCCAATTAATATGCCACTGCTGTTGAATAGAACCTTGTAATTTTAAGTTTATGTTTTCTGAACGAATATTTATTTGATGGATAATAATAGAGTTAAATTTTAAAAAATGGAAAATTTTTTGAATTTGAAAAATTTTTTCACGAATAGTTTTTGATTTTTTTGAGATAGAAATAGTTTTTTGTTTTATAAAAATATTTAATTTATCAATGAAGATGGAATGCAGATTTAATTTTCCTAGTAAAAGATCATGCCAATTCCAATCAAACTGTATTTCGGAGATAGATAGGTTTATTTTATTATTTTTATAATAGAATTCCTTTAATTGAATTGGGCCTAATAATCGGCCATGAATAGCATGTATCTTCAGTTGGCCTGGCAAAAATTGTTTTCCGACTAATAAGATAGTTTCTAAACCTTTCTCTGTATTTATTAACAGATAGCCACTCACTAAAACAGCGCTGATCAATAAGGTTTTGATTAACCATTTCAGCCGAAGTAATTTTTTATTTATCATACGAAATCAAAGCCCATGATGAACTGAAATCTTATGGGGTGCCCGGGGATATCCAACGCTTTACCTGCTGTGAACTCTATAGGTCCTAATGGTGATGCCCAGACTAAACCAAGACCCGTCCCTTTTTGTAAATTAATCGGAAAATTATTGACAGCATTTCCCAAATCAAAAAAGATAGCGGCGTAAAAGTTATTAATAATTCGGTATTGATATTCAACGCTTCCCACCATTAAATAACGACCAGGACCGAGCGATTGATAGGCATAACCACGCACACTTTGGCTTCCTCCTGCATAAAAAAGTAATGAGGAAGGAAAATTTGCAAGATTGGAGGTGAGTGTATAGCCCACATCTTCACGAAATAGTAGACGGCTATTATTATTCCAACTGATGATATACTTCCCGCTTAGTTCAGTTTGTAAAAAGCTAGTTGCCGATAAAAAATTTTGATCTGCACCTTGTAATCTAAAATTGAACTGATAACCATGTAAGGAGAACAAAAGATTGTCAAATGTGCTGTATGACAAATTGATACCTGGAGTTAATAAGTATGAGTTAGTTGTTGGTTGATTTAGATAATTAAAATGTTCAACTTGATAGTTTAAAAATAAATTGCGTTGCCAACCCTTCCATTTGCTTAGGCTGCTTGCCCCTAATTGTTGAGTGGTGCTAGTGACTTGAGTCAGTTTTTTTCTAGTAACAGAAAAATTAATATTATAACTATCAGAGTTAGGGTGTTTCCCAGGAATGGTATAAGTAGTTTGAAAGCTGTTTTGTATTTTTGATAGTTGGCTAACAATACTTAAACGATGACCTGATTTGTTGAGATAGCGGGATTCCAAACCTAAAGTTCCACGCATCCCCGTGTCTGTTCCATAGCCTATTCCGGCTGTATATTGTTGGGAGGGACGTGGGGTCAAAGCAAAAATAATAGGCAGATTTTGATTTTTTTTATTTATCTGTAAATCAGGAGTGGATATGTTTTGAAAATAGCCACTATTGTTTAAATCCTCTTGTAGTTTTAGTAGTTGTATTGAAGAATAAGGGTCCCCTACTTTGAAAGGGAGATAGCGTTTTAATAAATTATCGTTAAGTATGGATTGTTTAAAAGTAATAGGGCCAAAATAATAGCGTGGACCGGGATTTAAAATTAGGATAAATTTAGCCGTATAAGCTTGACGGTTAATTAAAATAGTATGCTTAGAAAAATAGGCTGAAAGATAGCCAGCAGAAATTACCTTAATCAGTAAGTTCTGTTTCGCATTCTCATAGACTTTACTAGAAAAAGGATCACCTGCGTGTAATGGAAAATCAGCGATTAGTTTAATTATTTTTGGATCTTGTTTAGTATTTTCAACTAAAATGTCTAATGTTGTAATTTTTAGTAAAGGACCTACAGAAATTTGGTAATTTACGTTCCAGTGACCATCAATTTTTTTTAATGTATGTTCGATTGAAGGCTTAAAATAACCATAAGCTTCCAGGGTTTGCTTGATAGCGGAGATAGAGTGTTGATACCAGAGCTGAATTTCTGTACTGGAAGAGTGTTTTAAAATTTTTAGGCTTTGATCAAGCTGACTTCGAACAGTACTGGCGAGATCTTGATTAAGTCCCTGAATTTGATACATTACACGAGGATGTTCTGCGTATCCTGCGGGGATAAAAAGGATATTTAATAGGGCGAAACCTGCTACAGTCAATTTTATTTTTCTTATCATATTAGGTTAAATAAATACCTAATATGTATCAATAAGTAAAGCTTATATGCTTCGAACGGCTTATAAAAATATTTATTTACATAATTTTTATAGCTTTTAGCTGTTTTCTTTTTAAAATATCCTGAAAATAGCATTCTGTCGCTTGGCTGATATTTTCGACGTCTCCTATGCTTTTGAAGATTGCAAGAATAGTCCCTAACATAAACAGGCCAGCTAGTTGTTATGCCCGCTACGGCTAGAATACTAACGTCTAAATAGGGAGCCTATAATCATTGTTAAAACAATCCCGACAATGACAATTCCCTCTATGCCTACTGGAATAAGATTATCTATCATATCTTTTTTATGTAATGTGCTAAGGGGCAAATTTTTTTCTAAGTTTAGCCAATGATAAGCATGAAAAATTGATAAGCCAAAGTGATAAAGGACACTGGAGCCAATAGCGGTTAAAAATAAATTTTGTACAAAAATTAAACTAATTCTGGCAAAAACAGCTGTAAAAACGAGTGCCGTTTTAATTGTAGCGTGGATTAATTCGAAGGTTTTGCCTAAATTTTTATTTTTAGCTCGAGCAAAATGGCAAATTGCTACCTTAATCTAAAATGAAAGTAAAATTAAAAACAAAAAGCGCAGATATATTAGGGGGGTAATAAGAAATAGTATTCTATAAATAAATCATGTAGTTGCAGTATATAATAGAATCACTAAAATGGCTTTCAGGCTTTTTTATCTGGACTTATATTCAAGGCTGATATTAATATAAACAAAACCGAATGAGTTCTAATCTATAAGGCGTTTACATCATGTTTAAGCAATATCCATTTTGTTTTACTTTAGTATTTTTATTAGGGCTATTGAGCTCAGTATCTCATGCTGATCCAGTGATTCCTATAGCAGCTCCGGTGGCTGTACAGCCTACATTGACACCTCTCGCGCCCAATATCAATGCTAAAGCTTATTTATTGATGGATGCTTATAGCGGTAAAATCTTGGCAAGTGAAAATATTGAGCAACGCGTAGCACCTGCCAGCTTGACTAAGATGATGACTTCTTACGTTGTATCCATGGCATTGAATCAAGGTCGTATCCACCTTAATGACTTAGTACTTATAAGTGAAGCCGCTTGGAAAACGGGTGGTTCTAAAATGTTTATCAAGGTGGGTGATAAGGTAAGTGTACAAGATTTAATGCAAGGCATGATAGTGGACTCAGGTAATGATGCCTGTGTAGCCATGGCAGAATATGTTGCTGGAAGTCAGGAGGCTTTTGTTAATTTAATGAATCAGCAAGCAGCAAGACTCGGAATGAAAAATACGCATTTTGTTGATGTCGATGGGCTGCCTGATCCTAACCATTATACCACTGCACAGGACATGGCAATTTTAGCACGTGCCTTAATTCTTGATTTTCCTGAAGATTACAAATGGTATTCACAAAAATGGTTTTCTTACAATGGAATTAAACAACCTAATCGTAATCGCTTATTATGGCGGGACTCTGATGTGGATGGAATCAAAACAGGGCATACTAATGAAGCAGGTTTCTGTTTAGCGGCTTCAGGTCAAAAAAATGGTTTACGTTTAATTACTATTGTTATGGGCGCACCTTCGGATGAGATGCGAGCTCAAGATAGCCAAAAATTGCTTACCTATGGATTTCGTTTTTTTGAATCACGTAAATTGTACAATGCAAATGTTGAATTATCTACAGCGCGTATATGGTTTGGCCAAAGTCCTCAAATTAAAGTGGGTATTGCACGCGATCTCTATGTCACGCTTCCCCTAGGAGCCAATAAAAAACCTTATACAACCATGACTTATATTTCTAATTTAAAAGCGCCGATTAAAAAGGGGGAGATTATTGGTCAAATCAACGTGACATTGAATGATAAAATGATTGCTTCTGCACCACTTATCGCATTGGAAAACTTACCGAAAGGTGGTTTATGGCGAAACTTAGTCGATCGTACCAATTTATTATTTAATAAGATTTAGGTTTCTTAGGTAAAGGGAAATTCAAAAGAGCTGTTAATTTAATAAACTTTAAATCTTTGCTTTTCTTTTTCATAGTAAAATCTTGCCTAATTCGGTGTTTACTAACACACTGAAGATGAATAGAAACGAATGAACGAAATTATTTATGACTCTTTTTAAATGCTTAAAAGCAGCACTTACTTCGGTTTTGTACCTTATTATTCTTACGGTATGGTTTGTTCCGTTACTAATAGTGGGATTATTTCATTTTATTATTCCTGTAAAAAAATGGCATCAATTTACCAAGAAACTAATGGAAACTTTATATGTGTTATGGTTACGTAGTAATTATTTTCTTCTAAAATGGATAATCCCTATCAAATGGGAAATAAAAGGATTAGATCAGTTGCGTTATAAAGAATGGTATTTATTGATTTCTAATCATCAGACCTGGGCAGATATACTTATTTTGCAATATGTTTTTAGTAATAAAATTCCCCCTTTAAAATTTTTTCTTAAGAAAGAATTACTTTGGACCTTGCCAATAGCCAGCTGGGCTTGCTGGTTATTAGATTTCCCGTTTATGCATCGATATAGTAAAACCGTGTTAGCTAAACATCCTGAGCTTAAAAAAAAGGATATTGAGGAAACTAAGAAAGCAAGTATTAAGTTTAAAATCATGCCTACGACAGTGGCTAATTTTGTTGAAGGTACGCGTTTTTCGAAAGAAAAACAAGCTTTACAAGCATCACCTTACCAATATTTGCTAAGGCCTAAAGCAGCAGGTATAGCATTTAGTTTAGCTGTTTTAGGTGTTTTTTTTCATAAAATTCTTAATGTCACAATTATTTATCCGCCTCAGCGAGCTAACTTATTCGATTTTTTATCAGGAGATATAAAAAAAATAATTGTTGAAATAGAAACACTACCCATTACTAAGGATTGGTTGGGTGATTATGAAAACGATCGTCAGTTTCGAATAGTTTTTCAAAAAAAACTGAATGAATTATGGGAGAAAAAAGATCAACTCATCAAAACTCAATTACAAGGTTTCTAATGAGGTGAGTTTTGAATAAACAGAATTTTTTACGTATCGCTACTCGAAAAAGCCCTTTAGCCTTTTGGCAAGCAAACACAGTAAAAAAGCAATTGGAAAAGCGCTTTCCCTATTTGACGATTAGTTTACATCCTTTGCTTACAGAAGGAGATAGGCAGCAAAGTAGTTCTTTAGCTAAATTAAATGGTAAAGGTAAAGGGCTTTTTGTTAAGGAATTAGAAAGGGCTTTACTTAATCAACAAGCAGATATTGCTGTGCATTCTATGAAAGATCTGCCTATGGATTTAGAAGAAGGTCTAGTATTAGGAGCCATTTGCAAGCGCGAAGATCCTCGCGATGTATTAGTTTCAAGATTTTCGAAATCATTACATCAATTATTGCCTGGATCCTGTGTCGGTACTTCAAGTTTGCGTCGCCAATCACAATTATTGGCTTTGCGTCCGGATTTAAGGGTGCGTGTATTAAAAGGAAATGTAGGGACTCGCTTAGATAAGTTGGCCAGAGGGGAATTTGATGCAATCATTTTAGCGGCTGCTGGACTTATTCGCCTAAAAAAAGAGAATAGTATTAATGAGTATTTGGAAACAAATTACTTTTTACCTGCACCGGGTCAAGGTGCTTTAGGGATTGAATGCCGTGCTGATGATGAGAAAAGCAAGGCTTATATTTCAAAATTGATACATATAGATACGTATCATTGTGTTTTAGCTGAACGAGCTTTGAGTCGAGAATTAGGGGGCAGCTGCCAAGTTCCTATAGCCGCTTATGCGTTATTAGTGGATCAAGATCAAATAAATTTACAAGCTTTAGTTGGAAAAGTAGATGGTTCTAAATTAATCAAAGTTGAAAAACAAGGATGTGTAACCGATGCAGAAAAAATCGGGCGCTTAGCAGCACAGAATTTGCGTGATTTGGGTGTTGATGAAATCCTCAAGGAAATTTTAGATAAAAACTCTAAAAGCGCTTATTAAATATCTTAATATAAACCTTATGAAATTTTAGGATTTTTAAGTACAGTTTTATGCGTGTATTCACAAAGATCTTGAATGATGCATTCAGGACATTTAGGTTTTCGAGCTAAACATATGTAACGCCCATGTAAAACGAGCCAATGATGAGTTTTTTTCAAATATATCTTAGGGATAACTTTTAATAATTTTTTTTCAACAGCTAAAGGTGTTTTTCCTGGAGCAAGTTCAGTTCTATTACATACGCGAAAAATATGTGTATCAACAGCAATCGTAGCTTCGTGAAATATTGTATTAAGAATAACATTGGCTGTTTTACGACCAACGCCAGGTAATCTTTCTAATGCACCGCGGTTATTAGGAACTATCCCTTGATATTGATCAAGTAAGATTCTACAGGTGTTTATAATATTTTTAGCTTTAGTATTATATAAACCAATTGTTTTAATATATTTTTTCAAATTAGATAATCCCAGTAACACAATTTTTTTTGGTGTATTCGCTTTAATAAATAATGGCTTGGTTGCTTTATTGACTGATTTATCTGTTGCTTGCGCAGAAAGAATAACTGCAATTAATAGTTCAAAGGGAGAGGAATAAACTAATTCTGTTGTTGGGTTGGGATCGTAAGTATTAAAACGCTGAAAAATAGCCTTACGTTTTTTTTGATTCATGTAAGTATTTCTTTAGATAGACAATATATTTTAGCGTAAAATAACAGATTTCAAAGTGCTCCATTAAAGCATCTTAGAGTCAATATCAAAAAAATTATTTTTTCTTTTAAAATCCATTCTGGATTGGACCATGACACCTAAAAATCGATGAGGCTTATCTAATAGTAAGGTTTTGAAATCAGTATTGAGAGGCTTAAGAATAGTATGTCCACCATCAATTAAAACTTGTTTAAAACTGGGTAGGCCATGGCCTTCAATGTGAATAATAGCAAAGTCAAGATTATTAGGCCTTAGATTAGGATCAATAAGGAGAATTGTTCCTTCTGGGAAGCGAGGTTCCATCGTCGTATCTCTTGCAGAAACCGCATAAGCATGCTGGCTCATATCAATATCAGTAGAAATCGTTGGTAGAGGGGTTAGTTTCTCAGAAAGATTGGGCCAATCTAGTACTTGCGTCCAGGTGAGTAATGGAATTTTTCGCCAGCCTTGAGCGTCAGGATTAAAAGTACCGGGTATGCGATCGGCTGATAAGGGTTCATCACCAATGAGTTGACTAATTGAAATAGCGAAAAAGTTAGCAATAGGGCTTAAAGTAGCGACTTTGGGATTATCAGTTTCCCCTGAACAAATTCGGTGCACTACAGGTTGGCCTACACCGGTGCGTCGTGCAAGTTCCGACTCATTGATTCCTAGCTCAGTCATTAATCCCTTAAGAATTTTACTCATACTACTCGTAGTTTTCATATTTTTTCACTTAAATTAGTGGTAAATTTTACCTGGTGTCCATGCCGATAATAATTTCCAGCCGTGGTACAAGTTTGCATGAGCCTGTTTACGGCGGGTAAGTATTCTAGCATGACACTGCATTGATACTAAACTGGACTTAGGATAAAAATTAGTTTTCAGTACAGAAATCACCCAATATATGAACATGCATTGCTTATAACTCAATTTCTTGCGCTCAGACTAAGCGTCTTGTGTTTCATCTAAAATTTTCGTTTCACATAATTCTTTCAAAAGTAAAGGTGTATAATTCATATTTTAACTGTTTAAAGTGGCCTCTAAAAACAAGTAGAAAGATAAAGAATGTCAGCATTTTACTTACACTATTTAAGCGTCTGTTTGATACGAAAAAGATCTATCAAAAGTTTAACTACTGGAGGATAATTTGCGAAGATATTTCTTGTCAGCTGAAGAGATTATGCATAAAATGGCGGTTCACTTATAAGAGGTAGAAGGTTTTATGTTGGCTAAAAAAGAAATATTGGCTAAATATCAGCGCTTTCCAGGCGATACAGGGTCTCCAGAGGCGCAGATTGCTTTATTATCTGGGGATATCGAACAGCTAAATAGCCATTTTCGATTACATAAGAAAGATAACCATTCAAGGCAAGGTTTATTAAAGAAGGTTGCCTTACGTCGTAGATTATTAAAATACTTGAAAGCCTGTAATTTACAGCGCTATTCAATGCTGACTAAGCAACTTGGCTTGCGTGGCTAAGTAACGCTAGCCCAGGTTCATATATTCAACCAATTGTTGAAGGCATTTTATTTATACCAATGGGCGGTAGCTTTCGCCCATTTGTTTTTTTGAGGGAATGTAAACGTGTTAATTAATTCTATTAAGAAAGTCATACAGTTTGGTTCACAGACGATAACCCTAGAAACGGGGGCAATCGCACGCCAAGCCACAGCGTCAGTTGTTGTGAATTTGGAGGGAACGACTGTTCTAGTGACTGTTGTAGGCAATAAGCAGCAAGTAGGTGAAGAAAGAGATTTTTTTCCATTAACTGTTCAATATCAAGAGCGCGCCTATGCTGCTGGACGGATTCCAGGGGGTTATTTTAAGCGAGAAGGCCGACCTTCTGAAAAAGAAATTTTGACTTCACGTTTAATTGATAGACCGGTGCGACCACTATTTCCTAGAGATTTCTGTAATGAAGTGCAAATTGTTGCGACAGTTTTGTCGTCAAATCCAGATATTAATGCAGATATCCCTGCTTTAATTGGTGCTTCCGCGGCTTTAACTCTATCAGGTCTACCTTTTAGGGGCCCAATAGCAGCAGTAAGGGTGGGTTATTCGGAAGGACAATACATTCTAAACCCAAGCTTCAAGCAACTTGAAACATCGAATTTAGATTTAGTTGTTGCAGGTACGGAGAAAGCCGTCTTAATGGTGGAATCTCAAGCGGCGGAGCTTACCGAAGAAATTATGTTGAAGGCTATTTTGTTTGGACATCAACAAATGCAAGGGGTTATTCAAGCTATTAAAGAGCTTGCTGAAGAGTCAAATAATCCCGCTTGGGAATATATTCAGACAACTACAGCATTCCAGTTAGATGTTGAAGTAGAACGAGAAATAACACAAGCTATCCAACCTTTATATATTGAGGCCTATACAATTCCGGAAAAGTTAACTCGTAAAGCTAAACTCGATAATTTGAGAAATAGTACTATCGAGAAATGGTTAGATGAAGAAAAAGGAATTTCTGCTAAAGCAATTCAGTTATTTCTAGAAAGTTTAGAAGAGAAAATAGTGCGTAGCCTTATTCTATCAGGCGAAACCCGTATGGATGGACGTGATAAAGTAACAGTTCGACCGATTGCTATTCAGCCTAATTTTTTGCCACGTACTCATGGGTCTGCTTTATTTACCCGGGGTGAAACTCAAGCATTAGTCGTAGTTACTTTAGGTACAGATAGGGATGCACAAACCGTAGAAGCTTTAGATGGAGAAAGCCGAGAAACATTTATGCTTCACTATAATTTTCCTCCTTACAGTGTGGGTGAAACTGGACAGATGGGCAGCCCAAAAAGACGTGAAATTGGACATGGAAATTTGGCGAAGCGTGCTTTGCGTGCAGTATTACCGAGTGAATCTGATTTTCCTTATGTATTGCGTATTGTTTCTGAAATTACCGAGTCAAATGGTTCTAGCTCTATGGCAACAGTCTGCGGCGCGAGTATCGCTTTAATGGATGCAGGCGTACCTTTAAAAAAACATGTAGCGGGTATTGCAATGGGCCTAATAAAAGAAGGCGAGAAATTTGCGGTATTAACGGATATTTTAGGCGACGAAGACCATTTGGGAGATATGGATTTTAAAGTGGCAGGTACCGTTGATGGGGTTACGGCACTGCAGATGGATATTAAAATAGATGGTATTACGGAAGAAATTTTGGAATTGGCTTTAAACCAGGCAAAAGAAGGCCGTCTTCATATTTTAAATATTATGCAAGAAACTTTATCTGCACCACGCATCGAAGTTTCTCCTTATGCACCGCGTATAACTACGTTGAAAATAAATCCTGAAAAAATACGTGATTTAATCGGAAAAGGTGGGGCGACAATTCGTGCTATTACTGAAGAAACAGGCACTCTAATTGATATTAGTGATGATGGAGTTGTTCGAATCTCGACATCTGATTTACAAGCTTGCCAAAATGCAATAGAACGTATTAAGAAAGTAACGGCAGAAGTAGAAGTAGGCTGTACCTATGAAGGTGAAATTGTTAAATTGACCGAATTTGGTGCATTTGTTAATGTATTACCTGGTCGTGATGGTTTAGTACATATTTCACAAATTTCTAAGGAACGTGTAGAGCAAGTGAGTGATGTATTAAGCGAAGGTCAAATTGTCAAAGTCAAAGTACTCGAAATAGACAGGCAGGGGCGAATTCGTTTAACAATGAAAGATGTCGAAAAAGAAACGGAGAATGAAATACATTCGTGATTAATCAAAAACAGCGTACATCAAGTTTTAAAAATTTAGTTAATAAAATAAAGCCTCGTATAAGAGAGATTACAGTTATCGATTTAAATAAAAAAATGAAAAATCGATGTCCTTTTTATTTAATTGATGTACGCGAACCTGATGAGTTTCAGCAAGGGTCTATAATTCACGCTATTTTTCTTAGTAAAGGTATCGTTGAGCGTGATATTGAGAAATACATTCCAGATTCTGAGGCAGAGATTGTTGTTTATTGTGGTGGTGGTTCTCGATCCTGCTTAGTGGCAGATAATTTACAAAAAATGGGCTATCACCATGTCCTATCTCTGCAAGGTGGTATACGAGCTTGGTTAGAAGCTGGTTATCCACTAAATAAGAAGAGCCAATAAGTTATCTGCCTCATGAAAAAGTTTGCCGAGATGGTGAAATTGGTAGACACGCAAGTTTCAGGTACTTGTGGGGTAACCCTTGGAGGTTCGAGTCCTCTTCTCGGCACCAAATTTAAGCGCTTTATCACACATGTTTTTACAATATTATTTATCCTTACTGCGAGCCAAAGCGCTGCCAATTATAGCTTTTTATGAATTAATACGAGTTTTACTTTTTTGAATATTGCTGCCCATAGTCAGCAAGGAGTTTCTCTTTTCAGATTCTAAGATTGTGATGATGCGGGTAGTAAAAAAATATTCAATTGATATTGAGACAAGACGCAAATAAGAATGGTTTTTTAAATTCGATAAAAAAGTGAGCGTAAAGCAAAATATTAGTTAAAACAATAAAAAACTTGGTAATTTTTAGAAAATCGGTTTAAATAGTCGAAATTAATTTTAGCCCTATATTGCATGCTGAGCGTTTCATCGCCTCTCTATGACATTAATAAAACTTTTGAAGAAAACTTCAACAATCCTTCTTTTCCATCCATAAAGCCACCGATTAGGGTTTGGCCTGATAAAGCGCATTGGCATTCATTATTAGGTTATACATTAGCCTCAAAAATCGGTGTAGCGCCCTGCGCAGTGACTACCGGTAAAGGCATCGCATTATTATCACAACTGGGTTTTGATTTACTGACCTACAAGACTATACGTTCTCAAGCCCATCCTTCACACCCTTTACCCAATATTGTTCATGTCGAGGCTGAAAAGCTACTCGATTACTCTGATTTATGGGCTGCTATTTACACAAAAAAACTAATTGAAGAAGTAAGTAGCAAGATTGCAATTAGTAATTCTTTTGGCAATGCTAGTTTTGAGCCTTTAATAGTTATGCCAGATATCGCTTTTGCAAAAAATGTTTTAGCAGAAGGTCAAGTATTGATTGTATCTGTCTACGGAACAGGTGATTCGCTGTCAGCAATGTCAAAAGATTTTGTTACAGCGGCTTTAATGGCTAAAGAAGCAGGAGCGGATATTATTGAACTAAATTTTTCCTGTCCTAATTTAATAAAGCCCGGGGAGCCTCTTTATTGGAATGTTGATTATGTATCGAATATAACAGCGCGTGTAGTGAAATCTATGGGTGATATTCCTGTATTATTGAAATTGGGCTTACTTCGTGAGCAAGAGTCGCCGCTTAAATTATTAATTTCCATTGCGCGTGCAGGCGCAAGAGGGGTTAGTGCTATTAATTCAATCAGTATGCGTGTGTTGAACCAAATGCAGGGCCCTGCATTTGGAAAAAGAATATATAGTGGAGTTTCAGGCTACCCAATCCGTCGATTAGCATTGCAAAGTATTAAAAAATTGGCTCAAGTTAATCAAGATGAAAAATTAAATTTAGCTATTTTAGGTATGGGAGGAATTACTTTGCCTGAACATTTTAATGAGTTTTTTAATAGCGGTGCAGATGCAGCGCTTTCAGCCACGGGTATGATGTGGAATCCTTATCTTGCTGCACAATTTCATCAACAATCAGAATTATGAAAAAATTAGTTTCTGCAAGATTATTATTAAAAACAGGTGAAAGTTTTTCGGGATATATTTCGTCAACTCAAGCATTTGAAGTTTCCGGAGAAGTTATATTTAATACCGGCATGTTAGGTTATGTTGAGTCTCTAACCGATCCCTCTTATGCAGGCCAAATATTATGTTTTACTTATCCTTTGATCGGGAATTACGGAGTTTCTGCACCGGATACTTGGGAGTCTAGTAAAATTCAAGTAAAAGGAGTTGTTATTTCTGAGATTGCTGCATTTTATTCAAATCATACTGCGCAACAGTCGTTTATAAACTGGTTAGAAAAAGAAAATATACCATTTATAACCGGTTTGGATACCCGCGCTTTAACGCATTGCTTAAGGGTCAACGGAGTAACGCCAGGGATTATTACTCAGTTAAATAAATCTCTTACTGACTTTATTAATTTTGAAACTATCGATTGGGTAAAGCAAGTAACAATTAATGAACCGCTAAATTATGGTGAGGGTATAAAAAAAATAATTGTTGTAGATTGCGGCCTAAAAGAGAATATTTTACGTTGTTTGCTAAAATTTCCACTAAGGATTAAACGAGTTCCTTATGATTATGATTATAGTGAAGAAGATTATGATGGAGTTTTTATTTCCAACGGTCCAGGTGATCCCCAACTTTGTAAAAAAACGGTAATTATTTTAAAAAAGGCTTTAGCAAAGAAGAAACCTTGTTTTGGAATTTGTTTAGGGACCCAATTAATGGCTTTAGCGGTCGGTGCTAAAACCTATAAATTAATTTTCGGTCATCGTTCTCAAAATCAGCCTTGCATTTATCTGCCTACACAACGATGCTTTTTAACTTCACAAAATCATGGTTATGCTGTGGATGAAAGAACACTACCCAATGACTGGCGGGTATTATTCCGAAATATCAATGATGGAACCGTTGCAGGAATTGAGCATAAGAAAGACCCTTTTTTTTCAGTGCAATTTCATCCTGAAGCAGCACCTGGACCTATGGATACGCAATGGTTATTTGAACGTTTTTATCGAATGCTATAAACAATTATGAAAACACAACGAGTTAAAGCGAGCAAAATTTTGATTTTAGGGTCTGGTGGTTTACGAATAGGTCAAGCAGGTGAGTTTGATTATTCAGGCTCACAAGCTATTAAAGCACTAAAAGAAGAAAAAATTACTTCGATATTAATTAATCCAAATATTGCTACCGTACAAACGGATGTTAATTTAGCTGATAAAATTTATTTACAACCCTTAAATTTTGATACCGTTAAAAGAATTATTATAAAAGAGAAACCTAGTGGGATTTTGTTAGGTTTTGGCGGTCAAACGGCGCTTAATTTAGGTCTGAATTTAGATGAAAAAGGAATATTAAAAAAATATAAAGTAAATGTATTAGGTACATCCGTTGCATCGATCCGTCAAACGGAAGATCGGGATCTTTTTAAAGCGGTTTTGACAGAAATTAAAATTAAGACACCACTTAGTTTTGCAGTTAAAACAGTGGCAGAAGCTTTAGATGCTGCAGAAAAGATTGGTTATCCTATTATGCTGCGTTCAGGTTTTTCTTTAGGCGGACTAGGTTCTGGAAAGATCACTCATCGAGAAATACTTGAACAACGTGCCCAGGAAAGTTTAGCTACTGTACCGCAAATTTTAATCGAAGAATACTTATTCGGATGGAAAGAATTTGAATATGAAATTGTTCGAGATCGGGAAGGGAATGCGGTAACCATTTGTAATATGGAAAATATGGATGCGATGGGTATTCATACCGGAGAAAGTATCGTTGTAGCGCCTGCGCAGACCTTAAATAACGAGCAACACCAATTATTACGCAATATGGCTTTGCAGATTGCTGAGTACTTTAATATTATCGGCGAATGTAATATTCAATTTGCTATTAATCCAAAAAATGGTGATTACCGAGTTATAGAAATGAATGCACGTTTATCGCGTTCTAGTGCATTAGCATCCAAAGCAACCGGTTATCCCTTAGCATTTATTGCTACCAAGTTAGCATTGGGCTATCGCTTATGTGAAATAAAAAATAGTGTCACAAAAGTGACAAGTGCTTATTTTGAACCTGCATTAGACTATATCGTTGTAAAAATTCCACGTTGGGATACACATAAATTAAGAGCAGCTGAAAGAACAATAGGCTCAGAAATGAAGAGTGTCGGCGAAGTAATGGCAATAGGCCGTTCTTTTCCAGAAGCATTACAAAAAGCAGTGGGTATGTTAAATAAAGGAGCTACTTGCCTCATGGATTATCCTGATAAAATTGATAATCCACACCAAGAAATTCAATTTGCAACCGATAGACGCTTATTTGCCCTCTATCAATTTTTTAAAGATGGGGGCTCAATTTTGCAAGCTGAGCGTTTATCTCAGATTAATTTTTGGTTTTTAGCGCAAATTCATCGATTAACAGAATTAGAGAGGCAATTAAATTTTTATAAGTTAGGTAAAAATTTTTTACGCCAATTAAAGCAAGCGGGCTTTTCAGACAGCTTTATTGCTAAAGCAAAAAACAAGTCAGTAAAACAAATTCGAGCGTTACGTTTAAAATATGGCATCATACCTTTTGTGAAGCAGATAGATACATTGGCAGGAGAATTTGCTGCACAAACAAATTATCTCTATCTAAGCTATCATGCCTTCGCACATGACATTGCTCCTGCTAGGCGTCGACCTATTATTGTATTAGGTTCGGGACCCTACTCAATAGGATCATCAGTAGAATTTGATTGGTGCTCCGTTAATACCTCACAGACCTTACGCCGTTTAAATGAAATGGCCATTATTATTAACTCAAACCCAGAAACAGTCTCTACTGATTATGATGAATCCGATCGTTTGTATTTCGAACAACTTACTCTTGAACGAGTACAAGATATTTTAGATTTTGAATCGGCAAAAGGTATTATTGTTTCAGTTGGTGGGCAGATTGCCAATAATTTAGCAGTACCCTTAGCTAAAGAGGGCTATCGTTTATTAGGTACCGATCCAATTTTTATTGATCAAGCCGAAAATCGAGAGAAATTTTCTGCTTTATTAAATACACTCAATGTGGATCAACCTGCTTGGGAAAGAATTACTAGCTTAAACAAAGCTAAAATTTTTTCAGAAAAAGTGGGTTATCCAGTTTTAATTAGGCCTTCTTATATTTTATCAGGTTCAGCAATGAGTGTGGTTTTCGATTCGGATTCCTTAGAACACCATTTACATGCTGCGGCCCATGTTTCGCAAGATCATCCCGTCGTTATATCTAAATTTGTTCAAGAAGCAAAAGAATTAGAAATAGATGGTGTTGCTAAGCAGGGTGATATTGTTATTGAAGCCATTTCAGAACATATCGAAAATGCGGGTATCCACTCTGGTGATGCAACAGTCGTATTGCCACCTCAGAAATTATATTTAGAAACCATACGTCGTACTAAAAGAATAGCGAGAAAAATTGTAAAAGCTTTACATATTACCGGACCATTTAATATCCAGTTTATTGCTAAAAATAATGATATTCAGGTTATCGAATGTAATTTGCGAGCATCTCGTTCTTTCCCATTTGTTTCTAAAGTGACAGGGCATAACTTTATACAAATAGCCACTGAAGTGATGTTAAATAAGCGCCAAACGAAACATTATGAAACTTTAGAGCTCGATTATGTCGGTGTCAAAGCAGCACAATTTTCATATAGCCGTTTAAAGGGGGCTAATCCAGTCGCACAGGTTGAAATGGCATCGACAGGTGAAGTGGCTTGTATTGCTGAAGATTTAGTAGAGGCTTTTTATAAAGCTTGGTTAGCAACTGATCAAAATATCCTAGAAAAGAAATTGTTATTAAGTATTGCAGATAACTATAAAATCAAACTTTTACCTTGGGTCAAACAATTGGATGATCAAGGTTGGCTTATTTATAGCACAGAAAAAACTCATCAATTTTTATCTCAACATGGCATAGCTTCTTATTTTGTTAACAAAACAAGTGAAATTAAAAAACCGAATATTAGAGATTTAATTACACAGCGTAAGATAGCTCTTATTATCAATATACCCAGTTCTATGACGGGTTTACAGCAGCAAACAGATGGATTTTTAATTCGACGATTAGCCATCGATTACCATATCCCTTTAATTACTAATGCTCAGATCGCGCTAATAATTTTGCAATCTTTAATCAGCTTATTGGGCAAAGAATTGCCAATAGAATCTTGGCAAGATTTAGTTTTAAAAAGAAAATAAACAATGAAAGTTGCACTAAATGTCCATAAAAAAGCGCTGGTTTTATTTTAAAATGTATGCTTAATAGGCGGGTAAGTTATGTCTAAGGTATTGAATAGAAAAGATATTATATCTATCCGTGATCTTTCTTTGAGTGAAGTAAATGACATTTTAAATTTTGCTAAAAAAATTAAGGTGAGTCCACCTAGAAAATATTTAACTGAAAAAATAATTGCACATTGCTTTTTTGAGCCTTCAACACGGACACGTTTATCGTTTGAAACAGCTACCTTACGCTTAGGAGGACAAGTTATTGGTTTTTCCAATATCGAAAGTACCTCAGTTAAAAAAGGTGAAGATCTACAAGATACGATTAAAACGGTTTCTTGTTATGCAGATCTTATTATTATTCGGCACCCGTTAGAGGGTTCGGCACGTTTGGCTGCTGAGATTTCTGATAAACCTATTATTAATGCAGGAGATGGTGCAAATCAACATCCTACACAGGCTTTAACCGATTTATTCACACTACAAGAAGCACGAGGGGACTTAGAAGGATTATCGATTGCATTGGTAGGAGATTTGAAATATGGACGGACTGTACATTCTTTAGTGCAGCTATGTGCTTTATTTAATATGCGATTATTTTTAATTTCACCCGCTTTGTTAAGTCTACCAAAAATAATATGCGATGAATTGAAGCATAAAGGTATTCGATTTTCTTTTCATTCAAGTTTAGATGAGGTGATTTCTAAAATTGATGTTTTATATATGACTCGATTACAACAAGAAAGATTTGCTCAATCAGAACATCGACTATTTGAAAATCAAACTATTTTGACGTGCGATAAACTAAAAAAAATTAAAACTAATTTGAATATTTTACATCCTTTACCGCGAGGACGTGAAATAGATAAAGCAATAGATGAAACGGTTTACGCTTTATATTTTAAACAGGTTAGTAATGCCATTTGTGTAAGACAAGCAATTCTAGTGTTATTATTGAGTAAGAGTTAAAATTTTAAATTCATTTTTGGATTGAATTTATGGTCAAAACTCGTTCAGTATCTGCAATTGAAAATGGTATTGTTATTGATCATATTCCTGCGGGCCAGGCACTTAAAATTATGCGTTTGTTACATGTAGTCAATAGCAAACAACGTGTTACTTTGGGACTAAATTTACGAAGCACCTCTTTAAAATTGAAAGATTTAATTAAAATTGAAAATCGATTGCTTGCTCCTCACGAAATGGGTTATGTCGCAATCTTTGCTCCTGAAGCTACGATTAACCGAATTGAAAATTTTAAAGTCAGCGAAAAAATAAACTGTGCATTACCTGAAACGATACGTGATGTATTAGTATGTCCCAATCAAAATTGTATTAATCATATTGAACTGAAAGGGTATTTTAAATTGGAAGGTTCTCCGAGTCAGGTAAAATTACGCTGTTTTTATTGTGAGAAACAGTTTGAACGTGATCAAGTAGAAGAGATTTGCTTATGATTCAGTTAAAAAAAAATCAATTATTAAAAATTCCTGGATTAATTGATCCGCATGTTCATTTTCGTACTCCAGGTTGGGAATATAAAGAAGATTGGAAAACTGCAGCTATAGCTAGCATAAAAGGCGGTTACACGACTGTTTTTGATATGCCTAATACGATTCCTCCCACAGTAACCGAAGACGCTTTGATAGAAAAAAAAGTACTTATTGATGGGCAGTTAAAAGAAGTAGGAATTCCTCTTCATTATTATCTCTATTTTGGTGCTGATAAACATCATTTAAATGAAATAAAAAAAGTAAAAGGACAGGTCATTGGAATTAAAGTTTTTATGGGATGTAGTACAGGGGGGTTAGTTATTGATGACGAAGAAAGTTTACATTCTATTTTCAAGGTTGCGGCTGAAGAAAATATGCTTGTTGCAGTTCATGCAGAAGATGCGCACCGATTAAAAGAAAATGCAAAAAAGTTTAGCGGTGTACAACCCTATTCGATACACTCTGAAATTCGTGATGAATCAGCCGCAATAATCGCAGTAAAAAGGGCAATTCAGCTTGCTCGGGTGTACAAAACGCGATTATACATTTTGCATGTAAGTACACGCCAAGAAATTGATTTAATTGCTCAAGCAAAAGCTGAGGAACTGTCAGTTTTTGCAGAAACAACACCGCATCATTTATTTTTAAATAGTTCTGATTATCAAAGTCTAAGGGGTAAAGCAATAATGAATCCACCTTTGCGATCTTCTGAACATCAAATAGCACTATTTTCTGCAATTAAATCAGGTATTATTGATACGATAGGTTCTGATCATGCTCCACATACCTTAGAAGAAAAAGCTAGGCCTTATGGTGTATGCCCATCAGGCGTTCCAGGGATAGAAACTACTTTACCCCTATTATTTGAAGCTTATCATCAAAATTTACTTTCCTTAGACAACATTATTGATTTAACTTCTCGCCGTGCAAAAGAAATATTTAATCTGCCAGATTGTCCCAATGATTACGTATTAGTCGATTTATCTTTAGAAAAAATAGTTGAGGACAAGTATCTCAGTACTAAATGCCAGTGGTCACCTTTTTCTGGACGTCTTTTGAGAGGTTGGCCGGTTATTACTGTCTTAAATAAGCATATCTATAATTTAGAAAGTTTATAATTACAAACTGAGTAGGCAGTAACCCTGTTGATACTTTAATTTCATTCTTATGCTTTATGTCTGTCCATTTACTTTGTTTTTTCAGTATATCTTTCCAAAAGCCCAATTACTATGAGCATAATTTCTTATTAATCCTTTTTTAAACCAGACTAATGCTTGTAAAGGCTCTTCTAGATTTTCAAATAATTTACCTAATTCCAAATAGATTTCTGGGTTAGACGAGTCGTAAATTAAACTTTTTTCTAAATAATCCTTTGCTTTTCCCCATAGCTTTCGTTGTCTACAAAGACGACCTAGACTTAATAAAAGATAAGAATCGTCGGGATGTTTTTTAAGCCATTTTTCTGCTATAGCGAATTGACGTGTAGGGTTTGTGCTTTTAATTAAACTATAGGTCGAAACAAGTGGACCAAACCACTGCTTTTTAAGCTGCTTTATTATTAATAATTCTGCTTTTGTATCTTCGTGAAGTCTTATAAGTGCTTGAATATAAAAGTTAAGTAGTAACGGATCTTTTTTTAATTTAGGTGATAAATTACTCCATATTTCTTCGAGTGTTGATAGATTATAGGTATATTTCTCTTCACTTAACAGTCCTTCATAGCTTTCTTGTCGTAATTTTTGAATCTGAACTTTAGAAATCCAGGTTTTATTTTCTAACTGAGGTAAAATTTCTAAAATATGGTGCCAATTTTGTGGTTTCTGATAAATTGAAGAGAAAAGATGCTGATCCTCAAAGGCAATAGTTTTTTGTAAACGCCTTTTATTTAAACTTTCATGCCATTGCTTTGGGAGCGTTAATAAATATTTAAAAAAACGAATTAAATAATAAATTAAAATAAAACCTACAATTAAAATCAAGATAAGCAACCATAGTGGCATTTCGAGTGAGAATTGATGCCAAGTAACCAGGACATAACCTGGATCAAAGGTGATTTTCACTCCAATCCAAACGGCAAGAGCGAGAACTAATAAAAAAATAAAAAACCGATACATCAAGAGGCTTCCTTTTGATTAGCGGTAGTAATAGTAAAGTTAGGATCATTACGTGTTTTTTGGATATTTAAAATAACTTCAAGTAATGGATTTAGATCAAGAGCAGGTGTCTGCAAATCGATTTGTTTTAATTGATTAATGTTTTGTATAGCGGTTTGTGTAATGGAAGCATCGGGTGAAAAATGATCTTTTATCGTTTCTAGAATTTCTTGTAAGCTAGCTTGGTAAATGGCTGCTTCATGGTGTATTAACGCCCACTGAGCTTGTTGTAATAATAATAATAAATTATGTTGTAAAAATTGCAGTTCTTTTTCTGGCAGTAAAGGTTCTATTGGTTTATTCCATCGACGAATAATAACAAGATTCCGGAAATTATTTAAACTGTTTTTTAACATACTTAACCATTTATTTTCTGAGGAATGACTAGCAACTGAATTTGAGTTAGGTACGATGGAGTTGTTTTTAGCTAACAATGGTAATTGAGAAATTTGCATTTTTAAAGTCTGTAACTGGATTAAAATGTTGCTTAAATTGCTATGCGGTAAAGTTTTTAACTGAGTTAAATTTTGAGTTAATAATTGGCGGATTTTTTCTAAACGAGTATCAGGTTTTATTATTGCAGCCAATTGTTTATCAGCTAGTATTAAAGCAGATAAAGCATTATCAGTATCATGAAAATAACTCAGATTATACTGCGCTAACTGTATTAATTGATTAACATTAGTGAGCCAAATAGCGTTATCGTCTGTTGAGATTTTTTTTGCAATAAAATTTTGGAGCGCTATGATATATTGTTGGAGTTTTTTATTCTCCATTTGATTTTGTGAAACTTGTGCTTTGATGATAGCGAGTTGATAATGATAGAGGCTTAATTTTTCGTTATTTTTTAACCAGAAAAAACTTAAACCTAAAAATAACCCTATGCAGGTAATGAGTAACAATCCCATAGCACACCATGCAATAAAATAGCCTTTATAATATTTATTTTTTTGGGTTTTTACTTCTGTTTCTTCTAATGAAAGTGTGGGCTGTGGTTCCATAGTGATTGCTCCCGCCAGGAAAACAGAGTTTGTACAATAGCTGCATGACTCGCATTATCCGATATTAAGGGCGGTTTGACAAAACCTAATTTTTTAGCACTATGAGCAAGTCGAGCGCTGATGACAAGTAATTGTTTTTGGAACAAAATATCTTGCCAGTGAGGATATAATAAACTAATTAAATTTTTTAGACCGCTATGGCTCGTGCAAATAATGACATCTATTATTTCTAGATTAGGTATATCGATTTTGTTAACTGTTGGTAGTTGTCGCTTGTAAACACTTAAATTGTCAATTTGCGCTCCTCGGGCCTTTAAACTTTTTGCTAAATACTGTCGACCCCCTTCTCCTTTAATGATTAAGATCTTTTTTTGTTTTATATTCTGTAAAGCCTTAAGCTTGAGCAAGCCTATTCCATTAAAATTTTTTTCTGGGTAGTTATCGCAAGGGAGTTTATGCTTTTTTAAAGATAAAGCAGTTCCTGGGCCTGTGGCGATAATTTTAAGATTTCTTGGCCAAGCTGGCCAAAAAGCTTGAAAATATTTAGCCGTTTTGAAAACTGCATTTGGACTGATGAAAATGACCAAATCATATTGGTTAAGTTTTTTCATTTTTAATATGATTTTTCTTATATTTTTAGTCCCTATAATTTCCAATGTTGGGAAATAAATAACACGGCCTCCTGAGGATTGAGTGTGCATTGCCAAATCTTGTGCTTGATGAGCCGGTCGGGTTATAAGTGTGCATAAACCATGTAAAGACGCCATGGCCACAAAATAACCTTAATTTTAAAGAGAAGCAATACTAAGTTAAAAGCCAATGCCCTTAAGGAGTATAGCTGTTTTAAGGGTTTTACTTGGAAAGTATTAGTGATAATGTTAACATAAAAAGTGATTATAAAAAGAGAAGTTTCTATATGATTGAGCTATTAAAGCTGCCCGGTAATTCTAGTCTATTTAATAAATTAATTACTTATAAGTGTGCGCTTTTTTTCAAAAAAAATTCTTGAAAATGGAGCTGATAGCCAATGCACGTATTTATTTCTAAGTACTCTTCTTGTCTTTGGATGATTAATTCAGCTTATGTTTAGAATGACCAAATTTATCAATCGAATAAGCTTCAATGAGATTGAATAGATAGAAAGAGTAATTTTTGAATTCTAATTTTTCTATTTTAAAGTAAAAATATTTTTTGGTTTTTTATGAACCTAACCAATATAAAAGATTTAGATTTAAAAAACAAACGGGTTCTTATACGGGAAGATTTTAATGTCCCTTTAAATAAGGGTATAATCATGAGCGATGCTCGTATAAAAGCGGCATTACCTACCATTCAATATGCATTAGAAAAAGGTGCGGCAGTTATTTTACTCTCTCATCTTGATAGACCTGAAGAAGGGACTACTAACCCAGAGTTTTCTTTAGCTCCAATTGCAGTACGATTACAAGAGTTATTGGGGCAGCCAGTAAAGTTTCTCGCTGATTGGTTAGATGGGTTCAAAATTTTACCTGGTGAAGTTGTACTTTGCGAAAATGTTAGGTTTCAAAGGGGTGAAAAGAAAAATGATCCTTCTTTAGCGAAAAAAATGGCAAAATTAGCGGATATTTTTGTTATGGACGCCTTTGCTACAGCTCATCGTAGAGAAGCGTCTACCGTAGGGGTAGCACAGTTCTCAACACAGGTATGTATAGGTTTATTGTTAACGTCAGAGTTAAAAACTTTAAGCTCAGTATTAGAAAATCCAGCGAGACCTTTATTAGCTATTGTAGGTGGATCAAAGGTATCTACTAAATTAAGCCTGTTAGCGTCCTTGCTTAATAAAATAAATTTTTTAATTCTAGGCGGAGGAATTGCTAACACCTTTTTAGTTGCACAAGGTTATTCAATAGGTTGTTCATTATTTGAAATTGAGCTTGTTGAAGAAGCAAAAACCCTTTTAAACTTATCAAAACGACGACAGGTTGAAGTTGTACTACCTGTGGATGCTATTGTTGCAACTGAAATTTCTGCTAGGGCTAAAATTTCTGTTAAAAAATTAACAGAAATTAAGAAGCATGAAATGATTTTAGATATAGGACCCGAATCAATTAAACGATATACCCAGTATATACACCGAGCTGCAAGTGTTTTATGGAATGGCCCCGTTGGAGTTTTTGAATTTGCGCCATTTGAACAGGGAACCCGCGCTTTAAGTTATGCAATCGCTAGTAGTTCAGCTTTTACCATTGCAGGTGGGGGAGATACTTTAGCTGCCATCGAAAAATATGGTATAGCGGATAAACTTTCTTATATATCTACAGGGGGAGGAGCTTTTCTTGAATTTATACAAGGAGAAACTTTGCCTGCTTTAGCGATATTACAAGAATGTATTAGGAAAGGATCATAATGAAACGATTTAAACGAACTAAGATTGTAGCTACATTAGGCCCTGCAACCGATCGATCTGGAGTTTTGCAGGCAATGATTGTTGCGGGTTTAGATGTTGTTAGATTGAACTTTTCTCACGGTAAAGCTGAAGATCATATTAAGCGGGCTAGTTATGTCCGGGAATGTGCAAAAGCAGCAGGTCGAGAAATCGCTATTATGGCGGATTTGCAGGGGCCAAAGATTCGGATCGCCCGCTTTAAAACAGGATCTATTTTTCTAAAAAAAGATGCTTTGTTTATATTGGATTCTGAACTCGCTCAAGATGAGGGAAGTGAATCTTCTGTAGGTATTGATTATAAAGAATTACCACGAGATGTCCATCGTGGAGATATATTGTTACTTGATGATGGCCGTTTAGTCCTTAAAGTTAGAAAAGTTCAAAAAAATAAAATTTTTTGTATCGTGGAGATAGGAGGAAAATTATCTAATAATAAAGGGATAAACCGAAAAGGAGGAGGACTTTCGGCGGTAGCTTTAACAGATAAGGATAAAAAAGACTTAAAAATTGCTGTGAAATTAGAGGCTGATTATATTGCTATTTCTTTTCCGCGCAGTGCAGCCGATATGAATTTAGCTCGAGATTTATTGAAGAAAGCAAAAGGTCACGCAGGTTTGATTGCAAAAATAGAGCGTAGTGATGCAATTCCTGTTATTGATGAAATTATTCGTGCGTCTGATGGGGTCATGGTGGCTCGAGGAGATTTAGGGGTTGAAATTGGAGATGCTGAATTGCCGGCAGTACAAAAACATATTATTCAGAGAGCACGGTCTTTAGATAAAATTGTTATTACGGCAACACAGATGATGGAATCAATGATTCACAACTCTATCCCTACGCGTGCGGAAGTGTTTGATGTTGCGAATGCAATATTAGATGGTACGGATGCTGTTATGTTATCTGCAGAAACCGCAACAGGAGATCATCCCGCTTTAGTCGTGATGGCTATGGCACGGATTTGTTTAGGTGCAGAAAAACAAGCCAAAACTCGTGTATCTGGACATCGTGTAGAGTGCCATTTTTATCATCCGGATGAGACTATTGCAATGGCTGCCATGTATATTGCCAACCATTATGATATTAAGGCTATTATTGCTTTAACTGAATCAGGCGCTACACCTTTATGGATGTCTCGTATACGTTCAGGGATTCCTATTTATGGTTTGGCACATAGCTTAAAAACAGCACGCCGATTGGCTCTTTATCGTGGGGTTTATCCTTTGTATTTTGACATCGACAAAATGCATAAAGAAAATATAGGGCAATTAGCCATAAAGGAATTAAAGAAACATGAAGTTTTACATAATGGAGAGCAAGTACTTATCACCTATGGAGATTTATTAAAAACTACCGGAGGAACTAATACACTAAAAATTCTAGAAGTAAGCTAGGTTCTTTAACTATTTGTTCGATCTGAGTTTTTGTTTTTTAGAGAGACATTTGTTACAAGTTCCATAAATAATGAGACTGTGGTCTGTCATTTGATAGTCAGCTTGCTTTGCGACTACTTTTTGACGTTGCTCGATGACTTTATCCACAAATTCGTCTACTTTTCCGCATTTGATACAAACTAAATGATCATGATGGGGACCTTGATTCAGCTCAAAAACTGAATAAGCATCTTCAAAATTTTGACGCTTAACCAAACCGGCACTTTCAAATTGGGTTAATACTCGATAGACGGTGGCTAAGCCGATGACTTCGCCAGATTCTAATAAATTTTTATAGATATCTTCTGCACTTAGGTGGCGACTTTTAGCCTGTTCAAGTAATTCAAGTATTTTTAATCTTGGGCCCGTTGCTTTTAAACCTGCTTGGCGTAGTTGTTGATTATCCATTAGATTATCTCTAAACTCCTCGAATTAGGTAATTAATACGGGTTGATTTTAGGTTAATTTTTTTATTTTATCGTTGATTTTTTATGAAAAAAGTGGTTAGTTTGTTTTTTGCATTAATAATTTCAGGTTGTCATATTGTTTATCGGCCTAATATTCAACAGGGTAATATATTGCAGCAGTCTACCATAGACCAGTTAAAGCTTGGTATGACTAAGGAGAAAGTTAGTTATCTATTAGGTAGCTGTGTATTACAATCTCCTTTTCAATTGGATCGTCAAGACTATGTTTATTTTTTCCAGCCAGGCTATGGTGAGCCTCTACAAAAAAGAGTGTCGCTTATATTCTCTAATGGTCGTTTACAACATATTGAAAGCTCATCGCTTAATTAAATATGTCTTCACACATGATGCTCTCATCTTTTTTTGAGCTTTGTTACTCACTATTGTATTTCTATTCTCATCTCTAAAAAGCGCTTTTTTACTTCAGTCTAAGTACAATATTGAAGTTATCTTTATTTAATATGGATTTATAGAATATCGAAGTAAGTTTTAAGATATTTTTTGCTTTTTAGCGCGCTTGACTCTAATTCCTTTAGGATCTATTAAAAGAGACTGATAAATTTCTATTCGATCTCCTTCTTTAATTTTAGTATCCAAGTTGCTTAATCTTCCAAAAATCCCAACTCTATTTTTATTAAAATCAATGTTTTGAAATTCTAATAAAATACCTGAAAGTTTTATAGCAGTTAAAACACAGCTATTAGAGGGCACATAAATAGAGATGATTTTTTGATGTTGAGGATTAGCAAATACCACTTCAACTTGAAAAAATTTCATTTCTAGACCTTATTAATAAATATTATTTTCAAACTTGCGATCTCCATAAACCTGTTGAGCACGGTTAGAAAAAGCTTGTATTAAAGTATTAGCTACCTTCTCAAAAATAGGAGAAAAAGCAAGCGCAAGTAGATGTGTCGAGAATTCAAATTCCAGATTTAAATTGATTCTGGACCCGCGCGGAGTAATTTCAAAAGACCAGTAGCCTTCTAAATGTTTAAAGGGACCGTTGATAAGGCTAATTTCAATTAATTTGTTTTTTTGCAGTCGATTGGATGTAATAAAACTTTTGGATAGCCCTCCTTTAGTCAATGTAAGTTGAGCTCGTATACTATCTTCATCTTGACTAATAACTTTACTTTCTGTACACCAAGGTAGGAATTCACTGTATTTTTCAATATGGTTGACGAGATTGTACATTTCGGACACATTGTAAGGTACTTCTAAGGAATGTCGGATAAATGGCATAGTTAAGGTTCAGAGCGACTGTTGTCTATGGGTTTGGTATACTTACGGATCTATGATGGCTGATGTTTAAGTATATCGTATGAATTCTAAGAAAGCATTGCAAGATACAACTATTGCATTAAATAGACGTGCTCGCCATGATTATTTTATTGAACAAACTATCGAAGCGGGACTAGTTTTACAAGGATGGGAGGTTAAAAGCCTCCGTAGTGGGCGTGCTCAGTTGACCGAGGGCTATGTTGTATTAAAAAACGGTGAAGCATGGTTATTAGGTTGTCATATTACGCCATTAGTGACAGTGTCTGTTCATCATAGTCACCCAGACCCAACTCGTACACGTAAACTTTTACTCAACGAACGTGAGTTGAGTAAATTTGCTGGCAGTATTATGCGCAAAGGATATACACTTATCGCATTAAAATTATACTGGAGAAAGAATCGAATTAAACTAGAAGTAGGATTAGCCAAAGGAAAACAGGGGCACGATAAACGGGCGAGTATTAAGGAAAAAGATTGGCAACGTGAAAAAATACGTTCGGGACGTTATTAAATGTAAGTAAAATACTTACAGTATTGGTATTTGAATTTAACTTTTCTGGCATGAAAAGAAAGCTGACTTTAAAATGAGGTATAATAGTTACTTGGGGGCGATCTGGCTTCGACGTCGGTTACAAACCCTGAGGTGCATGTCGAGGATGCAACTTTGCCTCGTTAATCATGTTGTAAATCTATAGTTGCAAACGATGCTAACTATAACGCTAAAAACGTTGCTATTGCTGCTTAATCGGTAGTTAATTTTGTAACGTTAGTGCTGCCTAAACAACAGCCGGCGCCATGAACTCCATAGGCTTGTATGTGGAGGTAGTGGTCATAACTGACAAGCTCGTAGTCCAGCCTGTCTGAGGCGAAAGCTATTAAAACCAACCAGACTCGTCGTTTGGTTCTCTGTCAATCGGGGATAGAACGATTAAACTTAAAGATTGTACTAAGCATGTAGTGCCAAAGGCAGCGGACTTGCGGACGTGGGTTCGATTCCCACCGCCTCCACCAGCATTTTTAAAAATATTAAATATTTTTTAGAGATTTAATATTTTTTTGTAAGCTATTAGTCTGAATTTAGAGGGAAGCCTAAATTTCTCATTTGAAGGTCTCTTTTGATCCCCTAGTGACAACTTCCTTAAAAAAGAATAGACTACCGGCTTGTTAGAAAAACATGATTAATATTTATGGAAAACCTGGTCGTTGTTGCCCTAGGCCTTAATGAAAATCAGCTTACTGATCAAATATTCCGATTGGTTGGTAATAGTGGTTGCCATATTGTTGATGCACGTGTCAATACTACAGCAATGCATGAGAGTATGACCTTGTTGATTGGCGGGGTTTGGAATACCATCGCTAAATTTGAAACTCTCATAAAAAAATATGAAGGCCAAGTTCTGGTAGCGCGCACACAGTTTAGAGGTATACAGCCTAATAGTTTTCCTTATTCATCTTATATAGTGGCACCCGATATACCCGATGTTTTAGCTAAAATTACTCAGTTTTTATCTGAACAAGAAGTAACTCTTTATAACCTTCATATTGAGTCCTATAAAGCACCAATAACAGAGGCAGCAATGCTTGGTATCACGTTATCATTTGGTTTCCCAGCACATCATTTAGTCGCTGATTTTCGTGAGCACTTTATTGTATTTTGTGATGAAAATAATTTTGATGTTGCCATGGAACCCCAAAAAAATTAATCTATTTTTTATTTAATTAGTATGTTAGTTATAAATAAGCCCGCGCCTGACTTTAGCTTACCTGCAACGAGCGGTGAAGTGATAAATTTAAAAAATTTAATTGGTAAAAATGTAGTTTTGTATTTTTATCCTAAAGATTGTACTTCAGGTTGTACACAAGAAGGAAAGGATTTTTCAGAAAATTATAAAAAATTTTCTTCTTTAAATACGTTAGTCCTAGGCGTATCTCGTGATAACTTGAAGCTACACAAAAAATTTAAATCAGAACAACAATTTCCTTTTGAATTATTGTCTGATGTGGATGAAAAAGTTTGTAAGTTATATGATGTGCTAAAAGAAAAAATAATGTACGGTAAAAAAATTTATGGATTAGAAAGGAGTACTTTTTTAATCGATAAACAGGGTATTTTACGTCGAGAATGGAGGAAAGTAAAAGTCTCCGGTCATATAGAAGTAGTTTTACAAGCTGTAGTTGAATTGAAATAATAGAGTCAGCATAATTGATTTTTTTTTGATAATCTTTTGTAAGAAGCCGCATTTAAAATAGCTTTTACTACACTGGCTAAAGGGATGGCAAAAAATACACCCCAGAAGCCTAATAATCCTCCAAATATAAGTACCGCAATAATAATAGTGACTGGGTGTAAATCCACCGCTTCAGAAAACAAAAAAGGGACTAATACGTTAGCGTCTAATGTGATAATTAAAGTGTAAATCGCAACCAGATAAGCAAAATGAGCTGTCCATCCCCATTCTAAAAATCCAATAATAAGGACAGGAATAGTTACCATTACAGCCCCTATGTACGGGATTATTACGGAAACTCCTACTAATACACTCAGTAATATGGCGTATTGAAGTTTAAGTACTGCAAATGACAGGTAAGTGACTACCCAGACTATCAGCATCTCTAAAGCTTTTCCTCTGACATAATTACCTGTCTGGGTAAGTACTTCTGTCCAAACTTGAGAAATTAGTCGGCGCTTTTCAGGTAAATATTGGAATAACCATTTGATTATTTTTTTTTCATCAAGTAAGAAAAAATAGACCAACAAAGGAACTAATACAAAGTAAATGGCAAATGCGATGACGTTGGGAATATAACCTAATGAGGCGGATAATAATCCTTGTCCTGAGTGAGTTAATTGAAGTTTGAATTGTGTAATCCATTCTTGAATCTGACTGGCTGAAGTATAGCCTGGATATCGAGTGGGCAGATATAAGAGCAGTGCTTGGCCTTTTGCTGCCATTGCAGGTAATTCAGCTATTAAGTTACTTAATTGACGAAATAATAACGGCAATAAGCCGACAATACCAAGGATAACTAAACCTACAAAACAGATATAAACGCCTAAAACTGCTGCAATTCGCGGTAACCGAAGTTTTTCCAATGAGCTAATTGGCCACTGCAATAAGTAGGCAATCACAACACTAACAAATACAGGAGCTAAAATTTTACCTAAAGAGGAAAAAATGATAATAATAAACAACAGAAATAACCATAAAATGGCCAATTCTGGGTCGAGAACATACCGAGCAAACCAGTTTTTAATAAGTTGTAGCATAGTATTAAACACTACTTCTGCATGTAAGTAAGTGAAGTCTATTGAACAGACCGATTAAAGTCAAAAATAGCTATTAATTTTTAAAGTTAATACAAACATTTTTTACTCCCATTCTATGGTCGCAGGAGGTTTTCCTGAAATATCATAAACGACTCTGGAAATGCCACGTACTTCGTTAATAATTCGATTTGATAGCGTCTCGAGTAACTCATAAGGTAGATTAGCCCACCGGGCTGTCATGAAATCTATGGTTTCTATGGCTCGGATAGCAATAATCGGGGCATATTGACGAGCATCTCCAATAACACCAACGGAATTTACCGGTAAAAAAACACAAAACGCTTGGCTGACTTTGTGATAATAATTTTGTTTACGAAGCTCTTCAATTAAAATAAGGTCAGCTTTACGCAGTAGGTCTACTTTTTCTTGTGTTACTTCTCCTAATATACGAATTGCTAACCCAGGGCCTGGGAAAGGGTGCTTATAAACTAACTCCGAAGGTAAACCTAACTCTATACCTAGTTCACATACCTCATCCTTAAATAATTCACGTAGGGGCTCCAATAACTTAAGTTTAAGTGTAGCAGGAAGACCGCCTACATTGTGATGAGATTTGATAGCATGGGCTTTCTGAGTACTGGTTCCAGCAGACTCAATGACGTCCGAATAGATAGTACCTTGTGCTAACCAAGCAATATCTGAATATTTATTGGCTTCAGATTCAAATATTTCAACAAATAAATTACCAATAGTTTTACGTTTTTTTTCGGGGTCAGTGACTCCTTTTAAAGCATTTATAAATCGTGTAGAAGCATCAATTTTTACAACCGAAATATGCATATCATCAGCTAAAGCTTGGATTGCTGAGTCTTTGTCAGTGGTACGAAGTAAGCCCGTGTTAACAAAAACACAAAGCAACTGTTTTCCAATTGCTTTATGTAATAAAGCAGCAAGTACAGTCGAATCGACACCTCCAGAAAGTGCAAGTAATACTTTTTCCTTGCCTACTTTCTTTTTTATTTCAGCAATTTCATGCTCTAAAATTTTAGGGGTTATCCAGCTGGGTGAGCAATGACAAATTTTTTCCACAAAGCGAGCTAATATTTTTTTTCCTTGATGGGTATGAGTTACTTCGGGGTGAAATTGCAAACCATAGAAACGGCGAGTTGGATCGGCCATTCCAGCTATAGGTGTATTAGGAGTATTTAATATAACAATGAACCCAGGAGGAACCTGCTCAACGTGATCACCATGACTCATCCAAACATCTAGCGAGGCAATTTTTTCATTTTTGGGGTTATCTCGAATATGAGTTAATAGTTCAGTTTCAGTAGTTACTAAGGTTGGAGTATAACCAAATTCCCGATTCTCACAGGAAACAACTTTCCCCCCCAACTGTTCAGCCATAGTTTGCATACCATAGCAAATGCCCAAAACCGGACAACCTAAAGTAAATACTATTTCGGGTGCTCTTGGAGTAGTATGTAGAGTTACTGTTTCAGGCCCGCCTGATAAAATTATACCTTTTGGAGCAAAAGCCAAAATTTCAGACTCTGAGATATCATAAGAATAAATTTCACAGTAAACATGAAGTTCACGAATGCGTCTTGCAATTAAAGGGGTATATTGTGAGCCAAAATCAAGAATTAATATACGTTCTTTCGGTATAGTCATTTTAAGTACACTCCGTTTTTATTCGAGATTAAATTTTAGGGTTTCATAAAAATGTTAAGAATTATTTTGAGCATCGAAATACACTTAATTCTCTCGGTAGTAATTTGGAGCCTCTTTCGTAATTGCCACATTATGAACATGGCTTTCCCTTATACCCGCAGCGGTTAGTTTTATAAACTTTGCCTTTTTATGAAGCTCGGTAAGATCGGCGCTTCCTGTATACCCCATACCCGCTCTAAGTCCACCTAATAAATGATGAATAACCGTTTGTAAAGGACCTTTATAAGGCATTCTACCTTCGATACCTTCAGGAACTAGCTTATGTGATTCTAAGGCCTCTTGGAAGTAACGATCCGATGAGCCTTGTTGCATCGCTCCTAATGAGCCCATTCCACGGTAAGCTTTATAAGGTTGGCTTTGATAAAGCTCTATTTCACCTGGAGCTTCTTCAGTCCCAGCAAACAAGCTTCCTATCATTACTGCATGAGCTCCAGCAGCCAATGCTTTGCAAAGATCCCCTGAATAACGAATTCCCCCATCAGCAATAATAGTGACTGATTTTCCTTTGAGGGCAGCAGAAACATTCATAATAGCTGTAATCTGAGGAACGCCTACACCGGTTACAATGCGCGTAGTGCAAATAGAGCCAGGCCCTACGCCGACTTTTATAGCATCTGCACCCGCTATTGATAGGGCTTTTGCAGCATCGGCGGTAGCAATATTTCCAGCTATGAGTGAGACATTAGAGTATTCATGTTTTAACCATTTGACCATATCAATAACACTTTGAGCGTGACCATGGGCAGTATCTACACAAATAATATCAACGCCTGCTTCAATTAGCGAAGTTGCTCGTTGTTTAGCATTCATACCTATGCCTATGGCAGCTCCTACACAAAGCTGACCGCGTTGATCCTTAGTTGCATAGGGTTTTTCCTTAGTTTTTTGTAAATCCTTTGCTGTCATTAATCCACGGCAATGAAATTGATCATCGACAATCAAGATTTTCTCTAAGCGATGACGATGCAGTAAATCTATTATTTCTTTAGGTGAAGCTTGTTCTTTTGCTGTGATAAGTTTTTCCTTGGGTGTCATCACCTGCAAAGCCGGCTGCTCTAAATTTTCTTCATAACGAATATCCCTATGTGTGACTATGCCAACTAATTGATCTTTTTCAATAACAGGTATTCCTGAAATTGAGTGGGTTACCATCAGTTTAAGTAATTCTCGTAAAGTTGTTTCGGGCGCAACCGTAATGGGATTTCTCACCATTCCATTCTCAAAGTTTTTTACTTTTCTAATTTGTTGAGTTTGCGTTTCTATGGACATATTTTTATGAATAATTCCTAAACCTCCTTCTTGAGCAAGTGCTATAGCAAGTTTTGCTTCAGTGACTGTATCCATAGCGGCTGAAATCAAAGGGATTTTTAAGTTAAGCTTAGAGGTTAACTGAGTTTCAAGAGAGACATCTTTAGGTAAAATTGTTGAATGATTGGGAAGTAATAGGATATCGTCAAAAGTCAGACCTTCTTGAATCATTTTCATAATATTATAAACGATAAAATAGAAAAAACTGCGTAGAAGGTACCTTATGCCCCTTTCGAAGTCTAGAGGGTAAAATATAAAAAACCAAATGAAATCCTGAAAAGAGAAGCTTTTATTATCTATTTTTAGTTAACTATTTGAGTTAAAATAATTTTTTTAAGTTTAATAAATATCTCTTACAAGGAGACCGACGATTATGTCCCAGGTATTACTTCAACGTAATTTAGATACTCCCGGTGCAAGGCTTAAATATTTACGCTCAATTCTACGTTTAACCAGAGCCTATATAGAAAAAAAATATAAGCTGCCAGAAATCACTTTAAAATCCTGGGAAAATGGTATGATAAAGATTTCAAAAAATGGCATTAAAAGATGTGTGGCAGTCTATAAAAATGAAGGTTTAATCGTTGATGAATTTTGGATTGCCGATGGTAAAGGGCTAGATCCAACAGTTAGACTTTCATTAGGTCATTATTTTGCTATCCCTAGCGAAATAGTCAACTTACCTATCGATGCAGATGATGAAATTGCTATGATGCGAGATGCTCAAGAGTTTCGAGACCGCTATTCTAATGGAGTAGTCATGATTGTTTCTAATGATGAAATGAGCCCCTATTATAAGGCTGGAGATTATGTAGGAGGTCGAGTTAGATCCAACGAATTTGAATCCTTGATCAATAAAGACTGTATTATTTACTTGAAAGGAGGCGGACAATATTTTCGGCGCCTTTTTAAAGATTCTTTAGGGCGTTTTAATCTTGCTTGTTTAAATCCTATGGGAAGGACAGCGGAACCTATAATTTTTAATGCGGATATAAAATCTGCAGCAGCAGTTATCTGGATTCGGAGAAAAGACGAATAAAAGTAGGTAAAAATGAGTTTCAGTTTAAAAAGAGGTTTATATTTCTCTTTCAATAATCTTGCTCAGATCATTTTTAAGTCTAAAAAGCTGGGTATAGTATTTAGTGAGAAAGCTAAAATGATTAAATTGAGAAAGTCCAGTGGCTACGACTACCATATAGTTTAGATGCTGTTGTTTATGTATAAGCATTAAGCCATTTTTCATGCCATGTAATGATCGTTGTCTCATGACTTCTTTCCCAAAAGAGTCAATGTAGTCTATTTCTGAAAACGGTATAATATTTCTTTGAGATAACTTTTTAGCTTGAATTAAGGGATCATTATTGGTTATTTGGTTTTTATCGAAGTAAATTTGCCATTCTAATCTTGAGATAATGGAAGTGAGTTTTTTTTGTGCATGATCCTCTATGCCTACAGAAAAATAATCAATGGGAGGGATGTTTATGTTGTTGATATAGTCAAAAAAGGTAGATCGTGTAGACTCTGTGCATATGGGAGTATAATGGTATTCCCTCATGGAAAAAAGACCTCATTGGACAAAGCAGCAAGTAAAATTCTAACTAAAGTATTGAATTAGTATTTTAAGTCTTTACATGCTATAAATTGGGTATATTTTAACATATTTCTTTATCAAAAAAGATATTTAATACCAAGTACTATGGAATTTGTATGTTTCCACTTTACCAGGTTAATGCAAAACCACTTGTTATTGCTCATCGCGGAGGAGCGGGTCTATGGCCTGAAAATACCTTGTTTGCATTACAGGAAGCCGTAAAATTAGGATCAGACTTAAGTGAAATAGATGTTCATATGACGAGAGATGGTGTTTTAGTCGCTATCCATGATAAGTCGGTTGATCGTACTACAAACTCTAAAGGTTTAGTTCAAGATCTCACATTCGCGGAATTGAAAAAATTAGATGCAGGTTATCGTTGGACTAATGACGAAGGTCAAACATTTCCTTTCCGGAGCCAAGGAATTAAAATTCCAAGTTTAAGTGAAATTTTTATTGCTTTCCCAAAACAGGTAATTAGCATAGAGATAAAGCAGAATGATCCACCGATTATAGCGGCTTTGAGAGCGCTTATAAATGAACATAAAAAAAATAAACAGGTATTAGTTTCTGCCTTTAATTCACGTACTATGAAAGTTGTGCGTAGACTTTGTCCCGATATTGCTACCGCAGGTACACAAGTTGAGATGGAGCGTTTTTCAAAGTTAAGTAAACTATTTTTAACTCGTCCATTTATGTTATCTGTAGTTGCCTTAGAGGTTCCCTATAAAATGGTAACTAAACATTTTGTAAAAGCCGCACATAAAAAAAATATACGGGTAGATGCTTGGACTGTCAATGAAACAGAAGAAATGGAAAGACTATTAGCTTTAGGAGTCGACGGCATACTAACAGATTTTCCTGATAGACTGCTTACTTTAATTAGAAAGATTTAACTGGCTTGAGCGCTTTGTAATCCGCTAGAAAGTAAAAAATCTTGCTAAAAATTAGGATAAGTTAATTCATCCCCCCTTTTAAGGCAGCCTTATTCTCTTTTTTATATAAGGAAGTGGACCTACACCAAAAAATATTTTTTATCAGCAGGAAGCTGACATAAAATTTTTGAGGAATGGAGCTCATGTCGAGTAACCCGAGCAACCGCCGGGGTTAGGGTTGGCTATAAAGCCATGGCCGAAAAGAAGGACTGTTCGTGTAAGTCTACAATGGTTATTGGCTTAAAAAAGCCTATAGTCGCTTGCTATTAAGTCTGTATAATAGCTCTTTATTTATAATAAAATAAATAACTTCTTAAAATAAAGTTAGAGGACTAATATGGCAATCCAAAAGACCCTTTCTATTATCAAACCTGATGCAGTTCGAAAAAATTGTATTGGTGAGATTACTAAAAGATTTGAAAATGCAGGGTTAAAGGTTATTGCGGCAAAAATGGAGAGTTTGAATAAAGAACAAGTTGAAAAATTTTATGAAATCCATAAGGGCAAGCCTTTTTTTAATGAGTTAGTCGAATTTATGAGTTCAGGACCTGTAATGATACAAGTTTTAGAGGGACCTGACGCGATTTTAAGAAATCGTGAGTTGATGGGTGCTACTGATCCTAAACAAGCTAATCCAGGGACAATTCGTGCTGATTTTGCAGAAAATGTAAGTGAAAACGCTGTACACGGTTCCGATAGTAGCGAAACCGCGACGAAAGAAATTAATTTCTTTTTTTCTCCAGACCAATGCTTTGGTAAAGGTTTCAAATAATGAATAGGGCACTTAAGAATTTACTGGATTTTGATCGAGAGGGAATGCAACTCTTTTTTCATGAGTTAGGTGAAAAACCTTATCGAGCACATCAGGTTTTAAAATGGATTCATCAGATTGGTATAAAAGATATCGAAATAATGACTAATCTAAGTAAGTCATTACGTGACAAACTAAAGTCGATGACGGAAATTGTTTTACCTGAGATTGTTTTTGAACAGGGTTCTAAAGACGGTACTCGAAAATGGTTGTTGCAACTTGCAGATGGTAATTGTATCGAAACCGTTTTTATTCCTGAAAAAAACAGAGGCACTTTGTGTGTGTCATCGCAAGTGGGTTGCGCATTGAATTGCAAATTTTGTTCAACCGCCCAACAAGGGTTTAGTCGTAATTTAACTGTCGCAGAAATTATCGGGCAGGTGTGGTTGGTCGTTCGTTGTTTATCAGATGGTTCTTTACGTCATGACCATACCGTAAGTAATATTGTAATGATGGGCATGGGGGAACCACTTTTAAATTTTGATAATGTTGTTAAAGCAACAAATCTGATGATGGATGATTTTGCTTATGGCTTTTCTAAGCGACGCGTGACTTTAAGCACTTCTGGAGTAGTGCCTGCATTACGACGCCTGTCTGAAATGAGTGAAGTGGCCCTTGCAATATCTCTACATGCCCCGAATGATGAGTTAAGAAACCGTTTAGTGCCTATTAATAAAAAATATCCTTTATCTGAGTTGCTGGAAGTCTGTCGTAATTATTTTAAAGGGGATAGCAGACGACGTATTACTATAGAATATGTTATGTTAGAAGGAATTAATGATCAACCTCTACATGCAAAACAACTAATTAAAATTTTAGAAGGCATTCCCGTTAAAATTAATTTAATCCCTTTTAACCCTTTTCCTAATACGATTTATAATCGTTCTTCTCAGGCTGTAATTGAAAACTTTAAAAATATTTTAATGAGTGCCGGGTTTAACGCAATAACGAGAAAAACTAGAGGCGAAGATATTGATGCATCCTGTGGCCAATTAATAGGGAGAGTACGAGATCGAAGTTATCATAGCAGAGAATATCAGAAAGTAATTCCTATTTTATTTGAATCCTCAGCAACAAGCAGCAATTTTAGGGAAAAACAGGAGCAAAAATGATATCAGTATTAAAACAAGCGATTATCATTATTTTAATAATAACACTTACGGCATGTCGTATTTTCTCTCATCCAAAAGCACCATTGTCGAGTTCAGAAGCCTCTAATGTTAATGTACAGCTAGGTTTAGCTTATTTACAAAAGGGTGATGTACAACGTGCACATCAGAGATTATTACTTGCTGAACAACAAACACCCTCTTCTTTACAGGTACAAGGTGGAATGGGTTATTTCTTAGAAAGTACAGGAAGTATGTCGTCTGCCAATGCTTACTATCAGAGAGCCATAGCACTTAATCCAAAATCTGGAGCCGCGCAGAATAATTATGGTACTTTTTTATGTCGACGGGGCCGGTATTCTGAAGCAGATCAACATTTTTTATTGGCATTACAAGACCCTAGCTATTTAAATACTGCCCAAGTTTATGAAAATGCAGGTTTATGTGCGATGCAAATACCTGATACAAGAAAAGCAATCGGCTATTTTACGCAGTCGATTACTCAAGACCCTAATCGTGCAATTTCTTGGCTGGAGTTAGGAAGAATAAATTATCAGGAAAGAAACTATCAACAAGCTCAACAGTACTTAGATCGTTATATGCAACTTGTTAAAGAACCAACGGCTAATGCTTTATGGCTAGGTGCTGTTTTAGCCAGAGCTTTAGGAAATCAAGCAGCAACAGGTAGTTATACTTTAATGTTGCAAACAAGATTTCCAAACTCTGACGCCTATAAAGCATTAATAAAAACACCTAAAATAAAATCTAAACAAAAAAGCAAGCAACTTTACTATTAACTATGAGAGAGAAATTACAAGCGATCCGTGGTATGAATGATATTACACCAACGGAAATTTTTATTTGGCAAAAAATTGAAAATAGTTTGCGTAAACTTGCCAGTCAATACGGATATCAAGAAATTCGCTTTCCTATTCTTGAAAAAACAGAATTATTTAAACGATGTATTGGTAATGTAACAGACATTGTTGAAAAAGAGATGTACACTTTTATCGATCGTAATGGGGATAGCTTATCTTTAAGACCAGAAGGGACTGCAGGTTGTGTGCGTGCAGGTATAGAGCACGGTTTACTTTTTAATCAAATTCGGCGTTGGTGGTATTTGGGTTCTATGTTTCGGCATGAGCGGCCTCAAAAAGGTCGTTATAGACAGTTTCATCAATTTGGTGCGGAAGTGTTTGGGATATCCCAACCTTATATTGATGCGGAATTAATTTTGATGACAGCACGTCTCTGGGAGGAGTTAGATTTAAAACATAGTCTAAATTTGCAAATTAATTCACTTGGATCTTCCGCATCGCGCCAAACGCATAGAGAAAGTTTAGCGAATTATTTTGCTCTACATATAGAATATCTAGATGAAGACTCTAAGCGACGATTGCAAACCAATCCGTTACGTATATTGGATAGTAAAAATGCTGATATGCAGCAACTTATTGAAGAAGCACCAAAAATACTTGATTTTCTTGATGCTGATTCTCAAAAAGACTTCAGTATTTTGCAGAAAATACTGACTCATGCAGATATTGGTTTCACTATTAATCCTCGTTTAGTAAGAGGTTTAGATTATTATAATAAAACAGTTTTTGAATGGGTTATTGCTGATGAACAACAAGCGGCGCAAAGCACAGTTTGTGCTGGGGGGCGTTACGATAATCTCGTTGAACAGTTAGGTGGACACGCAATGCCCGCCGTCGGCTTTGCTATAGGCATAGAACGTTTAATTAGTTTATTGCCCAAATTAAATTCTGCAGTTTCCTTCTCTGCGCCCGATGTTTATTTTATTACGCTAGGAGAAAGCGCTATACATAAAGGGTTACTCTTCGCAGAGTATTTACGCAAAAGATTGCCTGCTCTCAATTTAATACTTGATGTGACTGGAGATGCAATGAGATCTCAGTTTAAACGTGCTGATAAGAGCTCGGCACGCTTTGCTTTAATTTTAGGAGAGGAAGAATTAAAGGCAGGTACTTTTATTATGAAAAACCTAAGAGAAAAAACTCCTCAAGAAATTATTCTCCAAAATGAAGTGATACAAAAAATTGAAAGTATATTTATGCTATGAATGAATTAATCGCAATAGAGCAAGCAGAATATGTAAAAAAATGGTGCCGCGAATATGGTTTTGGAATTTTATTAGGTGTAGTTTTTGCTCTTTTTATTAGCTGGGGTTGGAATTATAGGCATCAATTAAAAGAAAAAAATTTAGTCATCGCTTCTATGCAATATGAACATTTAGTATCTGCCATAAGCTTGAATGAAAATACATCGGCGTTAAATAATTTAGCAGATAGCTTGTTGAAAGATTATGCGTATACTCCTTATGCTTCCTTAGCCGCTTTACAGTTAGCTAAAGTGGACATTGATCAAAATAATTTGCTTGATGCCGTTAATAGGTTGGATTGGATTATCAATCATGGTCATGATCAAATTTTACAATCCATTGCAAAATTACGCCTAGTTCGGATCTTACTAAGTCAAAATCAAGCAAAAGCAGCTCTAAAACTATTATCTAAAAATGAAGATAAAGCGTATGTTCCCATTTTTTTGGAAGAAAGAGGGGATATTTTTAAAAGTTTAGGCCGTGGGAAAGAAGCATTGCGAAGTTATTTAGCAGCAAAAAAAGCCTTTGGAAAGGTCGTTGAACAACCTTTGTTAGAAATAAAAATTAATAATTTAGTTCGCGCACTCGATGAGAACTCTAATGACTAAAATTTATCTTCGTTTAAGTATTTTAATCTACTTATTATCTTTAACTGGTTGTGTAAGTTTGGGTGATGATAACACACCTATACCAACTCCCTTGACGACTTATTCTTTTGAATTTCAACCAGTATTGTTATGGTCTGTAGCAACTGGCAGAGGGATGGAGAATGATTATTTACGTTTAAGCCCCGTTATTCAAGGAGGCCAGATTTTTGTTGCCAGTAAATCTGGGCTTATTACGGATTTAGAGTTAGTTCATGGTCATAAATTATGGCAAAAAAATATTAAACAAATTGTAACGAGTGGTCCAGCAGTTAATGAAGGGGTAATTATTATTGTTACTAAACAGCCTCAAGCGCTCGCATTAGCTGCTGACACAGGAGATGTTTTATGGACAGTAACCTTACCGAATCAAGTATTGGCGCCCCCCACTATCGGACAAGGCCGAGTTATTTTAAAAACAGTAGATGGACAAATATTAGCTTTCGGATTACATACGGGCAGATCATTATGGTCTTATGAGCATGGTTCACCGATGTTGATTCTTCGACCAAGCAGTGCACCAAAAATCATAAACAATAAGCTTGTGGTTGGTTTTCCAGATGGTAAGTTAGCTGCATTTAATCTTAAAAATGGGAATTTATTATGGGAACGAACGATTGCATTTCCACAAGGTGTAACGTCAGCCGAACAATTAATTGATATAGTCGCTGATCCTAAGTTTTCGTGCCATGTCATCTATGTAGTGACTTATCAAGGGCAACTTGCTGCTATTTCCTTGCGATCGGGGCGAGTTTTATGGCAGAGAAATTTTTCAAGTTATTCAGGTCTTGCTGTAGGAAACTATTTGTATATAACAGATAGTAAAGGAGGTGTCTGGGCGCTTAGTCGCTCTACAGGTAAATTGTTATGGCAACAGCAATTCTTGAGATATCGTGGTTTGACTGCGCCAACTATTTTTGGTAATAGTTTAGTTATTGGTGACCAAGAAGGTTATATTCACTGGCTTGCCCAACTTGATGGTCATCCTTTAGCAAGAGAGCTAGTTCATGATGAGGCAACTATTATAGCGGCTCCAGTTGTGGCTTATCCAGTAGTGTATATTCTCACGAGGGAAGGTGGTTTATCTGCTTGGACTCATGCAGCCTTGCCGGTATGAGTACTTTAACTTTACCAAGTATTGTTCTTGTAGGCCGACCAAATGTAGGAAAGTCGAGTTTATTTAATTGCTTGACGAAAACTCGTCATGCTTTAGTTGCAGATATTCCCGGCCTAACTCGAGATAGACTTTATGGCAGAGGAGTTGTGGGAAACCAACCTTATATTGTAATAGATACTGGAGGTTTAACGGGAGATAAAGAAAAAGGACTTGCTTTTCTAACGGAGCAGCAAACCCAACGTGCTATTACTGAGGCTAACCATGTTTTGTTTTTGGTAAATGCAAGAGAAAACTTATCCGTATTGGATCAGCAATTAGTACAGTTAGTACGCCGGTTAAATAAGAAAATTACATTGGTAATTAATAAAAGTGAAGGTTTAGATCCCCAGTTAGTACAAAGTGAGTTTTCACCATTAGGGTTTGATTTCGCATCGCTTTCAATTATTTCTGTTAGCCATAAACAAGGTATTCAGGAGTTAATGGAAAAAGTATTAAGTCATTTTCCAGTTGAAACTTTAACTCAACCATTTTCAGAAGAGGGTATTGCTTCCAGAATAAAAGTCGCCATCATAGGAAAACCAAACGTAGGAAAGTCCACACTATTAAATAGAATTTTAGGTGAAGATCGAGTTATCGTTTTTGATCAACCTGGGACTACTCGCGATAGTATTGCAAATGATGTCCAGTATCACGGTAAATTATATACTTTTATTGATACGGCAGGTATTCGTCGGAAATCAAAAACAATAGATGAGGTAGAAAAATTTTCTATTATAAAAAGTTTACAAGCTATTGAAGCAAGTCACGTGGTTTTATTAGTGATTGATGCACAGGAAGGTATTAGTGAGCAAGATTTGCATCTGTTGGGTTTTATTCTAGAAAGTGGAAAAGCGCTTATTATTGTGGTAAATAAAAGGGATGGACTATCTAGTGACCAAATAACCCAAATTAAAAAAAACTTGGATCGACGCTTACAATTTGTATCATTTGCTAAACTTATTTTTGTTTCAGCACTTCATGGAACGGGTGTGGGTAATTTATTTCCATTGATTCAGCAGGCTTATCGATCGGCAACACAGCCTCTATCGACATCACGTTTAACTCGTTTGTTAGAACAAGCGGTAAGCGAACACCAACCTCCATTGAGTCGCGGGCGTACTGTTAAATTACGTTATGCGCATCCGGGAGGATATAATCCACCAAGAATTCTTATCCACGGACAATATGCCCGCTCTTTATCAGAATCTTATCGCCGCTATCTTGAAAATTTTTATCGCAAGGCACTGAAGATTATAGGAAGTCCAGTTCGAATTGAATTTAGAAATAAATAAGTGGAGTTATTTTTTTAACTAAATATGATGTTTAAGTAATTCAAAATTTCAATCTAATGGGCCTTTTTATAAGAGAAAATTGCTAGTAATTCTTTCGCTTTTTTTCGTTCTGTTCCTTTACTGCTAATATTGCGTTGTACAACGAATGAAACAATAGTTGCCCCTTTATAAATATCTCGAGTAAATTCCGTATCATGATTGGAAATTATTACTTGGATACCTTTTGATGCAATTTTTCTTGCGACTTTGGCAAGAGTCATTTGTTGTATATGACTAAATCCTTCGGATGTGTAATGTGTAAAGTTGGAAGTTTTAGATAATCCGACATAAGGAGGGTCACAATAGACTACATCTCCTTGTTTTACATTTTTCAGAGTAGTTAAGAAATCTCCATGAATAAACTCGGCTTTTCTGGCATGTTGATGAAAGTACTGCATCTCCCTTTCAGGAAAATAAGGGTTTTTATAGTAGCTAAAAGGAGTATTGAATTCACCCTTTCGATTAAATCGTGCTAAGCCATTGAAGCAATGTTTATTTAAATATAATAGTAAAGCTGCTCTTTTTCTATGTTCTTTACAATCATTAAATAAACGACGTAAACGATAAAATTCTTCAGCCGTATTAAAGTTTTCATTAAAAAAAAATCGACAATAATCAATAAAAAGCTGTCCTTCTTTTTGAAGATATTTATAAAGTTGGATTAAATCTAGATTATTATCACCTAATAAATAGATGGGGTAATTCGTATTAAGAAAAACAGTAGCTGAACCTAAAAAAGGCTCTATTAGGCGGTCAGCTTTTGGTAGATAAATTTTTAATTTATCGAGGATTCGATGTTTATTTCCTGCCCATTTCAAAAAAGACTTCATATAAGAAAAAAATATGAACAAATGACAATAAAAAATTTATATAATTTTTAATTATGATAATTTAATTTCAAAAAAATTAATATATACTAAAAATTAAAAATTATATTTAAACATTTTTATTATTGTAATCTACTAATTCAAAAGGAGCCCTTATGGAACCAATTTCCATGGAAAGAAAAGAATTTTCTCGGGAAGTAGAGATAAAATCCGAAATTGGTGGAAATAATTCTAGAAGAAAAAGAAATGTATCAGGACCGGGTTCAGAAGGTGAAAAATCATTATTAAAAAAGAGTCCAGATTGGTTAATAAATTCCAAAGTAAAAATCTCCGCTTTGAATAGCTGCTTATTTACTCTTGATGAAGCGCTAGCCACGCCATTTATCAATGTGAATGTTATTGGCGGTGCATCTAATTCGGATTATAAATTTTTTGAGATAATTAATAATAGTAAATTTGTAGCCTATATCGATGGTGGGTTGTCATTTTTTGGATTGTTTGCTATATCACTTGGCTATTATGTTAATAAATACTGTAAATTACGTGAAATAGAAAGAAATAGTCATTATTTTTATTTTAGACGTTTATTTAAAACATGTTTTAGAGAATGTAGTGAAGAAGAAATTGAAAATATACTTGATAAAATCGAGCAGGATAATTTTAATGATCCAATTTCTTTTGATTTTTTATCAGACACCGCCTATTTTTATCCTCCTGATATATCAAAAATTTCTTGTTGGAGGCGTCGTTTTTTTGCCACAGGAAAAGCACGTAAACGCCTTAAAGCTTTAAAAGAATTTTTGCGCAGAAATTCAGAAAAAGAGATGCTTGATAAACTATATGGAATAATTATTAGGAAAATTTGTCGGCTATTAAATAATGCTGAAGCGTCAAGAAACTTCCAAATAAATAGGGAAAAAGATCAATGGATTATTGGCTTAGAAGAAAGTTATGATAAAAAATTTTTTAAGCATATAGAAAAGCTAATCGAAAAAAATGTAAATGATATTATTGCTGAAAATCAAAAGAAAATTAAAAGTTTTACTCCGCCTATTCTTGTTATTTTGATGCAAACTAGTTTCATTTACTGGATTTTAGTGTTTTTTTTTGTTTTATTCCAGTTGCCCCCGTAATTACTTCAGCGGCAATTTCTATTATTCCGTTAGTTATTGCATTATGTACGGTTCTTCCCATATTATTAATTGTTCAAACCAGAAATGCTTATAAGGCCTATATTTCAATCAAAAGCATGACTAGAAAGGATATAGAAAATCAAAAAAAACATATGCTCGAAAAAAAAATAGCCGCCTTAAATAAGCAAAAATTAGTTTTTTCTTATTTAAGTAGAGCACTTAATTCAACTATAGAATTAAAAGATTCTCTTTTAATGGAGAATTTAAAAACAGTTGTAAAAAGTCGCCGCTTTCATAAATATCATGCAATATGCATAGGGTTTCTCGATGGCTGCTTTTTACCTTTCTTTGCGGGTTGGTTACTCTTAGATGGAGTTAAAGCCATTTTAACTTGTGCACTTTGTCCTCCGACAATTGCATTTACTGGTTTTACGCCCATAGGTCTTATAGCAACGGCTATTATTGCTGGAATTACTATTTTAATAGGTATCAGTTATGGTATTTATTCAGCCTATAAGGCAAAACAAATACATGAAGCGAGGTTTGAAAATTTAGAAACCAAAATTACAGCAATAAGAGATGAATTACCCAATAAAAGAATATTAACGAAATCAATGCGCGACTATGATCGGTTATTACGTCGCTATAGTGATGAGCAGCCTGCCTGGACTAATGTTAAGAAAGCTTTAAATCGATTTTTGGTTATTGTCAAGCGATTAGGGACAGGAAGTTTAGTCTTTCGCCTCATAATATGGGGGCCTATATCGGCTATAGTTGCAGCCTCTACGACCATTGTACCCGCTTTTTTTTCGATCATATTAATTGCGGGTATGGTAATAGGTGCATTGGTTATTGCAGCTTGGTACTTCTATGCCTACAACTTAGAAAGTAAGTTTAGACAAGCAGGAAACGTAGTCGAGCATTTAGTGCAAATTGAACAATTAGATAGTATAAATAAGGAATTACAACAAAAGGAACCAACTAAAGAATTTACGAGCCCAGAAGCACTAAACACCGAAATACAGTCTAGTAAATTAATTCTTTTTTCTAAAAATGACAATAATTTATGTTCCATTTTAGGCGCTACTCAAAAGAATTCGATTGATAACGAGTTTACCGTGACAGGGTCAGCTAAAATTGATAGACAAGCAAATAATAATTTAAACCAACATAGATTGTTTAAAAATACTCAAGATACAGAGGAAAATAGTGTTCAAAGTATGGAGACTTGTCTAAGTAACGCATGATTACTTGCTAAAACGCGTTAAATAGACGTCTAAACGGTGTTGTTTGCCTAACAAACTATGATGAGGCTTTATTTCTGATAAATATTTGGATAAGCGAGGTCTTTTTACTATGACACGTTGTTTTGCGGATATAAGCGCTTGTTTCAATAACTCTGGAGCATCACTATCGTCACCAACAAGTTGGCGAAGAAAACACATTTCTCTTTTAACTAAGGCGGACTTACTTGAATGCGGATACATAGGATCTAAGTAAATAATGTCTGGCGAAGATACCAGATTAGCTTTTTTTAGATAAATTAATGCATCAATATTTATTACTTTCATTGAAAAAGGTGGAATATTTGGATGACTTAAGGCACGATGTAAAGCGTCTTTCAATAAGAGAAAAATTATCGGCGAACGTTCTAGTAAAAGAATAGGAAAACCCAATTGCGATAAAATAAAGCTATCTGATCCTAGCCCTGCTGTTGCATCTAGAATGGTAGGGCTAAAGTTAACTTTTAAACCAATTGCTCGAGCCAATAATTGTTTTTGATTTTTAAGGTGACGTAAACGATAAGCGAGTTTTCCGTTAAGAAAGTCAATTTTTAATGATCCCAGTTTTCTTTTTATATCTTCTATATGTAAACCTGTTGAGTTTAAGGTTAAGACATAATCAAAACATTTTCTATTAAAGTACTCTACAAAAGGTAATAAATTTTTTTTTGCTAATTTCCGGGCTGTCGCCACTAGAGGTGATTCATTGCAGGTGACCCCAATAGAAAATGCGGTATTCATTCGTAGCGAAATACATCAATACGGGCAGGTGGTAAATTTTGCCATACCCATTGCTGATGGATTAATCTTAATTGAGAAGAGGGACATGATGGTTTTCCCCATAAACTATAAGTATATTGAATATACAAACCTCCCTTTATTAAAACTTGGTTAATTTCAGCACCTATATTTTTTATAATACAAGGGGATAGGGTGCGTAGAGGCAAGCTTGAAACAATAGCTTGAAGAGGGAATGATGTATATGGACTGATTAATTTATGCAGTTGGCGAGCGTCTCCATGGATAACATTTAATTCAGGAAAACGTTGTGTTAAATGCCTAGAAAGCTTAACAGAGCGTTCAATAACAATAAGTTGATGAAAAAAACTTTTTTGGTTTATCAGCGCAGCTGTTATGGCTCCAGTTCCTGCGCCCAATTCGACAACTAAGCCAGGTGGGTTAATTGCTATATTTTGAGCTATATTCTGAGCAAGCCGCTTTGAGCTTGGGAATAGTGCCCCTACCTTACCAGGGTGCGTAACAGCTTCGTAAAGAAATAGGGTAAGCGCCCTCATTATTTTTTATCCTAATGTCTATTGTTTTTAATTGTCTGAGTCTATTTTAAAGGAAAATTAACTTTCTAGATACCTTTGGGTTATGTATATGCTGCGAAAAAATCAGTTTTTGATACACGCTCATGTAATAACCGTGACACTGATCTATATTTTAATTCTATTCCTCATCAAGTTTAAGCTTTGTTTGATCTGAATTCAGATAATTAAGCATCCTATTTAAGTAATATTTTTTTTAAATTGTTTAAAAAGGCTAGGTTTTGTTTTTCTGTACCGATACTAACACGTAAAAAATTAGGTAGGCCATAATCACACAAAGACCTGACGTATATACCACATAATAAAAGTTGTTGACAGATAGGCCAACTGGGGACCTTTAAATTGACACATATGAAACTAGTACAAGAGGGTAATACTTCTAAACCTAAATCTCGTAATCCTTGGGAAATCTGGAGATATCCTTGACGATTCAATAAACGGGTTAAATGAATATGCTCTTGGTCTTTGAGACTGGTTTCTGCTGTAGCTAAGGCAACCGCATTGATTCTAAAAGGTAAGGAGCTGAAATTATTTAATTTGGTGATTATCTCAGGAGTGCTAATGGCGTAACCTAGCCTCAATCCTGCCAAACCGTAGATCTTAGAAAAGGTTCTAAGAATAATTAAATTAGGATATTTCTCTAACAATTGGAGGCTATTGGGATAATCACTGGCTTCAACATATTCAGCATAGGCTTCGTCTATGACAACTAAAATTTTTTTTGGAAGATGGCTTAATAGGAAGAAAAGATCTGATTTATTCGTATAACTCCCAGTGGGATTATTAGGATTAACAAGGAAGAGTATTTTAGTCATTGGATCAACTGCTTCTAGCAGCTTAATAGGAGAAATATTCAAATGGGAATTATCAGCTATTTTAAGTATCACTTTTGCGTTTTCTAAGATCTTTAGTAAACCTAGGAAGCAAAAATTTGGAACAACCGCTGAATCTAGGGGGCCTAAAGTATTTTTGACTATAAGCTCTAATAAGCTTTCCGAGCCATTCCCTAGCGCAATATTTTCAATGAGAATGTCCAAATGTGTTGAAAGAGTTTTTTTTAAGGAAAGTCCTAATGTATCTGGGTAGCGATGGCAGGTTAGCATGGCCTGCTGACCTGCGGCTATTGCAAGAGGGCTGGCACCTAGTGGATTTTCATTAAGATCAAGCTTAGCGATTTCTTCAGGAAAAGTAGTATTTCTTTTGGAAGAGATTGTCATGGGAAAGGTATTTTAATATAGTGAAATAGTTATTTTTTACATTTAGGCTCAAAATTATGTTGTTATGTTTGGATGTAGGCAATACTCATATGTTATGTGGAGTATTCATCAAAGATAAACTTAGCTTGCGTTTTCGATATGCGACCCCTTTGCTAGGAACTGCCGATCAGTTCGGGATTTTTTTAATTAACATGCTTAAACACAATAAGCTAAGTCCTCTTAAAATTAAGGCGATAGCTATTTCTTCTGTAGTTCCAAATTATGATTATACGTTGCGCCATAGTTTTTTCCAGTATTTTAGGGGAGCGGATTATTTTATTTTGCAGCCTGGCGCTAAAACCGGTTTAAATATTCGTTGTAAAAATCCAAATGAAGTAGGAGCGGATAGAATCGCGAATGCTATAGGTGCTATAGCCGCTTTCCCAGAAAAAGACTTGATAGTTGTTGATATGGGAACGGCTACGACTTTATGTGCTATTACCAAGGATCGAAGCTATTTGGGTGGAGCGATTTTGCCAGGACTACGGCTTTGCATGGAAGCCTTAAAAAATAATACGGCTAAATTAATGGCTGTTGATATTGAAATACCTAGTGCTTATATGGGTCGAACAACGCGAGAAAGCATCCAGAGTGGTCTTTATTATGGACATTTGGGAGCGCTTAAAGAAATTATTCTAGGATTTAAAAAAGAGATTTTTCATGGTGCTGCTGTTAAAGTTATTGGTACAGGTGGGCTTGCTCAGCTTTATGAAGAAAGCGGCTTATTTGATATGCTTATTTCAGATTTAGTTTTACAAGGTTTACGTAAGGCCTACGAATATAGTCGAATTCAAAATTAGTATGAAATTCGTTTCATTATCTAAATTATTTTTTATTCCATCCTAAAAAATTGTAAATATAAAAACGTAATATCCCTATATATTCATGAAGTGCAAAATCATTCATCGCAAAGTTATATCCTAATGGGTATTTAGTAATAGGGCTAGTAATGAAATCTGAAGCTATGGGTATGGGATAGATATTTAAAAAAGAAAAGTATAACAATGCACGTTTTAGCATAAAACCAGAATTAACCAATAAAATTTGTTCGCTATGGAGGTTCTTTAAAATAGGAGTTAAAAATTTTGCATTTTGATAAGTATTCTTACTGTGCGTCTCTAATTGAATATCCTTTGAATTAATTCCTAAAGATAAAAGAGTTTCTCGATAAGTCTCTGCTTCAGACTTTCCATGATTTAATGGATCACCGCCGCTTATGAGAATAAAGCAACTTACATTCGCTTTTTTACATTCACGATAAATAATTGCTGTTTGTACAATTCTAGAAAATGCGAATAGACTGGGTTTTATTTTATTCGACTGGGGATCTTTACTTGTGCCCGCACCTAATAACATAATGGCGTTTGTTTTTTTCCACTTGATAGGAGATTGATTATAAGGAGATTGTAATCTGTGTAATAAATAGGCAGGAAAAAATCCATTGCCTATAACGAGATAAGTCACAATCAAAATTGATCCAATTACTAAACACATTTTTTGATAATTAAACAGATTTAGGAAAATGCATATTAGTATTAATAGGAATATAAAAAAAGTCGACATACCTATCCAATACCCAGAAAATTTAAAGCATATATTAAAAGATAATAAAATAAAAGAGTTCAACTGGAATTCTTGACTCAACTCTAAAACCATGAATAATAGCTATCTTAATTTATCTAATCGAAAGATTTAGTAGTTAAGGCACATCAGATAACCTGATGATTTTTAAGGAATAAAATATGCATGTGATAGACAGAATATTTGCTCAAGAAATAATCTTCGATGAACAATACAAACTGTATTCGAATAGTATTGATTCGTCAATTAGTGAATGTATTAATGAAGTCAATAAACATTCATTAAGACAACTCTTATTAGCTTTCTTACGCGAAGGTATTTTACCTTATCATTATCAAAATGCGACGGTGATTTTTGATCTTCAACGATCTAATTATTTTATGTATGTTACACGTGTAAAATTATTTTCCTTATTAAGATTTACTCATTTTGACAGTTTAATATTAAAACACAAGTCAACTTCTTTAAAACAAACTATCACTGATCCTTTGAAGTTATTAGATATAGTCAAAAATGAATTAGAAACTTTTTTAAATATGGATCAATGGTCAAAATTTTATAAAGAAATAGCTAATCATTTGCAAAATGCTTTGCTCTCAACATGGAAAAAATATAGCGTAACTAAGTTAGCTGAGTGGAGTAAAAAAAAATCTCAATTAAATAATTTATTAAAATCGTCACAGTTAAGCATTAATGATTCTTTACAGTTTGAACAGTCCATATATAGCGGACATCCTTATCATCCTTGTGCAAAAACAAAATTAGGTTTTACTATCCAAGATACTATTAATTATTCACCTGAATTTCAGTCTAAAGTGGGTATTTATATTACTGCAGTACAAAAAAAATATGTCCACGTTGAATCAATGCAAGAAAATGTTAATTTTACAGAGTGGTTTATCGAATTTTTTCCAGATGCATGGACCAGTTGGTTAGAGGAGTTAAAAAAAAATAATTTAAAATTTAAAGATTATATTCCATTTCCGGTTCATCCTTGGCAAGTTTATTATTTTACGTTTCTATCACCTTTGTTTAAAAATTATATTGAAAAAAAAATCATTGTTATTTTAGATAAAGCTAAAATAATAGCTCGTCCTACCTTATCTTTCCGTACACTTTTACCTATTCAAAATATTAATTCACCGTATATTAAATTGCCAGTTGCTGTCCAAGCTACAAGTATTGTAAGGACATTATCACCCATCTCTACAAAAAATATGCCGAAAATTAGCAATATTCTTAAAAAAATTTTAAAAATTGAGAATTATTTTTCTAGTCGATTGGGTCTACTTCCAGAATCTTATGGGTTGCATTTAAAAGACGTAAATATTGAAGAAGCAAAACATTTTACTGTTATTTTTCGAGAGAATATCACAAATCATCTCTCTGATAATGAAGTAGCCATCGTAGTCGCTGCTTTTTTTGAAAAATCTCCAATAAGTGGAAACAATTTATTTATTGAGATAATGCAACTATCGGGCTGTTTAACTTATCAAGAAGCATTACATTATTTTCTTCATTACACCGATCTGGTGTTGGGTAGTTATTTAGATCTTTTTTTACTCTATGGCATTGCTTTGGAGGGGCATCAACAAAATACTTTAGCTATTCTTAGCGAAGGGAAAATAAAAAGATTTATAGCAAGAGATTTTGATGGAATAGAAATTCATACTGAAAGTTTTAAATCGACAGAGATTAATCTAGATCTCGCTGAAAATTCTCCTTATTTACAAAAAAATAAAGAAACAGTAAGAAACCAACTTTTATACACCGTATATCAATTGCATCTAGGTGAAATTGTATTACTCCTAGCAAATTATTTTAATTGCGAAGAAAAACCGTTTTGGAAAATTGTTAGAGAGGTGACAGAGCAAAGATTTTACGCATTAAAAAGGCGAATGTGTCCAATCATTTGGAAAAAAGAATTTGATATCATTTTAAACACTCATTGGCCTGTCAAAGCTTTACTTCGAATGCGGTTAGAAAAAAATTATTCCCGTGATGGATTATTCTCTAAAATAATAAATCCTTTAAGTTTGTAAATATGGAAATTACGACGTTCGATATTATTTGGCGTCAACAGATTCGTTATGTAATTTTCGGCCAGTTTATTATTATTTGCATGCTTGATATGAGTGATCCCTACTGGCCACTGATTTTATCTTCATCCCATTCTTTTGATTCTAAAACTCTTCAATATTGGAGCGGTGTCATATATATGGCACCTTTACTTACTACAATTATTACAACATTTTTATGGATAAAGTTAGGAGAAAGAATAGGGTACAAAAAAATGATATTACGTGCTGGATTTGCTTTAGCTGCTACGCAGTGGAGTTTGTTTTTTTTTTCCAATCCATGGTTCATCCTTCTGATCCGATTAATGCAAGGTGCTTTAGCCGGTTTTTCTACAGCCGCTCAAGCTTGGTCACTTGCAATAACTCCTATTAATACGCATAGCCAAGTTATAGGGCGCCTTCAAGCAGCGACAGCCCTAGGAAGTATTATAGGTCCCATATGTGGAGGATTTATTTCACATTATTTCAGCTATTTAGCAATTTTTATTACCGCAGGTTGTGTATGTTTATTGATATCGATTGCTTTAGCTAATTATCTTCAAGAAAACACTAATGTACAGCCAATAACATCAGAAAAAAAAATACAGAAAACTTTTTTCCTCGAACCTCAAAAAAATTTATTACTTTTTTTAATAGGTAGTGCTCAAGCAGCTCGATGGATGTCGACTCCTTTTTTCGCTTTATATGCGGCAGAGAGGTTACATGCAAGCACATTAGCTCTAGGTTTAATTTACGCATTAATTGCTTTTGCTATGTCTTTAACTACGCCTAGTTTAGGCTGGATTGTTGATAGAAGATCTCCTAGATTTACTTTTACCAAATATGTTTTAGCGGGTTCTTTTTTATTAAGTGGAGCAATCCAATGGGGTTATGCATATACTGCGGAAATATATTTTGCTTTTATTTTAAGTCTCTTTTTGGGAGTATGTTTAGGGGTAACTGCATTATTACTATTCAGCTTTTTACTCCAAGACGCTGAAGAGAATCGAGGTAAATTAATAGGCTTAGGAAATACAGCTTTAAAATTTGGAAATTTAATTGGTATTATAATAGGTACTGTTATACAAGCTCAATACAATTTTTTAATAAGTTTTTTGTTTATTGGCTTTTTTTATTTTGTTTTGGCTGTTTTAACTATGCGTTATAAACCGGAAATAGTTGTTTGATAAAATTAAGTAGTTTAATTTAATTCCGAATGAAATAAATATTTTTAATATTAAACGATTTTAAATTATGGCTTACCTTATTGGTTCCGCTAAATTTTCATTTTTCCTTTAGAAGTTTTCTTTCGTTTTTATTTTAAGTATCTGCACTTGTTATGTATTATCTCATAAAGAAAATAATAATAATAAGAAGAAGCAAATTTTCTCTTATGGTTATTACGTCCCATACCGGGTATTTTTCATATACTTTCATTATATCCTTTTATGGTTTTAGTATTAGTAATTGCGCTTAGGTGTCTGCCTAAGGGATCGTTTAAAATGGTTTTTTTCGGTTGGTTTTTGCTATTATAATTAAATATATTGAATTAACTTTAATGTATTATTACCAGTTACAGAGGAAATTATGGTAAGACTGCTCACGAAATTATACTAGAAACAAAAAATTTTCCTGTCTATTTAAATAATTTTGTGTCAACTGAATTAAGTGTTCTTATTGATTAATTTTTATGAAAGCGATTACAAGGCAATTTTCACATTTTTTTATAGTAGGCGCATTAAGTGCTTTAGTTCAATTTACTATTTTAATAGGTTTTGTAGAATTTATTTTTATAAAACCGATTTTGGCGTCTACCATAGGCTATATCGGCGGGGCAGTGGTTAATTATACTTTAAACCATTATTTTACTTTTAAGAGTAGTTTCTCACATAAAAAATCTTTGGTGAGATTTACTTTAAATTCTTTATTTGGGCTTTTTCTTAATTTTATGTTAATGAAGATTCTTTTAATTCACTATAGTTATATTTTAAGTCAAGTTTCTTCATTAGGCATAATTTTATTTTGGAATTTCTTAATACATCGTTATTGGACTTTCGGTTGTAACAAAAATTCTGATAAATAAAAGTATTTTTCCCATTTCTTACAGTACTTATCTTTATCTATAATGAGCAGGAGGTATTGAAAAATTTTTACTTTCGCCGGATGTCTTTTTAGTTTTAAAATTAGGTTATTTTTGTCACGATCAGAAGGCTTGGTATAACTCGCGCAGTGATATTTAAAAAGGCTTTCGAAATAATGTATGTCATTGATTTAACTGGTGGGCCGTGATGGGATCGAACCATCGACCAATAGATTAAGAGTCTACTATTTAAATCATAAGTAATTGAAAAAACAATGTTTTTAATCGTGGTGGCCATTGCAATTATCACGTAAATGCATACAAGAGCAGTATTCAATTCCGCAAAAGTCCCGCAAGGATTTGTTGCATGTGAGATATTTCAATATTGAAATTAGCATTTAAGCTTAGTAAAGTTAAAGAATAATTTAAGGCTATAATTTTTATAGTAAAAGATATTCACACGGTTTTTATTTATAATAAAAAATATGAATCAAATTTTATGGGGTAAACCACCCGCCAAGTTATCGATTTCGCGATCAGAATTACATATTTGGCGAATCAGCCTGGATAATGTTAACCATCAGCTCAAATATCTTATCTCACTACTTTCACCAGAAGAGAGAAAGCGCTCTAAACGATTTATTTTTGAGCGTGACCAACATCGTTATCAAGTAACCCATAGCATGAAGCGGTTGATTCTAGCCAATTATTTAGATGGCAATCCACAATGCTTACGATTTGAAGTCGGAAATCATGGGAAACCTGCGCTAGATAATTTACGAAACTCATTAAAAGTTCAGTTTAATATATCTCATTCGCATAACCTTATTCTTATAGCGATAACAATGGAAGATTTGATAGGTATCGATATAGAATATTATGATAAGAAATGCTCGATAGAGGGCCTAGGCGAAATTATTTTTTCGCCCTCCGAAAAGATATTTTTTTCAGCATTGAATAGCCAAGAAGAAAAAAAAGAAGCTTTTTTTCGTTGCTGGACCAGAAAAGAAGCTTACTTAAAAGCCGTAGGGATTGGACTAACGCAGGATCTTACTAGTATTTCCGTTGATCTAAATAAAGCTGTTAGTTCACACGATTGGTTGAAAATTTCGACACTTCGTCAATCAGAGATCATGCCCTGGAAGCTTTTTCCACTAGACATAGATAATTATTATATTGCCAGCGCAGTTGCCACTTCTTTTCAAAAAAATTTAGTTTATTATGAAGCTAATGAACTCGGATTTGTATAAAGCAATTAATATCCATAAAGTTCTTAGAGGCGAACATTAATGGTATTTTAGACGATTATGAATTTATCTGGTTCCCAAGGTGATTTAGTGGTAAGAAAATTAGTTTTTTGGAAAAATTATATTCCTAATAAATTTTAATTTTAATAGTATAAAAATTAAGGAGAAACTATCATGAGACGCGTGTGCGTATTTCTTGGAGCAACCATTCCTCAAAACCCTAAATTTTTGGAAGCTACGTTGGCTTTAGGGAAAGCGTTTGCAGAGCAAAATGTCCAGCTTGTATATGGTGGCGCAAAAGTTGGGTTAATGGGGGAACTAGCTGATGCAGTCCTAACAAATGGAGGTAGTGTAGTAGGGGTGATGGCTACTGTGCTGGAGGGGGAAATAGCCCATGACAAGTTAACGCACTTATATGTAACTAATAACTTACAAGAACGAAAATCGATGATGGCAAGTTTGTCTGATGGTTTTATTGCCATGCCCGGTGGGTTAGGAACTTTTGAAGAGATGTTTGAAGTTTGGAATGCTCGTAAGATTGGAGTAAGCGAAAAACCACTAGGGCTTTTAAATATTGATGGATACTTCGATTTTACATTGGCTCAACTTGAACGGGCAGTCGAAGAGGGGTTAGTTAAAAAGTCACATTTGTCGTTGATCAAATGTTGTGCTGATTCTGGCATTTTGCTCAATTTGGTTTTAGGTGACATAGTTTCTCATGTAGATGAAGTAGATACGCCGGGTGTGGGGTATCTGTCAGAAGAAATCAAAACTAGATTGAATTCATAAAGTAGTGATCTTATGAAAGGGATGGAGTTAAAAAATCATTTTTCACTCATGTCTGCTAATGATGTCAATGAAATTTGCAAGCCATTACAAGACATTGGCATTACCTATTTCAATTATCTCAAAATTTACAAAGATGGTTCACGTGAGTTATTGACCAATAATGCTCCTTGGATTGATCATTTTTATCAAAATGCGCTCTACTTGACAGCAGGGGTAGTTAATGTTGAGCATCTTCTGCCTAAAGGTTATTTTTTATGGTCCGAGCTTGATTTGAATGACCCCGCTTATAGTCAAGGACAGGAGTCGTTTAACATAGATAACGGAGTTAGCTTTGTTATCAGGCGTGATGATATAACTTATCTGTATATTTTTGCAGCTACTAAAGATAACATCCATATTAATAACTTCTATATTAGAAATGTAGATCTCTTTAAGCGTTTTATTCAATACTTTCAAGATAGAGGTTCTGATTTAATCAAACAGGCAGAAGCAAACAAAATAGTTTTGCCCGAACGACAAATTGTAAGCCTTAATCGACTTGAGAAGATTGAGATATCTCACGATATTAGAACAGCTTTTTATAAAAAAACAGAGATGGATAAATTTTATCTTTTAGATGTATCAGATGATTTATACCTAACCCATAAACAAGCCGAAGTTGCTGTTTATCTAGTTATGGGGGCTACCGCTAAACAATGTGCACGACATCTTGGTATTTCTCACCGTACTGTCGAGACATACATCGAAGAAATCAAACAAAAATTTTTCAAATCTATAGGAATTAATTTAAGCAAGAATGATTTGGCAAGTCTTTTAAAAAAGACAGGGATACAAAAAGTTGTATTTCCGCAGTAAGGTATTTAGATATGGTAAAGAGTAATTCAAAAATTTGAAGACTGATAATTTGTTGGGCTGTTTTTTTAATGGGGATATAGTTGTCCGCATTGGCCATTGATTTTGTTGGTAATTTAGTTTGTTTAGTTAAAGACCCTTTTATTATTCAAGCTTTCTTTATAAATAATCTTAAGTCTTTCTAAACTTTTTTAATGCTCCCCGTAGTTAATACGGATACCAAGTTTTGATTTAAATCTATAGCATTCAAGGCACAGATCAAGAATCAATCTGAAAAATTTGTTAATAAAATTATTTGAGAGGCGGAACAAATCATATCTCCATATATAATAATTATTTCAACTAAAATTATAAAAAGGTCATAATGGAATCGCAAGGAGAAAAAAAACAAAAAAATAATATCATTAAATGCGCTTTATTAGTCGAATCTTATAAAGCTTGTCAAAGAATTATGAGTCATTATTTACATGAACTAGGTTACCAAGTTGACTTGGCAGTTGATGACATTACAGCCACCCAACATATACATAGTAAGACCTATGATTTAATTGTGACAGGTCTACGCTTATATGGAGTATCAGAAAGAGAAATAATTCAGAATGTACGGGATAGCGTACTAAATGCAGGTACACAATTAATAGTATGGAGTGCTTATGTGAATAAAAATAATGAAAAAAAATATCTGGATTGGAGTGCCGATGGAGTTTTAATTAAAGCGTGTTCGTATCAAGAATTAAAAAATACCATTCAGTAATGTTTTTAATACCTAGGTACAAAAAAATTTTATTAATAGATTACAGTTAATTCAAAAAAATTTCGAAATAATTGACCAGCTAAATAGGGAAAAAATGAATGATTTACTTCATTTGCCATTTTTTATTCTGCGTGAGGGTTTATATATTATAGACAAATATCAGAAATTTTCAGATTTTAATAATAAAAAAAGAAAAGTTTGTAATAAAAAACAAGACGTTTATTAATTATATATTGGTTAGTTGTATTTTTTGTATTCAAAATAATTATTTAGAAATTTTATTAAAATTTATAAATGTGGGTAGATAAAATTGATGTTTAATTATATTAAAAACATCTAATTGACTATATACTTAATGATCAGTTAATCTCTTCGTGTAAAGTTGTATTAAATTGATAAACACAATAACAAGGATTTTTCTTATGATGAAATGCAAACTATTTTTTTATTTTTTAAAAAAAATATCATATTTTAAATTTACTAATAATCAATTAGATTTAAATTTTAAATCTATTAAAACTCAGCTACCCCAAAACTTCCTTCATAGACAATATAGAAATTTTTTTCTATGTTACCTCAAATTCAAGCATAAAATTTTCGATCAAAATATATTAAAGTTTTATTCAATAATTGAATAAAACAAATAATCAGCATTATTTTTATCAAAAAGTAAATATTTGTATTTATATATAAGTAATATCTAAAGATTTAGAATTTATAAGGAAAGCGTATGTCAAGAATAATTATTATGTTTCCTGGACAAGGATCACAACGAATGGGTATGGGAAAAAAATATTTTAAAAAATATCGAGCAATTATGTCTAAAGCTAACGATATTTGTGGATTTTCTATTGAGGAGCTTTGCATTAATGGCCCAATAGAAAAATTAAATAATACTCAATTCTCACAGCCAGCAATTTACATGGTTAATACTTTAGCTTACTTGGATCAAACTAATGACGATATAAAGAAAAGAAAAAATAACATTTTTATTGGGCACAGTTTAGGTGAAATTAATGCATTACAAAATGCAGGGGCTTTTGATTTATTAACGGGGCTTAAGATAGTAAAAGAAAGAGGTGATGCTATGTCACTTGTAAAAAACGGTGGCATGCTTGTTATAATTGGATTGCAGCTAGAACAAATTAATAAAATTATTGAAAATAACTTTGAAAAACTAGCTTATATCGCGAATATTAATACGCGCGAGCAGATCGTCATTTCATGTCACGAAACCGTAATGAATGATATTGAAATTTTAATGAAAAAAGAAGGGGCAAAAACTGTTATTAAGCTTAACACTAATGGACCATTTCATTCACCATTAATGGAAAAGGCAAAAGTAATATTTGAAAATAAGCTGAATCAAATAACCATTAATAATATTAACTATGACGTAATTGGTAATATTACGGGTAGGGAATATGAAAACGATAAAATTAAAGAGTATCTAGTAAACCATCTTGTTTGTAAGGTCCAATGGTACTCATCTATTAAGTATCTTATTTCTCAAGGATATAAACAATTTATTGAAGTTAACGAAAGTAAGTTGCTAACTAATATGCTAGAAAGTATAAAGAAAACAGATACGATCTATCCATTTAATAAAAGTGAATTAAAAAAAGAAGATAAACCAGAAAGTATAAATAAAAATTATTCATCTGATCAATGTAATGGAGATGAAATATTGATTATTGGTTTATCATGTCGATTTCCTGAGGCATGTGACGAAAAAGAATTTTGGAATAATTTAATGACGTCTAAAAGTAGTATTAAAGAAATTCCAAAGGAACGTTTTGAAGCTTCAACATTGTATGAGCGTGAAATAATAAAAAGTAAATGGTTAGGTTCAATTGATGGGGTTGATAACTTTGATAATAATTTTTTTAATATTTCAAAAACAGATGCAAAAAAAATGGATCCCCAACAAAGAATTTTACTTGAAGAAGCGTGGCATTGTATAGAGGATGCATCGATTAGCTTAAATATACTTCAGCAGTATAATACTTCTGTCTACACAGGAGGTATGGCATTTGATTATTTATTAAGATTTATAAATACTGATAATACTGAAATTGATGCTAAAACATGTATCAATAATTATGCATGTGGTCTAGCAAATCGGATTTCTTATCATTTAAATTTAACAGGTGAAAGCTATTCTTCAGATGCTGCTTGTGCTTCTTCGTTTGTGGCTTTAAAACAAGCTTTTGATGCGCTTCGACAAAAAAAATGTGATTTCAGTATTGTTGGCGCTGTAAATATTTTAAGTCATCCTCTACGTTATATTGATTTTTCTAAATCTCGTATGTTAAGCAAAGATGGAATTTGTAAAACTTTTGATGCTAGTGCAAATGGATATGTTCAGGGAGAAGGTGCGGGAGTATTGTTATTGACGACATATAAAATGGCAAAAAAAATAAAAGCACGCATTTATGCTGTGCTTAATTCTATAGAACTATCCCATAATGGTCAAAATAGTTCGATTACAGCTCCATCTAAACAAGCTCAGGTTAGATTGCTTCGGAAGACTTTAGAGGCTGCTAATCTTAAACCTCAAGATATTTCTTATATTGAAACTCACGGAACAGCTACACCTCTGGGAGATCCAATTGAAGTGAACGCTATTAAGGAAGTATTTGGAAACGCAGAGCAACTTTATATTGGGTCCGTAAAATCTAATATTGGACATCTTGAAGGTGCTGCTGGTTTTGCAGGTATCATTAAAGTAATTTTAATGATGAAACATAATATCATTCCCCCATCAATTAACTATCAACGAGAAAATCCTCTTTTAGAAATAAGTGATTCGAACATTAAAGTTGCAAATAAATTAATTACATGGATGAAAGGACCTAAAATTGCAATAAAAAGAGCAGGAGTAAGTTCATTTGGTTTTGGAGGTGCTAATGGGCATTGTATCCTAGAGGAGCCAATTCAAATTGAAAACACTATTTCTGAATCTAGTAAGAGATCACAGCAGGAAGTAGTTCCATTTGCTTTATCTGCACAATCTATTGATGTTTTAAAACTTCTTATTCAAAAATGGTATATGCATCTAAAGATCTGGGAGGAAAGTGATATAAACAATGTTTGCTTAAATTTACTTTTTGGTCGCACACCCTTGAAATATAGATATATTACTAAATTTATCAACAAAAACGATCTTTTGGAAAAACTTAATCATGCCGTTCACAATTATCAGCCGATTCTTCATTCCCAAAAAAAGTTTGCTCTTTATTTTGATAATATTAGTAAAACTACGCTGACATATATTAAACATTTATTTCAATCTGGAATTAATTTAGATGTAATTATTCCTAAAAATAACAATATTCTTAATGATTTCTTGAGTAAGATAAAAGAACTTTGTCAATCTTCTACTAATATCCAAATTTTTGATATATGGTATGAAAACGAAATATTTTATCCGGCTTACTTTAGTTCGGAAAATATAAAAAAGATTGTTTTTCCCCTTTTGAAAAAAAGTAAATTTGATTTCTTTTCAGAAAAGATAGAATTGCTACTTTCAGTAAATAAATACTTTAAAGATGAATTTGATCGCTGCCAAGAACTATTAAGAAAAAAAAATAGTAATGATAAGAAGGTAACATATTTATTGGCTGGCATACATGCCATGCAAGCTATAGAGTTACATTTTCAGACAGATTTAATTAATAAAGATATTAATATATTTTTTTTAAAAAAAATTATATCTTTATGCGAAAAAAATATAGAGCATATTTTTGACATTATAGTTAATGATATAAATTTAGATATCAATATAAATGCAAAATACTTGTATTTTTTTGAACGAGATAAATGCTTATTCACAATGCGACCATTGACTAACATTAAAAATGACAATAAATCAATAAAGTCATTGCAAACTCTTATTCCTGAAGCATTAATATTTGTTTGCGGTACTCTAGAGTTAAATGCGGATGGTAAAAATATCTTTTGCATAAATAACAAACAAGATATTTTATTTACTTGCATACATTTATGGCAGCAAGGATGTGCTATTGATTGGAATTTATTTTTTTCAGATTTTCTTTATATAAGAAAAGACCTTATTGCCTATCCATTTGAAAAAATATCCCATTGGAAATTATTAGAAAATTTGCCAAATAAAAAAAATGAAAAAAGCGAGGATATGACCTTTGCTGTTAAGGTTGATAACTTTAGTATTGAATTATTAGATATCCTTGAATTAAAAAACGAAATTCATGATATTCATAATTTTTCCCTTTTTGAGTTAGGTATTGACTCGATTACTATTTTAAAAGTGCATAATGAGATTTCAAAAAAATATGGAAATATCCCTATTTCGGTTTTTTATGAGTCAAAAAATTTGAATGAACTTATTGGAAAATTAAAAAAAAATCTTAAATTAGATCCAGATTATGAAAATAGTATTTCGCTAAAATCTAATATTATGAAATCTAATATAGATGATATTGATGATAAGGAAATTTATGTTATAGGAATGGCTGGCCGATTTCCGGATGCAAATAATATATTTCAGTTTTGGGAAAATCTTAAAAATGGGAAAGACTCTGTTAGTACCGTGCCCACAGAACGCTGGTCAAGAACGCTGAAAGAAAATATTGTTGAAATATTTAATAAAAAATATAAAGATCCGCTTTCTGGATCATTTTTAACTGATATCGATAAATTTGATGCTGATTTTTTTGGTATTGCCCCTAAGGATGCGGTGTTTATGGATCCGCAGGAGCGAATATTCTTAGAGATTGCCCAGGATTGTCTTGAGCATAGTGGGATTAATCGATCGATATTAAAAGCTCTTAAAGATCAAAATAGACGATTCGGTGTAATAGTTGGTAGTACCTATAATAATTATCAACTAATCTTATCTGAACTAAATAAAGAAAATACATTACCCATTAATTCACAAACTTATTCTATTGCAAATCGAGTATCTTATTTTTTTGATTTAACTGGGCCAAGTTTAGTTGTAGATACTGCATGCTCTTCTTCTCTCTATGCTTTGCATTTAGCATTGCATAGCATCCAATCCGGGGAATGTGATTTAGCTATCGTTGGGGGTACTAATTTAACATTACATCCAAGTAAATATGATATGTTAATTAAGCATGGTTATTTGTCTGCTAAAGGACATTGCAATGCTTTCGGTGCAGATGGAGATGGTTATGTCCCTGCTGAAGCAGTAGGAGCCGTAATATTATGCAGGGGCAATTTAGCTTCGGAATTTGGGTTTAATAAACTGGCAAAAATTTCTGGTTCGGGCGTAAGCCATGGCGGAAAGACCAATGGGTATACTGTCCCAGATCCATCCGCTCAGGCAAATTGTATTGAAAATGCTTTAAATGATGCCAAATGGTTTGGGAATGATATCTCATATATTGAGACACATGGAACAGGAACACTTCTTGGTGATCCTATTGAGATTGAAGGATTAGCCAAGGTATTTAAAGATAAATTTAAAAACAATCAATGTTATATTGGATCAGTTAAATCCAATATAGGGCATGCTGAAGCTGCCTCGGGGATTGTACAGCTTATTAAAGTAGTCTTGCAGCTTCAACATAAAATGTTAGTTCCCTCTCTATTATTTAGCTCAACCTATAACCCATTTATTAATTTTGATAGTTTACCCTTTAGTGTGAATCGGTCTATGCAACCATGGCAGACGATTCAAAATTTAAATACGGATTTGAACCAACGAAGAGCAGGGATTAGCTCATTCGGTGCAGGTGGAACAAATGTACATGTTTTAGTTGAAGAAGAGGTTATAAAACCTTACGTTGAGCAATCTAACAGAGACCAGCTAATTTTGATTTCTGCTAGAAATCAAGATTGCTTAAAAAAAGATATTTTAATTTTAATCAATTATATAAAACTTAATAATCCTAATCTTCAGCAATTAGCATTAGGCCTATTAAAAAAAGATCCATATAAAGCTCGACTTTCATGTGTTGTTAACCATATTGATGAATTAGTAAATATACTGGATAGATGGTGCAACGGAGTTATTTCAAAAAAACTCTATATAGGCGCAGAAATTTTAAATTGTCATGATGATACTGATACTGACTTAATAACTTTTTTAATAGAAAAAAAATATTATGAACAAGCCGCAAAATTATGGTCAATTGGATTTAATATTAATTACACAATTTTACCATACCAAAATAATTCTATTTTAAATCTTCCCCCTAGAAATTTTATAAAGAAACGTCATTGGCCATGTGAGGAATATTTACCTACCTCTATAAAAGAAAATAATTTAATTAGCGCCTTAGCTAATAATATTGATGTTAATGTTTGTAATTTAGACGTAGCTACATTTCAAGACAAAACCCCATTAAATTTAATTGAATTTATTCAATCAATTGTTGGCAAGGTATTAGGTTATAGTCTTGAAGAGATAAATGTTGATAGAGGATTTTTTGATTTAGGTATGGAGTCATTGATGGTTATGGAACTAGTTAGAGCACTAAATAAATCATTAAATATCGTTTTGGAGGATGTTGACATTTTTAATTATCCTACCTGCGAAAAACTAAATCAACACATTCTCCAATTACTTAATGTAGATATAAGTGCACCGACTTTGCGGGCAAATAGTTTTGAAAATGAAAATAATGAAATTGATGTTGATTTATTTATACAAGAAACAGAAACTTTAATTCAAGGAGCCATGTAGTTATTTATGTTATTAACACAACAAGAAGAAATTGAAATTCTTAAAAAAAAATTAAAAGAATCTATATCGATAATAAAAAATTTAAAAATTAGTAATATTAAAAAAAAATCTAAAATTGCTATAGTAGGCATGTCCTGTCGATTTCCAGGGGGGTGTGATACTCCACAAAAATATTGGAGTCTTATTAGAGATGGCGAAATTGTTAATAAAATATATCCTCCAACTAGGCTTTCTGAAACTAATATTTCATTAAGTCAACCAGCTTCTTATTTAGAAACTATTGCAAAATTTGATCCGCTATTTTTTGGAATCTCACCAAATGAAGCAGCAGAAATGGATCCGCAACAGCGTATTATGTTAGAACTTATTTGGGAAGCTGCTGAATATGCGGGTTATAATGCAAGGCGCATTGATAAAAAAACTGCTATTTATATTGGATCGATTAATTCGGACTTTAATCAAATCTTATCCAGAAATGGACATAGTAGCCCGTATTCACTTACGGGAACGCTTGCTAGTGTTCTTTCAGGAAGAATTGCATATATTATGGATTATGAAAGTGAGGCTGTCACGCTTGATACCGCTTGTTCATCCTCACTTGTAGCATTAAATGTAGCTTGTAACGCCCTTCTGAATAATAAATGTAATTATGCTTTTTCAGGGGCGACAAATCTAATTCTAGATGAATATTTGAATATTCAACTTAATGATATTCATGCACTTTCATCAGACGGATATTGCAAGACGCTGAGTGCAACTGCAGATGGTTATGGACGCGCTGAAGGTTGTGCGGTGCTCTTGCTTAAGAGACTTGATGACGCTATTTATGATAATGACAATATTTTGGCGGTTATAGAATCTATTAAAACTAACCATGATGGTCATAGTAGTGGTTTAACTGTTCCAAATGGACAAGCTCAAAAAAAACTGATTAAGTCTATGATCCAGGATAGTGAGTTAAATTCTAATCAGATCATCTACTATGAAATGCATGGAACAGGAACGCCACTTGGAGATCCTATTGAGTTTCAAGCTATTCAGGATGTTCTATTTTCTGATGATAGTTTGCGAGAATTTCCTTTGTATATTGGTTCATCAAAAGCTAATTTTGGGCATGCAGAAGCTTGTTCGGGCCTTGCTGGAATGATAAAAGCTATTTTAATGCTGCAAAATAATTGTATCGGACCATACCCATTGGATGCGCAACATATCAATTCACGCATAAAATTGACATCAAATATTACCATTACGAAAAAAATCATCCCAATTGATATGACAAACAAAGCTATTGCTTTGAATTCATTTGGTTTTAGTGGAACAAATGCTAGTGCGATAATATCAAAATATATCAATAAACCTAGCGCAGAATCTAAGTTAAAAAAAATTTTTTGTTTATCTGCAAAAAATAAAAACTCACTGATTGCTTACATAAAAAAATTTATAGAAATGATAAAAGAAGATAATAATTTTAGTATCGATCAAATTTGCTATACAACTAATATTTCCAGAAGTTTTGAAAAATATAAAATTAATATTTTAGTTAATACAAAAAAAGAATTGTTAGATAAACTTAATTACATTATTAATTATCCTGATTCCATGTTAGCCAACACTGCAAAATATTCTATTGGTATTAGCAGCGAACTAATTTATAAAACGATACCTTATCTTAAGGATATTAAGAAATTTTATCCTAGTGAATATGAAAAAGCATATACAATACTATTAGGTAGAAAATTTCCTATACAGCATGTTCGTATCTGTGATTATTTGCTTGTTGGATTATCTTTAGTTAATTTGCTTCAAAATTTCTTTGATGATACTAAATGGTGTTACAGTGGTTTAGCTTGTATTTTTCCTTTGCTATTATGTCAAAACAATGATTTGATAAACAATGAATTATTACTTACAATAAATAATTTTGATGATATTAGTGATGAACAATTAAATACAATTATCAACTCAAATAATAAAATAGCATCCAATGTTTTTTATAGCATAAATAATGGAAAACTTAAAAGCCTTGATAAAGATGTTTTTTTGAAACTAGAAACAGATTATGCTCCAACATGCGATTGGCTTATTTCTATTTTTTTTACATTACTTAATTCTGGCGAATGCATTAATTGGGAAGCATTTTATCGAGAAAATTCTTATTTAAAGATATCTTTACCTACCTATCCGTTTGAAAAAATGGTTTATTGGCCAAAATTCAAAGAAAACACTACGTTAAATAATCAGCCAAAAATTATTGATGTTCCAGGAGATATAAAATTTTTTGATATTACAGATTTATTGCAAAATAATGATAAAATAAAAGATACGCACAATATTGTCCATATAGGTATTTATATTGATTTATTGATTTCAGTACTAGATTATTCGCATAATGTTACTATTTCTAACCTATCATTTACTGCTCCAATAATTATTAAAAAATCTGAAAATAGAAAAATAATTATTAAGTTTTGTTCATCTGATAAAACTTCCAGTTGGATATTTTTATCAAAGCCATCATCCTTAAGCTCTAAATGGGTAGAGCATGTAAGAGGTAATATTGAGTTTGCTGATAGCGTTAATATAGATTTTCATTATGATAATGAGAGTGCTTCTAGCGCCATGTCAGGCGAAACTTTTTATTCCTACTTAAATCGAGAACTTAATTTACCTTTAGGTAAAAATATTCAAAGAATCAATAAAATAGATGTTTTGTCCGAAAGGCAGTTTTTAGTACATATTCAAAATGAAAAAAACATTGAAACTAAAATCCCTTTTTCTCCTGAAGTATTAGATTGTTGCGCGCAAGCTTTTCACATGCATAGTTATTGTTCCTCTTCCAAAAACAAGTATATGGTGGCTTCTATTAAGAAACTTACTTTATTTACTCAAGAAAAATATCAGAACAATATTAAATGTTTAATTAATATAATTAATGAATCTGATGACGAACTTACTGGTGATCTACAACTCTTTGATTCTGAAAATTTCTTAATTGCAGAAATTTCAGGGTGTCGAATGAAACAAGTAAAAATGGATATAAGTCAAACTGTTTCTGATTTTACGCATCCAATAAGTAATACTTTTAATAATGAACAAGAGTTTGAGCAGTTTGTAGTAGATACATTTTGCTTACTATTAGGTATTATCGACAAGGAAATAATAGATACGAAATTACCCTTAACAAATTATGGTTTAGATTCAATTTCAGCTTTGGTTTTAAAAGAAAAATTAGATTGTTGTTTGAAGAGTGAATTAAATATTGTTGATTTAACAACAAGCATGAGTATCAAAGATATTTTGAATTGTTTTGATAAGCGTGAAAATCTTATAGATGTTGTTTCCAATTTAAAAATTTTAATTCATACTGATCCTATATCAAATAGTATAGATAAATGGATAAAAAATACTTCGATTAATTCACAAGCTAAATGTGTTTTATATGCGATTCCATACGGAGGAGCGGGCGCTACTATTTTTAATATATTAGGAAAATATTTGCCTAGTTGGATACATCTTTCTCCTATTCAACTTCCGGGCCGCGAAGAACGAAAAAATGAAGCATTATGTCTAAATCTTAATTTTTTTAATGAGTATTTAACACCTTTGATTAAGGAACATACTAATCTACCATTTATACTGTATGGACATAGTTTTGGAGCCTTAGTTGCTTTTTCTTTAATGTTAAATTTTAAAAATATTAGTCAGGCATGTGGAATTGTTGTTGCCGCTTGTTCATCACCTCTTTTACAAGATAATCCGTGGTTAAAAAAAATCGATAATAAAATACAAGAAGAATTTGGATTAAACATTCCTAATATTTTTAACGAGTTTGAAGAGTTAGATAAAAAGCAAATTTCTAAACTATTAAAAATCTTAAAACTTGAAAATTTTAATTTTAAAATTGATGACGCTAAATATTTTTTGAAAATGTTAATTGCAGATCTTTGCATTGTTTCTTCGTGTCGCTTTCAAACAAACTATATTTCAAAACCCATTCTTGCACTACATGGTGTTTTAGATGATCGGGTAACTGAAAAAGAAATGGAGGAATGGTCAAACTTTACGTCAAAACAAATAATGTTAAAAAAATACGAAGGGGATCATTTTTTTGTAAAGAATGATAATTTGACCCCTCATATATCTAAGGATATATCTTTTTTTATTCAGAATATTTTGAAAGAAATAATAGCATATAATTTAATTTAATATTTAAAAGGATAATGGTAATGCAAGTAGTTATGCTTAAAAAATATGATACTGATCCAGTTAAGGCATTAGATCTTGTTCAATACGCCGTTCCAGAACCAAACAAAGATGAAGTACTTGTTGAAGTATATGCTGCATCACTTAATCCGATTGATGCACGAATTAGAGCTGGCTATGGGAAAACGATTTTTTCGTTAAAAGCTCCATTGCCGATTATATTAGGACGAGATTTCTCAGGAGTAATTGTTAAAGTCGGCGAAGACGTACAGGAGTATAAAAAAGGTGATAGTGTTTTTGGTGTGGTAAGTCCCTTTAGAGCATTAGGAATGAAGCAGGGGAGCCATGCCGAATTTGTTTGTATACCAACTTCTGAAATTACAAATAAACCGACTAATGTTACTCATGTTCAAGCCGCCTCATTTCCGTATGTTGCCCTTACTACCTATCATGCTTTGATTACTCAGAGTGGTATGCGATGTGAGGACTATGCGGGTAAGCAGGTTTTTGTTTCTGCTGGAGCAGGTGGAGTTGGAAGCTATGCCATTCAATTCTTAAAAGCACTGAACGCTTATGTTGTCACTACTTGTAGTGAAGCTAACGTCGATTATCTTAATAGACTAGGTGCAGATGAAGTAATTAATTACGAAAAAGAAGATTATAGCAAAAGAGTAAGAAATTGTGATATTGCTTATGATTTACTAGGTAAGTCCCATACAGATTCTATTTTACCATTATTAAAAAGTGTCTCATTATACAAGGCAATAGAATTGCAAATTGAGGCGGTATTAACTTCTTGTTTAGAGATGCTGGCTGGGGCTGATGAAACCTGGGACGTTTCAAAATATAAAAACATACTGAAGTATTTTGATCTTGAATTATTAAAGATTTTCTCGTATTCCTCTAGGTATATTTCTATTGTTGGACCAATGATGCCGTTTACTGATTCAAAAGGGCTGCATGTTGGTATGCGTCAATTTGTTTCTAATACCTTAGAGCGTAAATTTTATCAAATTAAAGAACATGGAAGATATTTTAATTATTCATTTTTTGAGCCAAATATTACTGGACTAAAGCTGCTAGCTGAGCACATAAGGACTGATAAAGTAAAATCTTGCGTTTTTCAAGTATTTTCTCTAGCTCAAGCAGCTGAAGCACATAAATCTATAGATTCGGGGCACACTAGGGGTAAAATTGTATTTTATATGAATGTTAACAATAATGACTCTACTTTAAAAAATTATGTCAATTGAAAATCAATTTACGGTATTAATTGTTGGTGCAGGACCAGTTGGATTAGCTGCTGCCAATTATTTAGATAAATTTCAGATTAAGTCGTTATTGATTGACAAAAAGTCTGAAGCATATACTTATCCTAGAGCAATTGGCATAGACGATGAATCTTTACGTCTTTTAAGAAATTTATGCCTTCAAGATGAAGACATTAAAAATATATGCAAAAAGCCACACGTTCAATATTTTTCACCTAACGGCGAATATAGTTTTTTTATTCCTGATAGTGATTTTTGCCCTTTCGAATTTCCTATTTTGTCAACATTTTATCAGCCAGATCTAGAAAAGCTTTTAATTGATAAACTTGAGCATTCACAGTCTGTACATATATCTCGGCCGTGTGAATTAATTAATATAAAAAAAGAAACTGATTACTATATGGCAACGGCGATTTATCAAAATCGTCAAATTCAGATTAAGGCTAATTATATACTAGCATGTGATGGTGGGCGAAGCACTATTAGGTCTTTGTGTGGAATTCAATTCGATGAATTAGATCCCAGTGAAGATTGGATGGTTATCGATATGCAAGATAGTGAACAGTTACAAATTAATATTAATAAAATTGCCGAAAAAAAAACTTGCAAACTTTCCTGTGTAACTATTAATTTTCCTTATGAAATGAGGCGTTTTGAAGTTAAAATAAATTCTGGGATGGTACTTACCGATTATAACTTACTTGCCTGTATGCTTTTAGAAGATTTTCTAGAAGGAATTGACCCTAAAATTATTCGCGCAAGAATTTATAAAAGAAATTTTTGCTTAGCGAGAAAGTTTTCACAAGATAATATTTATTTGCTTGGTGATGCGGCGCATTTAGTTCCTCCTTATGGAGGGCAAGGCATGTGTTCTGGAATTCGAGACGCGCAGAATTTATGTTGGAAATTAGCAGAGGTTGTTCATTGTGGAGTGTCGCCTAATCTTCTCAAGACATATCACAAAGAGCGAACATTCGCTATACGCGAAATTATGGAATTTATTCGTTTATTAGCCAAAAATGTAAAAAAAACTAATAATAAAAACTCAATTCTTAGCAGTCAATATTACCGAAAAATTAAACTTACACCCAGATGTTCTTTTTATTTTGAAAAAAATTCGTATTCTGGCGGATATTTGCTACCTTCTATTTATATTTTAACTCAAAATAACCAAGTTAAAAGACTTGATGAGATTTTAACAAATCAATGGAGTATTCTTATTGATAAAAAATATAATCAGACAAAGATATGTTTTTCTGATTTTGATAGGAAGTTGAATTATATTTTTATTGATATAGATAAAATTAGTAATATTAAAAATTTGAAAATACAAGATATTTACGAATATAACATTATTTCACTACTAGAAAATGGCTTTTGTTTAATTATTCGTCCAGATTTATATATATTCTCCATTACAAAACCAAATTTAATATTTTCTGTCATGAGTAATATTGTTTATGCTTGATTGTGAAATATTGATTGTAGGTGCAGGTCCAGTAGGATTAACATTAGCCCTTATATTAAAAAAATTTGGAGTTTCTTTTAGAATAATAGATAAACAATCTTCATGGTCTAGTAAGAGTAAAGCGATGACAATTACTTCTCGCACACTTGAAGTTTTAAATACGCTAGAAGTTGCCGAAATCATGGTAAGAGCTGGTATTCCAACGTATTATCTAAATTATTATTATAGAAATCGAAAAATTGGTACAGCTGATTTTTCTCATCTTGAGAGTAAGTATAATTTTATATTACAAATTTCACAATCAAAAACCACGCAAATTCTCAATGATAAGCTTTTAAATACAGGTGCCATAATAGAAAGAGAAATGGAACTTATTAATTTTAATCGGAATGAAGATTGTATTATTTGTTCTATTTTTGATAAAAAAAAAGGTATCTATTATAAAATTAAAACACGTTATCTTTTAGCATGTGATGGAGGACATAGCTCTGTCAGAAAATTTGATAATATGGATTTCAATGGCGAAGAACATAATGAAACTTTTCTAATGGCTGATGTAACTATTAAAAAATTAGCTCTACCTTTTGATGAAAGGCATTTATTTTTTTTAAAAAAACGTTCTTTTCTTTATATTATGCCTATAGAAAGAGACAAGGATAATTTTATTTATAGAATTATTACTACAGAAAAATCTGATCAAAAATTTTGCGATAGTTATGTACTGGAATTATTTTCAGATCTTATGAAAAGTATAAATTTTTATGACGCGGTTATTTGTGATCCAAAATGGATATCAACCTTTAATCCAAAACAATTTGTGGTCAATAGTTTTTATGAAAATAGAGTAGTTTATGCGGGCGATGCAGCTCATATTCAAAGCCCAATTGGCTCACAAGGGCTTAATACAGGAATACAGGATGCTTTTAATGTTGGGTGGAAAGTAGCTTTAACTGTACTAAATCGATTACGCCCATCTATAATGGAAACGTATACTGATGAAAGACTACCGATTGCCCATAGGTTATTTCATTATAATAATAAAATGAGCGAGGTCATTTTTGGCAATAATGCTACAAAAAGATTTCTTAATATTGCTCAAAAGAGGTTTTTGAACTTTAGGCGATTTAATCGAAAAGAAATTCAAAATATTTCACAGCATAAAATTAATTATAATTTTAAAAATTTAACAGATATTGTTGGAAATAGGATGCCTAATTTTATAATGGAAGATGGTAGATCTGTATATGATGCTATATCTCCTACTCAGTTCAATTTAATTTTATTTTATAATAAATACCTAGACATGGATTCTTATTATAAAAATACTTTAATAAAGGTAATTCTAGTTAGTAAAACTAAAAATAAAGGATTAATTTATGGTCATTTAGGTGTGTGCGGGTATTTAATTCGACCGGATACCTACATTATGAAAGTGTTAACTTCTGAAGATGATTTAAATATTTTATTTACGGATTTTTTACCCGATTTCAGAATGAGGGATAATGAAAAGATCTGTATTCGCGAGTAGCATTAGCACTGGTTAAGAGATGATTTTATGCAAAGTTCTTGATTTTAATATTCTGAAAAAGCTTCTCATACGTGAGCCTGCTCAAGAAGATAACGAAAAATTTATAACCGCTGTATTGTAAAGTTCTTCTACATTTCCAGCAGATATCACCGCCATCTACATTAAAGGAATATAATCTCTTCTTTTGCAGATATTCTAAAAATAATTCTTTCTTCTTGTCTCGTCGAAGTTGTTTGCTAAACATTAATTTTTTCAAGACATTGTTTAAAGGCCTGTGCAAGTGATTCATGATTCGGTGGAAAGTGCATTGTGAAATGGTCACCGGATACTGGATATACTATGGGAGTACTCTTGCAATAGATATCCCAATTATTATAGGGAGATTCTAGAGGCTTAAGTACGTCCATAGTTTGCTTTGCTTTAAATAGAGTTAATTGCATGTCGGACATATCCGGTAAAATATGTTTCACTAATAATTGTTGTCGATGCCAATGTAGATCCAAAAGCAATTCTGGGATATCAGCTCGAGAAAAATATTGATCAAGAGTTTTAAGTTGATTAATTAGATTTTGACAAAACCATTCTCGATTGTCATTTGCTTCTTTAGGGTACTTAGCCCAGCCATCAATAAGTCCAACAAACATCGGCTGTTCACCTTGATTGACTAATTGTCTCGCTATTTCTATAGTGGCATTCGCTCCAAATGAAGACCCTGCAAGAAGATAAGGCCCTTTAGGTTGGTATTTTTTTATTACTTTAATATAAAAACTTGCCATTTCATTCAAGCTTTCAAATAAGGGTTGACGGCATCGTATACCTGGATCCTGGATAGCGTATACAGTCCTATCTTTAGCTAAGGATTTAACAAGTGGAATATAATAAAATACATTACCACCCACGGGATGAATCAAAAATAGTGGTGTTTTATTACCTGTTTCATTTAGCTTAATGATTGGGTCGGGAATAGATTTTACAAAATCTATTGTTTCTTCAGTTTTTGAATTTTTCTCTTGAAAATCCTTTAGTAAAATAATTCTGTCATATAACGTGCTAAATACCGGATGTTCTATAATTTCTTTCATTTCTAAAACAATAGAAAATTCCTTATTAATTTTACTGACTAATCTAAGGGTTAAAAGTGAGTTTCCTCCTAATTCAAAGAAATTATCTGACAAGGAAATGCTCTTAACTTGTAGTACTTCCTTCCATAAGTTAGCAAATTTTAATTGCTTTGACGTCATAACAGCGTCATCAACGGGTTGTGGAGGCTCTATTTCAATATTCATTAATTGTCGATAATCTATTTTCTCGTTATGTGTTGTAGGTAATTTTTCTAAGAACATGTATTGGTCAGGTATACAATAATAAGGTAGTTGCTTTGAAAGAAACTCACGGAGTTGTTTAATACTTACATTTTCTTCTTTCTTTTTAACTAAAAACGCAATTAGCGAATGCATGCCTTTGTTTTCCTTAAGTAAAACAACACTGTTTTTTATTGAATTGTGTTTTAATAAAGCATGTTCTACTTCGCCAGGTTCTACTCTATAGCCCCTTATTTTAATTTGATAATCACTTCTGTTTATATAGTCTAGGTTACCATCAGGTAACCATCTTGCTAAATCTCCTGTTCGATATAACCTACAGTAATTAATATTCTTTGATATAAATGGATTTTCAATAAATTTTTCTTTGGTTAAATTAGCTTGGTTTAAATAGCCTCTTGCTAAACCTAATCCTGAAATATATAGATCACCTATACCTCCTATTGGCATAAGACGTAAATTTTTATCTAGTACATACACTTTAGTGTTAGATAAAGGAGTTCCAATAGGTAATTTGGTTAATTTTATATTTTCTTTAGTTAATTTATAGATTGTAGACCAAATCGTAGTTTCTGTTGGTCCATAAACATTCCAAGCTGATTCAGAGAATTCAATAAGTTGGGATGCTATATAAGTGGGTAAGGTTTCCCCTCCACATAGTGCTTTGATTTTGCATTTTGACTCTGTTAAACCATGTTCGAAAAGTAAAGCCCACTTAGAGGCAGTTGCTTGGACTACCGTAATAGGCCAATTTTTTAGAGTATCTTTAATCCATTCTGGGTCTTTACTACCAGATTGATCAGCGAGCACACAGCAACCCCCGGTAATCAAGGGAAGAAAAATTTCTAATATTGAAATATCAAACGAAAAAGACGTTAATGAAAGAAAATTATCATTTTCAGTAAAATCTATTTTTTTCTGCATATCCCATAGAAGATTAACCAGTGATAGGTGTTCTACCATGACACCTTTTGGCATCCCCGTGGAACCAGATGTATAAATAACATAAGCTAAATTAGCTTTATCGGAGGTGGTATTAATTGAATTCTCCGCTGAAATCGATTTGGTAATCGAATACAAGTCATCCAAGTAAATTAAATCAATTTCATTAGAAAATGCTAAACCTGGAATAAGATTTTTTCGAGTAATTAAAATATGACATTGAGAGTCATTTAGAATAAATTTAATTCTTTCTTCAGGGTATGAAGGATCAATAGGGATATAAGCTTTTCCAGCTTTCCATACGGCTAACATTGCTATGATAGCTTCTAAACTACGATCTATACATAAGCCGACTAATTTATTTGAATAAGTTTTTTGCTTATTTAGATAATTTGCTAATTGGTTTGATTTCCTATTGAGCTCATAGTAAGAAATTGAAGTAGTTTCAAAAATTATTGCTATTCTTTTTGGAAATTTTTCAGTAACGTCTTCAATCAGCTCATGAACAAGCTTATTTTGTGGGAAAACCTTTTCAGTTTGATTCCAGTCAATTAATAGATGGCGCTTTTGTTCGGAAGTTAATAAAGCAAAAGCAGTATGTTGGCCATCTACATCCGTTACTATGGACTCTAATAACCGAATATAGCTATCAGCTAAATGTATTATTTGTTGAGAGTTGTAGTGTTGAGTCTCATAGTTGAATACTATTTCCAATTTTTTATTAACTGGATCTAATGTGCAGTTAATGGCAAGAGGAAAATTGGTTCTTTCATAATGTTTTTGATCAATTATTTTAAAATGAGAGTTTGCTTTAATTTTTTTATAAATATGAAAGTGAGTAAAGTAAAAAATGATATTAAATAAAGGATCCGTATTAATATCCTGCATGATTTTCATTAATGGATAACGTCTATATGGATAAAGGTGTTTCTTTTTTTCAGAAACTAGATGTATTAATTCTTTCCAAGTGCAATTAGAGACATTTATTCTAAATGGCAAAGTATTTAAAAATAATCCTAAAGTTGTATCAATATTATCAAGTGATGGTCTACCATTAAATACAACTCCTGATAGCACATCCTCTTGACTAGAATATATGGATAATAACTTCATATGTGCAGTTAAAATAATCTCATCAAGAGAGATATTGAGAGATTTTGCTAGCACTATTAATTTGGCGGTAACTTGACGATTAACCTGAATACAATGCGAGCAAAAATCATTATTATTTGGTAAAATAGTATTTTCGATATAGGCTATTTCAGTAATTTCAAAATTACGAAGCTCATTTTTCCAGAATATCCTATGTACTTCAGATGCGAGAGTTTCCTTTTCTAAACGGACAAATTCTTTAAAATTCCAATCGACTTTGTTATCTAGTTGGTTTGCTGACATCCCTAGCTGTTCGGTATGCTTAACACTCTTGGTTTTGGCAGTCGGTTCAGTTCTAAATTTTAAACTTAATTGTTGTGAATAGTTTGCAAGTAATTCAGTGATAAAACTAGCCAAACTCCAACCATCCAATATAGAGTGATGAAAAGAAATGCTCAACACAAATTGCTTTTCATGGATTAAATGTGCAGTTATTCTAAATAAAGGAGCATCTTCAAATCGAAAAGATTTTGTTTTCTCCTCTAGTATCCATGATTCTAATTTACATTCTTGTTCAACACTGGACATATTAGCTAAGTGCTGTTCACAAAAAGGGATTTTTATTGTAGCGTGGACAACCTGTATAGGTTCATCAAATTCATTCAGTAAATAGGAAGTCCTTAGTATCGGATGAAGATTTATGAGACACTGGATTGCTTGCAGTAAGCAAGATTTATTATAGCTCCCCATAATTTTGTAACAAAATATATCTAAATAAATGGCTGATTTAGTAGAATAACTGGAATGATATACCATTCCAGTTTGCAAGGCAGAGAGTGGATAGATATCTTCAATATTTTCAATAGCGATGTGAAATTTTTCAGAAATAATTTGTTTTTTATTGGTTATATCAAAAGTTTTTAATTTGATTTTTTTTGCTTGAGTTTGATTTTTATAATGCTTTGATAATTTACGAATAGTGGGGGATTTAAACAAATCGCTAACTGAAAAACCAAAACCTTTTTTTCTTGCCTCAGTTACAATCCGGATACTCGATATGGAATCGCCGCCAAGACTGAAAAAATTATCATCTAGATGAATAGTATCTACTTGAAGTGTAGATTTCCATAGACCAGCTAAAATAGCTTCAGGCTCGGTATGGCGTGACTTTTTTGTAATTAATGTTGTGGGGCTATCACTATCTACAGAGGAAGGCGATGGCAATGGCAGTGCTGCATAGTCGATCTTCATATTGGGGGTTAAAGGGAAAGAATCAAGTTTGATAAAAAACTTGGGAATTGCATAAGCAGGTAATAAGCTTGATAAATAGGTTCTTAATTCAATGCTTAAGTATTTGTTATCAGTCTTCTTGGTGATTCGTTTATCAGCAATATAGTAGGCAACTAAAAAGGTTAAATTATTTTGCTTCAAGGTACTAACTAAACATTGCCGAATTGTTTTATGCATATTTAATGCGGCTTCAATTTCTCCAGCTTCTATTCTAAATCCTTTAACTTTCAGTTGCTTATCTATTCTGCCTAAGTATTCTAAGCTTCCATCCGCAAGTCGCCGCACTAAATCACCGGTTTTATATAAACGCGAAAAAGCCGATTCTGCCAAACTATGACTTAATAGTAGCGTTTCATTAAATTTATTTTTTATAAATTTTTCGGCATTAAGCTGAGGACGATTTAGGTAGCCTGGCGACAAACCAAATCCACTTAGTAATAATTCACCGGGCACGCCCACTGGAACAAGCTTACAGTGCGAATCGACTACATAAGCTTTGATATCAGCTAATGGCATGCCTATATTAGAAAATTCTCTTCGATTTAGATCTTTTTTTGTTAAAAATTTATAGGTTGTGTGAACCGTTGTTTCGGTAATACCATACATATTAACAAGAATGGGGTGCTTTTCTGAGTAGCGTTTCCACCAAGGAGAAAGCAAGGTAACATCTAATGCTTCTCCGCCAAATATGATATATTTTAGAGCACTTATTTTCCTAGTATTGGTTTCTTCAGCTTGCATAAAAAGCTGAAAGGCTGAGGGGGTTTGATTTAAAATTGTTACCTTATGTTGCAAAACAAGGTGATAAAATAAGACAGGATCGCGAGTTTCTTGATAGGTGGGGATTACAAGACAGCCACCCGACCCCAAAGCCCCCCATATTTCCCATACAGAAAAATCAAATGTATATGAATGAAATAATGTCCAGACATCCTCAAAAGTAAATCCAAATAGTTCATGTCCTCTCTGTAATAAACGAATTACATTATAATGTGTCTGGCTTACCCCTTTGGGAACCCCCGTTGTGCCGGATGTGTAAATTACGTAAATTAAATCCTGACATTTATTACTCTCCTTTGTTATTTTTAATGTAGAAACCTCAGCAAGTTCATGTAGTTCTTCATCAAGTATTAATAATTTCTGCGTATCTAATTTAATGGAGGAGAATTTATCTTTGTTTATATTATCTGTGAGTACTATTGAGCAATTAGCATCGCTTAAAACAGTATCTAATCTCTTTTTAGGCCATTCGGGATCCAATGGGACATAAGCAGCACCCACTTTTAATATGGCGAGCATGCTAATGACTAATTCTAAGCTTCTATCTAAGCAAATTCCAATTAAAATATTGGGTGACGTAAAACATTCTTTATAGTGATATTTAATATATCTTGCTAATTGATTAGATTTTTTATCTAATTCGCTATAAGTAAGAGCTAGCTCGTCGCAACATATAGCCATTTTATCGGGAAACCGTTCAGCTTGTTTTTCGAACAACTCATGAATAGTATCAGGCTCAACTATGTCTAATTTTGATAATATTGGACTTTTTAAAAACCGTTTTTTCTCTTGAAGTGTAATAAATTCTAAAGCAAGTAGATTCTTATTAGGGTTTTCTATGCCACTTAATAATAAATTCAAAAAATGCAAAGACAATCTCTTTATTGTGCTTTTTTTGTAGAGCTGAGTATCATATTCAATAATACAATCAATTCCTAATGTTGAAGGAATAAATTCGAAAGTCATATCAAACTTTGAGGTTCTATTATCCAAAAAATGTGGAGTCATCGTCATTTCGGGAAAGACTAAATTATTACTATCTAGGCTATCTTGCCACACAAGCATTATCTGAAATATTGGATTTTTATTTTGGGATCGAGAAACATTTAATTGTTTTACTAATTGGGAAAATGGAAAATTTTGATGAGCATAGGCATCCAGTAAATTTTGTTTGACATTTAACAAAAACGACTCAAAAGTATCTTTTTCTTGTAAATTACTTCTTAAAACTAAGGTATTCAGGAATAGTCCCATAGTATGACTAAATTCCGAAGCATTTCGACCTGAAATAGGGAATCCAATAACGACATCTTCTTGTTGGTTGTATCGACTTAATAAAATACTCAATACTGTTGCCATTAACATGAAAGAAGTTGTATTATTTTGAATATTGAAACGGTTTATTTTTTTTACAATAGTTTTATTTAGACTAAATGTTAGTCGCTTACCTATAAACTTCTTTGTTTTTGGTCTTTTAAAATCAGTTGGGAAAGTGATTTCTGTAAAATTAACTAAGTTTGATTGCCAATACTTTGAATCATCGAATATTTTATGACTTTTTAAATAAGAAATTTGTTGGGAAATAAAATCCGCATAGCCCATTTTTAAGACTGTTAATTTTGGATATTCATTATTTGAGAAAGCGTTATAGCATTCTTCTAATTCTTTCTTGAACAAAGATATTGACCAGGCATCGGTAATAATATGATGTACTGTTATGACTAAAAAGTAACGTTGTTCAGATAGTTTTAATAATTTAATCCTTTTTAAATGGGGATTGGATAGGTTGATTTTTTTTCTTGTTTCGGAAAGAATTTGTTTTTGTAAATCTTCTATATTTATATTTTCTTCTATCGGTACCCTTATATTGATATCTTTTTGAATAAATTGCTTAATCCCCTCAGTGTACTCTCGAAAAAACGAACCAAAAATATCGTGTCTTTGTAGGATAGTGTTAATAGATTTTTCTAAGACAAGCCTATCTAACTTTCCATTTATTTCAAATGCAAAAGAAACAAGGTATGCAGAGGATGCGTTATCATTATATTGTTCTAGAAAATATATTTGTTGTTGAGATTGTGTAAGCGGAGTACCACAATCCTGCCAAATTTTTTTTTCTATCGTTTCTAGGTTATATTTCTGAATGGCGTGTTTTGCAATAAAAGTAGTTAATTTTTCGACAGTATTATGTTTAAAGATAGCATCTAAAGGCAAGCTGATTTCTAATGACTCATTGATTTTATGAATAATCTGGATAGCAGTAAGTGAATTTCCTCCTAGTGAAATAAATGTATCCTGTGATTCTATATCTATTGTCTTTAAAGATTTTGTCCATATGTCTAATAAGATGGAGTATATTTTATTTTTATTGTGAGTTAAGTTGGACATATTAGTTTTGACTTTATATTAAATTTAAAAAGCGCATTTGTATTCTATTAATTGAGATTAATCAATAGTTAGTAAACTATAATTAAATTTTTCTCATTTTTATATTCTACAATAAAAATTTAGTAATTGATTTAATTGGATAAATAAGAAATTAAGGTAATTTAATAGTAATTTAAGATTGCATTAATCTTTGCGCATGTTAGAAATAAGATAGTATACTGAGCTTATTTTTTAGCCACATTTAATTATAAATGGGGAGAATATAGGGATAAAATCTTAATAGAAACATAATATTTTATCAGTCTCGTTATTTATTTAATACAAATAAAAAGGTGTCAAATGGAAAAAACACAAGAACTTAATTTTCTGAACCAAGTATTGGAATTGTTTCCTGGTAACGTTTACTTAAAAGATATGGAGGGACGCTATCTAGCGTGTAATAAGCAACATCTAAAGGTAGTGCAAGTCAATACTCTAGAGGAAATCTTGGGTAAAACAGATAAAGATTTATATCTTAAAGATATTGCTCAAAAAATTATTCAATCCGATAAGGAAATTATAACTAAGCACCAGGACCATATACCAGAAGAAATTAGAGTAAAGACTGATGGTAAAGAAATTATTTTTCGAGTCAAAAAAACACCTTTTTATAATGCAAAGGGACAGATAGCTGGAGTTATAGGTGTCGGGGTAGATATTACCGACCTCAAAAAAGCAGAAGATAAAATTTATGAATTGGATAATGTTCTAGCACAACTACCCGGTAATGTTTATTGGTATAGTAAGGACTTTGTATATCTCGGCTGTAATGAGAATTCAGCTAAAACATTAGGAGTGGCACGGTCTGAAGCCGTTGGCAGGGACTTTAGAGAATTAATGGGGCGGATTAAGAATGTAGATAAAAAAGTAATTGATATGCTTATCTGTGATGGAAAGCAAGTTATTGAAACAAACATACCAAAATTAAATATCGAAGAGCCTCCATTTATAGGACCTGATGGTCAGCGATTATACTGGGTAGCTAATAAGGTTCCTTTACGAAATAGGTATGGAGAAACCTATGGAGTAGTTGGGATTTCTACTGATATTACTAACCAGAAACAACTTGAGCTTGAATTGCGTTTAGCTAAAGAAAAATCAGAAGCAGCTAATCAAGCCAAGACCGAATTTTTAGCCAATATGCGACACGATATTCGGACGCCTTTAAGTGGTATCGTAGGCTGTGCTCAGATTATTCAGTCACAGGCTAGCGATGAAAAAAAAGTCGCTGAATTTGCTGAAGATCTTGTCCAATCCAGTGATGCCTTGCTTGAGTTTCTAAATAAAGTATTAGAAAGCATTAAAGTGGCTAGTGGTGAAATTCCACTCTTAAAAAAGAAATTTGATCTCCATCATGCATTGAAGTTAGTTATTCAGCTGAATCAAGCTAAGGCGTCGCAAAAAGGTTTATTGTTAAGCTTGGATTATGATAAAACAATTCCTACTTATGTGATTAGCGATCCAATACGAGTGCAACGTATTATCTTGGAATTAGTGACCAATGCCTTAAAGTTTACACAGCAAGGAGAGGTGAAGCTTACTGTAAAATTGATGAAACAAGAGGCACACCAGTTAATAGTTAAGATGGTGGTAAGTGACACCGGTATTGGTATTCCTATCGATAAGCAGCATGATCTTTACACACGGTTTAGACGTTTTGTTCCTTCCTACGAAGGTATTTATTCAGGAGTTGGGTTAGGTTTATCCATTATCAAACAATTTCTTGACGATTTGCAAGCCGAGATCTATTTGGAAAGTCAACCTAAACAAGGTTCGCGCTTTACTTGCTTAATTCCCTTTCAAGAACCATTGCTTATGGATAGTTTAGGTGTTGAAAAAAATGAGTTACCTTCTTTAGAAACTTTACCTACAGCACAACTTACTAAACCGGTGATTCAAGAATTTGTTGTAGGAAAATTATCAGCTTCTGCGGGGAGTCGGATTCTTGTTGTTGAAGACCAAGCAATCCCTGCTAAGGTGGCACAAAATATTTTGTCAAGACTCCATTGTCAAGTCGATATTGCAATAGATGGAGAAGCGGCTTTGCAATACATTAATCAACAAAATTATGATCTTATCTTTATGGATATTGGTTTGCCTGGAAATGACGGGTGTGAAGTAACCCGACGTATTCGTCTGAAGCAATGGCGGCGCAACCCGTCTGTTCCTATTATCGGGCTTACCGCTCATGTTGAAACTGACAATAAACGCCGTTGTCTTGCAGCAGGAATGGAGGCCGTATTTACTAAACCATTGACTCCAGAAAAAGCAGTAGAAATACTGGATGCATTTGTTCCTAGTTACCAGCAAAGCTTACTGCAATATTCTGCTATATCAGAGCCCGTGAATATAGAAACAGAGATAGCGGTATTAGATGTGGATAAAGCTATCCAGTTAACGGGCAGTAAAGAGTTTGTTAAAGAAGCATTTACTTTAATGATAAGTGGGTTGGTAAAAGATTTAGATACGCTCCAACAACTTTCCAAAAAAAACGATTGGCAAGCCATCATGGATATAGCTCATAAATGGAAGGGTGGAGCGAGTTACTGTGGAGCATTTCGCTTAGAACAGGCCTGCCAGAAACTTATAATATATTTGCGAGCGGGTTCTGTTGAAAATGCCAAAGTATTTTATGATGATATGATACAGGAAATGATCGCTGCAAAAGAGGCGGCAAATGCTTATATTTCTTCTAAATAATGGATGCAAAATTAGTCTATATCTAAGAGGTCTAATTTTAAGCTGACGTATGAACAAGAGCATCCAATTCAGAAAGGGCGAGCATAGTTAGGCAAAATCCTGGAATAATTAATATAATAAGTCCAAAAGGAATATTTATATAACCGGTATATATCATATACAGAATAATATATATAGATGTTATTGATAACATATTTAAGATATTTAAAAGTATTTTTTCTGTTTTCATAAAAAATTTTCATGTACTTGTTAAAGTATGCTACACCAGTTGTCAGTAATTATGGCATATCGCATATGATCTCTCCATTTTCCATTAATAAAAAGATATTTTTTAACAAAGTACCATTATATGATGAGCAACAATGCATTATCGGTATTCTAGGAACTTGTAGCAATATAATTGAGAAGAAAGAAGAATCGCGAATCAATTGAGCAGGATTACCACCAACAATTGAATAAGGTTCTATATCTTTGGTTACAACTGCTCGCGATGCAATTATGGTTCCATCACCCACGTTTACTCCAGGCATGATCAAAGCATCATAGCCAATCCAAACGTCATTTCCAATGATAGTATCACCTTTATAATCTGGTGTAAGCGGCACATCTTTCCATTCACTACCAAACGCACGAAACGGGAAACTCGAAAAACCATTGGTTGCATGATTAGCCCCATTCATAATGAGCGTACATTGGTGGCCATTTGACAGAATTTGCCGAGAATCAGCTTATCCCCAATGAAGTCAAAGTGATACAACACGTTTTTGTTAAAATTCTCAACATTTTCAGGATCATCGTAGTAGGTATAGTCTCCTACGATAATGTTTGGGTTCTTAACAATGTTTTTAAAAAGCACAGCCGAGCTATATTAGCCAGGGGGGAATTTAATATTTGGATTAATCATATTCTCTTTTTCTTGTTATTTACTCGCTCCGGCTTAGTCGATATAAAACATGTCGACAAAGAGGACTGTTTTTTGATAGTTTTGGGTGATCAAAGTCGTCGTGTGGATCATGCTGCATACCGATCTTTTCCATTACCCGACGGGATCTTATATTATTTTCTACGGTAAATGAAACAACTTCTTCTAACTTCAGTATAGTAAAAGCAAAATCGACTACGGCTTTTGCAGCCTCGGTAGCATAACCCTTCCCCCAGAGTTGAGAATCTAATCGCCAAGCAATTTCAACAGCAGGCGTGAAATGAGCCTCAAATGAAGGTATCAACAACCCTACAAAACCTATAAATTTACCATTTGATCTTAATTCCATAGCATATGCAGTAAAACCATACTTTTCATAGTGATTATTAAAAAGTTGAATTAAGTTTTTTGTTGCAACTCGATCTCCAATTTTAGGCAGAAATTCACAGACTAAAGGATCTTGATTAATTGCTGACATGGGATCAAGATCTTGTTCTTTCCAAGTTCTAAGTATTAAACGCTTTGTTTTTAAGATAATCATAACTTTTTCAATCGGATCTAACTCATCAGAGTAAGATTATAAACAAAGTTTACTTTTGGTGGATATCTATACCAAGTTCTATAACTCGATTAGAGTAGACTGTAAATGCCTTTTAGCTTTATTTAATAAGGCTGCCCGCCCATTTCACGCTGTGAAAGCTAGCCATGACCTCACTTTTCCATCGTCTCTTCGAGTCTTGTAAAACTGAGGTCATGGCTATTGGGCGGGAAAGCGAAGAGAAATTAAAAATGAAAAGTGAAAATAATAATAATAATAGAACTAAAGGAAGGAGAGAAGTTATCCACAATCGTTGGATTTTTTGAGGAATCCCCTCGTGTGGATAACTTCTGACTTAGATTAAATTTTTTTGTTTCTAAACCACTTGATTCTTTTCATAAAATGGGGTCCACTTTTTTATAAGATAAAAATAATCGGATGACCCTTTGTGAAATTAACATCGCGTGATGTAGCCATTTTACAATTCATTAATGAATTTGGTTTCTGTGAAATACCTCAAATCAACGAACGTTTTTCTTTACGGAAACCGCGTAACTACCAAATAGTTAATAAATTAATACGTCATAATCTATTGCAACATGAACGGATTTTTTATCGTCGTCATGGTCTATTTCGTTTAACGCAAGCAGGCTCACGTTTTACTTCATTACCTCCCTTACATCGAGTACCGTTAGCTAACTACCAACATGATCTCGCTTTATTAAATCTTTATTTAAAATTAAGAATTTTTTACCCGTGTGCTACATGGATCAGTGAACGGAAGTTAAAACATGATAAGTATAAATTGGGGGTCGGCCAACAGGGGCATCTACCCGATGGGATATTGGTTTTTCCTGATGGTAAACAAGTTGCCATCGAAGTAGAGCTTTCTTGCAAGAGTAAGCAACGCTTAGAGGCCATTTTAAAAACGTATGCGGCACAATTTTCATTACAAGAGGTTTGGTATTTTTGTAGGCAAAGTATGTTGCCGCGATTGCAGGAGGCTGCTAAGGCAATGCCATTTGTCAAAATCCATTCGTTAAATGAATTTCTAGAAAATCAACCAGCAGATTTGCATGTCAATGCAGGGTGATATTTTTCTACACCGCCCACGAGAAGCCATGCAATGCCTATTGATTGGAATTTGTTTTGTGTGGCAATGGTATTTAGGGCTCTTAGGATTAATCCTATTTCTGATTCTTATTCGAGGTTTAAGATATCCTGCTTGGCAGATTTTTTTGATGGGTATTCTATTAGCCGTTTTTAGTGTTTTATTGATTGAGGTGAAAGCAGAGTTAACACTCTCTTTTTTTGAAATCATTCATCTTGGTTTTATTAGTCATTTTGTTTTTTGGAAAGTTTTTTTTAGTCAAGGTTTAAAAGCGGCATTACTATTTATCTATCAGCAAACATTTTATTATTTGCTGGGATTTCCGTTATTGTTCGCCGGTTTATTAGGCATGATCGAATGGATTCCTAATTCAACACATGAATGGGAGTTAAGAGCGATTCAACGTGGTAGAGAATTCTCTTCCCATAGCAGCCATTGGAAAACTCAATTTCAGCGTTGGAATAAGCGATTTAATCAGCACAGTGATGGAACCTTATTAGGAATTTCTACTACTCATCAAGCGGTTATTATTCCCGATCAAGCAGTTAACCAAATGGTATTGGTATTAGGTACGACAGGGGGTGGTAAAACCATTACGCTACGTCGTTTTTATCAACGTGCGTTACAGCAAGCTTATCCATTGATTATTATTGATGGTAAACCCACGGAAGAAAATAGTGCGTGGCTTCAAAGAAGATCCCAGCATTATCAGCGTAGTTTTTATGGATTTAACTGTGCTGAGTATCACCATTATGATCCTTTAGCGCATGGCGGCTATACAGAGCTCAAAGACAAACTCATTAGTTTAAAAGATCACTGGGAGAATGATTATTATCGCTCAATAGCCGAAGATTATTTGCAAACTACCTTTGAAGTGCTGCTAGCACTAAAGGAAGATTTTGATCTAAAAACCATAGTCAATTGTTTAGAATACGAAGAACTAGCCCTCAAAACACGTTCTATTGCTAATGAATCGCTTAAAGCACGCGTACAGCGTTTACAGCGCTATGATGCTAAAGATATTACTGGATTACAAGCCCATTTAAATTTGTTAGTACATTCTGAATTAGGATCTTTTTTTGAAAAAACAAACAATACCTTTAATTTAGCAGAGATAATCAAATCAGGTAGTGTGGTTTATTTTGCTTTACCAGCGTTGCGTTTTCCAAGTTTTGCTAAGGTTTTAGGTAAATTAATTATCAATGATATCAAAGCCGTGATTGATCGATTAGATTCAAAACAACCTATTTTTACCATTTTTGATGAGTTTTCTGTGTTCGCAGGAGAGCAAGTGTTGAATTTGGTGAATATGGGGCGTGGTAAAGGTATTCATGCAATTTTTGGTACACAAGGTTTAGCTGATTTGAAACGAGTGGATATCAATTTTGAAAATCAACTATTAAATTGTGTTAACACATTGATCTGTCATCGATTGAATGATCATGAAAGTGCAGAAACCGTTGCGAGTTGGGTAGGGACGCAAGATGGGTTTGATATTACAGCACAGATCAGCGAGGACGCATCAACGGGAATGGGCAGTGTAAAACGTAATAAATCATTTATTATTCACCCTGATGAAGTTAAGCAATCTTTGCAGGCAGGAGAAGCGTTTTACATCAGTAAAGTAAATAAATTTCAGCAAGAAAAAGTAAAAATTATTTTTACAAAATAATAAAAAACAGCTATTTTTATAGTGATTTTTTGAAGAAAATAAGTTAAAATAAAAGCATAATAATTATGTTTTATTCGAATAAAAATATGCAATATGGAAGCCATAAAAAAATATTTCAATTCACTGATTTTATTACTTTTCTTTTTCTTTCTTCTCAATTGTGCTGGGCGGGTGGTGGAGATACCCCAGTTAATCAAGGTCTTCACTATTTCATTGATGCTTTGTTGGGTGCTACGGGTTTATCTATTGCAACGCTCGCTATTATGGGGGTGGGATTGTTGTGTGCCGGTCATTATGTGGAATGGAAATACTTTTTTTATACTTTGTTAGGTATTTCTTTTTTGTTTGGCGCACCCGCTATTGCCTTAGCAATACGTAGTCTTTTTTCGTAAATAGTAAAGTATTGGAAGAAAAATAATAAGTTTAGAGGGAATTAATATGCAAGATTACCAACTCGAAGTCGATCCGCTCGCATTGGCTTTAACACGTCCACCGTTGTTCATGGGAATTCCGATACGTTTTTTCTTTGCGAATCTAGGCATCAATATTCTGATTTGTATTGATTTTCATACTTTAATGGGTATTCCTCTATTTGGGCTATTTCATCTGGTTTTATTTCGGCTTGCAACGAAAGATCTGCAGTTTTTTCGCTTATGGTTGAAATTTTTCACACAAACGCCACCGGTTTTGAACAGTGGTTTTTGGGGTGGAACGAACAGTTATCAACCAGGATGATGTATGTTTACTAAAGTAAGAAAACAAAAAAATTCTCTACCAAGCCGCTTACTCAAAAAAGAAGCCGATGCTTCACGCCATATTAATATCTTAGGTCACTACAATAACGATACCTTAATCGATAAAAGTGGCAAGCTCATTCAAATTATTCAACTGGCTGGGATCAATGGACTCACTCAAAGTGAAGCGGATTTAGACGCTTATAAGAATCGTCGCAATAGTTTATTAAAAAGTTTTTCTTCGGAATACGCGGTTTATTTCTGGACCCTGCGTCGCCAAACTACTGAGTATCCAGACGGTGAATTTAAATCAGGGTTTGCTCAGCAGTTGAATGAAAAATATAGAGAGCGAATCAAAAGGAATTCACTGTTTCAGAATGCACTTTATTTAGCAATCGTTACTAAACCGGCAGCGGGTCTTATCAATCAAGGTTTTAATTGGTTTAACAAATTAAGCCATCCACTCGATAAAGAGGCACAACAACAGCAACTGGCTAAAACCTATCAAGCGCTTGAAGCAACCACACAAAAAGTATTACAAGTCTTATCTGACTATCAACCGCAACTATTAACTGTTTATCAAAAGGGTGAGCTTTATTTTTCGCAACCATTAGCTTTTGTGGATCAGCTTATTAATTACGATCGACAGGCTGTACCGCTAGCGGCGCAAGATGCGTCGATTTATATAGCAAGGAAACGTTTATTTTTTAATCATCGTTCAGGAACCATTGAATGCCGTGCAGGCGATCATAGCAAACAATTTGCTGCCGCATTGTCTATCAAGGCTTATCCAGCGATGACGTATCAGGGTCTATTAGATAGCTTAAATTCACTACGCTTGGAATATACCATCACACAATCATTTCGATTTTATGATCGTTATTTGGCTAAAACTCGTTTACGCGATCAACAGCAAGATATGCAGCAAACAAAAGAAGAATCCAATCGTCAGACAGAGCAGATCGATGAAGCATTTGAAGAGGCAGCAAGTGGTGATGCCGGTTATGGCCAACATCATTTTAGTTTGATGTGTTATGCCGACAGTCAGGCACAGTTGAATCAACAAGTAGGCGAAATAATTGCTTTATTTTCTGATCGAGATATCGTGTGTATTCGCGAAGATGTTGGCTGCGAATGTGCTTTCTGGGCGCAATTACCTGGTAATTTTGCTTATATTGTTCGAGCAGTGGATATTTCAACAAAAAATATGGCGGCCTTTGCTAGCTTGCACAATGACCCATTAGGCCAAATGCAAGGTAATTTCTGGGGTAACGCTGTCACTGTTTTAGAAACACTTTCTGGCAGCCCTTTTTATTTTAATTTTCATACTAAAGATGTTGGAAATTTTATAATTGTGGGTGCTACCGGCAGTGGTAAAACTGTGTTAGTTGGATTTCTTATCGCGCAGAGTATGAAATTTGGCGGGAAACGCGTCATCTTTGATAAAGATCGCGGTTTGGAAATCTTAGTCAGAGCGTTAGGCGGTGTTTATGAAATTTTAAAACCAGGGAAGTCTACCGGTTTTAATCCTTGCCAACTGAAGGATACATCAGAAAACCGTACTTTCTTACTTTATCTTTTTAAGCAACTTCTAAAATCTCAACATAAGCCTCTCGATGAACAGGAAATAAAAATCATCGAAGATGCTATCGCAGGGATGTATCGCTTAAACCCGACTGAAAGACAACTTTGTCATATCGCGCCATTTTTTGGTAAAAATAGTCCGGGTTCACTGCGTGCACGATTTGAATGTTGGCATAGTCATCGGGAACAGGCTTGGGTTTTCGATAATGTCAGCGATTGCTTTGAACAACAGCAATACAATACTGATGTTATCGGTCTTGATTTAAGCCATCTTATAAAAGATGAAGTTTGTAAAACACCCACGTTAATGTACCTACTGCATCGCTTCAGTCAACAACTCGAAGGTCAACGCGGTATGATCTTTCTCGATGAAGGCTGGTTAGCGTTACAAGATGACTATTTCAAAAATATTATCAATGATTTATCGCGTACACCGCGCAAGAAAAATAATTTTTTTGGTTTAGCCACGCAAGCGGCACAGGATACGTCTGTTTCAGCCATTCAAGCACCGATTAATGAAGCAGCAGCCTGTAAGATCTTTTTTCCTAATCCTATGGCCGATCGAAAAATCTATATCGAAGGTTTCGGTTTAACAGAGCGCGAATATGAGCTAATAAAAACCTTACCGGATGATAGCCATTATTTTTTATTGAATGTCGGTCGTGGCAAGGAATCGGTTGTGCTGAGAGCTAATCTCAAAGGATTAGACGATGAAATTGCCGTCATTTCTGGACGGCAAGAAACGGTAAGCTTATTGGATACTATTCGTGCTGAAGTAGGGGATGATCCGACGATTTGGCTGCCTATCTTTCAGCAACGCAGAAAGAGGAAAAAAAACATATGCTAAACCCAATTCACTGTATTTACAAAACTGTAGCGTTTAGTTTATTCATGATTTTATCTTTTCCTAGTTATGCCGATCCTATTAGCGATTTAGTCAATATTGCAGCACAAATCCAAGGCTATCAATTACAGATTTCGAGTATTCAAAATACGATACAAGGATTAACTCACCAGATACAAGATGCCGTATCGGGTCAATCAGAATGGGGACATTCGCAATTTACCGATCATCAATCTTGGGGTGAAAATACGGATCGTTGGGATTCTGTTTTAAGTATGGCGGGAAACCGCGGAAATAATAGTCAATTAGGACGAACGCTGCGTGCATTAGCTGAAGAATTCCCTGTGGCAACCGAACTGTATAACAGCGTAAATCCGAATAAAATGGATCAAAAATATTATGTCTTAAAAGCTAAAACCGCTTTAGCCGCTAGAGCGGCGAGTCAATTGAGCTACGATAAAATTCAAGATCAGATTAACTATGCAAATCAATTGCGCCAACAGATTGGAACAACGGCTACCTTAAAACAATCAGTTGATTTAGAAAGTCGTCTTACACTGGAGAATAATTTAATTCAGCTGGAAATGTTGCGCCAACTAGCGTTAATCAATCAGCAACACGCCATTGATGCGCAAGCAGAAGTGAATGAGGCTGTACAGAATGCCCATTTTCTTAATGCAAACTATAAATAAAAATGAAAAAAAGGAGAAAAAAACAGTGGAAAATTTACCTAATCACTTATTAAGCGTACTCATCTTATTCTCAGCATTCTGCCTAGCTAGTTGTGCGAACACACCATTAAAGGCGCCCTGTGATGCAAACGCTACTTTTTGTGGCACAAAAACAAAAATTAATTCATGGTAAAAGGAGCTATCTATGCCAGTACTTTACAAACGATTTATTTTACTCAGTGTTTTAATAGCCAGTTTTTCTTTTTTAGCAGCATGTAGTCATAAAAATCCTTTAGTGGATGAGAAAATGATCCGAGCGATGGACGAGGACTTCTTTGTAAGAGGAGATGGTCAGCCTATCAATGAATGCGCTCACTATTTCATCGATCCTAAACAAAATTTATCCTTAAAAAATAAATGTGAATGTTGGACAAAAAAATATTACCGTAGCTTAATGGATAGGCATTTTATTCCTGTTAGTACGACGTTAAACGATTTTAGAGATCCTGATTTCTGGAAAAAAATAAAAGCATTTTCTTTCTTATAGATCAAATAAAATGATGCTCTCTGTTCAGAGTTTTATTACGGATACGTTAACCGCGGTAGATGGTGTGATTGGCCACTATGTCCAAACGGTCTATCTGCAGTTAGCAGTACAATATAACAGTACACTCTTGCTGTTGTGTACACTTTATATTCTGTTGCTAGGCTATAGGTTTACCATGCATACCTTGAGTGCTGATTTCAGCACTATTAGCCGGCATTTAATTGTGCTATGCATAGTTTATGGATTGATTACAAATTGGTCCTTGTATTATCTCTTTGTTTATAACCTTTTTACGAATGAACCGGGTCACATCGCCCAAGTGATGGTTAATGCGTCGAATCAACTGGCTCCCAGTGAAACGATTGCACAAGCCTTAAATCATGTTTACAGCGTAGGGATGGAAGCTGCAAAAAAATCATTTAGTGGAGGAATTAAGCTTTTTTTCTGTAGTATTTTCATATTTGCTTTTACTTTTGTATGTTGTTTGACGGCGCTAGGACTTTTAATCTACGCAAAGCTCGCGATGGCCATTGCGTTAGCACTCGGTCCAATTTTTCTACCTTTTATTCTTTGGGAATCAACGCGGGGTTGGTTTGTCAGTTGGCTGAGAAAATTATTTAATTTTGCATTAATCCCTATCGTAACAGCCAGTATTTTATCTCTCATGCTGTCGGTGATGGAGCTGGTTTTACCTGACCTAAATAGCCAAGCGGCACAAGGTAATCCGGATTTTTTTACCATGGGATTATTTGGCGGCTTATCGTTAGTGACTGCTTTTTTATTAAAACAAAGTTTACCGATCGCAAGCAGTTTAAGTGGGGGTTTTACGCTGGCCGCTTTAGGTCAAGTTGGCAGTATGGTGAGTTCTGCTCTCAGAGCAACGGGCATGAATGCTGTAGGGCGTTTGGCTGGAAAAGGAATTAAATCGTTAGGGAACGCGATGGCTAATAAAGCGGCAAGTCAAAAAAAATCAACCGTCAATTCAGCCGTAGAGCAAGGAAAAAAATGAAAACAAATACGAGAGAAGCATTTTATCAAACAGCCGCTGATTGGCGTTATGACGTTTATCATAGCAAAGCCATTTGGTTACGTTATTCGTTGATTGGAAATATAGGATTATTACTTTGTTTATTGTTTACATTAATCATGCTGACTTGTTTGATCCCACTCAAACAAAAAGTACCTTACCTGTATGCGTTTAATAACGCGACGGGTGAAATAACCAAGCTAGGTAAATTAGAACCTACGCAGCTAACGGCTAACTGGCAAATGACACGTTATTTTCTCATTCATTACGTGATGAATCGAGAAAGCTATGATAGCGATAACTTAGAAATTCCTTACCAATTAGCCTGGGCTCAATCCGATGCCATGATCCGAAAACAATACGATGCAGAAGTAGATAGTAATGTACCAACTTCCCCGTATCGAAAATATGGAAAAGATAAAGCAATTAGCGTTCGCGTATTATCCGTTTCACCTTTAAATGAAAACACTGCAACCATTCGCTTCGAAAAGCGAATGCGTGATAAAGCCGCTAATACACAACAAGTGGCGAATCAAGAAGCCATTGTGAAATGGAAATATCAATCGGTTAAAGCAACTCAAATCCAACTAGATAGGAATCCACTCGGGTTTACGGTGATTTATTACCAAGTGACCCCGGTTAATTTAAATGAGGAGAACCGTCATGAGTGAACGAATTATTTTTCTTTTATTGTCTACTCTTATCATTACCATGGGCCATAGCATGGTGCAAGCTGCTTTGCTTCCGCGGGAGGTTGCAGCGGATCGACATGTTAAAACAGTTATCTATGATCCGAATAACGTGGTTATTATCCACGGACATTATGGTTATCAGACGCAAATAGTATTTGCTGCAGATGAGGAAGTACAAAGTATACCTATTGGCGATAGCTTAGCGTGGCAAGCGGTATCGGTTAAAAATAATCTGTTTATCAAGCCTTTGGCCGCATCAAAGACTAATATGACCGTGTTGACCAATGTTAATAGCTATAATTTTCAATTAGATTCGAATGATACAAAGACTTCACCGACATATAAATTACAGTTTATCTATCCGAGTGCAGGCTACGATCGAAGTGGACAAACCAATGCCATTGGCGTTTGTGATCCGACCAAAATTAACTGGAAATATAGTTTTACCGGTGACAAACGGTTAGCCCCACGAGAGGCTTTTGATTGTAATGGTCAGTTTACTTATTTTCGCTTCAACAATAGCTTGCCTGCCATTTTTATTGTGGATAAAAATCGGCAAGAAACATTAGTGAATTATCACATGAAAGGAAACTATGTCGTTGTGAATACAACAGCACCCCAGTTTACTTTACGAAGCGGAAGTGATGTGACGAGTGTGTATAACGATGCCCTCATCGGTGATTGGCAGAACATAAAATAAAGTGGGGGTAACGTCATGGTAAAACAAAAAACTTCCCCACCTGAAGGATTGCCGGAGATTACTGAACCCAGCCGTAAAAAGCCAGCTCTTCTTATCCTGTTGCTAAGTGTATTTCTTTTATTAGGCATACATTTTCTGTTTCATTTTAAAAAAAATGAAACTAAAACCAAATTTGCAGTAGAAGAATCTTATACACTACCCAACAACGGGGTAGGTTCATCAAAATCATCCTCATTAAAAGGGCAACCAGAAATTAAACAACTATCAGAACAACAATTGGCTTTATTACAAGCTAAACAAAAAGAATTACAACAGCGTTTATCTGCGCCTATTATGTTGCTTGAACAAAGCGGTAATCAATCCAGTAATTCCACGACACCCATAAAATCTACAGAAAAAACGCTATCTACTGATCCCAACAGTCAATTTTTACAGCAGCTTAGTGGATCGAACACAAATAAACAGATTCAAGCAAAGTCATTAGGTCCTTTAAATCAGTTGATAGCTCAGGGCCAGATCATGCATGCTATTTTAGAAACAGCGATTAATTCTGATTTACTGGGTTCCTTACGGGCAATCATCGATCAGCCGGTTTATGCAGAAGATGGTTCGCAAGTGCTTATATCGCCAGGTAGTCGTTTGATCGGACAATACAAAAGTGGCCTATTGGAGGGGCAATCACGAATTTTTATTGTTTGGACACGTTTAATAACGCCCGATGCTTTGAGTCTGAATTTAGATTCTCCGGGTGTCGATTCATTAGGTATGGCAGGAAGGGCTGCTGATGTTATTGATCGACATTTTTGGCAACGATTTGGAACGGCTACACTCCTTTCGATTCTGGGAGCGGGTACATCTAATATGGGCGTTACTAATAACGCATCCTATAATGCGGCACAAGCTTATCGTATGGCTATGGCGAATAGTTTGAATCAAACCGCACAGCAAACACTGCAACAACAAACGACGATTCCACCAACCTTATGGGCAAATCAAGGATCTCCCATTCAAGTGTTTGTAGCGCATGACTTAGATTTTCGATCGGTTCGTCAAGAAGCAAAAGGTAAAGTCAATATCTTCTAAAATTATGCAGAAAAAATGTCCATAAAAGCGTTAGAAAAACACATAGAACCCTTAAAACCTTTCTTACAGACAGCAGGTGTAACTGAAGTTTGCATTAATCAGCCCGGTTTCGTATTTGTTGAAAAAAATGGGGAGTTTACTTGCCATGAAATACAAATCTTAGAATTTAGCTTTCTTGAAGCATTGGCTAACCTGATTGCAGAATTTAACCATAAAACATTTCCGCACCCTTTACTTTCAGGCTATTTACCCACGGGTGAACGCGTACAATGTATTATGCCACCTGCTTGTGAAAAAAATAATGCGATTTATTCTATTCGTTGCCACTCACGCCATGAAATGAGTCTAGAAGATTACGAAGAAACAGGGGTTTTTGATGCGTTTGCTGCTGTAAATAAAGATGCGACTAAAGAAACAGCAACTTCTTTAAAAGCGTTGCACGCGCAACGGAATATTGCCGAATTTCTAAAATTAGCAATAGGTGCTAAAAAAAATATGATTATCAGCGGCGGGACTGGTACCGGTAAGACAACCTTTCTCAATGCGTGTTTAAAACTTATTCCAGATACAGAACGTTTGATCACGGTAGAAGATACACGAGAGGTTAAGGTAGCCCAGGCAAATAAAGTACATTTACTTTTTAATGAAGACGACAAAAATATTACCGCAGCAAAATTATTCAAAGCATGTTTACGTTTAAGACCCGATAGAATACTGCTGTCTGAATTGCGCGGTGCTGAAGCATGGTCATTTCTGAGAGCAGCAAACAGTGGTCATCCAGGAAGCATCAGTACGGTGCATGCTGACACACCAGCAGGTTGTTTTGACCAACTCGTATTTATGATGCAACAAGCAGGTTCAAATTCGAGTGAAGAAAAATTACGGACTTATATTCAATCGATTATTCCAATCATTATACAGTTAAAACGTAGTGCTAACTCGAAACGATTTGTAGAGATAGCAGAGATTTTTTTTGATAGTGGTTAGGCTAGGTGTCCAATCCATAATCTTACTAAAGTTTCTGCTATTTCAATTTATTAAATAAAGTTATTATTTATTTTTCAGTAAGCCATACTCTACTAAAAGAGAGTGTAATTGTCCTCTTGCTAATGGTTTTCTAAAAACACGATCGGCACCGAGCGCTAAATAAGTTGCTTCGTTTTCTTTGTCATGGGCGGTTACTACAATGAAAGGAAGGGGTTTTCGTTGTATTTCTCTCGTGCGCGCTGCTTTTATGACATTTGCTCCGGAAATATCAGGTAAGCCCATATCAAGCAAGACCATATCGTAATAAAGCTGACGGATTGCAGCTTGTCCTCGGCTAACACAATCAACCTGACAGCCCAAGCTTGCAAGAACTTGTTGATGGATGGTTCGAATAATGGGGTCGTCTTCAACAACCAAGATACGAGGTGTAGAGGAAGAGTTTGCAAAGTCATGATTCATAAAATTTCTCCTGAAAAGTGTTGTTTTTTTATAGTGTGACTATTATTGATATTCTGCACAATTCCCGGAATTCCGGGGAGGTAATTCTGATTTTTTAAAGTTAAAAACGAATTTTTAAGCCAGAAGTAATAGGATTTTTTTATTTCCTTGGTTATAAGTACCCCCGGAATTCCGAGGGTTTTTTGTTGTAAATTTTTAAGGTTTTTTGATCCATCCATAGCGAATACCCTCCATCACTGCTCTAGCAATTGTTTTACATTTCAGTTTTTTCTTAATGCTTTTATGATAGTCTTCAACTGTATTGTGCTTAATATCGAGTAATTCAGCGCTTTCTCTTACGGTGTATCCTAAAGCGGCTAATGAGAGGCACTCTTTTTCTCGAGGGCTTAACTGTGAATCAACGATCAATGTAGTTCTTAAACTGAGATTAAATAATAAAGTTTTGATGAGTTGACGTTGTTTAAGAGATGGTTTGTGATTACCCAGTTTTATTAAAATACGCGTTATTAGATCAGTCGGTTCATTAATGGATGAACCCTGTGTTAGATTGGAATCCCCTATAGCGGATTCACTCACTTTCTTTTGAGACATAATGGCTCCCGAGGCGCAAAATAGGCCTATTTTTTTTGTTTGAAAAAATGTTTTTTTGAAACAAATCAGGAGTTATGTCTGTCGAAGTCGCGCTAAGATAGCCTCAAATAGAAGTTTTGGATGGTGAAATAAAAATGTAATTAATCTTTGATTAATAAAAGTAAATTGCCCTAAGGGGGCCCGATGATTTATGCTATAAAAAGTCATGATGCTCGACTCCTACTTAATTTAGGTTGTTGAGATAAGTGGTTAGCACGGCAAGGTATTACCAGTACCTTGTGCAGTGCGGTTTGGTGCGGGAAGTTATTCCTGCACCAGATTTTTTAATAACAGGCAATTAATCTTAGCGGTCCCAACAGGTGATCTGCAAGAGGTTTAACTAAATTTACTTTGTACGGGACAAAAATTCACGAACGAGCATCCAATAAGTTATCCGG